>CAWISL010000007.1:0-365559 GCA_963838795.1 uncultured Actinomycetes bacterium
CCGAGCTGCTCGAGGGCGAGCCGCATGGCGACGACCGAACCTAGAGCATCGCCGTCGGGGTTCTCGTGGGTGGTGATCAAGAACCGGTCGTGTGACCGGATCGCGTCGGCGACCGCGTCGAGCTCAGGTGTCTTGGTTTCCGTCTGGGGCAAGCTCATCGATGAGCCTGGTTAGCCGCACCCCTTCCTCTATCGTCGGATCGTACTCAAAGCTCAACTGGGGAGTTCGCTTCAAGTGGAGCTCGCGGTTGACCGCGGCCTGGAGGACGCCGTGGGAGGACCCGAGGCCCTCGAGCGTCGCGTCCCGCTTGCGCCGGGAACCGAGGACGCTGACGTAGACGGTCGCCTGGCGAAGGTCGGGGCTGGTCTTCACCCCGGTGACGGTGACGAAGCCGATGCGCGGGTCCTCGAGCCCGCCGATCTCCTCGGAGAGCACTTCGCGGAGAGCCTCGTTCACACGGCGCATGCGCTCACTCATCGAGGGTCACCACGTCGCGCTCCGCCCGGACGAGCTCGAAGGCCTGCGAGGCGAGGAAGCGCTCGGCGCCGTCCAGGAGGCCGACGAGCTCTCCATGCCCGCGGGCCACGCACGCGAGCGTCAGCCGTGCGCGCTGCCACACGTCGTGGTGGTCCACCTCGGCAACCGAGGCGCCGAAGCGACGCTGCAGCTGGGCTTTGGCGGACAGGAGCTCCTTCCGCTTCCCCTTGAGGGAGTGGTTGTCCGGGAAGTGGAGCTCCACGGACAGGATCCCGACATAGCCGGAACCCATCGCGTCTACTCCGACTCGTCCGCCTCCGGCTCGTCCGGGGCGCCGCCGTTCCCGGCGACCGAGAGGTCGGTGCGCTCGATCTCCCTGGTCTCGTACGCCTCCAGGACGTCGCCTTCCTTCACGTCGTTGAAGCCGTCGAGCAGGATGCCGCACTCGAAGCCCTCCTGCACCTCGCGGACGTCGTCCTTGAAGCGCTTGAGGCCGGCGATCGTCGTCTCGTAGATGACGGTTCCCTCGCGCACGACCCGCACCTGGGCGTTCCGGCGGATGACGCCGCGCGTGACGTAGGAGCCCGCGATCACTCCCAGGCGCGACGCGCGGAAGAGAGCCCGCACCTCGGCCTCGCCGAGGATGTCCTCGTGCGTCTCGGGCGCCAGCATGCCGACGAGCGCCTGGCGGATGTCGTCCGTGAGCTGGTAGATGACGCGGTACGTTCGCAGGTCGACGCCCTCGCGCTCCGCGAGAGCGCGCGCCTCGGCGTTCGGGCGAACGTTGAAGCCGATCACGACGGCGTTGGAGGCCGACGCCAGCATGACGTCGCCTTCGGTGATGGCGCCGATGCCGGTGTGGATGACGTTCACACCGACCTCGGGATGGTCGATCTTGGCGAGCTCGCCGACGACCGCCTCGATCGAGCCCTGCACGTCCGCCTTGACGATGATGTTGAGCTCCCGGAGGGCGCCCTCCTCCATCTGAGTGAAGAGCTCCTCCAGGGAGACGCCCTTCTTCGCGCTCCGCGCGAGCTGCTCGGCGCGAACGCGCTGCCCGCGGAGCTGTGCGAGGTGGCGCGCCTGGCGCTCGTTCTCGACGACGCGGGCGTGCTCCCCGGCGGCCGGCGGCTTGTCGAAGCCGAGGATCTCGACGGGTGTGCCCGGAGACGCCTCCTTCACCTTCTCCCCGCGGAAGTCGAGCAGCGCCCGCACCTTGCCCCAGGCGTCGCCCGCGACGATCGCGTCGCCCACCTTGAGCGTGCCCCGGGAGACGAGCATTGTCGCAACGGGCCCGCGGCCGACGTCGAGACGGCTCTCGATGATCGGCCCCGACGCCTCTGCCTTCGCGTTCGCGTCGAGCTCGAGCTCGGCGTCGGCGACGAGGAGGATCTTCTCCAGGAGGTCGTCGAGCCCCTCGCCGGTCTTCGCGGAGACATCGGCGAACTGCGTCGTCCCTCCCCACTCCTCGGGCTGGAGGTCGTGTGAGACGAGCTCCTGGCGGACCTCTGGGAGTTGGCCTCGGGCTTGTCGATCTTGTTGACGGCGACGAGCACGGGACCTCGGCGGCGCGAGCGTGGTTGATGGACTCGACGGTCTGCGGCATCACGCCGTCGTCGGCCGCGACCACGAGCACTGCGATGTCCGTCACTTTCGCCCCGCGAGCGCGGAGTGCAGTGAAGGCCTCGTGGCCGGGGGTGTCGAGGAAGGTGATGCGCCGGCCGTCGTGGTCGATCTGGTAGGCGCCGATGTGCTGCGTGATCCCGCCGGCCTCGGTCTCGACCACCGCGCTCTCGCGGAGCGCGTCGAGGAGCGTGGTCTTTCCGTGGTCGACGTGGCCCATGATCGTGACCACCGGCGGCCTGGCCGTGAGGTCGTCGGGATCGTCCTCGTAGGTCTCGGGCTCGAGCTCCTCGTCGTCGGCGTGCTTGATCTCGATCTCGCGCTTGAGCTCGGTGCCGATGAGCTCGATCGCGTCGTCGGAGAGCGACTGCGTGATCGTGACCATCTCCCCGATGCCCATCATGATCTTGATGATCTCGGGGACGGTCACGCCGAGCGCGGCCGAGAGCTCCTTGACGGTCGCGCCCGAGTTGACCTTGACGGGACCCGTCGGCTGAGGCGGCGCCTGCTGCGGCGCCCGCTCCTGCTTCTGCCCATCGCGAGGCGGCCGCTCCGCCTGGCGCGGGCGCGCCGCCTGCGTGTCGATGACCACGCGGCGCTTGCGGCGCCCTCCCGGCGCGCCGCCGCGCGGTCTCAGCGGTCTCTGACGATCAGCCACGATTCGAGCCTATTCCTCCCGTATAGACGCTTTCAAACCCGATGGGATGGTGACCGTGCGCCTGAGCGTGCGCGCGAAGGCCCGACGCGCCTCCGCGCGCTCGAAGCACGAGGGCCGGCTGCACGTGTAGGCGCCGCGACCGGGCAGCGTCCGCCGCCGGTCCAGCTGGAGGACGCCCGAGGGCGCCGCGAAGCGAACGAGCTCCCGCTGCGGCGCCTTCCGGCCGCACCCGACGCACGTCCTCGTGGGCTCGCTCACGATGCAGGCTGCTCCTCCTCCTCGCCTCCGGCGGTCGCCTCGACAGGCTCCTCCACCGGCTCGTCGGCCTCCGCCTCGATCTCCTCCTCGAAGCCTCCGACAGGGATTGCCTCGGACGGATCGAGCTCCTCCCCGGCCTCCTCGCGGGCGGCCAGCTCGCGGTGCGCCGGGATCCCGCAGTAGCGGGAGCCCGGGACGGAGGTGTTCGGGCAGCGCTTGCCCGTGCCCAGGACCGCCGCGCAGCGCCCGGTGAACTCCTCGTCGGCGCCTCCGCCGAAGGCGGCCTCGGCCTCGCTCCTCGCGAAGTCGGTCTCCGAGGTGATGTCGACCTTCCAGCCCGTTAGACGCGCGGCAAGGCGGGCGTTGAGGCCCTCCTTGCCGATCGCGAGCGAGAGCTGGTCGTCGGGGACGACGACGGTCGCCTCCATCGTCTCGTCGTCGACGAGCACCTCGCGCACGCGCGCGGGCGAGAGCGCCTTCGCCACGAACCGCGCGGGCTCCGGGTTCCACGGGATGATGTCGATCTTCTCGCCGCGTAGCTCCGAGACGACCATGCGGACGCGGGAGCCGCGGGGTCCGACGCACGCGCCGACCGGGTCGACGCCCTGCACGTGGGACTCGACGGCGATCTTCGAGCGGTAGCCGGGCTCGCGGGCGACGCCGCGGATCTCGACCAGGCCGTCGGCGATCTCGGGCACCTCGAGCTCGAAGAGCGTCTTGATCAGCTCGGGATCGCGGCGCGAGAGGATGACCTGCGGGCCCTTCGTCCCGGAGCGGACCTCGGTGATGACCGCCTTGATGCGGCTTCCCTGCTCGTAGCGCTCGCCGTCCACCTGCTCGGAGCGCGGGAGGAGCGCCTCGACCTTGCCCAGGTCGACGAGGACGTTGTTGCGGTCGCCGGCCTGCTGGACGATGCCGGTGACGACCTCGCTGACGCGGTCGACGTACTCGTCGTACATCATCTCGCGCTCGGCCTCGCGGATCCGCTGCAGGATCACCTGCTTCGCCGTCTGGGCGGCGATGCGGCCAAAGTTCTCGGGGGTGACGTCGGCGCGCTTGACGAGCTCTGGCGCAATGTCGGACCAGTCGATGGCCAGGTCGTCGTCGGAGATGAGCGTGTGCGACCGCTCGCCGTTCTCGGCTTCTGCAGCCTCGAGCTCGGTGATGGCGCGCTCGCGCGCCTCGTCGAGCAGGCGCTCCTCGATGTCGGGGGGCAGCTCGATCGACCAGACGCGGAAGTCGCCGCTCACGCGGTCGAGCTCCACCTGTGCGTGACGGGCTGCGCCCGGCGTCTTCTTGTAGGCCGCGAGCAGGGCGTCCTCGAGAGCGCGGACGAGCGTCTCGTCCTCGATGCCCTTCTCCTTCTCGATCTGCCTGACCGCTTCCAGGATCTCCCGGCTCATTGTTCCTTCCTATCCCTCGTCGATGAGATTGCCGCGCGCGATCGCCTCGTATGGGATCTCCACCCGGTCGTCGCCCGTCGCGAGGGTGACCTCGCGCTCGTCGGCGGCCACGACCTCGCCGCGGAAGCGCCTCCGGCCCGCGATCTCCGTGCTCGTGCGGATCGCCGCCCGCCTGCCGACGACGCCCGCGAAGTGCCGCGGTGTGCGGAGCGGGCGCTCGAGCCCCGGCGAGGAGACGTCGAGCGTGTAGCGGTCGAGGTAGCTCCGGAGGACGTCGGTGACCCGCTCGCAGAGCGCATGGTCCACCCCTTCGGGGTGGTCGATGTACACGGTGAGGCGCTCGGGCCCACTGAGCTCGGCCGCCAGGACCTCGACATTCGGCAACCTCTCCTCGACCGTCGCTGCGACCTCGCGTTGGATCTGTCGCTCCTTCTCGTAGACCTGCATTCCGTTCCTTCTCGCAAAAAATGGGCGCCGCGCGCCCATTTCTCCGAACCTGGGGAAATGTCCCGGTCAGGATAGCAGCGCCGGACGGCGTTGTCGGAGATCGTGGCGAACGAAACGAAAGCGTACGTTGAGGCGACCTCTCGGAGGTTTCGCCTTTCGCCGAGCTTCGGGGCGCCGACTAGGAGGATTTCGCGAAGCGCCTAAAGAAACCCGTCAAGCGTCCCGACTCCGCTCCGCGACGGATCCAGATGGCGAGGAGCGGGACGATGAGTAGCCCGCCAAGCGGCTTTCCGGTCAGCAGCAGCCACACAACCACAGCCATGACAGCGACCGTGAACCCGATGCGTAGCGCGAGCATCACTCCAGGAGTCTACGCCGGTGGCGCTACGCCGCCAAGCTGAACGGCCCTCGTGGGCGACGCTGAGCGGCTCGGAGACGGTCGTCGAGGGCGGGGCGAAGGTGTCCAGTCATCCCGGCTTCGGGCGCGGGGGATCGCTCACAGCGACTCGGGACAAGTCGGATACCGCTGTGCAGCCAGAGTCGACGGGCGCCCCCTGCTCTCCGACGCCGCCCGAATCTTGGCCCACTCGGCGACCTAGCAACCCAATGGAGGTTCCGCACGCAGCGGACTTCAACTCCCGTTCGCCGTTGCGTTGCGGTGGGCGAAAAGGCCGGGAGGGTCGGGCGAGCCTGGCAGCCTTGCCCTCCCCGGCCACCGCCCGCACGCCAAGCTGGCGGGGCGGGCCCGCGGAGTGACGGACACCGACGGGACACGGCAAGCCCGCCGGCTGCGGCCACCGGAAGGGCTTCCCCCCGCCGGCGCCCGTCGACCCGAGTGTCTCACACCGCGCAGCGGTTGGCACGGGATTCGGACGCCGCGCCGCATCCGGCGCCCGCTAGTCCCGTGGAGGGAAGGACGACCAGTGTCTCCCAACCACGGGACGATCCTCCGCCATCTAGCAGTTTGCCCCCATAGCGAGCGCACAAAACCCACCAGCGGCGCTCGAGTCTCCTCGGCCTTCCACGTCTCAGCGCGGGTACGGGACGGCGCATCAGGCGGCACGGCGGCGGTTGGAGCCGCTCGTTGCTGCGGGGATGGCCAGGTGCGCCCGCTGCGGGGAGCTCATCGAGGCCGGGGAGGCTTTCGACCTCGACCACACGGACGACAGGGCCGGCTACCTGGGCGCGAGCCACCAGGCTTGCAATCGCGGGGCGCCCTCGGGGATCGGGCGCGGCGGGTGTCGCGGCGATGGTGAGTTCGGCGATTATCCCGTGTACGGGCCGCGCGATGGGGAGCTACGGCTCGTCGAGCTGGCCTCTCCGAGCTGCGCCTCCGCCGTCCTCGGGATCGTCCTCGACGTCGGCCGCGGCCCGCGTCCCGGCGTTTTGTCCTCGTGGGACGCAGGGTACGGACGCCACTTGCAGGGGTGGGGCCGATGCGGCGGGTTCCGCCCCTGCCCCCACTAACGCGCTTGGCAGGATTCATCGAGGCGGCGTTCAAGGCTCCCCACGGGGGCGGCATCCTCGAGCCGCAGGAGGAGCCGTCCCCGTCAGGATTTTCTTCCGTTCAGCGGCTGGACCCAGACGCCTTGCTTCGGCGCCGTCCTTCGCTTCGGCCGCGGCTCGACGACTGCCGCCCGTTCGAGGCCGCGTGCGCCGACGAGCCCGTGATCTCGTGTACCTGACTCATCAATTCGGCGGGCAAGTCGGATGCGCGGGTCCTGACCTCCTTCACGACATCCTTCGCCTGGCGCGCGAACGCGCCGCTCGTCGTCAACGCATAGAGGCCTGCGCCCGCAGCTGGGAGAAGCAGCCAGCGGGCCCGAGGCCCTCGTGTGTCTTTCCCGCTCGCGGCGTCTGCGACGTCTCCAAGTCGCTCGCCGAGATCGACGATCTGCTCAGACAACCTCTTGATGTCAGCCATTTTGGTGCGTTTTCCTTCCTCGATCGAGGTGTCCCGTTATTACCAGCGACGGGTAGCCAGGAGCATCGGGGGCGAGCCGAGGCCGCAAGACGGCCCGCCCCGATGCGGTGATGCCGGAGGGTCAGCAGGCTCCGGCTCGGAAAGAGGAGGCCAGTCTCAGAAGCCTCCGTAATAGCCGCCGAGCTCGCTCTTGTAGGCCTCGTCCTGATAGCGGGCCTCGTCGAACTCGGGCGCATTCTTGATCTCGTCCTTCGACCGGTTGACGTAGACAGCCTCGCTGTCGAGGTCGACCCTGTGGATGACGCCGGCCGGGAGCATCACCTTCTTGCCGAAGATCCACGGCCCCGTATCGACGACGACGTAGCTCTGCGAGGTTTCGTACGTTGCCTCGTCGATCTTTCCGATCCCGCCATCCGTGGCCTCGACGCTGAAGCCCGTGAGGTCCACTCCCCGGCCCACATCGGTGCCAAGGGTGCCCGCGTCACGGTACGTCCAGACGTCGGTAGTGGTCTGCGTGGTTTTGTCCATGACCCCTCCTCTACATGGCCTCCTCTGCGGTGACTAGGACGCCGCAGCAGTCGGCCGAGTTCACTAAGACCCCTTGCATACCGCGCCGCCGAAAACGGTAAACCTGAGGCCCACAGAGGCGGCGGCACTCGCGACGAGTGGTCTCCTCGCTCGCCGTTCTCTAGAAGGCGGTTGAAACGCCGAGGGCTGCCTGTTTGTGAGGAGCCGGCAAGGGTAGAACGAAGACCGAGCACTCGCCTACCAGGCCGCTCCGTTCCTTAGGCCGTAAGGCAGCAGCGCGAAGTGAGTTCGTCGGCGCGAATGTCGGGTGAGACGGGAGTCACAGTGACGCTTTCCGAGGAACGTCTGGCCAAGAACGAGATCCTCTTTCGCGCGGTAAACGAACGCCTGGATGACCTGACCTAAATCCAGTTGCGGACTCGGGCGAATGAGAGTACGACCACGGCGATGGCGAGCATCGTGGCGATCACAACCCAAAATACCCAGGCTAGGTCGAAGAGGCTGACCTGGAAGTTCATGCCCATGATCCCGCCGAGCACGGTTGCCGGCAGGAGGATCACGGTGACCAGCGTGAGCAACTTCATGATGTCGTTTGTCCGTTGTCCGATTCGGGTGACGAGGAGATCGAATGAGCCGAAGGTCGACTCCTTCGCCTCGCGGGCGGCGTCCAACGCTCTGTCCACACGGCGCTCGAGGTCGGTGAAACGCTGTGCTGATTGCTCGCTCGAGAGCTGATCGAGTTCGGGGTGTGAGAGAGAAACGACCACTTCGCGGTGCGGGGCAAGCGCCCGTCGCAGCGTCCCAATCGTGCGGCGGAGCTCGACGAGCCGGCTCAGGTCGTCCTCAGCCATTTTGGGGGTATTGGTCATGACCCTCGCGTCGAGATCCTCCAGCTCCCTCTCGACGTCATCCAAGGCGCGGAGGTAGCTGGAGACGATCCAGTCGAGAATGGTTGCGACGAACGAGGGTGCATCGAGCCCCCCGAGTTGACCTCCCCCCTGGGCGCGCTCGAAGAACTCCTCGACCACGCCGACCTGCTCACGATAGGCGGTGACGATCCAGTTCACACCGAGAACACACTCGATTGGAATCAGCTCAGGCGCATCCTCGTCGCCGCCTACGGCGTACAGCGTCACGTACATGCGCTCGCCTTCGTCGGCCACGGAGGCGCTTTTCGGGTGCTCGTCCAGTCGGTGCTCGAGCGCCTCGCCGAGATCGAGGGTGTCCCGCAGCGCCGCCACTTCCTCCTCCGTCGGGTCGTGCAGTGCGAGCCACAGCAGTTGGCCGCTTTGCAGCCGCTCGAGTGCGGCCCTCCAATCCTCGACCTGTTCGGACTGTTGCTCGTCGAACACGAAGCCTGTGAGCACCCGGCCGTTGTTCCAGCGCCGCCTTCGTTTCCCTCTGTCCGCGGCCAAGCTACGGGCCAACGATCGCCAGCGGCGTCGAGCTTCGGGCGACGCTAACGGGTAGCTGCCGGAGCCGGAGCGGAAACGGAAGTCGAAGGCGTAGCTCTAGCTCGGCCCTGGCCGCCGCTTGTTGTGGGGCAGGGGAAAACCAAAGAGCAGCATCCAAGGGGTCAGCACCAACAGCCTCTGTTTCCTAGCCCCACCACTCCCGCCTCTTGACAGGCTTATGCAAACCTCCTGTTTTGTGGCAACAAACTCAGCCGTTCCAGCCCATGAGCCCTCCTACCCGCCAGAGTTTCCATCCTTCCGGGATTCCCTCCACTGCGTAATCTGCGGCGACGGCATTCCTATGGCCGTGCCTGGCAGGGAGGGAGTGCTACTCAAGTTGCCTGTTCACCGGGATCGGACTCCCGGTTCTAGCTGGCGACACTCGGCGTGCGTATCGTTTCGCGTCGTCGCAGGACGGGCTGTTGGTCGCCAACCTCCAACGCCCGGCCCGCTAGGCGGCCGTCCACTCGTGCTCGTCGCAGTAGCAGCCGGGAACGTCGACCAGGTGTAGGCAGCCGCCGTGGTGGCAGCGGCGCCGTTGGGGTGCGAGCTCGAAGACGGTGAAGCCGCGTTCGTGGCGGCGACCGACGATCTTGAGGAGCAGCCGCGGGCGGCCGGCGCCTCGGTCGACGTAGACGCGCTCGACGATCACGCGCCACCCCGGGCGGCCGTGGTGCTACATGTCGAGCACGATCGTGACCGGCCCGTCGTTGACGAGCGCGAGTTCCATGCGGGCGCCGAACCTGCCCGTGGACACGTCGATCCCGTAGCCGGCCAGCGACTCGCAGAACCCTTCGTACAGGCGCTCTGCGACCTCTGGCCGCGCTGCCTTGGAGAAGTCCGGCCTAGTTCCTCTCTGGCGCTTGCTATCTGCGATCAGGGTGAACTGGCTCACGACCAGGGCGCCGCCGTGGACGTCGAGAACGCTCCGGTCGAACCGGCCCTCTTCGTTCTCGAAGATTCGCAAGCGCGCGACCTTGCCCGCGAGGCGCTCCGCCAAGGCCTCGTTGTCGTCCGTCGCCACGCCGAGCAGGACGCAGAGGCCGAGGCCGACCTCGCCCACGATCGCGCCGTCGGCGACCACCTGCGCGGCGCTCACCCGCTGGACGACCGCTCTCAGGAGCTCTCCTTCTCGGCGGGGCCGCTCGACTTCAGCTCCTCCTTCCACTGGTCCGCCCGGCTCTGGAGGGTCGACGCGAGCAGGCTCGGCGCGAAGCCGAAGACGGCTGCCGCGATCAGGCCGAGCGGGTTGTCCGCGATGTCGAACACCTGTGAGAGCCGGGGCACCGTCACGCTGGTCTCGCCGTCAGAGCTGAGGCCGGGGTTCAACGCCGTGGCATAGGCCGTGAGCACGACGCCGCCGATGGCGGCGAGGCCCGAGGCGAGCGGGGTGTACACGAGCCGGACCATGCTCAGACCGAAGTCCTCCTCCGTGACCGTGTCCGCGGTGGCCGCCTGCCGCAGCTGCCGGAAGAGGCCGACGGAGGCGCCGATCAGGTAGAACGTCCCGCCGGCGATGATCTGGGTGGTCCCGGCGCCGGCCAGAAGCGCGAGGCCGAGCCCTGCGTAGGCCACGAGTCCGGTGAAGACGACCGTGGCGAACAGGCGGTTTCGTGCTCGCACGAGGCCCCGCCGGCGGCTGTCACGGAACTCGTCGACCGTCGCCTGCGCGTCCTGGACGATGCCCCTCGCGAGTCGCTTGTCACCCGGCGCGGCGCTTGTCCGGGGCTCCGCGAGGTAGTCCTCGCCCCCGAGGGCGTGGATCGCCCGCTCGAGGCGGGAGATCTGCTCCTGGGCGTTGGCGATCTTCGAGTTCAGGAGGCAGGAGCGCTCGTAGAGCGCCTGCCTCACGACGTCCGGCTCGTCCATGAGCATCGTCAGCGCCTGCTCGGCCCGGTGCACCTGGTTGAAGACGACCACGTACGCGGCACCCCCGGCCCAGGCGGCGCCGTCGCCGCCGGTCCCGTCCTCGGCGAGCGAGCTCCTCACCGTCTCGAGCGACGCCTGGAGCACGGCCGCGGCTTCGGGGTCTCGCTTCGCGTCGAGCGTCCCGGCGACGCCGGCCAGCTCCTTGTGCCGGGCCACGAGCTCGCGGTAGACGCCCGAGTTCGCGAAGCGGGGAATGGCCAAGCGTCGAAGCGGAAAGGCGATGGCCAGCCAGGCAGCGACTCCGACCAGCGTCCCGAGCAGGAAGTTCTGGGCGGGGCTGAGAGCCTGATCTGCGGAGAGCGCGAAGGCGACAACGCCCACGGCGCAGGCGCCCGGGAGGAGGATCAGGCCGGCGACGAGCCCGACTGCGTACCGCGGCAGGAAGCGACGGACGGCGGTCACGCGCCTATCCCACAAGAGGCGGGAGGGCGCGTCAAGCCGGTCGGTTGGGCTAGGTTTGGAGGTTCGCCAGGGCCCGCTGGTAGTCCTGGCTCTGCGGGCGGAAGAAGCTCGCCAGGCGATAGTGGCCGACCGCCTCCGCCGGACGGCCCTGCTTCTCCAGGCAGCGGCCGAGCGCGAAGTGGGCGTAGTGGTCGACCGGCTGGAGCTCGAGAATCGTGCGGAACTCCTCCTCCGCCTCGGCGAAGCGGCGGATCCGGTAGTACGCGATGCCGAGCGCCTCGCGGATGGACGCCTTGCGGGGCTCGCGCCTCTTGGCCTTCTCCAGGGCGACCGTCGCCTGCGCGGCCTGGCCGGCCGCGAGGTGGCCCCGGCCCTGCTGGTAGAGGTCGTAGGTCTCGCTCATGCCTGCTTCTCACCATACGGGAAGCGGCACCGCCTGCCGAGTGGTCTAGATCGACAGCGAGCGGAGGCTCACCGCGCCGCGGGCGCGGCTGACGAAGCCGAGGCGGGCGCGAAGGCTCCGCCGGACCTGCCGCAGGTCGCGCCGGGCGCGGCGGAGGGCCTCGCCGGCCTGCGCGGGCGGCCCGAAGCGGGCGACCGTCACGTCCCGGACGAAGGGCGTCGCGTCGATCGAGTAGAAGCGTTGGAGCATCGCGCCGATCTCCGGCATGGTCGCGCCCGGGGGAGGTCGACGCCCTGATCGGCGAGGAAGCCGACGACGTCGCGGCGACAGGCCGACGCGAGGGCGCGCGGGTCGCGCGTGGCGAACCTCGCGCTGCGGCGGATCGCCTTCAGCACGAGGACGGCAGCGATCCCGCCGCCGACCACGAGCGCCAGGAGAGCGAAGAGGCCGGGGCCGCGGTCGCGAACGACGGTGAGCGTTCCGCTGGTGCCGCCGCCGAGGTTGCCGCCCTCCAGGGCCGACCGGTTCACGGCCGAGCGGATCTGCTCCGCACGTGCCGGCGAGATTCCCTCGAGCCGGTCGGCGAAGCCGATGCCGGCGGCGTCGCCCGCGTTGAACTCCGGGGAGAAGACCGCGTAGGTGGCGGCGAGCTGACCGCGCCCGGGGGTCGGGTCAAACGGGATCCAGCCGAACTCCGGGAACCACACCTCCACCCAGGCGTGCGCGTTCGTGTCCTTGACGACCCATTCCTTGTCGTCCGCCGAGTACTCGCCGCTCGTAAACCCGACGGCGACGCGGGCCGGGACGCCCAGGAGCCGGAGCATCAGCGCCATGGCGCCCGCGTAGTGCTGGCAGTAGCCGCGCTTGGTCTCGTTGACGAAGTCGATGAGCGCCGGCGTGCCGCCGATCGGCGCGGGCGGCTGCTCGTCGTAGATGAAGCCGCCTGCTTCGCGGAACCACGTCTCGAGGAGAGCCGCGGTCTCGTAGGGCGACTGCGCCTCGCTCGTCACGCCGAGGGCGGCCTCGTAGACGGACTCGAGCGCGCCGACCTCGAACTCGTTCGACGTGCGGAAGAAGACCCGCATGAGGGTGTCCCGACCCTCGGTGCCCCAGGCCGGCACGGGCTCGTAGACGACCTCGAGATAGCGCGTAGCCTCCTCGGGGTAGTCGCCGCGAAACTCGTTGAGCTGGCTGGGGTTGGGCCGCGGGACGTAGCTCCAGACCGTGTAGCGCTGGTCCCTGCGAATCCCTTCGGAGACGAGGACGACGTCCCCGTTCGCGTCGGCCACGGGGGCGTCGGTCCCCGGCCGCCAGCGCACGGGCTGCGCCGAGGCCAGCAAGCGATTGTCCCGGAGCGCCTCGATCGTGAACTCCTGGCGGACCCAGCTCTCCTCGTCCCTGGCGGCTTCCGGCAGGAGCGGGCTCGTGGCGTCGATCTGCTCCCGTTCCGAGGCCTCCCCGAGCTCGAGCTCCTCGTCCCAGATCAGGCCGGTGTAGTCGTCGAGGGTCGTCGCCCGCCAGTAAAGCGACCGCTTCAGCCCCGGCACCTTCACGCGCAGGACCGTCGTCGGCTCCTCGGGGAACTCGATCCCGTCGTAGTTCGCGCTCCACACGTAGTTGACGGAGACCGGCTCGGTCGGCCGATCGTACGGGTCCCAGGTCTGCCAG
Source organism: uncultured Actinomycetes bacterium (assembly GCA_963838795.1). Taxonomy (GTDB): domain Bacteria; phylum Actinomycetota; class Thermoleophilia; order Gaiellales; family Gaiellaceae; genus JAIBJN01. The sequence goes on from CAWISL010000007.1 coordinate 13,175, forward strand.
GAGAGGAAGGCCGGCTTCGCCACGGCGTCCGACGTCGACGCGATCCCGGCGACGACGACCAGCAGCAACCCAAACCCGACGGCCGGGAGCGCCCCGCGCGCGGGCTCGTCCCGCCTGAGCAGGAAGAGGATCGCGAGGACGCCCGCGAGGGCGAGGGCGCCGGCGCGCAACGGATGGGCGCCCGGCGTGAGGGTCGCCGGCCACGCGACGGCGACGACGAAGCCGAGGGCGGCGCCCACCGGCCGACGCGCCATTACGAGCATGCCGACGACGGACGTGAAGCCGAAGATCGCCAGCAGGACGACCGCGTGCATGGCGGGGAAGTCGAGGCGGTCGAACGGCAGCTGAGTCTCGTAGAAGTCGAGGAAGCCTCGCCGCAGCTGGTCGAGCACCGTGCCGAAGAAATCCCGCGACGGATCGCCCGGCCGGGCGTTCGCCAGCCGCACCTCCGAGGCGAGCGAGGCGGCGACGAGCGTCGAGCCCGCGAGCACGAGCGCTACGACGAGCCTCGAGCGCCGGAGGGCGACGGCACCGATGGCCGGGAGCGCGAGCAGGAGCATGGGCAGCCAGTCGTCCCAGGCGACCGAGCGCGCCTCGAGCTGTGCCCAGGCGACGGTCACGACCACGGCGACGAGCGCGACGAGGGCCCAGCGCCTAGCCAACGGCCTGCAGCTCCGGAGCGGAGAGGCGCCCGGCGAGGTCGTCGCCGCGGCGAAGCACGAGCACGGGGACGCCGGCGCGCTGGAGCCTCAGCAGGTGGGCGGCGGTCGCCGGCTGGGCGACGCCGTCGGCTTCCGAGCCGGCAAAGCTCCCCGCGTCGACGTAGACGAGGCTCGCCGGATGGTTTCCGAGCGCTCGGTGGGCGAGGCGGTCGACGAGCCGCGGCGAGAGCGCCGACGTGACGACCGTGAGCTCGACGGCGCGCGCCGCCGGGCCGGCCTCGTCGGCCAGGATGTTCGCGACGGGCGAGTGGCCGTCCGGCTCCACGGCGGCGAGGATCTCGAGCGCGCGGTGCCAGTCGCCGTCGAAGGAGTGGACGCGTTGATAGATCGGTCGCGAGGCGTTGACGAGGAGCGCCGCGCGCCGCCCTCTGGCGGCGTGCGACTTGACGATCGACCCCGCCGCGCGCACGGCCAGCTCGAAGCTGGAATCGGGCGCGTCACCCACCACCACCGCCGCGTCGCCGTCGAGGAGCACCGCCGTCTCGTCCCGCGGCGAGTCCTCCAGCTCCTTCACCATCAGGTGGCCGCGCCTGGCCGTCGTCGGCCAGTGGACCCGGCGAAGCGACTCGCCCTGCTGGTAGTCGCGGACGCTGTGGAGATCGAAGCCGGTCGGCCGCCGCAACAGGAGCCGGCGCCCCTCCGGCGTCCGCGCGCCGGACTCCGAGAAGAGCCTGTCGACGTCGACGAGCCGTGGGTAGACGAGAATCGACGCCCCCGGGGGAGCTCGACCGTGATCCGTTCGAGGCCGAACGGATCCTCGATCACGACCTCGGTCTCCTCGATCGCATAGCGGCCACGCGGCACACGTCGCAGCAGGTAGCGACCGCGCAGGCGACCGCCGCGGCGGACGAGCGGCGTCTCGCGGTCGCCGAGGCGCGCGATCTTCTCCCGGAGGACGAGCGTTCCCGACGGAATGATCTCGTCCGTGTCGAGCTCGACCTGGACCGCCACGTCGTCGCCGGCCAGCCGCTCGCCGCGCCCGAGAGTTCGGCGGAGGGACATCGGCCGCCGGAGGTAGCGCACCCAGAGCGCGGCGGCGAGCACGGCGAGGACGAGCCCGATCGCGACCGGATACAGGACCTGCGAGCCGAACGCCCACGCGGCCAGGTAGATCCCGCCGCCGAGGGCGAGGATCCAGCGGCCGCGGTCCGTCAGCACCGTGTAGCCCGAGCCCCGGCCCTAGACGGGGACGGGAGTGCGCTCGATGAGGTCCCGGACGAGCTCATCGCCGTCGAGGCCGCTCGCGCGCGCCTCCGGCGAGAGGATCAGGCGGTGGGCGAGCACGGTCGGCGCCACCGACTTGACGTCGTCGGGCTCGACGAAGTCGCGTCCGGCCACGAGGGCCCGCGCCTTGGCGACGCGGAGGAGCGCCAGGCCGGCTCGAGGGCTGGCGCCGAGGAAGAGCCGTGCGTCGGTCCGGCTGTGCCGGAGCACCGCGACCACGTAGCGGTTGAGGCTCTCCTCGACGAAGACGTTCTTCGCGCTCTCGATCGCGGCGAGCACCTCCTGGGCGCTCGCAACGCACTCGAGCGAGTCGAGCGGGGTGTCGGCCGCGTTTTCCGAGAGCATGCGCGCCTCGTCTGCGAGCGGCGGATAGCCGATAGCGATCCGCATCGTGAAGCGGTCGAGCTCGGCCTCGGGGAGCGGGTAGGTGCCCTCGTACTCGATCGGGTTCTGCGTCGCCATGACCAGGAACGGCGGCGCGAGCTGGTAGGAGACCCCGTCGATCGTGACCTGGCGCTCCTGCATGCACTCGAGCAGGGCCGCCTGGGTCTTGGGCGAGGCGCGGTTGATCTCGTCGACGAGGAGGATGTTGGCGAACACGGGCCCGGGCCGGAACTCGAACTCGTTCGAGCGCTGGTTGAAGACGTTCACCCCAGTGACGTCGGACGGCAGGAGGTCCGGCGTGAACTGGAGGCGTGAGAACGAGCAGTCGACGGACCGCGCGAGCGCCTTGGCGAGGGTCGTCTTCCCCACCCCCGGAAAGTCCTCGATGATCAGGTGACCTTCCGAGAGGAGGCAGAGGACCGCGAACTCGAGCGTCTCGTCGGGCGCGTGGATCACGCGGCGGAGGTTGGCCTGGATCTTGTCGGCGAGCGGCACCCCTGGGGACGTCACCATCCCCTGCTTGGCCTCGACGGCTTGCTCGTCCATCTACACCCCTCTCAGCAGAGCCTCGACTTCGTCGAGGATAGCCACAGCACATTCCTCCTTGCTTCGCCTGCTCACCGCGCGCTCGCCCGCCGGCGTGATGAGGACGAGCTCGTTCCAGTCGGAGTCGAACCCGATGTCAGAACGAGATACGTCGTTGTAGACGAAGAGGTTCCCGCCCTTGTTTGTCAATTTCGTGCGCGCTCGCTCGAGGCCCTCGTCGCCCTCGTCCGCGGCGAAGCCGACGAGGATCTGACCGTTCCGCCGTCGGCGGCCCAGCTCGGCCAGGACGTCGTCGGTCGGCTCCAGGTCGATCGTCCACACACTGGAGTCCTTCGGGCGCTTCCCCCGCCCCGGTTTGGCAGGGCGGTAGTCGGCGACCGCCGCGGCCATCACGACCACGTCCGCGCCGTCCCGCTGCAACACCTCGCGGGCGAGGTCGGCCGCGGAGGACGCCTGCACGACATCGACCCCGTCCGGCGGCCGCACTGCCAGGTTCGAGGCGACGAGCGTGACCTCGCCCCCGCGCCGACGCGCCTCGCGCGCGAGGGCGACGCCCATCTTCCCGGAGGAGCGGTTGCCGACGTAGCGGACGGAGTCGAGCGGCTCGCGGGTTCCTCCGGCGCTGACGAGGACTCGCTTGCCGCGCAGCGGCCCGTCGACGCCCAGGAGCTCCAGGCAGCGGGCGAGGATCGCCTCGGGCTCGGCCATGCGACCGGCGCCGTGCTCGCCCTCGGCCAGCTCGCCCTCCACGGGCCCGATCACGTGCACGCCTCGCTCGTCCAGCAGCTCGAGGTTGGCCTGCGTCGCCGCGTGCTTCCACATGCGGACGTTCATCGCCGGAGCGACGAGCACTGGCCCGCGAACGGCCAAGGCCGCTTGGGTCAGCACATTGTCGGCGAGGCCGTGGGCCAGCTTCGCGAGCGTGTTCGCCGAGAGCGGCGCGATCACGAGCAGGTCCGCCTCGGCCAGGTGCGGGTAGAGGTCACGCGCCGCCTCCTTCCGCGCGAGGGCCTCGAACGTGTGCGCGGTGACGAAGCGCTCCGCGTCCTGGGTCAGGATCGGCGTCACGTCGTGCCCGTCCCGAACGAGCAGCCGCACGAGCTCGCACGCCTTGTAGGCGGCGATCCCGCCGGTCACGCCGATGAGAACCCGAGCCACCGTGGGCCTGGTAGCCGGGACGGCTACGAGTAGGAGACGGTGATCTTGCCCTCGGAGACTTCCTCGAGGGCCATGGTCAGGTAGTTCTTCGACCTGGACTCGACCAAGGGCGGCGCGAAATCGTCGAACGTGCCCTCGCCGAGCTGGTGGTGGTAGTTGTTGATCTGCCTCGCCCGCTTGGCCGCGGCGATCACGAGCGCGTAGCGCGAGCCGCCGGCGCTCTCGAGCAGATCGTCGATTCGTGGATGCATCATGGCGCTCGAAGCTTACCTGCAGCGCTCGGCTCCCAGAGTGAGCGGTCGACGATGGCCCCCAGCTCGGCCACTGCCCGCCCGACGTCGTCGTTCGTGACGACGTGGTCGAAGTCACCCGCTTCCTCGGCCTGACGGCGCGCCAGCTCCAGGCGCTCGCCGATCTCGCCAGCGCTCTCGGTGGCCCGCTCGCGGAGCCTCCGCTCCAGCTCGGCGAAGCTCGGCGCCTCGACGAAGATGGTCACCGCGTCGGCGAGCGCGGCCTGTACCTCCCTGGCGCCGTGCGTCTCGAGCTCGAGCACGACGCTTCGACCCGACGAGAGGATGCGGTCGACCTCCTCGCGAAGCGTCCCGTACCGGTGACCCGAGACGTAGTCGACATGCTCGAGGAACTCGCCGGCGTCGACGCGGCGCTGGAACTCCCCTGGCGAGAGAAAGTGGTACTCGCGGCCGTCCACCTCTCCGGGCCGGAGGGCGCGGGTCGTCGCCGAGACGGCGACCGCGAGGTCGCCGCGGCCCGCGACGAGCTTCCGGATCAACGTGCCCTTGCCGGCGCCGGACGGTCCGGTGACGACGAAGAGCCGTGGCCGCACGTCAGCGGCGCAGTAGCGCGACCAGCTCGGCGCGTTGGCGGTCGGAGAGCCCGCCCACGGTCTTCGACTGGCTGATCCGGCACTGGTTCAGGAAGCGGGCAGCCTTCACGCGCCCGAACTTCGGGACTGCCATGAGGATGTCGAAGACCTTCGCGGTCTCCACGTACGCCGGGGGGTTCCGGAGAATCGACTCGATCTGAACGGAGCCCGCCTTGAGATCCTTCTTGAGCCTCGCCCGCTTCACGCGGATCTCGTTCGCCCGGCGAAGAGCCTCCATTCGCTGATCCAGGGAGCGGAGGGGAGCCTGGACCTGCGTCTTGGTGCCTTGCATGGCGCGGCATTCTAACAGCGCCCCTCAGAGCTTCAACCCTACCCGTCCCCCCTCCGTCGGCCCGGCGTCGGCACGTTTGGCAACAGAGGCGTGCGCCACGCCGCGCGCGGCGAGGGGATCGTCGTAGCCCCGCGCCGCCGCCGCGGCCGCGAGCTCGCCCCGCACCCGCTCGGGCGCGCCCGGGTCGGCGAAGAGCACCGTGCCGAGGGCGATCGCGGAGGCTCCCGCCGCGATCAGCTCGAGCGCATGCATCCCGGTCTCGATCCCCCCCATCCCGACTATGGGTAGCCCGGTCGCCCGGTAGACGGCATGCACGGCTGCGAGCGCGACGGGTCGAAGCGCCGGGCCCGAGAGCCCGCCCGTCTCCGTCGCCAGGCGCGGCCGCAGGGTGCCCGGGTCGAGCGCCAGGCCACGGATCGTGTTGACGAGGGAGAGGCCGTCGGCGCCTGCCGCCGCTGCCGCCTCGGCGACGGCGGGCAGATCGGGCAGGCCGGGAGCGAGCTTCGCGTACAGCGGCTTGTCCGTGACCGCCCGTGCGGCCGTCACGATCTCGGTGGCCTCCTCCTCCGGCGCGGTGACATTCGGGCATGAGAGGTTCAGCTCGATCGCGGCGGCCTGGGTCCTGTCCAGGCGCGCGCACAGGCCGGCGTAGTCCTCCGCGGCAAAGCCCCCGACGGAGACCCACACCGGCGGGCCGATCTCGAGCAGCCGCGGCAGCACCTCGGCGAGGAAGCGGTCGCCGCCCGGGTTGGCGAGGCCGATCGAGTTCAGCATCCCCACGTCGGTCTCCGCGATCCGCGCCGGTGGGTTCCCCTCCCGTGGCAGCGGCGTCACGGTCTTCGTCACGAAGGCGTCGAGCGTGCGGACGACGTCCGGCGCCGTGAGCGCGTCGAGGCAGCCCGAGGCGTTCAGGATCACGCGGCCGCCCCCTGAAGACGTGTCCGCGTGCCAGGCACTTGGCCGTGGCCGCCGAGGACCGGGCCCTCTACGCAGAGGCGGGCGAGGCGGCCGTCGATCTCGACCGCGCAGCCGTAGCAGGCCCCGTAGCCGCACGCCATCGGCGCCTCCCAGGCGAGCTGAGCGCTCGGAGCGAGGCGGCGCACGGCCTCCAGCATCGGCTCGGGGCCGCAGGCGAGGACGTGGTAACCGGGCTCCAGGAGCTCCGTGACGTAGGTCGGCTCGAGCACGACCTCGGCGTTCGGGACGAGCGCCGCGGCCTCGGCCTGGCGGGCCGTCCCGAACCCGAGCAGCGCTCGCGGCCCGTCCAGACGCTCGGAGAGGTACGGGAAGGGAGCGACGCCGATGCCGCCGCCGACGAGGAGCGGGCGCTCGACGCTCAGGTCGTAGCCGTTTCCGAGCGGGCCCAGGACGTCCACCTCCTCCCCGGCCTCGAGCTGTGCGAGCGCGCGCGTCCCCGGCCCGATCGGGTCGACGAGGAACGCGAGCTCGCCGGCAGGCGCGAGGCAGAGGCTCATCGGCCGGGGTAGGAGGAGGCCGAGCGGGCGGAGCATGAAGAACTGGCCGGGGATGCCCGGCTTCAGGCCCCCGCGGCGCAGCCGTAGGAGCGCGTAGGGCCCGACGGCCTCGACCGCGACGACGCTAAGCCGGCTGGGCGACACGTTCCTGGAGCGAGAGGGTGTCACCCCGGCTCGCCCTGGCGATCGCCTCGGCCGCGGCCGCCGCGCCCGAGACCGTGGTGACGCAGGGCACACGCGCGAGGAGCGCCGCCTCCCGGATGAGGTAGCCGTCCGAGCGGGCGCCGCGACCGTCCGGCGTGTTGACGACAAGCTCGACCGCGCGCCGCCGCACCAGGTCGACGACGGTTGGCCCCACCCCGGGCTCCGAGACTTTGCGGACGCGGGTGACCGCCAGCCCGGACGCCGCCAGGGCCGACGCGGTGCCGCCCGTCGCGCAGAGAGCAAAGCCGAGTGCCGCGAGCTTCTGGCCGAGGACGACCGCGGCCGGCTTGTCGCCTTCGCGCACGGAGAGAAACGCCGTGCCGGAGCTGGGCAGCGGGCGTCCGGCCGCTCGCTCCGCCTTGGCGAAGGCGGTCGGGAAGTCCGCTGCACTGGCCATCACCTCGCCGGTCGAGCGCATCTCGGGCCCCAGCACCGCGTCGGCCCCGGGAAAGCGCGCGAACGGAAAGACGGACGCCTTGACGGAGACGTGCTCGGGGGGCGTGCGGCCGGCGAGGCGCACGTCGCCGAGCCGGGCGCCGGCGGCGAGGCGGCACGCGGCGGCGACGAGGTTCAGGTCGAGGGCCTTGGAGACGAAGGGCACCGTGCGGGATGCCCGCGGGTTCGCCTCGAGGACGAAGAGACGACCGTCCTGGAGCGCGAGCTGCACGTTGATGAGACCGACCACCCCGAGGGCGGGCGCAAGCCGCTCGACCGTGTCGATGCACTCGGCGAGGATCCCGTCCGGCAGGCCGACCGGCGGGAGCACGCAGGAGGAGTCGCCCGAGTGGACGCCGGCCTCCTCGACATGCTCCATCAGAGCGGCGACCCAGGTGTCCTCCCCGTCGCAGAGCGCGTCGACGTCGAGCTCGACGGCGCCCTCGAGAAAACGGTCGACGAGGACCCGGCCCGCGCCAGCGGCGGCGCTGGCCACGTCGTCGGGCCCGTAGCAGACTCGCATCCGCCGCCCGCCGAGCACGTACGACGGCCGGACGAGCACCGGGTAGCCGATCTCCTCGGCGACGGCGGCGGCGCCGGCCGGGCCGGCCGCCATGCCCCAGGCGGGGACGTCCACCCCGAGGCGGCCGCACAGGTCGGCGAAGCGCTCTCGATCCTCCGCAAGGTCGACCGCCTCGTAGGGAGTCCCGAGGATCCGCACGCCCTCCTGCTCGAGCGCGCGGGCAAGCTTGAGCGGCGTCTGGCCGCCGAACTGGATGACGACGCCCTCGGGCCGTTCGCGGGCGCAGATCTCCAGGACCTCCTCGGCGCGAAGGGGCTCGAAGTAGAGCCGGTCGGACGTGTCGTAGTCCGTCGAGACCGTCTCGGGGTTGCAGTTGACCATGACGGTCTCGTAGCCGAGCGCGCGAAAGGTCTGCACGGCATGCACGCAGCAGTAGTCGAACTCGATGCCCTGGCCGATCCGGTTCGGCCCCGAGCCGAGGATGACGACTCGCGGCCGCTCCCGGTCCCGACGGGACTCGTCCTGCTCGCCCCAGGTCGAGTAGAGGTAGTTCGAGCTCGCCTCGACCTCGGCGGCGCACGAGTCCACGCGCCGAAACGACGGCCGCATCCCACACGAGCGGCGGGCGGCTCGCAGCGCCTCCTCGCTCTCGCCCCAGGCCGTCGCGAGGTCGGCGTCCGCCCAGCCGAGCCGCTTCAGCCGCAGCCAGTCCTCGGCGACGAGGTCAGAGCTCCGTCGCACGGAGGCCAGCGCAGCGCGCGCTCGCTCCAGCTGCTCCCGAAACCATGGATGGAGCCCCTCCGGGAGGTCGTCGAGCGTCGCCCACGGCGTCTGCGCGCCGGGATCGAGCTCGCGCGAGCGCATCGCCTTCAGGAAGGCCTCGGTGAACGTCCGCCCGATTCCCATCGCCTCGCCCACCGACTTCATCTGCGTTCCCAGCTCCTCGTCGGCGCCTGGGAACTTCTCGAAGGCGAAGCGGGGGAACTTGACGACGACGTAGTCGAGGGTCGGCTCGAAGCTCGCCGGCGTCGTCTGCGTGAGGTCGTTGGGGATCTCGTCCAACGTGTAGCCGACCGCGAGCTTCGCTGCCACCTTGGCGATCGGGTAGCCGGTCGCCTTGCTGGCGAGCGCCGACGAGCGGGAGACGCGGGGGTTCATCTCGATCACCCGCAGCTCGCCGCTCTCGCGCTCCCGCGCGAACTGGATGTTCGAGCCCCCGGTCTCCACCCCGACGGCGCGGATCACGCGCGCCGCCGCGTCGCGGAGCTCCTGGAAGGCCTCGTCGGAGAGCGTCATCTGCGGCGCGACGGTGACGGAGTCGCCGGTGTGCACCCCCATCGGATCGAGGTTCTCGATCGAGCAGACGACGACGACGTTGTCCCGGGCGTCGCGCATCACCTCCAGCTCGAACTCGTCCCAGCCGACGAGCGACTCCTCGACGAGCACCTGGCGGACCGGGCTCTCGTCGAGGGCGCGCTCGAGCTTGCGCTCGAGCTCCTCCGGCTCGCGGGCGATGCCGCCGCCGTGCCCGCCGAGCGTGAACGCCGGGCGGAGGATCAGCGGAAACGAGAGCGCCTGGGGCAGCTCGCCGGTCGAGGTGACGACGATCGACTCGGGCACGCGCAGGCCGACGTCCTCCATCGTCTCGCGGAAGAGGCCGCGGTCCTCCGCGCGCCGAATGGCGTCGTAACCGGCGCCGATCAGCTCGACCCCGAGCTCTCCGAGCACGCCGTCCTGTGCGAGCCGCCGAGCGAGGTTCAGGGCAGTCTGGCCCCCGAGCGTGGGCAGGAGCGCATCGGGCCGCTCGCGCTCGAGCACCCCCGTCAGGCCCTCCGCGTCGAGCGGCTCGAGATAGGTGCGGTCGGCGAAGCCCGGGTCGGTCATGATCGTCGCGGGGTTCGAGTTGATGACGATCGTGCGGTACCCCTCCGCGCGCAGGATCTTCAACGCCTGGCTGCCGGAGTAGTCGAACTCGCACGCCTGGCCGATCACGATCGGCCCGGCGCCGATCACGCAGATCGACTTGATGTCAGGCCGCCGCGGCATAGCCGAGCTCCTCGACCCAGGACTCGATCTCCGGCCAGGCGTCGTGCGGGCCGGGGCCCGCCTCCGGATGAAACTGCAGCGACCGCGCCTGCTCGCCCGGGACCGCGAGCCCCTCGACGGTGCCGTCGTAGAGCGAGACGTGCGTCACGCCCGCGGCGTCGCCGCGCACGGCGAAGCCGTGGTTCTGACTCGTGACGAGGACGCGGCTCGTCGCGAGCTCGAGCACGGGGTGGTTCGCGCCCCGATGCCCGAACGGAAGCTTGAAGGTCTCGAGCCCGGCAGCCCGTGCGAGGAGCTGGTGGCCCAGGCAGATGCCGAGGATGGGTACGCGTCCGAGCAGGTTCCGCACCACCTCCACTTCGCCCTCGAGCGCCGCCGGGTCGCCGGGGCCGTTGCAGAGGAGGACACCTCGCGGACGCGACGCGAGGATCGTGTCGGCATCGGTTTCGTGCGGCCAGACCGTCACCCGGGCGCCCGCCGCCACCAGGCGGTCCACGATCGACCGCTTGCAGCCGTAGTCGAGGACGGCGACGCGCGTGCCGCCGCTCCCGACGCGGTAGGGCTCGGGCGTCGAGACGCCGGCCACGAGCGCGCGCCCCGCCATGGGTGGTTGCGTCCGGACGTCGCCGAGGACCCGCTCCAGGGAGGCCGCCCCGGCGACGGCGGCCGCGCGCATGGCTCCCTGCTCCCGCAGCCTGACGACAAGCGCGCGAGTGTCAATGTCCTCGAGCGCGACGATTCCCTGCCCGTGGAGCCAGCGCGTCCAGTCGCTCCCGCCCGCCTGGCGCATCAGGACCGCGCGCGCATGCGGGCGAGTCGACTCCGAGCGCTGGGGCGAGACGCCGTAGTTCCCGACCATTGGCGCCGTGAACGCCACGATCTGCTCGGAGAAGCTCGGATCCGTGACCACCTCCTGGTAGCCGGTCATCGCCGTCGTGAAGACGGCCTCGCCGTGCGCGACCCCGAGCGCGCCGACCGAGCGGCCGCGGAAGACCGACCCGTCCTCGAGGACGAGGAAGCCGCTCACGGCCCGTGCACGACCTTCCCGGCCGCCACGGTCTGCACGACGCGACCGTGGAGCTTCGAGCCGAGGAGCCACGAGTTCGCGGACTTCGACCTGAAGGAGCCCTCGTCAACGTGCCAGACGGCCTCGAGGTCGAGGAGCACGAGGTTGGCCTGGGCGCCGACCTCGATCCGCGGAGGCTCGAGGCCGTAGATGCGGGCCGGCCCCGCGCTCATGCGTTCGAGCAGCGTCTGCAGGGGGACGACCCCGGGCTCGACGAGCTGCGTGTAGAGGGCGGAGAACGCGGTCTCGAGGCCCGTGACGCCGAAGGGCGCCTCCTCGAACGGCACCTCCTTCTCCTCGCGGGCGTGCGGCGCGTGGTCGGTGGCGATCGCCTCGATCGTGCCGTCGAGGAGTGCCTCGAGGAGCGCGGCTCTGTCCTCGTCCGCGCGAAGCGGCGGGTTCATCTTCACGTTCGGGTCGAGCGAGCGCACGGCGTCGTCCGTGAGACAGAGGTGATGGGGGGTCACCTCGGCCGTCGCATGGACTCCGGCGTCACGGGCTCGGCGAAGCTCGGCGACGGACTCGCGGGCCGAGAGGTGAAGCAGATGGAGCGGGCGCGCCTCGTAGCCGGCCAGCGCGAGGTCGCGGGCGACCATCACGCTCTCCCCGACGGAGGGGTAGCCGCCGAAGCCGAGCTCGGCGGAGACGACCCCCTCGTGGACGTGGCCCCCGCACGAGAGCGTCGGCTCCTCGCAGTGGACGGCGACTGGCCTCCCGGCCGCGGCGCTGTACTGGAGCGCGCGCCGGATCAGCCCCGGCGCGACGACGGGACGGCCGTCGTCCGTGAAGCCGGCGGCGCCGCGCTCGGCCAGCTCGACCATCTCGGTCAGCTCGGCGCCCTCCTGTGCCTTGGTGATCGCCGCGAGGAAGCCGACGGGAATCTCGGCCTGGCGGTCAGCCTGCTCCGTGAGGGCGCCCAGGACGGAGGCGGAGTCGACGACCGGCTCGGTGTTCGGCATGGCGAGGATGGCGCAGTAGCCGCCGGCGGCTGCGGCTCGCGTCCCGGAGGCGAGGTCCTCTTCGTCCTCGCGCCCGGGGGTGCGCAGGTGCACGTGCGGGTCGACGAAGGCGGGCGCCAGCACCTTCCCGTTCGCCGACGCGGAGGCCGGCTCGAGCGCGGCGATCACGCCCTCTTCCATGCGCACGGTCAGCGCCTCGTCGAGCCCCCGCGTGGGGTCGACGACGCGGACGTTCTCGAAGACGCAGGAGTCCTGCCGGCCGTTCCTCCCGAAGAGGACCGTCTGCATCAGGCCACCTCCTCGATCTCGGCCACCTTGACCTCGACCGGCCCCTGCGTGAGCAGGTCGTAGAGAACGGCCATGCGGACGACGAGGCCGCTCCGCACCTGGCGCTCGACGAGCGAGTCGGGCGAGTCGGCGACCGTTCCGTCGATCTCGACGCCGCGGTTCATCGGGCCCGGGTGCATGACCCGTTGGCCCGGGCGCAGCCGCTCCGGGGTGACGCCCCAGCACGCGGTGTACTCGCGCAGACTGGGGACGTAGTTGGCGCCCTCGAGCATCCGCTCGCGCTGCATGCGCAGGACGTAGACGACGTCGGCGTCTCCCAGGTCGGCGATGTCGTGTGAGACCTCGCACCCCATGGACTCGATCCCTCGCGGGATCAGCGGCGGGGGGCCGACGAGCGTCACGCGTGCGCCCATGAGCACGAGCGCCTGGATGTCGGAGCGCGCGACGCGGGAATGGAGGACGTCGCCGACGATGGCGACGTGGAGCCCGTCGATCCCGCCGAGCTCCTCCTCCAGCGTGTAGAGGTCGAGGAGCGCCTGGGTGGGATGCTGATGCTTGCCGTCGCCGGCGTTGACCACATGCGCCGGCGTGAACCGAGCCGCGAGGTGCGGGGCGCCGATCTGAGCGTGACGGATGACGACCACGTCCGGGTCGTAGGCTCCGATCGTCAGGAGCGTGTCCTTCAGCGACTCGCCCTTCTCCACCGCGGAGCCCGAGGACTTGATCGACATGACGTCGGCCGAGAGCCGCTTGGCCGCCAGCTCGAAGCTCGACGATGTCCGCGTCGACGCCTCGAAGAAGAGGTTGACCACGGTGCGGCCACGGAGCGTCGGCAGCTTCTTGACGTCCCGCTCGAGCGAGCGGGCGAACGTCCGCGAGAGGGCCAGGAGCCGCTCGACGTCCTCGCGCGTCAGGTCGGCGATCGAGAGCAGGTGTCGGCGAGCAGAGCTCTTCGGGGGCAGAAGCTCGCTTCGCAGCAAGGGTCGAACGACAGCCATCGGCTTCCTCACTTCTCGGGGGTCGGGACGAGCAGGACACGGTCGACCTCGTCGACCTCGAGGAGCTGCACCTGCACGCGCTCCCCCTGGGCGGTCGGGAGGTTCTTGCCGACGTAGTCGGGTCTGATCGGGAGCTCGCGGTGGCCCCGATCGACGAGGACGGCGAGCTGGACGCGCTCGGGGCGTCCGTAGTCGAAGAGGGCGTCGATCGCGGCTCGGATCGTGCGGCCGGTGTAGAGGACGTCGTCGCAGAGCACGCACGTCATCCCTTCGAGCGGGAAGTCGAGGCGCGTCGCCCTGACGACCGGCTGGGGGTGAAGCGGCCCGTTGCCGTCCCGCGCGAGGACGTCGTCGCGGTGAAAGGTGATGTCGAGCGTCCCCAGCGCGATCTCGAGGCCCGTGAACTCGTCGATCTGGCGCCGGAGCCGCTGGGCGAAGGGCACCCCGCGCGTGTGGATCCCGACGAGCGCGGTCCGCTCGAGGCTCGGATTGCGCTCGACGACCTCGTGGGCGATGCGAACGATCGTCCGCCGGAGAGCCTCTCCGTCCAGCACGATTCGTTCCGCCTGCGAGGGCGCAGCCACCAGCCACTCCTTTCCGGCCTCTCAGGACCGAGTTAAAGGTGCGCGGGCAAGGCTAGCCGCTCGACCGGACGGCGTCCACCTGCGCGAGCAGGCGCCGATGGAGCTCCTGCGCCGCCCGGCCCGAGCGGCAGCGGGCGAAGCTGGTCGAGCTTGCCGCCTGGGCGGAGACCGCGCTCGTCTACTGAGAGCCGGGTGTCTCGGCCGAGACGATTGCCCATTCGAGCTGCGACCGGATCGTCTCCGGCAGCTCTCGCTCGGCTCGCGCCAGGCCCGCTGCGAACGTCTCGTCGTCCAGGAGCCGCAGCGTCGAGATGTAGCGCCCGCGGATCCTCTCCAGCGCCTGCTCCTTCACCAGGGTGTCGCGCTGGGTGAACGTACGGACGCGCGTTGACGCGAAGCCGGCCGCGGCCAGCTCCTCGATCAGCGCCTCCGGCGTCGGGAAGCGGCCACGGTCGAGCTCCGCGACCTCGGGGAAGACGGCGGTCAGCCAGAACGACTCGAAGTGGCCGGGCAGGAAGGTCGCGACCACAGCTCGGCCACCCGGCGCGAGGATCCGCGCCAGCTCGGGAAACGCGAGCGTCCGATCGAGGAGGTGCGCGACCAGGCGGAGGATCGCCCGCTCGAACCAGCCGTCCTTGAACGGGAGAGACTCGGCCCGACCGAGCTTGAGGCCGACCTGTTGGCCGACTGCGGCCTGGGCCTGGGCGAGCATCTCCCGCGAGGAGTCGACTCCCCAGACCTTCGCGCCTCGCTGCGCGAGCGCGAGGGCGAGCCGGCCGGTGCCGCAGCCGACGTCGAGCACGCGCCGGCCCCGAACGTCGCCCTCGGCGGCGAGCGCCTCCACGAGCTCCCACCAGTTCTCGTCCGTCGGCCGGAGGCGGTCGTAATCCTCTGCGAGCGGTCCGAAGTCCGGAGAGGAGCTAGTGCCTCTTTGAGTAATGCTGCCTCGCGTGAGCTCGGAGGGGCACTAGCGGCCGCCGATGAGCTCGTCTGGATCTGTCATCGACTCGATGGCGTGCTGTGCCGCCTCGAGCGACGTCTCCGGAACGAGAACCTTCTGCGGCGAGTCATCGAGCGCCGCGGGATGCTGCTCGACGGCCGGGTGAAGCTCCGACGGGATCCCCGCCGAGTGCAGGATCGCTTGGATCTCCTCCGCCTCCGTGAGGTCTCCCGCCACCGTCACCTGCACCATGCTCGCCATCGACCCCTGCCTCCTCCCGCGCGGGTCGCGCTCCTGCCTTGACGAGGCGGGGACCGCCCCGCTCCTGGAAGGGAACGTCGATGATATCGAAGTCTCTCGGCACGACCGTCTCCGGAAACACGGCCCGAGCCTCGCGGGTGATCTCCGGCCCGAAGTAGCGGTTGGAGAGGTGCGTGAGCGCAAGCATGCGCGCCTCCGCAGCCCCCGCGAGAGCAGCCGCGCCGGCGCCCGTGGAGTGGAGTGTCTCGTCGGCGCGAGCGCGCTCCTCCTCGGCGAAGGTCGCCTCGTGAACGAGGAGGTCTGCTTCGCGCGCGACCTCGAGGACGCTCGCCGCGGGGGCGGTGTCGCCGGTGAGGACGATCTTCCGTCCGGGCCGGGCCGGGCCGAGCACCTGCTCGGGCCGCACATCGTCTCCCTCGGGAAGCCGCACCACCTCCCCTGCCTGGAGGCGTCCGAACAGCGGGCCCTCGGGCACGCCCAGACCCCGGGCGGCCTCAACGTCGAACCGCCCCGGCCGAGGCAGCTCGACGAGCGCGTACCCGTTCGCGGCGACTCCATGGGACACCGCGAAGACGAGGATTCGGTAGTCGCCGCGGTCGAGAGTGTCGCCGTCCCGAAGCTCGACGAGCTCGAGCGGATAGGTGAGCTTTCCGAAGATGCGCTGGAGACCGCGGAAGAGATCCCTGAGGCCCGGGGGACCGTAGACGGTGAGCGGGACTTCCCGGCCACGGAGCGCGAACGTCTTCAGCATGCCCGGCAGGCCCAGATAGTGATCGGCGTGATAGTGCGTGAGCAGGATCTCGGGCAGCTCCACCAGCCCGACCGTCGACCGGAGGAGCTGGCGCTGGGTGCCCTCGCCGCAGTCGATCAGGAGCCGCTCGCCTCCGCGCCGCACGAGCGTCGCCGGGAGGGCCCGGCGGGCGGTCGGCACGGAGCCTGACGTCCCGAGGAAGACGAGGTCGAGGTCCATCGCGCAAGTGTATGGGTCGCTCCGTCTCAAGTTCGCCTTGGCACGAGCCGATACGTCCTGGGCTGTGGCTCGTCGCGCCCTGCCCGACCTCGTGTCGCGCTCGCTCACGCTTCTGCGGGCATTTCTCGTCCTGAGCGCCGTCATCCTGGCCTCGGGCGCCGTGGTCATGGGAGCGGTGCTCGCGGGCGCGCTTCGCGACCAGGCAGTGGACGATGCGGAGAGAAGCCTCGCGGAGCACACCGACGCCGTCGTCGGTCCCCACCTCGTCGAGAACGGCCGGGTCGTCGTCGACGCGGAGGCTGCCGCGAGCCTCGAGCACGACGTCGAGCGGCGCGAGAACGTCGTCAACGTCAAGGTCTGGGGCGCGGACGGTACGCTTGCCTGGACGAAGCTCGCGCCGGAGCGCATCGGCACGCAGTATCCGCTCGGCGGCGGCTTGCTGAAGGCAATCGAGACCGGCGAGCCCGACGGCCACCTGGAGGACCTCCCCGAGGACGAAGACGCCGTCGACGCGCTCGGCATCAGCAAGCTGCTCGAGGTCTATGCACCGATCACGGCCGACGGCGAGGTCGTCGGCGCCTACGAGATCTCTGCAGACGCGGGCCCCCTCGAAGCGTCGATCGCCGACCGGCGCCGCCTCATCTGGATCATCACCGCAGGCGTCTTCGCGCTCCTCTGGCTCGGGTTGGTGCTCCTCGTGCGCCACGCCTCCCGGACGCTGACGCGCCAGACCGAGGTTCTGCGGGAGCGCACGCGCGCGCTCGCGGATTCCTACCAGCGCCTCGAGGAGAGCGCGCTCGAGGCGGTGGAGACCCTGAACGCGACGGTCGAGGCAAGGGATCCGTACACGGCCGGCCATTCGCGCCGCGTGCAACGCATCGCCGTCGCCGTCGGCGAGGAGCTCGGGTTCACGCCGAAGCAGCTCGAAGCTCTCGGCTTCGGGGGCATGTTCCACGACATCGGGAAGCTCTCGGTGCCGGACTCGATCCTGACGAAGCCCGATCGGCTCACACCCGAGGAGTACGAGCAAATCAAGGAGCACTCCGCCGAAGGGGCCCGTATCGTCGCCAAGCTCGGCCGTCTGCGCGAGGCCGTTCCCATCATCCGCCACCACCACGAGCGCTGGGACGGTGACGGCTATCCGGACGGTCTCGCCGGAACCGAGATTCCCCTCGCTGCAGCCGTCGTCGGGCTCGCGGACGCCTGGGACGCGATGACCACTGAGCGTCCGTACCACCGTGCTCTCGACCTGGACGAGGCGTTCGCCGAGGTGCGAGACGGACGCGGAAGCCAGTTCGTCCCCGAGGTGGTGGACGCTTTCTTCTCCGTTGCTCGGACGCGGCCGGGCGAGCTCGGCACCGGGGACGGGGAGAGTGGCGCCCACGCCCGCGCCGCAGGCTAAGAACTCATTTCGAACGGGGTTCTACGTCGAATGCGTCAGGCACCACCTGCCGCCGCGGGCAGGTAGATGATCTCGCCCGCGCGAAGCGACGCTCCCCGCAGGTCGTTCCGCTCCCGAATCCGCCAGACCCCCTCGCGCGGGTCGCCACCGTAGCGCTCGGCGGCGAGCTGCCAGAGCGTGTCCCCGGTACGCACGACGTAGCGCTCCTCGGGAGCCGATCCACTGGACGGACGAGCGGCTACGAGCAGGAGCACGCCGACGACGGCGAGGAGCGCGAGGAGTGAGCGCGACACGAACATGTGTTCGTATGGTAGCCGTCCGACCGGACGGATGCCAGCCCACCTTCGGCGGGCCGCGACTCAGAGAAGGCCGTCGAGGAAGCGGCCGTCCCGGCACACGAGCTCCCCGTCGGCGTACACCTCGCTGCCGTTCCGCAGATCGCACACGAGATCCCAGTGGAGCGCGGACTGGACCTGACCCCCCGATTCCGGATACGAGGCCCCGAGCGCGAGGTGCACGGTGCCGCCGATCTTCTCGTCGAAGAGCGTGTGGCCCGTGAACTGGGTAATCGCCTGGTTGAGCCCGAAGGCGAACTCCCCTGCGTGCCGCGCTCCCTCGTCGAGCGCGAGCATCTCGTCCAGGAACGCCGCTCCTTCGTCCGCCTCGGCGCGAACCACCTCGCCGCCGCGGAACTCGAGCTCCACGCCCTCCAGGCGTCGGCCCGAGTAGACGGACGGATACGTGAAACGGATCGTGCCGTCCACCTTCGTCTCGACCGGTCCCGTGAAGACCTCCCCGTCGGGAAAGTTCTCACGACCGTCGCATGGCACCCAGGTTCGTCCCTCCACGCCCAACGTGAGGTCCGTCCCCTCGCCGACGACGCGGATCTCCCTCCGCTCGTCGAGCCAGGCGGCGAGGCGGGTGTAGGCTCGTCCGAGCGCCTCCCATTCCGCTCCGGGGTCCTCCCGGTCGAGCAGGCCGGCCTTGAAGACGAAGTCCTCGTACTCCGACAGGGACATGTCCGCGTCTTGGGCCGCAGCCTCGGTCGGGAAGAGCGTCACCACGTAGCGAAGCTCGCCCGCGCTCACCCGTGCGAAATGACGCCGTCGAAGCGGATCGCGTGCGCGCTCCGCATGCGCCTGCCGCCCGGGGTCGATGCGGCTGTTGGCCCGCGTGTTCACGTCCGCCTCGATGGCGATGCGCACGTCCGCGCGCTCCACCTCGGCACGTCGGAGCGGGCTCATCCAGCCCAGCTGCTCGTCGCTTCCGTCCCTGAGCAGAAGCTCGAGCGCGCCGTCGACGTCGAGCCGCAGATGCGGATGCCCGCCTGCCTCGAGCACTTGCCGCCAAAGCTCCCGCACGAGGGGCGCGGCGGCGGGGCCCGTGTCGATGGAGACCAGGTCGCCCTCGCGGACGCCTGTGGAGTAGTCGACGAGCACCCCTGCGAGGCGCTCGAGCCGATCAGCGCCCATCGTGGGATGTCGTGTCGCGAACGGGGCTCTCAGCCATGCACGCCGCTCTCGACCACCTCGAGCGCGGGCTCGGCGAGGAAGTGACCGTTCTTCCAGATCAACTCGCCGTCGGCGTAGACCTCTCCCTGGAGCCGCAGGTCGCAGATCATGTCCCAGTGAAGCCCGGAGGTGTTCTGGCCGCCGGACTGCGGGAACCCCGAGCCCAGCGCCAGGTGCATCGTGCCGCCGATCTTCTCGTCGAAGAGGATGTTGCGGGTGAAGCGGTCGATCTCGTAGTTGAGGCCGAAAGCGACCTCGCCGAGGACACGAGCGCCTGCATCCATGTCGAGGAGCGACTGCAGATAGTCGTCGCCGCGCGCGGCCTCGGCCCGCACGACACGGCCTGCCTCGAACCGCAGACGCACGTCCTCGACCTCGCGTCCGTGGTAGACGGCCGGGAACGTGTAGCGGATCTCGCCCTCGGTCTCGGTCTCGATCGGGCTCGTGAAGACCTCGCCGTCGGGCATGTTGTAGCGCCCGTCGGCCGCGAGCCAGCTGCGGCCGTCGACGCCCAGGCGGAGATCGGTGTCGGGCCCGACGATGCGGAGCTCCCGCACGCTGCCGAGCTCGGCGGCGCGACGCCCGAGCTCCGCCGAGACCGCCTGCCAATGCGCCGCAGGATCGTCCTCGTGAACGTGGCAGGCCGCGTAGACGAAGTCCTCGTACTCCGCGAGCGACATCTCCGCCTCCTGGGCGTGCGCGTTGGTCGGGAAGAGCGTCCCGCACCAGCTCATCTCCCCGTTCGAGATCCGTTCCCAACGCCGGTTCGATAGCTTCCGCTGCGCCGCGATGTACGCCGCATGACGCGTCGGGTCGACGCGTGAGAGCGCGCGCGTGTTCGTCTCCGACCAGATCGTCACGAGGGCGTCCAGCTGCTCGATCTCCTCCCACTGGATCGGCGAGAGGTAGGTCAGCTGCTCGTCCGAGCCGTGGTGCAAGAGGGTCTCGCCCAGGCCCGAGAGGGTGACGTTGGTGTACGGCAGGGCACCGGCCCGCAGGGCGGCGGCGTACAGCGCCAGGACGAGGGGCGAGCCGGCGTCGAGGCTGTCGATGCGGAGCACCTTCCCCTCGCGAAGGGCGAGCGAGTAGCCGGCCAGGAGGCCCGCGAGACGCTCGATTCGTGGGTCGGTCATCGGCCCCTTATACCCGAAGCCAGCGCCGCCAACACGGCGTCCAACAAGCGGTCAGGCCCGAAACGGACAGGGTCGTCGGTGAGCAGGCCGGTCTCTTCCGCGGTGGCCGCGATCGCGGCCCGGGCGCCTTCTTCGTCGAGCCGGCCCGTGTTGAGGGCGACCGCTGCCACGCGCGCCGGGCGCAGTGGCAGCGCGAGGCGCTCGTAGAGCTCGACCAGCTCCGGAAGCGGGATGATCGGGTGGCCCGGGACGCCCTCGAGCTCGGTGTCCCCGGCCCGGTGGACGAGGACCAGTACCTCCGGCGCGCTGCCGTGGTAGAGCCCGAGGGTGACGCCGGAAAACTGCGGATGGATGATCGACCCCTGGCCCTCGACGAACAGCAGGTCGCCGCGCGCGGCGCCCTCGACGACGAGCCTCTCCCCCGCGCCCGCGAGGAAGTCGGAGACCACCGCATCCACCGCGATGCCCCAGCCGGCGATCATGATCCCCGTCTGGCCGGTGGGGACGAACACCGAGCGAAGGCCGCGCCCGCGCGCAGCCCGGTCGAGCTCGACGGCGACGGTCTTCTTCCCCACGGCGCAGTCCGAGCCGACCGTGAGGACGACCGAGGCCCCGTGCGTGAGGTTCTCGCCGGTCGGAACGCTCAGGTCGGACGGCGGTCGGCGGTAGTCGCGGAGCTCGACTCCACGCTCGCTCGCGAGCGCGGCGAGCTCGGCGTCGTCGGCGAGGAACTCGTGCATCCCTGCCTCGACGTCGAGACCCGCGTCGATCGCGTCGCGCAGGATTCCGCGCCAGACAGGGGGCAGTCGGCCGCCGGCGACGGCGACGCCGACCAGGGCGACCGTCGGCTCATACGCCAGGGCGTCCTCGACGGAGGCGACGACGGGAATCCCTTCGACCGTCTCCCCCGCCCGCGTCGAGTCGAGCACGACGACGACGGGGTCGGGCGAGTAGCGAATGACGCCATAGGTCGTCTTGCCGTAGTGATCGTCGCCGGAATACCCCTCAGCGAGGGCCAGATAGCGCTTCATGGACTCCCAGTCCTGGTTGCTCCGACGGCACCTGCACGCCGTCTGCGAACTCGATCCCGGGCCAGGGATCCTCGGCGATTAGGAGGTTGCCGTCGAGGTCGAGGTGGTCGCAGAGGCTGCCGATCTGGGCCGCGGCCGCGATCCCCAGGCCCGATTCGATCATGCAGCCGAGCATCACGCCGAGCCCGAGCGCGCGGGCCGCATGGGCCATGCGGATCGCCTCCCGGATGCCTCCGCTCTTGGCCAGCTTGATGTTGATGCCGTGCGCCCGTCCGGCGCACTCGGCGACGGTCGCGAGCGTGTGCACGTCCTCGTCGACGTAGATCGGGAGCACCGAGGCCTGCTTCAGCCGCTCGCCACCGGGGTCGCCGGCTGGCAGCGGCTGCTCGACGTACTGGACGCCGAGCGCTGCGAGCTCGGGCATCGCCTCGAGCGCCTCGTCGAGCTCCCAGTACTCGTTTACGTCAACCTGCAGCGGAAGGTCGGTGACCGCTCGCACGGCCCGGACGCGCTGGACGTCGAGCCCGTCACGGCCACCGAGCTTCAGCTTCAGACGACGGAAGCGGGGATCGACGCGTTCGGCGCGGCTGGCCATGTCGTCGGGTTCGCCGAGCCAGATCGTCCACGACGTCGGGGGACCGCCGCGCTCGAGGCCGAGCAGCCGCCATGTGGGCTGGCCCACCAGCTTCCCGGCGAGATCGTGGAGCGCGGCGTCGAGCGCCGCTCTCGCCGCCTGGTTGCCCGGGAGCCCGGCGAGCCGCAGCCCGATCGC
Organism: uncultured Actinomycetes bacterium; assembly: GCA_963838795.1. Classification (GTDB taxonomy): domain Bacteria; phylum Actinomycetota; class Thermoleophilia; order Gaiellales; family Gaiellaceae; genus JAIBJN01. The sequence goes on from CAWISL010000007.1 coordinate 34,982, forward strand.
CTCGAGCGCGAACGGGTCGTCGCCGACCAGTGCCGCCGCCTCGTCCAAAAAGGCCTCGGCCGCCGGGACGCTCTCGCCGTAGTGAGCCTGCGGCTGTGCCTCGCCGAAGCCGCTGACGTCGCCGAGGGCGACCTCCACCCAGAGAACCTCCTCCGCGACGCTGGTCTCCCGGGAGATGCGGAACGGCTCCGCCAGCCGGAGTGTCGCACGGCGATGGGTGAGCTTCAGCTCGGGAACCACCCCGATACACTAAGCCTCTCCGCGCCTGTAGCTCAGGGGATAGAGCGCGCGCCTCCGGAGCGCGAGGTCGTAGGTTCGATTCCTACCAGGCGCATCGTCGTCAGCACGCGTCCGTCTCGCGGAAGAAGAGGGTGGCGATCGCTCGCAGCCCTCGTGCCTGATGGCGCGTGTTCGTGACGAAGTCGTAGCGCCCCGGTCTCCACGTCCCGTCCGGACAGGCCATGCCGACGTCCGACGCCCGGAGCTGGAAGCCGAAGTTGGGCCCGCCCTCTGCGCAGTTCTCCACCATGCCGCTTGTCTGATCGCTGAACCGCTCGGTGTCTCCGCCCCGGACGCGATCGATCAGAACCCTGACATTGAGCCTTCGCTCGAGGCTGCACTGTTGCGCGTCGTTCGTCCAGCCACCCATCATCTCCACGGCCCGTCCGGTGACGAGGACGCTGCTGCTGACGATCAGCTGGCCGTGTCTCGCGGTGGCGAACGTCCCGGGGTCGATTGCGGCCGATCCGCCGGGTGCCAAAGCGAGCATCGCCGCTGCGGCGGTGCTCAGCGCGAGAACTCCTCGGGCTCTCGTCATGTGGTCGTCTCCCTTCGCTTCGTGGGCTCGCCGGCGACTGTACTCGCCTGACAGGCTCCGGGTCTAGAGCCAGCCGCTGCGCCTGAACTGGCGATGCAACAACCCGCTGACAAGGAGGATCACGACCAGCACCAGCGGATAGCCGTACTTCCATGAGAGCTCCGGCATGTGCTCGAAGTTCATCCCGTACAAGCCGGCGATCATGGTCGGCACGGCAATGATCGCGGCCCAGGCGGAGATCCTGCGAACGTCCTCGTTCTGGCGGACGCTCGCCTGCGTGAGGTTCGCGGCCAGCACGCTCGTCAGCAGATCCCTGAAGCTCTCGACCTGATCGACCACCCACAGGAGGTGGTCGTGCACGTCTCGGAAGTACGGTCGCACTTCCTCGTGAACGAGCTCATGGCGCCCCCGAGCGAGCCGATCGAGCGGGTCGACGAGAGGGGCGACGGCGTCGTGGAGCTCGAGAACCTCGCGCTTGAGGTTGTAGATGCGGGCTGCCGGATTGCTGCGTGACGAGGAGAAGACCTCACCCTCGACCTCACGAACGGCTCCGTCGAACGCGTGCACCACGGGGACGTAGTCGTCGACGATCTGGTCCACGATCGCGTACAGCGTCGCCCCCGGGCCCCAGCAGCAACCCGATCCAGACGAATGCGTCTTTCTCCCGACACGCCTCGTAGGCCCCCGCGAGAGGCAGATCATGCGGCGCACGGTGTCCCTGGTGGTAGACGGCGCAGTCGACGATCATCCTGGCGGAATACTCTCAACCCTCCCGGTTAGCAGGTGGAGAACAATCGACAGGTGGGGCGCACAAGGGATTGGGGCTAGAATTCCGTACACCGGAGATGCAACTGGACGACCCACTGAGTACCCATGGCACGGCCCACGCTCCCACGCCTTCGGCGAGGACGAGCCCGCAGCGGAGCGGGCGACGTCGTCGAGCGGACCGAGCCGCGCGTCTCCGAGCTCTCTGCTGACGGGCTGACCTGGGTCCACGCGGAGCGGCCCGGGGCGCTGGAGGTGGCGTATCTCGCCGAGCGCTTCGGCTTCCACGAGCTCGACATCGAGGACGTCCTCTCGAAGCGGCAGCGACCCAAGATCGACGAGTACCCGGACTACCTCTTCGTCGTCCTGCACTTTCCCTTCTACGACAAGAGCGTTCGTCGCCTGAACGCCGCCGAGCTGGACGTCTTCGTCGGGGAGGACTTCCTGATCACGCTGCCCAACGCCGGCCTGCTCCCCGTCACCCACCTCTTCCGGCGCTGCGAGGACGATCCCGACCTCCGGCAGGAGCTCTTCCGGGGATCCGGCTACCTGCTCTACCACGTCCTCGACGACCTCTTCGACTACTGCTTTCCGATCCTCGACAAGATCGGCGCCAAGCTCGACCAGATCGAGCCGGCGATCTTCGAGGGGCGCTCCGAGGACGTCGTCCGCGACATCTCGAACGCGAAGCAGGAGATCATCGCCTACCGCAAGATCATCAAGCCGGAGCGCGCGACTCTGCGCATGCTCGAACGGTCGACTGAGCGTTTCCTGCCCGAGGACCTCGACCTGTACTTCGACGACATCGTCGACGCCTCCGAGCGCATCTGGGACCTGCTCGACAACTACAAGGAGGTCATCGACGGTCTCGAGTCGACCAACGAGGCCTTCATCTCGCACAGCCAGCAGTACCGGCTCCAGCTGCTCACGGTCGTCACCGTGATCCTTCTCCCGCTGACGCTCCTCGCCAGCGTCTTCGGGATGAACGTTCGCGTGCCGGGCGAGGGCGACATCACGGCGTTCTGGACGATCGTCGGGGCCATGGTCCTGCTCGGGCTCGGGCTGCTGACGCTCTTCCGCTGGCGCCGCTGGCTGTGAGCTGGCGCATAGTCGCCCCGGCTGCCCGTGGCTCGGAGGCGACCGAGCTCGCCGGCGCGGTCGCCGCGCTCCTCGATGGGGGCGAGTTCTTCTGGCTCGACGTGGGGGCCCCGGGCGACGACGAGTTCGCGCTCCTCCGCGAGCAGTTCGGCTTCCACCCTCTGGCGGTCGAGGACTCAGAGCACTTCGGGCAGCGTCCGAAGGCGGAGGACTACGACGACTACGTCTTCCTGGTCGTCTACGGCTTCGCGCCGGACGAGGACGGCCTGGTCGAGGTGCACTGCTTCTACTCGGAGCGTTTTCTCGTCACCGTGCGGCGAGACGAGGCTCCAGGGCTTGCAGCCCTGCAGGAGCGCTTCGATGCCGAACCGAGCCTTGCCCCGCAAGGAGCGCTCCTGCTCTACGAGGTGCTCGACCGGCTCGTCGACGACTTCTTCCCGGTACTGGAGCAGCTCGACGAGCGCCTCGACCTGATCGAGGAGCACATATTCGTGGATCCGAAGCCGCAGCACCTCGAGGACATCTTCCGCATGAAGCACCGCCTCGTCCGCCTGCGCCGGGTCGTCGCGCCGCAACGCGACCTTCTCGGGCGCGTGGTCGGCGGCAGCATGCAGTTGCCCGGGATGACGAGCGAGGCCGAGCGCTACTTCCGTGACGTCTACGACCATCTCGTGCGCCTGGGCGAGGCCATCGACGGCGACCGCGAGATGATGAACGCCGCGATCGACGCCTACCTGTCGACCTCGTCCAACCGCCTCAACGTCACGACCAAGCAGCTTGCCGTCATCGCCACGATCTTCCTCCCGCTCACGTTCGTCACCGGCTTCTTCGGGCAGAACTTCGGCTGGATGGTCGAGCACGTGGACAGCTGGCAGGCGTTCGTCGTTCTCGGCCTCGGTCTCGAGGTCGTGACGCTGGCCGCCCTGTTCGCGCTGTTCAAGCTCCGGGGCTGGTTCTGAAGCGGCTCTGGGCTCCCTGGCGGCTGGAATACATCCAGTCCGCGGACGAGCAGGCGGGCTGCGTCTTCTGCCTGGCTCCCGGGCTCGACGCCGACGGAGGGCTCGTCGTGCAACGCGGCGAGCGTGCTTTCGTGCTTCTGAACCGCTACCCGTACGCGTCCGGGCACCTGATGGTGGCGCCCTACCGGCACGAGGGAGACTTCGGCGGGCTCGGGCCGCAGGAGGCGCTGGAGATCCATCACCTCACCTCGACTGCCACCAGCGTCCTCGCGGAGGTCATGGGGCCGGATGGCTTCAACCTCGGATGGAACCTTGGCCGGGTCGCCGGCGCGGGCGTTGTCGACCACGTCCACCTGCACGTCGTCCCCCGCTGGGCCGGGGATACCAACTTCATGCCGGTGCTCGCGGACGTGAAGGTGATGCCGGAGGCCCTCGAGGCGACTCGGCGTAAACTCGCCGAGGCATGGCCCTAGAGCCGAAGGTATTCAAGGCTTACGACGTCAGGGGGATCTATCCCGTCGAGCTCGACGAGGACGGCGCCCGGGCCATCGGTCGCGCCTACGCCGAGCAGTTCGAGCCCGCGACGATCGCAGTCGGGCGCGACATGCGGCTCTCCTCTCCCACCATGCACGAGGCCTTCGTGCGCGGGGCTACCGAGGCCGGCACGGACGTCGTCGACGTCGGGATGATCGGGACCGAGATGCTCTACCACGCTGTCGGTGACCTCGGGCTCGACGGCGGCGCCACGATCACCGCGTCCCATAACCCGAAGGAGTACACAGGCACGAAGATCGTCCGCCGCGGCGCGCTGCCGGTCGGCGCCGACTCCGGCCTGCTCGACATCCGCGACCGCGCCCTGTCCCTCGGGGACGTGTCAGAGGGACAGGCCCCGGCCGTGGCTGGAAAGGTCGAGGCGCGCGACGTCTATCCGGGCTTCGTGGACAAGGTCATGTCTTTCATCGACCCGTCCGCGGTGCAGGCCGTTGCGCGTCGTGATCGACGCCGCCAACGGGATGGGCGGCGCCATGCTCCCGCCGATCCTCGAGCGCCTCCCCGTCGACGCCGTCCGCTGCTTCTTCGAGCCCGACGGCAGCTTCCCGAACCACGAGCCGAACCCCCTGCTCGAGGAGAATCGCGAGTTCATCGTCGGCAAGGTCACGGAGGAGGGCGCCGACCTTGGGATCGCTTTCGACGGGGACGCCGACCGCTGCTTCTTCGTGGACGACACCGGCGAGTTCGTGCCCGGGGACTTCGTGACCGCGCTTCTGGCGGAGTCGATGCTGGAGAAGGAGCCGGGCGGGACGATCATCTACGACGTGCGCGCGAGCTGGGCCGTCCGCGACGCGGTCGAGCGGCTCGGCGGCACGGCGGTGATGAGCCGGGTCGGCCACGCCTTCATCAAGCTCCGCATGCGTGAGGTGGACGCCGTCTTCGCCGGCGAGGTCAGCGGGCACTACTACTTCCGCGACTTCTACCAGGCTGACTCGGGAACGATCCCAGCCCTGCTCATGCTCGAGCTCGTCTCCCAGCGGGGAGAGAGGCTCTCCGAGCTCCTCCGGCCGCTACGCGAGCGCTACTTCCTCACGGGCGAGATCAACACGCCCGTCGCCGACGTCGCGCTCACGCTCCAGCGGCTGAAGGAGCACTTCGCCGACCAGGGCGAGATCACCCATCTCGACGGCATCTCGATCACCGCGGAGGACTGGCACCTGAATGTCCGGCCCTCGAACACCGAGCCGCTCCTCCGGCTCAACCTCGAGGCTCTCGACACCGAGCTCAGGGACCGCAAGAGGGACGAGGCCCTCGCCGTCGTCTCTGGGTCGTAGGCAGAGACGGCGAGGGCGGGGCCGAAGCCCCGCCCTCGCGGCGTTCCTTCCTCGGGGGCCCGCTTACGGGCCGAGGAAGTAGTCCATCGCGCGGCCCATGACGTCCGCGCGCGCGTCTGCACCGGTGACCGCCTCGAGCCCGAAGCCGAGGAGGAGCGTGTCCTCGGTCGTGATCGAGGCGCCCTCCGGGAACCCGGCTGCCGTCGTGAACACGAAGTTGTTCGCGTTCGCCGCGCTGCCGGGTGGAGGCCCAGCGACCGTCCAGCCACCTGTGTCGCCGCCCTCGAAGGAGGTCGACGAACCGTCGGGCAGGGTGATGTCGTCGATGAAGACGCCGAGCCCCTGCACCGACCAGTCGCTCGCGTAGGAGATGGAGACGTCGACCGTCTGACCTGCGTAGGCGTCGAGGTCGATCACCCATTCCTGCCAGACCCCGGAGTCGCCGGACGCGGCGTTCCACTTGGGCCCGGAGCAGTCGGCGCCCTGGTACTCCACGAGCCACGGATGCAGCTCGTGCCAGCCGGCCGGGCAGCTCTCGCCTGTGCTGGTGGTCGTGTACGCACTCGGGAGCGTCGTCCTGTTGCCGGCCGCATCCTGGACCTCCACGAACAGGTGGTCCCAGGCGGCCTCGGTGTTGTAGGAGGCCCAGAACCTGAGCGGCGCCGCATCGCCGGCCGGCACGCTGACCGATCGTGTCAGCTGCTTGTAGCTGACGTCGGCGATCTGTGAGTAGGCGTAGCTCTCGCCCGTGTGCGGGTCGAAGGGCCCGCCCGGCCGGTCGTACCTGGATGACACCCAGCTCTCGAACTGCGGGTACTCGTCGGGCGGCAGAATGCCGCTCGTGGCGATGAACGAGTTCGCGTTGTCCCCGGGCTGCGCGCTGAACATGAGGGTCAGCGAGTCGAATGGCGTGTCGACGCCGAGGACGTTGAAGATCGTCCCGGGCGCCGCGAGACCGGCGCCGTTGTTGAACAGGAACGAGCCGAACCAGTACTCGAGCACGTCGCCCTGCGTGTCGCCCGAGCCGTGCAGGACGAGGCAGCGCCGGGGATCAGTGCCCGGCGGGAGGGCGCTGCACTGCGCGTTCGCGGCGGTCGGGTCGTACAGCTGAACCTGGCCGGTCGAGTGCTGTCGGCCCGCCTGCTCGCCGGCCCACAGGGCCTTGCCGCCCTCGTTCAGGTACTCGCGGACGTTCAGGATCTGGTCCATCGCAAGCCGCGACGCATTACCGCCCACCCAGCCGGGCTCGCGCGTGATGATGTCGTCGCCCGTGTACCAGACGACGGCGTCGTAGTGCGAGAGCACGCCGAGGGCGATAGCTGCCTTGCGCCCGCGGGCATCCACGTCGTAGACGTCGTAGCCGATGCCGTTCGCGGTCAGCGCGTCCGCGTAGGAGGACAGGTAGTGCGGTCCGGGCGTCTGCACGGGGGATGCGCCCGTGTAGTCCTCGTTCGCGAGGATGAGCACGTCGTTGGACGACTCGACTGCGGCCGTGTACGTGAACGAGTCGCTCGTCTCGCCGCCGCCCTCAAACCACACCTTCACGCTGTTGCCCGGGCTCGTCCCGGTGACGGTCCCGCTCATGATGCGGTAGTAGACGTCCGTCTGGCCGCCGTAGCGGTCACCGCCGTCCCACTCCTCGGTCGGGGCGCTCTGGGCGGGCCCGTCGTTGATGCTGTACTTGAGCGTGACGGCTCCGAGCGCCCGCTTCGCCAGCACCCGCACCTCCTGCGGATCGCCGTAGGAGACCTCGAACGTGAAGTTGGCGAGCGGTAGGCCCGTCTTGTACGTGTCGTCGCTCTTCAAGTAGAAGGGCTTGGTCTCGATGCCCAGGTGCGAGACGGGGTCATCGGGATCGGATGCCGACTTGGCGACGTCAACCGCGAACGGGAGGTTCCGCTCGAACTCCGCCTGTACGTGCGCCTCGTTGTCCGGGAACACGAATCCGCACCCCGGGCAGCCCTCGGAGAGCTCGGGCGTCCACGCGAGGGTCCCTCGCTGTGAGTGGGCGTAGTCACCGGTCTCGCCGTTCGTCACGTAGAGGACGTCGGACGAGAGACCCGGATGGAAGCCCTCGATGGCCGGGTTGTCCAGGTTCCCCGAGAGCGCGAAGTAGATCGGGTCGTCGGCGGTCGGCGTTGCGGTCTGCCACCCCTCCGCATAGAGCAGCCACTGGCCCGCCGAGTGCCAGTTCACGTGAAAGGCGAAGTCGACGCGGTCGTAGAGGCTGACCATCGCCTGTGTCTCCGGCTCCGAGGCCTCGTCCAGGCCGCGGTACGTGTCGCTCGACGGGATGCTCGACGAGCCCTCCTCGTCGTAGTTCCAGTGCTCTGGAAAGTTCCGGTTCGGGTCGACGCCATCGCCGACCTCGATCGTCCCGTTCCCGTTGTTGTCCCGCAGGTTCTTCCGCCACAGCCTGGTGTCGGGGCTCTGGAACGTGTACTGGTACCCGTCCGGGTTCGCGACGAGCACGAACCAGAGCTCGTTCTCCTTGAGCAGGTCCTTGATCGCCTTGTTGTTGGCCCGCCACTGCGCGATGAAGTAGGCGAGCAGCCGGCGGTTGACCTCGGGCGTGATCCACTCGCGGGCGTGCTGCGTCGAGCTGTAGAGGACCGCAGGCCGCGCGCCGTCGGGTACCCCGCGGGCGCCCTGCGTCAGCTTGAGGGCGATGATCTCACGCCCCTGGCCGGTGGTTCCGATGACCTCGAGCTTCGTGAGCTGCGGGTTCCGGCGCGCGATGTCGTAGAGGTAGGCGCGGAGGCCGTCCGCTCCGTCGTAATCGCGCCAGACTTCGAAGCCGCTCGAGAGCTGGGCGGCGGCCGCCTGGCGCGCCGTCTGGCCCTTCGAGTTGCGAAGCAGGGACACGTTGACGCCCTGCCTCTTCAGCGCTCTCACCTGCGAAGGTGTGAGCACTAGTTCGAGCCGGACGCCCTTGGCGACGTTCGTCACCGCGGCAATATCCGTTCCCTTGGCGAGCAGGTCGCGGTAGACGTCTTGCGACACCGTCGCCCGATAGAAGTTGAGCTTGACGTCGGCCGCACCCGCCTGGCCGCTCAGGGCAAGCGCAAGCACGAAGGCGCAGCCCAACACCAGCAAGCGTTTCATGGAGCCCCCTCTTCGATCGTTCCCTCCCGGGATTGAGCCCGGAAAGGGTGACACAGGTCCGCGTCATACGCAACCGGCCCGGATGGCTACGATGCGGCCGGTGACCGTCCGCCTGGGGCAGCCGACCGACCGAAAGCCGCCGTTCAAGTTCTCCGCCTTCGAGCGCGTCGGCTTCTCCGATACCGACGCCCAGGGAATCGTCTACTACGGCCGCTACCTCCCCTACTTCGACACTGCCCGCGTCGAGTACGAGCGCCATCTCGGGCTCCTGCGCAAGGAGGCCGTGGGGAAGGATTTCGTCATGCGGGCGTGCTCGGTCGTCTACGAGGCGCCGGCGCGCTTCGACGACTTGCTCGAGGTGTTCGTTCGGACGAAGCGGATCGGCGTCACGAGCATCTGCTACGACCTCTGTGCTCTTCGAGTCGACGACGACGGCCTCATGTGCACCGCGGAGCAGACCATGGTGCTCGTGGCCGGCCCCGAGCGGAGGCCGACCCCGATCTCGGACGCCTACCGCCGCGCCGTCGCCGAGTTCGAGGGAGCGGACGTCGAGCTGGCGGCGCCGGTCGAGTGAGCACGACGACGGAGACGTTCCGGGGCGCGCTCGAGGCCGTCGAACGGTTCGTCAACCGCGAGACAGAAGCAGACGAGGTGCTGCGCAAGGTCGTCGAAGCGCTCCATGACCGCTTCGAGCACTACTCCTGGGTCGGGATCTACCTCGTCGAGGGCGGCGACCTCGTTCTCGGGCCGTGGGAGGGGCCGCAGGCCACCGAGCACGTGCGGATCCCGATCGGGCAGGGCATCTGCGGCGCCGCGGCGGCGAGCGGCGTGACGGAGGTCGTGGACGACGTGAACGCCGACGACCGCTATCTCACCTGCTTCGTCTCGACGCGAAGCGAGATCGTCGTCCCGATCGCCTACGAGGGCAAGGTCGTGGGCGAGATCGACATCGACTCGGACGTCCCCGCCGCCTTCGGGCCGGAGGATCGCCGGTTCCTCGAGCGCGTGGCCGTCCTCATCTCCCCCCACTGCCTCGTCGGCTGGGACACCGGCGGAGAGCGCTGGGAGCCTTAGCCGCTAGAACCGATCGGCCGCGTCGGCGAGGAGGCGCTCGGCCTCCTGCACGGGGCCAATCGGAGGCGCCGCGGCGATCGCGTTTCGGCCGCTGGCCTTCGCCTGATAGGCGGCGCGGTCGGCGACGGCCAGAAGTTCCTCGGCGCTGATGCCCGAGCCTCGGTGCGAAACGGCGCCGATCGACACCGTCACCGAGACGTCTCCACCTTGTGCCGACTCCTCGACGAGCGCACGGACGCGCTCGGCCACGACGAGAGCCCCGTCGAGGTCGGTCTCCGGCAGGAGGACGCAGAACTCGTCCCCGCCGAAGCGCGCCGCGACGTCGTACTCGCGGGTAGCGCGGCGGAGCGCATCGGCGACGCTCACGAGCGCGCGGTCGCCGGCCACGTGCCCGTGCGCCGTGTTGAGCTCGCGCAAGTGGTCGACGTCGACCATGAGGAGGGAGATCGGACGGTCGAACCGGCCCGCTCGGCCGAGCTCCTGCCCGAGCGCGGCCTCGAAATGGCGCAGGTTGTAGAGCCCGGTCTTGGGCTCGATGCGAGTCGCCTCGACGAGTGCGGGGATCGCCAGCGAACGGTACGCGAGCGCGAGCGGCAGGAGCGTGAGGGCGACCAGGCCCGGATAGTCGCCCCAGAGCGCCGCAGCGATCGCCCCGAGGGAAAGCAGCCCGGCGTCGATGAGGACGCAGTCGAGGCGGACGGTGTCGGCGGCCCTGACACCCCGCGCCAGGTGGAGAACGGTGGCGAGGAGGCCGTAGTGGAGGATCACGAAGGCAACGATCGCCAGGGCGGCTCCGACCGTCCAGCCCGCGGACGTGCTCGACTCGACCGCGTCGAACACGGCCCGCGCGAGGAGCGCGGGCGCCACGAGGTTGCAGACGTTGAAGACGAGGATGTACCAGTCGGTCCGCCTGCGGATCGACTCCGGGATCACGGCCAGGGCGATGAGCAGCGTCGTCAGGGACGGCGGCAGGATGAGGACGGCGGTGAAGATCGGGGCGAGCGAGAGCTGCGAGCCCTGGTGCTTCGTCCGGTCGGCGCCCAGGAGGTGCGCGACGGCGGCGAGCGGGAGCAGCACTCCGAACGCGATCCAGTCGCTCCGCTCGACCGCTTCCGGCTGCCCGAGTGCTGCTACCAGCGTGAGCGTCGCCAGGACGACCACGAGCTCGAGCCCTGCGGCCTGCCGGCCGAGCCGTCCGTCCAGAGGGTGGGAACCGTCGCGCATGGAGCGTCTCGCACGGTTCGTCGGCCGGGCCCAGGCGGCGCGCATCCCCCGAAGGAGTGACGAATCACTCGATCGAGTGACGAAAACGGGGGAGCACGTCCCTCGAACGAGGTACTCGGCGAAGGTCTACGAAAGCGCGCGCTCGACGCGACGGGCGACCTCGGCTGCGCCCAGCGGCGGCAGCGCCTCGCCCAGGACGAGCGCGCCGAGCTCGTTCGCCTGCCGGGCGATCGCGTCGCGCTCCGTGGCCAGCTGGCTTCGGGCCACGAGCAGGGCCGCGCGCGCGGGCGTCCCCCACTCCGCGACGCCGGTCGCTCCCGGCCCCGGCTCGGCCACGGCCTCCCCGGTGAGCCGGGGTCGGGCCACGAGGGCCACCGCGAGCTCACGAGCTCGAGCCTCAAGGCCGGCCGTCGTCCGTTCGGCGACCTCAGCCTGGGCCTCGATCTCGGCCGCGCGCTCCCGCGCGGCCGCCGCCCTCCGCTCGGCCATGTGAAGCGAATCGCGGGCACGCAGCTCGAAGCGGCGGGCTTCCGCCAAGCGCTCGCGGCTCTTCTCGCCTTCGGCGGCGGTCAGCTCGGCGGCGGCCTGCTCCGCGGCGGCGCGAGCCTGGCCAAGGAGGCGATCGGCCTCCACGATCTCGGCGCTCGCCGCGGCGCGCGCCTCGGGAAGGCTCGAGAAGAACGACGTCAGCTCGAGCGCCTGCGCGCGCAGCGCCTCGACTTCGGTCGAGAGCTCGTCGAGCTCCGCGAGCTCCGCCGCGACCGCCTCGTCGGACAGCTCGAGCTCACGGAGCAGCGCCAGGCGCTCGTCGGGCATCAGGAGGGCGTGACGCGATAGGCGTCGAAGACGGACTCGAGGTTCCGGAGCGAGCCGAGCAGCGCCCGCAGCGCCTTGATGTCGCCCACCTCGGCGACGTACCAATTTTTCGCCATCTGGTCCTCGACGTGGCCGCCGTACTCGACGATGTTCGTCCCGTGCTCGGCGAAGGTGCGCGCGACGTCCTCGAGCAGGCGCGGGCGATCCCAGGAGACGACCGCGATCTGGACGCGGAAGCTCTGCGAGGTGCCGCCGTCCCACTCGACGGGCGTGAACCGGTCGGGGTTCCTCATGAGCGCCTTGACGTTCGGGCAGTCGAGCCGGTGGATGGTGATGCCCTTGCCCAGCGAGATATAGCCGGCGATGTCGTCTCCCGGCACCGGCGTGCAGCACTTCGCCATGCGGACGAGGACGTCGGAGACGCCGGGGACGATGATGCCGAAGTTCCCCGAGTCGACCGCCTCCCGAGCCTTGGGCCTGCGAGGGAGTGCCTCCTCTTCGACGACGCCCTCGGTCTTCAGGCGGTGGAGGACCTTGTTGGCGACCTGCGAGACCTGGAGCTTCCCGGAGCCGAGGGCGAGGTAGAAGTCCTCCGCCTTCTTGAAGCCCATCTCGCGGATGATCTCCGCGAGGAGCGGCGAGCCGGAGAGCTTCTTGTACGGGAGGTTGTGCTGCTTGAGGGCGTTCTCGAGCGCCTCGCGGCCGCGGTGCTCGGAGACCTCCCTCGTCTCGCGGCTGTACCACTGCCTGATCTTGTTGCGCGCGCGCGAGGACACCGCCAGCGAGAGCCAGTCGCGAGAAGGCCCCCTGCTCGTTTGCTTCGAGGTCAGGATCTCGACGACGTCGCCGCTGCGAAGCCGGTTGTGGAGCGGGACGATGCGACCGTTCACCTTCGCGCCGACGGTGCGGTGGCCGACGTCCGTGTGCACCGAGTAGGCGAAGTCGATCGGCGTCGAGCCTCCCGGGAGGCTCTTGACCTCGCCCTTGGGCGTGAAGACGTACACCTCGTCGAGGGCAAGCTCCGGGAAGGCACGCATGAGCTCGCGCGAATCCGTCTCCTCACGCTGCCAGTCGGCGAGCTGCTTCATCCAGGCGAGCTCGGCCTCGGTCGCCTTCTTCCCCTTCCCCTTGGCGCCCTTGTAGAGCCAGTGCGCCGCAATGCCCTGCTCGGCGGTCCTGTGCATGCCCGGGGTTCGCACCTGGATCTCGAGCCACTTTCCCTCGGCGTTGACGGTCGTGTGCAGCGAGCGGTACATGTTGAACTTGGGCATGGCCACGTAGTCCTTGAAGCGCCCCGGCATCGGCGTCCAGAGCGAGTGGATGATTCCCAGGGCGCCGTAGCAGTCGCGCTCGCCCTCTTTCCCCTCGCGCTCGACGATCACGCGCAACGCGGTCAGGTCGTAGGATCTCGTTGAACTCCTTCCCGCGCTTCGCCATCTTCTCGTAGATGGAGTAGAAGTGCTTCGCGCGCGAGGAGATCTCGGCGGGGATGTCTACCTTGTCGAGCTCGCGCTTCAGCACCTTGCCGGCGCCCTCGACGTAGCGCTCCCGCTCGGCGCGGCGCTCGTTGACCATCGCCTGGATCTCGGCGTACTTGGTGGGATGGAGCGTCTGGAAGGCGAGGTCCTCGAGCTCCCACTTGATCGTGTGGATGCCGAGCCGGTGCGCGAGCGGCGCGTAGACCTCGAGCGTCTCACGCGCCTTCTGGAGCTGCTTCTGCTTCCCGAGATACTCGATCGTCCGCATGTTGTGCAGGCGATCGGCGAGCTTGATGAGGATCACGCGATGGTCGTCGGCCATCGCCACGATCATCTTCCGGTAGTTCTCGGCCTGAGCCTGCTCGCGGCTCTGGAAGTGGATTCGGGTCAGCTTGGTGACGCCTTCCACGAGTCGCGCCACCTCGTCGCCGAACTCATCCCTCACCTGCTCGATCGTCGCATCCGTATCCTCGACGACGTCGTGGAGGATCCCGGCGGCGATCGTGGAGTCGTCGCTCCGGAGCTCCGCGAGGATCAGCGCGACGCCGAGCGGATGGAGGATGAAGTCCTCGCCGCTCCGTCGCTGCTGGTGCTCGTGGGCGTCTGAGGCGAAGCGATACGCCCGCTCCGAGAAGGTCCCGATCGGCATCGGGGTTGTAGGACGCCACCTCGGCCAGGAGCTGGTCGAACTGCTCGCTGTGCCGCTCGGCGGACGCGGTGAGCACCTGACCCGCCATGGGCCCATCTTAGCTTCCGGGGTTGCGGGCCCCCGCCCCCGTTCGAGGCACCGAGCGCTAGGCGGCGACCGCCGTCGCCGGCTCCTCGTAGAGCGCGGCGAGAAAGGCCGGGGACTCGACGAGCGGGCGCCACCCTTCCGCCTCGTCGTCGAGGCCGAGCTGCGCGAAGACCTCGCGGGCCCAGGGGCTTCGTCGCTCGGGCTCGGCCTGCCACTCGGCGAGAAGCAGCCGCCGGAGCTCCTCCAAGCGCGGCGGGGTCTCGAAGATCTCCTTGACGACGAGCTGTGGCGTCACCGTCCCGTTCCAGTGGTTGGCCGTGAGCTTGAAGGCGACGTCGTACCGTCCCGGCTGACGGAAGCGGTCGACGGCGGCGCCCCGCCCGAAGGCGACCGCGCCGGACCGGGTGCCGGCGGCGGTGACCGCCAGCCGCAGGTGCTTTCCGTCGCCGATCTGGGCGAGATCGGACAGCTCCGCGCCGACCGCCAGCAGCGTCACGTTCGGGTTTCCGAGGCCGAAGGGAGCCAGACGCTCCAGCTCCTCGCAGAGCCCGAGGGTCAGCTCGCTTCCGCGCACGACCGCGTCGACCGGGGTCACCGGCCTGAGATCCTCCGGCGTGAGCACGCCCGCCGCGTGCCCGGCGAAGGCCTCGGCGAAGGCCTCGACCTGGTCGGGCGCGATCGAGAGGCCGGCGGCGGCGCGGTGGCCGCCCCAACGGCCGAGCAGGTGCGAGCAGGCGCCGAGCGCTCCGTGCAGGTCGAAGGAGGCAACCGAGCGGCCCGAGCCGACCCAGTCCTCGCCGGGCTCCCCGCCTGCGATCAACACGACCGGCCTGCGGAAGCGCTCGACGAGCCGGGACGCGACGATGCCGATCACCCCCCGATGCCAGTCCTCTCCGGCGATGACGTACCCGAGGCCTCGCCGCTTCGGCTCCGGCCACTCCTCGACCTGGCGGATCGCGTCCCGCAGGATGCGCTCCTCGACCGCCTGGCGGTCTCGGTTCAGAGCCTCGAGCTCGCTGGCCAGCCGCCGGGCCTCCACCGCGTCGCTCGTGAGCAGAAGCTCGAGCGCGGCACCGGGATGTCCGAGGCGCCCGGCCGCGTTGATCCGCGGCGCCAGCCGGAAGGCGACGGCTCCCGTGTCGACCGTCGCGGGATCGACTCCGCTCACGCGCATGAGCGCCTGGAGGCCGGGCTTGTCGGTGCGCGCGAGCCGCCGCATCCCCGCTGCGACGAGCGCGCGGTTCTCGTCCAGCAGGGGAACCACGTCGGCGACCGTCGCCAGGGCGACGAGGTCGACGTAGCGATCCAGTCCCTCCACCCCCAGCGCTTCGAGCAGCTTGAAGACGACGCCGGTGCCGCAGAGCTCGGGATAGGGATAGTCCGACGGCCTCGTCGCGACGATCGGGCAGTCCGGCAGGGTCTCGCCCGGCCGATGGTGATCGGTGACGATCACCTCGAGCCCGGCCGCGCGCGCCTCGGCGATCTCGTCCACGGCCGTGATCCCGCAGTCCACCGTGAGCACGAGCGCGCACTCCTCCTCGGCCAGCCGCGCCAGCGTGTCGCGCGCGACCCCGTAGCCCTCTTCGAAGCGGCTGGGAAGGTGCCACTCGACCTCGGCGCCGAGACTGCGAAGAGCCGTGACCGCGAGCGCGGTCGCGCAGATCCCGTCCACGTCGTAGTCGCCGTGTACGCAGATGCTGCCGCCTGCGGCAATCGTCGTGCGGACGAGCGCGCAGGCCGCCTCGACGTCGCGCAGCAGGAACGGGTCGTGCCCGGGAGGCTCGGCGGCCAGGAAGGCCCGCGCCGACTCGGGGTCGCCGTAGCCCCGCCGGACGAGCACGGCTGCCGTCGCGTCGCCGACGCCGAGCGCCTTGGCGAGCTCCCGTACCTCCCTGCGGGGGCACGGACGCATCGTCCAGGTGCCCTCGTGCATCGAGTCCACGGTAGGGCCGCGATCGGACGGACCTCCCGGACGCGGGCTCGGAAGGCCACGGCTATCCTCAGACCGGGTGAGCGAGACGAACTACACGTCGGGGGACGACTACGTCGTCGAGTTCCTCGGGTACCGCTTCAGCTTCAACGCGATCGACTTCGAGCAGCGCGTCAACGCCGCGGCGGTGAGGCTTCGGCTCGTCGAGCCGGGCGAGCTGGAGGAGGCGGAGACCGTCCGACCTCGTCGAGCTCACCGCCCACGGCCGGATCGACGAGCCGCAGAGCGGCCTCGGCGAGTACCTCGTCCGCCACTGGGAGCGCGTCGCCCTCGTCAACGACGAATCGCTCGTCTACTGGCTCCGCAAGCTCATCTTCCGCGGGGCCTGGCTCGACCAGCGCGTGAAGGACAATCTCCTCGAGATCGATTGGGACGGCGACACCGCGGAGTTCGGCTATCGCGAGCCGGACGGCGGCCGCGCCCTGCTCGAGCTCGCGCCCGTCCCCTCGTGGCACGAGCTCCAGTTCAGGCGTTAGGAGCCGCCGAGCCCTAGAAAAGCACGTCCTCGACGGCGATGCCGCCGACGTAGGCCCTGCCGAGCTTCGTCACCATGCGACCTCTCGGCGTCCGTTGGATAAGGCCCGAGCTGGAGCAGGTACGGCTCGTAGACGTCCTCGATCGTGTCCGGTTCCTCGCCGAGCGCGACGGCGAGCGTCGAGAGGCCGACGGGGCCGCCGTCGAACTTCTTCACGACGGCGGAGAGGAGCTCGCGGTCGACGCGCTCGAGGCCGTGGCCGTCGACCTCGAGGAGCTCCAGCGCCTCGCGGGCGACCTCGAGCGTCACGGCGCCGTCATGGCGCACCTCGGCGACGTCGCGCACGCGCCGCAGGATCCGGTTCGCGACGCGCGGCGTGCCGCGGGCCCGGCGGGCGATCTCCTCCGCCGCCTCGGCGACGATCTCGACGTCCAGGATGCGGGCCGAGCGGGCGACGATGCGCGCCAGCTCGGCCGGCTCGTAGTGCTCGAGCCGGTAGGTCATGCCGAAACGGTCGCGGAGCGGCGTCGTCAGGAGGCCCGTTCGCGTCGTCGCGCCGACGAGGGTGAACGGGGGCAGGTCGAGCGTGAGCGTCCGCGCGGCCGGCCCCTGACCGACGATGATGTCCAGCCGGAAGTCCTCGAGCGCCGGGTAGAGGATCTCCTCGACCGCGCGGTTCAGGCGATGGATCTCGTCGACGAAGAGCACGTCGCGCTCCTCGAGCGACGTGAGGATGGCTGCGATGTCGCTTTTTCGCTCGAGTGCCGGCCCGGCGACGCTCCGCAGGCCGACGCCGAGCTCCTCGCGAACGATGTAGGCGAGGCTCGTCTTTCCGAGGCCAGGAGGGCCGGCGAGGAGGACGTGGTCGAGCGCCTCGCTCCTCCCCTTCGCGGCCTCGAGCGCGATCGCAAGCTGCTCCTTGACCCGCTCCTGGCCGACGAACTCCTCGAGCGAGCGCGGGCGCAGCGAGCCGTCGAGCTCCTCCTCGTCGGGGGCGAGGACGGCGGTGGTGACGCGCTCGCTCATGCGGCGCGAAGCGCCTGGCGGACGCGCTCGGCCGGCGGCAGGTCGGGGTCGGTGTCGGCGAGCCGCTGCTCGGCCTCGGCCGGCGAGTAGCCGAGCTCCACGAGCGCGTCGCGCGCGACGATGTGGCCGTCGCCGCGCCCGAGGTGCGGGGCCTCGTCGACGGCATGCGAGCGGCGCGATCCGCTCCTTCAGCTCGAGCACGACCCGCTGGGCGGTCTTCTTGCCGATGCCCGGGATCGTCTGGAAGAGCGCGGCGTCCTCGCGCACGATCGCGCGCCTGAGCTCGGCCGGCGAGTAGCCGGAGACGATGGCCAGCGCGACCTTCGGGCCGACGCCCGAGACGGCGAGCAGCTGCTCGAAGAGCTCCCGCTCGGCCGGCGTCGGCGAAGCCGAACAGCTGCAGAGCGTCCTCGCGGACATGCAGGTGCGTCTCGAGGACGACCTCGTCCGCGCCCTCCGACTTGCGGACGGCCGACGGGGTCGCGAGGAGCGCGGTAGCCGACGCCGCCGACGTCGAGGACGAGCCCGTCAGCGTCCCGTGCGACCGGCTTCCCACGCAGGCGGGCGATCATCGGCGTGCTTCCCGCGATGAGCGAGGAGCGGTGGCGCGAGCGCGTGGCAGATCGCGACCGCGAGCGCGTCGGCCGCATGGTGCGGGCGCGGAAGCTCGCGAGAGCCCGAGGACGGCCTTGACCATGCGCTGGACCTGATCCTTCTCGGCCCGCCCGTAGCCGCACACCGCCTGTTTCACGGTCGCCGGCGGATACTCGGCGCAGGGCACCTCCGCCGTCGCGCACGCGACCAGCGCCGCGCCGCGCGCCTGCCCCACGGAGAGCGCGATGCGGGCGTCGGCGCCGACGTAGGACTCCTCCAGCGCGACCGCCTCCGGCTCGTGGCGGCGATGAGCTCCGCGACCTCGTCGTGGATCCGCTTCAGGCGCGCGAGCCAGTGCGTCGCGCGGCGAGGTCTCCCACCAGCCGTACTCCACCGCCTCGAGGCGGCCGCTCCGCTTGCCTGCACGATGCCGAAGCCGCACGCCGCCGTGCCCGGGTCGATGCCGAGGACCTTCACGAGTCGAGGTTAGGCGTCGGCCCGGACGTTCCTGCCCGGCTAGGCCACGCTAGGAGAGGATGTTCGCCTGACGCCGGGGTTCGCGGCGCACCACTCGCGCAGGTGGCCAACGACCTTGATGCGCTGCTCCGCGTCCGTCAGCGGGCGCTCGGACGTCCGGAGGACGACGCACCTCGAGGATCTCATGGCTCCGCGGCTCGCTGGGGCACCCGGCTTGTTGCAGATGCGCGCGGAGTGATTCCATGTAGGCGGGATCGCTGAGCTCGATCTGCATGGCCGCACGGAAGTATCGGCGCGCCCTCGGACGGCTTCCGCTGGCCTCAGGCCGCGAC
Organism: uncultured Actinomycetes bacterium; assembly: GCA_963838795.1. GTDB lineage: Bacteria > Actinomycetota > Thermoleophilia > Gaiellales > Gaiellaceae > JAIBJN01. The sequence goes on from CAWISL010000007.1 coordinate 53,774, forward strand.
GGCTTCGAGGATCCCCTCGGGGATGTCGAAGTTCGCGTAGACGGCCTGCACGTCGTCGTTCTCCTCGAGGGCGTCCATCAGGCGCAGGAGCTTCTTGGCGGTAGTCTCGTCCTCGACGCGACGGTGGTCTTCGGGAAGCATGGTCAGCTCGGCCGAGTCGAACGGGATGCCCGGCGTCGTCGAGCGCCGCGCGAACGTCGGCGAGATCGTCGGGCGCCGCGATCACCTGATAGCTGGAGCCGTCGAGCTCGACGTCCTCCGCGCCGCCGTCGGCGGCCACCAGCATGAGCTCGTCCTCGTCCACCGACGCCGGGAACGATGACGACGCCCTTCCGCTCGAAGAGCCATGCGACCGCGCCGCTCGTCCCCAGGTTGCCGTCGTGCTTGGCGAAGATGTGCCGGACCTCGGCCGCCGTACGGTTCCGGTTGTCAGTCAGCGCCTCGACGAAGACCGCGACGCCGCCGTCCCCGTAGCCCTCGTACGTGACCGTCTCGTAGGACTCGCCCTCCGCCGCCGCTCCGGAGCCCGCGGGCGATCGCCCGCTCGATGTTCTCCTTGGGCATGGAGCTGTCGCGCGCCTTCTGGATCGCAGTCGCGAGCGTCGCGTTCCCGTCGGGGTCCGGGCCGCCCTCACGCGCTGCGACGATGATCGCGCGCGTGAGCTTGGAGAAGAGCTTGCCGCGCTTCGCGTCTGCGGCGCCCTTCTTGTGCTTGATGCTGGACCACTTGCTATGCCCGGACATGTCCAACCTCACGGCATTAGCTCGAGAAAGCGCTCATGTACGCGGGTGTCGTCGGTGAGCTCGGGGTGGAACGAGGCGGCGAGGACTCGCCCCTCGCGGACCAATACCGGCTCGTCCCTGAGGCGACCGACCACCTGCACGCCAGGCCCGGCCTCGACGATCCGCGGCGCGCGGATGAAGACGCCCTTGAGCGGCGTCTCGTCGCCCTCGAGCTCGACGTCCGCCTCGAAGCTGGCCACCTGTCGCCCGTAGGCGTTCCGCGCGACGGCGACGTCGAGCACCCCGAGGTGGGAGCGGTCGAAGAGGATCATGCCCGCGCACGTCCCGAACAGCGCTCCCGGAAAGGCCGACACGGGCTCCTCGAGCTCGCCCACGCGCATCAGCCGCCCGATGGCGGTGGACTCGCCTCCCGGAACGACGAGCCCGTCGAGGCTCAGGAGCTGATCCGGCTGCCGCACCTCGATCACGTCGGCGCCGAGCCGCCGCAGCATCCGGGCGTGCTCGCGAAAGTTGCCCTGGACCGCCAGGACGCCGATGCGACGCGACTCGCTCATCTCCACGTGAAACTGTACCCCCGGGCCTTCGGCCCCTCGCCCCCGCTTTCGAGCCTATCTGCGGAAACGTCACGACTGTGTGACCGGAGAGCGCCGATATGCGCGCGCTACCAGCCGCGCGCTTCGAGCAGCTCTTCCGGCGGGAGCGCGGCGGCGTCGAGTCCGCGCATGGGCTCGCCCAGGCCGGTGGAGACGCGCGCGAGCGTCTCGGGGTCGGAGTAGTGCGTGGTCGCCTCGACGATTGCCTTGCCGCGAGCGAGCGGGTCGGCGGACTTGAAGATGCCGGAGCCGACGAAGACGCCGTCGGCGCCCAGCTGCATGCAAAGAGCCGCGTCGGCCGGAGTGGCGATGCCCCCCGCCGTGAAGGTGACGACCGGAAGGCGCCCGTTCTCGGCCACCCAGCGCACGAGCTCGAGCGGGGCCTGCAGCTCCTTGGCCTCCGTGTAGAGCTCGTCCTCGTCCAGAGTGCGCAGGCGGCGCATGTCGCCGAAGACCGCCCGCATGTGCCGAACGGCGTTGACGATGTCGCCCGTGCCCGCCTCGCCCTTCGTGCGGATCATGGCCGCGCCCTCCCCCAGGCGCCGGAGCGCCTCGCCCAGGTTCCGGCAGCCGCACACGAAGGGGACGCGGAAGGCCCACTTGTCGATGTGGTGGCGCTCGTCGGCGGGCGTGAGCACCTCGCTCTCGTCGATGTAGTCGACCTCGAGCGCCTCCAGGATCTGCGCCTCGACGAAGTGCCCGATCCGCGCCTTCGCCATCACCGGGATCGAGACCGCCTCCTGGATCTCGCGGATCTTCGTCGGGTCGGCCATGCGCGCGACTCCGCCTTCGGCGCGGATGTCGGCAGGCACACGCTCCAGGGCCATCGCGGCCACCGCGCCCGATTCCTCCGCGATCCGTGCCTGCTCGGCAGTCGTGACGTCCATGATCACGCCGCCCTTCAGCATCTCGGCGAGACCGCTCTTGACCCGCATCGTTCCGAGCTCTGCCATGCCGAGAGTCTATCTAGGAGGCTTTGGCGGAACGTCGCTCGTTGCCGGGGTGCGATGGTCGTTCCGAGACAAGGACGCAAAAGCGCTCGTAGCCGGGGGCTACGGGCGCGACTGAGGACGCAGCTATCGGGGCGAGCAGGGCGGCCCGGCGGCACAGACTGCGTTTCGTCAAGGCCTCCTAGGAGCCGAGGAGCTCAAGGGCCGCGCTCGGCTCCTTGAAGGGCGGGATGACGTAGATTCCGGCCGCCCGCGAGCGCGCGCCTTCAGCGAGCTGGCGCGCCAGCGAGAAGCCGACCGCCCGCGCGTCCGCCCCGGCCCCTGCGAGCCGCTCCTGCACGGCGTCCGGAATCGTGATTCCGGGAACCTCGTTGTGGAGCCGAAGCGCGAGCTGGTAGCTCGACAGCGGCCACACGCCGACGAGGAGCGGGATCGGTGACTCGCCCCCGAGTCGGTCGAGGAAGCGATCGAGGTAGCCGAGGTCGAAGAGGGCCTGCGTCATCGCAAAGCGGGCGCCCGCGTCCACCTTCTCCCGGAAGCGCTCGAGCTCGCGGTCGAGGTCGTCGGACGACGGGTTCACGGCGACCCCGACGTAGAAAGAGGTAGGCGCGTCGATCGCCTTCCCGGAGAAGTCCTCGCCGCGATTGAGGTGCCCGAGCAGCGAGACGAGCCCGATCGCGTCGACGTCGTAGACGCCGCTCGAGCCCGGATAGTCGCCGACGTGCGGCGGGTCGCCGGTTACCGCGAGGACGTTCCTGACGCCTTCGGCGTGGGCGCCGAGAAGCTGGGACTGGAGACCCATGATCGAAGCGTCGCGGGGCGTCACGTGCGGGATCGTCTCGATCCCCACCGAGCGCTCGAGCACGACCGCGGCCATGAGCGCCGACAGCCTCGCCCGCGCCATGGGGTTGTCGTTGATGTCCACGACGTGCACGGCTCCGGAGGCCTGCAGACGGACGGCCACACCCACCATCGCCTCCATGTTCGTCCCTTTAGGCGGGTCGAGCTCGACGGAGACGACCCACTCGCCCGCCCGGAGCCGCTCCTCGAGCAGCGTGCGGCCGGGCGCGGGCGCCGGGCCGGCGACGACCTCGCGCTCGATCACGAAGAGGGGAACGCGCGGCTCGCGCCCCTCCTCCACGGCCGCCCGGATGGCCGCGATCTGGGCCGGCGTCGTCCCGCAGCAGCCGCCGATCAGCCTCGCGCCCTGGCTACGCGCCTGCGCGGCGAACTCGGCGAAGTAGTCGGGCGTCGCGTGCGGGTAGACGATGCGCCCGCCGCTGCGGCTGGGCAGGCCGACATTGGGCTGGGCCGTCAGCGGCAGGCCGTCCGCGCCCGCCTTCATCTCGCCGAGCGCGGCCAGAGCCGCCTGAGGGCCGAGGCCGCAGTTTGCTCCGGCGGCAACGACGCCGAGCGTGCTTAGGTGCTCGGCTGCCTCCCGCGCGTGGACGCCGGCGAGGGTCTGGCCGTCCTCGTCGAACGTGAGCTGCGCGACGATCGGGAGCGAGGAGACGGCCTGGACGGCCCGGATCGCCGTTTCGAGCTCGTCGAGGTCGTAGAAGGTCTCGACGAGGAAGAGGTCGACGCCGCGGCCCTCGAGCAGGCGTGCCTGTTCGTGGAAGACCGCGTAGGCGTCCTCGGCGCCCGTCGACCCTTCGAGGTCGCCCAGCGGGCCGATCGCGCCGCCGATCAGGGCGGGGAGCCCGGCGACCTCGCGCGCCTCGCGCGCCAGCTTCACGCCCTGCTCGACGATCTCCTCGAGGCGATCGTCGAGGAACTGCGCGGAGAGCTTGCGGCGGTTGGCCCCGAAGGTGTTCGTCTCGATCAGCTCGGCCCCGGCCCGGATGAATCCCGAGTGAACGCCGATCACGGCTTCGGGAGCCTTGAGGTTCGCCTCCTCTGGACAGCGCAGGCGCGAGACTGCAGCGCTCAGGAGCGCGCCGGTGCCTCCGTCGCCGACGATGACACGGTCTTCGGCCAGCCGTTCTTCGAGCCTGCTCATCCCGCACTGAGCCTAGCGCCCGCGACTAGCGGACACGTCCGAAAGCGCCGGTACGGTCCGCGATCGTGCGCCTGATCGTCGCCCGCTGCGAGGTGCGCTACACCGGTCGTCTCACGGCGCTGCTGCCGGAGTCCAACCGCCTGCTCATGCTCAAGTCGGACGGCTCCGTGCTCGTGCACGCCGACGCCGGCGGCTACAAGCCGCTGAACTGGATGACACCACCGACGGTGATCGAGGAGGAGGGCGACCCCCTCGAGCGCCTCGTCGTCCGTAAGCGCGCGGGCAAGAGCGAGGATCGCCTCGAGATCGTGGTTCACGAGGTCGTCAGCGACATTGCCCACGAGATGGGCGAGGCGGCGCCGCTCGCCAAGGACGGCGTCGAGCGCGACCTCCAGGAAGCGCTCGCTGCGCATCCGGAGGCTCTCGGCACGGGCCTCCGTCTCGTTCGACGGGAGTGGCCAACCGACCTAGGCCCGGTCGACCTCATGTGCCGCCACGGCGAGGAATGGGTCGCGGTCGAGATCAAGCGCGTGGGCACGATCGATGCCGTCGAGCAGCTCTCCCGCTACCTCGAACGCATCCGCGAAGACGTCGCCAAGGCGAGCTGCCGCGGCATCCTGGCCGCCCAGCGCATCCCGCCGCAGGCAGCGACCCTGGCGGCCACGCGGGGCGTCACGTGCGTCGAGGTCGACCTGGAGCTCCTCCGAGGCGAGCGCGAGCCCGACCTCACGCTGTTCGCGTGAGGCATCCGACCGCGGACGGCCTCCGTATACCGGCGTGACCGATGTCCCAGCGGCTCGCCGTCCTCGCCGTCCTCGCCCTCCTCGCGCTGGTCGCCCCGGCCGCCGCGACCGCTGCCACGTTCTACGGGAAGGTCGGGCCAGGCAGGACGATCACCCTCAAGCGGGCGGACGGGACAATCGTTCGCAGCGTACGGGACGGCAGGCACACCTTCGTCATTCGCGACCGCTCGAGCTCGCACAACTTCCATCTCCTCGGGCGGGCGTCGGCCGGAAGACCGGCCTTGGCTCATCGGCCGCCGCCGCTGGGCCGTGACACTGCAGGAGGGGACCCACAGGTACCGATGTGACCCTCACGCCCAAACGATGCGAGGCAGCTTCACGGTCGTCTGAGCATCGAGTGGGTCTCCGGGCCCACCCGGGCGCCCTGACCCCCGTGCGACAATGATCGTGGCCGGAGCACTATCACGTGCACATGGATTTCGAAGCGGCCCACGGCCCCCGCCCCGCCCACCCCAGTGGGATCGCGCCTGAGCCGACCCGTCAGTCGATGACAAAGCCGACGAGGATGGTCTTCACCCTCGACGTGGACATGCCGATCCGGTAGTCCGTCACCCGGCGCCCGGGCCTAAAACGGCCGGTCCAGCAGTGGCGGAAATCCGAAAGCTCGGTGCGGCAGTGCAGCCCCGGATAGGCGTCGTGGAGCTTCGTCTCGGTCGAGCCGACGTGAATCCCTTCGGCGGTGTGCTGGGTCCGACGATTCGTGAACACCGCGGTCGCGCCGTCGTTGCCCTGGAACGTGACCCGCAGCTTCTTCCCGACATCGTTCCGGTAGGTGAACTCCGTGAAGGCGCCGAAGTCGTTGGTTCCGTGCTTGATGCGGTCCGGCTGGCCCTTCTTCGCTCTCACCTCGGGCCGGGTCATGTTGAGCTCGACGCCGGCGATCGAACGCTGTGGCACGATAAGTGCTGCGGCCGTCCCGGTCCATACGAACCCGCCCACCAAGGCTGCCGAAACGGCGAGGTAACGAACCGCGGGCACCTCACCGTTCTACAGCTCATCCCCCAGGAGCGCAAGCGCGGCCGCCAGGCGCTCGTGGTTCCTTCGCGAGGCGGGACCCCACCGGGGAACTGTCGCGGTTCCGAATGGGCCCGCCTGGCTTCAAACGCGGCTGCAAATCGGCAGGTTCCTAGGCGTGGTGTATGCGCCGGTGTATGCGGTCCCTGAGCGTTCCCGAGGGCGGCCCTTGGCCATCTGGACTCCTCTGGACCGCGAGCGCGTATGCTCGGCCCCCTGAGATGGCGAGCGGCGAAGTCCACCGGACGCAGCTCGCGCACGAGCGCACGTATCTCGCGTGGTGGCGTACTGGTTTGGCCGCGATCGCGGCGGGATTCGCAGTCGGGCGTGTCCTGCCCGAGCTCGTCGGCGGCACGAACTGGCCGTATATCGCACTCGGAACCGTGCTGACGGCCTCCGGTCTGGCAGCCATGGTGTACGGGATCGTGCACTACCGGGAGTTGGAGGCGGCGCTGCGGGAAGACCGGGAACCGCACATCGGCGAGGGTTTCGTGCTAGCGCTCGCCGCGGTCGGGATCGTGGTGGGAGCCGCGTCCGTCCTGCTCGTCCTCCTCGCTCCCTGAGCGCCGCGTCTCCCCGATACCGGTCAGGCCTGCAACGGGTACGCCCCGCTCCCTCGATCTCTCGTGGTCGGTCCCGTGAGGTCGCCGGCTAGGCCGCGAGGAGGGCCTCGTAGTCGGCCTCGCGCCCGTCCACGAGGACGTGGGTGTAGCGGTCGGCCGTTTCGCTGATCTTCTGGCCGACGAGCCGGCCGATCTCGGCCCACGTCCGGCCCTCACGGTGAAGCAGGCTGACTCGCCGGTGCCTGAGGTCGTGCGGCATGAACCTCGGGACGCCGGCCGCCTTGCAGGCCCGGATGATCGCCATGCGAAGCCGGGCCTCGTTCACGCCGGCGAACAGCGGTACCTCCGGGTCGCGGTCCTCACGCGGCGGCAGGGCGGCCTCGATCGCGTCGGCAAGCACGTCAGGGAGCTCCGTCCAGACGGCCTTGCGGTTCTTCGTCGAGGCCGCTCGCTGTCGGACACGCCGGCCGGGCTCGTCGTAGTCGCCGACCTTCGTGAGCTCGACCGAGGCGAGCCGGGCGCCTGACCGGTCGAGCCAGAGGAACGCCGGCCGGTAGGCGCTCGGCAGGAGCCGGAAGACAGCCTCGACGTGTTCGGCGCTCGGCGGCACCGGCTCCTCGCGGTCCTCGTGCGGGAGACGCACCTTCTTCGACCGTGCCGGGTTCGGGTCGACGCCGGCGTCGTCGAGCACGGCCGCGAGGTAGGTGACCGACTTCTTGATCGTCTCGCGCTTCTTGCCGGCGCCGGCCAGGTCGGCAACGAGGTCGGCGACGTCCTCGTCGGTGATCCGGTCGACGCGCTTGTCGCCGAGGGTCGGCAGTACTCGGTCGAGCGCGACCCGGTGCAGGGTTCTCGTTCCCTCGGTGACGTCGTGCCGGCCCTTGCGCCATCGCTCGGCCGCCTCGCAGAGCGTCGGCGCCTTCTTCGCCGCCGTCATCAGCGCCTTGATGTTGGGCACTCGCATGGCGGCGAGCTCTGTCGCGCAATAGTCGCGCCGAGCGTTCGCCTCGCGCCGGGTTCGGAACGAGCCGGCGTAGGTTGCCGACTCGCGCCAGTGTGTTCGGAAGTAGACGCGGTGACGGCGCGAGCCGCCTTGCGTCGTCACGGCGCTGACCCATGCGCTAGCCATGCGCGGTCAGGGTTAGGGTGCTTGTCACGTAGTCGGCCTCCTTGCAGGTCGGTTATCGAGCTCGGAGCGAGGCCGTTCGTAGCGGCCTCCTCCGGGCGCCGTATGCCCGGCGCTCTCCGGAGTATCACGGAGCCGGCCTCGGTGGCCCGTAGCCGGTCGAGCGCGGTCGCGCTGGGCGTGGTCGGCGTCAGGTCGAGCACCTCGGGTCGGCGCCGGCGAACGACCTTCCCGTCGTGCAGCCAGTTCGTCAGCGAACGAGGTGACACGCCGACATTCTGAGCAACAAGGGTGACGGGCACTCCCTCGGAGGGCTCGGCCTCGATCCGCGAGGCGAGCTCCGGCGTCAGGATGCTCGGCCGGCCCACACGATCATTCTAGGTTCCTGCGTTCTTGCCCACGAGGACGCGCCCGGACGATATTCCCCGGCCACAGTACCCGCCGGGTCTACGCGGGGGGTAGGGGTGGGGGTGCCCGTCGCCTCTACCGTGGGTAGCAGGACGGCCCGCACGAGGCGCACCGCCCTACGTCCCAGGAGAGCATCAGTCGCTCACCTCGGCGGCGGCGGGCCGCTCGATGTAGACGACCTGCTTCTCCTTCGGCCGCGACATGAACCAAATCAGGCCGAAGAACACGAACCCGAAGAACCCGATGAACAGGACCGCCAGGAAGCCGAGCCCGGCTCCTGCCTCAGCGGCGGACTGGCAATCGGCACGGGTGAGGATGCCGCTTGAGTCGCGGACGCAATCGCTGATCGACGACTCCGACGCCGCGCTCGCGCTGCCGGCGATCGCCCAAACGAGAATGAGCGTGCACCAGCCGACAAGCACCCACGTCATCTTCCGGACCTTCCGGAGCTTCTTCAATGGTGTTCCTTTCGTCTGCGGCGGAGGTCCATCCTCCGCTCCGCTGGCCTCGCGCATCCCTGCCGCAGTCGGGAGCATCGAGGCCAGCGCAACGGAGGTCGTTGCGCTGCTACTAGAGGCCCGTCTTGTTCACGCCGTACTTAGCCTGCGCCGACGTGAAGCCCTCGTATTCCAACTGCTCGATCAGGCCGGAGCGGGAGAAGGACGTCATGTCTAGGTAGCTCTCGGCGGACTCGGCGGCTTCCTTCTTCCAGTTCGCGCCAGCGGCGTCGACGGCGTACTCGGTGTCCTTCTTCGAGTAGCCCTCGTACTTCAACTGCTCGATCAGACCCTCGCGGGAGAAGCCCGACATGTCGAGGTAGCTCTCGGCGCTCTCACGAGCGTTCTCTTGGGCGACGCTTTCCTTCGGCGCCTCAGGCTCGTCGGTCTTCTTCTCGGTCGTCGCCTCGTCGCCGGCGGCGGCGGGCTCCTCGGTCGTTGCCTCCTCGGTGTTCGCCTCGAGGGCCGGCTTGATCTCGCTCGAACTCTCCGAGGCGCAGGCCGACACGGCCGCGATCAGAAAGACGAGCGCCGCGAGCGCGGCGAGTACGATCCCTAGCTTCTTCATGGTGCGGGCGATCCTCCGTCGTTCCAAGACGGGGCGCGTCCCGTCAGTAATAAGTCCCTAGGCCGGTCGCGAGCTCCTCACTCGCGCCCGTCACGAACGAGCAGCCGGCGTCGAGGACGTGATCGACTAGAAACCGATGGCGCGAAGAAGGGCCGGCGACGAGCCGAAAAACATCGGCGATCCATCCGTGGCGTCATCCCGCGAACCGTCGGCCAGCCCTCTTTCGCCCGAGCGTTATCACGCTCGGTCTAAAGGCGCGGCCCTGCACCGACGAAGATCTCATAGGTTGTGAGAACGCGATTACACATCACTGGCGCCGCCATTGCGGGCCCATGCGCTCGTACGCGTCACCTTCTTCAGGTCGGGTCGTGAAGCGTCGAACCGTCAAGGCAGTCGCCGTGTTCGCCAGCCCGTTCTATCTTTGGCCGCTCGGCCCGTTCGCCATCGTCGGGATCCCGCTCGCTACCGCCGCGCTCGGCCCGGCAGTCTGGCCGCAGTACTCACGCGGGCGCCTGTTCGCAATCGGGTGCGTAACAGTCGCGACGATCATCGGCGTCTACGTCGTCGCAGTCTTTTGGTTCTACGGCATCGGCGGGCCGACGGGAGCGTGGATCTGGGTCGGGCCGCTCGTAGGTCTGGTCGTCTACATCGCCGGATGCACACAGGCGATGCGACGGCCGTGGCGGTGGCCGCTCGCGGCCGCCGTCGCCCTCCTTTCCGTCGCCGCTGTCGGGTTGTTGGCGGTGGCGACGGGTGTGCGCTTCGAGTCCTGAAACGCGGCGACTGACTCTCGCAGGAGCTCGTTTCACTTGCGGATGCCGGCCAAGGCAGGATCGCCAGGGTCGGAGCTCGGAAGGCCTCCGGGTCTCTCTCGCGGCGGGCTCGCTCGCGCTCACGGGCGCCGGCTCGCTGCTCTGCAAGCCACTCGGGATCGCGGCGACCTCGGGCCGCGTAGTAGCTCTCGGCCACGGTGCTCATCCTTGCGCCGGCGAGGGCCGGTGACCAGGGCCGGCCGGTGTATCTGCCGGTGAATGCTGTCCTCGTACTTCTCCGGGCGCTCCGTGCGCCGACGTACCGACACGCGGCAGGCCTCAATCGCTGAGGCCGTGCCCGATTGCGGCTTTCCATGCCGGTTGCTCACGATCGGGCGACACCGGCTGAATGGGCCCGCCTGGATTCGAACCAGGGACCAACGGATTATGAGTCCGCTGCTCTGACCAGCTGAGCTACGGGCCCGCGGGTCTCGAGCGAGCTTAGCGCCGCCGCGGGTGGACGGTTCCGGCACGGCCGTTCCCGGGATTGGTAAGAATAGGCGCGCATGTCCCGGAGCTTCAGGCTGCCGTCCACGGGCCCGGCGCGGAGGCCAGCAGGGTGAAGGTCTTCCAGGCGGAGCGGAGCCTGCGCACCGCGGGCGGTCTCGAGATCCGCGACATCACCGACGAGGTGCGCGAGGCGGTCTACGAGAGCGGCGTCGCCGACGGGATCGCGTGCGTCTACTCGCCGCATACCACCTGCATGGTGCGGGTGAACGAGTTCGAGACCGGCTTCCTCGAGGACTTCATCCGCATGCTCCGCCGGCTCGTGCCGAGCGAGAAGTACTACGCGCACGACGACTGGGACCGCCGCACGGAGAACGTCTGCCCGGAGGACATGGACGCGGGAAACGGCCACTCCCACTGCATGGCCATGCTGCTCGGCCCCGCGGGCGAGTCGATTCCCGTGCGCGACGGCGAGCTCTGCCTCGGCACGTGGCAACGCGTTCTCTTCCTGGAGCTCGACCGCTCGCGCGACCGCCGCTGGCTGGTCCAAGTGGTCGGCGAGTAGCCCGGAACGCTCCTTAAACGGAAAACGGGGTCGCCGCAGACCCCGTCTCCTTTGGGTGGAGAACTCTTCCCGGATTGCCCCCGCCGCATCGGGGCCCCGCTGGAGTTTTCCTCTGTGCCTGGAGTTTCGGCTCTCCAGGCCCTTTCAGCCCCCCTCCGTGGGAGTTGACTTCGTCACCCTTCCTGGGTTGACCGTTCTGCTTCACCTCTAAACCACTCGACCCGGCTTATCGCCGGCGCGTCAGGGTCAGTCGCCTGTCGTTCACCGCCGCGTGGAGCGAGATCGTGCACGAATCCACGGCCGACGCGCGCGCGACCGGTCAGGCGTGGGCTCTCGGCGCAACCCCATGCTTCTCGGGCCTGCGCTACTCCCCGGGTTGGACTCGAACCAACAACCCTCCGGTTAACAGCCGGATGCTCTGCCAATTGAGCTACCGGGGATCGCTCGGCCGGGAAAGTCTAGCGAAGCTCGCTTTCCACCTTCTCGAGCGCGTCCCGGATCCGGGCGAGGACGCCCTGCAGTTCGACCGTCCGGGCCAGGTCCTCTCCGGATAGCTCGGCGAGCTCGCGCCTGACGAGCCGCTCCTCGAGGCGAAGGACGAGCTCGCGGGCGACCTCCTCGTCGAGGCCTTCGGCCGCGACCGTCGCGTCGAGCTCGGCCCGGAGCCCGACGAGCTCCTCGTCGGCGTCGCCCTCGCCTGCGAGGTACGCCCGCAGTCTGCGGTGGAGCGGGTTGTCGAAGTGGCGGTCGTCCAGACCGCTCAGGTACCGCTCGGCGAGGTCGGGCCGGGCCGCGCAGATGGCGAGGAAGTCGCGCTCGAGCCGGTCGCCCGCTCCGAGCAGCTTCCGGCTCGCCTCCCCGACGACGACCGCGCTGCCGCCGGCGATCTTTATGGGAATGCCCAGTCGGTCGGACGCATAGCGAGCAACCTCGGCCGTCTCTGGTCCTTCCGGAGCCTCGTTGATCAGGCTCACCACGTGCTCATACGCTTCTTGGCTTGGCCGGTTGGCGAGCTCGAGCTCCACCCGGTGGCGGAGGTATCCGACCGATTCGGCAAGCCGCGCCTCGAAGCCGTCGGCAGCGTCGGCGGGATCCTGACCGGGCGGCAGCGGCACGATGCGCACGTCGAAGCCCGAGCGAACGGCGAGCTCCATGCCCCGGATCGTCGCCGCCTCCCCGGCCGCGTCGGCGTCGAAGCACAGGAACAGGTGTCTCGTCAGGCGCCGGAGCTCCTTGAGCTGCGGCTCCGTGAGCGCGGTGCCCATGGAGGCCACGGTCGCGCCCAGCCCTGCCTGGTGCAACGCCAGGACGTCCGTGTACCCCTCGACGACGAGCGCGCGATCCTCCTTCGTGATCGTGGCCCGCCCCCGGTCGAGCCCGTAGACGATCGACCCTTGCGGAAGAGCTCGCTCTCGGGCGAGTTCACGTACTTCGCCGGGATCGGGTCGTCCTCGCGCATTCGGCGCGCCCCGAAGCCGAGCACCCGACCCCGCGCGTCGGCAAGCGGGAAGACGAGCCTGCCCGCGTAGTAGTCGTTGCCGCGCCGGTTGACCAGGCCGGCGGCCACGAGCTCGACCTGCGAGAAGCCCTTGGCCCGCGCCTTTTCAGCGAGCACCGCTCCGCCCGGGGAGAGCCCCAGGCGGTACTCGCGGCAGACCTCATCCCCCAGCAGCCGCTCCGCCAGGTACTCCCGCGCCGAGGCGCCGGCCGCCGATTCCCACAGGGTGCGCTGGTAGAAGACCGCGGCCTGCTCGAGCAGCGACAGAAGCCGCCCTCGCCGCTCGCGCTTCTCCTCGGCCTGCGGGGACGTCTCCTCGTAGGCGAGCGGGATCCGGGAGCGCTCGGCCAGCCACTCGATCGCGCCGACAAAGTCGAGCCCCTCCGTCTCCTTGACGAAGGTGATCAGATCGCCTTTCATGCCGCAGCCGAAGCAGTAGAAGAGCTTGTCGGCGGCGTTGACCGAGAAGCTGGGCGTCCGCTCCTCGTGGAACGGGCAACGCCCGGTCCAGCGCGCCCCGACCTTTCGCAGCTGCGTCCGCGCGCCCACGATCTCGACCATGTCGGCTGCAGCCTTCACCTGGTCGATCGAGGCCTGGGCGATTATGGCCATGCGAGCGCGAAGCGGTCGGTCATGCCGGCCACGTAGTCAGTGACCCGCTCAGGGAGGTCGCCCGGCCGATCCGGCGGGAGCTCCTCGGGATGCTCGACGAGCCGGTGGAAGATCCTGCGAATGGCGGCGACGGCGATCGCCCGCTGTTCCTCGGCGGCCGGCCCGAGATACACGCGCTCGAACATGAACGCTCGCAGGTCGAGCATGGCCTTCCCGACCGCCTCGCTCTGGACGATGTCGCCGGCCTCGGCCGAGGCCTCGACCAGGTCGTGGACGAGCGCGTCGATCCGGCGCGAGCCGCGCGAGCCGAGGAGCGCGATCTCCTCCGGCGGAAGCTGTTCGGGCCGCAGCACGCCCGCCCGCAGTGCGTCGTCGATGTCGTGGTTGATGTAGGCCACCCGGTCGACCAGGCGCACGATCTTCCCCTCGAGGGTCGCCGGCTCGCCGGGGCCCGTGTGGTTCAGGACCCCGTCCCGCGTCTCCACGGTGAGGTTGAGGCCGCGGCCGTCGCGCTCCAGCACCTCGACGACCCTGAGGGACTGCTCGTTGTGGCGGAACCGGCGGCCGAAGCGCTCCGCGACCGCCTCGTCGAGTGCCTGCTCCCCCGTGTGGCCGAAGGGCGCATGCCCGAGGTCGTGCCCGAGCGCGATCGCCTCGGTGAGATCCTCGTTCAGGCGCAGCGCCCGCGCCACTGTGCGCGAGATCCCGGCGGTTTCGAGCGTGTGCGTGAGCCGCGTGCGGTAATGGTCGCCCTGGGGGTCGATGAAGACCTGGGTCTTGTGCTTCAGCCGCCGGAAGGCCTTGCAGTGGACGATGCGGTCGCGGTCCCGCTGGAACGGCGTCCGCAAGCGGCATTCCTCTTCTTCGGCATGCGCCCGGCCGCGTGTCTCGTACGAGCGCACGGCAAGCGGGGAGAGCCAGCTCTCCTCCTGTTCTCGAACGCGGGCCTCGAAGGTGTCCGCCACCCTGCCAGCGAGATCCGGCATGCCTCCTACGCTACCGCTAGACGATGATGGGAACCGTGCCCCCGTCTGCGCTCCAGGCCGACCCTGTTACGTAGCTGGCGCGGTCCGAGCACAGAAAGACGATGACCGCGGCGATCTCCTCCGGCTCGGCCAGGCGGCCCAACGGGCGGCCCTTGGCGACACCGGCGAGGACCTCCTCCCTGCTCTTCCCCGATCTCTGTGAGGCCTGGTCGGCGAGACCCCCTCGCCCAGCCACCCGGGGGAGGCGGTCGGCCCGGGCGTCACCGCGTTGCAGAGGATGCCGTCGGCGGCGTAGAGGTCCGCCACGAGCCGTGAGAGCGAGAGCACGGCGGCCTTCGTCACGCTGTAGTCGGGCATGGAGAGGGACGGCCGCTTGCCCGCGGTCGAGCTGACGTTGACGATCCGCCCCGAGCCGCGGCCCCGCATGCCCGGAAGCGCAGCCTGGATGGCGCGCACGAAGCTCATGACGTTCAGCTGCCACATCGCCTCCCAGTCGTCGTCGGTGAGCTCGTCAAAGCCCGCCTGCACGGCGATTCCGACGTTGTTGACGAGGCAGTCCACCTGCCCGAGCTCCGTCTCCGTGCGTGCGATCAATTCGCCGGGGGCCTCGGGCCTGGAGAGATCGCCGGCGACGCCGAGCGCCGCGCCCGCGTCGGCGCGCGCGGACTCGACGCGCTCCGGGTCTCGCCCGGAGACGACCACCCGGGCACCTTCGGCCGCGAGCAGCCGCGCCGTCTCGAGCCCGATCCCCGCGGTCGAGCCCGTGACGACGCAGACGCGATCCGAGAGGCCGAGGTCCACGGGCGCCTACGATAACCGCATGGGGTATGCGCACGGCTCCATCGACGATCTCGGGACCGGCGTCTTCCGCAAGGTTCGCCAGGCGCTGGGAGTGACGGCGTTCGGCGTCAACGCGATGGTGCTCCCACCGCACACCGGCTGGTTCGAGCACTTCCACGACGAGCAGGACGAGCTGTACTTCGTCCATCGAGGGCTCGCCGGGCTTGGAGGTGGAAGGCGAGCGCTTCGAGCTCCGCCCTGGAGGTGTCTGTCACGTCGAGTCCGCGTCGCCACGGCGTGTCTGGAACGCCGGCGAGGAGACGCTCGTCCTGCTTGTGGTGGGCGGCAAGGGCGGCTACATCGGTAGGGATGGGCACATGGTCGACCCTGCCGACGAGGAGCGACGTCGCGCTTTCAGCTCCGGCGAGGAGGCCGTCATCCGTCGGCTTCCGGAGTGACGACCGTCTACCTCGCCCGGCACGGCGAGAGCGACTGGAACGCCGCGAATCGCTTCCAGGGGCACAGCGATCGGCCGCTGACCCCGCTCGGGCGGCAACAGGCCGAGGAGCTCGCCGCTGAGCTGGCGGCGAGTCTCCGGCGCTCGACGCCATCTACACGAGCCCGCTCCGTCGAGCGCTCGACACTGCCGCCGTCGTGGGCGAGCAGACCGGGCTGAGCCCGGTGCCCGTCGAGGATCTACGCGAGGTGGATGTCGGAGGTTGGACCGGCCTCAGCCGCTCCGAGGTGGAGGAGCGGTTTCCGGACGGCTTCCGTCGGTGGCTCGACGGGGCTGAGGGCTGGCAGGACGGGGAGAGCTACGCTGCCATGTCTTCCCGAGTGCTCTCGGCGCTTTTTCGGGTCGCCGCTGCCCATCCTGACGGCGAGCTTCTCGTCGTCTCCCACGGCGGGCCGATTCGCGCCATCCAGGCGGCAGCCGCGGGCATGGACGTGCATGCCTATCGGAAGCTGCATCGCGTCGAGCCGAACGCCGGCCTATCCCGCGTAGCCGTCGAGAAGGGCAGGATCGCCCAGCTGGACTGAGCTGACGGGCGGGTGCTGGAAGCGCTCGAGGAGCGCGTCCAGGTGACCTAGCCGGCACTCCGAGCCGCGACGCGCGCATCCACGCTCGCCACAGGGACGTACACTCGGAACGTGAGGGTCTGTCCCAACTGTGGGGAGGAGAATCCCGACAAATTCCGTCTGTGCGGATTCTGCGGGGCTAAGCTCGTCCCGGACACCGCCCCGCAGGCGGCGCGAAAGCTCGTCACGGTCGTCTTCTGCGACCTCGCCGGATCGACGAGCATGGGCGAGAGGCTCGACTCGGAGTCGCTGCGCGCAGTGATGACGCGCTATTTCGAAGAGATGCGAACCGTGCTGGAGAGTCACGGCGCCCTTGTCGAGAAGTACATCGGGGACGCGGTCATGGCGGTCTTCGGGCTCCCCGTCGTGCGCGAGGACGACGCGATTCGCGCTGTCGCCGCGGCGGACGGAATGCGCGCGGCGCTCGAGCGCTTGAACGACGAGCTCGAGGACTTCTGGGGCGTTCGGCTGACCAGCCGCACCGGCGTCAACACGGGCGAGGTGGTGGCCGGGGATCCGACCGCAGGAGAACATCTCGTCGTCGGGGACGCGGTCAACGTCGCCGCACGGCTCGAGCAGGCGGCAAGCGGCATGGAGATCCTGATCGGCCCCTTGACCTACCGTCTCGCCCGCGAGGCGATCGGGGTCGAGCCCGTCGAGCCGCTCGAGCTGAAGGGAAAGGCCGAGCGGTTCCCTGCATATCGGCTCCTGGGCCTCGCCCAGCCCGATGAGACCGCTCAGCGAAGCGCCGCCCCGCTCGTGGGCAGGGAGCGTGAGCTGCGCCTGCTCCTCCAGGAGCACATGCTGGCCGCCGCCGAGGGGCACTGCCGGCTGGCGACTGTCCTCGGTGATGCGGGCGTTGGAAAGTCGCGCCTACTCGCCGCGCTCAACGATTCGCTCGCCGGGTGCCTGCTGCTGCGCGGCCGCTGCCTCGCGTACGGGCGCGGTATCACGTTCTGGCCTCTACGCGAGGCCGTGCGGCAGGCGGCTGCCATCTCCGACGACGATACGCCTCACGCCGCCCTGGAGAAGCTCGGGCAGCTCATCGGTCCCGAGGCTCGGGACGCGGGTGTCGGCGAGCGCGTGGCGTCGGCGATCGGGCTCTCCGGCGCCCAGTTCCCCGTCCACGAGGTCTTCTGGGGCGCTCGCAAGCTGGTCGAGGCAATCGCCGCCCGCGGGCCGCTCGTGCTCGCGTTCGAGGACGTCCACTGGGCAGAGGCGAACTTCCTCGAGTTCGTCGACCACCTCGCGCAGGAGGCCGAGGGACCGGTGTTGCTCGTCTGCCTCGCGCGACCCGAGTTCCTCGAGTTCAGGCAAGACTGGGGTGAGCGGACCCAAGGGGTCCGAATCGCGCTCGAGCCACTGGATGAAGCCGAGGTCGGCAGCGTCATCGAAGAGCTGCTCGGCCAGGCTCAAGTCGATGAGGACGTGCGCGCACGAATCGCCACGGCCTCGGAGGGGAATCCGCTCTTCGTCGAGCAGCTGATCGAGATGATGGTCGAGGAAGGTCTCCTCCGCCGTTCCGGTGAGGTCTGGGTGGCCGCAGGCGATCTCTCGACGGTCTCGATGCCGCCGACGATTCATGCGCTTCTTGCCGCCCGTCTGGAGAGCCTCACTGTGGACGAGCGGGAGGTCATCCAGGCGGCGAGCGTGATCGGGCAGCAGTTCGTCCAGGACGCCTTGGAGGAGCTGGTCTCCGAGCGCGTCCGAGAGAGCGTCCCCGAGCTCGTCGAGGCGCTAATGCAGAAACGCCTCGTCAGGCTCGAGCAGCGGGAATTCGCCCTGGAGCCGAGGTATCGCTTCGGCCACATCCTGATCCGCGACGCGACGTACCGCGGGCTCCTGAAGGCCTCCCGCGCAGTTCTCCACGAGCGCTTCGTCGGCTGGGCCGACCGCGTGAACGAGGATCGCGACCGGGCCGTCGAGTACGAGGAGATCCTCGGCTATCACCTCGAGCAGGCCTACACGTGCCTCACCGAGCTCGGCCCTCTGGACGACCATGGACGTGAGCTTGGGGTCCAGGCGGCGGCTCGCCTCTCCTCGGCGGGCCAGCGCGCATTTGCCCGCGGCGACATGCCGGCGGCCGCAAACCTCCTGCGCCGCGCGGTCGCGCTCCTGCCCGCCGACAGCCACGACCGGCTGACGCGCCTGCCCGACCTGGCGGAGGCAATGATGGCGATCGGGGAGTTCGCCTGGGCGGAGACCTTCCTCGACGAGGCGATCGAGATGGCCGAGACTGCTGGCGAGCAAGGCCTGGCGGCGAGCGCCCGCCTTCTCCGAGTCCGGGTCCGTGGGCATTCGGCCGACCCCGAAGACTGGACCGAGCAGGTCGTGGACGAGGCCGACCGCGGCCTGCCGCTCCTCGAGGCCGCCGGCGACCACGTGGAGCTGGCGCGGGCTCTTCGCATGCTTGTCTGGGCGCACGGGACGGCGTGTCGGTACGGGGAGGCCGCTGCAGCCGCGCAACGGGCGATGGAAGAGGCGGCGCTCGGCGGCGACGAGCGGCAACGGCAGCATGCCGCCTCGCAGTACGCGATCGCCGCCTTGTACGGGCCTACTCCAGTTCCCGAGGCAATCGAGCACTGCGAGTCGATCGTCGCCGATGCGCTCGAGGACCGAAGGACGCAGGGACTCGTCATGAGCCTGCTCAGCGGCCTTCGAGCAATGCACGGCGACTTCACCACCGCGCGCGACCTCTACACACGCGCGCGCCTGATGCTCGAGGAGTTCGGACGCAGCGTCGTCGCCGCCTCCACCTCACAGCAATCGTGCTTGGTCGAGATGCTCGCCCAGGACCCTGCGGCGGCCGAGCGGGAGCTCCGGCGCGACTTCGCCGAGCTCTCCGAGATGGGAGAGAGGTACTTCCTCTCCACGGCCGTAGGCGAGCTTGCCCGCGCCGTGTACGCGCAGGGCCGCTACCCCGAAGCCGAGGAGCTCACGCAACTGGCCGAGGAGCTCTCGGCGGAGGACGACCTCACGTCCCAGGCCCTCTGGCGCTCGGTCCGTGCCAAGGCCCTGGCACAGAGGGGGCTCGACGGAAAGGCTGAGGAACTCGGGCGCGAGGCGGTAGAGCTCCTCCGGGGCACCGACGCCCTCGTCCTTCGGGCGGATGCGCTCGAAGACCTCGCCGAGGTGCTCGCGCTCCACGGGACGGAAGACGCCCGCGCGTACTTGGAGGAGGCGCTCGGCCTGCTTGAGCAGAAGGACAACGTCGTCTCGGCCGAGCGCGTGCGAGCGTCGCTTCGGGCGCTCGACGCGACCGCGGCCTGAAGAAGGGCTAGTGCATCTTCCCGTTGTGCGAGGAGATGAGAGTCGCGTCGAACCCGTTGCGCCCCAGGTCGCGAATGTTCCAGAGGCAGGGTCGCTCGCTCGCCGATGGTGTGGCCGAGCTGCAGCGGTCGCGAATGATCTCGAGCTCGCAGGTGTCGCAGGCGAGATAGAAGAGCGCGAAGTTCTTCCTCGTCTGCTTTGGTGACACGAACTCGTCCGGCCAGTGCAGCACGAACTGCAAGGAGTCGAAGGTGCCGGGAATCGTGGCGCTCACCCAGCCGCCGCTCCGGCAAATCTCGTCCTTCGGGCACACGAACGGCGGGTCGTCGGTGATGGCGAGCTCGGCAGTGAGGTCGTCGTGCGCTGAGGGAATCTTCGAAAGTCCACTCTGACCTTCGTCCGCAGCACGCAGCTGCGTGGCGATGCCGTCCGGGACGAAGGACGACGCTCGGGGCCCTCCCGCGGCGAGCGTCGTCACAGGTTCGGAGACGGTGATCGTGTCCCCTTGCGGGTCGTTGCCTGGATTGTCGCTCCCCCGCTCCTTGACGAAGGCGGAAACCACGTTCCGGAACGCTCCAGCCTGAGTTGGCGCGCGCGCGACGAGCTCGGCCGTCGCCGAGGCGCCGCTTTTCAGCTTCCCGATCAGACAGCGTGCCGTTGCTCCGGCGATCGTGCAGTTGCCTGAGCTCGCGACCGCCGAATGAAAGGAGGCGCCGGGTGGCGCCGCGCCGCAATCGGCGCCGCTTCCGGATCCGCTGACGAGACACGCCGTGACGGTCGTCTGGGTGAGCTCACTCTTGCCGACGTTCTGGAGGGTCGCCGTAAAGGAGACGAACGTCGGTCCACCCGCGGTGGCCGCCGACACATCGACGGGCGTGTGCGTGACGCTGACGCAGAGCTGCCGGCCGGACGGCGGCGGGCAGGGAGAGTCGGCTGCTGCCGCGCCCGCGCCTCCGAGCCCGGCAACCAGCAGGCCTCCGGCCACGAGCGCTACGAAGATGTTGGGTGCGAGACCCGGTCGTGTGATCGCCGACCCCCTTGTGGGCGTCCGCCGATGCTGTCAGAGTGCGGCGGCCAGGTCAACTCCGTCAGTACGCTTTTCATGACTTGAACCTCGCGTGACGTAGAGAAAGCGCCTTTCACCGCGGCCGCGCCGACGACCAAGAGGCCTGGCGGCCGCCAACGCCCCCCGCCGGAGACGTCGGACGCTGGAGATCGCTGCGCGGGGCCGCACGTAGCGACCTCTGCGGCGTGGGCGAAGGGGATGGTTGAGCGAAACCGCTAGGCTGAAAGCGGTGGAGGACTACACGAACAAATACACCGGCGAGCAGGTCGAGGTCGAGCTGTTCGGCGGCGAGTATCAGGAGGGCACTCTCACCGCCTACTGTGCCGTCGCCGGCATCCCTCATCTCGAGCTCAACGGCCACATCCTCGTCCCCCTCCAGAACATCGCCTCGCTGCATTGCTCGAGCCGCTGTGACGCTCCCGAGCCGGACTGGCCTCCGCGCGGACTGGCCGAGAGCGAAGGCGAGCCGTAGGCGGGCCGGCTCGGTGCGCAGCAGGCTCCTCGCCGCGCGCAACATCGCCAAGGCGCTCATCCTCTACGGCGTCGTCGCGGGCGGCCTCTTCGCCCTCGGCTGGTGGCTCGGGGGCGTTCGCCTCGGCAGCGTCTTCCTCGTCGTCGGCCTCCTCATGGCCGCGACGGTGTTCTGGTACGGGCCGCGCGTGATCCTCGCCTCGCTCGGCGCGCGTGAGCTCCAGCTCGCCGAGTCCCCCGCCCTGCACTCGATGGTCGAGCGGCTGGCCCTGATCGCACGGGTCGAGCGGCCCAAGCTCTATCTCCTCGCCGACGGGCACCCGCGCGCGCTCTCGGTCGGGCGTGGCGCGGGCGCATCCGGGATCGCCTTCACGCAGGGGCTCCTCACGCTCCTCACCCCGGCGGAGATCGAGGGCGTCCTCGCGCACGAGCTGGCGCACGCGCGCCACCGCGACTCGCTCGTGCAGACACCGGTCGTGCTGATCGCGGGCTGGCTCGTCGAGGCGAGCCGCATCGGTGGCTTTCTCGAGCGGGCGCTCCTCTTCGTCCTCGGCCCGGTCGCGGCGAGCATCGTCCAGGTCTTCCTCTCGCCGAAGCGCGAACTCGCCGCCGACCTCCGCGCCGCCGAGATCTGCAGCTCCCCCACCCACTCGCGGACGCGCTCGTCCGGATCGAGCAGGCGGAGGAGCTCGTCCGCTTCCAGGGCAGCCCCGTCACGGAGCCGCTCTACATCGTCAACCCGTTCGAGCCGGTCGGGTTGGCGGCGATGTTCTCGACTCACCCGCCCGTCGGCGAGCGGGTAGGACGGCTCCGTGCGCTCGATCCCGAGTGGCGGGACAGGCTGCGCGCCGCCTAGCGATCGGCCTTCGCCCGCGAGCGCATCGTCCCGCCGGCGCCGGGGACGCTCGGAGCCATCGCCGCCCAACGAAGAGGGGCCGCCTCTCGGCGGCCCCTCTCAAGATAATCCGGCGGCGACCTACTCTCCCGGGAGGTTGCCCTCCGAGTACCATCGGCGCGGGCGGGCTTAACTTCTCTGTTCGGAATGGGAAGAGGTGTTTCCCCGCCGCTATGACCACCGGAAATTGTGAGGTCGGCGCGGGAACCCAGCGCACCCTCAAAACTCCATAGCGACTTTATGACGGTGTTCAAATCAAGACCTCGGGTGATTAGTACGGGTCCGCTGAACACATCGCTGTGCTTGCACGTCCCGCCTATCAACGTGGTGGTCTCCCACGACCCTTACTCCCTCGAGGGGATGGGAGGCCTCATCTCGAGGTGGGCTTCCCGCTTAGATGCTTTCAGCGGTTATCCCATCCAGACGTGGCTAACCAGCAGCGCCGTTGGCACGACGACTGATACACCAGAGGTCTGTTCGTCCCGGTCCTCTCGTACTAGGGACGACTCCTCTCAAGCCTCCAACGCCCATGGTGGATAGGGACCGAACTGTCTCACGACGTTCTGAACCCAGCTCGCGTACCGCTTTAATGGGCGAACAGCCCAACCCTTGGGACCTACTCCAGCCCCAGGATGCGACGAGCCGACATCGAGGTGCCAAACCCTTCCGTCGATGTGGACTCTTGGGAAGGATGAGCCTGTTATCCCCGGAGTACCTTTTATCCGTTGAGCGACGGCAATTCCACTCTCTACCGCCGGATCACTAAGGCCTGCTTTCGCACCTGCTCGACTTGTCAGTCTCGCAGTCAAGCTCCCTTGTGCCTTTACACTCTACGCACGATTTCCAACCGTGCTGAGGGAACCTTTGCGCGCCTCCGTTACATTTTAGGAGGCGACCGCCCCAGTCAAACTGCCCACCTGACGCTGTTCCCGACCCGGATCACGGTATCGGGTTAGAAGCCCAGAACGCGAAGGGTGGTATCCCAAGATTGCCTCCACGAAGGCTGGCGCCTCCGCTTCATAGGCTCCCACCTATCCTGGACAACGCATACCAGACTCCAACATCAAGCTGCAGTAAAGGTTCACGGGGTCTTTCCGTCCAACCACGGGTACTCGGTATCTTCACCGAGACTACAGTTTCACCGGATCCCTCGTTGAGACAGCGCCCAAGTCGTTACGCCATTCGTGCAGGTCGGAACTTACCCGACAAGGAATTTCGCTACCTTAGGACCGTTATAGTTACGGCCGCCGTTTACCGGGGCTTGGCTTTGAGGCTTCGCCAGATGGCTAACCTCTCCGCGTGACCTTCCGGCACCGGGCAGGCGTCAGCCCCTATACGTCGTCTTTCGACTTCGCAGAGACCTGTGTTTTTGGTAAACAGTCGCTTGGGCCGTTTCACTGCGGCCCCCTCAGGCTCGGAACCGCGAAGGCTCCTCACCCTACCGGGGCGCCCCTTCTCCCGAAGTTACGGGGCCATTTTGCCGAGTTCCTTAACGAGGGTTCTTCCGATCGCCTTAGTATTCTCTACTTGCCCACCTGTGTTGGTTTAGGTACGGGCACGCCCCACCTTCCTAGAGGATTTTCTCGGAGGCATGGCTTCAGGAACTTCGCCCGGTTAAGGGCTCGGCATCCCGTCTCAGGCTTGATGGCTGACGGATTTGCCTGTCAGCCGCCCTACGCGGTTACCCCAGGACGACCATCGCCTGGGTTTCCCTAGCCTACCCCGTCCCCCCTTCGGTCAAGCAGTGGGTACGTGGTACCGGAATATCAACCGGTTGTCCATCGCCTACGCCTTTCGGCCTCGGCTTAGGTCCCGACTAACCCTGAGCAGATTAGCTTTACTCAGGAACCCTTGGGCATTCGGCGGAGGGGTTTCTCGCCCCTCTTTCGTTACTCGTGCCAGCATTCTCACTTCCCACGCCTCCACGGCTGGCTCACGCCGCCGCTTCGCTAGCGTGGGAACGCTCCCCTACCACTCCGAGCAAGCTCGAAGTCCGTGGCTTCGGTTTCTGACTTGAGCCCCGTTACATTGTCCGCGCCCGAACACTTGACCAGTGAGCTGTTACGCACTCTTTAAAGGAATGGCTGCTTCTAAGCCAACCTCCTGGTTGTCTCGGCACTCAGACATCGTTTCCCACTTAGTCAGAAATTAGGGACCTTAGCCGACGGTCTGGGCTGTTTCCCTTTTGAGCACGAAGCTTATCCCCCGCACTCTGACTGCCACGCTCTGGAACGTCGGTATTCGGAGTTTGCCTGAGTTCGGTAAGCTGGTAGGCCCCCTAGCCCAAGCAGTGCTCTACAGCCGACGCTGAACGCGTGACGCTATACCTAAATATATTTCGGGGAGAACCAGATATCTCTGAGTTTGATTAGCCTTTCACTCCGACCCACAGGTCATCCGCTCAGTTTTCAACCTAAGTCGGTTCGGTCCTCCACGGGGTCTTACCCCCGCTTCAACCTGCCCATGGGTAGATCACTCAGTTTCGGGTCTGCATCCGACGACTAAATCGCCCTATTCGGACTCGCTTTCGCTACGGCTCCGTTTCCTTAACCTTGCCGTCGAACAGCAACTCGCTGGCTCATTATGCAAAAGGCACGCCGTCACAGGACAAGCCTGCTCCGACCGCTTGTAAGCACACGGTTTCAGGTACTATTTCACTCCCCTTCCGGGGTGCTTTTCACCTTTCCCTCACGGTACTAGTTCACTATCGGTCGCCAGGGAGTACTTAGCCTTACGGGGTGGTCCCCGCAGGTTCCGACCGGGTTTTTCGTGCCCGGCCGTACTCAGGAGCTCGTCCAGGGAGACCAATCGCTTTCGCCTACAGGGCTCTTACCTCCTATGGCGCGAGTTTCCACTCGCTTCGGCTAACGACTGATTTTGTAACTCCCCGACCCGCCGGCAGGCGGATCCAGACGCGCCCTACAACCCCCACGTGACAACGGCTGCCGCCTATCACGACACGCGGGTTTGGGCTCTTCCCCTTTCGCTCGCCACTACTCAGGGAGTCGAGGTTTCTTTCCTTTCCTCCGGTTACTAAGATGTTTCAGTTCACCGGCTTGCCTTCCCTGTCCTATGGATTCAGACAGAGACACGCACGCATTACCGTGCGTAGGTTTCCCCATTCGGAGATCCCGGGGTCAATGGATGGTCAGCTCCTCACCCGGGCTTATCGCAGCCGCCCACGTCCTTCTTCGGCTCCTGGCGCCAAGGCATCCACCGTGCGCTCTTTGTCTCTTGATCATGAAGAACACCGTGTTTGCCGCTATGGAGTTTTCAAGGTGCGCGCGGGCTGTCCCGCTCGAGAAGAGCCGGCCGAGGGCCGGTCTCTCAAAACTCAACAGCGTGTAGTGATCGTCGAGGTCGACATGAGTTCTAGGCGAGCCCGGACACCGGACGGTCGTCTCAGCGGCGCCAGGAATTCATCCTGGCTTTAGCCGAAACTTCCATCGACGGGCCGGGCGCCTGCGAGAGTTGGAGCTCCCGCGTTCCCTAGAAAGGAGGTGATCCAGCCGCAGCTTCCGCTACGGCTACCTTGTTACGACTTCACCCCAATCACCAACCCCACCTTCGACGGCTCCCTCCCTTGCGGGTTAGGACACCGGCTTCGGGTGTTGCCGGCTTTCGTGGTGTGACGGGCGGTGTGTACAAGGCCCGAGAACGTATTCACCGCGGCGTTGCTGATCCGCGATTACTAGCAACTCCGCCTTCATGGAGGCGAGTTTCAGCCTCCAATCCGAACCGGGACCGGCTTTTTGGGATTCGCTCCCCCTCACGGGTTTGCAGCCCTTTGTACCGGCCAATGTAGCACGTGTGTAGCCCAGAACATAAGGGGCATGATGACTTGACGTCATCCCCACCTTCCTCCGGTTTGTCACCGGCAGTCTCCCTAGAGTCCCCGGCATTATCCGCTGGCAACTAAGGACAGGGGTTGCGCTCGTTGCGGGACTTAACCCAACATCTCACGACACGAGCTGACGACAGCCATGCACCACCTGTGCACGAGCCCCGAAGGGCTGCCGTATTTCTACGACATTCCCGTGCATGTCAAGCCCTGGTAAGGTTCTTCGCGTTGCGTCGAATTAAACCACATGCTCCGCTGCTTGTGCGGGCCCCCGTCAATTCCTTTGAGTTTTAGCCTTGCGGCCGTACTCCCCAGGCGGGGTGCTTAATGCGTTAGCTTCGGCACGGGCGGAGTCGACACCGCCCACACCTAGCACCCATCGTTTACGGCGTGGACTACCAGGGTATCTAATCCTGTTCGCTCCCCACGCTTTCGCGCCTCAGCGTCAGTACCGTCCCAGAGAGCTGCTTTCGCCATCGGTGTTCTTCCTGATATCTGCGCATTTCACCGCTACACCAGGAATTCCACTCTCCTCTTCCGGACTCTAGCCGAGTAGTTTCCAACGACCGCTGGAGGTTGAGCCTCCAGATTTCACGTCGGACTTACTCGGCCGCCTACGCGCTCTTTACGCCCAATAAATCCGGACAACGCTAGCCCCCTACGTATTACCGCGGCTGCTGGCACGTAGTTAGCCGGGGCTTCTTCTGGAGGTACCGTCACCCTCTGGGCTATTAACCCGAGTGGCCTCGTCCCTCCTGAAAGCGGTTTACAACCCGAAGGCCTTCTTCCCGCACGCGGCGTCGCTGCGTCAGGCTTTCGCCCATTGCGCAAGATTCCCCACTGCTGCCTCCCGTAGGAGTCTGGGCCGTGTCTCAGTCCCAGTGTGGCTGATCGTCCTCTCAGACCAGCTACCGATCGGAGCCTTGGTGAGCCATTACCCCACCAACAAGCTAATCGGACGCGGGCCCATCCTCAGCCGGAAGCCGAAGCCACCTTTTCTCATTCGCCCGAGGGCTCATGAGGCTGTCCGGTATTAATCCGAGTTTCCTCGGGCTATCCCGGTGCCGAGGGCAGGTTACCCACGCGATACTCACCCGTTCGCCGCTTTCCCCAGGGCCGAAGCCCTGGTTCTCGCTCGACTTGCATGTGTTAGGCGCGCCGCCAGCGTTCGTCCTGAGCCAGGATCAAACTCTCCGTGAAGACCTTTCGCAGTCAGGCCTGAGGCCTGGTTGCTAACGGTTCAGGTTCGAGCTTGAGCTCAAAGTCCCCTCGAGAGAGGAGACGGGTTCATTGACCTCGCGTGCCGAAGCGCGCGAGGTTCTCGACGTACACGCTGTTGAGTTTTCAAAGACCAGCGCCGCACGGGCGGCACGAAAAAAGCCTCCAACTCGCACGGGAGGCCCTGGGGAGAAGTGATACTTGGTCGTATCAGGCTTCGGCCGAAGGCTCTCCGTTGTCTCGTGGGTTGCCGGTTTCCGTGCAGCCGTTTAGACGGCCGACCCATGATAGCAGCGGCGAAGGGGCTGTCAAGCGAGGCTCGGAGCGGCTTCTCAGGCCGCGCGCAGCCTTGCGAACTGGCGCTTTCCGACCTGGAGCACCGCACCCTCGAGCGACGCTCGGGGAACGTCCAGATCGGCCGTCGGAGCGCCGTCGAGCTTCACCCCTCCCTGGGCGATCAAACGGCGGGCCTCGCTCGTCGAGAGCCCGAAGACCTCCCGGATGAGCGCGGGCAGATGCACCGGGTCGTCCGGTGGGAGGTCGGCCTCCCTGATCTCGTCCGGCGCCTTGCCCTCGCGCACGACCTTGGTGAAGTGCGCCTCGGCCTCTCGTGCAGCCTCCTCGCCGTGTGAGCGGCGCACCACGAACCGGGCCAGCTCGAGCTTCGCCGACATCGGCTCGAGCGCTCCAGGATCCTCCTCGGACTCCATCACCAGCCGGTAGTACTCCGGCAGGAGCTCGTCCGAGATCCGCATCGTCTTTCCGAACTGCTCCTCGGGTGGATCCGTCAGGCCGATGTAGTTGCCGAGGGACGCGCTCATCTTGCGACCGTCGAGCCCGAGCAGGAGCGGTGTCGTGAGCGCGACCTGCGGCTCGAGCCCGTAGGCCTGCATGACGTCGCGGCCGGTAAGCAGGTTGTAGAGCTGGTCGGTGCCGCCCAGCTCGACGTCGGCCTGGATGGCAACGGAGTCGTAGGCCTGCATGAAGGGATAGAGCAGCTCCGAGACGGAGATCGGCGTTCTCGCCTCGAACCGCTGCTGGAAGTCGTCTCGCTCGAGCAGCCGAGCGACCGTGATCGTCCGCGTGAGCCGGACGACCTCGGCGAAGTCGAGCTTCCCCAACCACTCCCCGTTGAAGCGGACCTCGAGCCGCTCGGGGCTCGTGTCGACGATCTGCGCCGCCTGCGCGAGATACGTCTGCGCGTTCGCATCGATCTCGACGTCCGACAGGATCGGCCGCTCGCTCGACCGGCCCGACGGGTCGCCGATCCGCGTCGTGTAGTCGCCGATGATGAGGACGCCGACGTGACCCGCTCGCTGGAACGCCGCCATGCGCTGGAGCGGGATCGCGTGGCCGACGTGCACGTGGGGAGCGGTCACGTCGATGCCGAGCTTCACCCGCAGCGGCTGGCCCGCGCCCAGCTTCCGCTCGAGCTCGCCCTCCGGGAGGACGTCGACGGCGTTGCGCGTCAGCTCGCGGGTGAGATCGGGGACGGCCATGGCCGTCCCCGATCATAGGGCGCTCGGCCGTCCTCAGAACGGGTAGGGCGTGAGGCTCCAGGCGGCGGTCGCGTACCAGACGCCGAAGGCGAGGCTTCCGGCTCCGAGCACGGGGGCGATGGTTCCGAATGCCGAGCGGACCGGCTGGGTGACGAGGGTCCGGCCGAGCCCGGCCGAGAGCACGGCCATGGAGACCGCCGTGAAGACCGCCAGGAGGCCCAGCGAGGCCACCGCCAGCGGCGTCGACTCGATCGACGCGACGAGGAGGATCCCGACGCCGGCGCTACCGCCCATGCCGTGCACGAGCCCGATGCCGAACGCGCCATGGGCGGTCCGGGCATGCCGATGCTCGTGCGTCCTGTGAGCATGGGAGTGCTCTTCGCCGGCGTGGTGATGGGCGTGCGCGTGGAACTCGCCACGTCGCCAGCGGACGAGCAGGCGGACGGCGAGGTAGACGATGACGATTGCGATGGCCGTCTCCGCCCCCTGCTGGACGCGGTCCGGGAGATAGCTGTCGAGAAGGAGGATGGGCAGCCCGAAGGCGAATAGCGTGAGGGCGTGGCCCAGCCCCCACGCCAGGCCGAGCTCGCGCGCGCGCCGGGACGCTTGATCCTGACCCCCGGCGACGAGAGTCGAGACCGCGGCGATGTGGTCCGGGTCGGTGGCGTGCCGCAGGCCGAGGAGCACCGCGACCGCGAGAACGATCCAAACGGAGCCGCCGCTCGAGAAGCCGGCGATCGTGTCGTCGAGTCCGAACATCAGAGAACCTCCGGGAGTGCGTTGACAGTAATGCCGACTCCGACCACGAGGATCACGAGCGCGCTCGCGGCGGGCAGGGCGCGGACGAGGCGCCCGTCGAGAGAGATCCGGCCGAAGGCTCGCCGCGCGAGGACGGCGAGGAGACCGATGGTGGTGATGGTCGCTGCCAGGCCGAGGCTGAACGCAACGATCAACGCGAGCCCGAAGCCGATGCGGTGGAGAGCGATGGCGCTCAGCAGCACGACGAGCGCCGAGGGGCAGGGAAGCAGGCCGGCGGCGACCCCGACCCCGAGGAGCCCGCCGCGGCCGTACCCCGGCTCGTGCGGGTGCTCGTGGTCGTGGGGGCCGTTGTGGTGGTGGTGATGGTGATGGTGGCGACGCCCGCTGCGCACCCGGCCGGCCAGGACGACTGCGCCGACGCCGACCACGAGCAGGCCTGAGGCGAGCGTGAGCCAGGGATAGAGACGCTCCGGAACGATGAAGCGGGAAAGCAGGAGCGTGACCAGCCCGAGGGCAAAGACCCCGGCCGTGTGCGTCGCGGTGACGATCAGCCCGAGCAGGAGCGCGTGGCGAGGCCTCCCCCGCGAGCCGACGAGGTAGCCGGCGACGATGGCCTTCCCGTGACCGGGCGTGAGCGCGTGCGCGGCGCCCCAGAACATGGCCACGAACAGCGAGACGAGGATGACGCCGACGCCGAGCTCGTCGCGGGCGATCAGCGACTCGAAGCCGCCCGCCGTCGCCGGCTCGGCCGGCCCTGTGGCCACGGTCGGGGGCGTCCCGGGACCCTCACCGGGCTCGTACGCGACACGAGCCGAGCTCACGTCGAGCGGCGAGGACAACAGATCGGGCGGGTAGGCGCGCAGCGCGTCGCTCGTGCTGGTCGTCGGGGCGTCCGCAGAGTCGAGCCGTGCGCCCTCGGAGGCGACCACGACGACCTCCTTCCAGCCCAGGCGGCGCTCGAAGTTCAGGTCCCGGAACTCGAGCATTCGGCCCTGCGCGCTCTCGGGCGCGGCAAACACGGCGTCGAAGCGCATGGTCTCCAACCCCCCGGCGCCGGGCGCTGCTCGAACCTCGTGCTCCAGAGGGACGAGCGGCACGCGCAGCCCGTCGAGCTCGAGCACGAGCCCGGCAGCAACCGAGTCGGCGAACTCGGGAGCCCGTACCTTCGCTCCCTCCTGGAAGGCGGGGATCTCGGCGAGATCGAGCGCGTAGCGGACGTAGATGCGCTCGCCGGACAGCACGATCTCGCTGTAGCGATTGACCGTGAAGTTTCCGAGAGGGTGCGCGAGCGCCGCGGCCGGCAGCATGAGAGCTGCGAGCGCGAGCAAGGCGACGAGAGCCTTCTTCATCGGACAGCCTCCTGGGCGACCGGCGCCCAGCGGGGCGAGAAGTACGGGTTGACGTCGATCGCGGCCCTGAGTGCCGTGCGAGCGGCGGCGGCGTTGCCGAGGCAGCGCTCGATCATCCCGAGGTGGAACAGCTTCAAGGCGTCCCGGGTCCCGAGCCGAAGGGAGCGCACGGCATGCGCCCTGGCTTCTTGGCAGCGCCCGTTGCGGTAGAGGCCCCACGCCAGGACGTCCTCCGCCTCGATGCTCTTCCGCTCGGCGTAGCCTTCCCGCGCGCGCGAGAGGGCGTCGCCGACGTTGACGTTCCGGTCGAGGTCGACGAGGGCGGTCTCCAGCTCGGTTCGGGCGCCGTTCGCCTCGAACAGCCGCTGCATGGCGTCGACGAGCTCGTACGCTTCGCCCGCTTCGGCTTCCCGGCCGGCGGCCGCGAGCGTCTCGCCGAGGCGGGCGGCGTACTCGGGCAGCGGCACCGCCTCGAGCGCCCGCCGGTAGAGGCCGACGGCTTCGTCGACTTGCCCCCTCGCCGCCGCGACGCGCGCCAGGGCCGCCTGGGCGCGGTGGTAGTCCGGAAAGCGGGCGAGCGCCTCGCGGTACGCGCGCTCTGCGAGGATCAGTCGCCCGCTGTTGTAGTAGAGGTTGCCGAGCTCGACGAGCGCCCACGCAGCAGGCTCTGACGTCGAGGCCGCGGCCGACACGGCCAGCTTCATCGCGTCGACGGCGCCATCGACGCGCCCGAGCAGCTCGCGCGCGTACGCGACTCGCGCGTACGAGGCGACCGTGGGCTTGAGGGCGGCCATGCGGTCGAAGGTGGCGAAGGCGCCGTCGTAGTCGCCGGACTCGAGCTTCGCGTCCCCGAGGATCCCGAGCGCCGGAGCGGAGTATTGGTTGACTGCCAGCGCGCGGCGGGCAAGGCGGCGGGCCTCCGCGAACCGGTGCCTCGAGGCCGCGAGCGCAGCGAGCCCGGTCACGGCGAGGTCCTCGTCGGGAGCGAGACGGAGCGAGCGGCGAAGCGCCTCCTCCGAGCGCGGGTAGAAGCCGGGGTCGCCGGTCTCGCGGGCCCGCTGCTGGTAGGCCAGGCCGAGGAGCGCGAGGCCCTCGGCGTCCTCCGGGCTCGCCTGCACCCGGCGCTCGAGCTGCGCGACGTAGGCGGCGGTATCGCCCGCGGCGAACCCGTCCAGGAGCCGGCCGGCCGCTGCCTGCGTGGTCTTCGGGGATGAGGGCCCGGCGCTCGGGCTCCCGGCGAGAATCCCGCCAAGGAGGGCGGCTCCCGCCGCGACCAGCGCCACGGCTCCGAAAAGGTGTCGTCTCTTCATGAGCATGCTCGAGCGAGGAGGAGAGGGGCCCGCCGCCGCATGACGGGCCCCTCGTGTTCCTCTGCTACGGCCCACCCATGTGGTGGACGTGGTCGTAGCCCTGGTGCGGCACGGGGACGTACGGGAACGACGCCTGGAACGGACGGTCGTTCGCGTCGACTCCGTCACCGAGCAGGTTGTTCGGCGAGCGGTTCGCGTTCCCGGCACAGAAGCCGAGGTCCTCGATCAGCGGGCCGACGATCGCTCCGTACCCGCACATGAGCGCGCGGATCTCGATGTCGGTCACGTCGTCCTCGAGCCTCCGGCCGTTCGGGAACCCGGCGAAATCGCCGGCGAGCACGCCGAGCCGGTCGCCCTCGCCCACCGGAGCACTCGGCGCGATGCCGGTGTTGAGGCGGATGAGGTCGGCCTGCTTGGGACCGGTGAAGTTCAGGCCGGGCACACCCGTGAGCAGGATGGCTGCGATGTCGCCTCGCCCCGTCTCCGGCGCGTTGTCGAGCACCGGATAGAGGAGGTTGCCCAGGCGTGTCAGCTCCGGGCTCGTGTAGTGCGACGCGAAGTCCGCGTCGTCCGACGGGTCGGACGCGTTCCAGCGGTCCTTCTTCCGCAGCGGGATGACGACCTCGTTGATCAGCGGCTCGGCGAGGCGCGAGACCTGCACCCAGTCGCCGTCGTCCCGCCGCCGGCCGTTGGCGTCGATGACCTGCACCTTCTGCCGGCTCGCGGTGGCGTATACGCCGATCACGGCCTCCCGCTCGTCGGCCTCGTGCAGCTTCCCGTCGCGCGTCAGCTGCGTGATCGGGACCTGGAGGACGATCGCGTGCGTGTTGTACCCGCCGACCCCGTCCACCCCGTTCTCCGCGTCGAGCGGAATGATGTGCGCAGGGTTGAACGGCCTCAGGCCAGCGAGGTCGAAGATCGAGCCGAGATCGACGAAGAAGGGATCGTCACTCTGGCCCGCGAAGGCCTTGATCCCGCCGGGCAGCTGCCGGACGGCGGCCTGCATGAGCGAGCCGTAGTTCGGCGTCGAGCGCGGCCCGATGTTGACCGGGGGGGTCGCCAGGTTGCGACCGAGGACCGTCCTCCTGCTCTTCGTGACCCGAGTGACCTTGTACGTCTGAGGCCGGTTCCAGTTCGGGTCCGAGGGGCTGGCGATCGGCCCGGTGTTGTAGAGGAACGTATTGCCGTTTCGAGTTTGCGTCTCGAACTCGAACTGGTAGGAGACGTCCTCGCGACCGTCGCCGTTGTTGTCCACCTTCAGCTCGTAGAGCACGTCGTCGGCGAACTGGTTGAAGTTCGGGCCGCCGGCAGGCTCCTCGAGCGGGATGTAGTTGGCGACGATCGTCACCGTGTTCGGCCGGTCCGGGCTCACGAACGCGTACACGTCCG
Source organism: uncultured Actinomycetes bacterium (assembly GCA_963838795.1). Lineage (GTDB taxonomy): Bacteria > Actinomycetota > Thermoleophilia > Gaiellales > Gaiellaceae > JAIBJN01. Next base: position 86,889 of record CAWISL010000007.1, read on the forward strand.
TGTTGTCCGCGGTCGGGTCTTCGCTGATGACGGGCGCCTCGCGATGGCTCGACGCCACGCCTTCTTCGGGGCCCGCCCCGCGCACGAGCGCAGCGGCGAGCACCGCGGTGAGGAGCGCTCCGAAGAGCGCGATGTATCTCATTTTCCTCTCCTCCGTGGGGGGTTGAACGCGCCCTATTCGCCGCCGTGACGCGATCGGTTCGGTCGACCGTCTGAACCGCCTCAGAGCGGGCGCCGAATAGCTCCCATGGCTGCCGTGCTAGCGTTGCGCCCGTCCCGGAAAGGGCGTCGAATCATGGGTCGCGGGCTCGCTCATCTCTCTGACGAGGCGCTCGTCGCGCTCGTGGCGCGGGCCGACGAGGACGCTCTCGCGGAGCTGTACGACCGCTTCGGCCGCGTGGCATACGGGCTCGCCCTCCGGATCGTGCGTGACCCGGCACTCGCCGAGGACGCGGTCCAGGAGGGGTTCCTGACCGTCTGGCGCTCGGCCACCCGCTTCGTCGCCGAGCGGGCGAAGGCGAGCACCTGGATCCTCACATTGATCCACCGCCGCGCGGTCGACCTCGTCCGCCGGGAGGAGCCGCGGCGTGCCGAGCCGCTCGACGTGGCTCCGCACGAGTCCAGCGACGACACCGAAGAAGAGGCCTGGCTCCGCCTGCGCCGAACCCGAGTACAAGAGGCTCTCAGGCGGCTTCCCGACAAGCAGCGGGAGGCGCTCGAGCTCGCCTACTACGGAGGATTCACGCAATCCGAGCTCGCCGATCGCCTGGGCGAGCCTCTGGGCACAATCAAGAGCCGGATGTTCTCCGGCCTGGCAAGCCTCCGCGAGCTGCTCGCGGAGGAGGAATCCGAGGAAGAGCAATGGAAAGAGCCGAGATCCACGAGCTGAGCGCGGCGTACGCTCTCGACGCCCTCGAGGGGAAAGACCTCGAGGCGTTCGAAGAGCACCTCGCCCACTGCGCTGAGTGCCGCGAGAACGTGACCACCTTCCAACGGGTCGCCGCGGACCTCGCGTACGACGTCGACGCGCCCGAGCCGCCCGCGGGGCTCCGAGGGCGGATCCTCGACCAGGCTGCCGCGGAGCGGCCCAAGGTCGTCGCGCTCCCGCGGCGGCGCTGGGCCCTCCCCGTCGCGGCCGCCGCTGCCGTCGCGGCCGGAGTCGCGGCTCTCGCGCTCGCCTTCTGGGCGGCCGACCTCTCCCAGCAGCTCGACGACGTGCAGGCCGAGCAGCATCGGGCGAACGAAGCCCTCATCGCGCTCATCGATCCGAGCGCGAGTCACTTCGCACTCCAGGGCGCGAATGGCGTGCTCGTCGTGGACGACGAGTCCGGCGCGGGCAAGCTGGTGATCAGCGGGCTCGAGCGCGCGCCTTCCGAGAAGACGTACGAGGCCTGGGTGATCGAGGGCGATCAGCCGGTGCCCGCCGGGCTCTTCTCCGGCGGCGACGACCAGACGGTCGTGCCGCTCACCGTGCCCGTTCCCGAAGGCGCGATCGTCGCCGTTACGGTCGAGCCGGCCGGGGGCGTCGACCAGCCGACCCAACAGCCGATCATCACGAGCGGGGAAGCAGCCTAGATCCCAGCGGGGCGAGCTAGACTTCCCTGCTTCGTGCTGCTCGGAAGACGTAGGCGCGGCGCCCCGGGGCGCCCTCGCCGGATCCGCAAGCTTCGGTTCCTCGCGCTCCTCACCGTCATCGCCTGCGTGATGACGGTGTCGTTTGCGTACGGGCTCGTGAGCTCGATCGCGAGCGAGCTCCCGCAGCTCGAGCCGGGGAACGAACGCAGGACAGAGCGGCTCGGCTACATCTACGCGTCGGACGGGAAGACGGTGCTGGCCGTCCTGCGGGGCTCCGAGAGCCGGATCCTCGTGGGCTCCGAGGAGATCTCCCCGGTCATGAAGCAGGCGATCGTGGCCGTCGAGGATCGTCGCTTCTGGGAGCACCAGGGCGTCGACATCCAGGGCATGGCCCGCGCGGTCTGGGCCGACATCCGCTCACAGGACTTCGTCCAGGGCGGCTCGACGATCACGCAGCAGTTCGTCAAGAACCAGTACACCCAGCAGGAGCGGACGGTCAGCCGGAAGCTCAAGGAGGCAGCGCTCGCCTGGCAGCTCGAGCAGCGCTGGTCCAAGGACCGGATCCTGACCGCGTACCTGAACACGATCTACTTCGGCAACGGCGCATACGGGATCGAGATGGCCTCGCGCGTGTACTTCGACAAGCACGCCTCGGAGCTCACGCTCCCGGAGGCCGCGCTCCTCGCCGGGCTCCCGGCAAGCCCGGGAGCCTACGACCCGGCCACGAGCCCGGAGGCCGCCAAGGTCCGGCGCACGACGGTGCTCAGCCTGATGCTCGAGCAGGGGCTGATCGGCGCGACCGACTACCGAAGCGCGGACGAGTCCCCTGTGCCGCGCGCCGCCGAGATCGGCCTCCCCGGATCCAAGGGGAGGGTCGGCTACTTCGCCGAGTACGTCAAGCAGCAGCTCGTGCCCTACTACGGCTCGGGCGCCGTCTTCGGCGGCGGACTCAAGATCTACACGTCCATCGACCTCGAGCTGCAGAAGCTCGCCCGTGAGTCGATCGACAAGCACCTCACGGACCCGCGCGGGCCAGATGCGGCTCTCGTCGCGATCGACCCGCGCGACGGCCGCGTCCTCGCGATGGTGGGCGGCGAGAATTTCGAGAAGAGCCAATTCAACCTGGCAGTACAGGGTCAGCGCCAGACCGGATCGGCATTCAAGCCGTTCGTCCTGACGACCGCTGTCGAGCAGGGGATCTCGCCGCAGACGGTCTTCACCTCGGAGCCCACGGTCATCAACCTCGGCGACAAGCTCTGGTCCGTGAACAACTACGAGGGCTCCTACCTCGGTTCGATCGACCTGCAGGAGGCCACGATCTACTCGGACAACACGGTCTTCGCGCAGCTGACCGCCCAGGTCGGCCCGAGGAACGTCGCCAACATGGCCCACAAGCTTGGCGTCACGCGCCCGCTCGACGACTACTTCGCCATCGGCCTCGGCGTCGAGGCGGTCAGCCCGCTCGAGATGGCACGAGCGTTCGCCACGCTCGCGAATGACGGCGAGCGCATCGACGGCTCCGTGCTCGGCAACGTCCCTCGCGCGGTGCTTCGAGTCGAGGGCGGCCGCAAGGCGGACGCGAACGACCCGGTGGAGAAGCGGGCCGTGAAGTCGAACGACGCCGCCCTCGTCACCTCCATCCTCCAGCGGGTCGTCTCCGAGGGAACCGGTGTGCGGGCTGCCCTGGACGACCGGCCGGTCGCCGGCAAGACGGGAACGACGGAGAACTACGGCGACGCGTGGTTCGTCGGCTACACCCCGCAGCTCGCCGTCGCGGTCTGGGTCGGCCATCCCGACCGGCTGGTGCCGATGGAGAACGAGTTCGAAGGCGACCCGGTCGCCGGCGGTACCTTCCCGGCGCTCATCTGGCGCACGTTCGCCGAGAAGGCGCTCGCTCATCTCGAGGAGCCCCCCGAGAGCTTCCCGTACCCGTCCTACCAGAGCGTCGTGGCGCGCCAGGTCGTGTACCGCGACAACAAGACGATGCTCGACAACGGCAACTGCCGGGGCACGCGCCAGATCCTCTACTTCGTGGGCACGGGGCCGCGCGCCGAGGCAGACTGCAAGCCGAACGAGGTCGACGTCCCGAACGTCGTCGGAATGCGCCTCCCGGCGGCGAAGGATCAGCTCTACTCCATGCCGCTCACGGCCGACGTCGTCTGGAGGGCGGCGCGGCCGGGACAGCGTCTTGGCCGGGTGATCGACCAGAAGCCGGAGTCAGGCACCCTCTCGTCGTGGAGCACGGTACGGATCGTTCTCCCCCGCGCCGTGAACGGGCGAGTTCCCGACGTCGTCGGCCTCCAGCTCGACAACGCCCGCAGCCGGCTCGCCCGTCGCCTGATCGGGGTTAAACAGACCTACGTCGACGGCGGGACCCCGGGCGTCATCGTCTCTCAATTCCCGCGCGCAGGCCTGGCGGCGACCCGGAACATGACCGTTCGGCTCGTCATCGGGCGCGGCTGAGACCGGCTCGAGGGCGTCCGCCGCCGATGGAAGAATCGCCCGAACCAAAGGAGGAGCACGTGGAAGCGTCCGTCGTCACGACCTCGTCCGGCAACCCCGGCCCCCTCGGCCGACCCAGGGGAATCGGCTTCGGGATCCTCATGTACATCATCACCCTCGGCATCTACAGCCTGTACTGGGTCTACAAGACCGCGGAGGAGACGGCGAAGCACACGGGCGAGGGGCTCGGAGGCGTCCTCGGCCTGGTCGTCTGGATCCTGATCTCGCCCGTGATGGGTTTCGTGATCCCGTCCGAGGTCGGGAAGATGTACCAGAAGGACGGAAGAGAGCCCCCGGTCACCGGCTGGACCGGCCTCTGGTTTTTCCCCTTCGGCTTCCTGATCATCCCCGCGATCGTCTGGTACGTGAAGGTACAGGGCGCGCTCAACCGCTACTGGGAGTCGAAGGGCGTAACCGCCTCTTAGGCGCTGCGACTCAGGTAGCGCGACCCGGCCAGCGCGTACCGCCAGGGGAGGTCGGCGGCGCGCGTGATGCCGATGCGTGCGCTTCGCGTGACGTCGGCGACGGCCTCGGCAGGCCGGAGCTCGAACGGCGGGCGGTCGAGCGGCAGGCCGTTGTGCTCTCCTGTGACCCCGAGCGCCTGGCAGAGGCGACCCGGTCCGGAGCAGAGCAGCCGCTCGGCAGCGAGGCCGCGACGCTCGCGCATCCGCTCGAGCCCGACCAGGGGCTCGAGGGCGCGGACGAGCACGGCCTCAGGGCGTCCCTCCGGCCCGCAGACGAGGTTCAGGCACCAGTGGACGCCGTACGAGCGATAGACGTACGCATGCCCCGGTGGCCCGAACATCGCCTGGTTCCGGGCGGTGGGACCTCGGTAGCCGTGGCTGGCGGGGTCGTCCGCGTCGTAGGCCTCGACCTCGACGATTCGGCCGCCGACGCCGTCGACCTTCAGCGTGCAGCCGACGAGCTCCGGCGCGACGTCGTGAACGCTGCCCGCGAAGAAGCCGCGCCCGAGCGTCGTCAAAACAGCTGTTCGGACTCCGCAGGCTTGGCGCTCGCCTCGAGCAGCTTGCGGGCGCGCCGGCCGAGGTCGCCGAGGTCGACGCGACCCTTGTCGGCGTCCTCGGCGATGCGCTCGGCGAACGCGAGCGCGTCGTCGAGGAGCCGCGAGCCGGCCGCGGCGTCCTGACCCATCTCGAGAAGGATCGTCCGCTCGGTGCGGCCCGCGATGATCGGCTCTCCTACACCGTCCACCCAGACGAGCGTGCGCTTGCCCCCGCCGCGGTCCTTCCCGCGGATCGGCTCGAGCGCATAGATCTTGTCGGCGCGGGCGTACTTGCCGAAGCCGAGGAAGACCATACGGGCCGCTCCTTCCGCCATGCGGGGATTATCGCAAGTTGGCAGGCGACGCTACGCCGGGCAGAAGGCGGCTCCACATACGACTCGGACCACCACGCGCTCGATCCCCGACGCCATCCAGGGCGCGGAGAGGCCGATCGGCTTCAGGATCCCGGGGTGGCCGGCGTCTTCTCCGCGTACTCCAGCCAACGCGTGAAGCGCTCGTCGCGGCCGCGGACAGCGGCGAAGAACACGTCCTGGATCGCCTTCGTCACCGGCCCGGGGTCGCCGATCTCGTGGTCGTCGACCGACCGGACTGGCGTGACCTCCGCGGCGGTGCCGCACATGAAGAGCTCGTCGGCGACGTAGAGGTCCGACCGGATCAGGTGATGCTCGTGCACCGCGTAGCCGAGCGTCTGCGCGATCTCGATCACGACCTGGCGCGTGATCCCCTGGAGGATCGAGGCGGAGAGGTGGGGCGTCGAGATGACCTCGTCCTTGACGACGAAGATGTTCTCGCCCGAGCCGTCGGCGACGAACCCGTCGTCGGTGAGCAGGATCGCCTCGTCGTAGCCGGCGCGGGTCGCCTCGATGACCGCGAGCATCGAGTTGAGGTAGATGCCGGTCGCCTTGGCGACGTGAGGGATCGTGTTCGGGCCCACGCGCTTCCAGGACGACACCTTCGCGCGGATGCCCTTCGTGAGGGCCTCCTCGCCGAGATAGGCGCCCCACGGCCACGTCATCAGGACGACGTCGACGGGGTTGGCACCGGGATGGACGCCGAGCTCGCCGTAGCCGTAGAAGGCGATCGGGCGGAGGTAGCACTCGCTGAGGCCGTTCACCGCGATCAGCTCGTGGGTGGCGAGCCTCAGCTCCTCCACGGAGTAGGGCAGCTCCATGTGCAGGAGCTGCGCGGACTGGTGCAGGCGCTCCAGATGAGGCGTGAGTCGGAACACGGCCGGCCCCGCGTCGGTCTCGTAGCAGCGGATGCCCTCGAAGACGCCGGAGCCGTAGTGGAGCCCGTGCGCGCCGACGTGGATTTTCGCGTCGGCCCAGTCGACGAGCTCTCCGTTCATCCAAATCTTCTCGGTGGCCTTCATGGCTCCAAGATTACTCGACGGTGAGTTGGGCGGGGCGTGCCCGCGCGAGCCGGCCGAGGTCGCTCGGAGCCAGCGCCGCCATGTGCCTGCTCGAGCCCGCCCCGATCCAGACCACCTCGTGGCCGAAGAGCGCCTGCTCCATCAGCACGGTGTCGATCCCCGGGAGCGGGAACGGCGCAACGCCACCCGGCGGGAAGCCGGTGAGACGCTCGACTGCGTCCGCGCCCACCGCCTTCACGCGCTCGCAACCCGCCGCCGCGGCGATCCTCGCGGGGTCTGCGCGCAGATCCCCGGGCACGAGGACGACGATCGGGCGGCCGTCGCCGGCGAAGACGAGCGACTTCACGATCTGCTCGATGGGAGCGCCCGTGGCACTCGCGGCGTCGGCGGCCGTTCGGGCGCCCTCGTCGAACTCCTCGACACGGGCCTCCACGCGGGCCTCGCGGAGGACGGCAGCGACCCGCTTGACCGCCTCGGGCCAGTTACTCTCGCTCGTCGTCATCTCCCCGCTCCAGCGAGATCGCGCGCGGATCGAGCAGGCCGGGCTCGCCGCGAATGAGCTCTAGCACCTCCGGCGGGATCGGGTTGTCGAGCGTGAGCACCATCAGCGCCCGCGAGCGCGGCCGGTTTCGGGACACCGCCATGTTCGCGATGTTGACGCCCGCGTCGCCCAGGATCGTCCCCAGGCGACCGATCATGCCCGGGCGGTCGTCGTTGACGACGAAGAGCATCAGCGGCTCGAGCGCGATCTCCACGTCGTAGCCGAGAGCGCGCACGAGCCGAGGCTCGTCGCCGCGACCCGTGGTCGTCCCGCTGACGGGGAACTCGTCCTCCTCCGTCACCGCCGTCACCGTGATCAGGTTCTTGAAGTGCCGGGATGCCCGCCGCTGCTCCTCCCGCACCTCGATCCCGCGTTCCTTGGCGACGAGCGGCGCGTTGACGTAGTTCACGGTCTCCTCGACCCGTCCGCGAAACGCGCCGTTCAGGGCCGCGACCGTGAGCAGGCGCGTGTCCCGCTCGGCCAGCTCGCCGAAGTACCGGAAGTCGAGCCGCTTCGCGGTCCCGCCCGCCAGCTCGAGCGCGAGGGCTCCGAGGTTCGCGGCGAGCGGGAGAAACGGCCGCAGCGCGGCCAGGTCCTCGGCGGCGACCGCAGGGACGTTGAGCGCGTTCGTGACCAGGCCGCCCTCGAGTGCGGCGGCCACCTGCTCCGCGACGATGACGCCGGCGCGGTCCTGCGCCTCCTGCGTCGACGCAGCGAGGTGCGGAGTGACGACGACGTTGGGCAGCTCGAGGAGGGCGCCCGAGTACGGCTCCTCGGCGAAGACATCCAGCGCGGCGCCGGCGACCTTGCCGCTCTCGAGAGCCTCGACGAGCGCTCCCTCGTCGACCAGCTCGCCGCGCGCGACATTCACGACGCGCACGCCGTCCTTCATCCGCGCGATCGAGTCGCGGCCGATCAGCCCGCGCGTCTCTGCGGTCAGCGTCGTGTGCAGGGAGACGAAGTCCGCGTCCGCCAGGAGGTCGTCGAGGGTCTCCGCGCGCTCGACCCCGAGCTCGCGAAAGCGCTCGGGGGCCACGTAGGGGTCGTGCGCCCGGACGCGCATCTCCAGCCCGCGCGCCCGGCGAGCAACCTGCTGGCCGATGCGGCCGAAGCCGATCAGCCCGAGCGTCTTGTCGGCGAGCTCGAGCCCGGCGAACTGCGAGCGATCCCAGCGCCCCTCCCGAAGCGCGGCGTGGGCCTGCGGGATCTGGCGGGTGAGGGCGAGCAGGAGCCCCAGCGTGTGCTCGGCTGCCGAGACGACCGTCGACTCGGGAGCGTTCGCGACGACGATCCCGCGCTTCGAGGCGGCCTCGAGGTCGACGTTGTCCACCCCCACCCCTGCCCGGCCGATCGCCTTGAGCCGGTCCGCTCGCTCGATCAGGTCAGCCGTCAGCTCGGTTCCGCTGCGGATGATGATCGCGTCGTAGTCGCCGATCGTCGCGGCCAGGTCGCCGTCCGGCTCGACGTCGACCTCGAAGCGCTCGCGGAGGAGGTCGATGCCGGCCTCGGCGATCGGCTCTCGAACGAGAACCCTCACGCCTTCACGCCGCGACGGGCGCGGCGTGCGCATCGAGTGCGGCCGGAACCGCGGTCCCGCGCTGCACGTCGGCACCGACCTCGACGAGCGCGCGCTCGAGCGCCGCGAGCGCCGCGGAGACGTCCTGCACGTCCACGTAGCCGATGTGCCCGAAGCGGACGATCTTTCCTCGCATCTGACCCTGGCCGCCGATGATGGTGACGCCCGAGTTCTCGCGCATCGACGCGACGATCGCCTGCCCGTCGACCTCCGGCGGCATGCGAATGGCCGTGACTACGGCCGAGCTGTCCGCGTCCGGTGAGAAGAGCTCCAGCCCCATGGCCTTCACGCCCGCACGGGCCGCACGTCCGAGCCGAAGGTGCCGCTCGTGGGCGGCCACGAGCCCGTCGGTGAGGATGAGCTCCAGTGCCACGTCGAGCCCGCGGACCAGTGAGATCGCGGTCGAAAACGGCGTCTCGCCGCCTGCCTGGGCGGTGATCGCCCTCTGCCAGTCCATGTAGTAGCGCGGGAGCGAGGCGGCCTCGGTCGCCTCGAGCGCGGCCGGCGAGACGGCCGCGAAGGCGAGCCCGGCCGGGCACATCAGCGCCTTGTGGGAGCTGGTGAGCACGATGTCGAGCCCCCAGTCGTCGGTCTCGAGCGGGACGGCCGCGAGACTGGAGATCGCGTCGACGGCGATCAGCGCCCCCGAGCCTGCGATGCGCGCCGCCGTCGCCTCGATGTCGGCGACGCCGCCTGTGGAGGTGTCCGAATGCGTGAGGTACGCGACCCTGGCACCGCCGATCTCCTCGAGGCGGGCACCCACCTCGTCGGGGCTCGGCAGCTCGCCCCACTCGTAGCGGAGATGGTCGACGTCGAGGCCGTAGCCCTCCGCGATCGCCGCCCACCGCTCGCCGAAGTACCCGTGCGAGACGACGAGCACGCGGTCCCCGGGCGAGCAGACGTTGGCGACCGCCGACTCCATCGCCGCAGTGCCCGCGGAGGTGAAGAGAAGAACGTCGCTCTCCGTCCGGTAGACCGCCTGGAGCCGCTCGATCACCCGCGTGAACGTGTCGCGGAAGTCCGCCGAGCGATGGTGGATCATCGGCTGAGCTGTCGCCGCGAGCACCTCCGGCGGCACCGGGGTCGGCCCAGGCGTGACGAGGTAGCGTTTCTCCGGCACGAGCCTGAGGTTAACTGACGAGCACACGGTGGAAGCACTTCTCGCGTTCGCAGCCGCGCTCGTCTCCCTCCGGCTCTCGGGCCTGCTTCTCCGACGCTGGAGCGACGGGCGCCGGCCCCAGTTCGCCGCGTGGGGCGCCGGGCTGGCGGCGTATGCGGTGGCGTCCGCGGCTCTTGCGTGGGGAGCGTCCTCGGGCTGGAGCGACGACGTCTTTCGCGTCTACTACCTGTTCGGAGGGCTGCTCACGGCCGCGCTGCTCGGCGTCGGGTCGCTCCTGCTCGTCGGGCGCCGGTGGGCGGCGCCGCTAGGCCTTCTCTACGCAGGGCTCGCGACGGGCGTGGCGATCGCCGTCCCGCTCACGGCGCCGGTCGGCGGCGACACGATCCCGGAGGCGCAGGATCACCTCGACCTCGTCCCAGCACGCCTGCTCGCGATCCTCGGCAACAGCGCGGGCACGATCGCAATCGTGGTCGTCGCGCTCCTTACCATCCGCCGGCGGCCGGTCGGAAACGCACTCGTGATCGCCGGGGTCGCCGTTGCCGCGGCGGGCAGCGGACTGGCGGGTCTCGGCGTGGCCGAGACCGCCGCGTTCGTCGCGACGGCGGCGCTGCTCTTCTACGCAGGCTTCCTCCGAGCAGGGGGCCGCGGGACGGTTTGACATGGAGGCCCTCGGGTATCAGACTCCCCGGCACCGATAGGGGAGGTGAGGAGATGCCAGAGGGGGCGTCTCTAGGTGGAGGGCACCGCCGAGAGGCGTGGCGGGCGCAATCGCCGGGCCACGGAGATTCGGCAGAACGCGGCCCGCCGGGACGCCGTGTCGGCGCAAGCGCCTTGGTCTACTCCAGGAGGTCTTCATGAGATTATCGATTCGCTTACTCGTTCTCGCTCTGGTCGCGGTGGGGCTGCTCGCGGGTACCGTCGGGGCGGCTCCCAATCCGGATGCGCGGCAGAGGATGAACCTGCTCTACACGAATCCCAACAACGCGACCAACTCCGATCTCGCGTTCTTGGGCAACCACGCTTTCATCGGCTACTACACCGGCGATGGCGGCAGTCCGGCCGGTACCGCGCCCCGCGGTGGCGTGCGGATCTTCGACATCACGAATCCGAAGAAGCCGACGCTCGTGAAGGACATCGCGTGCGACGCCAACCAGAACGATCCCATCGTCTGGGACCGCAACGGAAACGGTGTTGCCGACCTGCTTCTCGTAGCCGTCGACCGCACGATGGCGAATTCGGAGTGCGGCGCTCCACGCGTCGCGCACGGCGACCCCACCGGCTGGGAGGGCGTGCGGGTCTTCGAGCTGAGCGACGATCCGGCAAACCCGTTCGCCACCGTGACGCAGGTTGGCCGCGGTCTACACGGACTGCGGCGCCCACACGATCACACTCTGGCCCGGAAACGCCGACGAGGGCTCGCTCATCGTGTACGTCTCCTCGTATCCGCTCCGGCCCGGACCGACGTGTGGCCCGGTCAACGGTCCGCCCGCCGGCAACGACCCGCTGCACTCGAAGATCTCGGTGATCGAGGTACCGCTTGCCGATCCGGCGAGCTCCTCGGTGATTGCCGAGCCACCGATCAGCTACCCCGGCGACCCGGACAACCAGATCGACTGGTGCGAGCGGTCGGTGACGGGCCCCGATCCCGCTCCTTGCCCGGTCCCGGGAGCCATCGAGCAGGCAGCCCGCGCGTGCCATGACATCGTCGTCCACGTCGAGGACAACATGGCCGGCGCGGCCTGCGCAGAGCAGGGCCAGGTGTGGGAGATCGACCCCGACACCGGAATCCCTGACACGGCCAACCCGGTCTCGATCATCGACGACGAGTTCAGCTCGGGCAACAGCGCGCAGGCGACTATCCCCGGAGCGGTCGACTTCTTCCACTCGGTGATGTTCAACAACGATGGGACCGTCCTGAACACCGTCGACGAGTCCTTCGGAGTCGGCTGCCCGCCGATGACCCAGTGGGAGGCCCGACCCTGGCGTCCCGGCCAAGTGGGCCCAGTGGACATGAAGTCCGGCCGGATGTTCTTCTCCGACACGGAGACCGGGGACTTCTTCAGCGAGTTCCAGATCGGAGACGTGCGGCCTGATCCCACGGCGGACGCGTATTGCTCCGCGCACATGGGGATGGCCATCATGGACATCCGCAGGGACCTGCTGGTGAACGCCTGGTACTCCGGCGGCGTCGACGTGATCGACTTCACCGACCCCGAGAACCTGAAGGAGATCGCCTGGTACGACATCGCCGGGCCTTCCTTCACGGGCTCGGACAACTGGTCCGCGTATCCCTACGTCGGGCCCAAGTTCAAGAACGGCGGAACCCCGATCTACGCCTCCGACGGCGTTCACGTACCGCCGAACGGCCGAGGCTTCGTGGTCTTCAGGTTCGGCAAGGCCCCGGCTCGAGTGGAGCGCGACATCCTCAACCCGCAGACGATGGACTAACGAGGCTTAACCCTCGTGCGACGTGGGGCCTCCCTTCGGGGAGGCCCCGCCCGTCTCTGGATAACCGAACCGGGCAGGTCGACCCCGCTCCATTGTGGGCCGGGCCCTCCGCCGGCAGCCTGGGTGCATCGACTTCAGCCCACGAAGGGGGCATCAACGATGCCGCAGAGATTCTGGCTTTGGCTGTTCGCGCTCTACTCAGCCGCGGCACTGCCGCTCTTCGCGTGGGCGCTTGCGAACCTCGCCGCCTAGAGGAGGGGTTGGCGGAATGGTGCTCGTCGCCGGGGTGCGATGGTCGTTCCGAGACAAGGACGCAGGGAGCGTTCGTAGCCGGAGGCTACGGGCGCGACTGAGGACGCAGCCGTCGGGGCGAGCAGCGCGGCCCGGCGGCACAGCGGCCATTTCGTCAAATCCTCCTAGATGGCTCGAGTAAGCACGACCCGGTCTTCGCCTGGCCCGTCGTAGCCCGCCTGCGGCGGGCTGGCCTCGAACCCGATCGCGGCGTGGAACGCCAGCGAGCCGCCGTTGAGAGGCGACGTCACACAGCTGACGCGGGTTCTGCCCCGGGCCCGCGCCAGCGCGAAGAAGCGGTCGTAGAGCTCCCGGCCGAGGCCCGTGCCGCGCTCCGCGGGGCTGACGCCCACGAAGTGGACGTACGCCTCCTCCGGCAGGGCGGGTGAGAGGAACCCGACCAGGAAGCCGGCGAGCTCGCCGTCACGATCGGCTACGAACGACGTGTGGCAGAAGTGGACGAAGAAGAGCCTGGGGAGCATGTCGACCATGCGCCGACCTCCCCACCACTCGTCGAGCACGGCGACGACGCGCGCATGGTCGGACGGCTCGGCGTGGCGGATCTCGACCGCGCTCAGACCGGCTCCGTCCAGCGCGCCCGCCAGGCCGGCGCCGGTTCGGGCTCGCCGCCCGACCAGTGCTCGACGGCCCGGACGATCCTCCCCTCTTCCAGCTCGAAGAAGGAGACCGCGAAGAATCGCCTGCCTTCCTGCTCCACGCGCACCTCGGAGACGACGGTGTCGCCGCCGTCGACGATCCTGAGCACCTCGATGTGCCAGCCTTCGGGATAGGCCCGCTGCATGCCGAGGTAGTTGTCCCGGCCCCGGAAGCGCTCCTCCGTGTTGGGCCAGTCGACGACGACGTCGGGGTGGAGCTGGTCGGCGACCGCTTCCCAGTCGCGGGCCTCCATGCGCTCCCAGAGCAGGCGCACGGGCTCGGCGCTCATACGTCGAGCTTCTCCCGGAGCCGCTCGTTGACCGCGCGCGCGTCCGCCTTCCCCTGCGTCTCCTTCATCACCTGCCCGACGAAGAAGCCGAGCAGGCCCTCCTTGCCGCCCCGGTAGGCCTCCACCTGACCGGGGTTCGCGGCGAGGATCGCGTCGATCAGCGGATCCAGCGTCTCGACGTCCGAGACCGTTGTCTCCTCGAGATAGGCGTCGGCGCTGAAATCCGGACCGCCGCTCGCCGCCAGCGCGTCGAGGAACGCCTGGCGCGGGATCGTCTCCCGGGCGGCGACGAGCTTTCCGAGCTCCGCGCCGTCGACGCGGGCCGGGTCGACGCCTGCCGCGGCCAGCTGGTTCATGAGCACGTTCGCGACCGCGCGGCGGTCGTCTCCGGGCACCCGCGCGTAGAGCTCGTCGCGGCCGCTCGTGACGAGGCCGTACGCCAGATCGAAGTCGACCTCGTGCTCGAGCCGCCGGATCCGCGCGCCGGGCAGCTCGCCGATCTCCGCGCGTGCGCGCTCGACCAGCTCCTCCGGCGGCTCGACGGCGACGAGGTCCGGCTCCGGAAAGTAGCGGTAGTCGTGCGCCTCCTCCTTGGAGCGGAGCGGGGCGATCGTTCCCGCCTGCGGATCGAAATGGAGCGTCTGCTGCACGACCTCCTCCCCGGCCTCGTACAGCGCGACCTGGCGCTCGACCTCCGCCGCAATCCCGTCGGCGACGAACTTGAAGGAGTTCATGTTCTTGAGCTCGGTCTTCGTGCGGTATCCCTCCTCGCCGGCCTCCCGCACCGAGACGTTGGCGTCGCAGCGGAGCGAGCCCCTCTCCATCTCGGCGTCCGAGATGCCGAGCTCGACGACCGTCTGGCGCAGGAGCTGCAGGAAGCGCCGCGCCTCGTCGCCGGAGCGCACGTCCGGCTTGGCGACGATCTCGACGAGCGGCGTTCCCCCGCGGTTGAAGTCCACGAGCGAGTAGTCGGCGCCCTGGATCCTGCCGGCCTGGCCGCCGACATGAACGGTCTTCGCCGCGTCCTCCTCGAGGTGAGCCCGCACGATGCCGATCTCGCGGTCGCCGTCCGGCCCCGGCACCACGAAGCGACCCTCCGCGGCGAGCGGGACGTCGTACTGGGAGATCTGGTAGCCCTTGGGCAGGTCGGGGTAGAAGTAGTTCTTGCGGTGGAAGAGCGAGCGCTCGGCGATCTCGCAGTCGAGCGCCAGGCCGAGCTTGACCGCCCACTCGATCGCCGTCCGGTTCGGCACCGGGAGCGTCCCCGGGTGGGCAAGGCAGACCGGGCACGTGCGCGTGTTGGGCTCCTCGCCCCAGACGTTCTCGCAGCGGCAGAACATCTTCGTCCGCGTCTTCAGCTGGACGTGGATCTCGAGGCCGATGACCGCTTCCCAGCTCAGCGGAGGCGCTCCGGGACGTAGTCGAAGCCGAGCGCCTGCTCGAGCGCGTGTCCGACGCGGAAGAGCGTGTTCTCCGAAAACTGGGGGCCGATCAGCTGCAGGCCGACCGGCAGGCCCTCGGAGAGCCCGCACGGGATCGAGAGGCCGGGCAGTCCGGCCATGTTCGACGGGATCGTGAGCAGATCGGACAGGTACATGGCGAGTGGGTTCTCGGCCTTCTCACCGATGCGAAATGCGACCGTTGGCGAGGTCGGGCTGACGAGCACGTCGAAGCGCTCGAAAGCGGCCGCGTGCTCCTGGGCGATCACCGTCCGCACCTTCTGGGCCTGGCCGTAGTAGGCCTCGTAGTACCCGGCCGACAGCGCGTAGGTGCCAAGGAGGATGCGGCGCTTCGGCTCGGCGCCGAACCCCTCCCAGCGCGTCCGGGAATAGAGCGCCGTAAGGTCGCCGTCCGCCTCCGCCCGATAGCCGTAGCGGACGCCGTCGTAGCGCGCGAGGTTCGAGCTCGCCTCGGCCGGCGCGACGAGGTAGTAGCAGGCGAGGCCATAGTCGACCGACCTCGGCAGGCTCGTCTCCTCGACCACGGCGCCGAGCTCACCGGCGAAGTCGATGGCGGCCTTTACCCGCTCGCTCACGCCCGGGTCGATGCCTTCTGCCTCGTTCATCTCCTTCGGGACGCCGATGCGGACGCCCTTCAGCTCGTGCCCCTCCGGGATCGCGACTGGCTCCGGCAGCTCGACGGTCGTCGAGTCGCACGGATCCTTTCCTGCGATCAACCCGTAGAGGCGGGCGTTGTCCCGGACGGTCTTCGTCAGCGGGCCGACCTGGTCGAGGCTGGACGCGAAGGCGACGATGCCGTAGCGGGAGACGGTCCCATAGGTGGGGCGCAGCCCGACCACGCCGCAGAGGGAGGCCGGCTGTTTGACCGAGCCGCCCGTGTCGGTGCCGAGCGCCCACGGCGCGAGCCCGCCGGCGACGGCAGCCGCCGAGCCGCCGGACGAGCCGCCGGGCACGCGCTCCGGATCCCAGGGGTTCCTCGTCGGCCCGAAGGCCGAGTTCTCGGTGGACGAGCCCATAGCGAACTCGTCCAGGTTGGTCTTGCCAAGGATGGGCAGGCCCGCCGCCTTGCAGCGGGCCGCGACCGTCGAGTCGAAGACCGGCGTATAGCCGACCAGGATCTTGGAGCCGGCGGTCGTCGGGATGCCCTTGGTCGTGATCACGTCCTTGTGGGCGATCGGGACGCCATCGCCGTGCTCACCGGCGACGTGGAGGTATGCGTGCAGCTCGGGGTCGCGGGCCTCGATCGCATCGAGGTACGCGCCCGAGAGCTCCTCGCCGGAGACCTCACCCTGCTCGAGCAGCCGCGCGGCCTCCTCGGCGGTGAGCCTGAGGGTGTCGATCACAGCCACGTCCGCCTCGGACGTCTGAGGGGCCACCCCGTGCCTCCACCCGCTATGAGCGTAACGAGGAAAAACGCGCGCGTGGAGCGCGAATCGTGGCGAAAGCGTGTCGGGGCACGACGAGTAGACAAGCGCCTCACCCGCCCACCGCGGGGACTCGAAAGCTGCCGTCGACCGGGTCTGGGGCATTGGCAAGCGCTTCGTCGCGAGGGAGAGATGGGCGCGGTGCGTCTTCCGCCCACTCGTTCACGAGCTCGAGAGGATGCGTCATCGGCTCCACGTCGGCCAGATCCAGCTCCGACACCTTGCCGACCGCCTCGAGGATCGCGCCGAGCTGGTCGCGCACCGAGTCGACCTCGCCCTCGGGAATCTCGAGGCGCGCGAGCGCCGCCACGTGCAGCACGTCCTCCCTCGTGATCGCCATCGCGCCTCCAGTCTAGAAGCACCTCTGAGCTCCAAAATGCGACGGGCCCCTTCCGGGGCCCGTCGCGGCAATCGAACCTTCGCTGGCTAGAGCAGCGTAACGTTCTTTGCCTGCAGGCCCTTGTCGCCCTGTTCGACGTCGAACTGGACGCGCTGGCCTTCAGTCAGGGAGCGGTATCCGTCCATCTCGATCGCGCTGTGGTGCACGAAGACGTCGTCTCCCCCCTCGCGCTCGATGAACCCGTACCCCTTCTCGTTCGAGAACCACTTCACGGTGCCCTCAGCCAACGGAACTGTCCCTCCTTCGACACACAAACGACGGCCCGGCTGCGAGCCGTCGCGTCCGGCCAATGCCGCTCGGATCGCGGCGCGCGCAGCGTAACCTCAGCCGCTCGGGAAGGCAAGCCGCCCGGACTGGTACTGGGCCGCACGCACCGTGTTCCGAAGCAGGCTCGCGATCGTCATCGGCCCGACGCCGCCGGGAACCGGAGTCAGATGCCCTGCCACCTCGCGCACGTCCTCGGCGACGTCCCCGACAACCCTGCCCTCGGCACGATTGATCCCGACGTCGACCACGACGGCGCCCGGCTTCACCATCTCGCGGGTGACCATCCCCGCGCGCCCGACCGCCGCGACGACCACATCTCCCTCTCGCACCACGCCCGGCAGGTCGCGGGTGCGGCTGTGGCACATGGTCACGGTTGCATGCTCGGCGAGCAGGAGGAGCGCCATCGGCTTGCCGACGATGTTCGAGCGGCCGACAACCACCGCCCGGGCGCCCTCCAGCGGGATCTCGTACGCGCGCAGGATCTCCATGATCCCGGCCGGGGTCGCCGCGACGAACGTCGGCTCTCCCTGGAGCAGGTGACCGGCGCTCACCGGATGGAAGCCGTCCACGTCCTTGACCGGAGCGATGGCGCGAATGACGCGTCCCTCGTCCATGTGCGCCGGCAGCGGCAGCTGAACCAAGATGCCAGTGACCCCTTCGTCGGCGTTCAGAGCGGCCACCAGCCCGAGGAGCTCGTCCTCCGTCGTCTCCGCTGAGAGCTCGTGGTGGATCGGTTCGATCCCGACCTCCTCGCACGCCTCTTGCTTGCGGCGAACGTAGAGGGCCGAAGCCTGGTCCTCGCCCACCAGCACAGTGGCGAGACCGACCTGACGGTCGAGCTCTCCGACTTCGCGCGCGACCTCCCCGCGGACTCGCACGGCGAGAGCCTTCCCGTCCATGAGCGTGACAGCCACGGCCGGGGAGCGTAACCGACCGGCGTGCATCATCCAGCGATGAGCGTCTGGCGCCATCTCGGAGCAATCGGGCTGCTCCCCGTCGTCGTCACCCTCCTCGTCCCCGGCGTCATCGCCTGGCGCGGCGAAGCGACCCTGGCCGCCTGGGCCCTGGCCGGGCCTGGGCTCGCGCTGATCGTGCTCGGGCTCGCGCTCGTCGCCTGGACCGTCGGGCTCTTCGCCGCGGTGGGACACGGAACGCTCGCGCCCTGGGACCCGACTTCGCGACTGGTCGCGCGGGGCCCCTATCGGTACGTGCGCAACCCGATGATCGGCGGGGTTCTCCTCATCCTCCTCGGCGAGGCCGCCGTGCTCGGATCCGTCCCGTTGCTGCTCTGGTTTGCCAGCGTCCTGGCCGTCAACGCCGTCTACATCCCGCTCGTCGAGGAGCCGGCCTTGCGCCGCCGGTTCGGCGAGGAGTATGAGGACTATCGGGCCGACGTCCCACGCTGGGTGCCTCGGGTTCTAAGCTGACGCCGTGGAGCTCCGGCGCTGGCCTCGCAAGAACGACCCCGACTCGATCCGCGCGCGTCAGGAGGAGCTCGCGCCGCGTCTCGACGGCGAGGGCGAGGTGTTCGCGCACGACCTCGCGCCGTTCGCGAGCGCGACCGAGGCGCTGACCGGGGTCGCTCTCGTCCCGGTCGCGGTGGTCGGCCCGATCGACGTCGAGCTCGGCGACTACGCCCTCGAGGAGCCCGACGGCCGCCTCGTCGAGCGAGGTCGCGCAACGGAAGGCGTGTACGTCCCCCTCGCCAACACCGAGGGTGGGCTCTCGATCTCGCTCTATCGCGGCGCCCGTGCGGTCGGGGAGTCGGGAGGCTTCAGCACGTACGTGCTCAGAGACCGGATCACCCGAGCGTCGGCCTTCCTGTTCGAGGACGTCGCGCAGGCGGTTGCCTTCTCCGGCTGGGTCGAGTCGCAGTTGGAGCCGATGCAGGCGTGGCTGGCGTCGGAGCCGGTAGCCAACCTCTCCAGGCACGCGAGGCTCAGAGAGATCGAGACGCACGTGGTCGGCCCCATGTGCCACGTCATGTACGCCTACACGACCGGCGACGCGTGCGGGATGAACATGATCACCCGCAACTCCTACGCGTTGAACCAGGGCTTCGTGCTCGAGCGCACGCCGATCCGACCGACGCGGTCGATGCTCGAGGGAAACATGGGCGGGGACAAGAAGCCGTCGGCGCGCTACTTCGAGCGGGGCGGCCACGGCAAGACGGTCGTCGCCGAGGCGACGCTGACGGAGGAGGCGGTTCGCCGCGTCCTCAAGACCTCGCTCGACGACCTGGCGGAGCTGGCCTTCGTTGGCACGCACGGCGCGGTCGCCTCCGGGATGCAGTCCGTCGCCTTCACGCCCGCGACCGCGATCGCCGCACTGTTCACGGCCACCGGCCAGGACATCGGCATGGTCGGGACAAGCTCGATGGCGCACGGAACGGCGCTTCGCACCGCGGCCGGCCTGCACGTCTCCATGCGCCTCGCCAGCCTGGAGGTCGCCACCGTGGGCGGCGGCACCAGCCTCCCCTACGCACGCTCCTGGCTCCGGCTCATGGGCTGCGACGGCCCGGGCAAGGTCTACCGCCTGGCGCAGATCGTGACGGCGGCCACGCTTTCGCTCGAGATCTCCGCCTCGGCGGCGATGGCGACCGCAGGCTCGGAGAACTTCTACCGCGCCCACTTCGAGCGCGGCGGCCTGCGGTAATCCACGAGTGAGGATCCCGCCGCACCACGACCCGGCGTGCTGGGGGTGCGGCGACAACCCTCGGGGCCTGCATCTGCCGCAGCCCACCGAAGAGGGAATCGAGCGCTACGAGGCTGTCGTCACGTTCGGCGACCACCACCAGGCCGCGCCGGGGATCGTCCACGGCGGCCTGGTGGCCGCCGCGCTGGACGAGGCCTCCGGCCTCCTTGCCACGTGGCACCGGTTTCCCGGCGGTGACGGCCCGAATGTTCGTCCGCTATCGACGACCGGTCCTCATCAACCACGAGCTCGAGCTCGCCGCGTGGGTAACGGACAGCCGAGGCCGCCGGATCCACATCGACGCCGAGCTCCGAGACGGCGCCGAGGTCGTGGCCGAGTCCCGCGGCGCGTTCCTCCACGTCCCGCTGGACCACTTCCTCGCGTCCCCGGAAGGCCGCGCCGCCGGCGAGGCCTGGCGCGAGCGACTTACCGAGAACGAGGGCTGAGGAAGATCGAGCCCAGCGCCGAAGTCTTGTGGGTATGGAGCGCTGCGAGGGCTATTACCGGCTCGAGAATCGCCGTTGCGACCGCGCCGGCTCCCGCGAGGTGACCGCCGGCGAGGGCGAGACCTACGTCGTCTGCGCCTACCACGCGCGACAAGGCTGGGCCGCCAGCGTCGCCCGCTGGCACGGCGAGTCCGACGTCCGCGCCGGTGCCCCCGTCGACCTCCGCCACGGCCTGGACTCGGCCGCGTAGCCCGCCTCGGATCATCGCCGCCGAAAAGAGAAGCGGCGACGATGGGGACCGCCGCCGCTCCGGGCGAAAACCGGGCGCGAGAGTGGTTGCCGTCATCCCCGTGCCCGGGAGGAGAGGACCTCGCGGCCAGTATCGGCACGCACAAGCGCGGACTTGAGCGCCCGATCCCTGACCTGGAAATATGCTGCGGCCGATGTTCTCCTTCGCCGACAAGGTCGTCCTGATCACCGGGACGGCGCGCGGGTGCGGCGCGGTTCTCGCCGAGGCGTTCGCGCAGGCCGGGGCGACGGTTGTCGGCTGTGATGTGGACGCCGAGGCAGGCACGGCGGCGGCCGAGAGGATCCGCCGCGCCGGGGGCCGGATCGACTTCTCTCCCGCAGATGTCTCCCGCGAGGAGGACGTGATTGGGCTCGTTGCCGGCACAGTCGAGCGCCATAGCCGCCTGAGCTGCGCGATCAACAACGCCGGCACGGAGAAGCTCAGCGAGATCGCAGAGGGGACGGAGAGCGCCTTCGACGAGCTGATCGCGACCGATCTCAAGGGCCTTTTCTTCTGCCTCAAGCACGAGATCAACGCCATGCGAAAGGGCGGCGGCGGCGCGATCCTCAACATGTCGTCCGTGACGAGCAGCATCACCGCCGCACCGGCGAACGGCCTCTACGCGGCCACCAAGGGTGGAGTCAACGGCCTCACGAAGGCCGCCGCGATCGAAGTCGGCAAGGACAACATCAGCGTCAATGCGCTCGCCTTCGCCGCGATCGACATTCCCGGCAGCATGATCTGGCGCTACCTGGACGAGCAGAAGGTGCCGGAGGAGGCACTCCTCCAGGCGTTCCCCGTCGGCCGCATGGGTCGACCCGAAGAACTGATTGCCGCGGCGATGTACCTCTGCTCCGACGAGGCCCGCTTCTGCACAGGCACAACGCTCGTCCTGGACGGCGGCTTCACGGCTCAGTAACCGAGCCGATTCCGAGCACTTCAGCGTAGCTCTCCGGATCAGCTCGGAAGCAAAGGCGCGGACCGGATTCGAACCGGTGTTTTCCGAGGAAGAGGACGGGGCCTCATTAGGCGGCGAACAGTCGGGCGATCCGGAACCCGAACTCCCGGCTGAGCTTCTCCGCATCGTCCTGCGGCTGACGAAGGCGTCGCAGAAGGCGCTTGTGGGAGGTCATCGCCCAGATCCGGCCGAAGTCGGTCGGCGGCGATAGGAAGCTCTGGGCCGGGCTGCGGGTCATGCATCGAGTCGGAGCTCGACCTCGTCCGTCTCTTCGTTGCGCCCATGGGCGAACCCGCGCCCCTCGCCCACGATACGAAAACCGCACTTCGTCAACACACGAATCGACGCGGCGTTGTCGCTCGCAGCGCGAGCGTAAAGCGGCCGGCTAGCCTCCACCTGCAAGAACGCTTGTAGAGCACGCGTGGCAAAGCCGCGGCCCCAATCTTCACGACCGATCCAATAGGTGACCTCGCGGTGCCCCTCCAAGTCGAAGCTCGCAATGTGACCCACGACTCGACCGTCGACCTCGACGACCCTGTTTGTCGTAGAGCCGTCGCTCCTCAGCCGCGCCCACCGTCGCTCGAAGTTCGTTCGATCATCGGCCTCCGGCGACGTGAACGCGGCCATCCGGATCGCGTCGCGATCCCTCGAGTGCTCGAACAGCACGCCGAGATCACGATCTTCGATCTCGCGAAGGACAAGCTGTCCCGAGCCCTCCCGCACGGCCGTTAACGCTAACTGCCGCAAACCCCGGGTGACATTCCCGAACACTGGCCCACGCGACCGTGCTGTTCCGGGCCCTGTTCGTACGCCCGGTTGAGCCGGCTCCGCAGAGTTTTGAGTTCTAGACGAGATCGCGGCGCTCGAGGCGCGCTGCGGCTGCGGCGAAGGCTAGCCCTACCCAGCCGATCATCACAAGGAGCGCGACGGCGGGCGTGAGTTGCTCGTCGCCCTCACCGAAGGCATCCTCGAGCCCGAGAAAGCCGTTCGGTGCGCCCGACGTCGGTCCGAACTTGCCTACTTCGGGCGCCAGCCCGATGAGCGGCGGCTCGATCGCGAAGGCCAGGAGGAGCAGTCCGACGATGGCCACGATCTGGTTCCGGATGAGGCCACCGATGCAGACCCCGAGAGCGCCTAGATAGGCAGCGACGACCAGATTGCGCCACAGGACATCGGTCAGGTCTCCGAGGCCGACGGTCGGAAGGTCTCGGGCGGACAGGATCAGTGTGCCGACGGCCATGATCGAAACGGTGACGATGAGCGAGATCGCGACGCCCGCGACCGCGTAGGAGATCGTCTTCGCGCTGAGCAGCCGCAGCCGCCTGGGCGCAGCCAGGACGGTGCTCGTGATCGTGCGATGCCGCCACTCGCCGGCCATGCCCATCACGCCGAGCAGCAAGATGAAGAGGCCCGTGAAGTCCGCGAAGAAGAGATTGCGCACGTCGTCCTCGGTCCACCGGTTCCCGAGCGTCGCGCTGAGCACGACGACAAGGAGCGAGAGCGCGAGCGCCGCAGCGGTGAGCACGACGAATGTCCGCGTCGTGCGCAGCTTGATCAGCTCCGCGCGCAGCAGCGCTTTCACGATCCGTCATCCGTGAGCGCGAAGAAGGCTGCTTCGAGCGAGCGCATCTTGGGTGCGAGGCCGAGGATCGTGACCTGCTCCTCCGCCGCAATCGGGCCAACCTGCTCGGGGCTGGCGCCGAGGACGAGCAGAACGTCGCCTTCGCGCTCGACCGTGTAGCCCCGGCGTTCGAGCGCCTGGGCCAGCCGCTCCGGGTCGGGCGTTCGCACCTCTGTTGCCGGGCCCTCGCCGCCGCCAAGAACCTGCTCCAGCGTGCCCTGCCCGCGGAGCTCTCCGTGGGAGATGATGACCACGTCGTCCACGGATTGGGCCACCTCGGCGAGCAGGTGGCTCGAGACGAGGACCGCGCGCCCTTTACCCGCTTGCTCGCGGAGCAGTCCACGCATCCAGCTGATCCCGGGTGGATCCAGGCCGTTGGTCGGCTCGTCGAGGATCAGGACCTCCGGATCGCCGAGCAGTGCCGCGGCGATCGCGAGCCGCTGCCTCATTCCCATCGAGTAGCCCTTCACCCGCCGGTTGGCTGCGTCGCTGAGCCCGACGGTGGACAGCACCTCGTCGACACGCTCGCTCGGGATGCTCGCCTGCCGCGGCGAGAACGCGTAGGTGGTTGCGTCCCGTTCGGCCCGGGTGAAAGGCGGCGTCCTCGAGCACGGCGCCAACTTGGGCGCTCGGCCGGTCGAGCTGATGGTAGAGACGACCGCCAAAGGTCGCCGTTCCCGCAGTCGGCCGCACGAGCCCGAGCAGTGCGCGGAGCGTTGTGCTCTTACCCGCGCCGTTCGGCCCGAGGAAACCCGTGACGCGCCCGGCTTCGATTTCGAAGCTGAGCCCCTTGACCGCCTCGACGTTTCCGAACCGCTTGTGAAGATCGCGAATCTCGACGACGGGCATGTGGCGGCATGATCGCAGAGGTTGGCCCGGCGGGCAGCAGGGCGCCCGCATCGACCAGCGTCAGGCGGTCGGCGGGACCGTTACCGAACCGTTCAAGCGACATTCCCGCACACTTGCACATCCGAGCGTGCTACCCGCAGTGGCGCCTAGTGGTGGCGGCGGGGGTCGGAACCCGCGGAAGATTTGAAGTGGGCACCGAATCGTGCCCTTAGGCCATCTGATGGTCCGACGGGGACATACGGCCGAGCGAATGATCCTGTAAGAGCGCCTCGAACAGTCATCCGACCCTGTCCTTCTCTGGGGAGTTGGGCGAGTAGAACGGGCCGCAAGATTCCCTAGGACTACCCTGCCCACGCCCCGGCTCCTCAGCGTTGTCCAGCTTTTGGCGTAAGAGGAGGAGCCCGCCAAAAGGCAGGCTCCTACCCTTCGTGTAGCTGGGGCCTTCCCGCCATGCGGCAGGCGGGCGCCCCTGGAGGAGGACAGACCTCCCCCTGACGGAGGATTCGCAGCGCGGCTTCTAGCGGTTCGGTCCGAGGTCTGGAGCGGGGCAAGCGAGGCGCTAATTCGGTGGTCTCGCTGACGCATCGCACCGACTCGTATCCTGTACTTGAAGGCGCTTCTGTAAGGATGGCGTCCGGCGGGCACCGTCCCCGCCAGGAAACTGCTCCTCGGCCCTGAGAGGCAGCTCGTCCGAAGGATGCGACCCTTGACTAGAGCCGAGTAGCGGTGCGAGGCTGGGTCCTCCGGGCTCTCAGGCGATCTGTGTTCGATACGTGATTTCTTCCGGCTCAGCGTCTTGTTGTGAACTGGTGCTCGTGCACTTTCTGAAGTCGGGTCCACGTCACTACGGCGTTCTCGTCGAACGCGAAAGTGGACCGGCGGTGATCCTCGAGCCGGCTCCCGGATACGACGACTTCCTCCCCCACGATCTGGTCCACTTCGTCGCGGAGGCCGAGTGGGGCCTCGACGGCGCAATTTTCGGCCAGCTGGCGGCGGGCGGCGACCCGGGATTATTCCTCCCGGTCGAGGAGGAGCTTCGGGACAAGTGGCTGCGAAGCCGCAAGCTGCGAAGGAAGGAGCATTCGCGGGGTCGGCGCTCCGAGGCCCTGGCCGCCGTTTTGGACGCGGCGTGAAGGGCACGGACAGGGCGGGCGCCATTACCCGAGTACTGGGACGACGTGCTGGCGGAAGCGCGGGCCGAGCCGGATCGAATCAACGCCGTCCTTGCCTCTCTCGACAGCCTGGCCCGGCGATGGCACAAGCTCCAGATCGGCGGGTCGCTGACGCTCGAGTGGCCGAGGCCAGAGAGTCGGAGGCAACACCAGCGGGCCGCGAAAGAGCGGGCGCGCGACGAAACCGGTTCGTCGAGTTCGGGCTCACCGGTTGCCGCGCTAAAGCAACGCCGCTCGGCCAATGCCGCCGTAGCGCGATGCCGAATCGTCGCCCGCTGCCTTCCAGGGTTTCCGACATGCCCGAACCGGGCAACTTCAACTTGGGCGCCGGACTGTTTGGGGGACAACGGACGCCGGCGCCCAGCCCTACTGCGGCTCCTCGCCCAGCACGGCCCGCCTGACCTCGTCGTCCACGCCGGCGATGTCGATGATGATCTCCTCGTCCCTGACCAGAGGCTCACGAGCCTGCGCCTCATTGCTCGGAGGCTCCGCGGTGTCCCCAATTGTGGACACGACCTCCTCATGCCGGTCCCGGTGGGTGAGAACGTAGCCGACGGCGGCACCGACGAGGACAAGCCCGAGAACACGCGGCCCGGCGGCGGTCGTCTGCAACGCTCGACACCGATCGGCAAGGGCAGCGTCGCTGTCTGGTGGGGCCGTTGCCTTGCCGAGGCGGGCGTTCGGTATCGAAACCCTCACACCGCTCGCCACACGTTCGCGACACGGTGGCTCCGACGTGGCGGTCGGCTCGAGACCCTAAGCCTGGTGATGGGCCACGCCAACATCGCGACTACTCACTCGCAGGACGCACACCTGGATACGTCGGACATCCTGATCGACGTACCCCGTATCGACTCGCTCATCTAGCCGCTTGCCCTCCGAGCCAGTGTTGATACTCGCCTTGTGGCCGGAGACGAGCAGACCCATCAGGCAGGAACCCCAGCGGGAGCGGCACCGGCTGCCCCTGGACAGACAGCTGTAGAGACGCTTGAGTCCCTTGGAGTTCGCGGAATCCTCCGGCAACTTGCGCGCGATGGCCAGATCATCGACGTGCGTTGCGAGATGCCCCAGTGCTACTGCTTCCGGGGTCGTAGACACTTCGAGCCGAGTTCGACGCTTTCCAAGTGGTCGCCGACGGCCGACCACTATCCCAGACTCAAGATGCACGGAGGTCACCTCACCTCCGACAACGTCCGGCTCGCGCACAAGCTCTGCAACCAACGTGACTTCATCTGGCGGAAGAAGATCAACGCCATGCTCGGGAAGCGGATGTCGCTGGAGGAAATCGCCGAGGAGCTGAACCTGAAGAAGGTTCCAACGATTCACGGCACGAACAGATGGACAGCTGCATCTGTTCGGAAGGCGTTCGTTTCCTAGGGCGAAGCAGAGTTGATACTCGCCTCATGGCCGTAGCCGCGCCCACCTCGCCGCGCCTCGTTCCCGGCCGCACCTACACGTGGACGAGACTCGTAGCTTGGGGAGCCTAGCCCAGCGGCTGCTGATGTGATCCGTTCGGCGGAGGCCAGCGTTTCAAGAGGCGCGAGCCGGATTCGAACCGGCGTACGAGGCTTTGCAGGCCTCTGCCTAACCACTCGGCCATCGCGCCGGGCCCGCTGGTCATCGTAAAGGTTCAGGACTGGAAGGCACGTTTTTCGTGCAACTGCGACCTTCCTCGACAGCCCTCCGGATAACCGGTGTACGAGGCTTTTGCAGGCCTCTGCCTAACCACTCGGCCACCGCGCCGACACGAAAACATCGTATCGAGCGAACTTTTCATGCAGGTGGGGTTGACGAGGATCCGATAGATTTGTGCAGAATAGGGTCCACGCCCGCCGATGCGAACCTTGTCCCGGGGTTGATACCGCGTCGGTGGGCCGGAGCCCCGGCCCCCTACCGGGGCTCCACCCTTTTCTGAGCTCTAGGCCGAGGTAGCCGGGGTGGACGCCTGCCGCGACTTGGTCGCTGCACGCAGTCGAGACAGGAACGAACGCCGCTCCTCGCGCCGGGCAGCGCCGAGGCGCAGCGCCAGCTCGCCGGTTCGTGCCTGCCGCAACAGGTCGCTGTGGCGTTCCCGGACGATGTCCAGATGCGTCTCAGGCTGAAGCATGTTGTCCTCCTCTCACCGCCCACAGGACGCCTGAGCCGGCCGAGATCTTCCCAACGAGCGACCAATGCGGTTTCATACTCCTGGCGTGCAGCTCGCATCCCTTCCTGACGCGCAGCTGGTTGCCCGCTGCCGGGCGGGTAACGAGGACGCCTGGCGCGAGCTCGTCACCCGCTTCTCACGCTACGTCTACGCCATCTGCGGGCAGGCGTTCCGGCTGCGCCAGGAGGACTCCGAGGAGGTCTTCCAGGAGGTTTTTGCGCGCACCTATCAGCATCTGGAGAGGCTCCGCGACGACGAGGCTATTCGCCCGTGGATCGGGCAGCTCACGCGCCGGCTCTGCATCGACCACCTGCGCTCGAGCTCGCGCGAGGAGATCGTCGACCCGGACGCCCTGCCCGGAGGCGTCGACGAGGCCATGGAGACCCTCGACGAAGCCTTCGCCGTGCACGAGGCGATGGGCGAGCTCACGGAGAACTGCCGCGAGATCCTCGACCGCTTCTTCGCCCGCGACGAGAGCTACCAGACGATCGGCGCCGCGCTCGAGATCCCGTCCGGGACGATCGCCAGCCGCATCTCCCGCTGCCTCGCCCGCCTGCGGGAGATATTCGAGGGAAGAAATCCGCAGGGCCACGCGTCGAGTTGACGGAGACCAGATGACCGCCTACGACGAACATCGCCTCGCCGAGCTGATCAAGGCCCTTCCGCCCGCGCCGCAAGCCTGGGTGGAGGCCGCTCAGGAGCTCCCGCTCGCGCGCGGCCAGCTCGACGACATCGTCGCCAGGGCGCAGGCCGACGTCGCGTTTCGCGACGCTCTGATCGCGAACCTCGAGGAGGCGCTCCGGCTCGAGGGCTACGAGCCCGACGCGATCTCGCTCGACGAGCTGCGCCGCCGTCTCGAGAGCTGATCGGGCGTTTACCGGCAAAGAAAAGGGCCGCCTGGGCAGCGGCCCGATTCAGGGAGGTCCCGGCGTGTTGCGGCCTCACGTCGGAACCGGTTCTAGTTTCGGCACCGCTGCGCGGGAGCTTTAGCCTCGATGTGGGAAGAGTGAGCGGCCCGCTGGCGTTGGAACGGGCGTGACCACTCTCGGTACGGCCCTCGAGGTCCCGTACAAGCCTCGCCACGTCCGTTTTGTCCGCCGGGAGGACGTCCGCGGCTGGCGGCTCAAGCTCTACGGCATCGCGGTGAACGGCGCGGAGCCGGATCCCGGGTTCGTCGAGGCGACCAGCGACCTCGCGGCCTCCGTCCTCCCCCAGCCTACGGTGGCCGACGACCGCTATGGCATCGCCTTCGCAACGGCCCACGACGCGAGGTCTGCCTACATCGCGCTGATCTACTGGTGGCAGTCGGAGAACGAGCTCCACCAACGGATCTACGTGAGCCCGAAGGCGGATCCGATCTCGTTCCAGCAGGTGGAGAACCAGCCGGCGGGCTGCGTCTGGGAGCTGGCGATCGTCGACTTCGAGCGCCGAGCGTGGATCGAGGACGTCCTGGCGAGCCAGAGCGGGCCCGACGTCGAGCGCTACCTGGAGCGCCGGCTCGACGAGGACGTCTAAGAGGGTTTGGCGGATAGTGCTCGTCGCCGCGCGGGCCCCGGCGGCACAGCAGCTATTCGTCAGACTCTCCTAGGGAGGGCGCTAGCGGGCCCGCTGGCGCCACGCCAGGTACTCGGCGAACCGTCCCTCGCTGCTCTCGAGCCAGGTCCTGAACCCTTGCTCGAAGTCGTCCTCCCGTCGGCGGGCGAACGAGGCGTGCGGACAGCGGTGGCCGAGCGGCGCGGGATAGCGCTGGTGGCAGCGAGCGCAGCGCTCGAGCTCGCCGAACATCACCGCAGACGCCGCGCACGGACTTCGTTCTTCCCCTTGACCCCGTGCTCCCCCATCTCCTTCTCCTTCCGCGAACTGCCGTTGTCCGCAGGACGAAGTGGGAAGCCCCGATCTTCCGGGAAGGCAGCTCACGAATCCGTAAACGAAGCTCGAATGAAGCGGCCTAGCTCTCGATGACCGACCCGCCCACGTCGGCGTCGCGAAGAGGATCCCAAGTCAACACCGTGCTCCTCCGGCTATACGTCCGGATTCTCTCCGGCTCGCAGAACCGCCCCTTTGTGGCGCCGCGCCAGCGGGCGTAGGAGAGCCTGAAGGAGGTCTAGGTCGCCGGGCTGTGGACGAAGCAGAGCTCCCCACGAGAAAGAGGCCCAGCCGCGGTAGAGGGCCAGCGCGGCTCCGCCACCTGCGACATAGCCGACCGCCGCGGCGCCCGCCGCCCCCGCTGCCCCGTAGCGGGGGATGAGGACGAAGTCGAGCGCGGTCGCCAGCGCAAGGGACACGAGCGGGCCGACGGAGGACCGCCCCGGCGCCCCAGAGGCAACGAGCGCGCTCGAGAAGATGCCCAGCGCGACGTAGCCGAGCGCGGCGGGAAGCAGGATAAGGAAGGGCGTCACGGACTCCTGGAACGGCTCGCCGAAGACGAGCGGAACGAGCAGCGGGCCGAGGGCCGCGCCGAGCCCGATGCACCCGAGCGAGACGAGCGTCACGGAGCGAAAGGCCCGCAGCACCCCGTCGACACGGGCCCGCGGATCGCTCCGCGCGGCCACCGGCAGAAGCGCAGTGGCGGCCGCGCCGGGGAGATAGAACAGGATCTCGGAGGCGTTCACCGCCACGGAGTAGAACCCCAGGACAGCCTGCGAGGCGATGAGCGCCGTGATGATCTGGTCGAGCCGGTCGTTGAGCGCGTCGGAAAGGCTTCCGAACCAGGCTCGAACGCCGAAGCGGACGGCCTCGCCGAGCAGAGCGCGGTCGGGCGCGCCGACGCCCGCGTCCCGAACCGCCACGGCCAGCATGAAGAAGCCCTTCAGGAGCTGGATCGCGATCCAGGCGAGCGCCGCCGAGGCGACGGTGAGGCCCACGCTTGCCTCGAGGACCGCAACGAGCAGGACGTAGAGCCAAGCGCTCGCCGCAGACGTGAGCGCGTGCAGCCGGAAGCGGCTGCAGCCGAGGAGGAACGTGTAGCCCGCGTCCGCGAACCCCGAAGCGAGAGCGCCGAGACCCAGGAGCACGAGCTCGTCGCCTCCGATGCCGCTCGGCCGCAGCGATGCTGGCATGGCCGCGAGCAGCGCGCACACGAGGCTCGCGGCGATCGCACTGCTCGTCGAGACAAAGAGGACGAGGTTCGTGAGCAGCGCCGGACGCTCCCCGGGGCGCTGGGCGGTGAAGATCGTCGTCGCCTCGCTGACGCCGAGCCGCGCGACGCGCGTGAGCAGGATCGCCGCCACTGTGATGAAGGCGATCGTGCCCCGACCGGACGGGCCGAGCGCCCGAGTGACGACCACGAGCGCAACGAAGAGCCCGGAATTCCCGGCGAGCTGGGCCCAGAAGAGCAGCGCCGAGCCGCGTGCCGCAGGATCGCGCTCGAGGGGTTCCGGACGGGTAAAGGTCACGTAACCGCGGCGGGCCGTCCGAGGCCACGCCCTACCGCCGGCCCTGAGCGCAGGAGGCGGACGAGCTCGTCGCCGACGTTCTCGTGCCGCGCGCGAAGGATCTCCGCGTTGGCTGAGAATCGGCGCCGGTAGCAGTCGTACGAGGAAGCGACCTCGCCGAGGGCGGCCGCGATGGCCACCGGGTCTCCAGCCGGAACGCAGAGATCCCGAAGCGAGGCGGCGCCGTAGTACGAGCGCGCGTCGCCGACGCGCGTCGAGACGGTCGGTATCCCACGGCTCAGCGCCTCGAGCACGGCGACCTGGACATTGTCCGCCACAGACGTCGAGAGGCAGACGTGAGCGCCCGCCTGCAGCTCCTGCGCCGCCTGCGAGGACAGCGCTCCGTGAAGATGGAGCCAACGCCGTTCTCGGGCGAGCCGCTCGAGCGGGCGGCGGAGCGGGCCGTCGCCACAGACGTGGAGCTCCGCGCCCCGCCCACGCCGAAGGATTTCGACAGCTTCGACCGCCCGGACGGGGTCCTTCTCGGGGAACAGCCTTCCGACCCACACGATACGCATTGCCTCCTCAGGCCCGAGGTCGGTGGGGCGCCCGGGGAGAGACTGCCGTCGGAGAGGGTAGGGCAGGTAGCTGGCCTCGACGCCATAGAGAGTGCGCGCCCCCTCGAGCCCGGCACGGGAAACGGAGATCGGGTGGCCGAGACGCATGGCCAGGCGACCGAGCGATCGCTGGAAGAACGAGCGTGCGAAGGCGGAAGCGCGCTGGCCGGCGTACGGCCCCGCACCTGAGCCGTGCATGACGAGAAAAGCAGGCCGCCCGCGCGCGCGGGCGAGGAGGACCGCGAGCACCGGGAGGACCTGGCGGGTGTTGTTGGCGAGGACGAGATCGGCCGAGCTCACCTCGCGCCAGAGCGTCCGCCATCCGCCCACCGGCAGCGGCCACGAGGAGGAGCCGAGGAAGCGGGTGGGTACGACGACGTCCGCCGTCGTGTCCCATCCGGGCAGCCGGCAGGCCAGCACAGTGGTCCGTGCGCCCCGCTCGACGAGCAACGCCCGTGCCGTCTCGACGAAGTCCTCGATGCCGCCCGGATGCGGGCGGACGAAGCTCGCGACGAGCAGCACGGAGGGTGCCCTCAACGGGCCCTCGAACGCGTGCGGGGGCGAGCTCGTCAGGAGACCTCGGCGATCGAGGGGGACTCTTCCAGTTCGCGTGCAGGAACTCCCACGGAGTAGGAGGCGTCGGCGCGGGCTCCGATCGCAACGAGGCCGAGAACCGGCACTTGGAGCCGTTCGAGAACCTCGCCCAGCTCGGCAGCGGCGGCCGGAGTCATGCGATCGAGCCGGCAGACGACCAGCGCCTCCTCCGCGCACCGCGCCAGGAGCGGGCCGTCGACGACGCCGAGCAGCGGCGAGCCGTCCACGAGGACGAAGCGATAGTCGGAGCGCTCGAGCCCGTCGAAGAGCGCCGCCAGCGGCTTGCCCGCGAGCAGATGGACGGAGTTCGAGCCGGGGGTGCCCGCGGGGAGCACGTGCAGGTGGGAGGAGACGCGGACGACCGACTCGCGCAGGAGCTCGCTTCCGGCCTCGCCTCCCCGCTCACCCAGCGCGTGCAGGACGTCCCCCAGCCCGGGGGCGTGGCCCAGGCCGAGTAGCTGCTCGATCCTCGGACGGCGCATGTCCGCCGAGACGAGGAGCGTCCGCGAGCCGTCCCTCGCGAGCGACTCCGCGAGCCGAAGCGTGACCTCGGACTTCTCCTCGCTCGCCGAGGCGCTCGTCACGAGCACGAGCTTCCTGGTCGCAGGGAGCTGCAGGAGAGAGGCCTGCAGCGCCAGGTAGGCCTCCTCGGCCTGCGCCTTCCGACGCCTGCGCCGTGACGGGAGAGCGGCGAGGATCGGCACGCCCGTCAGGCGGCTCAGCTCGCGAGGGCCCGACAGCCGCGGGGCGAGCTGGTCGAGGGCGAGCGCGGCCAGGACGGCGACGAAGGCAGCGGCAAAGAACGCGAAGACGGTGTTGCGAACCGGGCGGGGCGAGTCCGGCTCGCTCGGCGGCAGCGCAGCCTGGGCGAGCTGGAGCTCGCTGCCGACGCTCGCCTCGCTGACGCTGAGTTCGCTCAGCCGCTGCTGGGTGGCCTGCGCGGCCTCCTCGCTCCCCGGCGTGCCGCGAAGCCTGTCGAGAGCAGCCTCGAGGTCGGCGCGGGACCGGGCGATCCGCTCACGCTCCTGTGTCTCCTCCAGAGTCAGAAACGACCGCGCAACTGCGTTGGCGATCGCCGCGGCTCCGTCCGGGTCTCCGTCGGTTGCGACGACGTCGACGATGTTGGCGTTCTGGTCGACCGAGGCCTCGACCTTGTCCTCGAGCGTCTGCACGGACTCGTCGGGAAGGCTCTCGGCTGCGTGCGTGAGCACGTCCCTGGTCGTGAGCAGCGTCTGCACGGTCGCCAGCCGCCGCGTGACGCTGTCGGCGTCAGCGGCCTGGAGGACGCCGGCCTCGTCCTCCATGAGGATCCTGGCGGTCGTCTGGTACGTCTTCGGGAGCGCAAGCGAGAGCAGGAGCACGGTCACCGTCATCAGCACGACGATGAGAGCCATCAGAGGCCAGCTGCGCTTGAGCGCCGTCAGGTAGCGAGGAACGTCCACGGGCTCGTCGCCGGTGTCGCGTGGCCAGTCCCAGATCGATGTCGTTGGCTGTCGCATCAGTCCTCCATTCCTCAGAAGAGCTCGTGGACGCTGACGAGGACGTCGAGACGGCGGTCGGCTCGGGCGCAGTCCCTCCCGAGGCCGCCGTTGACCCGATCCTCCCTGCGGTCACGAACGTAGAAAAGATCGCGTGCAGCGCCCCCCAACAACCTGTCGCGGTGGCCGCCGCCGTAGAGCCGGTCGCTTCCGTCTCCGCCGACCAGAGTGTCCCGGCCGGCCTCGCCGCGAAGGACGTCGTTTCGCTGCTGGCCCTCGAGGCGGTCGCTGCCCGAGCCGCCGCGGATGCGGTCGTCGCCCGGGCCGCCCGTGATGCGGTCGTTGCCTGCACCACCCAGGATGAGGTCGTTTCCGCCCAGCCCGCGGATGACGTCTGCGCCGCCGTAGGCGCAGATGACGTCACTCCCCTGGGTCCCGACGAGGACCTCCGCGCGGGCCGAGCCGCTGATCGTGCACGGAGCGGCGACCGCCTCGGCTGTGAAGTCGACCCCCGGAAGAGTGGGCGCTACGAATCCAAGCGCCGAAGCCAGTACCGACGCAGTTGCTTTCACGATGACCTCGCTTTCGTTCGGATGCCAGGGTTCGTTCCTGTCTGCGGAGAGGGGCGATGACCGGCGAGCGGAGCCGAGACGCCGCCGCATCCAGCCCGCCCAGATGAGCGCGGCCACCACCCAGAGATGCCGCCAGTGGAGCGTGTCGATGACGAGGCTGTTGACCAGGAGGCCGCACCACGCTCCCAGCAAGGCCGCCGAGCCGATCCCGTAGGTGTCACGCCCGGCCACGGCATTGGCAACCGCCGCGCCCAGCGTGAAGAGCACGAGCGTGACGAAGGCGAGGATGCCTGGGAGCCCCTGCTCGGCGAAGACGCGCACATACGTGCTGTGAGCCGAGATCGGCGCGACCAGCTCGAACTGGCCGGGGCCGACCCCGAAGGGGTAGCGCTGCGCGGGCTCGAGCCCGGCGGCTTGCGCTCCGAAGCGGTCTGCGTCGTAGCTTTGGACGCGCGCCCGGTCGGAGAGGAAGTCGCCCGACCCGCTGAGGGAGACCGCGCCCGCGACGAGCACGCCGGCGAGGAGCGTGAGGACGAGCGCGAGCAGGACCTTGCGCCCTCCCCCCGCCTGAGGGCCAGGACGACCAGCAGCACGCCCAGGCCCAGGGCCAGGTTGGCCCACGCCCCGCGCGAGGCCGAGAAGATCAGCCCGAGCAGGAGCAGGAGCAGGAGCAGGCCCTTCAGGAACCTGTGGAGGCCGAAGAGCCGAGGCGTGAGGGTTTCCTCAACGAGGATGAGCGCGGCCGGCACGAGGAAGGGGCCGAAGACGTTCGGGTCCTTGAAGAGGGCCTGCACGCGGTCCTCGAAGACCATGAGCTCGCGCCCTGGCAGCGCCAGGAAGAGCGCCAGGAGGCCTAGGGAGGCGGAGAGCACGGCCGCCACCAGGTAGCCCGCCCGCGGCAACCCTGGCGCGCCGGTAGCTCGTCACCCAGCCGGCTAGCCAGAGGGCGAGGACGGCGACGTACGCCGTCGTGGCGAAGTAGGTGAGGGCAAGCTCGTAGTCCACGACCTCGACTGCGGAGACGAGGTTGAGCGCGAGAAACGCTCCGACGATTCCGACCGCGGCAGCGGAAACGTGCTGACGGTGGAAGCTGCCCGTCACCAGAGCGACCGCGACGACGACGAAGAAGACGAGGTCGGTCGGCGCGGGCTCGACGAGGACGATCCCGAGCAGCGCGAAGCCGAGACGCCACCGCGGCCTCCTGCCGGGCCAGCGCGAGAGCCAGGACCGCGAGCAGCGCGAGCCCGGCGAAGACCGCGAGCTCGACGGCCGGGCCATAGTGCGAAAGGACGACGGCGAGCGCCACGGCGAGAAGCAGGCCGCCCGCGAGGGCTCCGAACGCGCTCACGCCGCGCCGGACGACCACAGCTCGGTCGGGGGCGTACCCTCCGTTCATCCGCCCCTCCGATCGTCGGTGCAGTGGCTCGCGAGCCCGAGGGCGGGCCCGCACTCGAGCGACCGGCGACCAAGCGGCGCGCGGAGGGCGTGCCGTTCGACGTCCGCGAAGAGCTCGGCGTACGACTCGCGCGGATTGAGCGAGCGCACCCGTCGCAGTCGCGCCAGCGCCTCCGGCCCGCTTCCCTCGGCTCGAGCGAGCACCGCAAGCTGGAGATGGGCGTACCAGTCGTCGGGATTGCGCTCGAGCGCTCGCCCGAATGCCCTCTGGGCCCGGTCGAGTTGCCCGCTCTGCTCGGCAAGGGTCCCCGCGACGACGTCCGCCCGTTCGCTCAATGGGTTCAAGCGGCGCGCCCGCTCCAAGCCGGCGAACGTCTGCTCCGAGTCGGGCCAGGCGCGGACAGCGCGTTCGAGCTCGAGCGCGGCAAGGCCCGGGAACGCGTAGGAGGCCGCGGCGAGGAGGAAGAGGGCGCCGGCAACAGCGAACGCCGCCACACGGCGTGCTCCGCTCAGGGTGGCTCCGCGAGGCCTGCTTCCCCCGAGGGCGGATGCTAGCCCGAGAAGCGCAAGAGCGGACGCCCCGAGAACGGGAATCTCCCAGAGCCAGTCGATCGAGCCGTGCACGAGCCAGTAGACACCCGCGGTGACGGAGGCGGCTGCGACGGCGCCCGTCCAGGCGTCGAGCTCCCGGCCCCGTGGCAGCGCAGCTGCGAGAGCGCTAGCGACGAAGCCGAGGAAGAGCACGCCGCCGACGAGACCGGCCTGCGAAAACGGCCTGAGGAGCAGGCTGTGCGGATAGAGAGGCTCCTCGCCGGTGCGACGCTCGCGGACGAAGTCGACCGCGAAGTTGTCGGCGCCCACGCCGAGAAGTGGGCGCTCGGCGAACTCGCCGGCCGCCACCCTCCACATGTCGTAGCGTCCGCTCTGCAGTCCCGGCCGGGGCGTGTCCTCGAGCGTCGAGGCGGCGACGCCCGCCCCAACGGCGGCGAGCGCGAGAGCGGCGGCAAGGAGCGCTACAGCGCGTCGGCCCGGGAGCGACAGCCTGGGACGGACGCACCCGGGGCGGTCGCCGAACGCGAGGGCCAACCCGATCAGGAGCAGCGTGCCGCTCGAGAGCGCGAGCGCCACGACCTCGCGCGCGACCGCCCGCTCGACCTCCGCCTCACCGCCGCCGGCGACGACGTCCAGGAGCGGGTCGAGCGTCGCGAGCGCGGCGACGACCACGAGGAGAAGCGTCGCGAGCAGCCGAGCGCGTTCACCGCTCAGGAGCACCAGGAGGGGCAGCGCGACGGCCACGCCCAGGATCGAGCCGCGGCTCTGGGCGAGCAGAGCCAGCTGGAGAAGCGCGCCTCCTGCCGCCAGGAGGAGGCCGCGCGCCGCCCAGTGCACCTCGGGCCTCGCCGCGAGGGCGAGAGCGGGCCAGAATGCCATGAGAAAGAGGGCCGCGCTCGCGTTCTCGTAGCCGATCGGGTCTGCGAGCCGGTTCCCGTTGAATGCTCCGGCGCCGTCCGAGACGAGCGCGACTAGGCCGACGACCGCCGTGCCGACCGCGAAGAGCCCGAGCACGACGGTGGCTTGCGGCGCTCGCCAGGGGAGCAGCGCGAACGTCGCGTAAACGGTGAGGTAGAGAAGCGTCCGATTGGCACCGTCCCAGGCGTCCCCCGGGACGCCTGCCCAGCCGATGGAGAGGAAGCTCCAGGCTGTGAAGGCCGCGAGAAGCCCGATCGCAGCCCACGCCACAGGAGCCAGGCTTCGCCGCCTTCCCTCCCTCACCACGACTGCCGCCAGGAGCGCGAGAAAGAGGAGCGCGCCCGGGTACCACGCGGTGGGGGCATAGCCACCTTCGTCCGCCGCCCACCAGAGGAGGATCGCCATTCCCCCCAGGCCGAAGGGAAGCGCCGCGCTCATCCCGCCCGGGCGCGCCTTGTACGCTCCCGCCTCATGGTCCCGAGCCATGTCCAG
Source organism: uncultured Actinomycetes bacterium (assembly GCA_963838795.1). Lineage (GTDB taxonomy): Bacteria > Actinomycetota > Thermoleophilia > Gaiellales > Gaiellaceae > JAIBJN01. The sequence goes on from CAWISL010000007.1 coordinate 124,002, forward strand.
CCTCGAAGCCCAGGACCGTGTCCGGAGCGGGCCCTGTAGCGCGCGTTTCCGCTCGGGCTTCAGGATCGGGGCGTTCCGCTGGACGTCCACGGATCCTCCTTCTCGTCACGCTCTCCGAGACCGGAGGAGCGCAGACGTACGTCGCTTCCCTGCTTCCGGCGCTCGCCGAACCCTTCGAGGTCGCGGTGGCGGCCCACGGCGACGGGCCGCTCGCCACTGCGGCGCGCGCGGCGGGAGCGCGCTTCATCGAGCTCGAGCACGTCCGCCGCGCGCTCAGCCCCTGGCGCGACCCCCTCGGCCTGCTCGAGCTGGCGACCATCGTGCGACGGGAGCGACCGCACATCGTGCACGTGAACAGCGCCAAGGCGGCCGCCCTGGGCCGCGCGGCAGCCTGGCTCACCCGCGTCCCCATCCGCATCTATACGGTGCACGGCTGGTCGTACACGGCTCACACCGGGGCGAGCTCGGCCGTCTACCTCTGGGCGGAGCGCCTGCTCCGACCCGTGACCACGGTGACCATCTGCGTCGCCGAGAGCGAGCGCCGGGCCGGCCTCGAGGCACGGACGTGCGACGAGGCGACTACGGTCGTCATTCACAACGGCGTCGACCTGGCCCGCCCAACGGCTCCGGGGACCGGCGCGGAACGGTGCCGGCTCCTGACGGTGGGGCGCCTGCAGGCGCCCAAGGACGCGTTGACGCTCGTTCGAGCGCTCGCCGAACTCCCACGAGGTGCGTATGAGGCGGTGATCGTGGGCGACGGGCGCGACCGGCCCGCAGTGGAGAGCGAAGCCCGTCGTCTCGACCTCGAGTCCGCCGTCCAGCTGGCAGGCGAGCGGAGCGACGTCCCCGAGCTTCTGGCCGCAGCCGACGTCTTCGTCCTTTCCAGCCGCTCCGAAGGTCTTCCGCTCTCGATCCTCGAAGCGATGGCCGCCGGGTTGCCGGTCGTGGCCACGAATGTCGGGGGTGTGCCGGAGCTCGTCGTCGAGGGAGAGACCGGGTTCCTCGTCCCGCCCGGGGATCCGCAGGCGCTTGCGGGCGCGATCGAGCGGCTGCTCGGCGACTCCGCGCTCCGTCGGCGGCTTGGCGCAGCGGGACGGCTCCGCGCGGAGGAGCGCTTCGACCTCGTATCGACCCGTCAGGCGCATCTCGACCTCTACTCGGCCCTGCTCGCTGCCGCGGGCCTGCCCTCTCCGTAGCGAAGCCGGCGATACGCATCGCGAAGGGGAAGCGGGGTGTCGTGCCCCCCGCCCACCTTCGCCCGGAAGTCGAGCAGCGTGTCTCGCGAGTCGATCTGGCGGCGCCTGAGCGCGAACCTGTCCGTCTCCGGCAGATTGACCCCCGGCTCACAGGAGACGGCAACCCGGTACCCGGCCTCGACGGCCAGCGCTCGCTCGCGCTCTCCAAAGAGCCCGGCGGGATAGCAGAGCGCCGTGACCGGCCGGCCGAGACGATCCTCGAGCTCGCGCTTGGAGCCCTCGATCTCGAGCGCCGCCCTGCGGTCGTCGACGGCCAGGAGGTTGGGGTGCGTGACCGTGTGCGCCTCGAACTCGAGCGTTCCGGAGCGGTCGAGCTCGACGATCTGCTCCCAGCCGAGCAGCGGAGGCTGCTCCCTGTACCACGTGAACGAAGCGCGTCCGTCCGTGACCCCGGTGGCGATGAAGACGGTGGCCCTGAAGCCGTAGTCGGCGAGCACGGGAAGAGCGTGCTCGGCCACGTCGAGGCACCCGTCGTCGAAGCTCAACCCGATCGCGCGCTCGGGTGTTTCCCCGCCCTCCAGGAGATCGGCGACCTGGCCGACGTCGAGGACCCGGTATCCGGCCGAGGCGAGGCAGTCCATCTGCCGGCGGAACATCTCGGGGTGGACCGCGAGCTCGTCTCGGTCTGCGGAGACGCGGTGGTAGAAGAGAATCCGCAGGCCGCCCCGGCTGCCGCCGCGCGAGCGCACGTACCAGGCGGCCGAGCGGACCCGCGTCACGGTTGCCTTGATCGAGTAGGGCAGCGACGGCCCGATCCCCCGCAGGTCCCCGGCGTGTGGATCAGCGCTCAAGGGACTCCCTCACGCGGTTGGCCGTGAAGCGGGTGCCGGGGATGAAGCGGGCGACGGGGCCGAACCGGTGTTCCGCGGCGAAGCCGACGAAGAGCATCCTTCTCTCGGTCGAGCGAAACCAGCGGTCGAGGACCGGACGCCCCTCGTCGAGCGTGATTCGCTTGCGGAGGGCTTCCGAGAGGAAGCCGAGGCGCTCGAGGGAGAAGCGAAAACCGGCCGCGAGGATGACGGTGTCCGCCTCGCGCACCGTCCCGTCGCTCAGGCGGAGCCGTACTCCTCCGTTCTGCTCGATCCCCTCCACGGCGACGCCCTCGGTGACGTGGACGTCGCGCTCGACCTCCTCCCGAAGCCAGGGCGAGCCGCCGGCGCGGAGGATCCGGGCGGCAACGCGGCGGCGGGCGCCCTGGGGCAGCGCGGCGAAGGCGTCGGGATGGAGGGCGAGCCGGTTGAGCGGCGGCGGCCCGTAGCCGACGACCGGGTACGCGATCCGGTACAGGCGCTGGTGCAGGCGCCCGCGAGGCTTGTGCGGCTCGCGGTCGGCGAACCAGCGCAGGCTCGAGCGAACGACGAGCTCGACGTCGGCGCCGGCTCGAGCGGCGAGCGACGCGCTCTCCAGGCCGCCCTGACCCCCTCCCACCACAACGACGCGCCGACCTCGATACGGCTCGTAGTCCTGCAGCGACGTGGCGAAGGCGACGCGGTCGCCGACGGCCTCTCCGAGCGGCGGCGGCGCATAGGCGAAGGGGACCGCGCCGATGGCGACGACGACCTGCCGTGCCGCGAGCTCGTCGCCGGCAGCCGTGGTCAAGCGGTAGCCGTCGCCGTCTCGCTCCAGGGCCGCGACGTCCGAGGGATCGCCCTCCGGGGCGAACGTCTTCCGGAACCACTCGGCGTAGCGGAGGAACTTCTGCAGCGGGATGGGCTCCTCCCGCTCCTCGCCCGAAACACGCGCCCAGCGGTCGATCGAGCCCAGGTTGCCGGGCGCAGCCAGGGAGGTCTCCTGCCAGTCCGAGCGCAGGAACATGTACGGCGGCATGCGCGTGCGCCAGGTCTCCATCGGCGCTCCGAACGTCCTGACGTTTCGCCCCGCCAGATGCGCAGCGACCGAGAGGCCGTAGGGCCCCGCCCCGATGACGGCGATGTCGAGACGCTCCGTCATGCGCGGAGCGCGTCCCGGGAGCGCTGGGTCAGGCGCCGAACCGGCGCGACTCCGTCCATGTACAGGCGGTGAAGCGTCGAAGACCGCTTCACGCGTAGGCGGAGGCGGATGACGCCCAGCCGAGCCGCCGCCACAGCTCGTGCCCGCGCGCCCGTCGCCAGCCCGAGCCCGTGGCAGAGCGGCTCGAAGCCGTCGGCGAGCTCGGTCTTGTACCGCTCCGCCCCGCCGAGGAACTCCACCCGGGTCAGGCCCTCGTCCGAGGCGGCCTCGATCGTGTCCAGCGTGTTGACGAGACCGGGAGAGAAGCGCGCAAGAGCCGGGTCGAAGGCGAGCCTGTGCACGTACATGCCCCCCTCGAAGGCGAAGTAGTAGTGGAAGGCGACCGCGCGCCCGTCCAGCTTGAGGAGAACGATGCGGGGCACGTCGAGCTCGGCGAGCGCTGCGATGGCCTCACGCTGGAAGGGGCGGCCGAGCGTCGAGGCGAAGCCCGATCCGTCCGGGCGCCCGTCCCAGCGGAGGTCGTGCAGCCGGAAAGCCTCCTCGAGCGCCGGACGAAGCTCCTCGAGGTCGCGGGCGACGACGACCTCCAGGCGGCCGAGCTCGCCGAGCTGCCGCCGGCGGCGGCGGTGCAGGTTCCGCTTCTTCGAGCTCGTCTTCGCCTGGTAGACCGCCTCCCAGCCGGGGCCGAGGTCGAGCACCGGAGCCTCGACGCGCTGGACGACGTCGAGCGAGGAGCCGAGGGTCGACGCGAGGCGGCTCCGCGTGGGTAGGCCGTACACGTCGAGCAGGTCAGCGGAAGCCCGAACCCGCGCCGCCGAGCGCTGCCCCGGTCGCTCCGTTCTCGCCCGGGGCGAGGAGCAGATCGCCGAGCGCGGACTGCCTTCCACCCAGGAAGCGCGCCGTTCGCAGGCCGAGGTGGCGGCGAACGAGCAGCGGAAGAGCTCCCACGAGCCGCCCCTCCCGCCGCGCCACGTGCACGGTCAGCTCCGCCCCCTCGCCGTAGTGGCGCACCCACGCCTCGAGCCAGGCATGGAGGAGAAAGGGGCTCGGGCGCGGCATCGCGCGCACGAGCACGTCCCATTCGGGTCGCAAGCCGCGCGAACGCCTCGGCGCTGCCGATCGTCTCGAGCTCGAGCTTGGTCTCGACGTCTGTCGTCATCGTCCCGCCTCCTCGAACACGCTGACGTGCTCGTCGCTTACCTCCGCAGCGCCACCGGCGATGCCCGCGTAGTCGTTCCCGTAGTAGGTGTTCTCGTTGCCCTCGGTAGTCGCCGATGGCCGCCCAGCGCTGGTTCACGAACGTGCTCCGCCGCACCGTCGTTCGCGTCGTTCCCTGCGTCGAGATAGACGCCGGCGAGCCAGCTCGCGAACCAGCTGTCCTCGATGACGTTGTCGAAGCTGGCGGCACGACCGCCCGAGTCCGGATCGGCCCATTCCGTGAGCAAGCCGATGCGAACCTCGTCGCCGATCTCCAGGCGCCGGAAGCGGCTCGAGCGGGTGAAGTGCTCCACGTAGACGCCCGTGGGCGTCCGGTCGACGTCGATCCGGTCGAAGACGGCGCCGCTCGTCGCCGTTCCCGTCCACAGCCCGGTCCAGGCGCAGCGGCGCGCGCGCACGCGCTCGACCACGCCCGGGTTTCCGACCCAGACACACGCCTCGGCGGTGCCGTTGGAGGAGCGCGGGAGCGGGCGGGCGACACCGGCGACGTCGACGTCGGCCAGGCGGAAGGGCCGCTCGAGCTCGGTGCGGGCGGGCTCGTTGGCGTCGACGAGGACGCCGTAGTCCGTGAACTCGCGCACGACGAGCCGGGAGGCGGAGAAGCCCTCCGGCTGCCGCACGACGAGTCCGCTCCGCAACGACGCCGTTCCCCCGCAGGGTGACGTCGAGCACGCGTGCCCGCTTGCCGTGCCCCAGACCATGATCTCCGCCCCCTCGGCCGTCTTCGCACGGGTCGCGGACGTCGAAGACGAGCCCGCGTACGAGACCGCCCGGCCGTCCGTCGTTCCCGCCGAGGCTGAGGCCGACCCTCAGCACGGCTCCCCCCAACCTGCGCGCGTAGAGGCGATGGCCGTGTGGGTTGAGGAACGGCCCGGTGCCTCCGTAGACGCCGTCGGCGAGCACGATGGTGGTCGGCCGGGGTCGCCGCAACGCCTGGACGAGCTGTGCCGAGGTCGCCACGCGCATGGCGCCCGGAGGGGTCCTGTAGGAGGAGGGTGGCAGCGGCCGCACGAGGTTCGGTTTCGGAGCTTTGGGGCCGGGCTCGGCCTCGATCGCGTTCCGATCGTCCCCGCGCGAAAGTGCCGCGGCTGCAGCGAGGACGAGAGCGACGATGAGGGCTAGCGTCTTAAAGGTCGCTCCCTTTCCCGGACAGGGGAGGCCCTCGCTCCGACGTGGCCCCGCCGACGAAGAGCGCGCTCACCATCAGGGCGGCGGTCCGCAGGCAGACGGCGATGTCGACGGCGAGGTTCCGGTGGCGGATGTACCAGAGGTCGTAGGAGAGCTTGGCCTCGCAGGCCTCCCGGTCGGCCGCGTATCCGCAGCGGATCTGCGCCCACCCGGTGATCCCAGGCTTGATCAGGAGCCGACGATTCCAGTAGGGCATCGACGCCTCGAGCATGGCGACGAACTCCGGGCGCTCCGGGCGCGGACCGACCATGGACATCTCACCCTTGAGGACGTTCCAGAGCTGGAGAACCTCGTCCAGGTGCGAGCGACGGAGGAATCTCCCCACGGCGGTTACCCGCCGGTCGAACTCCGTCGCCCACTGCGGACGGCCGGCGGCCTCCGCCTCGGGGATCATCGTGCGGAACTTGTAGACGGTGAAGGGCCGTCCGCCTTCGCCCAGGCGCGTCTGCCGGTAGACGATCGGGCCGTCCGTTCGCCAGACCAGGAGCGCGAGCACGGGAAGGAGCGGCGCCAGGAGCAGGAGGCCGCAGGAGGCGACGACGATGTCGAACGCTCTCTTCGACCAGCGCGCGTACACGTGCTGGCGCAGGTGGAGGACGCCCATGAACCAGCCGGAGCTGAGCTGCGGCAGCGGCACGCGCCCGAAGGCGTACTCGAAGAACGTGGCCAGGCCGGCGACGCGGAAGCCGGCGCCCGAGACGTCGAGCAGCTTGTCGACGGTCCCCGCATAGGTCCGCTCGTCCGTCAGCACGACGATGTCGGGCCGCTGCGCCTCCACCACCGACGCGAGCTCGGCGAGCCCGCCCAGGCACGGGACCTCATCCGGATCGCTCGCACCTCCGGGACCGATCCGCCCCATCAGCTCGAAGCCCGACCTGGGGGCACGGCGCATCTCGGCTGCAAGCCCGCTCGCCAGCTCGTCCGTTCCCACGACCAGCACGCTCGTTCGCCCCGCCGAGGTCTGCCGGACACCCCACTCCCAGGCGGCGGCCGTGGCGAAGACGCCGGCGCCCATCCACACGAGGACCTCGGGCCCCAGCTGCAAGCCCGGCCACCACGGATCGATGGCCGCCACGACAAGGAGGCCGGTTGCGCTGCCGATCGCGGCCGAGAGGCCGGGGCCGATCGTCCCGCGCCCGGCCGCGAAGGCGCTTCTGAGCGTCAGGCTCCAGATCGCTGCGAGCAGGGTGATCACCGCGAGCCCGGACCCGCTGAACGATCGCTGCGAGACGTAGGGGACGAAGACCGCGAGCCAGACGGCCGCGATTCCCCCACCCGAGGCGACGAGCTTGACGCTGTCGAGGCGTCTCGGACTCGCGCGATCGCCGGGGTCGCGCCTACGACCTGCAGGCCGGCGGCCGCTTCTTCGATTGGGGTGCTACTGCTGGTCATCCATCCGAGCCGGGGAGGATTGAGCTCTGCGTCCCGGCGGTAGACTCAGGACATGGCTCGCAAGCAGAGCGGTGTGCCACGATCCGTGCGGAAGCGGAGGCTCAGTTACCTGGACACCGCCGGCCGGCCGACCGACGAACCCGGCAGAGGCCGTACAGGGCGAGGTTGTCGAGTACGGCGCTCATCGTCAGCCCGTCCGCCGCACGCGGTTTTTCCTCAGCCGGAGCGAGCTGCCGTGGCTCCCTGTCAGCGAGCCGGCCTTCCTTCTCTGGGTCCTTGCCTTGCTCGTCATCGTCTGGGTGGCGATCGGTCTCTTTCTGCTCACGTAGCGCGAGCTTCAGTTACTCGGGCTCCAGCGGAGCCTCGTGGCCCAGAACCACACGGTCAGGAAGGCGAGGTAGACGGTCCCCAGCACCATGCCGATTTGCATGAGCAGACGGGTGTCGCTGGCCTGGTCGTCGCCCTCGTCGAGGCGGCCTGCGCCGAGGAGGAAGCCGTCTCGAATCGCCTGAGCAAATTCATCGACGGCGGTGCCAGCTCTCGCTGCCCCGGCCGTTGTCTTGCTGGCGGCCCAGTCGACGGTGTCTGCTGTCCCTGAAGTGACAGCAGACACGTAGCGACCCACGCTCCCCCCAACAAAGCAAGCCGGTGGGATGGGAGGGACGCTCGCTAGCACGAAGCGCGCGCGAAGGACGGTGGCGCCGGCCGCGGCCACCGACGTGAGAATGAGAATCTCTTCGGGGCCCGGCCCAGCGCCGGCCTCGAACGGAATCGTCCACCATGGCCCGGCGTCGCCACCGGACTCAGGGCCAACCATCGGCACGTCTGTGCCCACGGCCGGCTCGACAGCGCCGACGGGCGGATCAGTCACCGGTGGCGGATCAACCACCCCAACCAGCGGCTCAGCGGCGCCCCCCACAGGGTCAACACCACCTGCGACGGGCTCGGCCACGCCGACCAGCGAGTCGGCGGCCCCGGCAACTGGCTCTAGAGGCCCAGTGACAGCCTCGACCGTCTCCCCTGGAGGGGGAAGAGCGCCAGCAACGGGCACGACGGTGTCAGCGACAACCGGCTCGACCGCCCCGGAGAGCGGCTCGACGGTGTCAGCCACCGGCTCCACCGCTCCGGAGAGTGGCTCAACCACGCCGGACAGAGGCTCCACCGTGTCGGCAACCAACGGCTCGACCGTGTCCGCAACGACCGGGTCGACCGCTGCCACAACCGGGTCAACCGCCCCAGAGAGCGGCTCAACCGTGTCAGCCACCAACGGCTCGAGCGACTCAGCGACCGGGTCGACAGTCGCGACAACCGGCTCCACCGTGTCGGCAACCAACGGCTCGACGGTGTCCGCAACTATGGGCTCGACGATCTCGCCAGCAAGCGGCTCGACGGCGTCAGAGACGACCCCCTCGATCGCTACCGGGTCGACAGCGGCCAGCTGGACCGTGTCGCCAAACAGCGGCTCCACGGTGTCAGCGAAGGCCGGATCAACCAAGCCAGAAAGAGGTTCAACCGTGTCGGCAACCAGCGGATCGACCGTGTCGGTGACCGCCGGCTCGACCGCAACCGACACCGGATCAACCGCGGCCACCACCGGCTGAACGACGGGCTCCACCGCAACCGACACCGGATCGACAGCCGCCACCACCGGCTCAACGACCGGCTCCACCGCAACCGACACCGGATCAACAGCCGCCACCACCGGCTCAACGACCGGCTCCACCGCAACCGACACCGGATCAACAGCCGCCACCACCGGCTCAACGACCGGCTCCACCGCAACCGACACCGGATCAACAGCCGCCACCACCGGCTCAACGACCGGCTCCACCGCAACCGACACCGGATCAACAGCCGCCACCACCGGCTCAACGACCGGCTCCACCGCAACCGACACCGGATCAACAGCCGCCACCACCGGCTCAACGACCGGCTCCACCGCAACCGACACCGGATCAACAGCCGCCACCACCGGCTCAACGACCGGCTCCACCGCAACCGACACCGGATCGACAGCCGCCACCACCGGTTCAACGACCGGCTCCACCGCAACCGACACCGGATCGACAGCCGGGACAACCGGCTCGGTTTCGACGCCTGGTCCAACGATCTCTGTTGGCGAGGTTGGTCCACTGCCGGCGCCGGCGGCATCACTCACCGCAGACAAGGGGTCGCTCGAAGATCCGCCTCCGGAACCCGAAGGTGCGGTGGACCCGGTCGCGGCACCTCCGGCGGGTTCGGCCACATCGGCACTCGAAGCGGGCGCCTCCCCCGAGCCTTCTGGCTTCGACGACGACGAAGCCGTGTCCTTTGCTGCATCCGTGCCCCCGGAGCCACCGCCTCCGCCGCCGGCCGGCTGCCCTGAGCCACCGCCTCCGCCGCTTCCGCCGCCCGACTGCCCGGCCGCGGCAGGTGCCGCGGGCTCTGCAGCCGGCTCCGCCGAAGCAGGCGCTGCCGACTCAGCCGGAGCGGCACTCGCTGCTGTCTCTTGTACTTGGGCTGCTGTCTGAGAGGCTCCTGTAGCTGCAGTCTCGACCGCTCCGGCACCCAACTCCGGGCCGGACGGATCCGTTGTAAGGGTTGAGTTGCTCACGCCATAGCCCCCGTTCGGGTCGCCTGAAACTCAGTTCCGTTCCTTGGAAGTCATCTCCAATTCCTGGCTGAGACGAACTCGGGGCATATCCCGATTTCGAGCCGGGCGAAGTCCCTAGGGCTTGACCCCGGGCAATGCATGGACTAAAAACCGGTCTGCAGGGAAATCCCTGCTTTCAAGAACAATCTGTGGCGGAATCTGTGGCGGAATCTGTGGCGTTCTCCGCGAATGGCGGCGCGATCCTGATCGCGGACGGGGATGGCGTGGCGCGCGAGGAGCTAACTTCGCTCTTCGAGGCTGCCGGCTATGCGGTGACGGCAGTGAGCTCCGGAGAGGAAGCTCTCCGGGTGGCCGGCGAGGCCCAGCTCAGCGTCGTACTCCTCGAGATTCCGCTTGGTGCGCTGTCGGGCTACGAGGTGTGCCGGGCAATACGTGAGCAGAACGCCGAACTGCCGATCATCTTCGTATCGAGCTCGCGGACAGAGTCATACGACCGCGTCGCGGGACTTCTCGTTGGCGCGGACGACTACGTCGTCAAGCCGTATGCGGCTGACGAGCTCTTGACGCGCGTCAGAAATCTGGTTCGGCGTCAAACATCCACGCCCGCAGTCTCGCCCAAGCTCACGAAGAGGGAGCAAGAAGTGCTGCAGCTCCTCGCCGACGGACTTCGTCCTGAGGAGATCGCGAAACGGCTCTTCATCACGCGAAAGACCGTCGGCACACACGTCGAGAACATCTTGCGGAAGCTCGGTGTCCGAAGCCAGACGCAGGCCGTGGCACTCGCCTTCCGCGAGGAGTTGATCGACGTTACGTCCTAGCCCGGTGCTTGCACAAACGCTTGCAGCGGACCGCCTGCGTCTACATCTCGGCCAACAGAAAACCCCGTTTCCGGGGGCTTTCTGAGGAGCGGATGAAGGGACTCGAACCCTCGACCTTCTGCATGGCAAGCAGACGCTCTAGCCGACTGAGCTACATCCGCACGCCGGCGGATTATAGCCGCGCGTAGGGATTCGGGACGGCCAGCCAGAGGACGACGGCCGGCTCGCTGTCGGACGGGTTCCGCCAGGTGTGCAGGTCGCGCGGGGCGTAGGTGAAGGAGTCCCCGGCACGCAGGAGGTTCGTCTCCTCGCCTACCCGGAGCTCGAGGGCGCCCTGGACGACGTGCACGATCTCGACGTCGCAGGGCAGCGTGTAGAGCTCCTCGCCGGCGCTGGCCCCGGGCTCGATGTGGGATTCCGTGACGTGGAAGCGCATCTCCTCGGGGGACGAGAGGAGAACGTGCTCCTGCCCTCGGAGCTCGAGCATCGGCTGGCCCTCCCCGACCGGCGTGCCGTCCACGAGGTGCCCGAGGCGCACGTCGAGCGCGGCAGCGATCCGCGCGAGCGACGAGAGCGACGCAGACGTCAGGTCGCGCTCGAGCTGGCTGATGAAGCCGTTCGTCAGGCCGGTCTCGGCAGCGAGCTGCGGGATCGTCATGCCCCGCTTCTTACGAAGCGCGCGCAGGCGGTTGCCGACGGGAACGGCGACGCTCATGGCCGTGGAAGCATGAGGCGGGGGCGGCGGCCCTTCAAGTCGCTGCGTCGAGCGCCTCGTTGACGAGGCGATCGGCAAGCTCGTTGTGCTCGCGCCGTACCGAGGTGTAGCGAACGTTCCCGATCGCGCGGGCGAGCTCGGCGGCGGTGAGCGAAAGCTCGCGCAGAGCGGCGTTCTTCACCTTGTACTCACCGCGCATCTGCTTGACCAGGAGCTCCGAGTCGGAGACGACCTCGAGCTCGTCAACGCCGAGGTCGCGCGCCTGCTCCAGCCCGGCGACGAGCGCGCGGTACTCGGCGACGTTGTTGGTGGCGACGCCGATCGTCTCGCCGCGCGCCGCCAGGACGGTCCCGTCGCCGGTCTCGAGTACGAAGGCCGCGGCGGCCGGCCCCGGATTTCCCCGCGCGCCGCCGTCAGTGAAGAGACGGGCCCTCACGCGGGCGGCTCGAGGAGCGCGTAGAGGTCGAACACAGGCTCCTCGTACGGATGCGCCGACCGCAGCGCGGCCACGACGTCGGCCTCCTGCTCGGCGGGATACACGGTTTCGAGCCGGATCTCGGCCACGCGCTCCTCTCGCCCGGCCTCTCCGAGCATGGGAGAGGTGCCCTCACGGCCGAAGTAGGTGCCCGTCCCGGCCCCGTACCACGAGCAGCGCTCGTAGTTGCCGATCCGGCCAGCCCCGGCGGCGAAGAGCGCCGCACGGACGTCGTCGAGCGCCTCGCGCGGAACGAAGACGACGAGCTTCCGGTTCAGATCTCGACCTCGGGAGCGGCCGCGTTGACCTTCTGGAGCACCGGAGGCACCTAGTCGATCTGGGCGCGCTGGAGCTTGCCGGAGTAGTCGACGTAGATCGACTTCCACTCCGTGTAGAAGTCGAGCGCTGCCTGGCCCGCCTCGCGGTGGCCGTTGCCCGTGCCCTTCGTGCCGCCGAAGGGCAGATGCACCTCGGCGCCGGTCGTCCCCGCGTTGATGTAGGTAATGCCGGCGTTCAGGTCGCGCATCGCCTTGAAGGCCTTGTTGACGTCGCTCGTGAAGATCGACGACGAGAGGCCGAACTCGATGCGGTTGGCGATCCCGATCGCCTCGTCGAGGTCCGTCGCGCGGATGAGCGCGGTCGTCGGCCCGAAGATCTCCTCCTGCGCGATCCGCATCCCCGGCTCGACGTCGCCGAAGATCGTCGGGCGGTAGTAAGAGCCTCTGTCGAGCCCGTCCTCGGTCGCGACCTCACCACCGATGAGGAGCGTGGCGCCCTCGTCCTTCCCGATCTCGGTGTAGGAGTGGATCTTCTCGAGCGCCGAGCGGTTGACGACGGGGCCGACGTCGGTCGAGTCCTCCAGGCCGTCGCCGAGGCGGAGCTTGCCGGTTCGCTCGACGAGCTTCGACGCGAGCGCGTCGTAGACCGTCTTGCCGGCGATGACGCGGCTCGCCGCGGTGCAGCGCTGGCCCGAGGTCCCGAAGGCCGACCAGACGATCCCCTCCACGGCGAGGTCGAGGTCGGCGTCGTCCATGACGATGATCGCGTTCTTGCCGCCGAGCTCGAGGTGGATGTGCTTCAGGTAGGCAGCGCCGTTCTCGGCGGTCTTGATCCCGACCTCCCGGGAGCCCGTCAGCGAGATGAGGGGCACGTCGGGATGCCTGACCAGGCGCTCGCCGACCAACTCGCCGCCGCCGTGGACGATGTTGAGGACGCCGGCCGGCAGCCCGGCCTCCGCGAAGATCTCGACGAAGCGCTGGCCGAGCATCGGGGTGTCGCGGGCGGGCTTGAAGACGACCGTGTTGCCGCAGACGAGCGCAGGCGCGATCTTCCAGCTGGGAATGGCGATCGGGAAGTTCCAGGGGGTGATCGCGCCGACGACGCCGACCGGCATGCGGACGCTCATCTGGAACTTGTCGGGCATCTCCGACGGCGTCGTCTGGCCGAAGAGGCGGCGACCCTCGCCGGCCATGTAGAAGGTCATGTCGATCGCCTCCTGGACGTCGCCACCCGCCTCGGCGCGCACCTTGCCCATCTCGCGCACCATCAGCTCGGTCAGCTCGTCCTTGCGCTCGACGAAGCGTTGGGCGACGCGGAACAGAACCTCGCCTCGCCGCGGCGCCGGTGTCAGCCGCCAGCTCTCGTACGCTTCGCTCGCCGCCTCGACCGCGCGGTCGACATCGGCCTCCGTCGAGCGCGGGAACGTGCCGATCGTCTCGCCGGTCGCCGGGCTCGTCGTGTCGAACGTCTCGTCGCCGGAGGCGTCCACCCACTCGCCGCCGATGTAGTTCTTCGAAGTCTCTGTCGCTGCGGTCGCCATCTCGCTCCTTGTCGTTTCTCCGCCGACGATTCTAGGCTTCGCACCGTGCCTACCGTCGGACAGAGGGCCAGCCGCACGCGGCGCGTGCGGCTCGAGGACAAGCCGATCACGCGGCTCCGCACCACGATCGCGAACCAGGAGGGAACGGTCGCCCTCGACGGCACAGCGCTCGTATGGACCGAGCCGATCTAGGAGGGGTTGGCGGGATGTCGCTCGTCGCCAGGGTGCGATGGCCGTTCCGAGGCAAGGACGCAGGGAGCGCTCGTACCAGGAAGCTACGGGCGCGACTGAGGACGCTGCCTCGGAGCGGGCAGCGCGGCCTGGCGGCACAGCCGTCATTCCGCCAACCCCTCCTGGCGCCGGGCCGCACACGCGCCCTCGCGCTCCTCGCGGCTGCGCTCGTGCTGGCGATGACTACCTGGTTCTCGGCGAGCGCGGTCGTCCCCCAGCTGCGCGAGGAATGGGGGCTCGGGGACACCGCCGCAGCGTGGCTGACCATCGCCGTCCAGCTCGGCTTCGTCGCGGGCGCCCTCGTCTCCAGCGTGCTCAACGTCGCCGACGTGGTCGCCCCTCGGGTGGTCATCCTTTCGGGGGCGGCGGGAGCGGCGGCCGCCAACGCGCTTCTGGCCGCGGTCTCGAGCGCGGGCCCGGCGATTCCGCTCCGGTTCCTCACCGGCTTCTTCCTCGCCGGCGTCTACCCACCTGCCCTCAAGCTGATGGCTACCTGGTTCCGTCGGGGACGCGGGACGGCGCTCGGCATCCTCGTGGGGGCGCTCACCCTCGGCTCGGCCACGCCGCACCTCGTCAATGCGCTCGGCGGCCTCGACTGGCGCACGGTCGTCTACGCCACCTCGACGCTCACTCTGGCCGGCGGGCTCCTCGCGCTCGCCGTGCGAGACGGCCCGTATCCGTTTCCCCAGGCGACCTTCGACCCGCACCAGGCGCGTCGGGTCTTCGCCAACCGCGGCGTGCGCCTGGCGAGCCTCGGCTACTTCGGCCATATGTGGGAGCTCTATGCGATGTGGGCCTGGTTCGTCGTCTTCTACTCGACCAACGTCGAGTCGGGCGCGGCCGCCGCCTACGCGACCTTTGCGGTCATCGGGGCGGGCGCCGTCGGCTGCTGGGCCGGCGGCGTCCTCGGCGACCGGATCGGCCGACCTGAGACGACCGCGCTCGCCATGACGGTGTCGGGCGCCTGCGCCCTCCTCATCGGGCTCTTCCTGGACGCGCCCGCCTGGGTCGTCCTGGCGGTCGGCCTCGTCTGGGGCTTCACGGTGGTCGCGGACTCCGCGCAGTTCTCCACGCTCGTCACGGAGCACGCCGACCAGGCCTACGTCGGCACCGCGCTGACGATGCAGCTCGCGGTCGGCTTCACGCTGACCGTGGCGACGATCTGGCTGCTGCCGTTCTTCGCTGACGCCGTCGGCTGGCGGTGGGCGTTCGCGTTCCTGGCGCCGGGGCCTGCGCTGGGCGTCCTCGCCATGCTGCGGCTCAGGGCCGCTGGCGGCTAGAACCCAAAGCAGGATGACTCTTCGTCGGCGCGGCGTCCTGGGTGAGTGCGATGCAAGGACGCAGGGCGCGCTCGTAGCCGGAGGCTACGAGCGCAACCGAGGACGCCGCAGCGCGCCGCCCAGGACGCCGCGACGGCACAAGGCTTCATTCTGCTTCGGGTTCTCTAGGCGGCTTCGTCGGGAAGGTCCGTCGTGGGGAACGTGCCCGGGCGAGCACGACGGCGGTCGCGGATCGTCCGCTTTTCCCCTGCCGGCGGCCCCTCGCCATTCCGGCGCCGGTCGGGGCCCGAACGGCGATCCACGATCACCTCGACGTTCGGGTTGTCCTTGTAGTGCTCGACCAGCTTCGCGTAGAGCTCCGTCTCGAGCTCCGGAGGGATCACGCAGTAGATCATCGTTCCTCCCTTATCGGCAGCCCGGGCGCAGGGCTACAACCGCGGGATGTCGGGCATGACACGGCCGTCGCCCCCGAGTAGGCCGTTCCATGCCGCGAAGCGGGGATCGAGATCGTCGAGCTCGTAGCCGCGCTCCGCGAGCCGCACGTGCTGCGGGGACTCGGGGGAGACGCGGTACTGGTACCAGGAGATGTCCCAGGCGACCGTGATCACGACCTCGGGGTTCACGCCCGAGAGCGGCAGCAGGCTGACGCGCGCGTCGCCGAGGCTCTTGGCAATGCCCGCGATCGTGCGCCGGTACGCACTGTCGTTGAAGAGGTCGGCCGCCTCGACGACCGCCTGCTCCTCCGGCGAGAGGCGGCGGTACATCGGCTCGGAGATGTGCGCTTCCGGCTCGGCCTTCCGCGTCTCGAGCAGCGCTGCGAGCCCGGCGAAGCGGCGACGGCGGCGCGGCTCCTGGACGATCGGGGTCGTCGGGCTCCCCTCCTTCAGCCACCCGTGGTCGTCGGCGGTCGTCGTGCAGAGCGCGCAGACGTCGACCCAGTCGTCGCCGCCGGGCGTGAAGCGGACCGCCCGCTCGCCCATCAGCAGCGTGCGATGGCAGATCGCGCACGACCGCTGGACGTCCTGCCTGCGGACGACGGTCATCGGCCGGCCTCCAGCCGATGACCGAGGGGAGGGTGTGTGAGGGAACCGGGAGGTTCCTTCACTGCGTCAAAGAAGGGGGCACGTGGGGGAAACATGGTTTCCCCCACGGAGGGAGCCGGAGGCGAGCGACGGTCACTCGTCGCGCTCCTTCTTGGCGTCCTCGACGAGCTTCTGGGCGATGTGCGAGGGCACCTCCTCGTAGCGGAGGAACGCGAGTGTGTAGTCGCCGCGGCCGCCCGTCAGCGACGTGAGCGACTGCGAGTAGGTGAGGACGTCCGCCATCGGCACCTCGGCCTTGATCGTCGTCAGACCGGCGCCCGTGGGCTCCATCCCGAGCAGCCGGCCGCGCCGCGAGTTGAGGTCGCCGTTGACGGCGCCGACGCTGTCGTCCGGGACAGCGGCGTCGAGGGACATGATCGGCTCCAAGAGGACGGGATTCGCCCTCTCGTACGCGGTCTTGAACGCCATCGAGCCGGCGATCTTGAACGCCATCTCCGACGAGTCGACCGAGTGGTACGAGCCGTCGACGAGGAGGACGCGTACGCCGGTGACCGGCGCGCCCGCGAGCTCGCCGTGCACCATCGCCTCCTGGATACCCTTGTTGACCGCGGGCCGGAAGCTCTGGGGGATGACGCCGCCGACGATCTTGTCGACGAACTCGTAGCCCTCGTGCCCGGGAAGCGGCTCGAGCACGATGTGGCAGTCGCCGAACTGCCCGCGACCGCCCGTCTGCTTCTTGTAGCGGCCCTGGGCTCGCGACTCCTTGCGGATCGTCTCCAGGTAGGGGACGCGGGGCTGGTGCAGGTCGACCTCGACGCCGAAGCGGCGGCGCAGGCGATCGACTGCCACCTCGACGTGCACCTGCGAGAGGCCCCCGAGCAGCTGCTCGCCGGTCTGCTCATCGCGTCTCAGCGTGAGGGTCGGGTCCTCCTCGTGCAGGCGCCGGAGCGCGGTGGCCATCTTCTCCTCGTCGCCCTTCGCTTTGGGCGTGATCGCAAAGCTCATCACCGGCTGCGGGAAGTCGAGCGGCAGGAGGTCGATCGGCTTGTCCTCGGTGAGCAGCACGTCGCCGGTGCCAGTCTCCTTCAGCTTGGCGACCGCGCCGATGTCCCCCTCGCCGAAGTCGGGCGCCGGCTCGTGATCCTTCCCTTGGAGGAGCAGCAGCTGCCCGACCCGCTCCTTGCCATGCGTGCGGGAGTTGACGAGGTTCGAGTCCGACGAGAGCGTGCCCGAGAGCACGCGGAAGACGTTGATGCGCCCGGCGAACGGGTCGGCGACGGTCTTGAAGATGAACGCGGCCGGCCCTCCCCCGTCGACCCCGGCCTCGAGCGGCTTCTTCGCCGGCGACGGGACCCCCTCGACGAGCGAGGTCGAGCAGGCCGGTCGTGCCGAGGTTCCTCGTCGGGACGCCGCACGCCACCGGGAAGAGATCTCCGGCCACTACCGCGTTCTTAAGTGCCGCCGCGAGCTCGTCGCCGGAGACCTCTCCCTCCTCGAGGTAGCGCTCCATCAGCGCCTCGTCGGTCTCGACGACCGAGTCGACGAGCTGCTCTCGGTACTCCGCCGCGCTGCGCGGCGACCTCGGCGGGGATGTCGACCGGGCTCGACTCCCGCTCGCCGTTCGGGTCCATGTAGGCCCGCATGTGGAAGAGATCGACGATCCCGGTGAGCTCGTGCTCGTGCCCGATCGGGATCTGCACGGCGACGCAGCGGTCGGAGAGCTGGCTGCGGAGCTGCTCCAGCGTGGCGAAGAAGTCCGCGCGCTCCCGGTCGAGCATGGTGACGAAGAGGATCCGGCAGAGGCCCAGAGCCTCCGCGCGCTCCCAGATGCGGGTCGTCTGCACCTCCACCCCGTTGACCCCGTTGACGGCGAACAGCCCGCCCTCGACCACGCGGAGGGACGCCAGCGTGTCCGCCTGGAAGCCGGGATCGCCGGGTGTGTCGACGAGGTTGATCTTCCGCCCCTGCCATTCGAGGTGGCAGACCGAGGCCGCCAGGGACATCTGCCGGCGCTGCTCGTCCTCGTCCCAGTCGGAGACGGTCGAGGAGCCTTCGACCGAGCCCAGCCGGTTGGTCGCGCCGGCCTGGAAGAGCAGCGCCTCGACCAGCGAGGTCTTGCCTGTCCCCCGGTGCCCGACGGCGGCGACGTTCCGGATCTTGCTCGGCTCGAACTGCGGCACGGATTGGCGAGTTTAGCGACTTGGCCCTGCAAGCAGGGAGAATGACGGCTGTGGATCCGACGCCGCGCGGAGCCCGGCCCACCGACGCGACGGCGGTCGCCGACGTGTTCCTCGCGGCGCGCGCGGAAGCGATGCCGTACCTTCCCGACCTGCACACGGAAGCTGAGACCCGCGCCTGGATCTCGGACGTCGTGCTCCACGGCTACGAGGTCGTCGTCGTCGAGGCAGACACCCGACTGGCCGGCTTTGCTGCGCTCCAGGGCGAAATGCTCGGGCACCTCTACGTGCACCCCGACCTGCAGGGACGGGGGATCGGCGACGAGCTCCTCTCGAGAGTGAAGGAGCTCCGTCCGGCCGGCTTCCGGCTCTGGGTCTTCCAGCGCAACGTGAACGCCCGGCGCTTCTACGAGCGGCGCGGGCTGCGCCTCGTCGAGCTGACGGACGGAGCGGGGAACGAGGAGCGCGAGCCGGACGCGCTCTACGAGTGGCGGCCGGGCTAATCCCGCGTAGCCCGGACGACCGTCGCCGAGAGGCGCGCCTTCAGGCGGAGGATCGCCTTCGTGTGGAGCTGCGAGACGCGCGACTCGGTCACGCCGAGCACCTCGCCGATCTCGCGGAGGGTCAGCTCCTCGTAGTAGTAGAGGGTGACCACGAGCTTCTCGCGCTCGGGCAGGCGCGCGATCGCCTCGCCGAGCGACTCCCGAAGCTCCGTGTGCGCCATGGCGTCCTGCGGCTCGGCGGCCTGCGGGTCGGGAAGCGTGTCGATCAGCGCGACGGGGTCGCCGCCGTGGGAGGAGCTCGTCCAGAGCTCGTCGAGGGCGGCGATGGACGTCCTCGAGATCTCGAGCAGGGAGTCCTGGAACTCGTCTTCGGTGATGCCCAGCGAGTTGGCGATCTCCTCGTCGGTCGGCGCGCGCGTCAGCTTCGACTCGAGCTGGGCGATCGTCCGCTCGATGTCCCTCGCGCGGGCACGGACGGAGCGCGGCACCCAGTCCATCGAGCGAAGCTCATCGATGATCGAGCCCTTGATGCGGGCGATCGCGTACGTCTCGAACTTGATGTCCCGTTCGGGGTCGAAGCGTTCGATCGCGCCGATCAGGCCGAGAAGCCCGTAGGAGACGAGGTCGCCCTCGTCGACGTGGGCCGGGAGGCCGCTCCCGAGCCGGCCCGCGACGTACTTCACGAGCGGCGCGTACGTGAGGATAAGCCGGTCGCGCGCAGCCTGCTCGCCGGTGCGCTTGTACTCCCGCCACAGAGCCTGGGTGTCGTCTTGCCGCTCGACCATCGCCGCAGAGGATAGAAGGAAGAACGGCTTTCGCGAACTATCGGCAGTTTTCCTACTTCCACGCCTTGTAGGCGAGCTCCCCCATCCAGACCCCGATGAAGACCGCGGCGGCGGCGATCACCCAGGCGGCGCCGCCCGCGTCGGCGGCGAAGGCGCCCACGAGCAGGAACCCGACCGCGAGGACGGCGAAGAGCGCTCCAAGGGGCCTCCGGCGCACCCCGGTACAATGCCTTCTCGCCGAGGGCCGTAGCTCAACTGGCAGAGCACCGGTCTCCAAAACCGGGGGTTCCAGGTTCGAGTCCTGGCGGCCCTGTCCCTCTAGGCAAGCCGGAAACCCGCACGAGAAGCGAGGTTCCGGCCTTCTCACCTCCCTCTCTCACGTCCGCAGCAAGGGGGCTGGACTCCGCCCCTGGGGAAACACTTTTCCCCAAGCGTTCCCCAAATCGAGAGGGCCGCACTCGGGCGGCCCTCTCCCTTACGGCGAGCGACGCCCTAGCCTGCGCGAGAGGCGAGGAACGTCTCGAGCTTGCGAGCTGCCTCGCGCCTGGCGTCCGGCATCGGGTGCGAGTAGCGGGCGAGGAGAAGGGCGCCGCCGTCGGCGTGCCCCATGGCCTGCGCCGCGTCGGTGGCGCTGACACCCGCCGAGACGAGCGCGGAGCCGTAGCCGTGGCGTAGCTCGTGCAATCCGACCGGGATGAACGGCTCGAGCTCTGCCTCCGTGCGCTTCGCGTTTTCGCGCTTCCATGCCGCATCGGCCATGCGGGCGATCCCGCGCCGGTACCCTCCGCCACTGCACCCCCTTCCTACCCTGCGAAGAGCGGCTCGGGCACACCGCTTAGGCCGGGTCGCACGGCGAACACGCTTCCCGACAACGGGTAGCGCGCGAGCTGCTCAGGGGTCATGTTTTGCCGCGAGGTGGTGATGTATAGGACGTCCAGGTCCCGTCCGCCGAAGATGCAGCTCGTCGGCTGGGGAAGCGGCACCTCGACCTCGTGCGTGACCCCGCCGTCGGGGGCGTAGCGCACCACTCGGCCGGCGCCGTTCTGCACGCTCCAAACGCCGCCCTCGGCGTCCACCGTCAGCCCGTCCGGGAACGCCCCACTGCTCCGGTCGACTATTGCGAATACTCGCCGGGCCGAGAGGGCACCGGCGTCGGGGTCGAAGTCGTAAGCGAAGATCGCGTAGCGGAAGCTCTCGCCGAAATAGAAGGTGCGGTCGTCGGGGCTCCAGCCGAGCCCGTTGGCGCAGGCCACCGCACCTTGTAGTCGGCTTAGCTCGAGGCCTGGGTCGAGGCGGTAGAGCGAGCCGGAGGGCTTGTCCCAATCGATGTCGTTCATCGTGCCGGCCCAGTAGCGGCCGCGGCGGTCGACCTTGCCGTCGTTGAAGCGGTTACGCGGCTGGTCGTGCTCGACGCCCATGAGCAGCTCGAGCTCGCCTCCAGGCTCGTAGAAGGCGAGCTGCTTGGCGAGCGCGAGCACGAGCCCACCACCTTCCCGCAGGCCGATGACCATCACGTCCTGGCCAAGCACGAAGCTCTGGTCGTTCCCGCCCTCTGGCTCCAGGCGGTGGATCCTCCCGCCGAGGTTGTCGGTCCAGTAGAGCGCCTGCTCGCGTACGGACCAGATCGGCGACTCGCCGCAGGTGGCCGCGATCCGCTGGACGCAATCGCAGTCGCTCAGCGCGATTCGCGTGCGGTTCACCGTCCCGAGAACAGCGTGCCCGGCGCGTCGCGGTCGAGGAAGCAATGGCGGAGCAGAACGCGAGGCGGATTCCCGCCGACCGGCACACCACCCGGAATCGGCGTCTCTGAGGTCATCGACTGCACGGTATCCGGCGTCAAGGCGGGCCGTGAGCCGGGACGCTGGCCGCAAGGACTCCCTAGGACTGCCCTGCCCACGCCCCGGCGAAGAGTCAGGCTGCTGGCCGGCGGCGTTCGCGCTCTGGATCGCCGAGCGGACGGGTGGGCCGGTGCCGCGCTTCGAAAAGGTCGAGCGGGAGCCGCCAGTGGACGGGGGTCGTGATCGAGGGCGACGACCTCTAGGACGTCGAGTTCGGGTCGTCCGGCACCGGGTCGGCGAGCCCTTGTCGAACCAGCTCCAGCACTTGCCAGCGGCCAATGAAAGTCATGGGCTCCGGGAGCTCAGCGTCGGCCAAATGTGCAATCTCGGGCCGCGTCCGCATCCAGGCGCGGTACTCCGCCTGGCGGCCCTGTCCCTCTAGGCAAGCCGGAAACCCGCGCGATCAGCGGGGCTCCGCGCGGCTCGCCGAATCGGCGTGGACTTGAGCGGACGAGGAACGCGGATCCGGCGGGCTGGCGCGGAGGCGGACGCCGTCCTTCCAGTGCGCCCGCCTCCATTGGTAAGGCGCCCTAGTGCGGCTATCTCACGAAGAAGAAGCTCGTTGCGAACGTCCAGTTTCCGCTCTCTTCGATTGCCTGGATCTCGAGCTCGTACTCGGTGTCGGACTGGAGGAAGGCCGCCGGAATCGGCACCTTCCTGGCCGAGGCCGGAAGCTCCACCTGGTAGACGCGGAGTGGATCCTCCCGCGTGGCGATCACCCGGTAGCCGACGATGTCGATTCCAGGAGGCTCGGGGGGTGCCTTCCACCTGGCGACGACACCGTCGCGGTCAACCGTGGCGTCGTCAGCCGGCGCGGTGATCTCGGGCGCGTCGGGGATGTCGTGCGAGAGCCTCGCCGTGCCCACGAGCTTCTCGCCCTCGATCGTTTCGCCGGCGAACGTGTACTTGCCCGCCGGGAAGCGCGCCTTGAACTCGGCCAGCGGCACCTCGGTGAACGGCGGCTCGTTGCTCTCGGAGAAGAGCTCGGTCAGGCCCCAATTCTTCAGGCGCCCCTCGGCGTCGACATCGACGATCACGCGTCCCGTTGGGTCGGAGATCGTCATCGAGTTCCAGGGATCGCCGTCGAGGAAGAACTGCAGCCCTGCGTCACCATCGGTGCCGTTGACTTCGATGATCAGCGTCGCCGCGGCGAGGGGTATCGGCTTCCCCGCCGCCTCGCTCGTCTGATCGTGTCCGAGCGCGGTGCCCCCGACGCCGACCAGGGCTAGCGCAGCGACACCGGCCGCAATGAGAATCGGTCGTCCCTTCATGTCCCCTCCTTCTCGCAGGTCGGGAGTGACGGTAGGGGACGCCAATGAGATGGCGATGAGGCGACCCAGCATCGGCGCGAGGACGCTGCGCGATGTGGCGCGCCGAACTCACGGCGGAAAGCGAGGCGTCAGCCTGTGGAAGGCTGACGCCTCGTCGAGGAGAAGAGCTGGGGCTAGTCGTCGCCCGATCCGTCGCGGTCTCCCTCCGAGCCGACGACGTTGAAGCTCTTGTCGAGCTGGACATCGACCTGGTTGCCGTTGTCGAGGGTGACCTCGACCTCGTAGTAGCTCTCCTCGTCGCCGACCTCGGTCTCGGTGACCTTGCCCTGCCCGGTATGGGCAAGCGCGGCGGCCTCGGCCTGCTCGAGCGCGGAGCCGGTGATCGGCGTGTCGGTGGCGTCGTCGTCGCCGCCTGCGGCGAGCGCGGTCCCACCACCGACCGCGGCGATGCCGACGACAAGCGCGGCGATCACGGCGACCTTGCGGGTGGTGAAGCGGTTCATGGGTCCCTCCTTTCTGTGCCACCACCGTAGAAGCCGTGGATGGGATGGTGATGAGCAGTGGATAAGAGGGTGATAAGAATCCCGCGCGACGCGGCCCGCGGCAGGCGCCGTCAGGCCGCCCTGCCGCAGAGTCCACGCCCTGAACGAGATGCCGGCGGCTAGTAGCGCCTCACGCGGTTTCGCTCGTTTACCGGCCGCCTTGCCTCCGGGCCGATGAAGATGCCGTACGAGCGGCTGAAGCCGAAGATCGACCTCCTCGCTCCGGAGCGGACCGAGTCGTGGAGCCGCATCGCCTGGTTGAACGTCGCGATGCGGCAGCGGCTGCAGACGACGTTCGTGGGAATGCGGCCGTTGCCCCATGCGACGAACCACCCGCCGCCGGCGCCCCAGCAGGTCCAGTTGCCCCTACGCGGATTCCCGGACGTGAACCGCCGGAAGACGATGTTCCGCCCAGACATGACCTGGACGGTGTCCTGGTGGATGCTCGGATCGGTGTGCCTCCGGCCGCACTCGACGTCGCCCGTGACCACGAGGTCGCGGGTGTTCTGACCGATCTTGACGGCGTCGAAGGCGGTGCCGCGGTTGCGGCGGTTGCCGTTGACGTCCAGGATAAGGTCGACGGTGCGGCGGTTGCCGTCCCCGCGGCAGCCGACCAGGCGGATCGCGTCGCCGTTTCCCGGGTTGGGCATGTTCGAGACGACCTTGATCGGCAGCCTGCCGTAGCGGCGGAGCCGGCCGGTGCACTCCCAGCTCCGGCGCGTTCGGATCACCCGGCCCGGCGCGAGCGCTGACGCGGACCCGGAGGATGCCGCCCCGGTTCGGGCGACACTCCCGGCGGGCTCGACGGCGCCCTCGGAGAGCGAGGCGCCCGCCGCCGCGGGCAGGGCGAGCAGGACGAGGACGAGCAGGGGCAGCAGGCGACGAAGGCGCATGAGGCGAGGGCTCCTCTCTCTCGGTGGCTGGGCGGAGATGGGCTCCCGGCACCGTAGGGATCGGTTATGAGCGATTCGTTAGGTCCGAACTTTCTCGGCCCTGCGACCCGTCCAAGGGCACGAGGACCTCGTGCGGGTTTTCTCCCGTACGCCAAAGTCGTACTGTTGAGCTCCCGCCAGCTAGGAGGAAGCGATGAGCGTTCCGCGCCGACACCACCTGACCGTCCTGCTCGTGCTCGTCGCCCTCGCCACGCTCGCGTGGCCGGCCGCGGTCCCTGCGCAGAGCGCCGCTCCGAGCCTGCGGGTGATCGGGCCCGCCGGCGAGGTGGAGCTGCGTCGCTTCAGAGGGCGGGTCCCTCTCGACGTCCGCACCTGGATCGCGGCGACGAATGGCGACTTCGAGCTGCGCGTCGCGCGGCCGGACTACGACACGCCAGCGGGCATCGTCCAGGTCGACTCGATCACCGGAACGGTCCTCCGCGACCTCCCGGACGACGTCCTCGACGGCTGGTCCGGGCTCGCCGGCTTCGTCGAGGTGGTGCTCACGGATGCGAGCGCACAGGAGGTGGCGACAAGGTCGTACACCTTCTGCCCGAACGGCTGGAGCCACCAACGGGTCGACGACTCGGGCCCGGAGCTGCCTCGCTACCCCACGTTCTGCGGCTCCTTCTTCTCGCCCTTCACGAAGGGGATGGTCTGGGGGATCGAGAGCGGCTGGGCCGGGATGGCACTCTCCGGCGACGACTTCGAGACGCCGCAGATCCGCGTCCCCCGGGCCGGCGAGTTCGTCCTCACCGTTCGGATCGCGGAGCGCTACCGCGACCTGCTCGAGATCTCGGCGACGGACGGCGAGGTGAGCTTTCCGGTAACGATCAAGAACGTCCGCCGGCGGCACGTAATCGGAATCCCGGCGCAGCGGGCCGCGCAGGCTCGCAGGCAGAGCGCCGCGGTCCCCGACGTCACCGACCCCGATCCGGCCACGCTGCCCGACCTGGTTGCCCTGCCGCTCTGGAACATGACCACGTTCCACCGCAGGGCCGGCGACTTCCTGGCCTTCGCGGCCACTCCGTGGAACGCCGGGCCGGCCCCGCTCGTGGTCGAGGGCTTCCGCCGGCCCGACGAGGAGCTCATGGACGCCTATCAGTACTTCCGCGACGAGGACGGCGACGTCGTCGGCCGAGCGCCGGTAGGTGACATGCGCTTCCATGCCCACCCGGCCCACAATCACTGGCACTTCCTCCAGTTCGCACTCTTCACGCTCCGCGACGCTGCGGACCTGGAGGTCGTCCGCAGTCGCAAGCAGGCCTACTGCCTCGCGCCGACGGACGCGATCGACCTCACAGTCGAGCGGGCGAGCTGGGGGCGGGAAGGCGACCTCTTCACCTCGTGCGGAGAGCGCAGCGCGCTCTGGGTGCGCGAGGTGCTTCAAACGGGCTGGGGCGACACGTACTTCCAGTTCGTCCCGGGCCAGTCGTTCAACATCACCAACGTCCCCAACGGCTGGTACTACGTGCAGATGCTGGTCAATCCGCTCGGAAGCCTCTACGAGACCGACCTGACCAACAACGTCGAGTCCCGCCTGCTCTTCCTCGGCGGCCGCCCCGGCGCCCGGCGGGCGCTCGTCGCGCCCTGGCACGGGATCGGGATGTGACCCTCCTAGTAGGAGGGTTTGGCGAAATAGTCGCTGTGCCGCCGGGCCGCGCGGCGACGAGCACGATTCCGCCAACCCCTCCTAGTGTCCGTGGTGTGAGTGGACGACCGCGTGGCCGCGGCCGCGGGAGATCAGCCAGCGGTTGACCGGGAATGTCACCACCCAGGCGACGGCGAGCGCGAACGCGAGGCTCCACCAGAAGAGCGCGTCGGCCAACCCGGCTTCCATCGCGCCCGGGTAGAGCAGGAGGACGCCGTTGTCGACGATCTCCATGATCGCGATCGAGATCGTGTCCGCGGCCAGCGCGATCGGGACGACCTCGCGTAGGGAGAGGCCGGAGCGCAGAAGCGGAACGCTCGTCAGCAGGTAGCCGAAGAAGAAGGCGAGCGCGACCGCGAGCGCGATCGTCGCCAGGTCGCCCCAGCCGAGCGCCGTGCCGATGACGAAGCCGAGGACCTCCCCGATCGCGCACCCGGTGAGGCAGTGGGTCGTCGCGCTCACGGCGAGTCGGTTGAGCGACTTCCCTCCTGACGCGACCGCCGTGCTCACCGCGAGGAGAACTCCACCCAGAGCGGGTAGTGGTCGGAGATCTTCCAGGAGAGCGTCGTCTTCGAGAGGTCGCCCAGGAGGAGCGGGACGAAGTCGAAGCTGCCCGCGGACGAGGCCTGGAGCGTCAGCATCGGGCCGCGCTCCTCGTCGACGAACCAGGCGATCTGGTCGTAGAACTTGCTCTCGCCCGGATCGCCGAAGATCGTGCGCGGGACGTCGTTGAGCTGCGGGGCCGGCTCGATCCCCGAGGAGGTGAAGGCTTCGAAGAGCGGGTCGCCCCGCCGGTCGATGTTGAAGTCGCCGAGCGCAATCAGGTTCTGGTTCCAGTGACGCTCTTCCCTCGCCCAGCGGGCGAGCCAAGCGGCGATCTCGCGCAGCTCGGCGGCTCGGTCGGTTTCCTCGCCGTAGAGGACGTGCAGCGTCACGAGCGTCAGCTGGACGCGGTCGGCGGCAAAGCTCACCGCGTAGGGCGTGCGGGCGAACTGCCGGTCGAGGCCGCTCGCGGTCACGCTCGTCCCGGTCTCGATGGCGACGACGAGCTCGCCGGCCAGCCCCGACGGGCGCGCGCGGCGGAGGTCGAAGGCGAAGGCCATACGCTCGTTGTTCCCCGCTTTGCCTCGCGTGACGTCGGTCATGATCGTTGCCCAGTTAGGGCCGAGCGCGCCGAGCAGCGTCTGCAACGCGGTCAGGTTGCCGCGCACCTCCTGAATGGCGACGATGTCGAAGCGGGAGATGACCTCGGCGATGCACCGCACGTCGAAGAGGTCCCGGATCGGCTCGTCGTCGTCCTCGGAGCGCCACTTCTCGGTCAGACCGCCGAGCGCGCGGAGGTTCCAGGTGCCCACGAGCAGGTTCCGGTCGAGCTGCTTGGCCGGGATCGCGGCGTCGAGCGCGGCGCGGAGGGCGAGAAGCTGCTCGGCGAGCGGAGCCGGGAGAGGGTCGGTGACGCTGGGCGTGGCCCGACAGTCTTACCACGCAGGGGCGTGGGCTACGCCGGCTCGACCTGGACCGACGCCGCCGAGCGCCTCGTGGGCCCGTGGAAGACGGCCTCGACGTTGTTGCCGTCGGGGTCGAGCGCGTACGCGGAGTAATAGCCGGGGTGGTAGCCGCGCTCGCCCGGGGCGCCGTTGTCCCGCCCTCCAGCCGCGAGCGCCGCTTCGTGGAAGCGGTGCACCGTCTCTCTGTCGATCGCCTGGAACGCGAGGTGGAGCCTGGCGGTCGGCTCGCCGTCCGCCGAGACGAAGAGCTCGTCGGACGCGAAGAACCCCGGGCCCTCCATGCCGATCGAACGGCCTACCGCCCCGAGGGCGGCCGCGTAGAAGGCGCGGCTGGCTTCGAGGTCGCTCACGCGAAGGTGGACATGGTCGAGCAGCCGGCCTTGGTGGAAGAGCACCTCGGGGCGCAGCCTAGCGCTTTGACACGAGGAGAAACCCTGTCTTAATCGAAGAGGAGAAGGCACTTCTGCGGCGCCACCAGACCGACTCGAGCCCGGGGTCGGCGAGCAAAGGGGCGCTATTGGCCGGCACGCAGACGATCGCCCACTCCCGCGCCGAAGACGCGCGGCAGATTCGGGTGTCCAGAGAGACGACCCGGCTCCTCCCGATCGTGGCGCCGGTCGTCTTCGGCGGCACCTTCGTCACGGTGCTCGCGCTCTCCTCGCTGGCCGCGGTCGAGCCGTCGCCGGCGACCCTCGCCGGGATGATGGCCCTGCTCCTTGCCGCGACGTTCGTCGAGGCCTTCCCCGTGCCCATCGAGAACGTTCCGGTCGGGGGCACGTCGCTCGCCACGGTCTTCATCGTCGGGACGGCGGCCATCTACGGCTGGGCGCCCGCGATCGTCGTCGCCGTCGTCACGCAGGTCCTCGTGGAGGTGGTCCGCCGCCAGCCCGCCGTTCGCGTCCTCTTCAACACCTCGGTGTATGCGCTGGGAGCCGCTGCCGCCGGGGCGGTCTGCGCCGCGGTCTCGGACGACGGCTTCGGCTGGCTCGCCCTCGAGGTCGCGCTCGCCTCGACGGCCTTCTACGCGGTGAACGTCCCGCTCGTCGCGGCGGTCGTCTCCCGGTGGGCCCGGGAGCCGTTCCTCTCGCTGCTTCGCCGCGCGATGCGATCGACGTTCATAGCCTTCGCCATCATGGCCTCTCTGACGCTGATGCTGGCCGTGCTCTGGCAGCGCTCACCGTTCCTGTCGGCGGCGCTCGTCGGCCCGCTGGCCGCGATCGCCCTCTACCAGCGCTCGGTCTTCCGCGAGCTCGCCGCGATGCGGCTCGCGCTCACGGACCCTCTCACCGGCCTCGGCAATCATCGCCACTTCCACGAGCGGCTGGATCACGACGTCACCGAGGCAGAGGAGAAGGGCATGCCGGTGAGCGTGTGCATCCTCGACATCGACAACTTCAAGGAGCTGAACGACACGCTCGGCCACCCCAAGGGCGACCTCGTGCTCGCGCAGGTCGCCGGGCGGCTGCGCCAGGACGGCGAGGCGTTCAGGATCGGCGGCGACGAGTTCGCCCTCCTCCTCCCCGGGCGTGACGAGCGAGAGGCGCTCTCGGTCGCGGACGGGATCATCCGCCGTGTGAGCCTCTTGGAGGCGGCGCCGGGGCTCGCCGTTCGTCTCTCGGCGGGCGTCGTCACGTATCCGCAGCTCGGCCTCGACCGATCTGAGATCGTTGCGGTCGCCGACCAGGCGATGTACCTCGCCAAGGAGCACGGAAAGAGTCGCGTGCGCGCCTACCACCCGGATCTCAGAGACCTCCCGCAGTTCGCGGGCCTCGGCGACGCGGCCGATCGGGAGGCTCGCCTACGGTCGGCTGCGAGCCTCGCGCACGCGATCGACGCCCACGACGTCTACACGGGCCGTCACTCCTACGTTGTCGCCCAGCTGTCGGCCCGGGTAGCCGGCCTGCTCGGGCTCGACGCGGAGGAGGTCGAGCTCGTGCGCCTCGCCGGCAGTCTCCACGACCTCGGGAAGCTGGCGATCCCGGAGGAGATCCTCCGCAAGCCCGGCACGCTCAACGAGTCGGAGCTGATCGTGCTCCGGCGCCATCCGCAGATCGGGTTTCGCATCCTGCGCTCGCTCGGCGTCGAGCCGGTCTCGACCTGGGTGCTCCACCACCACGAGCGCTGGGACGGCCGCGGCTACCCGCACGGGCTCGGCGGCGAGGAGATCCCGCTCGGCTCCCGCATCCTCTTCGTCGCCGACGCCTACGACGCGATGACGAGCGACCGCATCTACCAGGAGCACGTGACCCACGAGGACGCGGTCGCCGAGCTCGAGCGCTGCGCCGGCACGCAGTTCGACCCCCAGGTGGTGGCCGTCTTCGTGAAGAGCGTGAAGCCGGCCGAGGTTCTGGCCCTTAAGAGCAACTAGCGCCGTTCCCGAGACGGCGCTAGCAGCGAGCGGGAGCGGTCCGGGAGAGCTAGCCGCCCCACTTCCAGCCGGCGGCCGGCAGCGCGGCGAGCACGAGGGCGGCCGTGACGCCGATGCGGAGGCAGAGAACGCGGAGCTGCGACATGCGTGTGTCCTTTCGGATCGGGGCGAACTCCTCACGCATCGACCTCCTCGGCTCGGCCCGCGATCCCGCCAGGAGCTAGGACCATCCCGCCTTCGGGGTAGGACTCGCGCTAGTCGTCGCCGCGAACGGCTCTGAACGCCGCGAACGCCGCGACTCCGGCGAGAAGCGCCCCGCCGACGATCATCGGGATCCGGCGGGCGCTGTGCACGCCCTCGCGCAGATCCGAGAGCGAGCGCGTGAGCCCTTCCCGCTCGTCGGAGATCTCCTCACGGATCTGCTCGGCGCTGCGCGGCTCGGCCGGCCCTCTGGAGGGACGCGCAGGAGGCTCGGTGACCCGGGGCTCGACCGGGTCGGCGCTGGGTGGTCCGGCCGCCTTGGCCTTGCCGGGGTCAGCTGCCACGAACGCTCCGCAGGGCCTGCTTGGTCAGCTGGGCTTCGGCGATCGCCTGCTCGGGCGCCAGCGGCGTGCCCTTTTGCACGGATGCCTTGGCGAGGAGCCCCAGGACGGCGGTGACCACGATCAGCAGCACGAAGACGATCAGCAGCGAGAGCCACCACGGAAGAACGAGCGCGAGCGCCGCCGCGATCGTCGCGAGCATGAAGCCGAGCGCGAAGAGCGCCGTGATGGCAGCGGCGATCGCGAGGCCCGCCCCAAGGCCCAAGGAGCCGGCCTTCTGCTTGAGCTCGACGGTGGCAAGCTCCTTCTCGAGCTGCGTGAGCGCGCGGAAGTGGGCGATCGCGCGCCGCGCGGACGCACGGATGCCGCGTTGCTCGCTCGCAGTCGTGGTCACGCCGGGCAGCTTACCGCCGCCGGCCAGGCGGGACGCTACGATGGCCGCGAGCGCCCTCTTAGCTCAGTCGGTAGAGCACCTCCATGGTAAGGAGGGGGTCGTCGGTTCGAGTCCGACAGAGGGCTTGCGGGGTTGCGCGTCATCGGGCCTCGGACGTTGCGTCCACTATGCGTCCAACGGTCTCGGAATCGAGCGCTTCGAGGCGCTGAGGTGCCCACTCACGGGGGCGTCTACGGAGGCTCAAAGAGAACCGGCCTAAGGGCGGCCGGCGCCAGGGAGGCCGGAGGGGCTGCCAACGGGGACGTCCTCGCGCGTAGAAAGCACAAGCGAGGCGCGCCCGCTCCGCCCGCCCGGCCGCTACCCGGCTTCAGGCTCGACGTGGCAGACGAGCCGCGCGAGAAAGGGCTCGGGCTCGGGCTCGATCCGCTCGATGCGCCAGACGACCACGTGGTTGTCGTCCTGGAAGGTATCGCCCGCCTCGTAGACGTTCTCGCCGGAGTCGTAGTCGGCGGTCGTCGTCTGGCCCTCGGGCCAGTGAAGCTCCAGCCGGTAGCGGGGCACGCGCGCGAGTGTACCGCCGCGCTGCGGTGCGGCGAGCTGGGCTCAGCTCACCGCTTTCTTTACGAGCGCGCCGATCCTTGCTTCGTCGGCGCTGGTCAACTTCTTCAGCGCGAAGGCGGTCGGCCACATGGCGCCTTCGTCCAGGTTCGCCTCGTCGCTGAAGCCGAACGTCGCGTACCTCGACTTGAACTTCTCCGCGCTTTGGAAGAAGCAGACGACCTTGCCGTCCTTGGCATACGCGGGCATCCCGTACCAGGTCTTCGGCGAGAGGGCCGGCGCGCTGGCCTTGACGAGCGCATGGAGCCGCTCGGCCATGACGCGATCCGGCTCCGGCATCTCCGCGATCTTCGCGAGCAGGGCCTTCTCCCCGTCCGCCTTGCGTGCTTCGGCCTTCAGCTCCTGGGCGCGCTCCTTCATCGCGGCCCGTTCCTCGTCCGTGAATCCCTTGGACTTCTTCGTATCCTTCTTCGCAGGTTTCCTCTCAGCCATCGAAAAGCACCTCCTTGCGTCGGATGCGTCCCAGCCGTTTGACTCCGGCAGAGAGGGCCGGACGGACATCGCAGCTCGTGGATGCGAGTTCTCCGAGCTCGTCGGCCGTTACGGCGCCGGTCCTTCTGCACACCTATCAGATCCTCGGCTCGTACGAGGACTCGGAGTGCGCCTGGCCGCCACAATGCGCTCATGCGAGCCCGTGGGGCATTCAAGCGTGCGGTCGTGCTCGTCGAAGGGGTCAGCGACCAGGTCGCTCTCGAAGCGCTGGCTGCGCGCCGTGGGCGGAAGCTCGACGCCGAGGGCGTTTCGATGGTGCCGATCGGGGGCGCGAAGAACATCGGGAGCTTCCTGGAGCGGTTCGGCCCTCGAGGGCTCGACGTCAGGCTGGCCGGCCTCTGCGACGCCGCCGAAGAGCGCGACTTCCAGCGCGGTCTCGAGCGGGCCGGCCTGGGCTCCAACCTCACCCGCACCGGGATGGAGCGACTCGGCTTCTACGTGTGCGTCGAAGACCTGGAGGACGAGCTGATCCGGGTTCTCGGCACCGCCGCGGTGGAAGAGGTCGTCGACGCACAGGGTGAGCTGCGATCGTTCCGCACCCTGCAGAAGCAGCCGGCGCAGCACGGACTTACCACCGAGGCGCAGCTCCGGCGCTTCATGGGCACCCGCGGCGGCCGGAAGATTCAGTACGCGCGCCTCCTCGTTGACGCGCTGGATCTCAGCGCGGTGCCTCGGCCGCTGGACCGTCTCCTAGCTCACGTCTGAGGCCCGGAGGCCGGCGATGTCGTAGGGCGGGTTTCCGGGCCCTCGTCCGCGAACCGTGAAGCCCGCGAAGTCGAGCTCCACCGCTGCAGAGGAAGAGCCGCGCCGTCGGCAGCCACGCCAATGCCGGCCGCGAGGCGGCGTAGCGGCGGGCCGCCGATCTCTCGGCGTGCCGTGCGACACTGGGCGATGTCCGGTGACGGTCCACGGCCGAGCGGGTGCAGGTGTCCATTTCCTCCTCCCCCGTCCGTCTAAGACGCGACCATCCACACGGAGGAGGAAGTCATGAAGTACATGCTGCTGATCCATCAAGGCGACGCGCCGACTCCGCAGTCGGACGAATGGGGGCGCCTCTCCGAGGACGAGCAGAAAGCGATCTACACCGACTACCAGGCGCTCAACGAGACGCCCGGCGTCAGCCCCGGCGTCTGGATGGAGCCGCCGGAGACGGCCACTACCGTCCGGGTGCAGGACGGCCAGACGCTGACGACCGACGGCCCGTTCGTCGCGATCAAGGAGGCGCTCGGCGGCTACCTCTTCTTCGAGGCCGACGACCTCGACGCAGCGATCGAGCTCGCGTCGCGCATCCCGGCGGCCCGTCTGGGCGGAGCGATCGAGGTGCGCCCGCTCGTGGAGAAGTAGCGATCCTCGAACAGGTCTTCCGCGACGAATGGGGCCGCGTCCTCGCCGCTTTGATCGGCTTCCTCGGCGACTTCGACCTCGCCGAGGAAGCCGCCCAGGAGGCGTTCGCGGCCGCCGCCGAGCGCTGGCCCCGCGACGGGACGCCCGCCAACCCGCGCGCCTGGCTGGTGACGACCGGGCGCAACCGTGCGATCGACCGCATTCGCCGCGATCGCACCCTCGCCGCCAAGACCCGCCTGCTCGACGTGCGGCAGCCGACGGAGGACAGCGTGGACGAGACGACGATCCCCGATGAGCGCCTCGAGCTCCTCTTCACCTGCTGCCATCCCGCGCTCGCGCTGGACGCTCAGGTCGCGCTCACCCTGAGAACGCTGGGCGGCCTGAAGACTGAGGAGATCGCCCGCGCCTTCCTGGTCCCCGAGGAGACGATGGCCAAGCGGCTCGTTCGTGCGAAGCGCAAGATCAAGGCCGCGGGGATCCCGTTTCGCGTGCCCCCGGCGCATCTGCTTCCGGACCGCCTCGCGGCCGTGCTCGCGGTCGTCTACCTGATCTTCAACGAGGGTTACGGGGGCCGCAGCGAGCTCGCCGCCGAGGCGATCCGGCTCGGCCGCGCGCTCGCCGAGCTGATGCCCGACGAGCCTGAGGTGCACGGCCTTTTCGCGCTCATGCTCGTGAACGACGCCCGGCGCGACGCGCGCTTCGCCGACGGCGCGGTCGTTCTCCTCGGCGACCAGGATCACTCGCTCTGGGACCTCGACCAGATCGCGGCGGGGCGAGCGGCGCTCGAGCGCGCCCTGGCACTTGGCGGCCGTGGCCCGTACGTGCTGCAGGCGGCGATCGCCAGCCTGCATGCCGACGAGCCCCAGGACTGGCCTCAGCTCGCGGCCCTGTACGGCGAGCTCGCCCGCCTGACCGGATCACCGGTCGTGGAGCTGAATCGAGCTGTCGCCCTCGCCGAAGCGGGGGACGTCGCAGCCGCCCTCACCCTCGTCGACTCCCTCGAGCTCGACCGCTACCACTACCTGCATGCGACGCGGGCCGAGCTGCTCGGCCGCCTCGACCGGGTCGAGGAGGCTCGCGCAGCCTACGGGCGGGCGCTCGAGCTCGTGCACGCGGACGCGGAGCGGCGGCTGCTCGAGCGGCGGCTGGCAGCCCTCCCGGACTGACCCGCTCTAGGCGGAGGTGGCGAGCACCTCGTCCACGAACGCGAGCACGACCGGATGGGCGGGATCGACGAGGTGGCCGCCCTCGACCCACTCGACCCTGGCCGAGGGCATGGAGGCGACCATGGCGCTCGTCACCTCGTCGAATCCCGGCTGCAACGACTCCTTGGCGACGACGAGCAGCGCGGGCCGGTCGATGGCGGCGAGCTGCTCCGCGGTCAGCTCCGGATAGCCGCCCCGCAGCTCGGCCACGATCGCCGGGCCGTTGGCGGTAAGCATCTCCTGGACGGGCTCGGGCAATCCCTCCCACGCTCCTGGGCCCGCGACGGCGAGAATGACGGCCTTCGCGACGGAGCTCATATCCTCCTCGGCCGCAGCCAGGACGTCCTCGGTGACGTCGGCGATCCACCGCGTCGCCTCCTCGCTGAACGAGGGCGCGTCGCCTTCCAGGAGCACTAGCGCGCGGACCCGATCCGGGTAGCGGAGCGCAAGGTCGATCGCCACCGCGCCGCCGTAGCTGCGCCCGCTCACGATCGCCGGCGCCGCCCCGAGGGCGTCGATCACCGCCGCCGCATCGTCCGACTGCTGGTGCACGTCCGTGACGTAGGGCTCGGGGCGCTCGCTTCGGAAGTGACCGCGGCGGTCGTAGGCGATCGTGCGCCCGCGCTTCGCCAGCTCGACGACGGCGTCGCTCCAGACGGCGGCCGAGCTGCCGGCGCCGTGGAGGCACACGATCGGCTCCCCGGCACCGTGCTCCTCGTAGTAGAGCGACACGCCGTTGACCCGAAGCTCGGGCACGCGCTCAGTATGGCAGCGACGATCAGCTCACTTCGGCGCGTAGACGAGGACGACGATGCCGCTCCCGAAGGTCGTCACCTCGACGAGCTTCAGGTGGGTCGTGTCGACGTCCTCGACGAGATGCTGGCCAGCTCCCGCGAGCACGGGGAAGAGCCAGAGATGGAGCTCGTCGATCAGCCCGTGTGCCAGGAGCGCCCGGTCGAGCTCGCCGGTGCCGAACTTGAGGATGCTCTCGCCGGGCTCCTGCTTGAGCCGCTCGACCTCCTCCGAGACATCGCCCCCGATGATCGTGGCGTTCCATATCGCGTCGGTCAGCGTGCGCGAGGCGACGTACTTTGGCATGGCGTTGATCCGGTCGGCATAGTCGTCGCCGGCCCTGCCAGGCCACGCCTCGGCGAAGGCCTCGTAGGTTACGCGCCCGAGCAAGAGGGCATCCGCCGAGAAGAGCAGCTTGCGCGCGTAGCCCATGTGCTCCTCGTCCCAGTACGGAGGGCTCCACTCCTGCGGGGCGCTGATGACGCCGTCCAGGGTCATGAACGTCGACTCGACAAGCTTCCTCATCTTCGGCTCCTTCGACTCTGTGGTTGCTCAGGGCGTCTCACGCTTACGACCGGAGCTGAGCCACGAACTCATCGCGCCGGGTCGATCAGCCGTCCTCCTACGGGCTCTGCGACTTCACGTACTCGACGTAGCCGCGCACGTCCGCGGCCGGCTCCGTGTACGCCTCGCCGAGCGCCTCCTCCATCCGGGTCAGGTACTCCTCGGCCCAGGCTGGGAACTCGTAGTCGATCGCGCGCAGGAACTCGAGCGTCGCGGCGAAGCGCATGTCGGCAATCGAGGGCTTGTCGCCGCCGATGAACCGCTTCCCTTCGAGGAAGAAGGCGTGATAGACGTCGAGCGGCTTTGCGAGCGCCGCCTCGGCGTCAGTGCGGGCCTGCTCCTTGAGCTCGTCGGAGACGTCCGCAGTCGCAACCTCGCCCGGGTACTGGCCGAAGCCGAGGGTCGGATACGTCGCGCGCGCCAGGAGCGGGTAGAGCGT
Organism: uncultured Actinomycetes bacterium; assembly: GCA_963838795.1. GTDB lineage: Bacteria > Actinomycetota > Thermoleophilia > Gaiellales > Gaiellaceae > JAIBJN01. The sequence continues at coordinate 159,945 of CAWISL010000007.1, forward strand.
CCCGATCAGATAGAACATCGCGCTGTCGACCATCGCCCGCTCGCCCGGATCGGTCGGATAGAACTGGCTGAGGCCGTGCTTGTTGCAGAGGTACTGCATGATCGCGCAGCTCTCCCAGAGCGAGCCCTTCGGCAGGCCCTGCTCTTCCAGCAGGGGCGTGAGGTCGGCGGGACCCTTCGCCAAGAACTCCGGCGTGCCCTTCTTGCCCCACACGTCCAGCTCCTCGAAGTCGAGGTCGGCGGCCCGGACGAAGATGCGAACGGTGAGGTTGTTCACGCTTGGCTTCAGGATGCTCAGGGTGTTTGTGGCCACGTGGCCCTCCTCTCTTAGCGGTACGGGTTCTTCGGCGCTCGGTCCTCGGACAGCGACTCCCGCGAGCGCCGGACAAGCAGCTCGATCGCGTCCGCAAGGTGCTCTTCCGAGATGTTGTAGTCGCCCTGGTCGACTCGCAGCTTGTGCGCCTCGAGCAGCACGTCGGCGTGCGTGTGCGGATACGGCGGCACGAAGCGATATGACGCGAGCTCGATCAGAAGCCCGAGCGGGTCCTCGAAGTAGATCGAGTCCATGAAGCCCCGGTCCTTGACGCCCGAGTGCTCGATGCCGCGGTCGCCGAGGCGCTCTACCGTCTGCTCGAACGTCGCGTGCGAGAGCGAGAACGCGAGGTGGTGCACGTAGCCGGGCTCGCGCGGGGTCGGATTTGGATCGGGCTCGCGCTCCTCGTTGGTGAACACGGTGATGAGGCGTCCATCCCCCGGATCGAAGTAGAGGTGGCTCTCGGACTCGTTGTCGAGGTTGGGCTGCTCGAACATGAACGGCATGCCGAGGACGCCCTCCCAGAAGTCGATCGCAGTCCTCCGATCTGCGCCGTTGATCGTGATGTGATGGACGCCTTGAGTCTGGATCTTCTTCATGGCTACCGGTCGACCAGCCTCGCCTTGTACTCGCTCCGCCGCAGGCCCCCCCACGGTACGAACTCGACGCGCGTCTGGACGACCAGCACGTCGCGAATCCTCTCACGGATTGTTTGCGAGAGCACAGGATCGTCCACTCGTCCCTCCGCGAGCTCCACGACGACCGGGAGCGGCGGTTCCTGCTTCACGCCCGGCGCCTCGGGCCTCAAGAGGACGTGGCCGCTGACCGCGGGCGCGAACCCGCCTACAACCTCGCGGACCGCAGAGGGGAAGACGTTCACCCCGCGGACGATGAGCATGTCGTCGGTTCGCCCGACGCAGCGGACACGAGGGCTCGTGCGACCGCACGGACACGGGCTCGTCCGGACCTCCACATGGTCGCGCGTGCGGAAGCGCAGGAGCGGTGCGGCCCGATGGCGGAGGTGCGTCAGCACGAGCTCGCCGCTCGCCCCGTGGTCCAGCGGGACCGCACCGCCGGTCTCGGGCTCGATCAGCTCCGCGTGGACGAACCCCCGCGCGCCCAGGTGCATGCCGTCCTGTTCCTCGCACTCCCCCCAAAGCGACACGCCGATGTCCCCGATGCCCATCGCCTCGGTCACCCGCGCGCCCCAGCCCGCCTCGAGCCTCGCGCGGAAGCCCGGCTCGCCGCCGCCGGGCTCGCCCGCCACGAGAACGCGCTCGACGCTCGAGCCCGGGAGATCCAGATCCCGCTCCGCCGCCTGCTCGACGAGGTAGGCGGCGTACGAGGGCGTGAGAACCACCGCCTCGGGCCGGAGCGCATCGACCGCGGACAGCAGCCTCTCGCTCATGCCGGTGCCGACGGGAACGTGGCAGAGGCCGATGCGGTCGAAGGCGGCAAGCGCAGCGCCTGCGACGAACGGCCCCGCGTTGTAGGTCGAGACGATGCGCTGACCAGCCGAGACACCGGAGGCCGCGTAGCTTCGTGCCGAGCCGGTCACCCAGTTGTCGAGATCGTCCGCTGTCAGCGGGATGTAGCTGGGCGTGCCGGTGGTGCCGCTCGTCGAGTAGATGCGGACGATCTCCGACGGCCTGACGCAGACGTGCGCGCCGATCGGGTTGTCGGACGTGTAGGTCGCCCTGAGCTCGGCTTTCTCGGTGAGGGGCAGTCCCGCGATGTCGGGGAGGGGGCCGGCGGCCCGCGCGGAGCCGACTCCCGCCGCCGCCAGCTTCGCGCGATAGAAGGGCGAGCGCTCGAAGAGGTACGCGAGCTGGCTGAGATAGCTGTCTCCGTCAATGGCAAGCTGCTCGGACCACGGGAGCGTCTCGACCTGGGGCTCGAGCATCACTCGGGCGGCGGCTCGTACAGGATCGCCTCCTCCGCCCCTGCGGCCAGGAGAAAACCGAGCGGATGTCGGCGCTCCTCCGCCAAGTGCGCGAGCAGTCCCGCCGTGCGCGCGAGGATCGGGACCGCCTTCACAGCGTCGGATGTGAAGCCGAGGTCGAGCATCACCGCCGCGCTGGGCATGGCGACGTTCATTGTGAGAGGCTTCCCCCACGCTGCGGAAACGGCGTCGCGGAGACAGCGTGCGAGGAGGACGTGGTGCCCGCTCACGTCGCGGTCATCCGCGAGCTCGAGTATGCGTTCGGCGCGCGGGTCGACTGGCCGATGCACGGGATGACCGAACCCGGGCACCTTCTCGCCGGACGAGCGGATAGCACCCGCGATCTCCGCTGCGACCTGCGTGGGCTTGCCGCCGGACGCAATCCTCTCCTGCCCGGCCTCCAGCAAGCGCGCGCACTCTTCCGAGGTGCCGAGGACGACCGGGCCCGCTCCGAGGATCCCCGCCGCGAGTGCTCCCTGCAGCGATGCAGGATCGGCGGCGAGCGTCATTCGCGCTGCAACGTTCGTGGGCATCATTCCGTGCTCGGCTATGGCGACGAGGAGCACGTCCAGGAAGTAGCGCTGCTCCGGGGTCGGTTCGCGGCCGGTGAGCAGGAGGTGGAAGTACTCCGTGAAGCTCAGCCTGCCCATGAGATCACCAGTCAGGTCGCGCCCGCGCACCTCCACTCGGTCGGGATAGGCCTGGCCGATGTTGGTGACAGGCGTCTTTGCCTTACCGATCTGCATGCAGCCGTAGAGCTTCTAACACAATGACGACCTGCCGCCGCGCGGTCTGTCGAGCGTGCCTCTCCCCTACCCTGGGCGACGATGACGCTCCAGAACCGCGTGACGCCGCTCGGCGAGCTGGTCGCCGATCCCGCTCGGGGTCTCGTCTACGGGAACCGGGGCTGCCTGCACGACGCCTCCGGCCGCATTCGGCGCCGGTATCCGACAAGGCGCTGGATCGCCTGCCGGCTCGAGTACAGGGGCTGGGCGCGCGGCCCGCTCCTGCAGCCTGGGCTCTTCACGGAGCTCTTCTTCCTCGACGAGGCGACTGCGTTCGCGGCAGGACATCGGCCCTGCGCTCTCTGCCGTCGCGAGGACTACGTCCGCTTCTCGGCGATCTGGCGCGGGCTCCACGCCCACCAGATCGGCGCTGACGCGATGGACGCCCAGCTGCACGAGGAGCGCCTGGATCCGATGACGCGCAGGCGGCGGCTGCACGATTCTCGGCTCGCCGAGCTTCCCGACGGGTCGTTCGTCCTGGAAGAGGAGGAGCCGCGCCTTGTCCTCGGACCGCGGCTCCTGCGCTGGACGCCCGCCGGCTACGCAGCGCCGCAACCGCGACCCCGTGACGCCGCGGTGCGGCTGATTACGCCCCCCTCGCTCGTCGAGGTGCTTCGGTGCGGCTGGAGCGGCGCCGTCCCGCTCCTCCACCCCTCCGTCCGCGGTCTAGGCTTTCCCGGATGGAGCACGCAACCTGGGACGAGCTTGCCGCCGGCCTCGACCACGTCCGCTCGTCCCCCGCGGAGAGCGGGACGATCGAATTGATCGTGTGCCGACCCGCCGAGAACGAGCGCGAGGTGCTCGAGGAGGGCGACCTCGACACCGTGGTCGGGCTCGTCGGGGACCGCTGGCACCTCGGCAGCGCACGGACGAACGACGCGCAGCTGACGTTGATGAATGCCCGCGTCGCCGAGCTCGTGGCGGGAAGCCGTGACCGCTGGCAGCTCGCCGGAGATCAGCTCTACGTCGACCTCGACCTGAGCGTCGAGAACCTGCCTGCCGGCACGCGCCTCGCGGTCGGGACGGCGGTGATCGAAGTCTCGGAGGCCCCCCACACCGGCTGCGCGAAGTTCAGCGCCCGCTTCGGCTCTGACGCCACGAAGCTCGTGAACAAGAGCCCCGGGCGAGAGCTGCGGCTGAGAGGGATGAACGCCCGCGTCGTCGAGGCCGGCACGATTCGGCCGGGCGACGCGATCGAGAAGCTCTAGAAGGGCACGCGCGGAGCCGGCGGCACGCGCCCGCGATCGCGACAATGGCGGAGAAGGTTTCGGACGCGTTCCGCAGCGCCACGAGCGCAGCTCAATGCCGACCGCCCGACGAGGAGGAAGACCGTGTGCAGATGGCTCGCATACTCCGGATCGCCGGTGCTGCTCGAGGAGCTGCTCCTCAAGCCCCAGCACTCCCTGATCGACCAGAGCCTCCACTCGAGGCTCGGTGCGGAGACGACGAACGGCGACGGCTTCGGCATCGGCTGGTACGGGGCCGGCGACACACCCGCGGTGTTCCACAGCATCGAGCCCGCCTGGAACGACCGCAATCTCAAGGACCTCGCCCGTCACCTCGTCTCGCCGCTCGTCTTCGCCCACATCCGCGCCTCGACCGGGGGCGCCATCCAGCAGACCAACTGCCACCCCTTCCGGCGCGGTCGCTGGCTCTGGATGCACAACGGCTTCATCGGCGAGTTTGCGCGCGTGAAGCGGGATCTCGAGCTTGCCGTCGACCCCTCGCTCTACGCAGAGATCGAAGGCTCCACCGACACCGAGGTCTTCTTCCACCTCGCGCTCACGTTCGGCCTCGAGGACGGTCCGCCCGACGCGGTCGAGCGCGCGGTCGGCTTGATCGAGGACACCGGCCGCGCGCACGACGTCGAGCACCCCATCCAGATGACGGTGGCCACGACCGACGGCTCGAGCGTGTGGGCCTTCCGCTACTCGAGCGAGGGGAACTCGCGGTCGCTCTTCTTCAGCACAGCGGTCGCCACGCTGCGCGAGCAGTATCCGGACAACCCGATCCTCCACCAGGTCTCGGACGAGTCGCGCCTGATCGTGTCGGAGCCGCTGGGCGACCTCGCGGGAGCGTGGAACGAGGTGCCGGAGTCAAGCTACGGCGTCGTCCAGGAGGGGCAGGACGAGCTGCGGCCGTTCAAGCCGCGAAGCGACTAGATCTCGGCTGGAAGCTCCGCGGGCGCCTGCTCGCGCTCGCTGAGCCGCTCGCGGGCGAGCGTGTCGTGGTAGACGTACGTCGTCGCTATGCCCACGAAGGGCATGGCCACGGCGTACACGAGCCCGGCGAGCACGTTGACGAGCCCGAACGGGGCGTCGACGAGGAGGATCAGAAGCGCGCCGAGGAACGGCCCGGCCACGATGGCCAGGGCCGCCGCCGCGACCACGAGGGTCCCGACCTTGAGCCACTGCAGGCGGACGAGCTGCCCGCTGCGGCGCAGCGCGCCCAGCGCGGATCGCTCCTCGAGCTCGACGACGGGGACGAGCAGGGCCCAGCGGACGGCCAGCCAGATCGCGAACGGCAGGAGGAAGATCGAGATGCTCAGCACCGTGACGACGGCGACCGCGACCGCGAGCGCGCCGAGCAGCTCCCACATGCTGTCGAACGCCAGGCGGTAGACGGCGCGGATACCCGGCTCTCGATGCGTGTCGACCTCGACGATCGCCCGGGCGCAGGCCGCCTGCACCAGGGCGAGGGCGAGGAGGGTCAGCACGGTTCCGAGCCACACGCCGAGGCCGACGCGGAAGCCGCCTCCCTCGCCGTTCGGATCGATCCCGACGAGCGAGGTCGCCGAGAAGAGCAGGATCTGGAGCCCGGTGATGATCAGCGAGATCGGGATCACCACGAGCCCGATCCCGAGGAAGAGCCACGGCCGCAACCCGTACATGCGCCAGGAGGCCGTGAAGGTCTGGCCCCACGTCCGGCGACGGCCCACGCGTAGCGGCGTGGACGGCCGCCACGAGGTGCGGGTCAGCAGGAGGACGACCAGGCCGGCGAGGACGCCAAGCACGAGGGCGAGGCGCGCGCCGTTGTCGACGGCCCGGAGCACGAAGTTCGACCCCGCCTCGACGGCGCCGCAGAAGAAGTCGGTCGCGTCCGTTCCGAACGCCCCGCCTGCGGGAACGGCGTAGCTCCGGTCGCGCCAGTCCTCGGCCCAGGTGATCGGCTCCGTCCACTGGGTCTTCAGGTTCGGCCCCGTCGGGCCGTTGTAGAAGGCCTGCTGGCGCTCGCCCCAGCGGCCCTCGAACGCGATCCAGGGGAAGGTCGCCTGCGCCGCCTCGGGGTCGCTCGAGATCGAGAGCACCGCCGGCCGCAGCTCTTCGCTCGGGCCGCTCGTGTCGTCGCAGCCCACCCCCTGCTCGGCCGAGCGGCCCAGGTGCAGCCCCTCGATGTAGAAGTTCGCGTGGGAACCGGCCGCCGGGTAGACGACCGGGTGCGTGCCATCGACGACCTCGAGCTTCTCGTCCCCCCACTCCGCCCGCTCGGCGCCTTCGTGCTGGCTGTAGCCGACCTCGAGCGGCTCGACCTCGAGCGCCTCCTCGGGGCTGGACGCCGGGAAGACGAGCTGGATCATCTCCCAGTCGCCCTCGTGCAGGTTGTTCCAGTCGTTGAAGGGGTAGTAGAGCCAGTACTGGAGCGCCAGCCGGTCGGGGTACGCGGGCTCCTGGACGACGTGGGCGTAGACGGCCGGCTCGGCCCCCGCCGTGATGCGGCGCGCCCACAGCTCGTAGTCGCAGCCCGGGTTCAGCGCGTCGCCGGGGAAGTCGAGGTTGTACTCGTAGAGGCCGCGGCCGAGATCGTCCGCCGAGGGCCCGATCTCGACGAGGTCGTTGCTGCGCCACGGGCCGCGGAGCGAGACGGTGTCCTCGTCCAGGATCGCATCGATGTCGATCGGCTCGTACGGCTCGCCCGGCCCGCATTCCTCCTCCTGCTCCACGAGGCGCACGACCGGCGCGTAGCGCTCGGCGAGCTCCTCCTCCGCCTGGGCGCGGGCGACGCCGGGAAGCACGAGCGCGAGGCACATGCAAACCGCTGCGGCGAATGCCCGCATCCCGGGGACTATGCACGCAAGGGCGAGAGCCACCGATCCCCTCAGCACGCCCAGGTTGCTAGTCGCTCCGCCAGCTCCAGACGTCGTACACCGTCCTCAGCTGGCGCACGACGTCCTTCGCCACGATGTCGCCTCCCGCCCGCTCCAGATGGACGCCGTCGGGCGCGCGTACCTTCTCGAGCTCGCCGTCCTTGTCCTCGAGGTAGGAGGCGAACTCGCCGTTCCTCGAGAGCAGGCCGTACAGGTCGACGTAGGCGACCTTGCCCGCGCGCCTCTGCGCCTCGGCGAGCGCCATCTTGTTCAGCAGTCTCCAGCGCCGCGACTGGGCGGTGTCGTCCGTGACGGGCAGCCCGAGCCAGACGACGAACCCGCCGGCCCCGTTGACGATGTCCATGAGCCCGCCGACACGGCGCCGGTACTCCTTCGTCCACTTCGGCCCGCCGAAGCCGTCCAACTCGAGGCCCTTGGGGAGGCCGGTCATGAGGTCGTGGTCGTCGTTGCCTCCGAAGCAGAAGACGACGGTCTCGATCTTCCTCCTCTCGACCTGCTCCGAGACGTGGCGGAACCAGTTGAAGACGTCCGGGCGAGTCAGGCCGGTGGCCACGCGGCCTTCGACGTCGGCGACCTTCTCGACCGCCTCGTTTCGGCCCATGGCCCTGAAGATGGCGTAGCCGGGCGTGATCACGAGCGAGTCGCCCGCGATCCACAGGCTCATCTTGTTCCTCGGCGTGAAGACGACGCGCTCCGGCTTGGCCGGCTCGGTCGGCAGTGGGATGCGCTCGCCCGTCGGGACGCCCGGCGCGGCGGGGCCGGCGAGCGGGGTCGTCGCGATCGGCGGGGGCGGCGGGGGCAGGACGATCTCGGTGTCGATAGTCGCGTGCTCGCGCCCGACTGCGCTCTCGAACCAGGCGCGCGGCCGGTCGAGGCGGAGGGCCATGCTCACCTCGCGGAGCGGTCCGGCGAAGGCGAGGGCCACCTCCCGCTGTGTCCCCTCGGGCTGGTTGTAGACCGACTTGTAGATGCTCTGCGCGTTCAAGAGCGCGGCCATGGCGAGGGCGAGAGCCGTCACCGCGAGAGCGCGCCAGGCCGTGGAAAGACGGCGTCCGTCCTCGGTCGGCGGAGCCGGCGCCCGCGCCCGCCTGTCCTGCCCGGCTGTCTCGGTCTCGACCGCCATCAGAACTGGAAGTAGATGAAGGGTGCCACGTCCTGGGGCCCGAGGGCCTGCGTGACCATGAGCGCGACCGCGAGCACCGCCGCCTGCCCCACGAGGTTCAGGCGCGAGAAGGAGGCGAGCACTGCCTGGATCAGGCGAGGCGGGATGTACTGCGAGCCGATCCCGAGGGCGATCGCGAGGAGAACCGGTCCCGTGACGAGCGGGGAGGCCTCGCCCCAACGGGTGAAGAGGCCCGTGATCATGTCCCAGGCGACGGCGAAGGTCTCCGAGCGGAAGAAGATCCACGCGAAGCACACCACCTGGAAGGTCACGAACCGCCGCCAGAAGTGGTCGAACCACGTGAAGCTCTCCTCCGGCTTCGTCCCGTGCCGCTCGCGCCAGAAGCGCTCCGTGCAGAGGCCGACGCCGTGGATCAGCCCCCAGGCGACGAACGTCCAGCCGGCGCCGTGCCAGAGCCCGCCGAGGAGCATCGTCAGGAGCAGGTTGCGATAGGTGATCGCCGTGCCGTGCCGGCTGCCGCCGAGCGGGATGTAGAGGTAGTCGCGGAGCCAGCGCGAGAGCGTCATGTGCCAGCGGCGCCAGAAGTCCTGCAACGAGGTGGCCGCATAGGGCGAGTCGAAGTTCTGTGGGAACTTGAAGCCGAGCAGGAGCGCGATCCCGATGGCGATTGCGGTGTAGCCCGCGAAGTCGGCGTAGATCTGCACCGCGTAGGCGTAGACCGCGATCAGGATCTCGAGCGACGAGTACTGGTCGGGATTGGCGAAGACCTCGTCCACGATGTTCGAGGCCAGGTAGCTCGAGATCACCACCTTCATGAACAGCCCGGTGGCGATCAGGTAGAAGGCGCGACTCGTGTCCACCCGGCGTGGCGAACGCGGCGTGTCGAGCTGCGGGATCAGCTCGTTCGGGCGGACGATCGGCCCCGCCACCAGGTGCGGGAAGAAGGAGAGGTAGACGGCGAACTTCTCGAGGGTCGTCGGCTCCGTGTCGCCTCGGTAGACGTCGACGATGTAGCTGATCCCCATGAACGTGTAGAAGGAGATCCCGACCGGCAGGATCACCGTACGAACGTCCAGAGGGATGTCGAGCCCGACCAGCGTCGCGAGGTTCTCGGTCGAGCTGACGAAGAAGTCGTAGTACTTGAAGTAGCCGAGAACGGCGAGGTTTCCGCCGACCGCGAGCCAGAGGAGCATCTTCCTGCGGCTCGGGAGGTGCGCCGCCTGATGGATCCGGACGGCCATGAGCTGGTTCCAGAGGATCGAGCCGGCGAGCAGGAGGATGAAGCGCCAGTCCCACCAGCTGTAGAACACGAAGCTGGCGCCGATGATGAATGGCCGCCAGCGGTGGACCGCGGGCATGAGCAGCCACGAGAGCGGCAGGACGATCAGGAAGAAGATCGCGAAGGTGGCGGTCGGGAAGAGCACGGCGGTGCTGGGCGCCCGGCCTCGGATCGAGCCGCGGAGACGCGAGTGAGGCAAGCGTAACGGCTTGCTCAGACTGCGTTTGCGTTGCTGGCGCCCGCCCCAGGCCGGGCTATGCTGTTTGCATGGGCACGCGCTCGGGGGTCGCAGGGCTTGTTCTCGCCGCCGTGCTCGCGACGCTGGTCGCGCTCGGCCCGGCGGCCGGGTCGGCGGGCGCCGTCAAGCTCACGTTCATCGGCGATTCGAAGGCGGCCGCGATCAACTACAGCGCGAAGGCGAAGCGCCTGCTCTCCCGCGGGCACGACGCGCGCCGGGATCTCCGGGTCTGCCGGCGCCTCGTGGCGCCGAGCTGCGCCTACCCGCCTGGCGTGTACCCGCGGACCGCGCTGGAGACGATCAGGCATTACGGCACCGGGCTCGGCACCGTGCTCGTGATCGACGTCGGCTACAACGACTCCTCCGCGACGTACCGCGGCCAGCTGAACCAGGTGATGCGGGCGGCGCTGAACCGGGACGTGAAAGGCGTCGTTTGGGTGAACCTCAAGGCCGTCCGGACCGACTACGGGAGGATCAACTCGATCATCAACCAGGCGCGGCAGCGCTGGCCCGAGCTCTACGTCGCCAACTGGAACAGGCACTCCGAGGGTCATCCGGGGTGGTTCAACCCGAGGATCGGCGACGGCATCCACCTGACTAAGGCCGGAGCGGTGGGCCTCGTGAAGCTCGTCCGGCGCTACATCCCGCTCGCCGCCCAGGGGCCGCGGGAGACGCTGGCGGCCGAGACGACGTCCCAGGCGTCGACCTCGACCGAGGAGACACCGCCGGCGGAGGTCACGACCGAGCCCGAGAGCGTGGCCGCCGAACTGACCGGGAACAGCCCGCCGGTCGGCACGAACATCGGCGTCGACGGCGGCTCGACGGGGCTCAGCGGCGTCCTCCCGTTCGCCGGCGGAGCCGCATTGATGCTCTTCCTGATCTTCGTGACGCTCAAGCGGCGCGGCGCCTGAGCACCTATCCCGGCCGATCCGGCTCCTGCAGGACCTCCGCGACCGGCGCCTCTGGCCTCGCCGGAATTCCGCTGCGGACATACTTGTGCACGGCGACCGCGAGGACGGCGCCGAGCGGCGGGGCGATCAGATAGATCCAGATCCCGGTCCACTGGTTGCCGATCAGATCCGGCCCGAACGTCCGCGCCGGGTTCACCGAGGCACCGCTGAACGGGATCGCCGCCAGGTGGACCGCGACGAGGGTGAGCGGGATTGCGAGGAGCGCGCTGCCGCCGTACTGCCCGCTGACACTCGCCTGCAGGATGACGAGGACGAAGATGGCCGTGAAGACGAACTCCATGAGGAAGGCGGTGCCGCTTCCGGTAATCCCTGGCACGGTCGTGGTTCCCTTGACTGCCAGCCGGCTGGTGGCGATGGCGAGGACGAGGGCCGCGAGGATCCCACCCGCGAACTGCGCACCCCAGTAGCGGACGAGGTCGCCGCTGGACAGGCGCCCGTCGAGGAACATGGCGAGCGAGACCGCAGGGTTGTAGTGCCCGCCCGAGACCTCGCCGAAGGCATAGAGGCCCGCGAGCAAAGCGAGGCCGAACGCGAAGGAGATGATGACTAGGCGAGCGTCGGACACCCCTGCCGCGACGATTGCCGTCGTGCCGCCAAAGACGAGGACGAACGTGCCGAGCAGCTCGGCTGCGTACTTCTGCCAGGTGTCCATGCGAACCTCCAGGGACGGGGGACTGGGTAGCCGCCGGAGGGCAATTATTGACGGGCGGAGCGGACGCCGGTCGCCGGGGGCGGCTCAGCTCCCGCGGGTGGCCGCCGAGCGACCGCGGAACGTCGCGACAAGCCGGCCGTCCGCGCGCCTGACGTCGACGTCGTAGACGCCGTTCCGGCCCTCGAGCGAGCGCTCCTGCGCCTCGGCGACGAGCTCGTCCCCCTCTCGTACGGGGGCGAGGAACTCGATCGTGCAGCCCGAGGCCACGGTCACGACACCGCGCGAGTTGCAGGCGAAGGCAAAGGCCGAGTCGGCGAGCGCGAAGACGATCCCGCCGTGGCACGTTCCGTGCCCGTTGAGCATGTCGGCGCGCACGGTCATCCGGAGGCGAGCAAAGCCCGGGCGAACCTCGTCGAGCGCCATCCCGAGCGCCTGCGAGGCCCGATCGCGGGCATACATGGCCGCGCCGATGTCTGCGGCAATCTCCTCGGGCGCCGTCACACGCGCTCGACGAGCTCGTCGAGCGGCTTGCGGTTGGCGCCCGCGCTCCACTCCTCGGCCGACCGGGCGGAGGGGTCGCGCGGCTTCGCCGGGTAGCCGAAGGTGAGCACGATCGCCGGATGCTCGCCCTCCTGCAAGCCCAGGAGCGCGGAGACGGCGTCCCGGTCGGGCATGCCATTGGGGGAGGAGCCCACGCCCTGGTCCCAGGCGGCCAGCAGCATGTTCTGGGCGCAACGGCCGGCGTCGAGCGAGACCGGCCCCTTGCCCGCCACGACGACGGCGATGACGAGCTGGGCCCCGCGGATGTTTCCCGGCACGAACACGAGGTCGGCGAGCCGCTCGCGGGTCCCGACGCTCTCGATGACGACGAAGCGCCAGGGCTGGACGTTCTGTGCGCTGCCGGCGAGTCGGCCGGCGTCGAGGATGCGCCGCTCTACCTCTTCCGGGATCGGCGTCTCCGCATAGTCCCGGACCTCCCGCCGCGAACCGATTGCGAGCCAGGTCTCCACGCCGAGGAGTTTAGGCGGCTTTAGCGGAACGTCGCTCGTGGCGGAGCAGGCTGCGTTGCGTTTCGCCGAAGCCGCCTCAGTCGCGGAGCAAGCCTCCGAGATGCCGAAGAGGGCGCCGTTCCCGACACCTGAGCGTATCCTCAGCGCGTGGACACGCTCGGGCTCGAGGCGCGCAAGCGACTGACGCTCGCGGCGACGGTCCTCGGCTCGTCGCTCGCGTTCATCGACGCCACCGTGGTCATCGTGGCGCTCCCGACCATCGAGGAGGATCTCGGGCTCGGGCTCACGGGCCAGCAGTGGGTCTTCCTCTCGTACTCGCTCTCGCTCGCCGCCCTCTACCTGGTCGGCGGGGCGATCGGCGACCGCTACGGGCGCCGACGCGTGTTCATCGCCGGCGCCGCGGGCTTCGCGCTCGCCTCGCTTCTCGCCGGCGCTGCCCCCAACGAGGCGGTGCTGATCCTCGCCCGGGCGCTCCAGGGCGTCGCCGGCGCGTTTCTGACGACGAACTCGCTGGCGCTCCTGCGCGGCGCCTACGGGGCGGACTCCGGCCGCGCGATCGGCCTCTGGACTTCATTCACGAGCATCGCCACGATCCTCGGCCCGCCCGCCGGCGGCGCGCTCGTCGAATGGGTGTCGTGGCGCTGGATCTTCCTCCTCAACCTGCCGCTCGCCGCCGTAGCCGTCGTGCTGGCGCTGCTCGGACGGGAGGAGGGCGAGCGCGCCTCGGAGCGCACCGGTCGGCTCGACCTCGCCGGCGCGGCGCTCGCAGCGTCCGGCTTCGGGCTCCTCACGTACGGGCTGGTCGAAGGGGCCGAGCGTGGCTTCGGAGACCTCTGGTGGACATTCGTCGTCGCCGCGTTGGCCCTCGGCGCCTTCGTCGTCGTCGAGTTGCGAATCGACGAGCCGATGCTCCCGTTCGCACTCTTCCGCGAGCGGAACTTCGCGGCCGCGAACGCGCAGACATTCCTCGTCTACGCGGGCCTGTACGGCTTCATCGTCTTCTTCACGCTCTACCTGCAGTTCCTCGGGTTCACGCCGTTCGAGGCGGGTCTCCTGAACATTCCCTCGAGCCTGATCTTGATCGTGCTCGCCGCGCGCTTCGGCGCGCTCGCGGACCGACACGGCCCGCGCCTCTACCTGACGGTGGGCCCGGCGCTGATCGGGCTCGGGACGCTCGTCTTCGCGCTCGTCGACACGAAGTCGGACGTTCTGGACGTTCGGCGTCGCGGGGCTCCTGCTCTTCTCCCTCGGCCTGGCGATGATGGTGGCTCCGATCACCGCCACGGCGCTCAAGTCGGCGCCCGAGCGCTACGCCGGCATCGCCTCGGGCGTCAACTCCACGGTCTCGCGGCTCGGCAGCCTGATCGCCATCGCCGTCATCGGGCTCGTGATCACACTGGTCTTCGAGGCGAACACCGACGTCGTGGGGGCGGTGCCGCTGGCGATCGACCAGCGTGCGCCCGAGCTGCGGGAAGCATCAGTCGAAGCCTTTCGCGCGGGCATGGCCGTCGCCGCCGCGCTCGCGTTCGCGGGCGCGGCCATCGGGGCCTTCTGGATCTCGAACCGGGAGGCGCGCGACGAGGCGCCGCCCTCCGTCAGCGAACAGGCGCCGGCGCCAGCCGGAAGGTGAGCGCCTCGGCCCGAGCGCGGGCGCGCACCATCGCCTCCTCGCGCGTCTCTCCGAACCCGGTGAAGATCGCCAGCCGGTAGCTCTGGGCGTCATTGGCGCCTTGCTCGGAGAGGTGGAGACCGGGTCGGACGAGGAGCTCGAGGTCGGGCTCGGGCTCGGGGACGGCCTCCACGTACGCGTCCTCGAAAGTGCGGAGCACGTAGCTCACCGCCACTCCGTCCGGCGCGCGCTCGCTCCAACGAGGATCTTCGCCGAGCGCGAGCTGGAAGAGCGCGTCGTAGCTCGAGCGCCCGTGGAGCCCGAGGAGGAGCGGCGCGAACTGCGAGGCGATGCGGCCGTTCACCTCGATGATCTGGGCAGGCCCTGCCTCCGGGACGAGGAACTCCACGTTGAAGAAGCCGCCCTCGAACGCGAGCGGAGGCATGACCCGCTCGGTCACTGCCGCGAGCTCCTCGAGGCGCTGCTGCGGCAGGGCGCTCGGGTAGACGAAGCTCTCGAAGCTCAGCGTCCCCGCGTACTTGAGCGAGTCGGTGACGCCGATCACCGTGACGCGCCCGTCGTGCACGTAGCCCTCCAGCGTCACCTCGTCGCCGGAGAGCAGCTCCTCGGCGAGGAACCCATGCGCGTCCGCCGGGTCGGCGCCCGCGAGCGCCGCGATCTCCGCGTAGCGCGTCGTGTAGCGGTCGATCTCGTTCAGGTCGAGGAGCTCGCGAGGGTCGTCGATCCGAAAGGCGTTCTGGGACAGGCGCCCGACCACGGGCTTGACGAAGAAGGGAACGTCGAAGTCGACACGGCCGTCGAGCACCGCGAAGCGCGGGGTCGCCTCGGGCGCGGCGAGCTGTTGCACCGACCGGGCGGTCGGCTTGTGCTGGAGCCGCACGAGCGCCTCTGGGCTGGGCCCCGGCAGGCCGCGGCGCTCGGCGAGCAGAGCGGCGAGGAGCGCAGACTGGTCCTTCGTCCCGACCACCCCGTCCGCCGGGAGCCCTTCGGACTCGGAGAGGAAGGCCTCGGGGTCGAAGAAGTCCAGCTGGTCGAGGTCGGAGCCCACGAAGTTGAGCCGGTAGCACTCTTCCAGACCGGCGGCGCGGATCGCGTTCAAGTCCCGCTCCTGCGGGCACAAGACGAGGATGTCTTTCATGAGATGCGCGCCCCGCGCGCCGAAATGCTAGCGGTCGGTGCTCCCACTACGCTGTCTCCGTGCTCGCCGCCCGCACCGACGTCGTCGGGAGCCTCCTCAGACCACCGGAACTGCTCGAGGCACGGGGGCGGCTCGAAGCCGGAGAGCTCGCCGCTGCCGCGTTCAAGGAGGTTGAGGACCGGGCCGTCGACGAAGCGCTCGCCCTGCAGGAGGAGGCCGGGCTCGAGGTCGTCACGGACGGCGAGATGCGCCGGCTCTCGTTCCAGAGCCAGGTGCCCGCCGCGGTCGACGGCTTCGGCGAGTGGGATCTCGACGCGTTCCTCTGGGGGGAGTGGCACTCCGAGGAGCTCGGCGACCTCACTGTGGAGCGCCCGCCGATCGCGGTCGTGGGACCGCTCAGGCGGCGCCGGTCGCTCGCCGGCGAGGAGTTCGCCTACGCGCGAGGACGCACCGACCGCGTCCTGAAGGTCACCCTGCCGAGCCCCAGCCTCTTCGCGAACTTCTACGACCCGGAGCGCTCGCGCGACGCGTATCCGACGCTGGAGGCCTTCCTCGCGGACGTGGCCGAGATCCTCCGAGAGGAGGTCGAGGAGCTCGCGGCGCTCGGGGCCACCTACATCCAGCTGGACGCTCCCCACTACCCGTTGCTCCTGGACGATCGCTACAGGGAGTTCTACGAGAGCCGAGGGTGGCCGGCTGAGCGCTGGCTCGACTTCGGGAGCGAGCTCGACAACCTCGTGATGGGCGATCATCCCGGCGTGACCTTCGGCTTCCACCTCTGTCGTGGAAACCAGGCGAGCCGCTGGCTGGTGGAAGGCGGCTACGACTGGCTCGCCGAGCGGCTCTTCCCGCGGATCAGGGCCCGGCGCCTGCTGCTCGAGTACGACGACGCGCGCTCCGGCGGCTTCGAGCCGCTGGCGCAGGTCGCCGCCGACGCGATCTGCGTGCTCGGGCTCGTGACGACCAAGACGTCGAGGCGCGAGACGGTCGCGGAGCTTGCCGGCCGGATCCGGGAGGCTGCGGCAATCGTGCCGCTCGAGCGGCTCGCGCTCTCGCCCCAGTGCGGCTTCTCGACCTCGGTCATGGGCAACTCGCTTTCGCTCGAGGACGAGCGGGCGAAGCTGGCGACGATCGCGGAGACGGCGGCGGAGGTGTGGGGTTGACGACCGTCGTGCTCGACGGTCGGAGCCTGACAATCGCCGAGGTCGTGGCCGTGTCGCGCGAGGGCGCGCGTGTCGAGCTCGCCCCGGACGCCCTGGAGCGCATGCGCGCCACGCGCGCGCTGGTCGAGCGCGCGCTCGAGCGCGGCGACGCCGTCTACGGGATGACCACGGGCGTGGGCGCGAGAAAGAAGGTTCCCGTCCCGGCCGAGGACGTCCGCGCCTTCAACCGCGCCCTCGTCGCAAACCACCTGGTCGGCGCCGGCCCGGACGCGTCGGCTGAGATCGTGCGGGCGACAATGGTGCGGCTGGCAAACGCCCTTGCCAGCGGCATCCCGGGCGCGCGCCCCGAGATCGCCGCGCGACTGGCGGAAGCCCTCAACGAACGCGAGCACCCCCGCGTCCGGCTTCTGGGCTCGCTCGGGCAGGCCGACCTTCCCGCAATGGCCGACCTCGCGCACGGCCTCTTCGCGGAGGTGGAGCTCGAGGCGAAGGAGGCGCTCGCGCTCGTCAACTCGAACGCGTTCTCGACCGGCATGGCGGCTCTCGCCACGGCCGACACCGAGCGCCTGCTGGAGGCCATGGACGTCGCAGGCGCGCTCGACCTGGAGGCCTTCGCCGCCAACCTGACGCTGCTCCACCCGGCCGCCGCCCAGGTGCGCCCGTACCCCGGCTTCGCCGAGTCCCTGACCCGTCTGCGAGCGCTGCTCGAGGGAAGCTCGCTGTGGGAGCCGCAGGCGGCGCGGAACCTCCAGGATCCACTCTCCTTCCGCGGCCTTCCCCAGCTGCACGGAGCCTTGCGGGACGCGCTCACCTTCGCTCGCGGCCAGCTCGAGATCGAGCTCAACGCATCGCAGGAGAACCCGCTGGTCGTTCCGGACGAGGATCGCATCGTCTCGGTCGCCAACTTCGAGATCCTCCCGCTGGCCGCTGCCCTCGACTTCCTCCGCATCGCGCTCGCCCCCGCGCTGACGACGTCGGCGGAGCGACTGCTCAAGCTTCTTCAGGGGCCGCTCACCGGCCTCCCGGACGGGCTCGCGCCGCGGCAGGGGCTGGCCGAGAACTCGCTCGGCGAGCACGGCGTCAGCGCGCAGGGGCTCACCGCCGAGGCCCGCCTCCTCGCCCAGCCCGTCTCCTACGAGCTGGTGACGACCACGCACGCGGAGGGGATCGAGGACCGGATGACGATGGCCCCGCTCGCCGCCCGCCGGCTGGCCGAGATGGTCGCGCTCGGCGAGTGGGTGATCGCGATCGAGCTCGTCATCGCCGCACAGGCGGTCGATCTCCGCCAGCCGGCCCGGCTCGGGAGGGGCACGGGGATCGCGCACGCACGGGTGCGCGAGATCGTCCCGTTCCTCGCCGAAGGCGACACCCTCCTGCCTGACCTCGAGCCCGTGCGGGCGCTCATCCGGACGCGGTCACTGGCCTCCTGATCGCCTTCCGCTAGGTTCCAACCATGGCGGACGAGATCGAGCTCGGCCCCGAGGAGGAGGTCCCGGGCAGGCCCTTCGCCGACCCGAGCCATACGCGCCGGGAGGAAGAGGCCCTGCGGATGCTGCTCACGCACGAGCGTGAGCGCGCGCGGGCGTGGTGCGTCGAGCCCTCAGAGAGCCGCCGGAACGTGATCATCCGAGAGACGGACGCGGTTGGCCTCCGGCACCTCTTGGTCGTGCCCGAGACCAAC
The DNA here is from genome assembly GCA_963838795.1 of uncultured Actinomycetes bacterium. Classification (GTDB taxonomy): domain Bacteria; phylum Actinomycetota; class Thermoleophilia; order Gaiellales; family Gaiellaceae; genus JAIBJN01. The sequence continues at coordinate 177,974 of CAWISL010000007.1, forward strand.
GCGCTCATCGAGGCCCGCGACCTGCTGGTCGTCGGCTTCTTCGGCCGGCCGCGGGAGGACGCCCAGACAACCTTGCTCTTCGAGCTCGAGGAGCGGCTCGTCGCCAGCATGAGCACGTATGCGGCGCATGGCCTCCTGAGCTACTACGACCTCGAGCTCGTCAAGGGTGCCTACGGAAACCTGATCCTCTTCGCGAGGCCCGACGGCCCCACGAGGTGGGGCGAGAATCCGATTCACCGGGAGGCCGTCGAGATCTCCCCGCGCAACTACCACGAGATCCGCCTCCACCAGGGCAGGCTGCCCGGAGGCATCCTCGACGACGGGGAGCTGCGCCTGGAGAGGACCCGCTACATCGACTACGGCGGCCCCGACGTCTGGCGTGCGGTTCGCAGGTTCGGCTGAGATCGGCCGGCCAACTTCCGCCGGGAAAGGCCGTCTATAGGAGCGATCCGGTCGACGCGCGCGGGCGCTCGGAAATGCCCCGCCGCGGAAGCGGACGCAATTGACCGTGCCACGACGATGAGCTATATAGGCGGGCGCTTACCCGCCGAGCCCGTACTGGGGAAGGAGAGGCACATGGATGCGAAGCAGCACCGGGTCGACGAGGTGCGACGCGAGCGCTCCGAGATCGAGAACCACCTGATCGATGAGCTCTCGGCAGGGAAGATCAGCCGCCGGGAGTTTGTGCGCCGAGGGACCGTGCTGGGCCTTTCCCTGCCGGCGCTCTCCTTCCTGGCCGCGGCGTGCGGCGGTGACGACGACGACAGCGCGGCGACCGGCGCCACCGACACGACGGGCGGCGGGCCGGAGGCAGGCGGCGCGCTTCGCACCGCCCTCATCTCGCCGGCCGGCGCGCTCGACCCGCTCACGGTCGGCGACGAGGGCGGGCTCGCCACGCTCGGCCAGTCCGGTGAGTACCTCGCGTGGTCCGACGACGAGCTGATGCTCCAGCCGCGGATCGCGGAGAGCTGGGAGCCGAACGAGGACGGGAGCGTCTGGACGTTCGCCATCCGGCAAGGCGTCACCTTCCACGACGGCACGCCGCTCACCGCGGAGGACGTCGTCGCGACGGTCGAGTATCACCTCGGCAACGAGTCGAACGCCCTGTCGGCCCTCGGAGGGGTGCTTTCGGCCGGTAACACGCAGCTTCTCGACGACACGACCGTCGAGTTCACCCTCGACGCCGCCAACGGCAGCTTCCCCTACCTGGTCAGCTCCGACAACTACAACCTGATCATCCTCCCGAAGACCTATACGGGCGACTGGGAATCGACCTTCATCGGCACCGGGCCGTGGAAGCTGGAGACGTACACGCCCGAGGTCGGCGTCACCTACGTCAAGAACGCCGACTACTGGGACACGAGCCGGATGCCCCTCGCCGACACGAGCGAGGTCAAGTACTACGAGGACGAGCAGGCTCGGGTGCTCGCGCTCCAGGGCGGAGAGGTCGACGTCGTCTCCAACTTCTCGGTCGCCGGCGGCGGCGCGCTCCTCGACGATCCCAGCTACACGATCATCGAGCTGCGCGCCTCGCAGCACCGGAAGGTCCACATGCGTACGGACAAGGAGCCGTTCACGGACAAGCGCGTCCGCCAGGCCATGGCCCTCGCCGTCGACCGCCAGGCGCTGGTCGACGGCCTCTTCGACGGCCGAGCCGATCTCGGCAACGACAGCCCCTTCGCGCCGGTCTTTCCGTCCACCGACCCGTCCGTGCCGCAACGGGAGCAGGACCTCGAGCAGGCCAGGCAGCTGCTCGCGGATGCTGGACACGGCGGCGGCCTCAACGTCAAGCTCGAGAGCTGGCAGGGCTTCGAGATCCCCGACCTGGCCGTCCTCCTCCAGAACGCCTGGAAGGAGATCGGCGTCACCGCTGAGCTCCAGATCACCGACGACGGCGCGTACTACGGCGACTTCACGTACGGCGGGTCGCGCTGGCTCGACTCGCCCTTGGGGATCACCGACTGGGGTCATCGCGGCGTGCCGAACGTGTTCCTCACGTCGGCGCTCGGGAGCAAGGGGCCCTGGAACGCCCCGCACTTCAAGAGCCCCGCGTTCGACAGGCTCGTGACCGACTACGTGGCCGCATTCGACCTCGACTCGCAGCGCGCGGCCGCCAAGCAGATCCAGGAAATGCTCCTCGACGAGACCCCGGCGATCTTCCCCTACTTCTACTTCCACCTCGCCGCGACCAAGAACGTGGCCGGGGTGGAGCCGACCGGGATGGGCCACTTCGACCTGAGCCAGGCAGGCTTTATAGGTTAGGACGAACCAGCGGCCGCCATGGGACGCTTCCTCCTCAGGCGGATCGCGCTCGCCCTCGTCACGCTCTGGCTCCTGAGTGTGATCGTGTTCGTCGCCACCGAGGTGATGCCTGGCGACGTCGCTCGAAGCATCCTCGGGCCCACAGCCGCGCCGGAGACCGTCGAGGCCCTGAACGAGGAGCTCGGAACCGACCAGCCGGTTCTCGTCCGCTACGGCAACTGGGTGGCTGGGATCCTCCAGGGAGACCTGGGCGAGTCGTACGCCTTCCGCCGTCCGGTGGACGAGATGATCGGGCCGGCGCTCTGGAACTCGGCCAAGCTCGCCTTCCTCGCCTTCCTGCTCGTCGTTCCGCTCGGGATCCTCGGAGGGGTCACCGCAGCGCTCTACGAGGGACGGTCCGCCGACCGGCTGATCTCGGTCGGGGGCCTGTCCGCCTCGGCCATCCCTGAGTTCGTCTGGGCGGTGGTCGCGATCCTCGTCTTCGGGATCTGGCTCGACGTGCTCCCCGTGACGGCGCAGGCGCCGCCGGGCGCGGGGGCACTGACGCAGGTCGAGTACCTGATCCTGCCGGCGCTCTGCCTCGTCTTCGTCCTCTTCGGCTACCTGGCGCGCATGGCGCGGGCGGGGACGACGGAGGCGTTGGACTCGGACTACACGCGGACCGCGGTTCTCAAGGGGCTCCCGCGACGAACCGTGATCCGCCGGCACGTCCTGCGAAACTCACTCCTCCCGACGATCGCCGTGGTGGCCACTCAGACCGGGTACCTGATCGGCGGCCTGGTCGCGATCGAGCTGATCTTCAACTACCCGGGCATCGGGCGACTGCTCGTCCGCGCGGCCGACCAGAAGGACTTCCCGCTGCTGCAAGGCATCGTGCTCGTGATCGGGATCGTCTACCTCCTGGCGACGCTGCTCGCCGACCTCGCCTACGCCTACCTCAACCCCCGCGTCCGCTACGGGACGTCACCCTCGTGAGCGCCGTCGACGAGCTCGTCCCGATCGTCGTCCACGACTCGGCGCGCGCGTCCCGGCGCGAGCGGCTTCGGATCGTTCTCCGCTCGAAGACGTTCCTCGCCGGGGCGGTCATCGTCGCCTTCTGGGTCTTCTGCGCCGTCTTCGGCCCGGCCGTCGTCCCCGACGACCCATATGCCGACGACATCCTCAACAAGCTCCAGCCGCCGTCGTCGGAGCACTGGTTCGGCACCGACCGCCTTGGGCGAGACGTCTTCTCCCGCGTGATCGTGGGCGCCCGGGACATCCTCATCGTCGCGCCGCTCGCGACGCTGCTCGGCACGGTGCTCGGCACCGCGCTCGGGCTTGTCACCGGCTACTTCCGCGGGTTTACGGACGAGGCGATCATGCGTGTCGTCGACGCGTTCCTGGCGATTCCGGTCGTCGTCATCGGCCTGCTGGCGCTCACGGCGCTCGGGCCCTCTCGTGTGACTGTGATCCTCGTCATCGGCATCGTCTTCACGCCGATCATCGCGCGCACCGTCCGGGCCGCCGTCCTCTCGGAGCGCGAGCTCGAGTACGTCGAGGCCGCGCGCCTGCGGAACGAACACGTACCGTACGTGCTCTTCGGCGAGATTCTCCCGAACGTGCTCGGCCCGGTCCTGGTCGAGTTCACGGTGCGGCTCGGCTACGCGATCTTCGCAATCGCCACGCTTTCGTTTCTCGGGTTCGGCATCCAGCCGCCCGCGCCCGACTGGGGGCTGCAGATCTTCGAGAACTACGGGCTCCTGAGCGCAGGTGATTGGTGGCCGACGCTCTTCCCCGCGCTCGCCATCGCCACCCTCGTCGTGGGCGTGAACCTGATCGCAGACGGCCTTACCCAGGCATTCGAGCGATGAGCGCCGTTCCCGCAGCCGCCGCGACCTCGGCGCTCGAGCTCGACGACCTCGCCGTCGCGTTCAGGGTCAGTGGACGGTGGCGCCAAGTGCTGCGCGGGGTCTCGCTCACGATCCCGCCAGGAGGGTCCTACGGTCTCGTCGGCGAGTCCGGCTGCGGGAAGTCCACGACCGCGCTCGCGATCGTGCGCTACTTGCCTCGGAACGGGCGGGTGACCAGCGGCTCGATCCGCCTCGGGGGCGCCGACCTCCTGTCCCTGTCCGAGCGGGAAGTCCGCCGCTACCGCACGCAGGCGGTCTCGATGGTCTACCAAAATCCCGGCGCCGCCCTTAACCCGTCGCTCCGGGTCGGCGGTCAGGTGGCGGAGGCGTTCGAGGTGGCCGGGGCCTCCGCCGCCGAGGCCCGCGAGCGCGCGCGCGAAATGCTCGCCCGCGTGCAGATCGCCGACACCGCGAGCGTCATGCGTCGCTACCCGCATCAGCTCTCAGGCGGCATGCAGCAGCGTGTGCTCATCGCCATGGCGCTCGCTCCCGACCCGGCGCTCCTCATCCTGGACGAGCCCACGACCGGCCTCGACGCGACCGTGGAAGCCGAGGTGCTCGATCTCGTCGCTCGGCTGCGCGAGGAGCTCGGGACGAGCATTCTCTTCATCAGCCACAACCTGGCCGTCGTACGCCGGATGTGCGACCGCGTCGGCGTTCTGTACGCGGGGCGCCTGGTCGAGGAAGGTCAGGCGGACGAGGTCTTCCACGACCCCCGTCATCCGTACACGGTAGGGCTCCTGCGCTGCCTTCCGCGCGGCGGCGTCGGCAAGAGCGAGCGCACGCTCGACACGATCCCGGGCCTCCTCCCCGAGCTCGGGGCGGACCTTCCAGGCTGCGTGTTCGCGGACCGCTGCGCTCTCGTCCGGGACATCTGCCGGGAGGAGGAGCCGCCGCTCCATCCGGTGTCGTCGAGACGGGTGAGCCGGTGCCACTTCTGGAAGGAGGCGCACGAGCTTCCGCACACTGAGCGCGCTCGACCAGCCGCCGGCGCCGCCCGACCCGACGGGCGGGCGCCGTTGCTGGCGATCGCCGACGCGGCCAAGACGTTTCGTCAGGACGGCCAGGACGTGCAAGCCCTCGCCGGCGTCACGCTGGCCGTGGGCGCCGGGGAGACCCTCGGGCTGGTCGGAGAGTCGGGGAGCGGCAAGACGACGCTCGCCCGCGTCCTCCTTGGCCTGACGCCGCCGGACGCCGGGACCGTCGTCGAGCTCGACGGCGCCGCTCTCCCTGCGGCGCTCGGCGATCGCGCCAGGGAGGAGGTGCGGGCCCTCCAGATCGTGTTCCAGAACCCCGACTCGGCGCTCAACCGCCGTTTCTCCGCCCGCCGGATCCTCGGCCGCGCGCTGACCAAGCTCCTCGGCCTGCGCGGCGAGCAACGGGACAAGCGGGTGCGCGAGCTGGCGCAGGCCGTCCGCTTCGACGAGCGCCAGCTCACCGCCCGCCCGGCGCAGCTCTCCGGCGGCCTCAAGCAGCGCGTGGCCATCGCGCGCGCCTTCGCCGGCGATCCGCGCGTCGTCGTCTGCGACGAGCCGACCTCCGCACTGGACGTCTCGGTGCAGGCGGCGATCCTGAATCTGCTCGTCGAGCTCCAGGCTGAGCAGGGCGTCTCGTATCTCTTCATCTCCCACGACCTCGGCGTCGTCCGCTACCTGGCCGACCGGATCGCGGTGCTCTACCTCGGACGCGTCATGGAGGTGGGCGAGGCGGCCTCGGTATTCACAGCGCCGCACCATCCCTACACCGAGGCGCTCCTGTCGGCCGTCCCCTCGCTCGAGGGCGAGGAGCGACCGCGGATCCGCCTGGCGGGCGAGATTCCGAGCGCCGCGGAGCCTCCCTCAGGGTGCGTCTTCCACACCCGGTGCCCTCGGAAGATCGGAGCGATCTGCGAGCGCGAGGAGCCCGCGCTCGCCGAGGTCGAGCCCGGCCACACGATGCGCTGCCACATCCCTTTGGAAGAGCTTCGCCGTCTCCAAGCGGCTCCACCGAGCTCCCGTTCTTAACTCCCCAGGGGCACCCCGTCCCACCACCCGCTTTCGAGCGTACAGCCGAGATCCGCGTGCGTGTGTCACGAACCGTGCCGAAACTGTGCCGACGTGCTCAGAAGACGACGAGCTGGCGCACGGCGTCTCCGCTGCGGAGGCGCTCGAAGGCGGCCGGCAGGTCGGCGAGGGGGATGCGGTCGGTGACGAGCTCGTCGAGATGGAGATCGCCGGCCGCGTAGAGGTCGACGAGCCGTGGCACGTCCTCGTCGATCCTCGCCGAGCCGAGGAAGCACCCCTTGAGCGTCTTCTCGTTGATGAAGCCCCAGGTGTCGATCGTGAGCGACGAGCCCTTCGGCGGCAGCCCGACTACGACAGCGGTGCCCCCGGGGCGAAGCGCTTCCCATGCCTCCCGGATCGTCTCGGCGCGGCCGATGGCCTCGAACGCAAAGTCGGCCCCGCCGCCGGTCGCGTGGCGCACGCGCCGGGCAGTGTCGGCGCTCGCACGGGCTTCGACGGTCGCGGTGGCGCCCAGTCGCGCCGCCAGCTCGAGCTTCTCGGCTCGCGTGTCGACGGCGACGATCGCCTCGGCGCCGGCGAGGCGCGCCGCCTGGATCGTGGCGAGCCCGACGCCGCCGCAGCCCCAGACCGCGACGCTCGAGCCCGGCTCGATCGCGGCCGTTCTCGTCACCGCCCCCCAGCCGGTCAGCGCCGCGCAGCCCACGAGCGCCGCGACGTCCAGCGCCACGTCGCGCCTGATGGGCACCGCGACGGACTCGGGGACGACTGCGTGCTCGGCGAACGAGGACACGGAGTTGAAGTGGTGCAGCGTCTCCGTGCCTGCGGAGAGGCGAGACGTGCCGTCCGCGAGCGTCCCGGTAGCGGCCATCCGCTCGCCCAGCTCACAGAAGTTCGGCCGGCCGCGTCGGCAGGGATCACACTCGCCGCAGGAGGGCACGAGCGCGAGCACGACGTGGTCGCCAGGCAAGACGCGCGCGACGCCCGGGCCCGTGTCCACGACCACGCCGGAGGCCTCGTGGCCGAGGACCAGCGGCAGCGGCTCGGGGAGGTCCCCGTCGACGACGTGGAGGTCGCTGGCGCAGACGCCGCAGGCGGCGATCCGGACGAGCACCTCGCCCTCCTGCGGCGGCGCCAGCTCGACGTCGAGGATCTCGACCGGCCGACCTACTTCCCGGAGCACCGCGGCATGCATCAGCACGAACGCGAGCGTATCGCTCCGCCGCCATAGAATCGCGGCGTGCGCGCTGCCGTACTCCGCGAGATCGACGGGCCGCTGAGCGTCGAGGAGGTCGAGCTCGCCGAGCCGCGGGCCGGCGAGGTGGGAGTGCGCCTCTCGGCCAGCGGCATCTGCCACAGCGATTGGAACGTGATCACCGGAGCGACGCCCAATCCGCTGCCCGCGGTCCTCGGCCACGAGGGCGCGGGCGTCGTCGAGGCGCTTGGCGAGGGCGTCACCGACGTGGCGGTCGGCGACTACGTCATCCTCTCGTGGCTGCCGTCGTGCGGAACCTGCTTCTACTGCACCCGGGGCCGAGGGGTTCTTTGCGACGCGGCGATGGCGGACATGTTCGAGGGGACGCTGCCCGGGGGCTCGCTCGCCCTCTCCCAGAACGGCACGCCGCTCTACCACTACTCATTCCTCTCGACATTCGCGGAGCGCTGCGTCGTGCCCGAGAGCTGCTGCGTCCGGATCCGAGAGGACGCGCCGCTCGACGTGGCGGCGCTCGTTGGCTGCGCCGTCATGACGGGCTTCGGGGCCGCCGTCCTGCGCGCCCGGGTCGAGCCAGGGAGCGTCGCCGTCGTGTACGGGGCTGGAGGGGTCGGCCTCTCCGCCGTCCTCGCCTGCAAACTGGCAGGCGCCCGGGCGATCGTGGCCGCCGACCCCGTGGGCTTCAAGCGCGAGACCGCCCTCGCCCTGGGAGCCACGCACTCCGCCGATCCCAGCACCGACGACGTCGCAGGGCTCGTCCGCGAGCTGACGGACGGGCGCGGCGCCGACTACGCCTTTGACACGGCCGGCGCGCCGGGCGTCGTCGCGCAGGCCTACGACGCCGTGCGCCGAGGTGGCGTCGTCGTTGCCGTCGGCATCCCACCGACTGGCGCAACCGCGGACCTCCCGGCTCCCGCGCTCCCCCGCGAGGAGAAGATCGTCACGGGCAGCTTCTACGGCTCCTGCCGGCCCCACCAGGACATGCCTCTCGTGCTCGACCTCTACATGGAGGGTCGGCTCGACCTCGACGCGCTCATCACGCAGACGTTCGCGCTGGAGGAGATCAACGAAGGCTTCGCGGCCATGAACGCCGGCGAGGTCGCACGGGGAGTGATCCGCTTCTGAGCTTCGCGGCGCCGACATTGATCGGCGAGGCGTTCGCCGGGAGCGGGCCGGACGCGGCCCATCTGAACACCGTGCTCGGCAGGAAGGGCGGGCCCGTCGAGACGGCCTGGGCGACGGCCCTCGCGACCCCGCGACAGGGGCACGTCCCGTTCGTGGTCGTCCTGCGCCCGAACTACCCCGTCAAGCCGCTGACGCTCTTCGTCAACAAGGCCGACGTCCGCGGCGATCGCCATGCAGCGCTGACGTGGGGCGCAGCCCAGGCCGGGGTCGCCCGTGGCGTCCTCGACGCCGTCGCCGACGGCACGGTGCCCGTGGCGCAGGTGGACGACCTGCTGCTGATCGCAGCGGTCTGGGTCGACTGGGAGGCCGCGGACGAGGAGGCCGTGTACGCGGCGAACGCGGAGGCGACGCACGCGGCGCTCGCGGCCTCGGTGGCGGGCGGCTCCGCCGTCGAGGAGCTCCTCGCCCTCCGGGGCGAGCCCGAGAACCCGTTCTTCCGGCGGTAGAACGGTGCGGATAACGGGGATCGGGCTGCGCCGTCTCCGCTACCCGCTCGACCCGCCGTTCTCGGCCGCCTGGGATCCCGAGCCCCGCCACGCAGTCGAGGCGACGCTCGTCGTCGTCGACACCGACGAGGGGATCTCGGGGATCGGCTCCGGCGACACGATGGACGGCTTCGAGCGGTTCACCGAGCTCTTCGTCGAGCAGGACCCGCTCGACATCGAACGGCACGTCAGGGTGCTCGAAACGATCACGTTCCACGCCGGCCGGTACTGGCCCTTCGAGGCGGCTCTCTGGGACCTGGCCGGGAAGGCCGAGGGCGTGCCCACGGCGAAGCTCCTCGGAGGGGCTCTCGACGCCCTTCCCGCGTACGCCTCGACGGGCGAACGGCGGCCCGTGGCCGAGCGGGCTGAGTCGGCGCTCGCGCTGCGCGAGCAGGGGTTCGGCGCGCTGAAGCTGCGGATCGACACGAACCGCATCGACGAGGGCCTGAGTGCCGTCGAAGCGGTTCGCGCAGCGGTCGGGTCGAGCATGGAGATCATGGTCGATCTCAACCAGGGCTGGCGCATGCCCGGCGACCTGTCGCCCCCGCTCGCTTTCCGGGAAGTCGAGCGCGTGGCCGACACCCTTCGCGAGCTGGCGGCCTTCTGGCTCGAAGAGCCGCTCCCCGGAGGCGACGTCACGGGCCTGGCCCGGCTCCGCGCGCGGGGTGGTCTTCGCATCGCGGGCGGGGAGATGGCGCGGACGCCGGCGGAGCTCGACGCCTGCCTCGAGGCCGAGGCCCTCGACGTCTACCAGCCGGACGCCGTGCTCGCGGTCGGCGTCCTGCGCGGACGGGAGCTGGCGGAACGCGTCAGTGCGCGCGGCCTCTGGTTCACTCCGCACACCTGGACGAACGGGATCGGCCTGCTTGCCAATCTCCAGCTGGCCGCGGGCGTCGGCGGCGGCCCCTACTTCGAGCTTCCGTTCGACCCGCCCGGCTGGACGCCCGAGCGCCGAGACTTCATGCTGACCGAGCCCCTGCTGCCGGACGACAGCGGCCGGCTCGCGATCCCCGACCGACCTGGCCTCGGCTTCGAGCTCGACCAGGACGCGGTCGAGCGCTACGCGGTCTCATGACCTTGCCAAGCTTCGACGTTCATCAGCACTTCCTCCCGTCGCCGCTGATCGAGGCCCTCCGAGCCCGCGTCGAGACGCCTCGGCTCGTCGGCGGGAGGCTCGAGCTCGAAGAAGGGTCCTTTCCGTTCGACGAGGGCGATCACGACCTGGAGCGCCGCCTTGCCCTGCTCGACCGCGACGAAACCGACATCGCCATCGTCTCGCTCGCGCCCACCCTGGGGACGGAGGCGCACGCCGAGCTCCGCGACGCCTACCACGCAGGGATCCGTGACGTCGTCTCGGCCGCGGGAGGCCGCTTGCGCGCGCTCGCCGCCGGGGCCTGCCTCGACGATTTCGTCGGCGCCTGCGTCTCGGCGCAGGCGCTCGTGACCGGTCTCGGCAGCCTTCCCGACGAGCTGGCCACGCAGGGACAGGTGCTCTTCGTGCATCCGGGCCCGCCGGCGCCCCCGCCCGACGGGGCCCCGGCGTGGTGGGCGCCGGTCGTCGACTACACGGCCCAGATGCAGGCCGCCTACTTCGCCTGGCTCGCGGACGGCGTCGAGCGCCACCCCGACCTCCACGTCGTCTTCGCCGTGCTCGCCGGCGGAGCGCCGATCCAGCTCGAACGCTTGCGCTCGCGCGGCTTCGCTCCGGAGGCGGCCAGCCACACGAAGCTCTACCTCGACACCGCTTCCTTCGGCGCGTCCGCCCTTCGGCTCTGCCTGGAGACGCTGGGGCCCCAGCAGCTGATCTTCGGCAGCGACGTGCCGGTGATCGACTCGGAGCCCACCCTGCGGGCCCTGGCCGAGATGGGCGAGGCTACATTCGCCACCGCCAGGTCCGACAACCTCGGCCGGCTCTTCCCATGACCACGACGCCGACACCGCTCGAAGCGGCGCCACCCTCGCTGGCCGGCGATCGCCCGCTCTTCCTCAAGCGGGAGGACATCCACGAGCTCGGCGCCTTCAAGTGGCGCGGTGCCCTCCCGGTCCTGAGCTCCTACCGCGAGGCCGGCGCCGGCACTGTCGTGACAGCCTCGACCGGGAACCACGGCGCGGCGACCGCCTGGGCAGCCGAACGCGTCAGCATGCGGGCGATCGTCTACGCGCCCGCAGGGGCGACACGGGCGAAGCTCGCCATGATCGAAGCGTTGGGCGCCGAGACGCGGCTCGTCGGCGCCGACCTCGACGAGGCGAAGGAGGAGGCGCGTAGGCACGCCGAGGGCGCCAGGCTGCCCTTCTTCGAGGACGGTGCAGAACGCGCCCAGTACGAGGGGTACGGCGCGATCGCCGACGAGCTCCTCGACCAGCTGGACGATCCGCCGGCTGCGGTCGTCGTTCCCGTCGGAAACGGCGCGCTGCTCGGCGGCATCGGCCTGCGCCTTGCGGCGCGGTCCCCCGAGACGCTTCGGGTCGGCGTGGCGGCAAAGGAGGCCCCAGTCATGGCCGAATGCTGGCGAGCCGGTGTCGTGGTCACGAGCGCGAGGTCGGCGACGTTCGCCGACGGGCTGGCCGTACGGGTGGCGATTCCGCTGGCGGTCGACGTGCTCGGCGAAGTGGCGGGCCGCATGCTCCTCGTCTCCGAGCGTGAGCTCGCACGGGCCGTCGGCGCCTTTGCGGCGGCGGGCCTCCGGGTCGAGGGCGCCGCAGGCGCCGCGCTCGCGGCCCTCCCCCAGCTCGACGACGTGGACGGCGCGATGGTGCTCATCGTCACCGGCCGCAACATCGACGACGAGCTCCACGCGAGGGCGGTCACGCGGCCCGGGTCGTTTCCTTCATGACGCCGCGGTTGCAGCGCGCGGAACATTAGAGACTCCTGTCACGACCAGAATTCTCATGACCATCCTCGCCCTCGGTCTCGTCGTCCTCGCCTACGCCCTGGACAAGGGGCTCTTCGACGGCTAGGAGCTCGGGCGCCGCGCCCGTTGCCCGGTAGAGGCCGTCACCTCCCGAGACCAGGCCCGCGAGCTCCAGCTCCGTCAGCGCGACTGCGACCTCCGGGCTCCCGAGCCGGGCCGCTCGCGAGATCTCGTCGAGCGCCGCCGCTCCGTCCACGAGGACGGCGAGGACGGAGCGGGCCTCGGGCGAGAGGCTTGCGACCGGAGCCGGCGGCGTCCGCTCGAAGCCGAGCGCCTCGAGCACCTCGTCGGCGCCGAGCATGGGAGTCGCTCCCTGGCGGATGAGGTCATTCGTGCCGTGCGACAGACCGCTGGTGATCTCGCCGGGCACCGCAAAGACCTCTCGGCCCAGCTCGAGCGCGAAGTCGGCGGTGATCAGCGCGCCGGAGCGCTGCCGCGCTTCGACCACCACGGTCGCGCCCGCGAGCCCGGCGATGATCCGGTTCCTCGCTGGGAAGCGCCACGGCGCCGGCTCGACGCCGGGCGGGTACTCCGAGATCACGAGACCGGTCTCGGCAATGCGAAGCGCCAGCTGCGCGTGCGCGCGCGGATAGTCGCGGTCGATGCCGCAGCCGAGGACGGCGACCGTCAGGCCGCCGGCCGCGAGCGCCCCGCGGTGCGCTTCGCCGTCGATCCCGCGCGCAAGCCCGCTGACGACGACGATTCCCGCAGCGGCGAGCTCCCGCGCGAGCTCGCGGGCCACCTGGGCTCCGTACCGCGAGCAGCTGCGGGCTCCGACGACAGCGACCGCAGGCCGCGACAGGATCTCCGCCGGGCCTCCGCGGAGGTGCAGGCGGGCCGGGGGATCGTGGAGCTCGGCGAGCAGCGGCGGGTACGTCGATCCGCCTCGTGCGACGGACGGGTACGTCACGACAGCTCAGGGGGAGCTCGGTACGAGAGGGCCTCGGCAAGGTGCCGCGGCTCGATCGCCTCCGCGCCGTCGAGCGCGGCCACCGTCGCCGCCACGCGGAGCACGCGGGCGCGGCCGCGCGCCGAGAGCGGGAGGGCGTCCACCGCCCGGGTGAGCAGCCCACGGGCCTCCGCGCCGAGCCGCGGGCGCCGCTGCCGCAGCCGTTCGGCGGCCGGCTCGATCCGTGCCCGGACGTCGGCGGAGGGCTCCTGCTTCGCCGCGTCCAGCTCCCGGCCACGCGGACGCGGCATGTGGACGACGAGGTCGAAGCGGTCGAGCAGCGCCCGGGAGAGCTTCATGCCGTAGGCCGCGAGCTTCTGGGCCGAGCAGCTGCACTCCGCCGCCGGGTCCCCGCGAGCCCCACACGGGCACAGGTTCATCGTGCCGATGAGAACGAATCGCGCCGGAAAGACGGCCTGACCGGCGACCCTCGCGATGGCGACGACCCCGTCCTCGAGCGGCTGGCGGAGCGCCTCGAGAACCGGGCGATGAAACTCGGGCAGCTCGTCGAGCAGGAGCACGCCGTGGTGGGCGAGGCTCACCTCGCCGGGGCGGGGCCCGGGCCCGCCGCCCACGACCGCGGCGGCCGACGCCGTGTGATGAGGCGCCCGGAAGGGCGGGCGCTCGACGAACGGATGCCCCGTCGGGAGAATCCCGGCCACCGAGTGGATGCGCGTCACCTCGAGCGCCTCGTCCAGGGCGAGCGGCGGGAGCAGGGCGGGCAGTCGGCGGGCGAGCATCGTCTTCCCGGTCCCGGGCGGGCCCGCCAGGAGGACGTTGTGCCGGCCCGCGGCCACCAGCTCGAGCGCACGCCTCCCCCGCTCCTGCCCGCGCACGTCCGCCAGATCGGGCCAGGACCCGTTCGGGGACGGCTTCGCCGGTGCCGCGGGCTCCGGCCGAAAGCGTCCCTCCAGATACGCCGCCGCCTCGGCCAGGTGCCGAAGCGGCACCGCCTCGATCCCTGCCAATGCGGCTTCCGGCGCAGACTCGTGGGGGCAGAGCAGTCGCGCGAGACCGGCTCGCCTCGCCGCCTCGGCCGCGACGATGGCGCCGGGCACGGGCCGCAAGCGGCCGTCCAGCGCGAGCTCGCCGACGGCTGCGTGCTCCGCCAGGCTGCTCGGTGGGATCTGGTGCGAGGCCGCCAGCACCGCCAGGGCGATCGGAAGGTCGTAGCCGGAGCCCTCCTTCCGCAGTCCCGCCGGCGCGAGATTGACAGTGATCCGCCGCAGCGGCCACTCGAGCCCGGCGCTCGTGATCCCCGAGCGGACGCGTTCCTTCGCCTCCTGACACGCCTTGTCCGGCAGGCCGACAATGGCGAACGCGGGGACACCGCGCTGCAGGTGGGCTTCGACCTCCACCGTCCTCGCCTCGAGGCCGACGAGAGCATGGGTGACGGCGCGCGCAAGCACACCCTCGACGCTATGACGCCGCCACGCGCGAGTGGCGCACGAGCTCGCGCCGATTCCGTGCCTAGGGAGCTCCTAGTCGAACGGCGCGCGCTCGATGCGCCGCCCGCCGACCGCGACGGCCTCGAGTCGCACCTCGAGCTCCGCCAGCTCGGGCCGGAGCGCGAGCCACGCCTCGGCAGCCTGCCGCACCCGGCGCGCCTTCTCCGGGCCTACGGCTTCGAAAGGGCTCCCGTACCCGGGCCCACTCCGGGCCTTCACCTCGCAGACAACGATCGTCCGGCCCCGCCGCACGACGATGTCGAGTTCGTAGCCCGCTGCGCGCACGTTCGTGGCGAGGATCCGGTACCCGCGCAGGCGGTAGTGGCGGCGGACCCGACGCTCGGCGTCAGGCCCGAGCCGCCGTGACGAGCCGGGCCTCTGCGACGTCGTCCGCGAGCTCCGCATAGCAGCGCGCGTCGAACGAGCGGCGGTGGATCGAGCTCGGCCCCAGGCGCCGGACGATCGCCGAGTGCCCGGGCGTGATGTAGCCGACGTGCGATGCGAATTCGTAGCTCGGATAGAGGGCGTCCAGGCGACGCATCGCCCGATCGCGCACGACCTTCGCCACGATCGAGGCTGCCGCGATCGCCGCGCTCTTCGTGTCGCCGTCGACGACGGCCCTGTGCTCGGGCGCGAGCGGGCCGAGGCGGAAGCCGTCGACCAGGCACACCTCGGCCGGGGGCGCGAGCGCGGCGAGAGCCTCGCGCAGGCCGCGAAGGTTGGAGCGGTGGAGCCCGTCGCGGTCGATCGCCCCCGGCGGGATCACCCGCACCGCGATCCGGGTCGCGCACCGCGCCACCGCGCGGAAGAGCGCTTCGCGCTGCGCGGGGTCGACCTGCTTCGAGTCGTTGAGGAGCGCCAGCGGACGGACGGCGTGGTCGTGCAGGCGCTCGTAGTCGAGCAGGACGCCCGCCGTGACGAGTGGGCCGGCCAGGCTGCCGCGACCGGCCTCGTCCGCACCCGCGACGAAGCGGACGCCGAGGCGGCGGTCGAAGGCGAGGAGCTTGCGGCCCGGACGGCGGATGGTCGCCACGGGCGCGAGGATAGCGCCTAGGTCCGCTGCTTCTCGCGGACGCGCGCCTTCTTGCCCACTTTGGAGCGCAAGTAGTAGAGCTTGGCGCGGTTGACGTCGCCGATCGCGGCGACCTCGATCCTGTCGATCTTCGGCGAGTGGAGCGGGAAAGTGCGCTCGACGCCGACGCCGAACGAGTTCTTGCGGACGGTGAAGGTCTCGCGGACCCCAGCTCCCTGCCGCTTGATGACGATGCCCTCGAAGACCTGGACGCGGCGGCGCTGTCCCTCGATCACCTGAAAGTGGACGCGCACGGTGTCCCCGGCCTTGAACTGCGGGATGTCGTCGCGGAGCTGCTTGCGCTCGAGGATGTCGATCGGCGTGGTCATGAAAAGGGCGGCCCGAGGCCGCGCGGCAATGCTAGCGCAAGCCCGCGGGCGCCGGACGCCGTGATCGACGCCTCGGGCGGCTCATTGAAAGCCGATTCGCCGCACCGGCCAGTAGCGGGCGAACACTGGACCGATCAGGTTCTCGCGGGGGACGCTCCCCCACTCGCGGCTGTCGCAGGACTGGTAACGGTTGTCGCCCATCATGAAGTACTGGTCCTGGCCGACGGTGACGGGCCCGAAGTTGTCGCCGACCTCGCCCCCGTAGACGTACGGCTCCTGGAGCGGCTCGCCGTTCACGTACAGCTGGCCGTCCCGGATCTCGACGTCGTCGCCGGGGAGCCCGATGAGGCGCTTGACGAAGACGCCTCCCGGGCCCGGACAGCGCTCGTTCGCCTTCGGCGGCGTCTCGAAGACGACGATGTCGCCCCGCTCCGGATCGGTGAACCGGTACGCGAAGCGGTTGGCCAGAACGCGGTCGGAGGTGGCGGCCTCGCAGGCCGGCTCCGGCACGGCGCAGTGAAGCGTCGGCTCCATGGACGACGAGGGGATCCGGTACGGGTTCACGACCCACGCCTTGATGGCGAGCACGGCCACGACCGCGACCGCGATGGTCACCGCCCAGTCGAGGATCGTCGGCCAGGGGTCGGGGAGCGACTCGAGCTTGCGACGGAGGAAGACGGCCTCCTAGAGCGGCTGCCGACGCTCGGCGCGCTCGCCGGTGGTGGGGGTGCGCCCGTCTCGCATCTAGGTCAGGCCGAGCCGCATCAGCGGCCAGTAGACGGCGAACACGGGCCCGATGAGATCGTCCCGGGTCACGGGCCCCCACTCGCGGCTGTCGCAGGACTGACCACGGTTGTCGCCCATCATGAAGTACTCGTCGGCTCCCAGCTGCCGCTCGGCGAAGTCCGGCCCCGGCGGGCCGCCGTTCACATACGGCTCGTCGACCGGCTGCCCGTCGATGGTGAGGACGCCCTCCGTCATCCCGATGCGATCGCCGGGGAGCCCGACGAGGCGCTTGACGAACGTTCCCCCCGCGCCGCACCGCCTGACCGCCTTCTCGGGCGTCTCGAAGACGACGATGTCGCCGCGGCTCGGATCGCGGAAGCGGTAGATGAAGCGGTTCGCGAGGACGCGGTCGGACGAGCCCGCCTGGCAACCCACCTCGGGCTCCGCGCAGTGGAGCGTCGGCTCCATCGACGAGGACGGGATCCGGTAGGGGTTCACCACCCAGGTCTTGATGGCGAGGACCGCCGCGACGGCGATCGCGATCGTCACCGCCCAGTCGACGACGGTGTCCCAGGGCGCCGGGATGGACGAGGTCAGGCGGTCGAGCGGGCCGCTCACGGCGTCCGCTCCCTGCTCCGCTCGCGGCGCCAGCTCTCGATGAGCGAGTGGTTTCCGGAGAGCAGCACCTCGGGGACGTCCCAGCCTCGAAACTCCGCAGGCCGCGTGTACTGCGGAAACTCGAACCCGCCCTCGAGCGCCGCCGAGAAGGTCTCCACCGTCGCGCTTTCCTCCCGGATGGCTCCGGGAAGGCGCCTGGCGACAGCGTCGAGCACGACCATCGCCGGGAGCTCGCCGCCGGAGAGCACGTACGGCCCGATCGAGACGACGTCCGTCGCGACGTGCTCGAGAATCCGCTCGTCGAAGCCCTCGAAGCGGGCGGAGAGGAGCGTGAGGGCGTCCTCCCGGGCCAGCTCGTCGACGAGAGCCTGCTCGAGCTGCCGGCCCTGCGGCGAGAACGCGATCACGCGCCGTCCGGCCGGGTCAGGGTAGACGGCCTCGAGCGCCGCGCAGACCACGTCCACCCGCAGCACCATCCCGGCGCCGCCTCCGAACGGCTCGTCGTCGACCTGCCCGCCCGTGAGCGGCGTGTAGTCGCGGTAGTTGAGGAAGCGCAGATCGAGCTCGGAGCCGAGCACAGCGGCGACCGGGCGCTGCTCGGTCAGCCACGAGAACGCGTGCGGAAGCAGGGTGAAGACGTCGATCTGCATCGTCTGCGAGATTAGCCTTCGGACACGAACCCGGGCGCAATCACGATCCGGCTACTCTCGAGATCGACCGAACGCACGCACTCCTCGACCATCGGCAGAGCGATTCCTCCGTCCAGCTCGAGGACGTCGTTCGCCACTCCGGCCGTCACGTCCTGCACGCGGCCCAGAACCCTGCCCCCCTCCTCGACCGCGGTGAGGCCGACGAGCTCGAAGACGTAGAAGCTGTCGCCGCCGGCCGGGGGGAGCTCCGACACGGGCAGCTCGAGCGCCGCTCCCCGGGGGACGTCACGATCGAGCCGGACGACGAGGCGCCCGCCCGAGCGCTTGCTCTCGAGGACGAGGGCCGGCTCCCGGTCGGCGAAGACCGTCGCGCCGACCGCGAACCGCGCGGGGTCATCGCTTGGGCGCTCGACGACGAACGCTCCGGCCAGCCCGTGCGGTCGCCCCACCCGGCCCACCGCGACCCAGCGGCCGGGCTCAGCGGCTGTCAACGATCTCGAGCAGGGCGCGCTCGTGGCGGCGACCGGCGCTCGCGCGGACGAGCGTCCGGAGCGCCCTGGCGATGCGTCCCTGGCGGCCGATCACCTTGCCGATGTCCTCCTCGGCTACGTGCAGCCTGAGGACGACTGCGCCGTCCCGCTCGGTGCGCTCGACGCGAACCTCCTCCGGCCTCTCGACGAGGTTCCGGGCGAGGTAGGCGAGCATCTCTTCCATGCTAGTGCCCCTTCGAGTAATGCTGGCGGGCGTGGAGGGGCACTACTAGATCCCCTGGGCCTTCATGAGGCGCTTGACCGAGTCGCTCGGCTGGGCGCCCTTGCCGATCCACTCCTGGATCTTCTCGGCGTCGAGGGAGATCGTGGACGGATCGGTCTGCGGGTTGTAGCGCCCGACGATCTCGATGAAGCGCCCGTCGCGCGGCGAGCGCGCGTCCGCGACGACCACGCGGTAGATCGGGTTCTTCTTCGACCCCACCCGGGCCAGTCTGATGCGAGTTGCCATTCGGTCCTTTCTCTCTGCGTTAGCGGCGCCTCTGCGCCGCCGCGATCGACTGCAGGTTGGGCGTCTTCCCCTTCCCGATCTGCTTCACCATCTTCGCCATCTGCTTGCGCGCGTTCAGAAGCTGGTTCACCTGCTGGACGGTCGTGCCGCTGCCGCGCGCGATCCGGGCCCGGCGTGACCCGTTGATGAGCTCTGGCCGGCGGCGCTCCTCGACCGTCATCGAGAGCACGATCGCCTCGACCTTGCTCAGCTCGCGATCGTCGACGTCGGCGCCCTGAAGTTGCTTGCCGAGACCCGGGATCATGCCGACGATCGACTTGAGCGGTCCCATGCGCCGCATCATGCGGTAGCTCTGCAGGAAGTCCTCAAAGGTGAACTGGCCGGCGCGGAGGCGCCGCTCCATCTCCTCCTGCTCGTCCGCCTCGGCGGCCTGCTCGGCCCGCTCGATGAGCGTGAGCACGTCGCCCATGCCGAGGATCCGCGAGGCCATCCGGTCCGGATGGAAGTACTCGAGCTGGTCGAGCTTCTCTCCGGTGGAGGCGAGCTTGATCGGCTTGCCGGTGACCGCCTTGACGGAGAGGGCTGCCCCACCCCGCGCGTCGCCGTCGAGCTTGGTCAGAACGACGCCGTCGAAGTCGATCCGATCGGAGAAGGCCTCGGCGACGGCCACGGCCTCCTGGCCGGTCATCGCGTCGAGGACAAGGAGGACGTTGTGCGGCTTCACGGCCTTGCGCACCGCGGCGAGCTCCTCCATCAAGGGCTCGTCGATCTGGAGGCGGCCGGCCGTGTCGACGACGACGACGTCGCGGCCCTGCGCCTGCGCCTGCTCGAGCCCGTGCCGCGCGACCGCCACCGCGTCCTTCGTCGAGCGGTCGAGGTAGACGGGGATCTGGAGCTGCTTGCCGAGCTGCTCGAGCTGGTCGATCGCGGCCGGGCGCTGGAGGTCGGCGGCGACGAGCGCCGGCGAGCGGCCCTCCTGCTTACGGAGGAGCAGCGCGAGCTTGGCGGCCGCCGTCGTCTTTCCGGCGCCCTGGAGGCCGGCGAGGAGGATCACCGTGGGCGGACGGCCCGAGAAGGCGAGCCTGGAGCCGCCCGAGCCCATGAGCTCGGTCAGCTCCTCGTGGACGATCCGCACGACCTCCTGCCCCGGTGAGAGGCTCTTGGTCACCGCTGCGCCGGCGGCGCGCTCGCGGACGCGGGCGACGAACTCCTTGACGACCTTGAGGTTGACGTCGGCCTCGAGGAGCGCGAGCCGGATCTCGCGCATGGCGCGGGAGAGGTCCTCCTCGGTGAGCACGCCGCGACTGCGGAGATCGCCGAGCGCGCCTTGCAGCTTGTCGGAGAGCGTGTCGAACATGGCCGGCGGGAAGTGTAGCCGCGTGCCTTTTCGCACCTGAGGGAACCACCACGCCGCGGCTGCTTCAGCCCTGTCCCCACAGAACGGGCGCCCCCGCTTCGAGCCTAGCGAGGAATTCCGCGCGCGAGACGCACGAAGATGCGCCGAAACCGCGTCAGTCGCGACCGACGAGGGCCCGCGCGAAGTCCTGTGGGTCGAACGGCTGCAGGTCGTCCAGCGACTCCCCCACGCCGACGATCTTCACCGGGAGGCCGAGCTCGTGGCTGACCGCCACCGCGACGCCGCCCTTCGCCGTCCCGTCCAGCTTGGTCAGGGCGACCCCGGTGACGCCGACCGCCTCGCCGAAGAGCTTCGCCTGGCGGACGCCGTTCTGACCGGTGGTCGCATCGAGGACGAGAAGCGTCTCGTGGGGCGCGCCCTCCAGCCGGCCGGCAATCACCCGCCGCACCTTGGCCAGCTCCTCCATCAGGTTGGTCTGCGTGTGCAGCCGCCCCGCCGTGTCGACGACGACCACATCGCGCGCCCGCGCCTCGGCCGCCGAGATGGCGTCGAAGGCGACCGCGGCCGGGTCGGCGCCGCGCTGCGAGCCGACGAAGTCCGCGCCGGCTCGCTCCGCCCAGATCTCGAGCTGCTCCTCCGCGGCGGCGCGAAACGTGTCCGCGGCGGCCAGCACGACCGAGCGGCCGGACTCCTGGAGACGGTAGGCGAGCTTGCCGATCGTCGTCGTCTTCCCCGTGCCGTTGACGCCGACGACGAGGACGACCGCCGGCGGCCCAGCGAGCGCCAGGCGCTCCTGGCCCTCGACCGTCACGAGCTCGGTCACGACCTCCTGCAGCCCCCGGACGAGCTCCTCCTGGCTGGCGGGCTCACGCTCCTCGAGGCGCTGCACGATCTCGACGGTCGCCGGGACGCCGCAGTCGGCTGCGATCAGGGCCTCCTCGATCCGTTCCCAGGCCTCCTCGTCGCCCGGATCGAACAGCAGCTCGCGGGTGAGCGCCTGCCGGCTGGCCGAGAGCGACTCGCGTAAACGGCCGAACCAGCCGCGGGTCTCCTCGTCCTCGACCGGGGCGTCCTCGCGGTCGCCGAGGAACTCCGCCCAGCTGCGCATCAGGCGCTGAGGGCCTCGGTCTGCGGCGCCGCCACAAGCCGCTTGGAGACGACCTGCGAGATCCCGTCGGCCCCCATGGTCACGCCGTAGAGGATATCGGCGGCCTCGATCGTCCTCTTCTGGTGCGTGACGACGATGAACTGAGCCCGATCGGAGAACCGGCGCAGGAGGTCGGTGAAGCGGCCGATGTTGGCGTCGTCGAGCGCCGCCTCGACCTCGTCGAGCAGGTAGAAGGGGCAGGGCCGCGCGAGGAAGAGCGCGAAGAGGAACGAGATCGCGCCCAGCGCCTTCTCGCCGCCGGAGAGGAGCGAGAGCCGAGTGACGCGCTTCCCCGCGGGCTGAAGCTCGATCTCGATGCCAGGCTCGCCCTCGTCGTCCGCGACCCGAGTGATCCGGCCGCTTCCACCCGGAAAGAGGGTGCCGGCGACCTCCTCGAAGTGGCGCTCGACCTCCCTCAGAGTCTCCTCGAAGCGCCGCTCGACGGTCTCGGCCAGCTCGTCACGCAGCGACTCCAGCTCGGCGAGCGAGCGCTCGAGATCCTCCCGCTGCACGGTCAGCTCCTCGAGCCTCGCCTTCTCCTGAGCGTGCTCCTCCGCGGCGAGGGGATTCACCTGGCCGAGCGCCTCGCGCCGCCGCAGGAGCCGGGACAGTTGCGCCTGGAGGTCGTCGGTCTCGTCTTCCGTAAGGGCCTCGGCCCCCGCGTCCTCGGGCAGCCGACGCAGGACTTCCTCACGCTCGGTCTCGAGACGCGCGCGCTCGATCCCCACCGCGGACAAGCGTTCCGCGGCTTCGGACGCCGCGCGCCTGAGCTCCGCCTCGAGGCCGCCGAGCCGCCGGAGCTCCCCACCGAGCTCGCCTGCTCGACTCGTCCCCGCGTCCACCCGCGCCCGCAGCGTCGGCTCGAGGCGGGCGGCCCGCGCGGCCGCGGCTCCCAGGAGGGTCGCCCCACGATCCGCCAGGTCCGCAAGCGCTCGCAGAAGGTCCTCGCGGCGGGAGGCCCCGGGCGCGGGGGCGGCAGCGGCCGAGTCCGCGGCGAACCAGCTCTCCCCGCCCGAGAGCGCGACGAGCGCGTCGCGGCGCTCGGCGTGCGCGCTCTCCAGCCTCGCCACGGCGTCCGGAAGCTCCACGCTCTCGGGCTGCCAGGCGCCGGCGGCGGCCAGCGCCCGCTCGTAGCTGGGCGGCTTGGGAGCGGACGGAAGGCGCGGACGGTCGGCGTCGGCGCGGAGAGCCGTGACGGTCTCCTCCGCCCGCTCGCAGCGCAGCTCGAGGCGCTCGACGGCGCTTCGCAGACGGTAGAGGGCGGCGGTCGCCTCCTCGTGGAGCCCGGCCGCCTCGGCCAGTCCCTCCTCGGCGCGGCGCCGCTCGGCGAGGACGCCCTCCAGGCGCTCGTCCCGGCGGCGGCGCTCGTGACCGGCCTCGGTCAGGCGCTCGTCGACCTCGGCGAGCCGCCCGTCGATCGACTCGAGCTCCGCCGCGGCCAGGCGCGTCTGCAGGAGCTCGATCTCGCAGGCGAGCTTCTCGGCCCGCTCGGCCGCGCTCGCCTGCAGCGCCAGCGGGCGCAGACGCTTGCGCACCTCGCCCTCGAGATCCCGCGCGCGCTCGACCTGCGTCTGCACCCGGGCGAGCTTGAGCTCGGCCCGGTGGCGTCGGCGCTTGAACTTGCCCAGGCCCGCGGCCTCCTCGACGAGCGCCCGTCGCTCCTCCGGCTTGGAGACGAGGATCTCCTCGACCCGGCCCTGGGAGATGATCGAGTGCCGCTCGCCGGCCAGGCCGATGTCGGCCAACAGCTCGACGATGTCGGTGCGACGCACCCGCGCGCGGTTGACGAGGTACTCGCCGTCTCCTTCCCGGTGCGCCCGCCGCTGAATTGACAGCTCCGCCACGTCGAGCGGCCCGTCGCCCGCCTCGTTGTCGAAGAGGAGCTCGACCTCGCACCAGCCGGCTGCGGGCCGGTCCTTCGAGCCCGCGTAGAGGACGTCGTCCGGCTTCTCGGCCCGGAGCTCGCTCGGACTCAGGCTGCCGGCGGCCCAGACGATCGCGTCGGCGATGTTCGACTTCCCCGAGCCGTTGGGGCCGACGACGACGGCGACGCCCGGCTCGAGGCGCACCTCGACCGGATCCGGGAACGACTTGAAGCCGCGGATCTTGACTGCTCGCAGGTACAGGCCGAGAAGTCTGACGATGCGGACGGACGGGCCGCCTACTCGCCGGAGGCGCCCAGCTCGAGGCAACTAACCCCGCGGAGCTCGAGCCAGATGCGGCCCTCGGCGCACACGACGCGCAGGAGCACGGCGTCGCAGCCCGGGCAGCGCGCGACCGCCCCGGGCGCCTGCACGTAGACGGCGAGCGCGCCGATCTCGCGCACCGCCCCACACGAGGCGCACGTCGAGCGGGCGACCGTGATCTCCGCGACGAACACCTCGCTGAGCGCGCCTCCGAGTGCGTTGCCGTCCAGCTTCAGGTCTGCCGTTTCCATGTCAGGGGCCGCTCGGGCCGAACCGCTCGGTGCGGACGCGGCCAGGGTCGTAGCCTATGGCGACCAGGCCGTCGGCCGCCACCTCGACGAAGCGAGTCGGGCCGCAGACGTACGCACGCGCCTCGACGTCCTCTCCGAAGACCTCGGCGAGTATCTCGCCGTCGATGCGTCGCGCGTAGCCCTGCCACTCATCCGGCTGCGCCCGCGTGAGCGTGTGCACGACCCGCAGCCCCGGATCGGCCGCTACCAGCCGGTCGAGCTCCTCCCGGTAGATGACGTCTTCGAGCGTCCGCGACGAGTAGAGCAGCGTGGCAGGGACGGCGAGCTCCGCCTCGGCCCGGTGCCGAAGCATCGCCATGAGCGGGACGACTCCGGAGCCGCCGGCAAGCAGGTGGAGCGGACCGGCGGCGGAGCCGTCCCAGACGAAGTAGCCGCCGATCGGCCCGCGCAGCTCGAAGCGATCCCCGGGGCGCAGCTCCTCCGTGAGGAAGCGCGAAACCTCCCCGTCCTCCAGCTTCTCCACCGTGAGGACGAGGCGCTCGCCGTCGGCCGGCGATGCGATCGAGTAGCTCCTCTGAGCCTGGTAGCCGTCCTCCGCGGTCAGGCGCACGTCCACGTGCTGGCCCGGGCGGTGGCCCGCCCAACCGGGGATGTCGAGACGCAGGCTGGAGACGCGCGGCGTCTCGGGAATCAGCTCCACGAGCTCGGCGAGCAGCCAGCGGAGCGGGGTCAATCTCCCCAGTACCGCTGCTCTCGCCAAGGATCTCCGTAGAGGTGGTAGCCGAGCGACTCCCAGAAGCCCGGCTCGTCCTCGTCCATGAGCCGCAGGCCGCGCACCCACTTCGCGCTCTTCCAGAAGTAGAGATGCGGGACGAGCAGGCGCGCGGGGCCGCCGTGCTCGGGGTCGAGCGCCTCGCCGTCATAGCCGAACGCGACCCAGGCCTTGCTTCCGGTCACGTCCTCGAGCGGCAGGTTGGTCGTGTAGCCGCCGTCGCTCCAGGCCGTCACGTAGCCGGCGCCGGTCTCGATCCCGTCGAGAAGCGTGTCGACCGAGACGCCCTCCCACTCGGTGTCGAGCTTCGACCACTTCGTCACGCAGTGGATGTCCCTCGTGATCGTCTCCACCGGCAGGGCGCGGAACTCCTCCCAGTTCCAGCGCGCGAGCTCCTCCCCGCCCTCGACGATCGTGAAGCTCCATGTATCGAGCGGCGTATGCGGCGTGGGCCCGGCCGAGAGCACCGGAAAGTCGTGGGTCTCGTACTGGCCGGGCGGGATGCGCCCGCTCTCGTCCGCCTCGTGCCGGCCCCGGAACCCGCGGGTGATGAAGGCCATGCCGCGAGCTTAGCCCCTGCGCGGGGTCCGGCGTTACAGCGTGCGGCGCTCGAGCTGGTCGCCGCGACCCACCAGGATCTCCGAGACCAGCTCGGGCGCGAAGAGGCCGTGCTCCACGACCCCGGGCGTCGCGGCCAGGCGGACGGCCAGCTCGGCCGGATCCCTCACCGGGCCGCGGTAGTCCGCGATCAGCCCGCCGTCCGGGCTCGGCGGCACGTCGCGGAGCTCCGCAGGAGCGACGCGCGCGAGCGTCGAGCCCGCCCCGTACGCCAGGATCTCGAGGGGGATCGGCGGGCCGATCTCCGTGACGAGCTTGTCCGAGGACGCGATGACGACGAAGCGCCGAGCGGCGGCCGCGACCACCTTCTCGCGCGTGTGCGCGGCCCCGCCGCCCTTCACGAGCCAGCCGTCCGGGGCGACCTGGTCGGCGCCGTCCACGGCCAGGTCGAGCCGGGCGAGCTCGTCGAACGGCTCCACGGCGAGGCCCAGCTCGCGGGCGAGCGTCTCGGTCTGTAGCGACGTCCCCACGCACCGCAGCGCGAGCGCCCGACGCGCCAGGGCCGCCAGAAAGTACGCGACCGTGGAGCCGGTTCCGAGCCCCAGGAGCATGCCGTCCTCCACGAGCTCCGCGGCAGCCTCGCCGGCGAGGCGCTTCTCGTCCTCGACGCTCACAGGCCCACCGGCCTGTGAGCGGGTGGAGGGAGTGTGAGGGAACCGGGAGGTTCCCTCACAGTCTCAAAGAAAGGGGACCGTGGGGGAAACATGGTTTCCCCCACGGGAACGAGCCGAAGGCGAGTGACGCTCATCACGATCAGCGTAGGATCCTGGCAGGATGTCCTCCGAGACGGAGCTCGCAGGGACGGTCGCCCTCGTTACCGGCGGCGGGCGCGGGATCGGCCGGGGGATCGCGCTCGAGCTGACCGCCGCGGGCGCGCGAGTCGCGGTCGCGGCGCGGACGCGCGAGCAGGTCGAGGCGACCGCAGCCGAGACCGGGAGCGTGGCGATCGAGGCCGACGTCTCCGACCGAGGCCAGGTCGAGCGCATGGTCGCCCGTGTCGAGGAGGAGCTCGGCCCGCTCGACCTGCTCGTCAACAACGCGGGGATCGCGCTCTGGGAGGAGTCCGCCTGGGAGCTCGAGCCCGACGAGTGGTGGCACGTCCTCGAGGTCAACGTGCTCGGCGTCTACCTCTGCTGCCGGGCGGCGATCCCCGGCATGATCTCCCGCGGCCGGGGCAGGATCGTCAACGTCGCCAGCGGCGCCGCCTACCTCCCGGGAAGCCGGTCGACCGCCTACAGCGCCAGCAAGGCCGCGGTGCACCGCTTCAGCGAGACGCTCGCCAACCAGCTCGAGCCCCACGGCATCCCGGTCTTCCCGATCAGCCCCGGCCTCGTACGCACCGAGCTGATCGGCGACAGCTTCGGCGACGACGCCCCGTGGACGCCGCCCGAGCTGGCGCCCCGGCTCGTCCGGGCCTTGGCTTCAGGGCGGCTCGACGCGCTCTCTGGCCGCTACCTCCACGCTGAGCACGACGACATCGACGACGTGGAGCGGCGCGCGGCCGAGATCGTGGCCGGCGACCTCAACGCGATCCGGCTACGCCGCTGATGGGCACCTTCAGGGCCGGCATCGACCTCGGGGCCACCAAGATCCAGACGGTCGTCGTCGGTCCCGATCACGGCGTCGTCGGCCAGGCACGCCGTCCGACTCCAACCGACGGAGGGCCTCCGGACGTCGCCGACGCGATAGTCGAGGCCGTGGAGGAGGCGGCCGGGTCCGCCGGGGTGGCGGTGGACGAGCTCGCCGGCGTGGGCGTAGGCTCTCCGGGCGCGGTCGACCAGGAGGCCGGCACGGTCGCCCACGCGCGGAACCTCCCCGACTGGGAGGCGCCCTTCCCCCTCGCCGCCACGCTTGCCGACGCGCTCGACGCGCCGGTTCGGCTCGACAACGACGTCCAGGCGGCGGTCCTCGGCGAGCTCGAGCTCGGCGCCGGCAAGCCGTTCTCGTCGTTCCTCGGCGTCTGGTGGGGCACCGGAGTCGGAGGGGGCGTCGTCCTCGACCGGAGCCTCTGGCTCGGCCGCGGCGCTGCCGGCGAGATCGGGCACATGGTCGTCAGGCGGGGCGGAGCGCGCTGCCCGTGTGGAAGGCGCGGCTGCCTCGAGGCGTACGCGGGGCGGGGCGCCATGGAGGCGCGCGCACGCGAGCTCCACGATCGCGGCCACAAGACCGATCTCTTCCACCTGATGGAGAAGCGCGGGCGCACACGGCTTACAAGCGGAGTCTGGGCCGCCGCGCTCGACCATGACGACCATATGGCGAAAGCGTTGTTGCGCCGTGCCGTCGCCGCGCTCGGAGCGGGCATCGCCTCGGCCGTGAACCTCCTCGACGTCGAGGCGGTCGTGATCGGCGGCGGGCTCGGGACGCGGCTCGGCGAGCCGTACGTCGAACGGATCGCCGAGGCGATGCAGCCCCACCTCTTCGTGGACGACCGCCCGCCGGCGATGCTCACGGCGGCGCTCGGCGACCTCGGCGGCGCGATCGGCGCGACTCTGCTCTTCGACCCCTAGCTAGCGGAGCTTTTCCAGGGCCTCGCGCGCCGCGACCTGCTCGGCAGCCTTCTTCGAGGCCCCTCTCCCGGTGCCGACGACCTCGCCCTCGATGGTGGCGGCACAGGTGAAGCTCCGGTCGTGCGGGGGCCCGTCGACGGTCACCACCGTGTACGAGACCGCCAGCCCCCGGCGAGCGAGCTCCTCCTGGAGCTCGGTCTTGTAGTCGACGTGCCCCTCGAGCGCGTACTCGATGCGCTCCTGGAACGCTTCGACGATCGGGGTGCGGATGGTCTCGAAGCCGTGCTCGAGGTAGAGCGCGCCCAGGCAGGCCTCCACGAGGGCGGCGAGCACGTTGCGGTTCGCGGCCAGGCGCCGGAGCTCGTCGGCGTCGACCGCGCCGGCGTGGCCCGCGAAGAGCTCCCCCAGGCCGAGCCGCTTGCCCACGATCGCGCAGCTGTGGCGCGAGACGACGTGCGCACGGATCTTGGCCAGGCGGCCCTCCGCCGAGTTGGGGAAGCGGTCGTAGAGCTCCTCCGCGATCGCCAGGCCGAGCACGCTGTCCCCGAGGAACTCGAGGCGCTCGTACGAGTCCGCGCGGCTGGGCGCCCACGAGGCATGCGTAAAGGCGTGACGAAGGCGCTCGGCCGGAAGCGCCTGGATCAGAGCGAGGAGCTCGCTCCCCGTCCCGTGGCTACTGGTGGGAGGAGATGTAGTCGACTGCCTGCCCGACGGTCTGGATCTGCTGGGCGTCCTCGTCCGAGATCTTGATCCCGAACTGATCCTCGAGCTCCATGATGAGCTCGACGAGGTCGAGCGAGTCGGCGTCGAGATCTTCCTGGAACGAGGCTTCCTCCGTGATTTCGCTCTGCTCGATCCCGAGCTGCTCGACAAGGACATCCTTCACCTTCTCGGCGATCTCTTCGCGCGATGCTGCCATCTCGGTTTTCTCCCGCCTTTCTCTATTCGGACACCCAGCGTGAACGGCGCCGGATGCTACCACGCTAACGAGTTCTCAGCCCTCAGTTCACGGGGCGGCGGGCTCCTGTGCGCGCCCCGCCAGGCGCTCGGCGACCCGGTCGACGACCCCTCCGGTGACGCCGAGGGCCGCGTAGCGCACCGCGTTGGCGATCGCGGTGGCCGACGAGTTGCCGTGTGCGATCACGACGAGACCCCGCAGGCCTAGGAGATAGGCGCCTCCGTAGGTGTCCGGGTCGAGGCGCGTGCGCAAGGCCCGGGCGGCCGGGCGAATGAGGAGCCCGCCGAGCTTGCCGCGCGCGGAGCCCGTGATCTCGTCTCTGAACGTCTCCAGCGTCGCCTGGATCGTGCCCTCGAGGAGCTTCAGCGCCATGTTCCCCGTGAAGCCGTCGCAGACGACGACGTCGGCGGCCTTGCGCAGCAGGTCACGGCCCTCGACGTTGCCGACGAAGTGGAGGCCCGAGGCCGTGGCGAGCTCCGCATGGGCCTCGCGCACGAGCTTGTTCCCCTTCTCGGGCTCCTCGCCGATCGAGAGCAGGGCCACCGTCGGGTCGGCGAGCCCTGCGACGTCCTCCGCGAAGACGGCGCCCATGTGGGCGAACTGGACGAGGTGCTCGGGGCGGGCGTCGGCGTTTGCGCCCGCGTCGATCAGGATTGAGGGCCCGCCGAGCGCGGGGAGCGGCACGGCGATCGCCGGTCGATGCACGTCGGGGAGGCGGCGGATCTCGAGCAGCCCGGCCGCGAGCATCGCCCCGGTGTTCCCGGCGCCGACGACCGCGTCGGCCGCGCCCTCGTGCACGGCCCGGCACGCAAGGAAGAGCGAGCTCTCCCGCTTCTCGCGCACAGCGTCCGACGGCTTCTCGTCCATTGCGACGACCTGCTCCGCATGGGCGATCTCCAAATCGCCGGCGAGCGGCTCGAGCACGTCCCGCCTGCCGAACAGGATCGGAGCGACGTCGCCGGACGCGGCCGCGCGTGCCCCCGCGACGATGTCCTCGGGCGCCCGATCGCCGCCCATGGCGTCGACGGCAACCCTAACGGGCTTCCGGCTCACCTACGGCGCGGTGGTGCGAAGCGGCTCGACCTCGCGGCCCCGGTAGGTGCCGCAGGTCGGGCAGACGTGGTGAGGCCGCTTCGGCTGGTGGCACTGCGGGCACTCGACGAGCGCGGGAACCGACGCCTTGTGGTTCGCCCGGCGCTTGTCGCGGCGCGACTTGGAGGTCTTTCGCTTCGGAACGGCCATCGCGGCGGCTGAGTATAGCGACTGCGCCCCTGCGCCCCGTGCACCCCGTGCGCGCCGCGCTAGAGGCGGTCTCGGAGATCCGAGAGCGCCGCCCAGCGGGGGTCGACATCCTCGCCCTCGTGCTCGTGGGGCTCGCGGTTGAGGTCCTTCCCGCAGACCGGGCAGAGGCCCGCGCAGTCCTCGCGGCAGAGGATCTTGTCCGGGAGCGCGAGCGCGACGGCGTCGTGGGCCCAGGCGGAGAGGTCGAGCCGATCGTCCGCGACGTACGGCGTCGTCAGCTCGTCCGAGCCGCCTGGGCTCGACGCCTGGTACTCGCGGCTCGCGACGTGCACGTCCAGGCCTGCGTCCGCCAGGCAGCGCACGCAGGGCCCGAGGACGCGCGTCTCGAGCTCGAGCTCGAGGACGAGGCCGGAGCTCGTCTGGGTGAGCTCGAGCGCAGCCTCCGGCCGCTCGGGCACCGGGACGTAGCGCTGGCCGCCAAGCTCGAGCGGCTCGAGCTCGACCTCGAGGACGTCCCGAAACTGCTCGCCCGCGCGCAGCTTGGCGTTGCGGAGGTTGAACGTCGTCACACGCCCACCGTAGCGAACGCGTCGAGCGATGCTGGGGCACCTGAACGCGCGCTGAAATGACGCCTCGTCGCCGGGGCGCGCTGGGCGAGTGTGAGGCAAGGACGCAGGGCGCGCGCGTAGCCGGAGGCTACGGGCGCAACCGAGGACGCAGCATCGCGCCGACCAGCGCGGCCCGGCGGCTCAGGGCTTCGTTTCGGCGCGGGTTCTATTCAGACCGGTTGTTGGTCGTCGACCATGTCGGCGACGACCGTCTCCTGGGAGCGCTCGTGGAGGCGCTCGCGGCCCCGGCGCACGGCGCCGAGGAACTTGTCCAGGTTGACTTCGAGGGTGGAGAGGATCGAGTCGGCCCAGTCCTCCATCTCGAGGCGCGTCTCGCGCGCCTGGCGGCGGGCCTCCTCCACGATCTCCTGTGCCTGCCGCTCGGCCAGCTTGGCGATCTCGGTCTGCGAGGCCTCCCGCACGGCCTGCTCGCGCGCCTCGCCGAGGATGCGGTCGGCCTCGCGCTTGGCCTCGGCCAGCATCTCCTGGCGCTCCTTCACGATCCAGCGGGCCTGCTTGATCTCCTCGGGGATCGTGGCGCGCATCTGGTCGAGGATGTCGTAGATCTCCTCGCGGTCGATGCGGACCTGATCCGTGAGCGGAACCGCCTTCGCGTTGTGCACGAGGTCGTCGAGCTTGTCGATGAGCACGAGAACGTCCATGGAGAGCCAGTCTACTCTTGCGGGCTGACGGGCGCGCCGGGCCTTCCCTGCGGGAAGAGCTCGCGGAAGCGCCGTGCCACGGGCTCCGGCACGAGGTCGTCCACGTTGCCTCCGAAGGAGGCCACCTCCTTGACGCCGCTCGAGGAGAGGAAGCTGTACTGCGGGCTCGACATCAGGTACATCGTCTCGACCTCGGGCGCGAGATTCCGGTTCAGGTGGTGCATCTGGAACTCCCACTCGAAGTCCGAGATGGCGCGCAGGCCCTTCACCATCGTGCGAGCGCCGAAGCGCCGCGCAAACTCGACGACGAGCTCGGAGAAGACCTCGACCTGCACGTTGGAGACGTCCGAGAGCGCCTCGCGCAGGAACCCGACGCGCTCGTCCACCGTGAACATCGTCGCCTTGTGCTGCGGATCCCGGACGACGCCGACGACGACGCGCTCGAAGATCCCCGCCGCTCGCCGGATGATGTCGAGATGGCCGTTCGTGACCGGGTCATAGCTGCCCGGGCAGATGCAGGTGACCGGGTCCGAGCTGCTCATCCCTGTGCCTCGAAGACGGTCACCCGCGCGGCACCGTAGCGGCGGCTCGTGCGCTTGGGGAGCGGCAGATCCGGCTCCTCGCGGGCGGCGGACTCGATCACGGCGACGCCGCTCGCCGCCAGGACGGCGGGCAGGTGGGCGGCCAGGGTGGGCAAGATGGTCGTGAGCATGGCGTACGGGGGGTCGACCAGCACGAGATCGTAGCTCCTGCCTGCAGCCTCGTCGGCGGCCAGCTTGCGGCCCGCGTCCTCGCGAAGTACGACGGCCCCCTCCAGCTTCAGCTTGTCCAGGTTGCGGATGATCGTCTCGGCGGCCGTTCGATCGGACTCGACGAACGTCACGCGGGCGGCGCCGCGCGAGAGCGCCTCGAGGCCCATCGCGCCGGAGCCTGCGTAGAGATCGAGCACCTCCGCCCCGTCGACCGGGCCGAGCAGGTTGAAGACGGCTTCACGCACCCGGTCGCCGGTAGGGCGCGTGTCCAGGCCCCGGGGCGCCAGGATACGGGCGCCCTTACGCGAACCCGCGATGATCCTCACGGCGCTCGGCCTCGCGAGCGAGCGGGTCGAGGACGGCTCGATCGTCGCCCGCGAGCCGCTCGGCCCAGGTTCGTGCCTTGACGATGAGGTCTCGATCTCGCACGAGACGGGCGAACTTTAGGTCGGTGAGCCCGGACTGGCGCACCCCGAGGAGCTGGCCCTCGCCGCGGAGCTCCAGGTCGACCTCCGCCAGGCGGAAGCCGTCTGACGTCTCCACGAGGGCGTCCAGCCGGCGGACGGCGTCCTCGGTGAGCTCCTCCTTCGGCCGGGAGACGAGCAGGCAGTACGACTGCTCGGCTCCGCGGCCGACGCGGCCGCGGAGCTGGTGGAGCTGGGCGAGGCCGAAGCGGTCGGCCTCCTGCACGATCATGATCGTCGCGTTCGGGACGTC
The DNA here is from genome assembly GCA_963838795.1 of uncultured Actinomycetes bacterium. Taxonomy (GTDB): domain Bacteria; phylum Actinomycetota; class Thermoleophilia; order Gaiellales; family Gaiellaceae; genus JAIBJN01. The sequence continues at coordinate 210,488 of CAWISL010000007.1, forward strand.
GACGCCGACCTCGATCACCGTCGTCGCGACGAGGACGTCGAGCTCGCCGCGCTTGAAGGCGTTCATGACCTCACGTCGCTCCGGTGTCTTCAGCTTCCCGTGGAGGACGCCGACCCGGAAGCCGCGCAGCTCGGCCGTTCGCAGGCGCTCGGCCTCCTGCTCGGCGGCGCGCGCCTCGATGGTCTCGGACTCGGAGACGAGCGGGCAGACGACGTAGGCCTGCCGGCCGTCCTGCAGGTGCTTGCGCAGCCGCGTGTACGCGGTGCTGCTCCGCTCGTGCCCGACCCAGCTTGTGATCACCGCCCGGCGGTTCGCCGGCGGCCTGGCGATCTCGGTCACGTCGAGGTCGCCGAAGACGGTCTGCGCGAGCGTGCGCGGGATCGGCGTCGCCGTCATGTGAAGGACGTGGGGTGTCGTCCGGCCGAGCGCGCGTCGCTGCTCGACCCCGAAGCGGTGCTGCTCGTCGACGACGGCCACCGCGAGGGAGCGGAACTCGACCTCCTCCTGGATCAGCGCGTGGGTGCCCACGGCGAGGTCCGTCTCGCCGCTCGCGAGACGGTCGCGAACCGCGCGCCGCTGGGCCGCCGGCACCGAGCTGGTGAGGAGCTCGCAGCGGACGCCGAGGTCGTTGCAGATCCCTTCGACCGTGAGGAAGTGCTGCTCGGCCAGCGTCTCGGTCGGCGCCATCAGCGCGCCCTGATGGCCGGCCTCGACCGCGCGCAGGAGCGCGTAGAGCGCCACGACGGTCTTCCCCGAGCCGACGTCGCCCTGCAGCAGCCGTTGCATCGGCCGTGGAGCGCCGAGATCGCTTCCGATCTCGCCGATCGCGCCCTGTTGCTCCGGCGTGAGCTCGAAGGGCAACGCAGCGTAGTAGCGGCCGATCAGCTCGCCGTCGGCCGGGAGGGCAGGCGCGCTCGTCTCCTTCGCCAGGGCGCGCCGGCGCTCCTGGAAGCCCATCTGGAGCGCGAGCAGCTCCTCGAGCGCGAGCCGCTCGCGGGCGATCTCCGCCTCTCGACGGTCCCCCGGGCGGTGCGCGGCTACCAGCGCGTCGGCGCGGAGCGGCAGCCTCTCCTCATGGCGCAGGCGCGCCGGCAGCGGGTCGGGGAACCAGCGGATGCGCGGAAGCGCAGCGTCGACGTAGGCGCGCAGGCGGTAGGAGGGAAGCTCCTCGCTCGCCCGGTACTCGGGGACGAGCCCGACCGTGTGCAGGCCGGTTCCGCGCACCTCGGTACGGGCGACTCGGAAGCCCCCCGCCAGCTCCCGAGTCCCGTGCAGTAGCAGCTCCGTGCCCGGCTCGAGCTTGGCCAGGTACGCCTGGTTGAACCAGATCGCCGTCTCGCGCACCCCGGAGGCGTCGACGACGACTCCCTCGACGATCTTCAGGTTGCGGCGACGCGTCGGCCGCACGCGGATGCGCTCGAGGGTGCACCGAACCGTCGCCTCCTCCCCGGCCGAGAGGTCGGCGAAGCTCGCCACCTGCTCCCAGTCGAGGTAGGCGCGCGGCACGTGCTCGGCCAGGTCGCGCACTGTTCGCAGGCCGAGCCGCACCAGGCGCTGGGCGACCTTGGGCCCGACGCCGGCCAGCGTCTCGACCGGGACCTCGGGATCGGCCCGCCGCCGCGCCCGCGGCGGGCCGGTGTCCTCCCCGGCGAACCCGGCTGCCGCGGTGGCTACGGCTCGCCGTCCCAGTAGCCCAGGGGCTCGATCCGCCCCATGACGCCGATCCCACGCAGGTTCACCTTGCCGGAGCGGGGGTAGTACGCGATGTCGTTCGGCTCGCGGGTGCCGTACGCGAGGTAGACGAGGTCGGTTTCGCCCGCGCGGAACGAGTGCGAGACCCGCGTCCCGGGTGGCCGTCCAACGACGCTTCCGGCCCGAAGCGCATGTTCGTCGTCGCCCAGCAGCAGCGTTCCCTCCCCTTCGAGGACGACGAAGATCTCCTCCTCGGCCGAATGGCAGTGGGGTGGATAGCCCGAGCGTCCGGCTGGGAGCGTCATGTGCGAGATCCCCGTGCGGGACGACCCGGCACGCGTTCCGAGGTCGCGGTCGTTGATGAGGGAGTCGCTGTGCTCGTCGACATACGGCTCGACGTCGGCGACGTTGACGATGGAGCTCGGTCGCTGGTCGGGCTCTCCCGCGTCCGGCTCCCCGGCCTCGGCTTCCCGATTGAACGGATGGCTCGTGCCGCCGATCGTGGTCACGTCCACGTAGGCCGGATACATCCAGGCGACGCCGGCGCGCGGAAGCACGGTGTTGCCATGACGGACGCGGTGGCCGTAGGCGAGAACACTCAGCCCCTCACGGCCGGCGCGGAGGGTGTGCGCCTCCTGGTGGGGGAGGTGGACGAGGCAGTCTCCAGGGCCGATCTCGTAGACGGCTCCGCTCTGCCAGGAGAGCCCGGACCCCTCGAGGACGTAGAAGATCTCCTCTGAGGCGCCTTCGACGTGGGCAGGCGTCGACCAGCGGCCCGGCTCCACGTCGATCCGGCTGACGCCGACGCCCTCGGTGCCCACGGCTCGACCCAGGTTGCGCCAGGTGGCGCCGAGGTGTCCGACCTCTCGGTGGAGTCCGTCGACCTCGTCCCAATGAGAGACGTGCTTCACGGTGGCCTACGATACCGCCGCATGGCAGAGCCGACGGCCGTCGCCGAAGCCGCCGAGGAGGTCGTCCCGGGCGTCTGGCGCTGGGGAGTCGCTAACGAGCGGATCGGCGGCGCCGAGAGCACAGGGCACGCGGTCGCGCACCGCGGCGGCGTTGTGCTCCTCGACCCGGTGCGCCTGGGGGCCGACGCGCTCGCGACCCTGGGGGCGGTCTCCGCAATCCTCCTGACGGCGCAGTGCCACCAGCGCTCGTCGTGGCGCTACCGCCGGGAGCTCGGCGCGCCTGTGTGGGCGCCCGAGGGGACGCGGCCGATGGAGGAGGAGCCCGACGAGCGCTACCGCGCCGGCGACCTTCTCCCGGGCGGCCTGATCGCCGTCCACACTCCCGGCCCGGAGGAGGTGCACTTCTCCTTCCTGCTGGCCGTCTCGCCCGGCGTCCTCTTCTGCTCCGACCTCCTCACGAACTACGACGGCCGCGGCCTCGACTTCGTCCCTCTCGAGTACCACGACGACCCTGCGCAGACCCGTCGCACTCTGGAGGGACTCCTCGACCTCGACTTCGACGTCCTCTGCCTCGACCACGGCAGCGCGATCAGGGACGCCCCCAAGTCCGAGATCAGGGCCCTCCTGGCCCGAACCGCGTCCGTTTAGGGCAGGTCCCGGGGTCAGACCCCTGCGCATGGCCGGCGGGGACGCGACCGCCTCGGCCCGACCGGCATGGCGCTGGGGAGGGTTGCGATCGGCGGGGCCTCTACGGACGCGTGCCGTGAGCCGAAGCGGACCTGCCCAGGGGACGAGCCCGCTCTAGACCGGCTCGTCCTGGAACCAGAAGAGGCCCAGGGTGCCCGGGCCGCCGTGGGTGCCGATGACCGGGCCGAGCGTGGTGACGATGTCGAGCGACGCGCTCGGGCGCCCGGCCCGAATGCGCTCGACCAGCCTGGCCGCGTCCTCGGAGGCGTCCGCGTGCCCGACGCCGACATGGAGGTCCGGAGAGTCCTCGGTGGCTTCGAGGAAGAGCGACTCGAACTCGGCCAACGCCTTCGCCCGACCTCGCACTCGCTTCAGCGGCGCCACCTCCCCGTCATCGAGGTGGAGGATCGGCTTCACGCTGAGCAGCTGGCCCGCGAGGCCGGAGGCCTTCCCGATGCGTCCGCCGCGAATCAGGTACTCGAGCGTTTCGACCGTGAAGAGCAGGCCCCGGGTCTGCCTGAACCGCTCGACGACGCTCAGGAGCTCCTCCTCCGTCGTCCCCCGCTCGAGCCGCCGCTGGAGGGCATCCGCAAGGATGACCGCCCCGCCGCAGATCACCCCGGAGTCGACGAGCGTCACCCGCTGGTCCCCGATCGACTCCGCGCCGAGCCGGGCGCTCTCGAGAGTCCCGGAGAGCCGCGCGGAGAGCAGGACGGCCAGGATCTTCTCGTATCCGCCCAGCTCCTCGTAGACCGCGGCAAAGTCGGCCGGTGACGGCGTGGAGCTTCTCGGCGGCTCTGGCGCGTCCCTCAGGCGGCGGTAGAACTCCTCGGGCGCCAGGTCGACGTACTCCCGGAACGTCTCGTCGCCGAAGCGGACGTACAGCGGGACGAGGCGCCAGTTGGGATGGCGGCTCTGCGGATCCGGGAGGTCGGCCGTCGAGTCGACGACGATCGCGGTGTTCTCAGCGGAAAGCTGCACCGCGCCCCGCGGCGTCCCTGACGGCGCCGACGATGTCGTCCAGCTCGCGGTCCTTGGTGAGGCACGCGACGGCGCCCGCATGGTAGAGCGCGTCGACCTCCTCGCTCTCCGCGGTGGCGGTCAGGACCACCACCGCCGCCGTAGGGCAGGCCTTGCCGATGGCGGCCGTCGTCTCGACGCCGTCGAGCTCAGGCAGGCGGTAGTCCATCAGCACGACGTCGGGCTTCAGCTCGGCGCAGACCTCGAGGGCAGTCCGGCCGTCGGGCACGGCGGCGACGACGCGCAGATCCGGCACCGTGCCGAGCAAGAGCTCGAGCGATTCGCGAAAGACGTCGTTGTCCTCGACGAGGACGACGGTGATCTGGTCGCCGGGCACGTCGCGCAGAATATCGGCCTACTCCGCGCCGAACAGAAGCGGGTAATGCGGCTGACCGCCTTCGTGCACCTCGATCTCGAGCTCGGAGTGCTGCTCGCGGATGAACGCGACCAGATCGTCCACCCCGTCGGCTTCCTGGCCGGTCAGGATCGTGAGAACGTCCGCCCCCTGCTCCAGGAGCCGCTCCAGCACCTCGCGGGCCACCGGCTGGAGCAGCGGCCCTGCAGTCACCGGCTCGCCCTCGAGCAGGCCGAGAAACTGCCCCTCCTCGACGGAGAGCTCCGCGACGACCGCGTCCCGGGAGGCGCGCGTCACGGCCCCCGAGCGCACGCCCGCCGCCGCTTGCTCCATTTCGGCGGCGTTCTCGGCCGCGACCCGGCTCGCGTCGAACGCGACCATCGCCCCCAGGCCCTCCTGCACCGACCGCGTCGCGACGAGCCGCGCCGGTTTGGCAGCGGCCCCCAGAGCCTGCTCGGCGGCGAGGATCACGTTCTTGTTGTTCGGGAGCACGACTGCCTCGCCGGCCGCGAGCGCCTCGATTGCGCCCACGATCTCCGCGGTCGACGGGTTCATCGACTGGCCCCCTTCGACGCACGAGGCGCCGAGGCTCTCGAAGAGCCTCCGGTTGCCGTCCCCGGCGCACACGGCGACCACGCCGCACGCGGTCGCCTCCGCGGTCAGGATCCGCTCTTCGCGCTCGGCCGTCTGGACGTGCATGTTCTTTACGTCCACTTCCTCGATCACCCCGACGGCCGTGGCGAGGGAGAGCACCGTGCCGGGCTCGTCGGTGTGGACGTGCACCTTCACCGCGCCGCGGCCGCCGACCACGAGCAGGGAGTCGCCGAGCTTGGAGAGCTCGGGCTCGAGCTCGGCGGGGTCGACGCGGTTTCCCTCCACGAAGAACGACGTGCAGTACCGGAACTTCGACAGCTCCTGGTGGACGGCGTCGAAGGGGATCGGCTCGAGCAGCGGCGCAGGCTCGGGCAGCTCCTCGCCGCGCACGTACGAGGCCACGCCGCGCAGGATCTCGAGCAGGCCGGCGCCCCCGGCGTCGACGACTCCGGCCTGTCTGAGCACCTCAAGCTGCTCCGTCGTTCGCGCCAGGGCGATCTCGCCGGCGGCGAGCACGTCTGCGAGGGCGTCCTCGACGGGCGGAGCGTCCGCCGCAATCTCCTCCGCCCGCTCGGCGAGCGAGCGCGAGACGGTGAGAATCGTGCCCTCCTGCGGGTTTCGCACAGCCGCGTAGCCCGCGTCGCTGGCCCCGCGCAGCATGCGAGCGACGGCGCCGGAGTCGATCGGCCCGCGGTTCGGCAGCTCCCGGAGGGCGCCGGCGACGAGCTGGGAGAGGATGACGCCGGAGTTCCCGCGGGCCCCCATCAGGATGGCCCGGCCGATGTCGGCTTCCGGGTCCCGCTCGAGGGCGTCGACGACCGCCCTGACGGAAAGGGTCATGTTCGTGCCGGTGTCCCCGTCGGGAACCGGGAAGACGTTCAGGTCGTCGATCCGCGCGCGGCTCGCCTCGAGCGCGGCCAACGCCGCGCTCGCCAGCGCTAGACGGCCTTCTGGACGCGGCCCGACTTCAGACACCGGGCGCAGACGTAAGCCCTGCGGGCCGCCCCGTTCACGAGGATGCGGACCCGCTGGAGGTTGGGGTTGAAGCGGCGCTTCGTGGCCACCATCGAGTGGCTTCGGCTGTGGCCGAACGAAGGGCCCTTCCCGCAGACTGCGCAGACCTTGGACATCGGCGGGTGAGTATAGCGACAGCCGGGCGGCCTACTGCCCTGTGCGGGCCCGCAGGAGGCCGAAGACGTCGGCCATCTCGAGCGCCGAACGAGCCGCCTCGGCGCCCTTGTTCCCGGACGGGCCCCCGGCCCGCGCCTCGGCCTGCTCGCGGTTGTCGCACGTGAGGACGCCGAAGGCGACCGGGATGCCGGTCTCGAGCGCCGCCAGCTGGAGCCCGCTCGCAGCCTCGCCGGCGACGAAGTCGAAGTGCGGGGTCTGCCCGCGGATGACGCAGCCGATGGCGACGATGCAGGAGTACTGGCGCGTCCGCGCGAGCGCCATCGCCCCCAGCGGGAGCTCGAACGCGCCCGGAACCGGCACGATGTCGATGCGGTCCCGCTCGACCCCCGCCTCCTCGAGCGCCTGGATCGCGCCGTCGAGCAGCCTCGACGTGATCTCGCCGTTGAAGCGGCCGACGACGATCCCGACCGCCCGGCGGGCGCCGTTGGGCGACCCCTCGATCACGCTCACGCCTTCGGGCAGGCGCAGCGTCCCGATCGCGTGGTCCGGCGCGCTCACGCCATCCGTCACTGCTCGTCTCCCGGCGCCTCGAAGCGCTGCTCCTGATGGTGGAGCCGGTGGCCGAGCTTGTCCCGCTTCGTCTCCAGGTACTGGCGGTTCTCCATGTTGGGCGGAACCTCGATCGGCACCTGCTCGACGACCCTCAGGCCGAAGCCCTCGATGCCCGTGATCTTGCGCGGGTTGTTGGTGAGGATGCGGATCGTGGAGAGCCCGAGGTCGGAGAGGATCTGGGAGCCGATGCCGTACTCCCGCGCGTCCGGGGGGAAGCCGAGCTCGACGTTGGCCTCGACCGTGTCCAGGCCGTTCTCCTGGAGCTCGTAGGCCCTGAGCTTCGCCAGCAGGCCGATGCCCCTGCCCTCCTGGGACATGTAGAGGAGAACGCCGCGCTCCTCCCCGGAGATCCGCCGGAGCGCGAGCTCGAGCTGCTCGCCGCAGTCGCAGCGCAGCGAATGGAAGACGTCGCCCGTGAGGCATTCCGAGTGGACGCGGACGAGCACGTCCTCCTCGCCGTTCACCTCTCCCTTGACGAGAGCGACGTGGTTCTTGCCGCTCAGCACCTCCCGGAACGCGACGGCCGTGAACTCCCCGAAGGCCGTCGGGAGCCGAACCGTGGTCATCCGCTCGACGAGCTTCTCGGTCCGGCGCCGGTACTCGATCAGGTCCTCGACCGTCACCATCTTGATCCCGTGGAGATCGCAGTAGCGGACCAGGTCGGGCACGCGCGCCATCGTCCCGTCCTCGTTCATGATCTCGCAAACGACCCCGGCCGGGTTGAGCCCGGCCAACCGCGCGAGATCGACGGCGGCCTCGGTCTGGCCGGCCCGCTGGAGGACACCGCCCGGGCTGGCCCGGAGCGGGAAGACGTGCCCGGGCTGGACGAGGTCGCCCGGGCCCTTGGTCGGGTCGATCGCGACCTGGATCGTGTGCGCCCGGTCGGCGGCCGAGATCCCCGTCGTCACGCCTTCGCGCGCTTCGATGGCGATCGTGAACGCCGTCTCGTTCGGCGTCTCGTTGTTGTACGTCATGGGCTTGAGGTCGAGCTCGTCGCAGCGCTCCTCCGTCAGGCAGAGGCAGATGAGCCCGCGGCCGTGCATCGCCATGAAGTTGATCGCCTCGGGCGTGGCGAACTGCGCCGCGATCGTCAGGTCGCCCTCGTTCTCGCGATCGGCAGCGTCCACCACGACCACGAGCTTCCCCTGGCGGATGTCTTCGATCGCCTCGTCGATCGTGGCGAAGGGCGTCGTCGTCTCCATCTGCACGCTCATGTCTCCCCGGAATCGTATCCCGGCTGCACGAGCCGCTCGACGTGCTTGGCGATCACGTCCACCTCGAGGTTCACCTCGTCGCCCGCCGTCAACGCTCCCAGCGTCGTGATCTCGCGCGTGTGGGGGATGAGCGCGACCGTGAACCCCACGGCGCCGAGGCCGGCGATCGTCAGGCTTACGCCCTCGACCGTGATCGAGCCCTTCTCAACGCAGTAGCGCAAGAGCTCGGGCGCCGCAGCGATCTCGAGGCCCTCCTCGTCGGCCCGGGCCACCCGCCCGAGCCCGTCGACGTGGCCCTGGACGAGGTGACCGCCGAGCGGCTCGCCGGCACGCAGCGCGGGCTCGACGTTCACCGACGCGCCCGCTTCGAGGCGTCCGAGCGAGCTGCGGCGCAGCGTCTCCGCCACGACGTCGAACTCGAGCGCGCCGTCCCCCAGGGCGACCGCGGTCAGGCACACCCCGTTGACGCTCACCGAGCCGCCGACAGCCGTGTCGGCGGCGGTCTCCGGCGCCCGGACGGTGAGCCGCACAGCGCCGCCGTTCTCTCGCACTGCCTCGACGGCGCCGAGCTCGCGGACGATGCCCGTGAACATGTCCCGAGGATACTCAGGGAATGCGCAGGTAAGCCGTGACCAGGACGTCCTCGCCAACCCGCTCCGCGCCAGGCCGAACGAGCGTGAGCGGCTCGGGCAGCTCCCCGAGCCAGCGCGGGCCCGCTCCTGCCAGAGTGGGCGCGACGAAGAGCATGAGCTTGTCCACGAAGCCCTCGGCCACGAAGGCGGTGGCGAGGGTCGGGCCCCCTTCCAGGAGCAGCGACTGCACTCCCTCGCCTGCGAGCCGCGCGAGCTCCTCGTCGAGCGGGCCTGCGAGCAGCTCGAGCTCCGAGCCCCGGGGCAGCGGCCCTCGGCCGAACGCGAGTCGGCGAGGCTGCCGCTCGGCGCCGACGTCGCGGGCGGTGAGCTTCGGATCGTCGGCCCTCACGGTCCCCATCCCGACCGCGACCGCGTCCACCTGCCCGCGCAGCTCGTGCACGCGGCGGCGGCTCTCCTCCCCGGTCACCCAGCGGGCCCCGGGGACCGTGACGCGCCCGTCCAGCGTGATGGCCGCCTTGTAGACGACGAACGGCCGCCTGCTGGCGACCCAGACCCGGAAGGCCTCGTTCTGCGCCCGGGCGCGCCGCTCGAGCTCGCCGCCGGGAAGCTCCACCTCGATCCCGGCAGCGCGGAGGCGATCGAAGCCCCGGCCGTCGGTCTGCGGGTTCGGGTCTCCGACGGCGGCGACCACGCGCGCCACCCCGGCCTCGACGAGCGCGTCGGCGCAGGGCGGCGTGCGGCCGTGGTGGGCGCACGGCTCCAGCGTGACGTAGAGCGTGGCGCCCCGAGCCGCCTCGCCCGCCGCCTCGAGCGCGACGACCTCGGCGTGCGGGCTTCCTGGGCGCTCGTGCCAGCCCTCCCCCACCATCTCTCCGGCGCGCACGAGCACGGCGCCGACGACCGGGTTGGGAGCAGCGGTGCCGCGTCCTCGCTCGGCCAGCTCGAGCGCCCGCTCGAGCCACCGGGGCTCAGTCATCCGGCACGAGCCGGCGAACCAGCCGGTGGTACGCGCGGTTGAGATCCTCGTAGCCGAAGATGGCCGAGCCCGCCACGATCGCGTCGGCGCCCGCCTCGTGGACGGCGAGGACGTTGTCCTGGTTCACGCCGCCGTCGACCTGGACGACGACCCGCTCGTGAAGCTGGTCGCGAAGCTCTCGGATCCGCGGGAGGGCCTCCGGCATGAACTCCTGGCCCGAGTAGCCCGGATGAATGCTCATGCAGAGCACCAGATCCGCCCCGAGCGAGGCGGCGACGGCGTCCTCGACCGCCGTCTCCGGATTGAAGGCGACGCCGACGCCGAGATCGTGCGAGCGGGCAAGCGCGATCGCGTTCCAGGGCTCCTCGCAGGCCTCGACGTGGAAGGTGACGCTGTCGCCCCCCGCCTCGCGAACCTGCGGGAAGTGGTGCTCGGGGTTCGTGACCATGAGATGGACGTCGATGACGCCGCCCGTCCCGTGGATCATCGGCGCGATCGAGCGGAGGACGACCGGCCCGATCGTGATCGGCTCGATAAAGTGGCCGTCGCCAACGTCGAAGTGGAAGACACGCGCGCCGGCGTTCAGCAGGAAGCGCACCTGGTCGCCCAGGCGCGCGAAGTCGGCCGCGTACAGCGACGGCTCGATCTCCACCGTCCGGATCCAGTCCCGCCAGGGCACAAGCTGATCCTATGTCCGGAGCCGCGCGACGAAGAACCCGGACGTCCCGTGCACGTGCGGAAGCGTGAGGAGGAACTCCGGCCGTCGCGGATGGCGATGCTCGGGCCACTCCGCGCCGAGGTCCTCGACGGGCAGGCCGAGCGCTGCGACGACGTCCTCGTTCTCAGCCCGGTAGATCGTGCACACGGCGTACGTGAGCGTGCCGCCGGGCCGCACGCGCTCCGCGGCGGCGCGAAGCAGGTCCAGCTGGAGCTCCGGAAGCGGCTCGGCCCGCCAGCGCAGGTCCGGGCGGGAGTTGAGGACGCCGAGCCCGGAGCACGGGGCGTCCACCAGCGCGCGGTCGAAGCCGGCGAGGTCGCGGGGGAGCTCGAGCGCGTCGGCGTTCACCACGGTCAGCTCGACGCCGAGCCGCCGCGCGTTCTCGGCCAGCTCCCGGGCCCGGCCCGGATGCTTCTCGACGGCGACCACCTCGGCGCCTGCCGCCGCCAGCTGCGTCGCCTTGCCTCCGGGCGCCGCGCAGAGGTCGAGGATCCGTTCGCCGGCGCGCGCGCCCACGGCGGCGCCGGCGAGCTGCGAGCCGCGGCTCTGCGGCCAGGCGAACCCGCTCTCCAGCCACTCCGGCGGGATCGAGCCCACGACCCTCGGTCCCTCCCGCGTGCGCACCGCAGTCTCGGGAGCCTCGTTCTGCGCCCGCATCAGGGCTCGCGCTTCCCCCGCGCCGAGCTCCCGCCACCAGGCTTCCGCGATCCAGTCCGGGTAGGAATGCAGGAGCGCGGCGGCGACGGGCGTCTCCTCGTGCAAGCGGCCGAGCAGGTCCGGGAGGCCCTCCGCGAGCCGCCGGAGCACTGCGTTCGTGAAGGGGACGGCGCGCTGGAGCCGGGCCGCCCGCACGAGCTCAACCGACTCGTTCACGGCGGCGTGCGGCGGGACGCCGTCCATGAAGGCGAGCTGGTAGGCCCCGGTGCGAAGCGCGGCGCGAACGGGTGGGTCGAGCTTTCGCACCGGCCGGCGTCCCAGCGTCTCGATCGCGTGGTCGAGGGTCCGCACTCGCTGCACGGTGCCGTAGGCGAGCTGCTGCGCGAACGCCCGGTCGCGCGCGTCCAGGCGCTCCGCGTCGCTCCGGAACGCTCGATCGGCGTAAGCGCCCTCCTCGAAGACCCGTTCGACGACCTTTGCCGCGACGGCTCGGGCGGTCATGGGCCGCGTGGCCCATGACCGTGGTGAGCGACGGTCACTTCCGCAGGCCGCGGAGGTACTCCTCCACGGGCATGCGGCGGCCTCCCTCGCGCTGCACCTCCAACGGCTCGATGCCGCCGGCGACGAACGTCGCCTCCGGTCGCGCCGGCCGCGCCCGCCAGATGATCAACCTCCGCCCGTCGACGAGCCCTCGCGCGCCGATGTGCGGGGAGAGCGCCCGGATCCGGTTGAGGTTCACCTCCGGCGGCAGCGTCCAGTCCAGGTCACGATCCGCCGCGGCGATCTTGTCGGCATACGTGACGCCTATCTCCGGCTGGGGGACGAACGTCGGCTCCGCGAAGACCTCGTCGAGGAGCTCGAGCGCAACGCGGGTGGCGCGCTCGCACACGACGCCCGCGTCGTCGTCGGGGCCGATCGGGAACCGGCGCTGGGCCGCGATCGGCCCCGCGTCGAGCTGCGAGGTCGTCCGGTGGACGGTCACGCCGGTCTCCCGGTCCCCCTCCATGATCGCCCGCTCCACCGGCGCCGGTCCGCGCCAGCGCGGCAGCAGCGAGGGATGGACGTTCAGCCAGAGCCGGTCCGCGAGCAGCTTCTCGGGGACGAGGACTCCGTAGTCGGCGACGATCACGATGCGGGCATTGCCGGGGAACTCGGTGAGGCGGTCCGGCTGCTGGACGGCGAGGCCGTGCTCGAGCGCTACGGTCTTGGCCGGTGACGGCAGCTTCTTGCGCCCGCGGCCCTGTGAGCTGTCGGGCTTCGTGAGCAGGAGCTCGATCTCACGGCGGGACGCGAGGCCGTCGAGAATCCCCGCGCCGAACGTCCCTGTCGCCGCGACCGCGATGCTCAAAGGTCGACGACGCTCACACTAGGGGGCCGAGGATCGGCTGCGGACGAAGCGCGCCGAGCGCCTCTCGCCGATCGTCCGGGCTCGTCCGGTCGAGGATCAGCACGCCGTCGAGGTGGTCGAGCTCGTGCTGGATCACCCGAGCTTCGAGCCCCTCGGCCTCCACGGTCACCTGCTCCCCGGCCGGGGTCACCGCTTCGACCGTGACGGTCGTCGGACGCGAGACGGGGACGACGACCGACGCGGCGCCGAGGGAGAGGCACCCTTCGTCGAGCGTCTCCTGCTCGTCGGAGCTCGCCGTGAGGCGCGGGTTGACGAGCGCCACCACGGGATCGTCGTCCGAGGTCTGGTAGAGGAGGACGCGCCGCAGGACGCCGACCTGCGGCGCCGCCAGCCCGACGCCGCGAGCCTCCTGCATCAGCCTCGTCATGCGCTCGACGAGCTCCGGGACGGCATCGTTCAGGTCTTCGACCTCGTTCGCGCGCATCCGCAGCGCCGGGTCCGGATACTGGCGGATCTGCACGAGCGCAGCTCGACGCCGCGCTTCCCGCTCGGCGTCGAGCTGTTCGCTCCGAACCTGGCCTTCGACCTCACCCACGAAGGGGAGAAGTCTAAAGCCAGAGCGCTACCCCTAGGTGGTTCGAGTCGTGCGCCGCGCGCCGAAGAGCGCCCGGTAGAGCACGAGCAGGAGCGCGGCGCCCGCGATGGCGCCGAGCCAGGTGCTGACGTCGAAGAACTCGTCGATCGGGTCGCCGAAGCCGAGCGCCCTGACGATGAAGCCCCCGATCAGCGCCCCGGCGATGCCGAGGAGCGTCGTGACGATGATGCCGCCGGGATCCTCTCCCGGAAGGAGCGCCTTGGCGATGAGCCCCGCGAGCAGGCCCAGGATGATCCACGCAAAGATTCCCATTCGTTCCTCCGTTGCTTGACGGGACGCACTGTTCTTCCCGTCGGAAGAGACTGGAAACCTCTGGTCAGGAGACGCCTTGCGGATCCACGTCCACCGAGACGGCGAGCCCGTCCCGGCGCATGGCGGGTGCAGCCCTGGCGAGGAGGCCGGCGACGCGCGACGCCACGCTTCGCGGCGCCGCGGTCTTGACGAGGAGCTGGGCGCGGTGCCGCCCCCGCAGGCGCAGGAGCGGCGCGGGGCCGAGCAGGTCGGAAGCGGCCTCGGAGCGGTCGAGCTCGCTCCGAAGCTCGGCGAGGACGCGCGCCGGGCCGGCGGCGCCCGGCCCCGCGACCGTGATGCGAACGAGGTGGCTGAAAGGCGGATACCCGAGCTCGCGCCGGCGCTCGAGCTCGCCGGCGAGAAACTCGACGACGTCGTGGCGCGCGGCGAGCGCGATCGGGCGGGCATCCGGCTGATAGGTCTGCACGAGCACGCGCCCGGGGGCGTCGCGGCCGCTCCTGCCGGCCAGCTGCGTCACGAGCTGGAAGGTGCGCTCCTCCGCGCGAAAGTCCGGGAGGCCGAGGGCAGTGTCGGCGTCGACGACCGCGGCGAGCGCAACGCCCTCGAAGTGATGGCCTTTCGCGACCATCTGCGTGCCGAGCAGGACACCGCGCTCGCAGCCGGCGAAGCCCGCCAGCACGTCATTGAGCTTCCCGGGCTGGCCGGCGACGTCGGCGTCGAGGCGGAAGCGCTCCAGCTCCGGCAGGCGGGCAGCCAGCTCGGCTTCGAGCTTCTCCGTGCCAGCGCCGAGGCGGGCCACCTCGGCGGCGCCGCAGGCGGGGCAGAGCTCCGGCGCGGCCTGACGGCGCCCGCAGTGGTGGCAGTGGAGGCGACCGTCCCCGTGCAGGGCGAGCGCCACGTCGCAGTCGGGGCAGCGGAGCGTCAGCCCGCAGGCGCGGCAGTGGAGGGCAGGCGAGAGGCCGCGGCGGTTGAGGAGCAGGATCGCCTTGCCACCACCGTCCGCGAGCTTGCCGAGCTCGGCGAGCAGCGGCGCCGAAAGCGGGTAGCCGGCCTCCCGCCGCAGGTCGACGATCCGCACCGACGGGAGCGGGCCGGCAAGCCTGCCGCCCAGCTCGAGCCGCTCCACGGATCGCCAGCTCTCCGGCCTGGGGGTCGCGCTGCCGAAGACGGCGACCGCGCCTTCGAGCGCCGCCCGCTTCGCCGCGACGGTGCGAGCGTCGTAGCGGGGATCCGACTCCTGCTTGTAGGAGGCGTCGTGCTCCTCGTCCACGCAGATCACGCCCAGCGCGGGCACCGGGGCGAAGACCGCCGAGCGGGCGCCGACGACGATCGGCGCCTCGCCCGAGGCGATCCGCTCGCGCTCGTCGCGCCGCTCCGCCTCCGTCAGCGCCGAGTGGAGCACGGCCACGCGGTCGCCGAAGCGGGCCCGGAAGCGCCCGAGTGCCTGGGGCGTCAGCGCGATCTCGGGGACGAGCACGATCGCCCCGCGCCCGCGCGCCAGCGCCTGCTCGCAGCTTCGGAGGTAGACCTCGGTCTTGCCGCTTCCGGTGGCGCCGTGGAGGAGGAAGGCACCGCCACGGCCGTCCAGAGCCTTGCCGATCCGCTCGAGCGCGGCGGCCTGGGTCGCACTGGGCTCGGCGGGTGCGGCTTCTGCGGGGAGGTCGCCCTCGCGTCGGCGCCGCCTCGCTCCCTTCCGCCGCGCGCGAGTCGCGGGCGCGACGAGGCCGAGGGCCCGCGCCTGCGTCGAGCCGTAGTACTCCGCCACCCAGAGGGCGAGGTCGACGAGGGGGACCGGGACCGCGCCGAGGACGTCGTCGACGGCCACGGGCTCGACGTCCGGCGGCGCCTCGTCCTCGAGCCCGACAACGACCCCGCGGCGGCTCGCCCGGCCGAAGCGAACGGAGACGACGGCGCCCTTCTCCAGCCCGCCCGCGAGGTAGGTGAAGGGCCGCCCGACGGCGCGCGCGGACACGAGCGGCACGACGGAGGCAAACCGGGCCACGGTAAAATCATCGCTGACATGGCGGCTGGGCACTCCGTCGACGACTATCTCGAGACGATCTACTTCCTGGCTTTCCCCATCGGGGAGTACAAGCCGGAGACCAAGGGAGCGCCCACGCTCGCCGTCAGGGTGGCCGACATGCTCGGCGTCTCACGCGCGTCCGCCGGCGAAATGCTGAAGCGCCTCGAGGCCGACGGGCTCGTCGAGCGGGGAGAGCACAAGGAGGCGATCCTCACCGCGGAGGGTCGCGAGATCGCCGAGCGCGTGGTCCGCAAGCACCGCATCATCGAACGGCTCCTTACCGACTTCATGGGCTATACGGCCGCCGAGGCGCACGTGCAGGCAGACCTGCTCGGAAACACGTTCACGGACGACATGGTCGAGCGCATCGAGACGCAGCTCGGCAACCCCGACCGGTGCCCGCACGGCTGGCCGGTCGACGTCAACTTCGAGCAGGCCGAGAACCGCGAGCTGAAGCCGCTGAACGACCTCGCCGAGGGCGAGAGCGCCGAGATCGTCCGCCTGGCCGAGCACGACGGCGAGCTCCTGCACTGGTACTACGACGAGGGCCTCGTCCCCGGCACGCGCGTCGAGCTACGCCGAGCGGAGCCGGCGGCGGGCCAGTTCGCCCTCACCGTGGACGGCGACGAGCGCGCCATCGGCGAAAGGGCCGCGGCCGGGCTCTTCGTCCGACCGGCGGCCTAGCCAAGCCCTCCTAGTCCGAGCCGACCGGACGCTCCTCCTGCAGCACCCAGCCGTTCCCGTCCGGGTCGCGGAAGGACGCGAACCTGAAGCCGGGCCGGCCGGGGCGGCCGAGAACCTGGATCTCGCTCACGTCGACTCCGCGCCCGACGAGGGCGTCTCTGGCAGCCACCATGTCCGCGACGACAAGCTGAAGGCCCTGGACGGAGCCCGGCTCCATGTCCGCGAGGCCGGTGCCGATCACGATCGCGCAGGCCGAGCCCGGAGGCGTGAGCTGAACGACGCGCACCCGCTCGCTCACCTGGTGGTCGCGGTCGAGGTGGAAGCCCACCTGGTCGGCGTAGAAGGCCTTGGCTCGGTCGACGTCCCCGACCGGGACTTGGACGACCTCGAGCCGAAACTCCATCGAGCCTAGGAGACGGGAACCTCGTCGGCCAGGCCCGCAGCGGCGCGGAGGGCGTCCGCCTTCTCCGTCCGCTCCCACGTGAAGTCGTGCTCGACACGGCCGAAGTGACCGTACGCTGCGGTCTTCGCGTAGATGGGCCGGCGAAGGTCGAGGTCGCGGAGGATGGCGCCCGGGCGCAGGTCGAAATGCTCGCGGACGAGCTCCTCGATGCGCGAGAGGGGGATCCGCTCGGTGCCGAACGACTCGACCTCGATCGAGACGGGGTGCGCCATGCCGATCGCGTAGGCGACCTGGAGCTCGCAGCGGTCCGCGAGGCCGGCGGCGACGACGTTCTTCGCCACGTGGCGGGCGGCGTAGGCCGCTGAGCGGTCGACCTTGGTGGGGTCCTTGCCGGAGAACGCGCCCCCGCCGTGGCGGGCGGCGCCGCCGTACGTGTCGACGATGATCTTCCGCCCCGTCAGGCCCGTGTCCCCCATCGGCCCGCCGAGCACGAACTTTCCGGTCGGGTTGACGAGGACGAAGTCACGCTCCTCGAAGCGGCGCTCGTCGTAGAGGTCGCGGGGGAGGATCGGATGGAGGACGTGCTCGATCAGGTCGGGCTTGATCAGCGTCTCCTCGTCCAGGCCGTCTCGGTGCTGGGTCGAGACGAGCACGCGGACGACCTCGACCGGCCGCTGGCGACCGTGCTCGTCCACCTCGTAGCGGATCGTCACCTGCGTCTTCCCGTCCGGGCGCAGGTACGGGAGGATCTGCGCCTTCCGCACCTCCGAGAGCCGCTTGGCGATCTTGTGCGCGAGCGTGATCGGGAGCGGCATCAGCTCCTCGGTCTCGGTGCAGGCGTAGCCGAACATCATCCCCTGGTCGCCCGCGCCGATCTGGTCGAGCGGATCGTCATCACCGTGCTGCATCTCGTAGGAGCTGTCCACGCCCTGGGCGATGTCCGGCGACTGCTCGTCGAGCGCGACGATCACGCCGCAGGTGTCCGCATCGAAGCCGTACTTGGCTCGGTCGTAGCCGATCTCCTTGATCTTCGTTCGGACGGCGCGCGGGATGTCCACGTAGGTCTCGGTCGTGATCTCGCCCGCGACGACGACGAGGCCCGTCGTCACCAGCGTCTCGCAGGCGACGCGGCCGCCGGGGTCGTCCGCAAGGACGTGGTCGAGGATCGTGTCCGAGACCTGATCGGCGACCTTGTCCGGGTGCCCCTCGGTGACAGACTCGGAGGTGAAGAGGAACTCGCGCGCGGCCATCGGCCGAAAGGCTACCGACGCGTCAAGTGCCCCGCCTGGTAATGCCGCGTCGCTTCTGCGTCGCGAGCACCAAGCATGAGTCCGCACTCGCCCGCGGCCAAGGCTGGACGCCTTGGCAAGGGCGAGGGTGGGCTCAGGCGCCGCGTGATCGCGGTGCAGAAGCGGCATGCATTGCCGGGCGGGGCACTAGTCGATGCCCAGGAAGAGCGAGAAGCGCTGCACGTCGCCCGAGCCCGAGCCCCAGAAGACGGCGCCGCCGAGCGGCTCCAGGTACTCGTCCAGCTCGTTCGCCCCGCCGTCGTGCGGCGCAACGAGCCCGAGGACGAGCGGCGCGGCGGCCTGCACGTCCACGTAGCCGAAGCCTGTGGTCTCATCCGGCGTCCCGGCATCGTCGAGAGCCGCCTCGAAGCGGTCATCCTGGTCGAGGCGAGGGCCGTCCGCGCGGAGGGCGTCCAGCGCCTTCTGCGAGGTGGAGACGGCGAGGAGGCCGTCGAAGGCGTCGTAGACGATCGGCGTCTTCTCATCGGCGAGCTTGAGCAGCGCATCCACCGTTCGCAGCGCGGCCGCCTCGTCGTCGACCTGGGTGACGAGCGTCACGGCCGGTTCCGGGCTTACGTAGACCACAGTCTCTCCCGAGAGAAGCGCCCCGACCTCGTCCAGGCCGAACGGCATGAAGGCTCCCTCCGTTCCGCCGCCGAGCATGTCGACGTACCGGTCGAGGGCCGCGCCGAGATCGTTGAAGGAGAGGAACGCCACTGCGCCGGCCGGCACCTCCTCGACGAGCTCGGACGTGTACGCCTCGGTCTCGGGAACGGTGCTCTCGTCGGCGGCAAGAACCTGGCCCTCGATGCGGACGCCATCGCCCTCCGCGCGAAGTGCCGCGCCAATCGAGGCGTCGGCTCCCGCGGCGGCCCCGAACGGCAGCTGCTGCAGGCCGCCGGACATCTCCGGCAAGACGCCCGCGAGCGCCCCGCCGTTCGCGTACACGCGGACCAACGCGTCTCCCGGAAGATCGTCCATCGCCTCGACGAACGCTTCGGAGTCCTCGAGCGCGGGCCCGTCTAGCGCGTCGCGGTACTGCTCGAGCACCGCCTCGCTCTCGGCCGCGACCTGCCAGCCGTTCACCTCGGCGTGAACACCCTCGCCCTCCTCGAAGAGCTGCTCGAACGCGTCCTGATCGCCCGGCTGCGTGAGGATGACCACCGGCGGCTCCTCACCGGGCCGCACCGGCTCGGAGAGGACCGCGAAGGCGACCTCGGGACCGAGCGCGTCCCGCAGATCGGCGTCTCCGTCCAGGCCCGCCTCCTCGGCGGCCTCGGCCAGGAGCTTCTCCAGCTTGCCCTCTCCGTCGGGGAAGTTCGCCAGGAGCCCGGCCACGGCGCGCCACTGATCGCCTTCGAACGACGTGTCGACCGAGACGTAGACGGCGGCGTCCTCGGGCACCACGGAGGCCGCGCCGCCGGCTTTGCTGCCGTCGCCGCAGCCGGCGAGCACCGGCACGAGCGCGGCGACGAGGAGAGCCAGGATCAGACGCATCCACTTCACGTTACTCATCTGTCGGCGTTCTGCTCATCAAGCCTGAGACCAGGTCGAGGGCGCTCGTCCCGTTCAGCACCTCGCAGATCGCCTCGGTAATGGGGAGCTCGACGCCGACGCGGTGAGAGAGATCGCGAAGCACGGGGGCGGTCGTCAGCCCCTCGACGACCATCCCGATCTCCTCTCGCGCCTGCTCGGGCGAGCGGCCTCGGGCGATCAGCTCGCCGGCCCGCCGATTCCGGCTGTAGCGGGAGAAGCAGGTGACGATCAGGTCGCCCATGCCGGCGAGGCCGGAGAACGTCTCGACGCGGGCGCCGCAGGCCTCGCCCAGCCGGGCCATCTCGGCGAGCCCGCGGGTGATGAGAGCCGCCTTGGCGTTGTCGCCGAACCCGAAGCCGTCGACGCCTCCGGCGGCGAGCGCCATTACGTTCTTCGCCGCCGCGCAGAGCTCGACCCCGGCGAGGTCGGGGTTCAAGTAGACCCGGAACCGCGTCGAGATGATCGCGTGCTGGAGCTCGACCGCGAGCGCCCCGTCCTCGCTCGAGATCACCGCTGCCGCCGGGAGGCCCTGGGCGATCTCCTCCGCGTGGTTGGGGCCCGAGAGCACCGCCACGGGCCGGCCGCTGACGACCTTCGAGAGCCGCGAGCCCGTCTCCGGGTCCAGGCCCTTGGTCAGGCTGAGGACGGGCGCCTCGCCCGGGAGGCCCTCCGCAACCTCCCGGAAGGCCCGGCTCGGAACGGCCATGCAGACGAGATCGGCCTCGGCGACCGGGGCCGCCTCGAGCGGCGCCGCGCTGACGGCTGAGAGATCCATATCCACGAGGTAGCGCGGGTTGCGGCCGGTCTCCGTGATGGCGCGCGCCTGCTCGGGGTCGCGGCAGGCGAGCGTGACCTCGTGCCCGCGCTCGGCGAGGAGGGTCGCGAAGACGGAGCCCCAGGAGCCGCCGCCGACGACGACCGCGTTCACGAGCGCCGCACGAAGTCGATGATCACCGGCACCCCCTCGAGGCCGAGCCGCTCCCTGAGCTGGTTCTCCACCCAGTAGCCGTAGTCGCGCGTCAGCAGGCCCGGGTCGTTCACGTGGATGCGGAAGCGGGGTGGCCGCGTCGAGACCTGCGTGCCGTAGAGGAGGTTCAGGCGCCTGCCGTTCCTGCTCGGGCCGGGACGGGCTTCGCGCAGCTCCTGCAGGATCCGGTTGAGCCCGGCCGTCGGCACGCGGGCCGTGTGCTTCGCGAAAAGCTCTTCGACGCGGTCGAGGAGCTTGCCAACGCCTCGGTTCGTCTTTGCCGAGACCGCGACGACCGGCGGGCGCTGGCGCAGCTTGCTCTCGATGCGGGGGCGCACGTCCTCGATTCCAACCCCCGTAGCGTCCCACTTCGAGAGGACGACCAGGGTCGCGTCGCCCGCCGTCCTGGCGACGTCCGCGACGGCGAGATCCTGGTCGACGAGGCCCTCCGTCGAGTCGACGAGGACGAGCGCCACGTCGGCCCGCTCGGCGGCTTTGATCGCGCGGAGCTCGGAGTAGTACTCGATCCCCTGCCGGTGCCGGCGCTTGCGCCGGAGGCCCGCCGTGTCCACGAGGACGTAGGTCGTGTCGCCGCGCCGGAGCACGGTGTCGATCGAGTCGCGCGTCGTCCCGGGCTGGTCGGAGACGATCACCCGCTCCTGGCCGACGAGGGCGTTCACGAGGCTCGACTTGCCCACGTTGGGCCGCCCCAGCACGGCGACGCGGATGGCATCGTCCCCGACCTCGGGCGGCCCTTCGCCTGGGAGCAGCGAGACGATCTGGTCGAGCAGGTCGCCCGTCCCGTGCCCGTGCAGCGCCGAGATCGGGAGTGGGTCGCCGAGGCCAAGGCGGTGGAACTCAAGCGCGTCGTCGTCCCGCCTCGGGTCGTCGACCTTGTTGGCGACGACGAGCACCGGCTTGCCGGAGCGTCGCAGGATGTCCGCGATCTCCTCGTCGCCGGGCGTCACCCCGGCTTTGGAGTCGACGACGAAGACGACGAGATCGGCCTCGTCGACGGCCCGCCGGGCCTGCTCGGCGACCTGCTGGATCAGCGGCGAGGATCGGCGACGTCGACCCCGCCGGTGTCGAAGAGGACGAACCGCTTGCCCGCCCACTCGCAGACCACGTCCTTGCGGTCGCGGGTGACGCCCGGCGTCTCGAAGACAACGGCCTCGCGCGTGGCGGTGAGGCGGTTGACGAGCGTGGACTTCCCGACGTTCGGAAAGCCGACAACGGCGACCGCGCCGAGCAGCGGCGCCTCCACCTAGTGCCACTCCGGGTAATTCAGCCGCGCTCCTGCGTCGCGAGCATCAAGCCAGAGTTCGACTCGTCCGAAGCAAGGCTGGACGCCTTGGTGAGGGCGAGGGTGGGCTCAGGCGCCGCGTGATCGCGGGGCAGGGGCAGGCGTGGATTGCCTGGAGGGGCACTAGACCTTCGCGGGGATACTCTCGCGGCGCGGAGGCGTCGCGTGTCGCGGCCGGCCGAGCTCGTGGATCCGGACGAGCCACTCCCAGAGGCGCTTGATCTCCGCCATGATCTCCTCCGAGGCCGCCGCGTAGCCCTTGGAGTTGCGCGGGTGCTCGGCGAAGCGCATCGGCTCGCCGAACGCGAGGGAGACGGCCGCGCGGTTGCCGAGCTTCCAGGTCTGCGAGCCGTGGATCGCCGCCGGGACCACCGGCACCCCCTCGGAGATGGCGACCATGGCCGCACCCGGCTTGGCCTCCCCCGGCACGCCGCTCGTCTGGCGCGTGCCCTCCACGAAGAGCCCCAGCATGTCGTTCTCCCGCACGGCCTCGCGCATGCGCCGGAGCGCGTCGCGATCCGACTCCCCACGCCGGATCGCGAGCGTCCCGTGCGCGGCGATGAGCTGCGAGAGCCCCGGGACGTCGAACAGCTCGCTCTTCGCGACGAAGACCAACCTGCGTGGGCACATGGTGCCGACGACGGGAACGTCGATGAAGTTGAAGTGGTTGACGGCGAGCACAGCGCCGCCCTCGCGCGGCACACGCTCCTTCCCGTAGACCCGGATCGAGGTCGCGGCGCGCGTCAGGCTCCCGAGGAAGCCCTTGCCGACCGTCCAGTAGACGAGGTCGACTGGCTTCACGCGCTCGCGCTCGCCCTCTCCTCGACGAGCCGCTCGATCCGGTCGAGAACCTCGTCGATGGTGAGCGCGGTGGTGTCGATCTGCTCGGCGTCGCGCGCCGCCTGCATCTGAGCGGCGTCGCGCTCGTCCCGGAGCCGCAGGTCGGTGGCCAGAGCCTCCGCGCCGATGTCGGGATGGTCGGCCTGGCGCCGGCGAGCGCGCTCGCCGGGGTCGGCGACGAGATACACCTTCACCTCGGCGTCAGGGCAGACCACCGTGCCGATGTCGCGCCCCTCGATGACCGCGTCGCCGCCTTCGGCGAGCTCGCGCTGGCGCTCCTTCATGACCGAGCGCACCTCCGGGTGGCGCGCGACCGTGGAGACGACGCGGTCGATCCGCGGCTCGCGGATCGCCTCCGTGACGTCCATGCCGCGGACGAGCACGCGCTCACCCTCGAACGTGACCGGGCTGGCGAACGCGAGCGCCCCGAGCTCCGGCCCCTCGTCGAGGTCGATGCCGTCCTCGAGCGCGAGCCACGTGAGGGCGCGGTACATCGCGCCCGTGTCGAGGTAGCGGAACCTCAGGCGCTCGGCGAGGCCGCGCGCGACGGTGCTCTTCCCGGACCCGGCCGGGCCGTCGATGGCGACGATCACACGTGCTCCTGGTGTCTCATGGGCCAGGGTCTGGCCCATGAGCGGTGGAGGGTGTGTGAGGGAACCGGGAGGTTCCCTCACTCGATCGAAGAAGGGGGTCCGTGGGGGAAACCTGGTTTCCCCCACGGGAACGAGCCGCAGGCGAGTGACTCATCGAAGGGCGACCGAGTCGAGCATGGGGAAGAAGTCGGGGAAGCTTACCGCGACGGTCTCGGCACCCCGGAGCTCCACCCCCTCACGCGAGACGAGCCCGGCGACCGCGCCCAGCATTGCGATCCGGTGGTCGCCGCGGGCGTCGACCACGCCCCCACCCTGAGGGCGGGAGGGGACCCCACGAACCCGGAAGCCATCGTGACGCAACTCGATGTGGATTCCCAGAGGCCGCAGCGCATCTTTCACGCTTTCGAGACGATCCGACTCCTTCACGCGCAGCTCCTGCGCGCCCGTGACGACGCTGTCGCCGTGCGCCATGCCGGCGGTCAGCGCGAAGAGCGGCAGCTCGTCGACGAGCGCGGGCACCTCCTCGGCGCCGATCGAGGTCGCGACCAGCTCGGCGGCCTCGACCTCGAGGTCGCCGACCGGCTCGCCCCCGGCGGCGCGCCGGTTGAAGACGGCCACGCGCGCGCCCATGCGCTCGAGAACCGCGAGAAGCCCGGTGCGCGTCGGATTCAGCCCCACGCCGTGCAGGCGCAGCTTCGAGCCGGCCAGGAGCGTCGCCGCGACGATGAACGGCGCAGCCGAGGAGACGTCCCCGGGGATCGTCGGCCCGAAGCGGCTCGAGCCGTTCCACCGGCCAGACGGCGGCCTCCTTCGGCCCGCGGCGCACGCGGGCTCCCATCGCCTCCAGCATCCGCTCCGTGTGGTCACGGCTCGGATGCGGCTCCACCGCCGTCGTCGGCCCGTCCTGGGCATACAGCCCGGCCAGGAGGACGCAGGACTTCACCTGGGCGCTCGCTACGGGAAGCTCCCAGCGCAGCGGCTCCAGCTCCCCTCCCTCGACGACCACCGGCGCGCGCCCGCCGGTCGTCTCCACGAGCGCGCCCATGGCCCGCAGCGGCTCGGCGATCCGCTCCATCGGCCGGGTGCTGAGCGACTCGTCGCCGACGAGCTCGAAGCGACCCGCCTGGCCGGCCAGGATGCCCGGGAGAAGGCGCATCAGCGTGCCTGCGTTCCCGCAGTCGAGCGGGGCGGCGGGCTCCCGGATCCCGCGCAGGCCGACCCCTTCGACGCGGACGCGGTCGCCATCCATCTCAACCACGGCCCCGAGCACACGCACTGCGGCGGCCGTCGAGAGCGTGTCCTTCGAGACGCCGAACCCGTCGATCTCACTCTCCCCGGCGGCGATCGAGCCGAGGAGGAGCGCGCGGTGCGAGATCGACTTGTCGCCGGGCACGGCGACGTCTCCCTCGACCGACGCCGCAGGCTCGACGCGCACCGCTAATCCTCGAAGGCCGGCGAGACGATGACCGAGTAGCCTTGCGCCTCGAGCAGGTCGGCGGCGCGGCGCGCGGACTCCTCGCCGGCCACGAGCACGTTCAGCGTCCCGCCGCGTTCGGGCGAGAGGTGGTCGAGCTCGAAGTCCTCGATGTTGATCTGCTCGGCGCCGAGCGCCTGCGTGATCCCGGAGAGCACGCCCGGCCGGTCCGGGACGTGCACCCGTACCCGCTGCATGGTCCCGGGATCGTCGTACGCCCCGGCCAGGAGCCGGCGCCGGTTGCCGCCCGCCTCGCCGATCCAGCGCGCGACCCAGCCGGCGTCGCGCGTCTCGAGCGCGCGCTCGAGCTCCTCCACCCGGCGTCGGTGCTCGGAGAGCGAGGCGCGCAGCTCGTCGGCGTTGTCGAGGAAGATGTCGATCCAGATGCGCGGGTTGGCGCCGGCCACGCGCGTCATGTCGCGCAGCGACCCGCCCGCGCCGGCGAGCGGCTCGTGCCCGTCCACGCGAACCGAGCCGGCGTGGTTCAGGACGACGTTCGCGAGCGCGTGCGGCAGGTGGCTGGTGAGCGCGAGAAGGCGGTCGTGCGCGACCGGGTCGATCGCCACCGGCACGGCGCCGAGCGAGGCGACGAACCCGTGCAGGAGGCGGTAGCGCTCGGGCTCCGTCTCGGCGACCGGCGTCAGAAACCAGGTAGCGCCTTCGAAGAGCTGCTCGCTCCCGCTCGTCGGCCCCCGCGCTTCCGAGCCGCAGACGGGGTGTCCGCCGATGAAGCGGATCCGGTCGGGGACGGCGGCGCAGAGCGCGGCCTTCGTCGAGCCCACGTCGGTGACGGTGGCGGCGGGGCCCGCCGCGTCCAGCACCTCCCCGATCCGCTCCCTGAGCGTCGCGACCGGCGTGGCAACGACGACGAGATCGGCCTCCTCCACGGCAGCGACCATGCTGCCCGCCGGCGCGTCCAGCGCGCCGCGCTCGGCGGCGAGAGCCAGGAACTCGGGGTCGGCGTCGTAGCCGGCGACGTGACCGATTCCCGGCGCGCTTGGCGGCGAGCCCGACCGAGGCGCCGATCAGCCCGGTGCCCACGACGGCGAGCTTCTGAACGTCAGCATCAGCGAAGGCGCTGGAGCTCGGCGAGCCGGAAAGCGAGGTCGAGCGACTGGCGCGCGTTCAGACGCGGGTCGCAGAGCGTCATGTAGCGAGCGTTCAGCTGCTCTTCGACGACGGCCTCGGCGCCCCCGAGGCACTCGGTGACGTCCTCCCCCGTGAACTCGAGGTGGATGCCCCCGGGCCACACACGCTCCTTGCGACACGCGGCGAAGAAGCCTTCGATCTCGCCCATGATCGCGTCGAAGCGCCGCGTCTTGAAGCCGGACTCGGTGGTGAAGACGTTGGCGTGCATGGGATCGGAGGTCCACAGAACCGGCTGGCCCGAGTCCCGCACCGCCCGGAGGATGGGCGGGAGGAGGTCGAACACCTTGTCGGCGCCCATGCGCGCGATCAGGGTGAGCCGCCCGGGGATGCGCTCCGGGTTGAGGCGCTCGCAGAGCTCGAGGATCTCGTCGGGCGTCGCCGTCGGGCCGACCTTCAGCCCGAGCGGGTTGTGCACGCCGGAGAAGAACTCCACGTGGGCGCCGTCAGGCTGGCGCGTGCGCTCCCCGATCCAGAGCATGTGCGCCGAGCAGTCGTACCAGTCTCCCGTGGTCGAGTCGCGCCGCGTGAGCGCCTCCTCGTAGTCGAGGACGAGGCCCTCGTGGCTCGTCCAGACGTCCACCTGGTGGAGCTGCGACTCCGCCGAGAGGTCGATCCCGCAGGCGGCCATGAAGCGGAGCGCGCGCTCGATCTCGGACGCGAGCTGCTCGTACCGGCGGCCCTCGGGCGAGGAGGCGACGAACTCCTGGTTCCACTCGTGGACGCGCATCAGGTCCGCGTATCCGCCCTTCGTGAACGCGCGCACGAGGTTGAGCGTCGCGGTGGCGTGGTTGTAGGCCTGCACCATGCGGTCGGGGTCGGGGATGCGGGCCTCGGCCGTGGGCGCGTCGTCGTGCACCATGTGGCCGCGGAAGGAGGGGATCTCGACGCCGCCGACGTCCTCGGTCGGCGACGTCCGCGCCTTGGCGAGCTGACCTGCGATCCGCCCCACCTTCACCACCGGGAGCGTGGCGCCGTAGGTGAGGACAGCCGCCATCTGCAGCAGGATCTTCAGCTTCTCGCGGATGTGCACCGCCGAAAGATCGTGGAACGACTCCGCGCACTCGCCGGCCTGGAGGAGGAATGCCCTCCCCGCGGCCGCCTCGGCGAGCGCGGCCCTGAGCTGGCGCGCCTCGCCCGCGAAGACGAGCGGCGGCACGACGGCGAGCCGCGCGCGGGCGGCCTCGGTCCGCTCCTCGCTCGGCCAGTCCGGCTGGTGGAGCGCGGGCTTCGAGCGCCACGAGGAGGGCGTCCAGACGGGCTTCGTCACAGCCATCGGCTAATCAGTCTAAGGAGGATTGGCGGAACGTCGCTCGTCACAGCTGCGTTTCGTCAAGCGTCCTAATTGGTGAGGGATAATCGGCGCGACGTGCGCGTTCTCTCGGGGATCCAGCCGACGGGCGAGAAGCACCTCGGCAACTACGCCGGCGCCATTCGCCGCTGGGTGGCCCAGCAGCACGAGATGGACGCGTTCCATCCGATCGTCGACCTGCACGCGATCACGGTTCCGCAGGAGCCGGACGAGCTGCGGGAGGCGACACTCGACCTCTCGGCGCTCCTGATCGCCTGCGGCCTCGACCCGGACGCGTGCACCCTCTTCGTGCAGAGCCACGTGCCCGAGCATCCGCGGCTCTCCTGGGTGCTGGAATGCATGACGCCCTACGGGGAGCTCCGGCGCATGCCGCAGTTTCGGGAGAAGTCGGCCGCGCAGACGAGCTTCTCGGTGGGGCTCGTGACCTACCCGGTGCTGCAGGCGGCCGACATCCTCCTCTACGACGCCGACGTGGTCCCGGTCGGGGAGGACCAGCGCCAGCACCTGGAGCTCGCGCGCGACATCGCGCAGCGGTTCAACCAGCGCTTCGGCGAGACGTTCGTCGTGCCCGAGGGGACCTACGGCGAGCTCGGCGCGAAGATCATGGACCTCCAGGAGCCCGAGAGCCGCATGTCGACGTCGCTCTCGTCCGAACTCGGTCTCGTCAAGGTGCTGGATCCCCCCGACACGATCCGGCGCAAGGTGCGCTCGGCGGTCACGGACTCCGGGCGCGAGGTCGTCAGGGCCGAGGACAAGCCCGGCGTCACGAACCTGATCGAGATCATGGCGGTGGCGACGGGCCAGTCACCCGAGGCGATCGAAGCGCGCTACGACGGGGCCGGCTACGGGCGGTTCAAGGAGGAGGTCGCGGAGGCCGTCGTCGAGCTCCTCGACCC
Organism: uncultured Actinomycetes bacterium; assembly: GCA_963838795.1. Taxonomy (GTDB): domain Bacteria; phylum Actinomycetota; class Thermoleophilia; order Gaiellales; family Gaiellaceae; genus JAIBJN01. The sequence goes on from CAWISL010000007.1 coordinate 238,369, forward strand.
CATTCGACTCCGCTACGGCGAGCTGCGCGGAGACCCCGCCGAGCTCGCCGCAATCCTCGCCCAGGGCGCCGCGAAGGCACACACGATCGCCGCGGCGACCCTGAAGCGGGTGCACGAGCGCGTCGGCTTCGTCCCGCCCTGAGCCGCCGTGTACATCGCCCCCGACGGCTCCTACTCGGCGACCTATCCGAGCATCCGCCGGCGCCTGGGGGCGGGCGCGATCGACTGGACTCTCTGCTGGGTCGTCTTCCTGATCGCCTCGATCGTCGGCGGGATCGTCCAGGGGATCGGCGTGACGAGCCTCGACGCCGGCGATCTCGGCGGGATTCCCGGCGTGGCGCTGATCGTCCTCTCGCAGCTCATCGTGGCCGCGTCGATCGTCGCCTACTTCGCGTTCTACTGGGCTCAGGGCTCGACCCTCGGGATGCGCGCGCTCGACTTCGAGCTCGTCCGCGACGCGACGGGAGGGCCTCCCGGCTGGATGCGGACGGTGCCCCGGGCGATCGTCTCCTGGCTGATCGCGCTCGCCATCGTGAACGTCTATTTCGCCTCCTCGGGCCGGCCGGAGGACGACCCGTTCAACGCCTATGAGCGCACACTGATCGCCGCCTCGGTCGCGGTAGCCGCCGTCGGCGTTGCGGCGAAGGTCTGGATGCTCGTCGACGGCCGTCGCCGCTCGGCCTTCGACCGGCTCTTCGGCCTCGTCTACGTGGAGGAGTTCGTGTTCACGCACGCCCGCCGCTCCCCCTGGGCGGAGGACACGCGCTAAGCGGTCGCCGCGCGCAGGGCTGCGACCTCCTCTGGCGTGAGCACACGCCATTCGCCGGGCTCGATGCCCTCCAGCGTCAGGCCAGCGTACTCGCGGCGGTGGAGGCGGCGCACCGGGTGCCCGACCGCCTCGCACATGCGCTTCACCTGGTGCTTGCGTCCCTCGTGCAGCGTCAGCTCGAGGGTTGACGGTCCCAGGCGGTGCACGCCGGCGGGCGCGGTGCGACCGTCCTCGAGCTCGACGCCCTCGCCCAGGCGGTGCACCGCCCCGTCGTCCGGCTCGCCCTCCACCTCGGCCTCGTAGACCTTGTCCACCTCGTAGCGCGGGTGCATGAGCCGGTGCGCGAGCGGCCCGTCGTTCGTGAGCAGGAGCGCCCCCGTCGTGTCCGCGTCGAGGCGTCCGACGGGAACGACCCGCTGCGCGAGGTCGACGAGGTCGACGACCGTCCGCCGCCCGTGGGGGTCGCTCGCCGTCGTCACCACGCCGGCCGGCTTGTGCAGGAGCACGTACGCAAGCGGCTCGAGCTCGAGCGGCCGGCCGTCCAGCTCGACCGTGTCGCCGGGCTCCACGAACGTCGCCAGCCCCGCGTCCTCCCCGTTCACGCGGACGCGTCCGCCCCGGATCAGCTCCTCCGCGCCCCGGCGGGAGGCGACCCCGGCCCGCGCGAGGTAGGCATTGAGGCGCACTGCCCTGTAATTATCCCGGCGTGCCGATCTACATCACCCTGATGAAGTTCACGTCGCAGGGGATGACCGGCATCCCCGCTTGGCGCGATCGCGTCGAGGAGGCCGAGCGCGCGATCGAAGCGCGCGGCGGCAAGCTGCTCCACGCCTACGTCACCCTCGGGCGCTACGACGTGGTCGAGATCTTCGAGGCCCCCGACGACGAAACCGCCTACCAGGTCCTCATCGAGGTCGCCAAGCACGGGCAGGTGACGACGGAGACCCTCCGTGCCTTCACCCGCGAGGAGGCCGAGCGGATCGTCAAGGACTCCTAGGGGGTTTCCTCCTAGGAGGCTTCGGCAGGACGGCGCGCCACGCCCTCCAGGCGCGAGCGCAGCTCGTCGACCTCGCCGCCGAGCTCGTCGAGCTCGGGCAGCTCCGACCGGTCGGCGAGCCCGAAGACCCGTTCGAAGAGGGGCGTCGTCTCGTAGCGGACGGCGCCGCCCTCCCGCTCGCGCCCGGCCTCCGCGATCAGGCCGCGCTCGACGAGGCCCGCGACCGCCGAGTCGGCGGCGACGCCCCGGACGCGGGCGATCTCGGGTCGCGACACCGGCCCGAGGTAGGCGACGATCGCGAGCGTCTCGAGCGACGCCTGGGTGAGGCCGCGCTGAACCGGACGCTCGACGAGCCGCGCGCAGGCCTCCGCCGCCTCGCGCGCGGCCCGGAAGGCATATCCGCCGGCAACATGCTCCAGCACGACGCCGCTCCGTCCCTCGCGGAAGCGCCCTGCGATGAGGCCGAGCGCGGTCTCGACCCTTTCCGAGCCCTCCTCGGTCACGGTGGCCAGCTCTTCGATGGAGAGCGGCTTCGAGGCGATCACGAGCAGGGCCTCGACGGTGCGCGCGAGCCGGTCGACGGGGTTCTCTACGAGGCGGAGGCGTTCCATACCGTGATCGGTTCGAAGGGGCCGGCCTGCGCTATCCGGGCCTCGTCCCGCTTGCCCAGCTCGAGGAGGGCGAGGAAGGCGACGATCTGCTCGATGCGCGACAGCCGGTCGACCTCCGAGTCGAAGGCGAAGCGGCCGCGAGAGGCCAGAAGCGAGCGGAAGCGCTCGACGAAGCGGGCGAGCGGCGGGTAGGAGAGAACGAGGTGCCCGAGCGAGGGCTCGGGCGGCACGGCGGCGAGCGAGCGCAGCGCGAGGGCCAACCGGGCGGGCTCCTGGCGGGTCAGAGAGAGGACAGGCACGGGCGCGAGCGGCGCCGCGCCGAGGCGGAAGTAGCGGTCCGACTCGGCAGCGAGCCGCTCCTCGAGCCAGCCCGCCGCGGCCCGGAAGCGTCGGTAGGCCGCGAGCCGTTCGGCCAGCTCCTCGGCGGCGTCTTCGGGATCCAGGCCCTCGAGGTCGAGCTCCTCTCCTGGAAAGAGACCGCGTGCCTTCAGCTCGAGCAAAGCGGCGACCAGCACCAGGAACTCGCCGCATGCCTCCAGGTCGAGCTCGCCCCGCTCGGCGCGCGATTCGACGAAGGCTACGACGACCTCGACCACGTCGACGTCTCGAAGCTCGAGCTCCTCGCGGAGGACGAGCGTGAGGAGCAGGTCGAACGGTCCCTCGAACGCGTCGAGGTCGAGGGGTAGCTCGCGCACCGCGACCGCCATGGCCGCGATGCTAGAGGCCCTACCGGACGCGACCCTTGGGCACGGCCATCGTCGGCCCTTCGGGAGGCGAGGGCGGCGGCGGAGCCGGCCGCGTGTCCCTCCCCTGGCGCCGCTGCGACCAGACGAAGGCGATGAGCGCGAGCACGAAGACGACGATCGAGACCCAGGCGTTCAGCCGCAGATCGAGGTACTCGTGCGCCTCGTCGATGCGGAGGAGCTCCATCCCGAAGCGCCCGACGCAGTACCAGAGGACGTAGAGGCAGAAAAGCCCGGGCGGCTTCAGGCTGAAGCGCCGGTCGACGAGCAGCAGGACCGCGACGCCCAGCAGGTTCCACAGAGACTCGTAGAGGAAGGTGGGATGGAACGTCTCGACGAGCGCATAGTCGCCAGGCCGGTTCTCGAGCGAGATCTCGACCGCCCAGGGCAGGTCGCTCGGCTTCCCGAAGAGCTCCTGGTTGAAGTAGTTGCCCCAGCGGCCGATCGCCTGGGCGAGCAGCAGGCCCGGCGCGACCGCATCCATGAAGGCGTAGACGCTTTCGCCCGCGCGGTGGACGATCCAGGCGCCGACGAGCGTCCCGGCGGCGATGCCGCCCCAGACGCCGAGACCGCCCTCCCAGACGGCGAACGGCTCCCACCACTCGTCGTCGACGGTGCTCCAGCTCGTGGCGACGTGGTAGAGGCGCGCGCCGACGATCCCGGCGAGGACGCCCCACATCGCCACGCGGAAGACCAGATCTCCTCGTGGATCGCTCCAGAACGCCCAGCGGCCCGTCCAGCGCCGCCCGGTCAGCCACGTCGCCGCGGCGATGCCGAGCAGCAGCATCAGGCCGTAGGCGTGGATCTGCACCGGCCCGAGATCGATCTCGCCGCTGGACGGGCTCGGGAACGAGCCCAGCAGGGCTCCTAGTGTCCCGAGCGCCGGCACGGGCGAGAGCCTACCGGCTCGGTCAGCCGCTAGACGAGGATCTTGAGCGCCAAGTCGGGGGAGCAGCCCTGGCGAAGAAGGTCGGTGGCCAGGTGGAGGTCGACGTAGGCCAGGTCGGCGAGCCGCCTGGCCTCGGAGGCCGGATAGCCGGCCCGCTCGAGCTCCTCCGTCCGCCAGATCCTGACGAGCTCCGCTTCGGCGTCAAATTCGAGATCGAGTTCTACCGCAGGCATCGTGGTCTCGTTTCGTTCCATTGATCTACCTTCACCTTCGGTAAGAACGAGCATGCGGTTGTCCCCCGACCGGGGGAAGTCCTCGATTAACGCGCCCCTAATACGAGATTCACACTGGAGGGCTGGCCGGGACGTCGCTCGTCGCCGGGGTGCGATGGTCGTTCCGAGACAAGGACGCAGGGAGCGTTTCGTAGCCGGAGGCTACGGGCGCGACTGAGGACGCCGCTCTCGGGGCGAGCAGCGCGGCCTGGCGGCACAGGCTGGGTTCCGGCCAGCCCTCCCAGGGAAGATTCCGGGCGGCCAGGGCGTCTTGTGGGCATGAGCAAGCAGAGGATTGACCTCCTCGATCTGCACCCGGCCGGCGTCGTCGGATCGTTCCTCGGTGCCCGCTCCCAGCAGGGCCCCGCGCCCCGTGACGCCGAGCCAGAGGTCTACGAGCCGCGTCGGAGCTTCGTCCGGCGCCTCGTCGCCGCCTACCGCGCCCGCCGGGCCGGGGCCGCCAGCGCGGAGAGCGGTCGCGCCTAGCGCCCCTAGTTGATCGCCGCCTCGCCGAGGAGCGCCTTCACCTCGGCGTGAAAGTCAGGCTCGGGGCGCACGCGGAACTCCGGGCCGAAGGCGTAGACCTGCGGCCCTCCCGAGGTCTCCAGCTCGAGCAGGACCTCCGCCTCGCCGGGGAAGCGGCGCACGACCTCGGCCAGCTCGCGGATCGTGCCGGCCGGCGCGCGGCGCGCGTCCAGGCGCAGTCGCACCTCGCCCTTGTCCACGGAGGCCTCGAAGGGGACGATCTCGAGGGCGATCAGCTTCGTCTCGCCCTCCTTGTGGTCGACGCGGCCCTTGACGACGAGGACGCGGTCGGCTGCGAGCAGCTCGCGCGCGGCCGCGTAGACCGAGTTGAAGACGACGGTCTCGAGCGAGCCTGAGAGGTCGTCGAGACGGAGGAAGACCATCGGGTCGCCCTTCTTGGTCGTCAGCTGCTTGAGCGCGCTCACGATGCCGCCCACGGTCACGATCTCGCCGTCGCGCCGCCGTTCGACGTCCGCCATGCGGCAGTCGGTCTTCCGGCGCAGCTGATCCCGCACCGCGTCCAGCGGATGCTCGGAGACGTAGAGGCCGAGGCTCTCCTTCTCCAGAGCCAGGAGGTCTCGCTTCTCGAACTCGTGTGCCGGAATCGGACGGCGGTGGAGCCCCCCACCTTCCACCTCGCCGGCCGGCTCGAGCGAATCGAAGATCGAGCTCTGCCCGGCGAGACGATCGGCGATCAGGCGGCCGCCCGAGACGAGCGCGTCCTCGAGCACCTCGAGCATCCCTCGGCGCGTCGCGCCCGTCGAGTCGAGGGCTCCCGACTTGACGAGGCTCTCGAGCGCCCGCTTGTTCACCTGCTGCGGGTCGACACGCTCGCAGAAGTCCCAGATGGACGGGAACGGCCCGCCCTCCTCGCGCGCGGCGAGGATCGAGCGGACCGCGCTCTCCCCAACGTTCTTTACGGCGTTCATCCCGAAGCGGATCTTGCCCTCGACGACGCGGAAATCCTCGACGGAGACGTTCACGTCCGGGGGCTCGACCTCGATGCCGAGCTCGTCGCAGGCGGCGACGTAGAACGGCACCTTGTCCTTCGTGTTCATGACGGAGGAGATGAGCGCGGCCATGTACTCGGCAGGCCAGTTCGCCTTCAGGTAGGCGGTGCGGTAGGCGATCAGCCCGTAGCAGGCCGCATGCGACTTGTTGAAGGAGTAGTCCTGGGCCTGCTCCATGTCCTTCCAGAGCTGGGTCGCCACGGCGGGCGTGACGCCGTTCCCGGCGCACCCCTCGAGGAACTTGTCCTTGAGGGATGCCATCAGCTTGTGGATCTTCTTGCCGATCGCCTTGCGGAGGTCGTCCGCTTCGGCCGGCGAGAAGCCGGCCAGCTGCTTGGCGATCTCCATGTACTGCTCCTGGTAGATGCAGAGGCCGAGCGTCGGCTCCGTGATCGGCCGCAGGCGCTCGTCGAGGAAGGTGACCTGCTCCTGGGCGTGCTTGCGCTTCGCGTAGACGGGGATGTAGGCCATCGGCCCCGGCCGGTAGAGGGCGACGAGCGCGATCAGGTCCTCGAACTCCGTCGGCCGCACGAGGCGCAGCGCCTCGCGCATGCCCGAGGACTCGAACTGGAAGACGCCTGTCGACTCGCCGCGCGAGAGCAGCTCGTACGTCTTCGGGTCGTCGAGTGCGATCCGGGTGATGTCGATGCCGCCCACCAGCTCGACCGCCTTGTCGATCACGTCGAGGTTCCTGAGGCCGAGGAAGTCCATCTTCAGGAGCCCCAGCGCCTCGACGTCCTCCATGGCGAACTGGGTGACGACCTCCTGGTCGGCGCCCTTCTGCTGCAGGGGCAGGTACTCGGTCAGCGCACGGTCGCCGATGACGACGCCGGCGGCGTGGATGGAGTCCTGGCGGACGAGCCCCTCGAGCGGCTTGGCCAGGTCGACGATCTGGCGAACGATCTCGTCCGCGTCGTAGGCCTGCTTGAGCTCGGCGTTCGGCTTCAGGCAGTCGTCCAGGTAGACCTTCGGCCCCTCCGGGATCAGCTTCGCGACCTTGTCGACCGTCCCGTAGGGGATGTCGAGCACGCGGCCGGCGTCGCGGACGGCGGCGCGGGCCATCATCGTCCCGAAGGTGATGATCTGGGCCACCTGGTCGCGGCCGTACTTCTCGGCCACGTAGTTGATCACCTGGTCGCGCCCGTAGACCGAGAAGTCGATGTCGATGTCGGGCATCGTCTTGCGGCCCGGGTTGAGGAAGCGCTCGAAGAGAAGGTCGTACTTGATCGGGTCGATGTCGGTGATCTCGAGCGAGTAGGCGACGATCGAGCCGGCGGCCGAACCGCGCCCGGGGCCGACTCCGATCCCGTTCGTCTTCGCGAAGCGGATGAAGTCCCAGACGATCAGGAAGTAGTCGGCGAAGCCCATCTCCCGGATCGTCTTGAGCTCGAAGCGCAGCCGCTCCTGGAGCTCCGGAGTCACCGTCCCATAGCGCTTTTCCAGGCCTTTCTCGCAGAGCTCGACGAGGTAGTCGAACGCGTCACGCCCGTCCGGAGTCGGGAAGCGCGGCAGGCGGATGACGCCGAGCTCGATCGAGACCGAGCAGCGCTCGGCGAGCTCCAGGGTCTGCCGGACCGCCTCCGGGTAGTCGACGAAGTCCTGCGCCATCTCCTCCGGCGACTTGAGGTAGAACTGGTCGGTGTCGAAGCGCCAGTGGCTCGGGTTGGCGAGCGTGTCGCCTGACTGGATGCAGAGGAGCGCCTCGTGCGCGCGCGCGTCCTCGTGGCGGAGGTAGTGGACGTCGCCGGTGGCGACGAGCGGGAGGCCCGTCGCGCCGGCGATCTCGGCCAGGGTGGCGTTGATCCCCTTCTGCGCCTCGAGACCGGCGTCCTGGATCTCCAGGTAGACGGACTCGCGCCCGAAGATGTCGACGAGGCGCGCGACCTCCGCCTCGGCCTCGGGGCGGTTGCCGCTCTCGAGCGCCTTCGCCACCCGGCCGGAGAGGCACCCCGAGAGCGCGACGATCCCCTTCCCGTGCGCGGCCAGCAGGTCCCAGTCGACCCGCGGCTTGTAGTAGTACCCCTCCAGGTAGCCGGCCGAGGCGAGCTTGATCAGGTTCGCGTAGCCCTCGTTCGTCTCGGCGAGGAGGGTGAGGTGCGCGTAGCCCTTCTTCTGCGCGCGCCGGTCGTCGGCCACGTAGACCTCGCAGCCGAGGAGCGGCTTCACTCCCTGCTTGCCGGCCTCGCGGTAGAGCTCGACGGCCCCTGCGAGGCTCCCGTGGTCGGTGAGCGCGACCGCCGGCATCTCCAGCTCGGCCGCGCGGGCGGCCAGCTCCGGGATCCGGCAGGCCCCGTCCAGGATCGAGTACTCGGAGTGGACGTGAAGGTGGACGAAGGGCGCGCCGGCCATCGGGTAGGCCATCTTAGACTCGCCTCAGGACCGCACTCTCCCGGACTGTCGGGGGCCGGTCAGGCGCCGCGCCGGCCCTGCTCGGCGAGCCTCACGAGGACGAGCACGAGGGCGGTCAGGACCACGAACGCGGAGTACGGCTGGACCGCTATCGGCTCCGCCCAGAGCGCGACCGCGACGAGCGCCGGAACGGCGATCCAGAGCGTGAGGGCCAAGCGGGAGAGCCGCCGGCCGTGCGCGGGCTCCATGGACGAATGCTAGGACCCGGATCGGCTGGAGCGGGTTTAGGCGGAGCCCTCGCCCTACGACCTCTCGCGCGGCCGCATCGTCTATCGCTACCGGTAGCTCACGTCAGAAGAGATATACTGGGCTCGTGACCCCCGGTGAGCTCCTGCGCGAGGCGCGACGCCGCCACGGCGTCACGCAAGAGCAGCTTGCGGCGCGCGCGCGGACCTCCCAGGCGGCGATCAGCCGGATCGAGCGGGACGTCGTCTCCCCGTCGGTGAGCACGCTGACGACACTCCTCGACCTCCTCGGCGAGGAGCTCGAGCTCGCGGCGTCGCCGATCGACTACGGCCATGACCGAACGCTGATCAGGCGGAACCTCGAGATGTCGGTGGGCGAGCGGATGAATCACGGCACGGACTTTGCGAACTTCGTTCTCCGCAACCGGGGCGTGGCAGTCCGTGGCTCTTAGAGAGTTCCGTCCGAAGCCGATCCTTGAGACCCTGGTAGCCCACGACGTGGACTTCGTGCTCATCGGTGGGTTGGCCGGGATGGCACACGGTTCGTCGTATCCGAGCTACGACGTCGACGTCGCGTACTCCCGACACCGGGAGAATCTGGAGCGGCTCGCCGCCGCCCTCACCGAGCTCGGCGCTACGCTCCGCGGGGCGCCGCCGGACATCCCGTTTCTGCTCGACGCTAAGACGCTCGAGAATGGTGCGAACTTCACCTTCGACACTCCGTACGGCGCCCTGGACATCCTCAGCGAGCCTGAGGGCGCGCCTCCCTATGACAGGCTCGTCGCCGGGGCGGGTGAGCCGGTGACGTTCGAAGGTGTCCTGATCCGCGTCACCTCCCTCGACCACCTGATCGCGATGAAGGAGGCCGCCGGGCGGCCTCACGACAAGCAGATGGCGATGGAGTACCGCGCGATCTCGGACGAGCTCAGGGCGCCGCGAGACGCCTGAGCCGCTCGAGGCCCGCCGTCAGGCGGTCGTCCGGCGTGGCGAGGGAGATGCGCGCCCAGCCGGCGCCGCTCGGGCCGAACCCCTCGCCGGGGGCCACCGCCACCCGCGTCTCCGCCAGGATCCGCTCGGGCGTGAGGCCCTCGGGAAGGCGCCACCAGACGTAGAAGGTCGAGTCCGAGCGCGTGCCGGGGATCGCCGCCACCACCTGGTCACGGCGCCGCTCGTAGATCGCGCGCCGCTCCTCGACGCTCTCCTGCGGCCCGGCGAGCGCCGCGACGCCCGCCTCCTGGACGGGGCGGAAGACGCCCGCGCGCACGTGGTCCTGGAGGAGGTTGACGCGCTCGACGAGCTCGGCGTTCCCGACCACGAAGCCGAGCCGCCAGCCGGCCATCCCGTAGCTCTTCGACATGGAGAAGAGCTCCGCCCCTACCTCCTTCGCCCCCGGCTCGGCCAGGAAGCTCGCCGGCTGGAGGCCGTCGAACACGAGGTCGGCGTAGGCGAAGTCGTGGAGGACGGCGGCGCCGGTCGCCTCGGCCCAGCGCACGACCTCCGCGAAGACGCCCGGAGGCGCCGAGGCCGAGCAGGGGTTCGAGGGGTAGTTGAGGTAGAGGGCGGCGACGCCCTCGCGCGGTGCGCGGTCGAGGTCCGGCGCGAACGCGGCGGCCGGGTCGAGCCGCACCCTCTCCTCCCGCGCGCCCGCGAGCGCGACTCCCGACGTGTAGTCGGGATAGCCGGGGTCCGGCAGGAGGATCGTCGAGCCGCGCTCGGCCAGGCACATCGCCACCTCGACGATGGCCGTCTTCGTCCCCGGGACCACTGCCACCTCGCGCTCGGGGTCGAGCTCGACGCCGTAGACCTGCCGGTAGCGCCCGGCCACGGCCTCCTTCAGCTCCGGAATGCCGCGGAAAGGCGGGTAGCCGTGGGCGGAGTCGTCGTTCGCGGCCCGGCTGAGCGCGTCGACCACGTGCTGGGGCGGCCCGATGTCGGGGTTGCCACGGCCGAGGTCGATGACCTCGTCCCCCTCCTGCGCCGCCGCGGCCGCTACCCGGGCGAGGAGCCGCGCGAAGTACTGCTCGGGGAGGCGCTCGATGCGGTCGGGCCTGGGACGCACGCGGCGATGCTAGAGGGTCCCGGGGGACTTCACTTTCTTGCCGGTGCTGCCGATGAGGGCAAGGTCACCGCGGTCTGACGCCCCATGCCCGACACCTTCAGCGACGACAACCGCCACCTCCTCGCCGAGGCGCTCGCCACGAGCGACGTGCTCCAGCGCGTCGCCGGAACGGTCGCGATGCACCTCTACGAGATGGAGGTGCAGCCCGACGGGAAGTACGTCTGCACGACGTACATCGGCGCCGGCCTCGAGAGCCTGCTCGGGCCGCTCCCGGACGACCGAACGCCCGAGGAGGCCTGGGAGGAGGCCGTTCATCCCAACGACCGAGTCCGGTACGACGGTTCGTGGGAGGAGATCGAGCGCGGAGAGCCCTGCGAGCTCGAGTACCGGCTCGTCGGATACGACGGGCACACGCGGTGGGTGTGGGACCGTATGCATCCACGCAGAGGGGACGACGGCCGCCTGGTCGTGGACGGGGTAGTCGTCGACATCAGCGAGCGCAAGCAGGCGACCGAGGCGCTCGCCGACGCGCAGCGCCAGCTCAAGCACATCGCCTACCACGACGGCCTCACCGAGCTCCCGAACCGGATCTCCTTCCAGGACCGCCTCGAGCGGGCGCTCGGCCAGGGCAAGGACCGGGCAAGGACGCTTGGCCGTCCTCTTCGTCGACCTCGACGACTTCAAGCTCATCAACGACAGCTTCGGGCACCAGGCCGGCGACGAGCTCCTGTCTGCGGTCGCCGGACGCCTCCGCAGCGCGACCCGCTCGAACGAGGTCGTCGCGCGTCACGGCGGCGACGAGTTCCTGCTCCTGGTCTCGGGCAACGAGTCGAGCGACGAGGAGCTCGATCTCGACGGCCTCCGCTACGCGGCCGAGGCCGTCGCCCGCCGGATCCGCCGCTCGCTCCGCGACCCCTTCGTGGTCTCCGGCGTGGAGATCTTCGTCAGCGCGAGCATCGGCATCAGCCTCTTCCCGCTCGACGCCGACGACCCGGAGTCCCTCCTGAAGCACGCGGACGCGGCCATGTACAAGGCCAAGGACGAGGGACGCGACCGCTACCAGGTCTACGCCGTCGACGGCGACAACCCGCTCGCGCAGATCTCGATGGCCGGGCGCCTCCGCGGCGCCCTCGAGCGGGAGCAGGACCTCGTGCTCCACTACCAGCCGCTCGTCCGCCTCGAGTCCGGCGAGATCGTCGGCGTCGAGGCGCTCATCCGCTGGCAGGACGGGGGCCGGCTCGTGCCCCCGGGAGACTTCCTTCCTCTCGCCGAGCGCACCGGCCTCATGGGCAAGCTGAGCGAGTGGGTGATCGGCGAGGCGTGCCGCCAGGCGACGACCTGGCGCGACGAGGGCCTCGACTTCTACGTCTCGATCAACCTGCCGCCCTCCTTCTGGCAGCCGACCGCCATGCGGCACGTCCTGGCGACGATCGAGACCTTCGGCCTCAACCCGAACCGGCTCATGATCGAGTTCACGGAGGCGGCCTTCGCCCTCGACGGGAGGCGCACCATGGAGTTCGTCCTGGACGAGCTGCACGACCGCGGGCTTCGCCTCGCGATCGACGACTTCGGCGCCGGCCACTCGTCGCTCAGCCGCCTCAACCAGATGAAGGTCAGCATGCTGAAGATCGACCGCTCGTTCGTGGGCGGGCTCGAGGACGACGCCGGCACGGCCGTGCTCACCGCGTCGATCGTCCAGCTGGCGCGGAACCTCGGCCTCGAGCCGCTCGCCGAGGGGATCGAGACCGACGAGCAACGGCGCTTCCTCCTCGACAGCGGCTGCGACCTCGGGCAGGGCTTCCTGTTCAGCCGGCCGGTGCCGGCGGCCGAGGTCCCGGCGCTCTACTACGCGAGCCGCGCGGACGGGCTCTCAGAGACCGCCGCCTAGCGGGCTCAGAGCGCTGCGCGGGCGGCGTCGAGGTCGTCGGCGCCGATCACGAGCCGGGTGGCGGTCGCCAGGTACACGAGCTCGAGGTTGACGCCTGCGTCCGCGATCCGCCGCAGGCAGGCGCCGGCCGAGCCCGGGACGTCGTTCAGCTCGTGGACGATCACCTGCCGGTCCTGGACGATCTCGTAGCCGGCCGCGCCGAGCGCCTGGCGGGCGGCGTCGGGATCCTCCACCAGCAGGTGCACCTGCCCGGCGGTGCCGGCCGGGTAGGCGCAGCAGCCCTCGATGTTGACGCCCGCGGCGCCGAGCGCCTCGCAGGCGCCGGCCAGGGCACCGGGGCGATCGACGAGCCGGAGCGTCAGGTCGGTTGCCATGACGTTCTTTTCACGCTCTCGGCACAGATGCCTTCCTGGACGGCCGCTACCCTCGGCCTCCGTGGTGAAGGACGTCTTCGAGGGGCTCAACGCCGAGCAGCGGCGCGCGGTCGAGGCCGTGCGCGGCCCGGTCTGCATCCTCGCGGGCGCGGGCTCCGGCAAGACGACGACGATCACCCGCCGCGTGGCGCACCAGGTCGCGTCGGGAGCGTTCGCGCCCGGCGAGATCCTCGCCGTCACCTTCACGGACAAGGCGGCGACGGAGATGCGCGAGCGGCTCGCCCGCCTGGGCGTGACGGGCGTCCCGGCGCGCACGTTTCACGCGGCCGCGCTCGCCCAGCTCCGCTACTTCCGCGGCGAGGAGCTCGGCGAGCTGCTCCCCTCGAAGGCGCCCGTGCTGCTGCCGATCGCCCGGGCGCTCCCCGGTGCGTTCCGCTTCCGCCCGCTGGCCGACCTGGCGACGGAGATCGAGCATGCGAAGAACCGGCGCCTGACCCCGGCCACCTACCGCCGCGAGCTGGGCGACCACGAGCCGCCGCTCCCCGCCGACCTGATGGAGCGCGTCTTTCGCACCTACGAGGAGCGCAAGGCCGACCGGGGGCTCGTCGACTTCGAGGACCTGCTCGAGCTGGCGATCCGCCTCTACGACGAGGATCCCGCCGCGTGCGCCGCGTTCCGCGAGCGCTATCTCGCCTTCACGGTCGACGAGTACCAGGACGTCAACCTCCTCCAGCAGACGCTCCTCGACCGCTGGCTGGGCGAGCGCGACGACCTCTGCGTCGTCGGCGACGACTACCAGTCGATCTACTCCTTCACGGGCGCGACGCCGGAGTACCTCCTGGGGATGCCTCGGCGGTTTCCCGAGGCGCTCGTCGTGCGGCTGGAGGAGAACTACCGCTCGACGCCGGAGATCCTGGCGGTGGCGAACCGGCTCGTCCCCGAGCTGGGCGGCTCGGAGAAGGTCCTGCGCGCCGTGCTGCCCGCGGGCGAGGAGCCGCTCGCGCTGGTGCAGCCGGACCGCCTGACCGAGGCCGAGCTCGTCGTCGGCCAGGTGCGGCGGCTCGCCGGCGAGGGCGTCCCCTACGAGGAGATGGCCGTCCTCTACCGCCTGAACGCCCGCTCGGAGGACTACGAGGAGGCGTTCGCGCTCGCCGGGATCCCCTTCCAGGTGCGCGGCGCGGCCTTCATCCAGCGCCCGGCCGCGCAACGCACGCTGCGCCTGCTCCGTGGCCGGCAGGACGCGTCGGCGCTCGGCGCGGTCACCGAGGTCGTGCGTCGCCAGGGCTGGGTCGCCAACCCGCCCGCCGGCCTCGGGGAAGAAGAGCTGACGCGCCAGGCCGATCTCGGCCGGCTGCTTGGCGCTCGTTGAGCAGCTCCCGGCCGACTCGTCGGTCGGCGACTTCGTGAGCGACCTGGAGCAGCGCTTCGGCGTCGAGAGCCAGGGCCGAGGCGTCCACCTGCTCACGTACCACCGCGCGAAGGGCCTCGAGTGGGAGGCGGTCTTCCTCCCGCGCCTGGAGGAGAAGGAGCTCCCGTACGGCAAGGCCCGGAGCCCGGAGCGCCTGGCCGAGGAGCGCCGCCTCTTCTACGTCGGCATCACGCGCGCGAAGCGCTGGCTGACGATCACGTGGACGGCCGGCGCGAAGCCGAGCCGCTTCCTGCGGGAGCTGGGCGTCGTCGGCGCCGCGCGGCCCCGGGCGGAGAAGCCGGCGCCGACGCCGGAGTTCGAGGCGCTACGCCGCTGGCGCGCGGAGCGCGCGAAGGCCGACGAGGTGCCCGCGTACGTCGTCTTCCACGACACGACCCTCCACGAGATCGCCACCGTCCGCCCGCAGACCCGCGAGGCGCTGAGCGCGATCTCGGGCGTCGGGCCGGCGAAGCTCGAGCGCTACGCGGACGACGTGCTGGCGTCCCTCTCGGCCGTCGCCGACCCGCAGGGCTAAGGCGTCCTCAGAGGGTCGCGACGACCTCGGCGGCTCGCAGCAGGTCCACCGTGGTGAATAGTTCGTTCGGGCGGCCGTACGTCGGGGTCCAGTTGGGCTCCTGGCGCAGGTAGGACTGCCGGTCTCCCTTGATGAGACCGATGATCACCTCCGCGACGATGCGCCCGCCAACGGGGCCGAGGCGCTCGCCGCCGGCTGTGACCTGTGCCTCCCGCAGGACGTAGAACCACAGCGGGGTGCGGGCTTCGAGGTGGAAGGGCGCTAGATCGTCGAGGTCGGCCGGAGCCAGCACCGGGAGCTTCATCGCCTTGGCGACGCGCTGGCCCGACGGGACCTTCATCGTGAGGTTTCGCAAGAGATTGCGAGTCGCCAGCGACACCGGCTCGCCCGGCGCCTGGCCCAGCAGGTCGAACAAGGCCGTCGAGAGCGTGGTGTCGATCTTCTTGTTCTGTCGCACCCTGCCGTCGCCGAAGTCGAAGAACGTCTGCCAGTCGATGAACCGGCGGGGCGCTCGTCTTCCCCCTCGCAGGTCGGCCGGGTCGGTCGGGTCTGCGGCTGCTGGGTCGAAGATGAAGGCGAAGAACTGCTGGGCCGGATCGCTCGCGCTCGTTCCGAAGTTGCCCCTGTAGCTCGGCCGCACCTGCGAGTGACCGAACCGGTAGGCGGCCACCGAGAACTCGACCGGGATGAAGGGATTGTTTCGCCACCTGAAGTGCTTGGGGCCCTTGCTCAGCACGTCGTCGACCGGCTCGCTCCCGACCGTCTTCACCAGGAACTCGTGGATGACGAGCCACTGGTAGTGCCAGCGGACGACCCGTTGTGCCTCTCTGAAGATCTCTCCGTCGGTGTAGCCGGGGCCCAGATCGAGCTTGACGTCGGCAACCACCTTGTTGTGGAACCCGAGCAGGGCACGGTGAAACTGGGAGACGATCAGATTCTCGTCATTGCGGGGATCGCCGATGAGCGCAGTGTTCTGGCTGTTGCGGGGGACGTCGAAGCGGGCATTGCTGTCGACCGACACGTCCGCCGATCCGGGTATCTCCTCCAGGAGGAACATGGTTCGTCCCCCGTCGATCGCGGAGTCGTAGAGATGAGGCGACCCGCCGGGTCCGGCTCCGTACACGTTGTCGAGGTCGAGCGCGGGGATCCGGAAGTTGCGGATCGACTCCGGATCCTGCTGCCGAGCCAGGCTCGACGTGGGGTCGAAGGTCATGTCGTGGTCGATGAACTGACCGAGAAACGTGAAACCCGCCGAGATCGCAGGATTGTCCGGATTGTTGAGGCTCTTGGCCGGGTCGGTGATGAGGGTGATGGGGTCCGACAGGTCGTCGGCCGCGTCCATCAGACCGTTCTTGGCCCCGAGCTCTGCTAGCGCATCACGGAGCACCTGCGTGTCCTCTGCGAAGACCGGGAGTGTTGGGAACAGCCGACCGAACCGGCCCTGGTCGTAGAAGACGGACCGAGGGGTGGTTTCCCCGAGCCTCGCATGGCCGTGAGACATGACGGCGCACCTCCAGTCGAGGCCTGACAGCCCTCGCTTTATACCGCGATCCTCATCGGTTCGCTAATCGGACGACTCTCATACACTCCCGCACGCATGCAGGCGCAGATCAAGGAGAAGCGGGAAATCGCGAAAGGCACGCTCATGGTCGTGTTCGACCTGCTCGGCGAGGAGGTCGAGTTCACGGCAGGCCAGTACTTCTGGGTGACTCTCCTCGACCCGCCCTACGACGACGACAAGGGACCCCGCCGCCACATCACGGTGGTCACGTCGCCGAACGATCGGGGCGTGCTGGGCCTCGCCACGCGCGTTCGCGACTCCGCCTTCAAGCGCTCGCTCGCGGAGCTGCCCGTCGGCGCGGAGGTGGACGTCGAGCAGCCGAAGGGGAACTTCCTCCTCCCCAAGGACACGGAGCCGCCGTACGCCTTCATCGCCGGCGGCATCGGCATCACGGTCTTCCGCAGCATGCTTCGCTACATCGCCGAGGAGAAGCTGCCCTACCGCGTGACACTCGTCTACTCGAACCGCGACCGGGAGTCCACCGCTTTCTACGACGAGCTCCTCGAGCTCGAGCGCGCGATCCCCGGCCTTCAAGTCGTCTTCACGATGACCGGCGACTCCGGCTGGGACGGCGAGAGGCGTCGGATCGACGCCACCATGCTTCGCGGCCACCTCGGCGCCGACCTCAGCGCCTTCACCTACCTCATCGCCGGACCGCCGAGGATGGTCGAGGCGGTGGAGGAGATCGTGAGCGGTCAAGGCGTCCCCGAGGAGCAGGTCCGCCCCGAGCGTTTCAGCGGCTACTGAGCCTCCCAGGAGAACTCTTCGTGCGCCAGTCTCGGCGTCCCTGATAGGAGCGGCGCCCATACGCTGAACGATCCCGCGCTGGCCGGGTCGTCGATGAGCTTGCTGACCAGCCCATGGATGCTCGGGCCCTCGAAGACGAACACCGCGGTATCGCCGGAGAGGAAGATGCTGTGCCGTGTGAGCCCGGTCTCCTCGAGGTCGTAAGGAGGGCCCGCAGCAAGGATCTCCTTCGCCCGCTCGCGGGAGCCCCGCCGGAGCTTGGCGACGATCGCCACGCGCTCACTCGTTTCGCTGCCGGCATCGGTTCCGGACATGACGTGCAGCGTAGAAGGGACGAGCGCGCCGTGCCTCAGAGCGGGCCCTCGATCGGAAAACGGTCACGGATCCGCTCGTTGAAGAAGGCGCCCTTCGATTCGGCCTGCATGAGCTCGATGAAGAGCCGCCGGGGGACGAGGAAGTACCGGTAGACGTCGCCGTCGACGAACTCGATCTCGAGCGTCCCCTGGAGGTAACCGACGCTCGTCATCGCGCGCGAATCCACCTCGAGCCGCTTCACGGCGGCCGAATCGGATACTCGCGACGGCAGGCGAGCATGGCCGAGGCCACACTTAGAGGTTAGGGCATCACGGACTAGACGGCTGACCGCAGCTCCACGAACCCCGCTGCGGCGAAGTCGCCGTCGAAGGCAAATGCCTCCCGGATCCCAAGAGAGCGCATCAGCACGAAGCTCGTGGCGTCCACGAACGAGTAGGGCCGCTCGTCGTGCCGGCGGAGCCAGTTCAGGGACTCGCGCTCGAGTGACTCGTCCACGAACGCGACCTCGAGCCGCGGCGTTCGCTCGACCATCTCGAGGAAGGCGACGCCGTCCCGCTGGCCACCCCGGGCACGGAGGAAGGTCCAGGTCTCGCCCCGAACGTGGTTGCTCGTAACGAGGGGCGAGCCCGCGCGCTCATCCAGGAGCGCGAGCGCGTCAGCATGCCGCCCATCACGTCGAAGCCGAAGAGCGACCCAGAACGACGTGTCGACGAAGATCACTCGCGCTCGATCGGCCCGTACAGGAACTCGTCGATGTCCTCGACGGGCTCCACGTCGCTCCCCCCGACGAATTCCCATAGCGGATCCTCGTGCAGTGGCGGCAGGGGCGCCAGCCGTTCGCGCACATAGCGACGGATCAGCGCAGCTTTCGACACACGCTCGCGCCGAGCCTGCCGCGCGAGCGCGGCGTCGAGGTCTTGCTCGATCATGATCTGAAGCCGCTTCACGGCCCCATCTTACATCACCTTGAAGATCTGATGTAACTCTCCTCCGACAGCTCCACGAACCGGCAGAGGGCGTTCAGCAGCCGCATCTGCTCGACCGTCCGGCAGCTCGTCTCCAGGAGCCTCGGGCTCGCCACCACGTACGCCAGGCACCTCGCCCGCGACACCGCGACGTTCAACCGGTTCCGGGAGAAGAGGAAGTCGAGCCCGCGAGGGACGTCCTCGCCCGACGAGCTCGCCATCGAGAAGAACGACACCGTGGCCTGCTGGCCCTGGAACTTGTCCACCGTCCCGACCCGGACCGCCTCGGGCAGCTCCTCCCGCAACAGCCGCACGTGCGCGTTGTAGGGCGCGACGACGATGAAGTCCTCGTAGGCGAGCGGCCGCTCGACGCCGTCCTCGACGTACGGCGTCCCGAGAAGACGCTCGATCTCGGCGCGCACCGCCTCCGCCTCCTCCGGCGAGGCCTGGCTGTGCGCCTGGTGCGGGACGGCGAGGAAGCGCACGCCGTTCCCCGCCGCGATCGAGCGCGTCGAGGTGACCTCTGCCGGCTCGAGGCGACCCTCGTAGAACGTCTCGGAGATGTAGGCGTTCACCTCCGGCCGCAGCCGCCACGTGTGCTCGAGGAAGAGGCCGCGGTCGGGCGGCACGGTCTCGTCGTCTCCGAGCAGGTGGCCGAGCACGGACGCCTCCGCGCCCGGCGGGTGCGAGCCCTGCGAGACCTGCGGGAGCTGGTTCGGGTCGCCGAGGAGGACGAGGTTCCGCGCCGCGGTGCCGACGGCGATCGCGTCGGCGAGCGCGAACTGCCCGCCCTCGTCGACGAAGAGCGTGTCCACGTGCTGGTCGAGCTCCGCGCGCGCGAAGAGCCAGGACGTCCCGGCGAGCAGCTGGAGCTCGGGGTCGAGCATCGCGTCGTTCGAGTCGGTGCAGTCGACGAAGCGGTTCTCGTAGTGGCCCTCGCCGCTCCCCTTCTTCCGGCCGCGGAACTCGTAGCCGGTCCTCGAGCGCCGCCTCCTCGAGGTCGTCCAGGAACTTGTGGATCGCCTTGTGGCTGAGCGCCGTCACGCCGACGCGCTGGCCGGCCCGCATGAGCGCGAGGGCCGCCCGCGCGCCGCTCCACGTCTTGCCGGAGCCGGGCGGCCCCTGCACGAAGAGGTAGCTCCCGTCGAGGCTGAGCGCGGCGTCCGTGAGCGTCCCGTCCAGCCGCGCCCGCGGCGGGCGGCGCTCGAGGATCTCGACCGCGGCCGGGTACCGCTCCCGGTTCTCGGCGAAGCGGAGGAGCGCCGCCCGGTGCGCCTTCGCGTAGAGCGGCTTCGGCGGGATGAGCGCGGTCGGGAGCGGCTCCTCGGCCTGCTCGCGGCCCCAGCGGAGCTGGAGCGTCCCGTGCTCGTCGTCCACCCGCACGTCGAACCCGCGCTCGGTCTTCGGGTCGACGCCGCCCCCGTGGATCCTGTGCTCCTGGGCCTCGAAGCGGAACGGGTACCACCAGGACTGCTTCTCCCGGTACGGCTCGCCGTCGGGGACGAGCCCGCCGAGCGTGTTCTTGTTCGCGACGAGCTCCTCGTCGTCGAGCTCCTTGTGGAAGAAGTACTCCCACCACTGCGGCTTCTCCTCGCGCTGGTGGTAGTAGAGGAGGTGCGCGAGGAGCCAGTCGGGGTCGCCCTCCTCGGCGCCGGCGAGGAGCGCGTCGCGGACGCGCGCCCGCTCGGCGTCCCGCTCCTCGGCCTCCTCGCTCCGCTCGCGCTCCTCGGGCGGCAGCCGCCAGGGGATGTGGTCGGGGCGGCGCGCGAGCAGCCAGCGGTGCAGCTCGTAGAGCGAGACGCAGTCCTCCTCGTTGTAGTCCCGGATCCCGTCGAGGAGCGCGTCGTCGCCGGTCTCGAGCCACGTCTCGAAGTCGTTCACCGACTCGCTCCCGCCCCCGACCTCGGCCGTGCCGCTCGAACGAGAAACACGGCTTGACGCACCAACCGGGAGACTTTCAGGAAACGCTCGAAAGTGGCTTGAACAGTGAAGCCGACGCCCGGACTCGAACCGGGGACCCCTTCATTACGAGTGAACCGCCCGATCGGGCGGCTGCGCAGGGCCGAGCGGGCCCTTCAGACCTTTCTCTCCGACGAGAGCGCCCCGCGCGGAGGCGTCCGCGCCCTGAGCCACCCGGCGAGGTGCTCGACGCCCATGATCCACACGCCGTCTCGGCGGTGCGGGCGGTCGTCTCGCTGCACCAGGCACAGGACCGGCGTGACCCAGCCGCCGACCTCGCCGTGGAGCCACGCTGCGTGGTGGCGCGCTCGGCCCAGGTGCTCGACGCGGTACGCGCGGTTGCTGCGTCTCCACCAGGTACGAGCCGGAGGGGCCGTGGACGACCGTGCCGATGCGGCGGCCGTGGGCGCTCAGGAAGTCGTGCTCCACCGTCCAGCCGTCCTCGCCGGCGAGCGTGTCCAGCGCCGCCGCACCGGCTCGTCGTCGACCGTCAGGCCGAGCTTCTCGTTGCCGGTGGCGATCGCGTCCATCACGTCGTCGCGGTAGAGGAGGAGGACGATCGCGGCGAGGGCGAGGATCGTGACGATGCCCTGCGTGGGCTCGACGAGGTCCGAGAGGACGGCGGTGATGATGAGCGCGTCCACCGCCAGGAAGGCGAGCGCGAGGGCGATCGCGTCCCAGGTCGCACGTCTCGCAGAGGCCCCGGAGGACGGCATGCTCCCTCTATCGGCCGGGTACGGCGGCCTGATTTAGAGCGAGTTCGCGGCCAGCGGGACGAGCTCGAAGCGGTCGACGTCGACGAGGCCGCGGTCGGTGATCTTCAGCGCGGGGATCACCGAGAGCGCCAGGAACGCCATCGTCTGGAACGGCGACGGGTACGTGCAGCCGAGGGCGCGGGCCGCCTCGACGCAGGCCTCGCTCGCCTCCACCACCTCGGCCAGCGGCGCGTCCGAGAGCAGCCCGGCGACCGGCAGCGGCAGCTCCGCCTGCACGCCGCGGCTCTCGATGACGACGATGCCGCCGCCGAGCTCGGAGATGCGCTGGACGGCGCGGGCCATGTCGCCGTCGTCGGCGCCGACGACGACGATGTTGTGCGCGTCGTGGGCGATCGTCGAGGCCATCGCGCCCTTCTCGAGGCCGAAGCCGCGCACGAAGCCGAGGCCGATGCGGCCCGTGCGACAGGTGCCGCTCGACGACGGCGATCTTGAGGAGGTCGCGCGCGGGGTCCGGACTCGGCGAAGCCGTTCTCGACGCGCGGCTCCTCCTCGAGCGACTCGGTCACGATCTGGCCCTCGACGAGCCCGATCACGCGGGCGGCGCCGCCCTCCCACGGGATGCGGAAGTCGTTGACGGCGACGGGCTCGATGTGCACGGTCGACTTCACCCACTCCGGCACCTCGACGCGCGCGATCTCCTCCACCGGCTTGCCCGTCCTTGAGGACGAGCTCGGGCTCGAAGCGCTCGAGGTCGGGCAGGAGCGAGGACGTCGGCCTGGTAGCCGGGCGCGAGCGCGCCGAGCTGCGTGAGGCCGTGGCAGAGGCAGGGGTTGAGCGTGGCCATGACGAGCGCGTCCTCCGGCGAGACGCCCTGCGCGACGGCGTCGCGCACCATCGAGTTGACGTGCCCGTCCTCGGCGATGTGCTCGGGCTCGCGGTCGTCGGTGCAGAAGGCGAGCCGGTGCGGCCCGAACTCCTCGACGAGCGGCAGGAGCGCGGCGAGGTTGCGCGCGGCCGAGGCCTCGCGGATCAGCACCCACATGCCGGCGCGCAGGCGCTCGCGGCCCTCCTCGGCCGTGTAGCACTCGTGGTCGGAGCGGATGCCGGCGGCGGCGTAGGCCTGCAGGTCCTTGCCGAGGACGCCCGGCGCGTGCCCGTCGACGTGCGAGGCGCCGAGGGCGAGCTTCTCCAGCTCGTGCGGGTCGCCGGCGATGACGCCGGGGAAGTTCATCATCTCGGCGAGGCCGATCACGCGCCGGCGGCGCAGCAGCCCCTCCAGGTCGCCCGGGTTCAGGGGGCGGTGCGGCGACTCGAACGACGACGCGGGCACGCAGGACGAGGCCATGAAGAAGACGTCGAGCGGCACCTCGGCGCAGAGGTCGGCGAGCCAGTGGACGCCGTCGGTGCCGAGGACGTTGGCGATCTCGTGCGGGTCGGCGACGACGGCGGTCGTGCCGAGCGGGAGGACGAGGCGCGCGAACTCGTCCACGAGCAGCTTCGAGGACTCGAGGTGCATGTGCGCGTCCACGAAGCCGGGGACGACGTACTTGCCGCCCGCGTGGATGACCTCGCGGCCCGCGTACTCGCCGAGGCCGGCGACGAAGCCGTCGCAGATGGCCACGTCGGTCTCGAGCCACTCGCGCGTGAAGGCGGAGAAGACCTGCCCGCCCTGGATGACGACGTCGGCGAGCTCGTCGCCGCGGGCCACCGCGAGGCGTCGCGCGAGATCCGGCACGCGGAAACGGTATCGCCCGCGGATCCCGGAGGCGAGCTACACTGAACGCACTGGCCCTGCCCTCAGAATCTGGCCTGAAGCCCGCAATCCACCGACGCGCGCTGGCGCGCGAGGCGAGGAGCTTTCAAGGCAAACGGATTCGACCGCGGGGCCAGCCTTTACGCGGAGGGGACGAGCGGCTCGCCGAACGCGTCGTAGAGCGCCGAGTCGATCTCGCTCGGCAGCGCGACCTTGAAGCGCACGCGGCGGCCGACGGCCTCCCGCATCTCGTCCAGGCCGTGCCTCGTCGGTCGGGTCGGCGACCGCGACGAGCAGCACGAGTTGTGGAAGCCGTAGGCGATCGCCGTCACGCGCCGGGCGACGGACTCCGGGAGGTAGTCGACCGCCGCTCTGGTCGAGGTCGAGCTTGGCGAGGTCGACGAACTCGAGCTTCTCCTGCTCGGCGAGGAGCCGCGCGAGGTCGCGCTCGCGGATCCAGCCGTGCGCCAGCATGACCTCGCCGAGGCGCCGGTCGGTCTCCTGCGCCTCGACGAGCGCGTCGCGCACGGTGGCAGGGCGCGCGATGCCGTCGCGCACGATCAGGCTTCCCAGAGGCAGGTCCCGCAGGTTCATCGGCCGCTTTCCAGGACGCAGCGTAGGCGCGGGATCTTCGCTCGGGGATCACTCCAATGGGTGACTAACCCGTGTCAACGGTGTCGACGCCGTCGCTCCGGGTCGAGCTCGGCGTGCCGGGGCAGGCGCCCCAGAGGCCGCGGCCGGCGTCGCGGGCCTCGCCGGGCCGCGCGTCGAGGAGCTCGTCGGCGTAGCGGCCCCGGTCGCCCTCGAAGAACCAGACGGACGCGGCGCCGCTGCGGACGAGCTCGAGGTTGACGTTCGTGTCGTCGCGGTGGACGTAGCGGAGGAGGCGGCCGAAGCGGTCGACGTCGTCGAGGCGCGGGTCGGCCTCGAGGCGGATGCTCCGTTCCCGGCGGGAGCAGGTCGCGGAGCGCCGCCGAAGCCTCCTGCCCGTAGCACTCGCTCGTCCCCCAGCTCGGGGGCGTCGATCTGGACGAGGCGGACGCGCTCGCCGGCCTCGGTCTCGATCGTGTCGCCGTCGATGACCCGGGCGACTGCGGTCTCCTCGCCGGCGGCATCCGAGCCCGTCGAGCACCCCGCCAGAGCAAGGATCGCGGCGGCGACGGCGAAGTACGCGGCCCATGCCGCGGATTCTCCTCTTTCGGGTAGTTGAAGACGTCCGAGGGCGGGCGCACACTCAGTGCGAGGGATCTCTGCGGCAATGACGGTTCACGTCTCCAATCCTGCGTTCGTCCACGACCTCCTCGCGTCGCTTCGACGGGCCAACTACGACGCCTCGCAGACGCGGCGAGGTGACGGTCGAGGTGAGCGACCCGCCGACCGCCTCGGCCGAGCAGGCGCGCCTCCATCTCGGCTTCTACCTCGCCAACTGGCGCGCCCGCCACCCGGGGATCGTCGCGGACATCGTCCACTGAGTCTCCGTAGAATCGGCGGCGCATGCGCGCCGCCGTGATCACGGAGCTCGGCCGCCTGCCGGAGATCGGCGAGGCGCCCGATCCCGTGCGCGGCGAGGGCGAGGCGCTGATCCGGGTCGCGGCCGTGCCGCTGAACCCGGTCGACGTGAACGTCGGCGCCGGGCGCTTCTACGGCGGCAGCCCGCCTCTCCCCTACGTGCCCGGGTGCGAGGGCGTGGGGCGTGTGGTCGAGGCGGAGACGCTCGCGCCGGGGACGCTGGTCTGGGCGCACGGTGCGGGCATGGGGACGCGGCGCGACGGGGCGCTGGCGGAGCTGCTGTCGGTGCCGGAGGACGTGGTCGTGCCGTTCGGAGACGACGTGGATCCTGTGCTCGCGGGGGCGCTCGGGATCGCGGGAGTCGCCGGGTGGCTGCCGGTCGCCGTGCGGGCGCCGGTCGAGGAGGGCGAGACGGTGCTCGTGCTCGGCGCGACCGGGACGGTCGGGCTGGTGGCGATGCAGGGGGCGCGTCTCCTCGGGGCCGGGCGGGTCGTCGCGGCCGGGCGGCGGCCGGAGGCGCTGGAGCGGGCACGGCGGCTGGGCGCGGACGCGGTCGTGTCGCTGGAGGAGGACGATCTGGTCGCTGCGTTTCGGGAGGCGTGCGGCGGCGACGGGCCGTCGCTGGTCGTCGACCCGCTCTGGGGAGAGCCGGTCGTCGCGGCGGCGCGGGCGGCGGCGCCGGGCGCGCGGATCGTCAACATCGGCCAGTCGGCGGGGCCTGCGGCGCCGCTCCTTTCGGCGGACGTCCGCGGCAAGCAGCTGAACGTGCTCGGCTTCTCGAACTTCGGGACGCCGCGCGAGGTCATGCACCGCGAGTACCTGCGCCTGCTCGAGCACGCGCGCGCCGGGGAGCTCGAGGTGGAGATCGAGACGTTCCCGTTCGAGCGCGCGGCGGAGGCGTGGCAGCGCCAGGCCGAGGGCGCGGGCGCGAAGGTCGTCGTCACGCTGTAGGCGGGGCCCGGCCGCCTTCATCCTCGGTCCCTTGCCTTAGGGGCACCCCCTCCCACCACCCGCTTTCGAGCGTAACGAGGGAAGGCGCGCGTGTCTGTGACGCGGTGTGCCGAGAGTGTGACTACTCGTCCGTCGGCCCACCAGCCGGGCTCGACCTCGGCGTCCTGCGAGGCCGCCGGTCGCCCGAGCCGAACGCGAGGAGCTCGAGCCCCTCGGGGCCGGCCTCGAAGGCGCGCGTGACCGTCGGGCGCGACGCGGAGCGCATCGAGCGGGTTCAGCTCGACGATCTCGTCGTCGAGCTTCGCGCGGCCGCCGCCGCCCAGGATCACGTAGATCTCCTCCTGCGGAGCGGTGGTGGTGTCCGAAGGGGGCGCGGGTGTCCGGCGCGATGCGCTGGTAGGAGAGGCCGACCCGCTCGGTCTCGAGCGCGCCGCGCGCGAAGCGCGACTCGAGGGCCGGCGAGAAGCCGAACTTGACCGCCGAGTCCTCGATCTCCATCAGGTTCGTGTGCGTGAAGTCGCTCATCGCGAGCCCGACGATCTCGTCGGGCCGCACCGGGGCGCGGACCAGCTCGCGGCCGGTGGCGTCCCGAAGCGCCGCGACGATCGCGGCGGTCGAGACGACCGTCGGCGGCTCGCCCACGCCCTTGACGCCGTAGGGGGCGTCGGGCTCGGGATCCTCGACGAGCTCCGTCCAGACCGGCGGCATGTCGAGCGCGGTCGGGATCAGGTAGTCGGTGAAGCTCGCGTTGGTGATCAGGCCGTCCTTCGTCTGGATCTCCTCCATGAGCGCGAGGCCGAG
Source organism: uncultured Actinomycetes bacterium (assembly GCA_963838795.1). Lineage (GTDB taxonomy): Bacteria > Actinomycetota > Thermoleophilia > Gaiellales > Gaiellaceae > JAIBJN01. Next base: position 264,320 of record CAWISL010000007.1, read on the forward strand.
GCCCTGCGCGGTGCCGCCCTCGATCTGGCCGTGGACGGCCTGCGGGTTGAGCGCGCGGCCGACGTCCTGCGCGGTGCCGACCCAGACCACCCGCGTGAGGCCGAGGTCGACGTCCACCTCGGCGACTACCCGCATGGCCGAGCAGGCAAACGCCACGTGCGCGCGCTCGCCGTCGGCGACCTGGCCGGTCTCCGGGTCGAGCGGATGCGTGCGCGGCGTGGCGGTAGACGCGCTCGACGCTGATCTCGTCGCCGGGCTCGAGCGCGCCGCCGCGTCGCTCCAGCTCCTGCTTGACCTCGCGGCAGGCGAGCTGGACGGCGCCGGCGGTCATCCACGTCTGCCGCGAGGCGGAGGACGACCCCGCGGACTGCACGGCCTCGGTCGTGTGCGGGGCGACGACGACGTTCTCGACCTCGAGCTCGGTGCGGGCCACCTGGGCCATGACGTTGACGACGCCCTGGCCGACCTCGGCCGCCGCCGAGTGCACCTCGGCGACCAGCTCGCCGTCGGCGTCGGTGAAGAGGCGGACGCGCGCGGCGCAGAAGTCGTCGAAGCCCTCCGAGTAGCAGATGTTCTTGAAGCCGACCGCGAAGCCGACGCCGCGGCGCACGCCTTCGCCGCGCGTCGTGTTGCCGGCGCCGCCCGGGAGCCGGATCGGGTCGCGCGGCAGCTCCTCGGGCTCCGGGATCGGGATGTCGGCGCAGCGGCGGATCACCTCGGCGACCGGCAGCGAGCCCGTGACGACCTGTCCGGTGGGGAGCACGTCGCCGGGGCCGAGCGCGTTTCGCAGGCGCAGCTCCACGCGGCCGAGCGCGAGGGCGTCGGCGAGCTTGTCCATCTGCGCCTCGTGCGCGAAGCAGGACTGGACGGAGCCGAAGCCGCGCATGGCGCCGCAGGGCGGGTTGTTCGTGTAGACGCAGGTGGCCTCGAGCGAGCGCGTTCGGCACCGAGTACGGGCCGCAGGCGAAGGAGGCGGCGTTCGACGTGACCGCGGTGGAGCTCGAGGCGTAGGCGCCGCCGTCGAGCAGGATGCGCGCCTGGACCGAGACGAGCTTCCCGTCCCGGTTCGCGCCGTGCCGCATCCAGATGCGCGCCGGGTGGCGGTGGATGTGGCCGACGAACGACTCCTCGCGGTTGTAGACGAACTTCACCGGGCGGTTCGTGTGCAGCGCCAGCATGGCGCCGTGGATCTGCATGGAGAGATCCTCGCGCCCGCCGAACGCGCCGCCGACGCCGGCCAGGTGGATGCGGACGCGGTTCGGCGTCAGGCCGAGGCACGGCGCGACCTGGTCGCGGTCGACGTGCAGCCACTGCGTGGCGACGTAGATGTCGACGCCGCCCTCCCCGTCCGGGACGGCCAGCCCGGACTCGGGGCCGAGGAAGGCCTGGTCCTGGATGCCGAGCTCGTAGGTCCCTTCGACGGCCACCTCGGCCTGCGGCGTCGGGATCGCCGTGGCGGATGACGATCGTGCGGACGACGTTGGGGCGCGGATCCTCGTAGTAGCCGTGGCCGTCCGTCCAGCGCTCGCGGGTGGATCGGCTCGGACTCGGTGGCGCGCTCCGGGTCGACGATCGGGTCGAGCGGCTCGTACTCGACCCGCACCTCGCTCGGCGGCGCGGCGGGCCTGCTCCGGGTGCTCGGCGGCGACGATCGCGACCGGCTCGCCGAAGTAGCGGACGCGCTCGAAGGCGAGCACCGGCTGGTCGGGGAACTCGAGCCCGTAGCGCTTCTCGCCGGGCACGTCCTCGTGCGTGAGCACAGCGTGGACGCCGGGCATGCCCGCCGCGCGGGTCGTGTCGATCGCCGTGATGAGCGCGTGCGCGTGCGGGCTGCGGACGGTGTGGCCCCAGAGCATCTCGGCCGCGTAGAGGTCGCTCGCGTAGGCGAACTCGCCGGCGACCTTGGGGATCGCGTCGACGCGGCGGACGGACTCGCCGACGCGTCCGAGCTCGAGCTTGCGGGCGGGCGTGCTCATCTCTTGTGACTCCGAAGCTCTTTCGTCACAGTCCGCGCACCACGGTGCGGATTTCGGCGCTACGCTCGAAAGCGGGTGGAGGCATGGGGTGGCCCCTAGGCCTCGCCCGTAACAGTCGCCGCCGCCCGCACCGCGTCGAAGATCTTCTGGTAGCCGGTGCAGCGGCAGAGGTTGCCGGAGAGCGCCTCGCGGATCTCGTCGTCGCTCGGGTCAGGGCTCCGCTCGAGGAGCGCCGCCGTCGCCACGACCAGGCCCGGCGTGCAGAAGCCGCACTGGACGGCGCCGGCGTCCGCGAAGGCCTCCTGCACGCGGTGCAGCTGGCCGTCCTCGCCCAGACCCTCCACGGTCACGATCTCGTGCCCCTCGGCCTGCGCGGTGAGCACGAGGCACGCGCAGACGAGCGTCCCGTCGAGGAGCACCGAGCAGGAGCCGCACTCGCCCTGCTCGCAGGCGTTCTTCGAGCCGGGCAGGCCGAGCTCCTCGCGCAGCGTGAAGAGCAGGCTCTCGCCGGCCCAGACGTCCGCCTCGCGGCGCTCGCCGTTGACGGTCAGCTCGATCTTCACGTCAGCACCCGCTCGAGCGCGCGCCCGGTCAGCACCTTCAGCGCATGCCGCCGGTAGGCGGCGGTGCCGCGCACGTCGTCGATCGGGCTGGCCGCCGCGGCCAGGCGCTCCGGGAACTCGGCGCGCTCGCCGAGCGGGGCGGTGACGAGCGCCGCCACCGGGCCGGCGGAGCCGTACGCCGCCCTGATCTCCTCCCGCTCCCGGTCGACCGCGAGCGCGAGGGAGCAGACGGCGATCACCATCGCGTTGCGCGGCCCGACCTTCATGAACGTCTGTCTGGCCTTGGACGGCGTCAGGCGCGACGGCGACGATCAGCTCGTCCTCGGCGAGGGCATTCCGCTTCGGGCCGACGAGGAACTCCGCCAGCGGCAGCGTGCGCGTGGCGCCGACCTTGGCCAGCTCGACCTCGGCGCCTTCGACCAGGAGCGGCGGCAGCGCGTCGCCGGCCGGCGAGGCCGTGCCGAGGTTGCCGCCGATCGTGCCGCGGTTGCGGATCTGCGGCGAGCCGACGGTGCGCGAGGCCTCGGCCAGCGCCGGCTGAAGCTCGGCGAGCTCGCCCTCCATCGCCTCGGCGTACGTGAGGCCGGCGCCGAGCCGAAGCGCCCCGTTCTCGCGCGACCAGCCGCGGAGCTCGGCGACCTCGTTCAGGTTGAGGATCGCCTCCGGGCGGGCGCGGTCGAAGTTGAGCTCGACCATCACGTCGGTGCCGCCCTGGATCGGGACGGCGTCCGGGCGCTCGGCTTTCAGCGCGAGCGCCTCGTCGAGCGAGCGCGGAGTCAGAACCTCCACGCGTGCAGGGTAATCCATGGATCGGCGGCTCTTGCGCGCCCCGCGGGCGGACTTCGTCTGAACGGACAGGTGCTGAGCTAGTCGCCGGCCTCGCCCTCGACGAGCCGCGGCGGCTCGAGGACGACCCGGTGCGCGCTCGCCGAGCCGGACTCGGGCTCGACCTCGACGAGATCGACAGCGCGCGCGCGATCCTCCGCGTCGAGATGGACGAGCGCGAAGCCGGAGGGCTCCTCCCCGACGCCGAACGCGCCGCCGGCGCCGACGGAGCCGCCGTCCACGAGCACGAGGACGCCCTCGCTCTCGACGTGCTGGCGGTGGTCGTGGCCGGTCAGGACGAGCAGCGGCGGGCCGCCCTGCCCTGCGAGCACCTCGAGCAGGGCATGAGCGAGCGCATGCCGGTGGACGAGGACGACGTCGGGCCGCACGGGCAGCGCCTCGAACCAGTCGAGGAACTGCCGCTCCGCGTCGAGGAGAGCCGGTTCCTCGAGCTCGAGGAGATGGCCTTCGAACGTGCCGGTGGCGCTCTCGGCGGGGTCGTCCCAGCCTGCGACCTCGAACCCTGCGATTTCCACCACAGGCTCGCCGTCCGTGGTGCCGTCCGGGAGGAGCCGGCCGCTTCTGGTGAGCACGATCGCGCCGCGCCTCGCCGCAGCCAACATCAGCGGGCGCGAGTCGTGATTCCCGGAGACGGCGACAACCGGGGAGCCGAGCCGGGCGATGCCGGGGACGATCCCGGCCTCGTACCGCGTCCCGCGCTGCGTCAGGTCGCCGACGAGAAAGACCGGCTTCCCGGCTGTGAAACCCTCCAGCGCCGGAAGCACAAGGCTGTTCGAATGGAGGTCGGAGGCGACCACGATCGCGCGGTCGATGGCTGCGGGGACCTCCGAGCGCTCCCCGGCGACTGCGATCAGCTGGGTGAGGCCCTCGACGGCGTCGCCGTAGGAGTCGTCGTAGCCCTCGCCGGCGGCCAGAACGCGCTCGGAGAACTCCAGCAGCCTCGGCAGCTCCTCGCCGTGGGCGTAGAAGGTGGGCTCGCGGAGCGCGCCGTAGTCGAACCGGCTCACGCCGGCGCCCACGAGGACGACGGCCGAGAGCGCGACGGAGAGGCCCGCGGCCGGCCCGAGCAGAACCCAGCGCCGGCGGTCGAACGCGGCGAGGACCGCGCCTCCGAGCAGTCCGCCGAGTGCGCCGCCGAGGAGCGCGAGCGCGGCTGCTCGCCGGAGGCCGTCCGACACCGCATCGTGCAGCTCGCTCTCCAGCCCGCTGAGGCTCGCGTTCGCGCTTCCGCCCGTGCGGAGGGCGGCGAGCGCTGCGTCCCGGTCGAGGGAGCGAAACTCGAGCTCCACCGCGACCGGAGCGGTGTACGGCTCGGCCTTGACGCCCCAGTCGACCACCGGAACGTAGACGTCCACCTCTCCGCTTCGCGCCGGGACGACGTCGACGTCGACCGTGCCGAGGGTGACCGAGTGCGACTCGGGAGCGGCCGCCCTGAGCGCGACGATGCTCCCCGCGAGCCCGAGCACGACGCAGACGGTGACGAACGCCGCAGTCCTGAGAAGACCCCTGTGCATTCCCGTCCCTCAAGTGTCGGCCTCGGCACGCGAGGCCTCGACCCTCAAAGGTCGAGATTCAGGCTACCGGCCGCCGAGCCGCCCACCGAGCGGACGCTGTGACACTTCCGTGGCATTCGGGGTGTCCTCTGCGGCCACGTCCAGGGTCTGACCCCTGGACGTGGCTCTAGTGGACGCCCAGGTTCGCTCGGGCCTTGTCGACCAGCGCGCGGCCGTAGTGGCGGTGCTCGCCCATGCCGAGCTCCCAGTCGGCGTGCGCCAGGCGCTTGTCCTTGCGGAGCTGCGAGCGCGAGACGGCCCGCCCGCGGTAGTGCGACTCGGCCAGCACGGTCGTCCGCATGTAGGAGCCCTGAGCCAGGCGGATGACCTCGTCCGCCAGCTCACGGCCCTCGACGCGCGCGACCGTGTGCCAGCGCTCCGGCTCCTCGGGGTCGGAGATCTGGACGTAGTACGTCGGCTCCGGGGGCATCTTGCCCCTGGGATTTCGCCTCCTCTAGCTCAGTGCCTCCTCGAGGGCCCGCCGCGTGAGGACGCGGACGAGGTGCTCGCGGTACTCGGCGCTGGCGTTGTGGTCGCTCGGCGGGCTGGTGCCCTCCGCGGCGTGCTCGGCGGCCTTGGCCGGGTCGGAGCCCGACGAGAGCGCCTTCTCGACGCCGCTCGCGCGGAGCGCCGTCGCGCCCATGTTCGTGAGCGCGACGTGGGCGCCGCCGTTCATTCGCACCGCGGCGACGCCGACGGTGGCCCAGTCCTGGGCCCGCCGGGTGGACTTCTCGTACGCCCAGCCGCCGGCTCCCGTCTTCGGGACCCGGATCTCGGTCAGGACCTCCTGCGGATCCAGGGCGGTCTGGAGGAAGCCGCCGAAGCTCTCGGCGACCGGGAGCCGACGCTCCCCTTTCGGGCCCTTGACGACTAGCTCCGCCTCGAGCGCCAGGAGGACGGTCGGGCGCGTCGGAAGCCGGGTCGCAGTGGGCGACGGAGCCTCCGATCGTCCCGCGGTGCCGGACCTGCGGATCGCCGACGCGGCCGGCGGTCTCGGCGACGATCGGGCACTCGGCCTGCAGGAGCTCGCTCTGCTCGAGGTCGCGGTAGCGCGTGAGCGCCCCGATGGCGATCGCGTCGCCGTCTTCCTTCACGTAGGAGAGGTCGGAGACCCGGCCGATGTCGACGAGCAGCTCGGGCCTTGCGAGCCTCAGCCGCATGAGCGGGAGAAGCGAGTGGCCGCCCGCAAGGAGCTTCGCGTCCCTGCCGGAGCCGAGAAGCTCGATCGCGTGGTCGACGGACTCGGCAGCCTCGTAGTCGAACTTGGCCGGGATCACTTCGCACCTCCTTCCTGGATCGCGCGCCAGACCGTCTCGGGCTTCGCAGGCATCTCGACGTCGGTGACCCCGTAGGGCGAGAGCGCGTCGACGACCGCGTTCATGACCGCCGCAGTCGAGGCGATCGTGCCGGTCTCGCCGACGCCCTTCACGCCCATGGGATTCGTCGGGCTCGGGCTCTCCGTCCGCTCGAGCTCGAAGTTCGGCAGCTCGACCGCGGACGGCACGAGGTAGCTGATCATGGAGCCCGTGGACAGGTTGCCCGCTTCGTCGTAGATCGCCTCCTCGTAGAGGGCCTGCGCAACGCCTTGCGCGATGCCGCCGTGCACCTGGCCGTCCACGATCATCGGATTGATCACGGTGCCCACGTCGTCGACGGCGAGGTAGCGAGTCAGCTCGACCACGCCTGTTTCGGCGTCGATCTCGACGACCGCGATGTGGCAGCCGGCCGGCCAGCTGAAATTGGGCGGGTCGTAAACGGCCGTGTCCTCGAGGCCCGGCTCGAGCCCGTCGGGCAGGTTGTGGGCCGTCCAGGCCGACAGCGCAGCGTCCGTGACGCTCATTGACTTGTCCGTGCCCGCGATCGTGAAGCGACCGCCCGCGTACTCGAGATCGTCCTCCGCCACCTCGAGCTGGTGAGCGGCGATCTTTCGCGCCTTTGCGATCACCTTCTCGGTGGCGTGGTAGAGGGCCACTCCCCCGACGGCGAGGCTGCGGCTCCCGTAGGTGTCCATGCCGAGCGGGATCACCGTCGTGTCGCCGTGCAGCACCTCGACGTTCTCGATCGGGACGCCGAGCTGGTCGGCGACGATCTGCGAGAAGGTCGTCACGTGCCCTTGCCCGTGCGGCGAGGTACCGATCAGGACCTGGACGGTGCCGGTGGGGAGGCAGCGGACCGTGGCAGCATCCCAGCCGCCGGCGCCATAGCGGATCGCGCCGAGGATGCGCGACGGCGCGAGGCCGCACATCTCGACATAGGTCGAGAAGCCGATGCCTATCTGCTTCGAGTCGCTGCGCCCGCGGCGCTCGGCCTGGTCTCGACGGAACCCGTCGTAGTCGACGAGCTCGAGCGCCTTGTCGAGCGAGGCGTGGAAGTCGCCGGAGTCGATCTCCAGTCCGGACGCGATCGCAGCTGGAAAGTCCGTGATGAAGTTCTTGCGCCGCAACTCGACCGGATCCATGTCCAGCTTGCGCGCGAGCGTGTCCACCGCCCGCTCGATCGCGTACGTCGCCTCCGGGCGGCCCGCGCCGCGATACGCGTCCGTCGGAGTCGTGTTCGTGAAGACGCCGACGCACTCGAAGTCGTATGCCTCCACGTCATAGCACCCCGCGTAGAGCCAGGCGCCGAGCAGCGGGATTCCGGGCGAGACGAGCTGCATGTACGCGCCCATGGCGGCCGTCAGGCGGACGCGGACGGCGGTGATCTTCCCCTCCGCGCTCGCCGCGAGCTCGATCTCCTGCAGGACGTCGCGGCCGTGGATGGTGGCCACGTAGTTCTCGGAGCGCTCCTCGGTCCACTTGATCGGAAGGCCCAGCCGCCGCGCGAGCACGAGGCAGAGGGCCTCCTCCGCGTAGACGTTGAGCTTCGAGCCGAACCCGCCGCCGACGTCGGGGGCAATAACACGCAGCTTGGTCTCCGGGATCCCCGTCGTGCCGGAGAGGGTCACCCGCGCGATGTGCGGCACCTGCGTTGCCGACCACATCGTGTACTCGTCCGTCGCGAGCACGGGTTGGACGAGCACGCTGCGCGGCTCGATCGCGTTCGGGATCAGCCGCTGCTGGCGGTAGTGCTCCTTGACGGTGACCGCCGCCTCGGAGAAGAGCCGGTCGACCTCGCCGGTCTGCAGCGGCCAGGTGAAGGCGCGGTTGTGGTCGTACTCGTCGTGGACGAGCGGCGCCGAGTCCTTCACCGCTTCGCCGACGTCGGTGACCGCCGTAAGCGGCTCGTAGTCGACCTCGACGAGCTCGGCGGCGTCCTTCGCGAGCGCGCGGCTCTCCGCCACGACGACGGCGACGCCGTCGCCCGCGTAGCGGGCCTTGTCCGCGCTGAGCGGATGGTGCTGGGGAATGTGGCAGTCGCCGGTCACAGGCCAGGCGCATGGAAGCGAGCCCGCCCATTCCTCCGCCAGGTCGGCGCCCGAGAACGCCGCGACGACACCGTCTGCCGCGAGAGCCTTCGAGAGGTCGACCTTCCCGATCCTCGCGTGCGCGTACGGGCTGCGCACGACCGCCATCCAGAGCATCCCGGGGAGCGTCATGTTGTCGACCCAGCGTGTCTCCCCGCGGAGCAGGCGAGCGTCTTCCTTGCGCTCGACCGAGGCGCCGATGTAGGTCGTCTTTTCTTCCGTGGTCGCCATCTCCCCTCCCCTCAGGCCGCCGCGGCGGCCTTGACCGCCTTGACGATGTTCACGTAGCCCGTGCAGCGGCAGAGGTTGCCCTCGAGCGCGTGCCGGATCTCCTCGTCGCTCGGGCTCGGGCTCTCCGCGAGCAGGCTGATCGTGGCCATGACCATGCCGGGCGTGCAGTAGCCGCACTGGAGGCCGTGCGCCTCGTGGAAGGCCTGCTGGACGGGGTGGAGCGTGCCGTTCGAGGCGAGCGCCTCGATCGTCGTCACCTCGTGGCCGTCGGCCTGGACGGCGAGGACGGTGCACGACTTCACGGACTCGCCGTCGAGGAGCACCGTGCACGCCCCGCACGAGGACGTGTCACAGCCGACGACGGTGCCCGTCAGCCCGAGCTGCTCGCGCAGGAAGTAGACGAGGAGCTGCCTCGGCTCCACCTCCGCCGAGCGGCTCTCGCCGTTCACCGAAATCGAAATCTGTGTCAACTCGACCTCCTTCCGATCCGTCGGATGCGGCGCCAGAGGCTGCCGAAGAAGAGTGAGAGCCCGGAAATCGGCTTCGCCTGGGCGGCGACGGCCTGCTCCGCCTCCGCGGCGGAGGCTCCGAGCTGGGCTTCGAGGCACTGGGCGAAGCTCGTGACCATCTGCGAGGAGATGTCCGCGATCATCCCGCGCCCGTACTGGGCGACCGTGCCGGAGAGCGAGAGGTCGGTGACGAGGTCGATCTTCGTCCCGCCCGCGGTCGGCGTCAGCGCCGACTCGATCGTCGCGCTCGCGCGCCCGCGGTTGCGCGTCTCGCGGGCGTTGGCGCCGAGCACGACGCGGCGGTTGGCCTCGTCCGCCTCCTTCCGCTCGACGTCCGTGGCGAAGGTGAGCCCGATCGGGCCGAGCCTCACCTGCATCGTCGCCTTCCAGTGGTTCTCGTCGACCACCTCGTCCAGCGTCGCCCCGGGCATGCAGGGAACGATGCGCGGGACGTCCATGAGGAGAGCCCACGCCTTCTCCGGGGGCGCGGCGACCTCGAACGAGTTCTCCAGCTTCAAGCGGCGATCTCCTGGGGTCTCGGGGAGCGCAGGACCTGGACGATCTGGGCGGCGATGGCGACGGCGACCTCCTCGGGGGTCCGCGAGCCGATCTTGAGGCCGATCGGCGCATGGATGCGGGCGATCTCCTCGTCGGTGACTCCCTCGGCGCGGAGGCGCTCGGCCCGGTCCTGCGTTGGTGCGGCGGGCGCCCATCGCGCCGATGTAGCCGGCCGGCGTCTCCAGCGCGACCTTCAGCGCCGGGATGTCGAACTTGTGGTCGTGGGTCAGCACGCAGATGGCGGTGCGCTCGTCCACGGGAGCGTTCTCCAGGAACTTGTCGGGCCACTCGACGACGAGCTCGTCCACGTCGGGGAAGCGCTCGGGGGTGACGAACTTCGCCCGCGCGTCGCAGACGGTGACGCGGTAGCCGAGGTAGCGCCCGATCGAGGCGAGGGCGGCGGCGTGGTCGACGGCGCCGAAGACGTACATGTTCGGCCTGGGCGCGAAGGACGAGACGAAGACCTGGCCCTCCGGGCCGTCGATGATCGCGGTCTCGCCGCGGGCGAGCAGCTCGGCGGCGGGGCCCGTCGTCCTCGGGGCCGACGAGGCGCTTGGCGCCGGCGTTCTCGCCGGTGATCGCGATCTCGAGCGCGATCGGCCGCTCCTCGCGCACCGCCTCGGCGATGGGCGCGACCAGCTCCGGGTCGAGGCGGTCGACGAAGATGTGCACGGTGCCGCCGCACGGGAGCCCGACCTCGAAGGCCTCCTCGTCGGCGATGCCGTAGGTCTTCAGCCGCGGCGCGCCGCCGGCGAGCACGTCGCGGGCCTCGCCGTAGACGGCAGGCTCGACGCAGCCGCCCGTCACGGAGCCCGCGACCTCGCCTGCGTCGGACACGGCCAGGACGGCGCCGGGCTCGCGCGGGAGCCGAGCGCTCGGTGTCGACGACGGTGGCGATGGCGACCGGCGTCCCGTCGGCGGCCCAGCGCTCGAGGGTCTCGAGGACGTCTCTCACGGGGCTCTCAGGCCACTGTAACGATCCGGCTCCGCCTCGAAGCGCGCCCGGCAGTGTGCGGAGCAGAAGAAGACGGTCACCCCCTCGTGGACGGCCTGCTCGGCGGCCGGCCCGACCGCGACGGTCATGCCGCAGACCGGGTCGACGGCCTCGGCCGGAGCCGGCAGCGGGCTCTCCCCGCGCGTGTGCCGCCACGCGACCAGCTCGGCGAGGATGGCCACGGCGATCTCCTCCTGGGAGGAGGGGCCCGAGGTCGAGCCCGGCGGGCGCGCGGACGCGGAGCACGGACTCCTCGTCGAGCCCGCGCTCGCGGAGCTCGGCGAGCACGGTCGCGGCCCGCTTGGCGCTCGCCACGAGCCCGACGTAGCCGGCGCCGGAGCGAAGCGCCGCCGCGAGCAGCTCATCGTCGCCGTGGCCCATCGTCGCCACGACGACGGCGTCCGCCCCCTCGACGCCGTCGTCGCGGACCCGCCAGCCCACGGTGCGCGCGAGCGCGCCGAGCGTGCGCGCAGCCGGGCTCTCCCCCACGATCGCCAGCAGAGGCGCGGGAACGACAGGCTCGATCAGCACTTCGACGACCCCTTCGGAGGCGCAGCTCGCCCTCCATGCGGGCGAGCCGCGGCTCGCGGTCGGCGAGCGCGCGGAGCGCCTCGCGGACGACGGTCGGCTCCGAGCAGGCGCCGCCGATCCAGCCGGTGACGCGGCCGTCGGGAGTGACGAGCGCCCGGTCGCCGCGCCGCGCGGAGGCGGGCCGGACGACGTTGACGACCGTGGCGAGCGCATAGGGCTTCCCCTCGGCGGCGAGCTTGCCCGCCTCGACGAGGACGTCGGCCGCGTTCACGGGCGCACCTCCACTGTCCCCGTGGCCACGCGCCGGGGTCTGACCCCGGGGCGTGGCCGTCGCGGCAGGGATGCATGTGACAGAACACGCACAACGACGGCCGAAAGGGACGTCCCGGGACATGCCCAGGGGTCTGACCCAGGACCTGCCGGGAACGGACGTGGTCGAACGGGACGAGGTGCTCACTCGGCCAGGTCGGCCTCCTGGAGGGCGGCCCAGACCTTGTCGGAGGTCACCGGCATCTCGAGGTTGCGGACGCCCGCGTGCGCGAGCGCGTCCACGACGGCGTTCACGAACGCGGCGGGCGCGCCGACGGTGGCCGACTCGCCGACGCCCTTGGCGCCGAGCGGGTGGTGCGGCGACGGCGTCACGGTCTCGCCGAGCTCGAACGTCGGCGTCTCCCAGGCGGTCGGGATCAGGTAGTCCATGAGGTTGGCGCCGATGCAGTTGCCGTCCTCGTCGAAGTCGATCAGCTGCATGGCGGCGATCGCGAAGCCCTCCGTGAGACCGCCCGTGATCTGGCCCTCGACGATCATCGGGTTGATGCGGACGCCGCAGTCGTCCACCGCGACGCAGCGGCGCACCTTCCACGCGCCCGTCCCGCGGTCGACCTCGACCACGACCGCGTACGTGCCGAACGGGTAGGTCATGTTCGGCGGGTCGTAGTAGTAGACGCCCTCGAGGCCGCCCTCCATCCCCTCGGGGATGTTCGTGTAGGCGGCGAAGGCGACGTCGGCGATCGTCTTCGACTTCTCCGGCGCGCCCTTGACGACGAAGCGGCCCTCCTCCCACTCGAGGTCCTCCTCGGAGGCCTCGAGCAGGTGCGCGGCGATCTTCTGCGCCTTCGCGCGGATCCGGCGCGAGACCATCGCGGTCGCGGCGCCGGAGACCGGCGTCGAGCGGCTCGCGTAGGTGCCGAGGCCGTAGGGCGTGTTGTCGGTGTCGCCCTCCTGCACCTCGACGTCCTCGGGCTGGAGGCCGAGCTCCTCGGCGACGATCTGCGCGAACGTCGTCTCGTGGCCCTGGCCCTGCGACTTGACGCTGAGCTTGAGCACCGCCTTGCCGGTCGGGTGGATGCGGAGCTCGGCGCCGTCGTTCATGCGCAGGCCGGCGATGTCGTAGTCGGCTCCGTGCCCGGCGCCGACGACCTCGGTGAAGGAGGCGAGGCCGACGCCGATCAGCTTGCCCTCGGCGCGGGCTTCCTCCTGCTCGCGCCGGAGGTCGGCGTAGCCGAGCTTCTCCAGCGCGAGGTCCATCGCGGCCTCGTAGTCGCCGGAGTCGTACTCGAACCCGGTGGCCGACTTGTACGGGAACTGCTCCGGCTTGATGAAGTTCTGCTGCCGGAAGTCCGCAGGGTCGACGCCGAGCTCGTAGGCCGCGTTCTGCACGAGGCGCTCGATCAGGTACGAGGCCTCGGTGACCCGGAACGAGCAGCGGTAGGCGACGCCGCCCGGCGCCTTGTTCGTGTACGCGCCCGTGGTCTCGACGTGGGCGGCCGGGATGTCGTAGGAGCCGGTGACGATGTGGAAGAGCCCGGCCTTGCAGCTTGGTGGGCTGCGCGTCCGAGAAGAACGCGCCGTTGTCGGAGAGCATCTTCACGCGCAGGCCGGTGATCTTCCCGTCCTTGAGCGCCAGCTCGCCGTGCATGTGGTAGTCGCGGGCGAAGCCGGTGGAGATCAGGTTTCCGGTGCGGTCCTCGACCCACTTCACCGGCCGCCCGATCAGGAGCGACGCCGCCGTGGCGACGACGTAGCCGGGGTAGATCGGCACCTTGTTCCCGAAGCCGCCGCCCAGGTCGGGCGAGATGATCCGGATCTTGTGCTCGGGCAGGCCCGCGACGAGCGCGAACAGCGTGCGGTGCGACGTGCGGGGCCTGCGAGGTCATGTAGATCGTCGCCTTGCCCGTCGCCGGGTTGACGTCCGCGACGCAGCCGCAGCACTCGAGCGGCGCCGGGTGGCAGCGCGGGTAGAAGGTGTCCAGCTCGACGACCTTGTCGGCCTCGGCGAAGGCCTTGTCCGTCGCCTCCTTGTCGCCCGCCTCCCAGTCGTAGATGTGGTTGTCCGTCTGGCCTTCCTTCTCGTCGCGGATGACCGCCGCGCCCTCGGCGAGCGCCTGCTGCGGGGCTCGTGATCGCCTCGAGCGGCTCGTAGTCGACGTCGATCAGCTCGCAGGCGTCCTTGGCGATGTAGGCCGACTCGGCGATGACCGCCGCGACCTCCTGGCCCTGGAAGCGCACCTTGTCGGTGGCCAGCACGGCCTGCGTGTCGCCCGAGAGCGTCGGCATCCAGGCGAGGTTGTGCTGCGCCATGAGCTCGCCGGTGACGACGGCGACGACGCCCTCGACCGCCTCGGCCCGCGAGGTGTCGATGGACGTGATGCGCGCGTGCGCGTACGGGCTCCGCAGGAACTCCAGGTGGAGCATCCCCGGGAGCGTGATGTCGTCGAAGTAGTTGCCCTTGCCGCGGATGAAGCGGGCGTCCTCGAGCCGCTTGACGGAGTGGCCGACGCCGCGGATCTCCTCGGTTGCCGCCATCGCTAGCCCTCCTTTCCCTTGGCGGCCGCGTACTGAACCGCCTTGACGATGTTCTGGTAGCCGGTGCAGCGGCAGATCTGGCCGCTGATCGCCCAGCGGATCTCCTCCTCGCTCGGGTCCGGGTTCTCGGCCAGGAGCGCGGTCGCGGTCAGCATCATCCCGGGCGTGCAGAAGCCGCACTGGAGCCCATGCTCCTCGTGGAAGCCCTCCTGCACGGGGCTGAGGCCGCCGGCCGGGGCGAGGCCCTCGACGGTCGTCACCTCGGACCCGTCGGCCTGGACGGCAAACATCGTGCACGACTTCACCGGCGTCCCGTCCACGAGCACGGTGCAGGCGCCGCAGCTGGTCGTGTCGCAGCCGATGTGCGTGCCCGGTGAGCCCGAGCGTCTCGCGGAGGAAGTGGACGAGCAGGAGCCGCGTCTCGACCTCCGCGCAGTGCGCGGCGCCGTTGACCGTCACGGTGACCGGGTAGGTGAACTTGCCCGGTCTCGACAGCAGTCTCGGTCATCGTCCCCTCCTCACGCGGCCGCCGTCTCCGCGGCCTTCCGGAGCCCTCGCTCCGTGAAGACGCGGACGACGCTCCGCTTGTAGTCGGCGCTCCCGCGCTCGTCGCTCCGCGGCTGCGCGGCCTCGGCGGCGAGCTCGGGCCGCCGCCTGGATCGTGTCGTCGTTCAGCTCGGCGCCGGCGAGCGCCTCCTCGGCGGTCTCGGCCCGCAGGTTCCTGGGGCCGACGCCGGTCAGCGCGATGCCCGCGCGCCCGACCGTGCCGTTGTCGAACGAGAGGTGGACGGCGACGCCGACGGTGGCGAAGTCGCCGACCTTGCGCTCGAGCTTGAGGTACGTGCCCCCGGCGCGCGCGCCGGGGTCGGGAACCTGGACGGCCGTTGCGATCTCGTTCGGCTGCAGGCTCGTCGTGAACGGGCCCTGGAAGAGCTCGTCGAGCGGGATCGTGCGCGTGCCGCCCGAGGAGACGACCTCGAGCTGGGCGCCCGCGGCGAGCAGCGCCGAGCCCCAGTCTCCCTGGGGATCGGCATGCGTGAGCGAGCCGACGACCGTGCCGCGGTTCCGCACGATCGGATCGGAGATCTGCGGCGCGGCGTCGCCGAGGACGCCGTAGCGGCCGCTGCAGCGCGTCCGAGCGCTCGCAGTCCTTGTGGCGCACGAGCGCGCCGATCGAGAGGAAGCCGTTGTCCTCCTGGATCGAGTCGAGCCCCTCGATGCGGTTGATGTCGACGAGGGCGCGCGGCGACGCGAAGCGGAGCTTCATCAGCGGGATCAGGCTCTGCCCGCCCGCCAGCACCTTGGCCTCGTCCCCGTAGCGCTCCAGCAGCTCGAGCGCTTCCTCGACGCTCGCCGGAGCGTGGTACTCGAACCTGGCGGGGTACATACGGTGGCGCCTCCTTCCGGAAACCCCGAGACCGACCGGTCCTTGCGGGGCGAGAATACTCCGCCGGCCCGGCTATTTCCATTCTCTGTCTCCCGTTACGCTTCCGAGATGCAGTTTGGATCGGTCGCCGACGTCGAGCGGGCACTCCGCGGGGAGTCGTACCTCCCCGACCGCGGCCTGGCCACGGCGATCTTCCTGGCCGTCTCGATGGGCCGGCCGCTCCTCCTCGAGGGCGAGGCCGGCGTCGGCAAGACCGAGGTCGGCAAGACGCTCGCCCGCATCCTCGAGGCCGACCTGATCCGCCTCCAGTGCTACGAGGGCATCGACGCCTCGCAGGCGCTCTACGAGTGGGACTACGCTCGCCAGCTCCTCTACGCGCGCGCGCTGCAGGAGGGAGAGGTCGCCGTCGGCGAGCGCGTGGCCGAGCTCTACGGGCCCGAGTTCCTCGTCGAGCGGCCCCTGCTGCGGGCGATCCGGGCCGGCGCCGGGCGCCGTCCTTCTCGTCGACGAGCTCGACCGCGCCGACGACGAGTTCGAGGCCTTCCTGTTGGAGGTGCTGTCGGACTTCACGGTCACCGTGCCCGAGCTGGGGACGATCGCGGCTCCCGAGCCGCCCGTCGTCGTCATCACCTCGAACCGCACGCGCGAGCTCCACGACGCGCTCAAGCGCCGCTGCCTCTACCACTGGATCGACTTCCCGGACGTCGCGCGCGAGGCGGAGATCATCCGGCTGCGCGCGCCGGACGTGGAGGAGCCGCTGGCGCGCTCGGTGGCGGAGACGGTGGCGCGGCTTCGCGCGCTGGATCTGGTCAAGCGCCCGGGCGCCGCGGAGGCGATCGACTGGGCTAACGCCCTCTCGCTCCTGGGCGCCGAGTCGGTGAACGGCGACGCAGCCCGGGAGACGCTGGGCGCCGCGGTGAAGAACCGCGAGGACCAGGCCCGGGTCGAAGCGGCCTGGGGCGATCTCGTCGACTAGGGCGGCCATGTTCTGGGGTCAGGTCTTGCAATCACGCATCAGCCCCGACCTGCTGGAATGCAAGACCTGACCCCAGGACGGGGCGCCGTGAGCCATGGCCTTCGCTTCTGACCCCGTCGAGACGCTCGTCCGCTTCGGACGCGCTCTACGCGCCGCCGGGTTGCCGGTCGGGCCCGACCGGGTGGCGTCCTTCTCGCGCGCCGCCGCCGTCTTGCCTCCCGGTGAGCTCTACTGGGCGGGCCGGGCGACGCTGCTCTCGCGGCCCGAGCAGATCGACGTCTACAACGGGCTCTTCGCGGCGTTCTTCGGGCCGCCGACGCCCTCGCAGGGGCCGCCGATCCGGATCAAGGTCGAGATGGAGGCCGAAGCGGACGTCGGGCTGGCGAGCCCGGTCGAGCTCCTGAAGGAGAAGAGCTTCTCGCGCTGCTCGCGGGAGGAGCTCTCCCAGCTCGCCGAGCTCATGAGCAACATCGAGCTGTCGGTTCCGAAGCGGCGGACCCGCCGTCGCGAGACGGCCCGCGCCGGGACTCCGGACCTGCGACGGACTCTTCGCCGGTCGTTCCGCACGGGCGGCGAGCCGCTGGACCGCGCCTGGCGCCGGCGGCGTAGGCGGCCGCGGCGGCTGATTCTCCTGCTCGACGTCTCGGGCTCGATGGACGCCTACTCGCGCGCACTCGTCATCTTCGCGCACGCCGCGCTTCGCTCGGACAAACGCTGGGAGGCCTTCTGCTTCGGGACGAGACTGACCCGCGTCACCCGCCAGCTCGAGGGAGCCGACGCGGACGCGGCCCTTGGCCGGGCCGCCGCCGAGGTCGTGGACTGGGACGGCGGCACGCGCATCGGCGATTCGCTCAAGCGCTTCCTCGACGAGTACGGGCACAGCGGCCTCGCGCGAGGCGCGGTCGTCGTCCTCTGCTCGGACGGCCTCGAGGTGGGCGACCCCGAGCTGCTCGCCGAGCAGATGGAGCGCCTGCACCGGCTGGCCTACCGCGTCGTCTGGCTCAACCCGCTCCAGGAGGATCCCGCCTACGAGCCGCTCGCCCGCGGCATGAAGGCCGCCCTCCCCCACGTCGACCACTTCGCGAGCGGCCACAGTCTTGCCAGCCTCGAGGAGGTCGGGGCGGCGCTCTCCCGCTGGTAGTCCAGGTCAAGTAACAGTCTGTTACTTGGAGTTCGTGGGGCCGGGGGCTAGCCGGTGTTGCGGAGCGCGGCCGCGATTCCGGCGATCGAGCGGAGGAGCGGGCGCTTGACCTCCTCGTCTCCCGTATCGCGCCAGCGGCGGAGGAGCTCGACCTGGATGGCGTTCATCGGGTCGACGTACGGGTTCCGCAGGCGGATGGAGCGCTGCACGACCGGGTGGCGGTCGAGAAGCTCCCGCGCCTCGACGATCTCGAGCACCGAGGCGACGGTCCGCTCGTGCTCGGCCCGGATCGGCTCGTAGAGGCTCGCGTCCTCGACGAGATCGAGGTAGCCGGCGGCGATCTCGAGGCTCGACTTCGCCAGCGTCATCTCCAGGTTCTCGACGAGCGAGCGGAAGAAGGCCCAGCCGCGGTAGAGGCGGCGCAGCTCGCCGAGCTCGGCGGCCGCGAACGCGATCCCGCAGCCGAACCACGCGGGGAGGATGCAGCGGTTCTGCGTCCAGGCGAAGACCCAGGGGATCGCCCGGAGCGAGGCGAGGAGCTCCCCACCCTCCGGCCGCCGGGCCGGACGTGAGCCGATCTCGAAGAGCGCCAGCTCCTCGATCGGCGTGAAGCGGCGGAAGAACTCCGCGAAGCGCTCGTCCTCCCAGACGAGCCCGCGATACGCGGCGAAGGCGTCCTCCGAGAGCGACTCGAGGGTCTCGCGGGCGCCGTCGGGGGGGTGCGAGCCCGCGACCTCGGGGAACGCGGCCAGCAGAGTCGCCGCGAGGGCGGCCTCGAGGTTGCGGTAGGCGAGCCCCGGCAGGCCGTACTTGAAGGAGACGGTCTCCCCCTGCTCGGTCAGCTTGAGGCGGCCGGGCGGGTGGCCGGCGGGCTGCGCGAGGATGGCGGCGTGGGTCGGGCCCCCGCCACGGCCGGTGGAGCCGCCGCGGCCGTGGAAGACCGTCAGCTCGATCCTGCGCGCAGACACCAGTGCCGCGAGGCGCTCCTGCGCACGGAAGATCTCCCACTGCGCCGTGAGGTAGCCGCCGTCCTTCCCCGAGTCCGAGTAGCCGACCATGACCTCCAGCCGGCGGCCGCGTTCCTCGACGACGCGGGCGAAGCGAGGCTCGTCGAGCAGCGCCTCGACGATCGCGGGCGCCTCGCGGAGATCGGCGATCGTCTCG
The DNA here is from genome assembly GCA_963838795.1 of uncultured Actinomycetes bacterium. GTDB lineage: Bacteria > Actinomycetota > Thermoleophilia > Gaiellales > Gaiellaceae > JAIBJN01. The sequence goes on from CAWISL010000007.1 coordinate 282,957, forward strand.
AAGAGCGGGACCGGCGAGACGCGGGCACCCGCCTCGGCGGCGAGGTCGACGACCGCCAGCACGTCGGCGGCTGACTCGGTCCCGGAGACGATCACCGTGTCGACCGCCGCCTCCCCGAGGCGCTCTTGCGCGGCACCGACGGCCCCGAGAGCGCCGTGGACGCGCGCCGTCGACTCGCCCAGCTCCGCCGCGTGAAAGCGGACGTCGAGCTTGGCCACGTGGAAGCCGAAGAGCTCGACCCGCCGGCCCAGGCGGGCCAGGCGACCGTCCGCGATCCGCTCGCCGCCGTGCTCGCGCAGGCTGCTGTCGATGACCTCGAGGTCGGCCCTGAGCTCCTCGACCCGTGCGTAGCCGTCGTTCCCGAGCCGCCACCAGACGAAGCTCAGCTTGCGGCGGTACGGCTCGTCGCGGTTCTGCTCCCCGATCTCCTCGGCGTAGCCGAGCAGCTCGCGTTCGTCGCGGGCAATCGAGTCCAGCAGCTCGTCCGAGACGCCCACGAGGGTGGTCGTCAGCCCGAGCGCCGCCGCAAGCTCGCGCACCTCGGCCCGGTAGCGGGCGAGGGCCAGCGTCCGGCCCCGGTCGAGCGCCTCGCGAATGGTCTCCGGGCCGGCGTGCGGATTCCCGTCCAGGTCCCCGCCGATCCACGTGCCAAAGGAGAGTGGGAGCGGGGCACCCGGGATCTGGCTCCGGTAGGCGGCGACCAGCTCTTCGGCGGCATCGAACAGGCTCTGCTCGAAGAACCAGAGGCCGTGACGAATCTCGTCGACGACGCGCGGCCGCTCGGGGCGCACCTCGTCGGTCTGCCAGAGGACGGTGATCTCCTCGGCCGCGCGCTCGGCCACGTCCTCGCCCGCGTCGAGGTCGGCCAGCAGCCCACCGAGCCGGGCCTGCGCCTGCAAGATGGTGCGCCGCGTCGCCTCGGTCGGGTGCGCGGTGAGCACGAGCTCGAGAGAGACGCCCTCGGCCGCCCGTGCCAGCGCGGCGGCGTCGATCCCCGCCCCCCGCAGACGCCGGATCGCCTCGGCCAGGGACTCCCGGGGGATGCCGTCCTCGCGCTCGACGTCTCGGCGACGGCGGATGCGATGGTGCTGCTCGGCGATGTTCGCCAGCTGGAAGAAGAGCGCGAACGCCCGCAGGATCTTCGTCTGCTGCTCGAGATCGAGCTCCGCGACCGCGCCGGCGAGCTCGGCGCGCACCTCCGGATTGCCGGTCTCGCGCGCTCGCCGTGAGACTCGGCGGATCTCCTCCTCCCGCGCGAGCAGCTCCTCCCCCTCCTGCTCGACCATGACGCGGCCGAGCAGGTCGCCGAGCAGGCGGACGTCCCGGCGGAGCGGCGCGTCGGTCGCCATGACGTGAGAGATTACGTGCCGTGAGGACGCTCTTCTCGAACGCCTACGTCGTCACGATGGACGACGCCGGCACCGAGGTCGACAACGCGTGGATCCTGGTCGAGGACGGCTTCGTCGCGGAGGTCGGCGAGGGCTCCCCGCCCTTCGCTGAGCACTTCGAGAACCTCGGCGGCGCGCTCGTCACCCCGGGGCTGGTCAACACGCACCACCACCTGTACCAGACGCTCACCCGCACCCGTGCCCAGCAGGCTGACCTCTTCACCTGGCTGAAGGCGCTCTACCCGCTCTGGGCTCGCATCGACGCCGAGGCCGAGTACGCGGCGGCGCGCACGGGCCTGGCCGAGCTCGTGCTCGGCGGGTGCACGACCGTCTTCGACCACCATTACGTCTTCCCGCCCGGCCGCGCGGGGCTGGTCGAGGCGGAGATCCAGGCGGCGCGCGAGCTCGGCGTCCGCATCGTCGCCTCGCGCGGGTCGATGGACGTGGGCGAGTCGGAGGGCGGTCTGCCCCCGGACGGGCTGGTCGAGGACATGGATGCGGTGCTCGCGGACACGGAGGGCCTGTTCGCGCTCCACGAGGAGGGGCCGGGCGCGTGGACGCAGATCGCGGTCGCGCCCTGCTCGCCCTTCTCGGTCTCGAAGCGGCTGATGAGGGAGTCCGCGGCGCTCGCGCGGCGGCTCGGCCTGCGGCTGCACACGCACCTGGCGGAGACCGTCGAGGAGGAGGAGTACTGCCGGGGCCTCTTCGGCTGCCGTCCGGTCGAGTACCTGGAGCAGCTGGACTGGCTGGCCGGCGACGTCTGGTGCGCGCACTGCGTCCATCTCTCCGAGGAGGACGTGCGGGCGTTCGGTGCGGCCGGAGCCGGGGTCGCACACTGCCCGACATCCAACCTGCGGCTCGGCGCCGGCGTGGCGCCGGTGCGGGCGATGATCGACGCCGGCGTCCCGGTCGGGCTCGGCGTGGACGGCTCGGCGTCGAACGAGCGCAGCGACCTCTCGGCAGACGTCAAGCAGGCTCTCCTCGTCGCGCGCGGACGCGGCGGGCCCGAGGCCATGACCGTCCGCGAGGCGCTCTGGCTGGGCACGCGCGGCGGCGCGAACGTGCTCGGCCGCCGCGATCTCGGCTCACTCGAGCCCGGCAAGTGCGCGGACTTCGCCGTCTGGCGCCTGGACGGGCTCGAGTTCGGCGGCGCCGACGACCTCCTAGCCGCGCTCGTCCTCTCCGGCCCGCATCGCGCAGAGCGGGTCTACGTGGGCGGCGAGCCGGCCGTCCTGGACGGGCGGCTCGCCCGAGCCGACGAGCGCGAGATTGCCGCGGCCCACCGCGTGCAGGCGGCCCGCTTCCTCCTCTGAACCCATGGCCTTTCGGGCCACGCCCGGGGTCTGACCCCTGACGTGTCCGAATGGGGAGGACATGCCTGGGGAGCGGATCCCTTCCGCCCTGCAAGGCGCCTGCAGGGCCGTCCACAGGTGACCGTTTCGGTCGCCTGGCACCGGGACGTGGCTCGAGGGGACGGTCTCGGGGCGCGAACGCCCCGCGCGCTGGGCGGCCTCCTACGGGGCCTCGAGCCCGGGCGAGTCGACCGGATCGACCGAATCGACCGAATCGATCGCCTCGCCGTTTTCGCCGGCTTTCTCCGCGGCAGCCGCCTGCTTCCGCGCCTCTTTCTTCTGCTGTTTGCGCTCGCGCTTCTCCTGGAGAGCGCGCTCCCGCGCCAGCTTCGCCATCGTCGTCTGTCGCTTCGAGCTTGAACCCATCCGCAGCCCCTTCTCTCGACGTCCCCGAGGATGTCTCGGGGCCTACACCGTAGCCGCAGCGGCGGCGTGTAGGGTCGGTCAGGCTGCTGCGGGCTCGCGTACCGCCCGCAAGGAAGCGTCCATGATCTCGACGGCCAGGTCGATCTCGTCCTCCGTCACCGTCAGCGGCGGCGCGATGCGGAAGCAGTTCGCATGCGCCTGGGAGCGGACGATGTTCATGGAGAGCCCGCGCTCGTAGCACTCCCGCGTCACCGCCGCGCCGAGGGCATCGGCCGGGCGTCGGCTCTCCCGGTCCTCGACGAGCTCGAGCCCGACGAGGAGCCCGCGGCCGCGGACGTCGCCGATCGGCTCGTGCTGGGCCTGCAGCTCACGCAGGCGGGCGAGCATGTACTCGCCGCGCGCGGCGGCACGCCCGACCAGGCCCTCCTCGGCGATCACGTCCAGCACGGCGAGGCCGGCCGCCGCAGGGAGCGGGTCGGAGACGTGGGAGGTGACGTGGAGGAAGCCCTTCTCGTAGCAGTCCTGCTCGATCGCGGCCGACGTGATCGTCGCCGCGAGGGGCAGCCCGCCGCCGAGCGTCTTCGAGACGCCGACGAAGTCAGGGACGACGCCGTCGTGCTCGAAGCCGAACATCGTCCCGAGGCGCCCGAAGCCGGTCTGCGCCTCATCCATGACGAGGAGCATCCCGCGCTCGTCGAGCAGCTCCCGCACGCGCCGGAAGTAGCCGTCGGGCGGGACGATGATCCCGCCCGCGGAGAGCACCGGCTCGGCGACCAGCGCGCACAGCGACCCGATCGACTGCTGGTCGACGAGCTCGAGCCCGACCTCCAGGCACGTGCAGTCGCAGGCGCCGTCGCAGTGGCGGACAGGACAGCGGTAGGCGTACGGAGCCGGGATCGCGTACGAGCCCGGCAGCACCGGGCCGTAGCCCGCGTGCGCCATGGAGAAGTTGACGGAGGCGATGCCGGAGAGGAGCCCGTGGAAGCTCCGCGTCAGGCCGACGACCTCCCAGCGGCCCGTGTGCATCTTCGCCATCTTCAGCGCGACCTCGTTGGCCTCCGTGCCGGTGTTGAGAAGCAGCACGCGGTCGAGCGGGGGCGGGAAGAGCCCGGCGAGCCGCTCGCCGAGAGTGAGCACGGGCTCCGAGAGCATCCAGGAGTTCAGGTGGACGACCTCGTCGAGCGCCGAGCGCACCGCCGCGGCGATCCGCGGGTGGTTGTGCCCGAGCGTGGAGCAGATCTGGCCGGAGGTGAAGTCGAGGATCCGCTTGCCGCTCGTCGTCTCGATCCACGCCCCCTCGGCCCGCGCGATCGGCTCGGGCGCGAAGGAGCCCGCGTAGCGGATGAGGAAGCGCTCGCGCTCGTCCACGGCGCAAGAATACGATGCCGCCGTGGTCAGCATCTCCACCCACGTCCTCGACACCGAGCGCGGCGAGCCGGCCCGCGGGGTCAGGGTCGAGCTCTTCCGGGGCGACCTCCTCCTCGCCGTCCGGGAGACAGACGAGGACGGACGCATCCCCGACCTCGGCGGCGTGGAGCTTCCGGCCGACGTCTACCGGCTCGTCTTCCATCCCGAATCGCCTTTCTTCAGCGCCGTCGAGGTCGTGGTCGAGCTCGGCGAGGGCCACTACCACGTCCCGCTCCTCCTCTCCCCCTACTCGTGCGTGATCTACCGCGGCAGCTGAGCGTGGGCGAGCTCGCCGACCTCTTCCAGGCCCGCAGCCGCTTCGTGGAGGCGCTGGCCCGGGAGGAGGACCCGCTCGGGCGGGCGCGCGAGGTGCTGGCGGAGCTGCCGGAGGCGGACCGGGTCGAGGCGCTCGCGCATCATCCGCGCATCGGCGCGCCGAACCTCAGCGGCCGCTCGGCCGCGGAGCAAGGCGCGGACGCCGATCCCACGGTACTGGCGGAGCTCGCCGAGCTCAACGCCGCCTACGAGGAGCGCTTCGGCTTCCGCTTCGTCGTCTTCGTCGACCGCCGCCCGCGGGCCGAGATCCTCCCGGTGCTCCGCGAGCGGCTCGAGCGCACGCGCGAGCAGGAGCTCGAGACGGGCTGCGACGAGCTCGTCGCGATCGCGGTGGAGCGGTGGCGGAGCTCCTGAGAATCGGCTACGGCAAGGAGGCCGTCTCCGTCTACCGGACGGACGGCGTCAGCTCGCTCTTCGCCGTCGAGGTCGGCATGACGCTGCGCGGCGCGAGCTTCGTCCCCTCCTACACGGAGGGTGACAACACGCTCGTCGTCGCCACCGACTCGATGAAGAACTTCATCCAGATGACGGCGCTCGAGTACGACGGCGAGTCGCTGGAGGGGTTCCTGGAGCTGCTCGCCCGGCGCTTCCTGGACACGTACGGCCAGGTGGAGCGGATCGAGCTCACCGGCCGCGAGGTCCCGTTCGCGCGGCGGAGCGAGCAGTCGTTCCAGGCCGTCGGCGGCGACCGGGCCGTCGCCGAGCTCGCGCTGGGCCGCGACGGGACGCTCGAGCACCGCTCCGGCCGCGAGGGCCTCCGCCTGCTGAAGCTGACCGGCAGCTCCTTCGAGGGCTTCGTCCGCGACGAATACACGACCCTCGCGGATTCCCGCGACCGGCCGCTCTTCATCCACCTCGACGTCCACTGGCGCAACGTCGACTTCGCCGCGCGCGCGAACGGGGAGGCCGTCAGGGACTCCGTGGCGACGACCTTCGCCGACTTCGACTCGGCTTCCATCCAGGAGCTCGCGCACGAGATGGGCCTGCGGGCGCTGGACGCCTCCCCCGAGATCGAGGAGGTCTCCTTCGTCGGCGAGAACCGGCTCTGGGACACGGCCCAGGTCTCCGGCTCGGATCAGCGCGTGCGGGTCTACACCGATCCGCGCCCGCCGTACGGCCGGATCGAGCTGACGCTCCGGCGATGATCGTCCCCGGCCGCTTCAACGGGCCCCCGGGCTCGGCGAACGGCGGCTACGCCTGCGGTCTCGTCGCCGGGCTCCTGGGCGGCGTCGCCGAGGTGACGCTGCGCCGGCCGCCGCCGCTCGACCGTGAGCTCGAGGTCGTCCGGGACGGCAGGCGAGTGGAGATCCGAGACGTCGAGACGCTCGTCGCCGAGGCCGAGCTCGTGGAGCTCGAGGTCGACGTGCCCGCGCCGGTCTCGGTCGAGGCGGCGGCGGACGCGTCGACCCGCTACGCGGGCTTCGTCCACCACGCCTACAACACGTGCTTCGTCTGCGGGCCGCAGCGGGAGGACGGCCTGCGCGTGTACGCCGGACCCGTGGAGGGCAGGACAGGCCTCCTCGCCGCGCCGTGGACGCCGGACGAGGGCGTCGGCCCCGAGCTCGTCTGGGCCGCGCTCGACTGCCCGAGCGGCTGGGCCGTGGACGACTTCCAGCGCGAGGGCGTCCTCCTCGGCCGCATGGCGGCGAAGATCGACCGCCTGCCGGAGCCCGGCGAGCCGCACGTCGTCCTCGCTTGGCGCATCGACGGGGACGGGCGCAAGCGTCACGCGGGCTCCGCGCTCGTGACCGCCGGTGGCACGGTCCTGGCGCGCGCTCGCTCGACGTGGATCGTCCCGCCGTCGTGATCGCCCGTATCTGGAGAGGCTGGACGACCCGCGGCGACGCCGAGGCCTACGTGCGCTACCTGGAGGAGATCGCGGCCCCGGACTCGCTCGGGACGCCGGGAAACCGCGGCTTCTCCGTCCTCCACCGCCCGGACGGCGACCGCGAGGAGTTCCTCACCGTCTCGCTCTGGGACTCGCTCGACGCGATTCGCGCGTTCGCGGGCGACGACGTCGAGCGGGCCGTCTTCTACCCCGAGGACGACCGCTACCTCGTCGAGCGCGAGCTGACGGTCTCGCACTTCGAGTACGTCGCACCCTCCTAGGGGAACAGGTCGCGCTCCGGAGGCATGACGAGCTCGCGCGCGCTCCCCTCGCCGGCGGGCACCGCGTAGCCGCGGATCAGGGCGGCGGGGACGCCTCTCGTCTTGCCCATCACCAGCTCGGCCGCGCCCGCCAGCTCGTCGGCCACGGCGATCTCCGTCGACTCGAGCGGGCGGCCGCGCGCGTCCTTCTCCCCGCGCAGGTCGAGGAGCGGCCGCATGCCGGCGAGGCCGATGGCGACGTCCGTCGTCCCCTGCCGCCAGGCACGGCCGAAGGAGTCCGTGACGATCACCGCGGGGGCGACGCCGAAGCGGGCGGCCAGCGCGTCGCGGATCGCCGCGGCCGAGGCGTCCGGGTCGCGCGGGAGCAGCACCACCCAGCCTTCGCCGGGGGTGTTGGAGCGGTCGACGCCGGCGCTGGCGCAGACGAAGCCGTGCTCCGTCTCGGCGATGACGAGATCGTCGCGGCGGCGCCTGACGGCGCGGGCCTCGCGGAGGATCACCGCCAAGTGGTCGTCGGTGCGCTCGAGGCGGCCCTCGGCCTTGGAGACCACCTTCTGCGAGAGGACGACCACGTCCCCTTCGGACAAGCCAACCTTCTCGACCGCGTCTCCGAGCAGCGCGGCGAGGTCGTCGCCCGGCCGCACCTCGGGAATCCCCTCGAGAGGAACGACCTGGATCACCCTGGCAGCCCGGTGACCCTCACGCCCGCGTTCGTCTTGTAGCGGCGGTTCACGTTCAGGAGGACGGCCGTGAGCGTCTCCAGCCAGCGCGAGACCTCGAGGCGGCCGCAGTCGACCGCCCGGCCCTCGACCAGGCGCTCGGCGAGCCCGGCGACGACGTCCTTCGCCTCGGCGTCGTCCCCGGCCAGGAGCACGTCCTCGTCCAGCGGCACGTCCGGGTCGGCGAGCGCCCTCGCGCTGACGGTGTGGAAGCCGGCGACGACGCGCGCACCGGGAGCCGCGGCGGCGGTGACCTCCGCGAGCGAGAGCTCGCCGGGCGCGGCTCCCGCCTGGCCGTCCCGGAAGACGATCGGCGCGGCGACGCTCACCACGATGCGGCCGGCGAGCTCGTTGCGGAGCTCGTGGGACATGTCTCCGACGCCGCCCGGCGGGACGGAGAGGAAGACGACCTCGGATGCGAGGCAGGCCTCGGGATTGGAGACGAACTCGTCACGAGGCGTGCGCGACCCGATGACCACCTCCTCGCCGGCACGCCGCAGGCGCTCGGCGAGCCCCTGGCCGAAATCGCCGCTTCCGCCCACGATCCCGATCACCGGATTGCCTCGAGCACGCCTCTGCCCACCTCCGCTCTGGACTCGGGCGCAACCATAACGATGGGTGCGACGAGTGCCCCTGGGAGCTCGGCCGCGTCGACCGGGTCGACGACGATGTCGGTGGCAATCCCGTCGTAGAGCGCGGCCATCCCGCCGACGCCAGGCTCGTGGCCCAGCGAGGCCATCATCCCCGCGAGCGGCCCGCGCAGCGCCCGGCCGGCGACGAGCGGCGAGACGGCGACGACGCGCTTCGTGGCAAGCGCCGCGCGAATGCCTGGGACGGCGAGGATCGGCCGGATGGAGACGAAGGGGTTCGAAGGCGCGAAGAAGACGACCTGGGCCTCGGCGATCGCCTCGAGCACGCCGGGCGCCGGACGGGCGTCCTCAGCGCCTTCGTAGCGGACAGCGGTCACCTCGTCCGCGTGGCGGCGCGCGACGAACCACGTCTGGAAGTCGAGCTCGCCGGCCGGAGTGGTCAGGAACGTGCGCACCGGGTCGTCGGAGGCCGGCAGCAGGCACACGCCAACACTGAGGGCCTCGGCCAGGCGTCGGGTCGCCTCGGTAAGCGGCGCGCCTTCGCGCAGCATCCGCGAGCGAACGAGGTGGAGCCCGATGTCGCGGTCTCCGAGCGTGAACCAGCTCTCCCCGCCCACACGGGCAGCGAGCTCGAGGGCGTTCGTCGTCTCGTCGCGGACGCCCCAGCCGCGCTCCTCGTCGAGGAGGCCGGCGAGCGTGTAGAGGACCGTGTCGAGGTCCGGGGAGACGTGCAGCCCGAGGATCTCGACGTCGTCGCCGACGTTGACGATCGCCGTCACCTGCTCCGGGCCGGCGGCGCGCGCGAGCGCGTCAACGAACCGTGACCCGCCCAGGCCGCCGCAGAGAACGGTATAGGGGCGCGGCTGTATGCTCATCGCGTGCTCGCGATCGTGCCTGTCAAGGGCCTCGACGGCGCGAAGACACGGCTCGCGCCGCGGCTCTCCGCGGACGAGCGCGCGAGGCTCGTCGTCGACATGCTCGACCGGGTTCTCGCCGCATGCGCGGAGGCGGACGCCATCGAGCGAACGCTACTGGTCACGCCCGATCCGGGCCTGGCGCGAGCCGGCGTCGAGCTGCTCGCGGACTCCGGTACGGGCCACGCGGACGCGCTCGCGCTCGCCCTGGCCGACCCGCGGGCCGCCGACGGCGTGCTCGTCGTCATGGGCGACTGCCCGCTCGTCACGGCGGCATCCCTGGACCGACTGGCGGGCTCTGCCCGGCCCCTGGCGCTGGCCCCGGCGAGGGACGGGGGCGTCAACGCGCTCGCCCTCGCAGAGGTGAACGGGTTCCTACCTCGCTTCGGCGTCCCCGTCGAGACGACCCTCGCCGATGCCCGGGCCGCCGGCCTGGAGCCGGTGGTCGTCGAGGAGCCGGCGCTCGCACTCGACGTCGACCGCCCCGAGGACTACGAGCTTCTCCTCGCGTCGAGATGAACGGCGTCGTCACCTATTCCCCCAAGGTCTTCATCCCGCTGACGAAGCTCTGCCGCGACGTCTGCCACTACTGCACCTTCGCGCAGCCCCCGCGCCGGGGCGAGCGCGCGTTCATGACTGCAGACGAGGTGCTGGGGGTCGCCCGCGCGGGCGCCGACGCGGGCTGCCACGAGGCGCTCTTCACCCTCGGCGACAAGCCCGAGCTTCGCTACCGCGCGGCGCGCGAGGAGCTGGCCGAGCTCGGCTGCGGGACGACGATCGAGTACCTGGCGCGCATGGCCGACCTCGTCCTCTCGGAGGCCGGGCTCCTTCCCCATCTGAACCCGGGCGTGATGACCCGGGAGGACCTGCTCCTCCTGCGGCCGGTCTCGGCCTCGATGGGGCTGATGCTGGAGTCGACATCGCTCCGGCTGCTGGAGAAGGGCATGCCGCACCACGGCTCCCCGGACAAGCTCCCGGAAGCGCGGCTGGAGACGATCCGGCTCGCGGGCGAGCTGGACGTGCCGTTCACGACCGGGATCCTGATCGGGATCGGCGAGACGCGCCAGGAGCGGCTGGAGGCGCTCGAGGTGATTACGGCGCTGCACGAGCGCCACGGGCACATCCAGGAGGTGATCGTCCAGAACTTCCGCGCGAAGCCGGGCACGAAGATGGCCGCGCACCAAGAGCCCTCGCTCGACGAGCTGATCTGGACGGCGCGGGCGGCGCGCGAGGTTCTGCCCGCTGACGTGCACCTGCAGGTGCCGCCGAACCTGTCCTACGACGACTTTCCCGAGGTGCTGGACTCCGGGATCGACGACTGGGGCGGCGTCTCGCCCGTGACGATCGACCACGTCAACCCGGAGGCGCCGTGGCCCGAGATCGACCGGCTTCGGGGGGCCACCGAGGCGCACGGCCTCGAGCTCGCACCGCGGCTCCCGATCTACCCGGAGTTCGTCGCCGACCTCGAGCGCTGGGCCGATCCGCGGGTCGCGCGGGAGATCCTGCGGCACGCGGACGCCTCCGGGCTCGCCCGGGAGGAGCGCTGGGCGGCGGGGGCTCCCGGGACAGCGCCCCCGCTGCGGGCCGAGAGCAGTCGGGCAGTGTCGGGACCGGTCGCCGGCGCGCTGGCGCAGGTGCGCGCGGGGACCGAGCTCGACGAGGACGCCGTCACCGCTCTCTTCGAGGCGCGCGGCGCCGACCTCGGCGCGGTGCTGACGGCCGCCGACGAGCTGCGCCGCGAGGCCTGCGGCGACGAGGTCAGCTACGTCGTCACGCGGAACGTCAACTACACGAACGTCTGCTACTTCCGCTGTGGCTTCTGCGCCTTCTCCAAGGGGAAGCTGGCCGCGAACCTGCGCGGGAAGCCGTACGTCGTGCCGGTCGAGGAGATCGTCCGACGGGCGCGGGAGGCGTGGGACCGCGGCGCCGTCGAGATCTGCCTCCAGGGCGGGATCCACCCGGCTTTCACCGGCGAGACGTACCTGGAGATCTGCTCTGCGGTGAAGGAGGCGCTGCCCGACCTGCACGTCCATGCGTTCTCGGCGCTCGAGGTCTGGCAGGGCGCGGCCACGCTCGGGCTGCCGCTCGACGACTACCTCGGGCAGCTACGGGACGTCGGGCTCGCCTCGCTGCCCGGCACGGCGGCGGAGATCCTGGACGACGAGGTGCGCCGCACGCTCTGCCCCGACAAGGTCTCGACCGGCCAATGGCTGGAGGTGCACGACGCCGCCCACGGCGCCGGCCTGCGCTCGACGACCACGATCATGTACGGCTCGGTCGAGGGCCCGCGGTCGTGGGCGCGCCATCTCCTGGAGCTGCGCGATCAGCAGAAGCGGAGCGGCGGGTTCACGGAGTTCGTACCGCTCCCGTTCGTGCACATGGAGGCGCCGATCTACCTCAAGGGCCGCGCCCGGCCGGGCCCGACGTTCCGCGAGGCGGTGCTCATGCACGCGGTCGGCCGGCTCGCGCTCCATCCCTGGATCACGAACGTCCAGGCCTCCTGGGTGAAGCTCGGGGTCGAGGGGGCGCAGGCAGTGCTGCGGGCGGGCGCGAACGACCTGGGCGGGACGCTGATGAACGAGTCCATCTCCCGCGCCGCCGGCGCCGCCCACGGCCAGGAGATGCCGCCGGAGCGGATGGAGGAGGCGATCCGCGCCATCGGCCGCGTCCCGCGCCAGCGCACGACGCTCTACGGGACGCCCGATCCGGAGCGCACGCAACGCTCGTACGGCGCCCCGCCGCTGCGCGAGCCGCTGAACCCGAGCGTCAACGACGCCGGCCTCGCGCGCCCGAAGCACCTGATCCGCCCGGGCCTCGCGGCGACGGGCTGATCGCAGCGCCACTCCATGAAGGCGATCGTCCAGGACCACTATGGCCCGCCCGACGTCCTCGAGCTCAGGGACGTCGACCGGCCCGTGGCCCGGGAGGACGAGGTGCTCGTGCGCGTTCGGGCGGCGGGCGTCGAGCCGGGCGTCTGGCACCTCATGACGGGCCTCCCGTACCTCGTTCGCGTCATGGGCTACGGGCTCCGCACACCCAAGACGGCTGTCCGCGGCCGGGACTTCGCGGGAACCATCGAGGCGGTCGGCGGGAACGTCACAGGGCTCGAGCCGGGCGACGAGGTGTTCGGCCTCTGCGAAGGCTCCTTCGCCGAGTACGCGACAGCGCCGTCCGACAAGCTGGTACGAAAGCCGCCCGGCCTCACCTTCCAGCAGGCCGCGGTCGTCCCCATCTCGGGGCTGACCGCCCTCCAGGCCGTGCGCGACGTTGCGCACGTGCAGACGGGGCAGAACGTAGTCGTCATCGGCGCCGGAGGAGGCGTGGGGATATTCGTGGTGCAGCTCGCCAGGGCGTTCGGAGCGAACGTCACCGGTGTGTGCAGCACCACCAAGATGGACCTGGTGCGCTCGATCGGCGCGGACCACCTCATCGACTACACGCAGGAGGACTTCGCGGACGGCGCGCGCCTCTACGACCTCATCGTCGACACCGCCGGCCGCCGCTCACTGTCCACCCTGCGACGGGCCCTCGCCCCGAAAGGAACGCTCGTGATCGTGGGCGGAGAAGGTGGCGGCCGCCTGCTCGGAGGCTTCGATCGCCAGATCATCAAGGCGCCGCTGGTGTCACTGTTCGTCGGCCAGAAGCTGCGGCCGCTCGTGTCGAGGGAGCCTCACGAAGACTTGGAGACCCTGAGAGATCTCCTTGAGGCAGGCACGATCGCGCCGGTCATCGACCGGACGTACCCGCTGGCCGAGGCCGCCGAGGCCGTCCGCTACATCCACGAAGGCCACGCGGCCGGCAAGGTCGTCCTCACCGTCGGAGCGGGGGGGTCAGTACCACTTGCCGCGGGCGAAGCCGCCGAAGGCGAGCAGCCCGATCAGCGCCACGATCAAGCCGATCCAGAGGCTCCACACGAACATCAGCACGATCCCCACGATCACGATGATCCCGCCGACCGAGATGCCGAACATCGCTCCTCCCTTCACTAGGCGGTCGCGCCCGCGGCCGCGGTTAGCTGCTCTCCGAAGCGCGCCCGCTTCACGAAGCGGCCGTCGCCGGGCTGGCCGACGAGCTCGCCGCTCTCGACGATTACCTTTCCGCGCACGAGCACGACCTCGGGAGCGCCCGTCACCTCGGTGCCCTCGTAGAGGTTGTAATCGACGCGCGAGTGGCTGCGCTCGGCGGAGAGGGTCACGCGCTTGTCCGCGTCGAAGACGACGATGTCCGCGTCGGAGCCGACGGCCACGGTGCCCTTGCGCGGGTAGAGGCCGAAGTACTTCGCCGGGCTCGTCGCGAGGAGCTCGACCATGCGGTTCAGGGAGATCCGCCCGCCGCGCACCCCGAACTCGTGGATCATCATCAGCCGGTCCTCGATCCCCGGCCCGCCGTTCGGGATCTTGGAGAAGTCGTCCTTGCCGAGTGACTTCTGGTCGGCCCAGCCGAAGGGACAGTGGTCGGTGGAGACGACCGAGAGGATGTCCGTCGCGACCGCGCGCCAGAGGTGCTCCTGGTTCTCCTTCGCGCGCGGGGGCGGTGTGTAGACGTACTTCGCGCCCTCGAAGTCGGGCCGCTCGAGGAAGGTCTCGTCCACGAAGAAGTACTGCGTGCAGGTCTCCCCGTGCGCGTTCCAGCCGAGCTCCTTGGCGCGCGCGATCGGATCGATCGACTCCTTGCAGGAAACGTGGACGACGTAGAGGGCGCAGCCGGCCACGTGCGCGAGCTGAACCGCCCGGTTCGTCGCCTCGCCCTCGGTCTCGGGCGGGCGCGTGCGCGCGTGCCAGATCGGGTCCGTCTTGCCCTCGGCGAGCGCCTGCTTGACAAGGACGTCGATGGAGTCCCCGTGCTCGGCGTGCACCATCACGAGCGCCCCCGTGTCGGCGGCGGTCTGCATGACGCGGAAGAGCGTCTCGTCGTCGACCATGATCGCGCCCTTGTACGCCATGAAGAGCTTGTAGCTCGTGACGCCCTCGTCGGGCATGCGCGCGAGCTCCTCGAGCGTCCCGCCCTCTTGCAGGTCGGTGACGGCGAGATGGAAGCCGACGTCGATCACCGGCTTCGCGGACTCGATCTTCCCGTGCCAGGTCTCGAGCGCCTCGGCGAACGTCTGGCCCTTGCCCTGGATGCAGAAGTCGACGTGACAGGTCGTGCCGCCGAACGCGGCGGAGACCGTACCGGACGTGAAGTCGTCGCACGACGTCGTGCCCCCGAAGGGCATGTCGAGGTGGGTGTGCGGGTCGATGCACCCCGGCAGCACCATCTTTCCGCTCGCGTCGATCACCTTGTCGGCCTGCACGTCGAGCGACTCGCCGATCAGGGTTACCGCCTCGTCCTCGACGTACACGTCCGCGACGTAGTCGTCAGCCGCGGTGACGATCCGGCCGCCTTTGATCAGAACCGACATGCTCTGCCTCCTCGGAAGGTGCCGCTGCAAGTATCGCTAGGCGAAGCCTGCGCGATCAAGACGGAGCCCCGGCGCTCCGCGGACGACGAAAGCATGCCAGCCCCGCTCGGAGAGCTCGACGCTCACCGTCGCACGGCCGTCGACCAGCTCAGGCGCGAGCGCTCGACCGTCAGCGAAGACCGTCACCTCGGTCGGCGCGGCGGCGTCAAGCTCGAGCTCGGCCGTTCCCTCCCCGTAGAGCCAGAGCGCGCCCTCGCCCAGCTCGAGCTCGCCGTCCACCCAGCCGTCGCAGAGCACGGGCTCGGCCCGGGAGGGCTCGTCCGGGAGCGGAGCCGAGCCCGGGCCTTCCGCCCACAGGAAGACCGGGGCTGCTCCGGCTGCGGGCCCGTAGCCGCTACCCCGAAGGCCATCCCATCCGAACCAGGCCCCCGGCGTCTCGGACTGCCGGTAGAGCCCCCCATGCCACACGAAGTAGCGGATCCCGAGGCGCTCGAGCTCCTCCCGGTCCCCGGCAAGCCAGGCGCCGCAGTCGAGCCTGTTGAAGCGCTCCGTGAACTCGAAGACCTCCTCGGGCGCGAGCGCGTAGCCGGTCGGCCGCTCCCGGGGCGCCTGCTGCGTGTAGTAGTCGTAGACGCTGCCGAAGTGGCCCTTGCCCTCCTGGAAGATCGGCAGCCCGAGAACGCGTCCCGGCTCCGCATCCGCCAGCGCGGCGTAGGCGATGTTCCCGGGATCGGCCTCGCTCGAGCGCAGCGGGAAGACGAGCAGGTCGGCGGCCACGAGCGCAAGAAGCGCGGCGCCGACCGCGGCCCGGCGGCGACCCTCGAAGCGCGCCACGACGACGGCGGCCGCCACGGCGGCGAGCGCGGCGAGCGCCAGGTTCGCCAGCGGCAGGAAGCGCCCGGGCACGCGCGGGTAGCGGAGCGGGGGAAAGACATCGCGCACGGTCTCGTAGAACGGCAGGTTCGTGCCGAGCGCGAGCAGGGCCGGCACGAGCGCGGCGAGGCCCAGCAGGATCGCGAGCCCCCGCCTGCGCCGTGCGAGCAGCACGAGACCGGCACACGCCAGCACCGGCAGCAGCCAGCCGAGAAAGACGAAGCGCTCCGACCCGTGCAGGCGCCAACGGCTGACGAAGTCGATCGGGCCGGCGGAGAATGAGGCGACTTCGGCGAGCGTCCTCCCCTCGGACTCCGTCGAGCCGGCGATGACGACGGCCTCCGCCAGAAACCCGGCGGCTGCGGCGGCGAGCGCACCGCCCCAGGCCCAGAGCGAGGCGGTGCGCGAGAAGCGAACGGCGGCGTAGGCGGCCAGGAACGGAACGACGCCGAGCCCGAGATGGAGCTGGCCCGAGAGCGGGATCGAGACGACGCTCGCGGCTGCGAGCGCGCCCCACAGATGGACGGCGTGGGCGCTCTCCGCCCGGCGGGACCGCTCGAAGGCCCAGAGCGTCAGCGGGAGCAGGACGGCAGCCCAGCCCAGCAGGTGCCCACCGCTCTGCAGGAGCCGGTAGGGGGCCAGCTCGAAGGCGAGCCCGCCGAGCGCGGCCGCGAGCGGAGGGAGCTCCAGCTCGCGGAGCCACAGATAGGCGAAGAGCCCGGCGGCGAAGGTGACGAGCAGGAGGAGCAGGTTCCACGCGACGACCGGGCCCCAGAGCGCGTTCAGCGGCCAGTACGGGAGCCCGTACGGCCAGCCGCCCAGGACGACCTGGGGCTCGACGAGCGGCTGAAAGCTGTAGGGATCGACCCAGGGCGCGTCGCCCCGCTCGAGCTGATGGCCGACGAGCCAGAAGCGATAGGTCGTCTGGAGATGGTCTCCGGACGCCGCCTCGCCGTAGCCGGGCGGATGCCGCTCCGTGATGAACTCGCTGCGCAGCCCGCCGACGGCCGGGAGGGTGGCCAGGACGGCCGCGACCGCGAACAGCGCCATCAGAGCCCACCGCACACGCCCAGTCGTCATGCTGACGGACTATGCCGAACGCGGGAGCGGCCGGAGCAGGCGCGCGGCGCGCCACGATCGGCGTCGCGGCCGGGGTGGCGGCGCTTGCCGCGGCCGCGACGCTCCCGGGGGCGATCGACCTTCCGCTCTGGCAGGACGAGGTCGCCTCGGCCCGGGTGCTGCTCGAGTCGACGCCGGCCGGAGTGGTCGAGCACGTCGAGCGCACCGAGTCGACGCCGCCCGGCTGGTACCTGCTCGCCTGGCTCGGGCGCGAGGCCGGGATCTCGATCGAGGGGCTGCGGTTCCTGTCGGTGGCGCTCGCGGCCGCGCTGGCCGGTCTCACCGTCGTCTACGCCGGCCGCTTTCTCCCGCTCTGGCTGGCCGGCGTCGCGGGCGTGCTCACCGCTCTTGCCTGGCAGACGGTCGTGCACGGGAGCGAGGTTCGGGCGTATTCCCTGCTCGCGCTCCTCACGCTCGCCTTCGCGCTGCTGCTCGAGCACGCGGCCGCCGAGCCTCGGCTCGGGCGGCTGGTTGCGCTCGCGGCCTGCACGGCCGCCGGCGCCTACACGCACTACTTCTTCGTCCTCGCGGCGCTCGCAGGGCTCGTCTGGCTCGCCGTCGAGCGGGAGCTGCGCCCGTCGGGTCTCCGCGCGGGGGCGGCGATCGTCCTCGGCTCGGCCACCCTGCTCGCCTGGCTCCCCGGCCTCGTCGATCAGGTCAGTGCCGAGCGCTTTGGCTGGATCGACGCCTTCGACCCGGTCAAGTTTGCCGCGCTTCCGTCGGCGCTCTTCTGGGATCCGGGGACGATGTACGCGGAGATCGGTGTCGATCCGGGTCTCTGGGAGGCCGCTGCGCGGGCGGCGATCCTGGCACTCGTCGTCGCCGGCTGCGCCGTCCTCGCGCGGCTCGGCTCCTCGGCCCGCCTCTGCGCGCTGCTCGTGCTCGTCCCCATCGGCCTTTCGGGGCTCGCCTGGCTTGCGGGCCTCCGCATCATCACCGGGAGGAACCTGATCGGCGTGACGGCCTTTGCGGCGATCGCCCTCGCGGCCGTGCTGGTGCCGCTCCCGCGCCGGGCGGCGTACGCTGTCGCCGTCGCCGGCCTCGCGGTCGCGGTCGCGGCCTACGCTCGGACCCCGATGGCCGAGCGCCCCGACTTCGACCGGGTCGCGAACACCCTGGTCGACGAGGGGTGGGAGCCGGGAGACCCCATTCTCGTGGTCGGGTCGCTCTTCGACTTTCGCTCGCCGCTCGAGTGGTACCTCCCCGGAGGCGTCACCCTCGCCCAGGCCGAGCCGGCGAGCGAGTGCAGCCGGCTCTTCGTCGTCACAGACATCCAGGACGGACGCGAGCTGCTCGACGTCACCGAGCCGGCGAGCCGCGTCGACGTGGGCACTGCGGAAGTCGCGCGCCTCCCCTGGCGGAGCAGCCTCGTTGCCGAGGCCGACCACTTCGACGGCGACTTTCTCGACTCGGCCGGAGGGGAGGGCTGCCTGCGACCGACCGAGGACCGTCACGTGGAGGCCCGGCCCTGACCGCCCGCTCGTGTCTCACGGAGCGGGCTACGGCCGGCACGCCACGACGAGGCCCGACCGCCAGCCGGGAGCGCGCCCGCCGAGAGGCGGATGGATCGCCTCGACGGCAAGACCGCTGCGGGCGACCAGCCACGAGATCAGCGAGTTCGAGTTCCACATCTCGCCGGCCCGGAGCTCGTCCCGTCCCCAGACCGGCGTGGGCACGGCGGGCACGAGCTCGAGGACACGCTGCGCGAGAGCTGGGTCGTCCGTGAGACGCTGCGGGCTCTCGACCGCCTCGTCGACGTCCGGAATCGCGCCGCCAGGCCAGCGCCGGATCTCGTACCGGAAGATCCGCAGCGACCGAGCCAGGCGGCTGCCGACCGAGCCTTCCGCGACGACGCCGCGTTGCGCCCCGTTGCCGTCGGGGATCGGCGTCATCTCGATCACGAACTCTCCCTCCGGGACGCTGACTGCGAGTGCCGAGTGGTAGAGGTCACGTGCCGGTCGCCTCTCGAGCCGCGCCACCACCGCCTCGAAGATGCGCCCGTTGAGCCGGACGACATGCCCGCCGGCGCCCAGAGGAAGCCAGTAGAGGTCGACGCCGGCCCGCGTCACGCGGCACACGGCTCGCCGAGCGATGCGAGGGTCTGGCAGGTGGAGCGCAAGCCGCGCTCGACGTAGAAGCGGAGCTCCGGATAGCGATTGATCTCGACCGCGTCGAGCGAGGCGGCGAGCACGGCCGCGTTCGCCGCGAGCGCGTCGGCCGGCTCCGCGAACGGCCCCTCGGCTCGCACCAGGAGCCAGCCGGGGAAGAGCTGCGCGTCATAGCCTCGGCCGAGCGCTGCTTCGAGCTGCTCGAGATCGACCTCGGCCTCGCCGACCGGGACGGCCACGACGAGAGCGCCGGCCGGCTCCGGCAGGCGCGCGACGGCGCGCTCCAGCAGCGTCGTCTGCGAGTACGGGAGCGAGATCGCCTCGCCGGTCGCCGGCAGGCCCGCCAGGAAGACCGGCGAGTACGGGAAGAGCAGGTCGCCGTCGGCCACCGTCGCCCGCAGCCAGTCTGCCGGGGGATCGAGTCGCTCCCGGCTGCCGGTGGCGGTCGCGTCCGGCCCGCCTCCGAGGACGACGTTGGGCCACTCGCGCGGGTCACGCACGCCCCCCGGCGGCGAGAGCACGGCCACGAGCGCGACGACCGCGACCGCTCCCACGGCGAACGCCGGGTGGAGGCCGCGAGTGACTCTGGCCACCGCGACGCCGATGGCGGCCGCCCAGAGCGGCAGCGCGAAGACGAGGTGCCGGGGCGACAGCCCCATCACGCTCCCGGTGCGCAGGAGCATGAAGAGAAGCGGGGGCACGAGCAGGGTCAGCAACCCGAAAGCTGCGAACGCCGTGTGCGTCCGCAGCAGGATGACCGTGCCCGCGATCCCGAGCACGAGGAAGAGCGCAAACGTCCAGCCTCCACCGCCCGCGAACGACTGGAGCGCGCGGGAGAGCTGCGCCCAGGCATCGCCCGGTCCTGCGAGCGACTCCTCCCCGCCGACGCCGACCGTGAAGCGGTCGGCGAGGCGAAGGTCGGCGACGGCGAACGGGACGAGGAGCAGCCCGACGGCGAGAACCGGCAGCGCGGGCTTGAGCGGTCGGCCCCTCCAGATCGCGAGCGCCACCACGGCCTCGGCTGCGACGACGATGGCCCCGTACGGGTGCACGGCGGGGAGCAGCACCGCCGCGAGAGCGGCAACGAACGCGGCGCGCGCCGTCCTGAGCTCGAGCGCCCTGGCGAAGAGGTCCGCGGAGAGCGCGCTCACGAACGCCAGGAGCGCGTACATGCTGCCGACCGTCCCGTAGAGCGCGAGCACCGCCGAGGCGGAGGCGACGATGGCGGCCGTCGCCCCCGCGACCGGCCCGGCGAGCCGGCGGCCCAGGTCGAGGCAGAGCGGGATCGTCGCCACCGCGAAGCAGACCGACAGCCAGCGCAGCGCCTCCGGGGAGGAGTCGAACGCGAGCGCAACGTGGGAGAGGAGGAAGTGGAGCGGCGCGCCTCCACGGTCAGACAACACCGTCGGGAGCAGCTCGCCCAGAGGCCGGGCGCTCAGGAGGCCGGCGACCGCCTCGTCCTCGAAGAGCGGCTTGCCCCGGACGTCGGGGACGAGCCGCCAGAGCAGGACGGCTGTGCCGGCGGCCAGGGCTCCGGCGACGAGCAGCCCGGAGAGCGGCTCAGCCGGAGACCGGCGCGAAGGCTCCGGCCCGGTAGACCTGGCCGGGGAGATCCCGTCCGAGGACGCCCTCGAGCCAGGCGGAGACGCCGATGAGCGCGTCGAGGTCGACACCCGTATCCACCCCCTCTCCGTGCAGGAGGTAGACGAGGTCCTCGGTGGCGACGTTGCCGGTGGCGCGGGGCGCGAAGGGGCAGCCACCGAGCCCGCCGACGGACGCCTCGAACACGGTAGCGCCCGCCTCGAGGGCGGCGTAGGCGGCGGCGAAGCCCGTGTTCCGCGTGTTGTGGAGGTGCACGCCCACTCGTGGAAGACGCTTCGCGCCTTCCACGACCAAGTGCCGGACCTGACGAGGCACGGCGACTCCGATCGTGTCCGCGAAGACGACCTCCTGGGCGCCCGCGGACACGGACCGTACCGCGATCTCGAGCACCCGCCCCGGATCGACGGCGCCCTCGAAGGGGCACCCGAAGGCGACGCTGATCGAGACGCTCACTGGCCGCTCGGTCTCGATCGCGGCGAGCGTCGCCAGCGCCTCCTCCGGAGTCGCGTTCTGGTTCTCCCGGCCGAAGCTCTCCGTCGCAGCGAGGTTGAAGTGGAGCTCGTCGAGGTCCGTCGCGGCGAAACGGTCGGCGCCCTTCGCGTTCAGCACCAGGCCGGAGTAGACGACGCCGCCGCGCCGCTCGATGCCGGCGACGACCTCCTCGGCCCCGGCCATCTGCGGCACGCGCTCCGGATGCACGAAGCTCACGGCCTCGACGGCCGGCAGCCCCGCGGCCGCGAGCCGGTTGACCAGCTCGGCCCGCACGGCAGGCTCGAGCACGGCCGCCTCGTTCTGGAGCCCGTCTCGCGGGCCGACGTCGCATAGGGTCACCATGGATGCACGGTCAGCGTAACCGGGACGTCCTGGCGTTCGTCTCAGCCCACCTCCTACCCCCTCCCGCGCGCGTCCTCGAAGTGGGGTGCGGCTCCGGGGCGCTTGCGCGCGCCCTGGTCGCAGCCGGCTACGACCTGACGGCGATCGACCCGAAGGCCCCCGCCGGACCGCCCTTCGTCCGCGTGACGCTCGAGGAGCTCGAGACCCCCGACCACTTCGACGCTGTGGTGGCCGCGAGCTCGCTGCACCACCTGCACGATCTCCCGGCTGCGCTCGACAAGATCTCCGGGCTCCTGGTTCCGGGCGGCCTGCTGGTCGTGGACGACTACGCGAAGGAGCGCGTCGATCGGCCGACGGCCGAGTGGTACCACGAGCGGCGACAGGCAATCGCCGAGGCCGGTGGCCGCGCGGCGCCGGCGTCCTTCGACGAGTGCCTGCGCGAATGGCAGGAGGACGAGGCTGAAATCCACACGTACGCCGCGATGCGCCCCGAGCTCGACCTGCGCTTCAGGGAGCGTTTCTTCGCCTGGGTGCCGTACCTCTTCCTCGAGCTCGGCGAGGCGGCGCCGAGGGAGGTCGAGCAGGGCCTGATCGACACGGGCGCCATTCAGGCCACGGGCTTTCGCTACGTCGGCGAGACTTCGCCACCGTGAGCATCCCCGTCTTCGCAGCCCGGCACGTCTACGCGGCCGTCGACCCCTCCGACGCGGTCGAGGCCGTCCGCGAGGCGTTCGTCGCGCACGCGCGCGGCGAGTGGCTGATGCCGTCGAAGGTCTACGTCCCGGCGCCGCCCGACGGCGACTTCCGCGCGATGCCGGCTCGCGGAGGCGGTTACGCCGTGCTCAAGTGGGTGACGTCCTTCCCGCGGAACCCCGAGCGAGGCCTTCCGACCGTGAGCGGCATCGTCCTCCTCTCCGACGCGACAGACGGCCGTCTCCTGGCCCAGCTCGACGCGGGCGCGCTCACGGCGCTTCGCACCGGCGCGGCGGCGGTCCTCGCGGCCGAAACGCTGGGTGCCGGCGAAGGGCCTGCCGCGGTGGTCGGCTGCGGCGTCAACGGGCGGGCCGTCGCCCGGACGTTCCTGGCCCGTGGACGTGACGTCCTCCTCTGGGACGCCGACGCCGAACGGACTACGCAGATCGCCGGGGAGCTGGGCGCGGGCGCGGCCGCCTCGCGGGAGGAGGCGCTGGCCGCCGACGTCGTCGTCACCGTCACGCCCGGGCGGGAGCTGCTCTTCGGCCCGGGAAGCCTCAGCGCCGGCCAGCACGTCAGCCTGATGGGCGCGGACGGGCCCGGAAAAGCCGAGATCGCCGTCGAGGAACTCGCGCGCGCCCGGGTCGTCGTGGACGAGTGGGAGCAGGCGAGCCACAACGGCGACATCTCGCGCGCGGTCGAGGCGGGGACGCTCGGGCGGGACGACGTCGTCGAACTCGGCCGAATCCTCGCGGGCGAAGCGGCGGGGCGGACGCGGAGCGAGGAGACCACGGTCTTCGACTCGACCGGCCTCGCGGTCCAGGACCTCGCCGTCGCCGCGCTCGTCTACGAGCGCTACCGCGCAGGGGCGGCGTTCGACGGGGTCGTCGAGATCGACCTGGCCTGACCGGCCACCGTCCGGGCCGAGAACCTAGAAGGGTTTGACGAAATAGTCGCTGTGCCGCCGGGCCGCGCTGCTCGCCCCGAGGACTGCGTCCTCAGTCGCGCCCGTAGCCTTGGCTAGGAGCGCTCCCTGCGTCCTTGCCTAGGAACGACCATCGCACCCCGGCGACGAGCACTATTCCGCCAACCCCTTCTAGCCGGTCTCGGCCGGAAGCCCCCGGCCGCACCAGTCGCTCCACGAGCCGGGGTAGAGCTTCGCGTCGTCGCGTCCGGCCTGCGAGAGCCGCAGGAGGACGACCGCCGCGGTGATCCCGGAGCCGCAGTAGGCGACCAGCTCCTCCGCCTCGACGAGATCGGGCGGGAGCTCGCCGGGATAGGGCGCGTTGCGCGCGCCGGGGATGCGCCCGGCGACCGGGTCGATCGGCTCGACCTCCCCGCGGTAGCGCTCCGGGAGCCGCGCGTCGACGACGGTGAGACCGGGCTCGCCGAGCCGCGCCGCGAGCTCCTCGGCCCCGATCAAGTCGTCCGTGCGCAGCCGGGGCACGAAGACGGCCGGCTCGACCTCCTCCTCCCCGCTCGAGAGCGGCCCCAGCCAGGCGCCCATGCCCCCGTCGAGCACGGCGACGTCATCGTGGCCGAAGTGGCGCAGGAGCCACCAGAGCCGCGCTGCGCCGCCGTTCATCCCCTGGTCGTAGGCGACGACGAAGACTCCGGGGCCGACCCCGGCGCCGCCCGCCGCGCGGGCGAAATCGTCCGCGGTGGGAAGGGGATGGCGCCCGCCGGGGCTCGCCGGCGGCGCCGACAGATCGCCCTCCACGTCGAGGAAGGAGGCACCGGGAACGTGGCCTTCGAGATAGAGCTCACGGCCGCGGCCGGGGCTCCCGAGCTCCCAGCGGCAGTCGACGAACAGGTAGCGCAAGCCTCAGCGGGCGAGTCTGTAGATTACGCCGCCCCGGTGGACGACGAGGAGCTCGCCGTTCCTGCGCTCTCCGAACGACGCAATGTTCAGACCCGTGTCCCTGACCAGCCGTCCGTCGCGCACCAGCTCGCCGTCCCCGTTGACCTTCAGCCGCCAGATGCGGCCGGAGTAGTAGTCGGCGTAGAAGTACCAGCCCCGCAGGCGCGAGGGCAGCCTCCCGCCGCGGTAGGCGTATCCGCCGGTGATGGCCTGGCCCCGGGCATGGCTGTAGACCTCCTCCGGGAAGATGCGGTCGCCGGGGCCGCGAAGCCCGCCGGTCGGGCAGCCGCTCCGCGCCCGGCCCTCGTAGCGATCCCAGAGGTAGTTCTCGGGCGTGCCGCCGAGCCGCGAGGCCCGGATGCTGCTGACCTCCTCCCAGCGGCCCTGGCCCACGTCGCCGACGTAGTGGCGTCCGGTCGAGCGGTCGAACGAGAAGCGCCAGGGGTTACGGAGGCCGTAGCCGTCGATGCGCCAGCCCGCCGACAGGGCGTCGGCGTCGATGCTCAGGAGCTTGCCCTTTCGGCTCGAGAGGTCCTGGGCGTTCCCGCCGGGATCGCAGCCGCCGCCGCCGTCCCCGGTGCTGACGTAGAGCCGGCCGTTGGGGCCGAAGGCCACCTGCCCGCCGTTGTGATTGGCGTGGGCCGAATGTTCGACGTCGAGGAGCATCCTGCGCGTGCTCCGCCTGCCGGCGCTGAAGGACGCATTCGCGCGGAAGCGCGCGACGCGGACGTCGCCGCCGTTTTCGGTGTAGTTGACGTAGAAGAACCGGGTCTGGGCGTAGTCGGAGGGGAACGCGATCGAGAAGAGCCCGCGCTCGCCGCCGAAGGCGACGAGATCGCGAATGTCGAGGAAGACCGAGCGGCCGCCGGGACCGAGCCTCCAGATCTGCCCCTCCTGTCCCACGACGTGGAGCGTGCCGTCCCGCGGCGAGGCTGCCACGTGGACGGGCGAGTCGAACCCGCCCGCGACGCGGGCGAGGCGAATCGCCGAGGCCGGAGAGGGAGCGGCCAGGACGAGGACGGCCAGGATGAAGAGAAGCGTCGAGACCCCTGGGCGGCGCATCCCGGGACGGTAGCGGATCTAGAACCCCTTGCGAAATGAAGCCGGGTGCCGCCGGGCCGCGCTGGCCGGCACGATTCGGCGTCCTCGGTCGCGCCCGTATTCTCGAATACGAGCGCTCCCTGCGTCCTTGCCTCGCACTCGCCCAGCACACCCCGGCAGCGACGCATCATCCCGCAATGAGTTCTAGGCGGCCGTCGCCTCCGCCTTCTTGTCCCAGTACCGGCGCAGCCCGGCGTATGACTGCCAGAAGGGCCCCGCCTGCTGGAAGAGCTCGGCGGTCTCGCGATCGGCAGCTGCACGGACGTCGGCCTCGGCCGCGCGGACGAAGTCCTCCTCCGAGCCTTCCCGGGCGCGGTCCGCCCACGTGCGCAGGGTCGTGCGCAGCTCGTCGAGGTGGAGCGCCGGGTCGTCGACGACGCCGAAATGCCCGAGCAGGAGCCGCGCCGGCCGACGCGCCTCGATCGCGTCGATGGTCTGCTCCCAGGCGTCGACGTCGATGTCGGGCGGCGGCGCGACCGGCGCCACGTACCGGCCCGGGAGGATCCGCACGCCGGCCGCGTCGCCCGTGAGGCACGAGCCGTCCGGTGAGAGAAAGGAGACGTGGTGGGAGGCGTGCCCCGGCGTCGGGAACGACTCCAGGTCGAGCACGCGGTCGCCGACGATCCGCACGTTCTCCTCCGGGACGGGCTCGAGCTCGCCCCAGAGCCGGTCGAAGTCGTCCCCGTAGAGCCGGCGCGCGCTTCGCTCGAGGCGATCGGGGTCGACGAGATGCGGCGCGCCGATCTCGCTCACGTGCACGAGCAGCTGCGGGTTCTCCCGGACGAGCGAGCCCGCCGCGCCGGCGTGGTCGAGGTGGATGTGCGTCAGCACGAGGTGGCGCAGGTCCCCGACGTCGAGCCCGTGCCCGCTGAGCCCTGCCCGAAGACCTTCCAGGCAGCTTGCCGGGCCGCAGTCGACGAGCGCCGGCTCGCTGCCCTCGAGCAGGTACGAGCCGATGACGCGCCGACGGCCGAGATGCTCGAGGTCGAGGAGCTGCACCTCGGAAACGGTACTGGTCACTCGACCGTGAGCGTCCCCTCCATCCCGCCTTCGCGGTGTCCTGGGACGGCGCAGTAGAACTCGTACGCGCCGGCGTCGAGCGCCACCGAGAGCTCGGTGCTCCCCTCGGTGATCGTCTCGCTCACCTCTTCGATCCCGCTTCCCTCGACCTCTACGTTGTGGGGGATCCCGGAATCGTTGACGAGCTCGATCGTGACCTCGCCTGCCGACGCCGTGAGCTCCGTCGTGTCGAACGCCAGCGCTCCGCTGGGGTCGGCCGTGAGCGTGAGGGCTCCCCCTCCGGCTGCCGGGGCGCCGGTGTCGGTGGCCGCCGGCTCCTCGGTGGTCTCCTCGTCGTCGTCGCCTCCGCACGCCGCCACTGCAAAGGTGAGCGCGAGCGCGGTCAGCATGAGGGGAAACAAGCGTCGCGTCATGGGGCTCCTTCCTGAGATGGCTTTCGGAATCTACCTACGCCCCTGGCCGCAAAATGGATGAGGAGAGCCGTCCCGAGAATGGCCGCCCAGGCCCACGAGGCTTTCGGGACGGTCATGTTCGGGAGCTCGAGCGAAGTCGTGCCCCGCTTCGCGAGCTGCTCGAGCCAGAAGTCCTGCAGGGCGTTCGCCAGGCCATACACCAGCATGAGCGCCACGTAGAAGCCGAGCGCAGTCCGCAGGGACGGCGGGCGCACTTGCCCGACCACCCGGGAGAGCGCGAGGGCCGAGAGGGCGAGCAGCGTCCCGTCCAGGCCGTGGTGATGGCCGAGGTGCACTGCTCTCAGGTTCGGATGACCGGGCTCGGCCACGATCTCGTCGCTCATGAAGAAGCCGAGGCCGGGCACGTCGGTGACGTAGACGCCGATCTCCGCGAAGAGCCACGGCAGCGCGACGAGGACGAGGAGGACGGCCGCCAGGGCGCGCGCGACGTCCCAGCCGCCGCCGAAGGGGCGCGAGGCGCCGAGGCCTCCACGCGCGAGCGCGACTCCGGTGAGGACGAGCGCGATCGCCACGCCGAGGGCCGGGAGCGCGTTGACGGGCTTCGCATCGAGGTCCGACTGCTCGACGACTCCCGGCCAGGCAACGACCGCGCAGAGACCGGCTGCAAGCACGGCCACGACGGCGAGGCGGCCGCGGAGCCGGTCCGCGACGACGGCGAGGAGCGCGATCGCCACGAGGGCGGTGGAGTAGTTCGAGAAGACGAGCACCCGTCCCGCCCCGGCCGCAGAGCCCTCGCCGCTGACGTTGTAGAGATCCTGGGGGGACAGGCGGGAGGACGTGACCCACATCCCCGCGGCGACGACGCCGAAGAGCATCCAGACCGCCGCCACCTCGGCGAGCCCGGGCCGCGCCGTGCTTCCAGCGCTCACCCGACCAGACTACTCCCGCCCGGCCTGAGGACGCATTTTTCCGCGTTTACGGCGAAATGCGAGCCAGTGCTAGATCCCCCTTTCGAGTGAGGGCCGGGCCTCCGCTCCCAAGTTGAATTTGATCTGGCTTCCGTCGGGGGAGCCGCAAAGAGGAGGTGTCTGCGGCCGCGTGGAACTCAGAGAGGTGAACAGCCTGGTTCCCGAGGCGACCCAGGCGACTCCGCCCCACTCGCCTCCCGCTCGCACAGACGGGCTCGTCGATTCCTATCGCCGGCTGGCCGACGTCTTCCACGAGGTGCTCTCGGAGCAGACGCACTCGACTGTCCTCGAGCGAATCGCGGACTCGCTCGCGGACGTGATCCCGTACGACGCCTTCACGATCTACCAAGCCGACGAGGCCCGCCGGCTGCTGATTCCGGTGATGGCGCGCGACCGCTGGGCCGACGAGATCATGAGCGACCGACCGGTTCTCGGCGAGGGCATCACCGGCTGGGCCATCGACCACTGCGAGGCCCAGCTCGTGAACGACGCCCACCTCGATCCGCGCGTGAAGACGGTCCCGGGCACGCCCGACGACGAGCCCGAAGCGCTCATCTCCGTGCCGCTCGTCGCCCGCGGGGCCGTCAAGGGCGCGCTGAACGTCTACCGGCTGGGCACGGGGGCGCGCTTCTCCGAGGAGGAGTTCGAGCTGGCGAAACGCTTCGGCGACGCTGCCGCGCTCGCGCTCGACAACGCCCAGGTGCGCGCCGCGCTCGAGCTGCAGGCGCAGACCGACTCGCTCACCGGCCTCTACAACCACCGCTACTTCCACGACCGCCTCCGCTCCGAGCTGAACCGCGCCAGCCGAAGCCACGACTCGATCGCCGTGCTGATGCTCGACATCGACGACTTCAAGCGCGTCAACGACATCCACGGCCACGGAAGCGGCGACCTCGCGCTCGTCGAGCTGGCCGACCTCCTGCAGGGGATCGTTCGGACCTCTGACGTCGTCTGCCGGCTCGGAGGCGAGGAGTTCGGCGTGATCATGGCCTCCTGCGACGCCGGTGACGCGCTCGGCCTCGCCCGCCGGATCGTCGACAGTCTCGCCGAGACCGAGATCGCCCCCGCCGGCAGGCTCAGCGTCTCGATCGGCATCGCCCAGGGGCCCGAGCACGCGATGAACCCGCGCGAGCTGGTGGCCTGCGCCGAGATCGCCATGATGACCGCGAAGGCGCGCGGCAAGGACCAGGCCGTCCTCTTCGAGGAGGAAGCCGGCGAGCGCCCGGCGCCCGCCGCGGTGGGCCGTGACGTCCGCTCGATCGCGCACCTGAAGATGCTCCAGAGCCTCGCGGGCAAGCTCAACCGCCTGAACGACGTGCGCGAGATCGGCGACGCGATCGTGAACGAGCTGCGGATGCTCGTCGACTACCACAGCTGCCGCCTGTACGTCGTCGACGGGGACCTCATCGTCCCCGTGGCCTGGCGCGGCGACCTCGACCCCTACTCGGACGAGAGCGTCGAGGCGCTCACCTGCACGATCGGCGAGGGGTTCACGGGCCGGGCCGTCGAGACGGGCGAGTCGATCCTCCTCGCGAACGCGCTCGACTGCGACTACGCCGTCACCATCCCCGGCACCGAGGACGTGGACGAGTCGATCATCGCCGTCCCCCTGCACTACGGCACCCGCGTGATCGGGGCCGTCGTCATCTCCAAGCTGGGGGTCGACCAGTTCGACGAGGACGACGTCCGTCTCCTCGAGGTCCTCGGCGGCCACGCCTCGGTTGCCCTCGAAAACGCGCGCCTCTACGAGGCCGAGCGGCTCGAGGCGAGTCGGGCGAAGACGTCGCTCGAGATCTCCAACGCGCTCCTCGACTTCAGCCGCCGCCTCGCCCTCGCCGAGTCGCTGGACGAGGTGCTCGAGCGCGCCGTCGAGCTCGCCGCCCGGCTGCTCGACAAGCCTCGGTCCTCCGTCTGGCTCCAGGACCGCGCCGGCGAGGACCTCGTCGCCCGCGCGCTCTTCGGCTACGACTGGCGCGACTCGGCGGCCCTCGGAGGGATCGCCGTCCCCGACGAGCGCGCCCGCGAGATCCTCGACGGCGACGAGCCGTTCCAGCTCCAGGCGGCGAAGTTCCCCACGAGCGGGCGCGCGGAGCTGGCGCGCGGGCTGATGGCGGTCGCGCCGCTTCGGCTCGACGGCGACCGACTCGGCTGCATCGTCGTGCGCACCGGCCCGAAGGGAGGAGCGTTCGACGACCGCAGCATGCGCCTGCTCGCCGGCGTCGCCCACCAGGTGAAGCTCGCGGTCACGAACGCGTCCAGCTACGAGAGCCTCGAGCGCACGTTCCTGTCGACCGTCGAGGCCCTCGCCAACGCTCTGGAGGCGAACGACGAGTACACCT
Source organism: uncultured Actinomycetes bacterium (assembly GCA_963838795.1). GTDB lineage: Bacteria > Actinomycetota > Thermoleophilia > Gaiellales > Gaiellaceae > JAIBJN01. The sequence goes on from CAWISL010000007.1 coordinate 312,470, forward strand.
CCTCGCACGCGCGCTGGATCACGGACATGGCCCTACACGTCGGACGGGAGCTCGGGATGGATCCCAAGGCGCTGAAGCGCCTCGAGCTCGGCGCGCTCTTCCACGACATCGGCAAGATCGGCGTTCCGGAGGCGATCCTGGCCAAGCCCGGGCCGCTCACCGACGGGGAGTGGAAGGTCGTCAGGCTCCACCCGGAGCTGGGCGCGCGCATCCTCGCGCCGATCGAGCGGCTGGAGCAGGTCTGCCAGATCGTCCGCCACTGCCACGAGCACTGGGACGGGAGCGGCTACCCCGACGGCCTCGCCGGGGAGGAGATCCCGCTCGAGTCCCGCGTCATCCTCGTCTGCGACGCCTACCACGCGATGACGACCGACCGGCCGTATCGCCGGCGCCTCACGGTCGAAGACGCCAGCCGGCGGCTCCGCGAAGCAGCCGGCACGCAGTTCGACCCTCGCGTGGTCGAGGTCTTCCTCGCCCTGGACGCCCCGGCGCAGGCCGGACGCGCGGCTTGAAGTAGAACCTCTTCCGAAACGAAGCCCTGAGCCGCCGCGCCGCGCTGGACGGCACGACGCGGCGTCCTCGGTTGCGCCCGTAGCCTCCGGCTACGAGCGCGCCCTGCGTCCTTGCGTCGCACTCGCCCAGCGCACCCCGGCGACGAGGCGTCATTTCAGAAGAGGTTCGACGGCCTAGGCCCCGACGAGCTCGACCCGCTGGATCGTGACGGGCTCGCGCGGGCGGTCGCTCGCATCCCGGTCAACCTCCGAGATCGCGTCGACCACCTCCATTCCGTCGCTGACCCGGCCGAAGACGGTGTGCTTCCCGTCGAGCCAGGGAGCGGCCTCGGTGGTGACGATGAAGAACTGGCTCCCGTTCGTGTTCGGGCCGCGGTTGGCCATGGCGAGGGCGCCGCGAACGACGCCGTGGTCGTTCGCCTCGTCCTCGAACTCGTAGCCGGGGCCGCCGGTACCGTCCCCGCTCGGGCAGCCGCCCTGGATCATGAAGTCGGGGATGACGCGGTGGAACGTGATGCCGTCGTAGAAGCCGTCGCCGGCGAGCTTCGTGAAGTTCTCGACCGTCTTGGGCGCGTCGTCGTCGTAGAGCTCGACGACGACGGGGCCGTGTGTAGTGTGGATCGTCGCTTCTGTCATGCCGCCACCGTATCGGAACCCGGGCAGGCGACTCTGGTACGCCATCTCGCTGCCGGAGCGGGCGATCCGGGCGCTCGTGGGCACGCTCGGCGGGGTCGTCCACGAGAGCGCGCAGGTGCTCTTCCCTCGCTTCGTCCGGCGGTCGCGCCTCTACGAGGCAACTGCGAAGAACGCCCTGCGGATCGCGGTCGAGGCGGTCGGCCGCGTCGAGCCCTCGGAGCCGCCCGAGATCTCCGCGCAGGAGATCACCAAGCGGAAGGCCGCCGGGAACGTGGTCGAGCTCGGCTCGATCGCCGCGTTCGGCTTCTCGCCGCTGTGGCTCCTGGCGGCGGCCGCCGACGTGGCGCACGGCTCGAGGGTGTACCTCGCGTCCTTCGTGGACGAGCTGAAGCGGGTGGGCGTCCTCGCCGAGGAGCGGGAGATCGGCTCGGTCGACGAGCTCCTGGAGACGCTCGAGAACGCGTCGGGCCGCACGGCCGGGCTGATCGACATCCCGCCGCTCGAGCTCGCCGAGCTGCGCTCGACGCTCGGCGAGCTCCGCGCGGACGCCTCCGGCCTGCCCGGTCCGCAAGACCTCGCCTCGCTCTACCACGGGCTCCGGGAGGAGGCGAGACGCGAGCGCGGGTCGCTCCTGGAGGTCTCCGTCGGCATGGGCATGGCCTTCCTGCTCTCCGCCAGGAACGTGACGAACGCCCACCTCGCCATCCCCTACCGCGAGGACTGGGCGCCGCTTCGGCGCGAGGGCTTCGCCGCGTACGCGCGCCGCGTGAGCGCTCCGTACGCGCGGGCCGTGGGCGGGCACTTCGACCCGAAGCGTCCCTCGTGGACGGAACGGCTTCTGCTCAAGCTGGAGAAGGCGCGCTGATCGAGCTGCGGGCCCGGCGACCGCCCGGCTACCGGCCGTTCCGCGAGCGGGTGCTTCCGCGCGGCCCTCTCGCACCTCTCCCCTAGCAATCTGCCGAAAAGTTCCTAAAGTCTCATTAGGGACCCGCGCTGTTGCGGCCAGTGAGGGAGGGGTGCTTGCCTACCTGGGAGACCATGACGTGGATCGCCGTCGGCGTGTCCGTGCTGGCGCTGCTCCTGCTCGGCCTCTCCGTCGTGCTGGCCGCCCGCCTGCGCCGAGGAGGCGTGCCCGAAGCCCGCTCCGGCGTCGAGGTCGAACAGGCATGGGAGGAGGTCCGGCGCGAGCGCGCCGCCTCGACTCGGGCGCGCAGCGAGCTGCACTGGCTTCGCAACCTGGCCGAGGTCGGAGCCTCGGAGTCGATCGAGAGCTCGCTGCAGCGCGTGCTCGAATCGGCGACGGGGCTCGGCGAGTCCGGAGCGGCGCTGCTCGTCCTCCCCCGGTCCGACGGCGATCCGGTCGTGGCGACCTTCGGGCTCTCTCGCGAGGAGTCTTCGCGAGAGCTCCTCGGCCTGCCCCCCGGCGGCGGTGACGCGCGCGCCGTGACCCTCGCCTATCGCTACACCGAGGAGGAGGCTGCACGCGACGAGTTCCGCCTCAGCGGTGGCCTGGCGCTCCCGATCCTCGACCACGACAGCGCTCGCCTCGGAACGCTCGCCGTGTTCTGGCGGCGGGTGGAGCGTGAGGTCACCGAGGACGTGCTGGAGCGCCTCGAGGGCCTGGCCGGCGCGCTCGGCCCGTCGCTTCGCAATGTGTTTCGATTCGACGAGCTTCGGCGCGCGATCGACCGGGACGTCACGGGGCTCCCCGGGCGACGCACCCTCCGGGAAGCTCTCGCGGTCGAGTGCGCGCGGGCGCGGCGGTACGCGCATCCGCTCAGTCTGCTGCTTCTGCGGGCGACCGGCGGACCGGAGAGCGTCCGAAAGGCGGCGGCGCGGCTTCCGGGCGACGTCCGCACGCCCGACCGCGTTCATCACCTCGGCGACGGGCGCTTTGCCGTCGTCCTGCCCGAGTCGTCGCTCGTCGACGCCGAGCGCCTGGCGAGAAGGCTGCGCCTGTCGCTCGGAGAGGGGCGCACCCCGGCGGCGTTCGTCGAGCTCCGCTTCGAGGATGACGCGGTCTCGCTGCTGGAGCGTGCCGAGTCGGCCCTCGCCGGCGCGGAGATCCTGGCCGCAACCGGCCGAAACCTACCGAAGACTGTTGAATCCGGCGGCTGAGGCGTTTAGGTTTGCGGCGGCGTCCTGTGGCGACAATTCTCGATCTTGCGGACTATGCGGCAGTCTCCGCGGAGAACGTCCTGCGCGTCATTCACGGGGAACCGGTCAGCGAGGACGTCGAGCGGCGGGTGTACGAGGCGATCGACGCGCTCGGCGTGCCGCCCTATCCGCGTCAGGTCGAGGTCCTGCCGGCGATTCCTCCCGGCGCCTCGAGCGACGAGCTGCTCCAGCGCTTCCAGGACACGGCGGCCGAGCTGGAGACCACCCTGCCCGAAGGAGTGGGCTCGGTCGTCTACGAGGCGCTCCGGGTCGAGATTCGGCCGGTCGCGCAGCACGTGGCCGAGCTCGGAGCCCTCTTCGAGCGTGTGCTCGGGCGGCTCGAGCAGATCTCGACCAGCGTGGAGGACGAGCGCCGCGACCGGCTGGAGGACGTCGCGCTCCTCACCGAGCTCGTGACCTCCGGCTGGCGGTCCGTCGACCGGCGCCTCGCCCGGCCTCGAGATGATCGTGGCCCGGATCGAAGCCGGGCGTAGTGGCCGTCGTGAAGCCCGCCTGTTCCGCCTCGACGACGCGGCGGGCCGCACTCCCGGCGAATAGCGGCGCACGAAGCCGATCGGGTCGTGGCATCGGCTCGGGTAGCCGGACGTTCAGCGCTCGGCCGGCGTCAACCCCTCCAGAAGCGCGAAGAGCCTCGGGTAGACGAACTCCGGCCGCGCCCACGGCTGGCCCGGGTCGATGACGTCGTGCTCGAGCTTCGGCGTCGAAGGCAGCCAGTAGAGCTCCACCTCGCGGCCGTGGTCGCGCCAGGCCTCGACGAGGTCCTCGGCGCTCGGGTTCGAGATCGTCTCGTCGTTCGGGTTGAGCATGACGGAGACCTCGGGCGCAGCCGGCTCGTCCTCCTCGGAGCGCTGGCGCACGTACTTGCCGAGGATGAACGTGTCGGCGATGCCTCCCGTCGACCACCCTTGATACTCGTGGTTCAGCTTGCTCACGCCTCCGATCGAGATGTCGGGGAGGTGGTCGAGGAGGTTTGTCCCCGCCCAGGTGATCCCGTAGGGCATCCCGGCCATGCCGATCCCCGGGGCGATGACGACGACCCGGTCGACGTCGCCGCGCTCCTGCGCCACCCAGGCCGCGACCGTCCCGCCGAGCGACAGCCCCATCACGTCGGTGCGCTCGCCGAGCCCGCTGCCGAGGTCGACTGCCTGATCCGCGTAGCGGGCGAGCTTCTGCGCGTCGAGGCCCTTCAGGTGCGAGACGGAGCCGATCTTCCCCGTCTCACGATCCCCGAGGCCGTGCTCGGGGAGCCGGAGGATGAGGACGTTCCACCCGCGTCGAAAGGCCTCCTCCCCGAAGAGCTCCCACTGCTTGGGGCAGTTCGTGAGACCGTGGACGAGGACGACGGCGCGCTCGGTCTTCTCACCGTGGGTCAGAAGCCGGCTGAGGCACGGATCGATCACGCCGTCGCGCACCTCCTGCCCGCGAATCCGTTCGAGCTCCGCGACGACGGCCTCGTAGTCTGCCTGCGGCCGTGGGGTCGAGCCGAGGCCGTCCGTCGAGGCAGGCCAGAGCGCGAGGCCGACGAGGAGCGCAACCAGGATGCCGGCCACGATCCCGACCCACTTCAGGATCCGGAGAGCACCAGCCATCGCCGCAGGTCGCCGCCCGTCCGTTCTTAGGCCTCGGGCTCCTCGTCCTCGTCTTCGTCCTTGTCCTTGCGCTCGTCCTCGTCGCGCTGGCGGCGGCTCGAGATCCAGCGCGCGTGCTCCTGCGAGATCAGGCCCTCGATCCGTTCCGCCAGGAGGCGCAGAGGGTTGCGCGAGCCGGCGTAGATGTCCGCGCGGGCGAGGTACAGGTACTTCTCGTGCTTGAGGGACTCGGCAGTGGAGCGGAACGTGATCCAGTTCTGGCGGTACTGGTAGGCCTGGAGCAGCCCCTCGATGAACACGACGACGCCGCCGAGGATCCCGGCCACGTACACGGGAACGTCGAAGGCCGCCACGACGGGGATCGAGGCGGCGACGCCCAGCACGGCCGCCTTCAGGATCTTGAAGCGGATCTGGGCTTGGCGGCTCTTCGCGTCATACCAGGCGATCTGGTTGTCCAGGCGCTCGAGCGTGGGGTGAGGGCCCTCGACCGACACGGCCGTCAGGGGCGCCTCGAGTTTCTTGACCTGCTGCTCCGTGACAGCCATCTACGGGACCTCCTCTGCAGACCGTACGCCCGGCGTCCTGCCACTCTGCGCGCGCGGACGCGCGTGCAGGCCGCCGACGAAAATCGCAAGACCTCCGGCCAGCCCGACGAGCCCGCCGGCGCCGATCGAGCCGGGGTCGTCGAGCCGCCAGGCCGGGAACCCGACATAGCGGGCGCTCCAGAGCAGGCTGAGGAAGCATCCGAGCGCGATGAGAGCCCCGCTCGCGGCCGTCCGCCGCCTCGCCAGGAAAAACGACACGGCGACGGCGAAGGCAGCCGCCGCGATCAGCTCGAGCGCGCTCCAGCTGCCGTTTCGGTCGAACACCGTCCGCGCGTTCAGCTCCGGATCGCGGGTAAACGGGATCACGGCGCCGGCAACGACGAGCCCCGCGCCGCCGATCACCAGCATCCGCGACAGCAGGAGGCCCCCCGGACTCAGCTCCTCGCGGTCGGCAGCGATGCGGATCCCCGCAGCGGCGGCGAGCAGTCCGCAGCCCAGGAGCGCGATCCAGGCGCCCGACACGATGCGAGACGCCTCGTCGTCCGACGTGTTCGAAAAGACGCCCACGAGGCTCAGGTATCTGGCGACACCGGCAAGCGCGAAACCGAGAAGCAGCCCGGTCGCAAGCCTGGCCGCGCCGCGGGAGTACGAGAGGAGAAGCGAGCCCACCGCGCCGACCGCGATGGTCATCGGCGCCACGCTGGTGAAGAACCCCAGCCCGGCGCGGTCCCTGCTCGGGCTCGGATGCGCCCAGAAGTCCACCTGGAACCAGGTTCCGGCGATCAGGGCAAGGGCGCCGCCCACCGCAAGGCCCGTGGCGAGCATCGGGATCGGGGTCTCAAGAGCCTCACGGTGCTCCTGCGGAAGCTCGAAGGATTGCACGGCGACGGGCTCGTCCACCGGCTCGACGATGCGCCGGAGCGACGCGACGAGTCGCGCCAGGCCTGGACGCCAGTCCGCGTCGGCCAGCGTGACCGCATTCCGGCGCGCGAGGAGGGCGAGGTCGGGCGGCAGCTCGTGCTCGGCGGGCATCATCGCTCCGCCCACGAGCACGGGGATGACGACGGGGTCACCGCGCAGCGCGATCCCGATCTCGAGCCTGACGAAATCATCCGGGTCGTCCAGGCGCCGGTCACCGTCCAGGCTCGCCGCGTTCAGCCAACCGCGGCCGATGACGACGAGGAGCACGTCGGCGGTCCCCACCGCCGAGCGGATGCGCTCGACGAAGTCGACCCCCGGCTCCAGGGTGTCGACGTCTATGAACACCTGCTCCGGCCCGAAGTGGTCGGCGAGGCCGTCGTAGAGCCGGCCTGCGTGTGCAGGCGCATCTTCACGGCGGTAGCTGATGAAGATCTCGGACGTGCCGGCCCGCCTCCCCTGGCACCCAGGGCTCGGGTTCCGGTTCGAGTGTACGAGGCGCCTCAGACAGCGGCAAGCGGCGCCTAGCCGCTGCGCCGGGCCACGAGGACGGCGGCGACTCCCGCCACGGCGAGGGCGACCGCTCCCACCAGGCCCGTGATCCTGATCAGCGCGTAGATGGCGACGTTCGGGTCCGACGCGACCGGGTCGAGCGGCTCCGCGAGGCTTCCGACGACGTAGAGGCACCCGAGCAGCGCCAGCCCGGCGCCCGCGACGATCTGCCAGACGCGCCGCCGGACGAGCGCAAGGGCGGTGAGCACCGCCTGGACGACCATCGGCGCCAGGGGCGGCGTAAAGAGCGTCCCGCGGGTGACCCACTCGCCGGAGACGTCGCCGGAGTCGCCGACACCGCTGAACTCGGCCGCCCAGCCGTGGTCGATGGACACCACGGTCATGATCAGGAGAAAGCCGAGCAGCAGCGCCGAGATCGGAGCGAGGAGCCTGGCCGCCCCCGTCACCACCGGGGCAGGTCCCCCTCACGGTAGGCACCCTCGACGTCCTCCGGGTAGGGCGCGTAGGCCTCCTTCGGGGACTCCGTCGTCTCGGAGACCGCAGCGCCGTGGGCCTGAGCGAACTCGGCCGCCGGGTAGCGCACCTCGGAGCCGGGCTTGCGGGCGCCCATGGCGAGGATGACGCACGGGCCGTCGCCCGCCCCTACGAGAACGTGCTCCGTCCAGGCCGGCGAGTGGAAGAAGTCCCAGGGGCCCAGCCGGCGCTCCTCGCCCTCCACGAGGAGCAGGCATTCGCCCGAGAGGACGAGGAAGTCCTCCTGCTCGCTCTCGCCGTGGTACATGCAGGCCGGCTGCCCCGGCGCCAATACGCCGATGTTGATGCCCAGCTCGGGGAAGCGGACGTCGCCCTCGAACGTCGTGTAGCGGCCGAACGCCTCGTTGGCGTTCCACCGCGTCTCGCGCGCGTTGACGACGAACCACCCGTCTCCCTGCGCGACGAGCCCGTTCTCGCTGGGCACGAGCTTTGCCTCGGTGACCATGCAGACCTCCTCTCGGCTACGCGACCAGCCTAGACTCCTCGCACAGATGGCGAGGCGCCACCTGATCGGGCTGCTTCTGGCCACCGAGGAGGACTGGCCGAGCGCGTTCGAGGCCATCCTCGGCCGTCTCGGCCCAGTCCGATACGGGGGCCAGACGCACGAGCTGGAGGCGGCCCGGATCCTCAATCAGCCGTTCGATCTCCGCTCCGACCCCCGCTACACCCTCGTCATCGACCGCCTCTCCTGGTGGTACGACCTCCCGCGCGAGTGGCTGAAGAAGATCGCGCTGCTCGACGACGTCTACCTCCTCAACAATCCGTTCACGTTCCAGGCGATGGAGAAGCACGCCGCGTACTGCGCGATGATGCGGCTCGGGCTCCGCGTCCCGGAGACCTGGCTCCTTCCGCACCGGCTCCCGCCTGACAACCCGCGCTACGTGCCGATGGCGGAGCGGTACAACCCGGAGTTCGACCTCGGGCAGATCGGCGGGTGGGTCGGGTACCCCCTCTACATGAAGCCCTTCGACGGCGGCATGTGGGTCGGCGTCACCCGGATCGCGGGGCCGGAGGAATTGCAGGCAGCCTACGACGCCTCGGGCGAGCGCATGATGCACGTGCAGGCGAGCGTCGAGGATTACGACGTGTTCACTCGGAGCCTCTCGATCGGGCCCGAGACGAGCGTGATGCGCTACGAGCCGGAAGCTCACGGCCACTACCGCTACCAGGTCGAAAGCGGCTTCCTCCCGACGGAGCTCGAGCGCGAGGTCGGCATCATCAGCCGCGTCGTCAACGCGTTCTTCCGCTGGGAGTTCAACTCCTGCGAGACGATCGTCAAGGACGGGCGGGCGCATCCGATCGACTACGCGAACGCCTCACCGGACATCGCGCTCGTCAGCCTCCACTACTACTTCCCCTGGGCGATCCGCTCGCTCGTCGCCTGGTGCGCGTTCTGCTCGGTCAGCGGCCGCTCGATGCGACTGAACCAGCGCACGAGGGAGTACTTCGAGGTCGGCGACCGCGACGACCTCTCCTACGAGGACAAGCTCGCCCTCTACGCGGGCCTGGCCGACGACTACTTCCAGACTGCCGAGTTCGAGGAGTTCCGCGCCGTCGTGCTCCCCCACCTCGAGGAGCTGACGGTCGACTACGTCGAGAGCGCCGAGTTCGACGAGCTCGTCGTCACCGCCATCCGCCTCGAGGTCGAGCCCGAGAGGCAGGAGGAGATGATCGAGCGCTGCCGCAGCCTGACGAGGCAGTGGGCGGCCGACGAGCGCGCGGCGGCCTGAACCAGGAGGGTTTGGTGGAACGTCGCTCGCCGTCGGGGTGCGATGGTCGTTCCGAGGCAAGGACGCACGGAGCGCTCGTAGCCAAGGCTACGGGCGCGACTGAGGACGCAGTCCTCGGGGCGAGCAGCGCGTCCCGGCGGCCAAGGCTGCGTTTCGTCAAACCCTCCTAGGAGCCGGACTTGGCCGCGGCGCAGTCCTCGTTCGACTCGAGCTCTGACCCCAGCTCGCCGGTGTCCAGGTTTTCGAGCTCGTCGAGAGAGCTCTGCAGCTCCTGCTCGAGCTCACCGATCTGCGCGGTAGCCGGCCCGGCCTGGGCGATCAGGTCCTGCAGCGAGTCGGCGCCCTCGATGGTTGAGCGCAGATCGTCGGCGGTCGCCTGGATGCTCGACGTCATCGAGTCGACGATGCCGGCCGCCTCCTGTCCGGCCTCGGTCTCCGGTGCGCCGAGCTCATCGACCTCGTTCACGAAGGACTCGGTCGCGTCGAGACCGTCGTCGACCGCTGCCTGCACCGAGTCCACGTCGAGATCGGACGGGCTCTGGAACTGGCCGACGATGTCCTCCAGCGACGTCCGCCAGTCGGCCGCGGCCGAGCAGAAGTCGCTCACCCAGGCCTCGCTCGAGGACTCGTCCTCGCCGCCGCAGCCGGCGACCAGCACGAGCGCTGCGACGATGCAGATCAGAATCGTTCGGCTCACACAGGCTCCTCGTCTGTGATTATCCCTGCCGATGGCTCCGGCTGTCGACTCGACCCGTCCCGACAAGTTCCTTTCCCGCATCCTCTGGGGCAGCAGCGACCGGATCGCGGGCACGATCTACGGGACGATCCTCGTCATGGCCGTGCTCGCAGCAGGCGCCGACAGCAGCACGATCGACGCCTGGGAGCTCGACGTGATCATGGTCTCGACGGTGGTGATCCTCTGGGGCGCGCACGTGTACGCCCATGCGATCGCCGACAGTCTCTCGAGCGGCCGGCCTCTCAGTCGCAAGACCGCCACGGCGCTGGCCGGTCGGGAGAGCTCGATCGCGCTCGCCGGGGTCGCACCAGGAACGGCACTGCTGCTCGGCGTCCTCGGGCTGTACAGCGAATCGACCGCCGTCTCGATTGCGCTCGGCCTCTGTATGGTCACGCTCGGGTTCCAGGGCATGCGCTACGCGCGGATGGCGCGTCTGAGCACTCCCGCCACGGCCGTCTTCATCATGGTCAATCTCGCGCTGGGCCTCGTGATCGTCAGCCTCAAGGTGACGCTCGCGGACTGACGGGGGCACGCCGTTGGAGGCTCGGGCCGCCGGGGGCGCGCTAAGCTCCCCTCCATGAGCGTCGAGCCTCTTCGGGTGGAAGCGGCGCCGGACGGCGCCCCGGAGCGGGGCGCGGGCGTCATCCGCTACTACGAGCTCGCCAAGCGCGCCGAGTGGCAGACCTCAGACGTCCCGTGGAGCGACATCCCGCCGATCCCGGAGACGCGCGGCTCCGCCGAGAAGAAAGCCCGGCGCACCGACGTCTGGCGCTCCGTGATCACGCAGCAGTACCAGGCGGACATCCTGGCGGTGAAGATGGCCGCGCAGCTCCTGAACGCAGCGCCCCACCACGAGGCACGCCTCTACTACTCGACGATGGTGCAGGACGAGTCCCGGCACGTGGAGGCGTGGCTCAAGCTCCTGGGTGAGGTCGGGGGCGCCGCCGAGCGCGACCCCTATCTGGACGAGCTCGCGCGCATGTTCCTGGACGAGCTCGACCTGCTCGAGGAGAAGGTGTTCCTCATGCAGGTCTTCTTCGAGCGGCTGATCATCCCGCGCTTCCGGTTGATCGCCCGCTCCTCGCGCGGGACGATCCTCGAGGACATCTGCAACCGCCTCACGATCGACGACGGCATCCACCACGGCGCCGGCATGGCGTACGAGCGGGTGCTGCTCGAGGACGCCACGCGGCGAACCAAGCAGAAGCTCGTGACCGCGGCGAACCGGATGCTCCCGATCTTCGTCGAGCACGCGCTCTGGCGCCCCCCGGCGCGCGCCTGGATCGGGCGCGCCATGCACGACCGCGACGTGCAGCGGCTCCGCGAGGACCTCGACGACGGCGTGCGCCTGGCGAACTCGCTGGGCCTCGACGTCAGCGACGTCGAGCTGCCGTACTAGGCCCTCCTGGCAGGGCTCGCCCAGAGCGCGGCGAGCTGCGCTCCGAAGAGGAAGATCGCGGCGCAGAGGTAGACGAGGAAGAGGAAGCCGACCACGGCTGCGAGCGATCCGTAGACGAGGTTGTAGTCGGCGAACCTCGACAGGTAGAAGCCGTAGCCGACCTGCGTCGCCCCGACCGCGACCGCGACGAGCAGCGCCGGCGCCCAGAGCTCGGCGAACGCGGGGGCGCGCCGGGGGCACGTAGCGGTACAGGAGGAGCACCACCCCGAAGATCACGCCCAGGGAGACCACCGCCTGCGCAACGTCGCCGGCCGCGGACCCGAGCTGCTCGAGACCGAGCGCCGATCCAACCTTGCGCCCCATGTCCTCGACGAGCCGGACGAGCAGCGTCAGGCCGAAGGCGACGAGGAGGAGAACTCCCGCAAGGAGAACGAGCACGAGGTCGACCGCCTTGCCTCGCCAGGCCTGCATGCGCTCGGTGCCCCAGACGCTCGTGAGCGCGATGCGGATGGCAGCCATCATGCCGCTCGCCGCCCAGAGGACACCGAGGAGCGCGATCAGCCCCAAGGCCGATGTCGGGCTCGCGAGCCCCGCGACCGCCTCGTCGAGCCGCACGCTCCCGTCCGGAGACAGGCTCAGGTTGTCGACGAGCCACGTGATGATCTCGTCGCGACGCTCGTCGTTCTCGATCAGGAGCCCGAAGATCGAGACGAGAAAGATCGCCAGCGGGAAGAGCGAGAAGAGGACGCGGTAGGCGATGGCCGAGGCAAGCTGCGGGCAGAGGTTCCGGCTGTAGGCCTCCGCGGCCTCTCGCCCCGCGTGCCAGAGACGCCGAACGAGGGCAGGCATGGCCTGCCCTCGTTCTCCTCCCGGCTACTCGTTCCTGCCGGCGCGTGTGGCGACCTAGATCAGGACGCCGAAGACGAGCTCGGGCATCGCGGCGGGAGTTCCTAGTCCGCCGGCGCGCAGTCCGCGGCGATCTCCTCCAGCTCGCGCGCCGCCCGGTCGAGCTCCTCGGCGGGGTCGTCGGCGGCGTACAGGCGCTCGAGCACGTCCGCGACCGCGGCCAGGCACGCCTCCGCCAGCTCGGCGCGGGCCCTCTGAGCCCTGGCGCGATCCTGGGCGGACGCGGCCGCGCCCTGCGCCTCGCCGAGCGCGGCGTCGGCCTCCTCGGCTAACTGCTCCAGCTCCGCCAGGCTGTCGGCGAGGTCCTGGCCCTTCGCGCCCAGCTCGGCGGCAACGCTCTCGTACTGCTCCCGGGCGGCGTCGAGCTCGCTCTGGGCTTCGGCGGCGGCGCTCTCGGCCGCTGCCTGCTGGTCGTCGAGCTGCTGCTGGAGATCGGCGACGTCCTGCTCGAAGTCCGCGACCTGCTGCTGGAGCTCGGCGTTCTCCTGCTCCAGCTCCTCGATCCGGGCGGCGCTCGCCGCGTTGACGTCGTCCTGGTCGCTCTGGAGCACCGCCGCCCAGATCGCCAGCCCGATGACGGCGGCCAGGAGCGCGCCCGTGAGCACGATCCAGCCGGTCGGGCGGCGCGCCGGGTGGCGCTGGTCAGTCACCCTGGGCACTCAGGTGCCCTGCGAAGAACTCGAGCGCCTTGCGCGTCTTCGTCTCCTGGTCGCCGCTCATGTCGATGCCCCGCTCGGTCAGGAAGGCGCGGGTCTCGGCCGAGACCTGGAACGCCTCGCCCGGGGCGCACTTGGTCGAGAGCTCGAGCAGGCGCGAGTCGTCGGGATAGAGCCACACTTCCGCGACGACCTTCCGCCCGAGCTCGGGCGGGGCGAACTTCACCTTGAGGACGAAGATCGGGCCCAACGTCGAGAGGTCGTCGAGCGCGAGGCCCTCGGGCGCATGCGCGGCGTAGAACGCCCGCTGCTCCTTCGTGAAGAGCTTGCGGAGCGGGCGGTCGCCCTCCACAGTCTCCCTGACGCGTGGCTTCTCGAGCGCGCCTTTCATCGAGCCGGAGCAGACGAAGCCGCCGGGCATCGCGTCGACCTCGACGTTGAAGGCCGGCATGGCACGGAGCTCTTCCGGGAGCTCCTGCGGCACCACCGGCCGCAGCTTGACGACGGTGTCGTCCCCCTTTCCCTGCACCCGGCGGGCGCGCACGACGACGCCGCTCCCGTTGAGCGTCAGGTCCGGGGTGTCGAAGAAGAAGACCTGACGGATCTGCGCGTCGAGCGGGTCGATGTCGAGCGCCTTGGCCGCCGTGCGCTGTGCGTCGGCGGGAACGGTGAGCTTGAGCTCGACGCTGTCCGAATCCTTGGTGAGCGCGAGCACCTCGACGATCTGCTCGTTGGTCAGCGCCGGTGGCGTCTTGGTGGCAGCCATTGTCCTCTCCTCCCGTTGGGGCGGTCATTATCGCGCCACGGCCGAGAGACGGAGGCGTCTTCTGCCGGCGACGCGCTCAGGTCAGGCCGCGCGGATCTCGACGATAGTCGCCTTCCATACGCCACGCGGGGCCTGGACGTCGACCGTCTCGCCGGCCTTGCGGCCGAGCAGCGCCTTGCCGAGTGGAGAGGTCGGCGAGACCGTGCCGTCGCCGCCGACCGCCGAGATCTCCAGCTCCATCAGCGTGCCGGTCTCGTCCTCGACCACGACGTGTGAGCCGACGGCTGCCGTGTCCGAGCCTCCGGCCTCGACGACGACCGCGCCGTCGAGCCGTCCACGCAGGATGGAGATCCGCCGCTCAAGGAGCCCTTGCTCGTTCTTGGCCGCGTGGTACTCGAAGTTCTCCGAGAGGTCGCCGTGGCCGCGCGCGACGGCGATCGCCTGCACGATCTCGGCCCTCTTCGGCCCCTCGAGCTCCGCGAGCTCGGCGGACAGGCGGGCGTGCTGTTGGGGAGTCAGCCGCTCGTCCATCACACGGGAGCCAGGCCCCGCGCCTTGCGCCTGGCGGCTGACTGACGCCTTTGTCCCGAGAGCTCGACCTTGCGCAGGCGCACGTGGTTCGGCGTCACCTCGACGCACTCGTCCTCGAGGATGTACTCCAGGGCCTGGTCGAGCGAGAGCGGCCGCGGCGGAATCAGGCGGACCAGCTCGTCGGCCGTCGACGAGCGCACGTTGGTCAGCTTCTTCTCCTTCGTCGCGTTCACGTCGAGGTCCTCGGCGCGCGCGTTCTCCCCCACGATCATGCCCTCGTAGACGTCGACTCCCGGGGCGACGAACAGCGAGCCGCGTTCCTGCAGGTTCAGGATGGCGAAGGCCGTCGTCGTCCCGCGGCGATCCGCGACGAGCGCGCCCGTGGGCCGCGTCCGCAGCTCGCCGAACCACGGCTCGAAGCGCTCGAAGACATGATGGAGGATGCCGGTCCCGCGGGTCTCCGTGAGGAACTCGGTGCGGAAGCCGATCAGGCCGCGTGCGGGCACGACCACGTCCATCCGCACCCAGCCGCTGCCGTGGTTGACGAGCGCCTCGGTGCGACCCTTGCGGAGCGCGAAGAGCTGGGTCACGACGCCGAGGTAGTCCTCGGGCACGTCGATCGAGACGCGCTCCACCGGCTCGTGGAGGACGCCGTCGATGTGACGCGTCACGACCTGGGGCTTGCCCACCGTCAGCTCGAAGCCCTCGCGGCGCATCTGCTCGACGAGGATTGCCAGCTGGAGCTCGCCGCGCCCCTGGATTTCCCAGGCCTCGGGCCGTTCGGTCGGCAGGATCCGCAGCGAGACGTTTCCCACCAGCTCTGCGCGGAGCCGGCTCTCCACCAGGCTCGCGGTCAGCTGGTCCCCGTCGAGGCCCGCGAGCGGCGAGGTGTTGATGCCGATCGTGACCGACAGCGAGGGCTCGTCCACGGAGATCACGGGAAGCGGGCGCGGGTCAGCGGGGTCGGCGAGCGTCTCGCCGATCGTCACCTCGGGGATCCCGGCGATCGCGATGATCTCCCCGGGCCCCGCTGTCGCGGCCTCGACGCGCTCGAGCGCCTCGGTGACGTACAGCTCGGTCGCCTTCGCCTGCTCGATCGAGCCGTCGGCCCGGCACCAGGCGATCGGCTGCCCGCGCTGGATCGTCCCCTGCAAGACGCGGCAGAGCGCCAGGCGACCGACGTACGGCGAGGCGTCCAGGTTCGTGACGAGCGCCTGCAGCGGATGTCCCTCCTCGTAGGTGGGCGCCGGAATGTGCTCCAGGATCAGATCGAGCAGCGGTTGCAGGTCGGGGTCGAGGGCGTCCGGGTCGGAGTCGAGCGAGGCCCGGCCGGCCCTCCCGTTGCAGTAGACGATCGGGAACTCGATCTGGCTCTCGTCGGCGTCCAGGTCGAGGAAGAGCTCGTACACCTCGTTCACGACCGCCTCGATGCGCGCGTCGGGCCGGTCGACCTTGTTGACGACGAGGATCACGGGGAGCCGCGCCTCGAGCGCCTTGCGGAGCACGAAGCGGGTTTGCGGCAGCGGCCCCTCGCTCGCGTCCACGAGCAGGAGCACGCCGTCGACCATCGTCAGGCCACGTTCCACCTCGCCGCCGAAGTCCGCGTGGCCGGGCGTGTCGACGATGTTGATCTTCGTCCCCGCGTAGCGGACGGCCGTGTTCTTGGCGAGGATGGTAATGCCCTTCTCGCGCTCGAGGTCCATCGTGTCGAGCACGCGCTCGGCAACGTCCTGGTTCGCGCGGAAGGCGCCCGACTGCCAGAGCAGCGCGTCGACGAGCGTCGTCTTGCCGTGGTCGACGTGCGCCACGATGGCGAGGTTGCGGATGTCCGAGCGGAGGGGCACCGCGTGAGGGTAGCGACACGAGAGAGGGCCCCGGTCGGGGCCCTCTCCGCGAGTCGGCCGGCTAGCCCGGGCAGTGCCCGGGGCCGGTCTTGCCTTCGTTGTAGTCGCCGAGGGTGCCCGCGTAGGCGATCGCCTGCGCGCGCACGGCCTTCGAGAGCGTCGAGCTCGGCGTGTAGGCGGCGTAGAACGCCTCCGCCCCGGCCAGCGCCGCGTTGACCCCGGCCGACGAGCTCGTACCGCCGGCGAGGTTGAGCTTCGCCGCGATGTACTGGTGCGCGAGGATGTAGTACGCGTTCCCTCCGGCGGAGGACGTGTTGATCGCCTGATACCACGTCTTCCCGCTCGAGAAGAATGCGGTGTCCTCGCCGATCAGCGCCCACGTTGCGTCGTACGGCGCCGGGCCGTACTTCGAATGGGTCTTCCAGTACCCCTGCGTGAGCGTGCAGCCCGGCGCCGGCGGCTCCTTGCACGTGACGGTCACGCGCGCGTCGTCGCTTCGGCCGGTCTCGCGGATGGTCGCGGTGTTGTCGTGCGTTCCCTCGTCCTCGTCACACCGGAACGTCCGCGTGTACGTCCGCGTCCCGGAGCCCGTGAACAGCCAGGAGAGGCCGTTCGTGTCGTCCACGTTCACGGAGCCGTCGACGACCGTCGGGTCGGGAAGCGTGAAGTCGACCTTCTCGTTCGGGCCCATCTCCTCGCCCGGGCTCCGCGGGTCGTTCGTGACCGTCACCCGTGCGTTGTTGCGGTACGTCGCGCCCGCCACTGGCTCGAACGGGATCGAGTACGGATAGCAGTGCGACTCGCCCGGATCGAGCACCGGGTTCACGCTCATGTCGAGCGGCACCGAGGCGAGCGTGATCACGTCCTCGCCCACGAGCGCTTGCAGCCGGTCGACCACCTTCAGGTTCTCGGTCGGGCTCGCGCTGACGTTCTCGACGCAGACCTCGCCCTCGACCCAGAGCTGGTCGACGGGCGCGCTCTTCGTCACCTCGACCGTGTACGTGCTCGTGCCGGACTGGCCGGTCTCGAGATTCCACGAGTCGGGCGAGACGGACTTGTCGATCGTCCATTCGAACGTCCTCGTCCAGTGCGCCTCGGCTGTCTTGTACGCCTGGATCGGCGATGTCGCGCTCGCGACCGGCGCCATCACGCCGGCAACGACGGCCGTACATGCGGCAAGCCGCAGCATCGTGCGAAACCTCATCCAAACCCCTTTCGGTTCTCTGACGTTCCGGGTGCGTCAGAGCGGAGCGAGGGTACGGCCGCATCCTCGCTCGCCCTCCCTATCGGATCACCCCTTGCCCTTGTCGATAGGCGCGAGCCGAGCCCTTGTCAAGCAGGACCAGCCGGACGAGGGGGTCGATGCCCGACCCGCTAAGGTAGTGGGCTTCGCGTGCGCAAGGCGCTCGTCATCTCGCTCCTTGCTCTCGCCGTCCTCGTCGGGTCGGGCGTTGCAGCCCTGCACCGGTACGACGCGTCCCGCTCCGGGGAAATCGTCGCCGGGACGACCGTCGGCGGGGTGGACGTCGGCGGCATGTCCGAGGCGGAGGCTCGCGCAGCCGTGGAGCGGGAGCTCTCCCAGCGCCTCGAGCAACCGGTGACGCTCACCTACCGCGACCGCAGCTTCAAGCTCGACCCCGCGCTCGTCGACGTCCGCACCAATGCCGAGGAGCTCGTGCGCGCGGCGGTGGCGGAGAGCCGGGAGGGGAACTTCCTCGGGCGCTCATTCCGCGACCTGACGGGGCGCGCCGAGGGAACCGACCACGAGCTGGACGTCGAGTACTCGACCGCGGCCGTCACTCGGGTCGTTGCCGGTATCCGTCGCGAGCTCGACCGCGAGGCACGCGACGCGACGGTGACGGCGTCGTTCACGGGCGTCCGCCTCACTCCTGCGACCACCGGGGTGACCGTCCAGGCGCAGGCGCTAAGACGGGGTATCTCCGAGACCCTCGTGACCGCCGAGGAGAGCCGCAGCCTGGCCGTCCCGACGAAGTCCGTGCAGCCGAAGGTGACGACGAAGGAGCTGAGCGATCGCTACGGCCACTTCATCGCAATCAGCCGTAGCCGTCGCGAGCTCCGACTCTTCGTGAACCGCAAGCTCGTCAAGACCTATCGGGTCGGTATCGGGGCGCTCGGCTTCGAGACCCCAACCGGCATCTACGAGATCGAGAGCATGGCCGCCAATCCCGCGTGGTACGTCCCCGACAAGGCCTGGGCGGGCGACCTCGCGGGCAAGGTGATCAAGGGAAACGATCCCGACAACCCGATCAAGGCGCGCTGGCTGGGCTTCTGGGACGGGGCCGGCATCCACGGGACGGCCGACGAGGCCTCCATCGGCACGGCGGCCTCACACGGCTGCATCCGCATGACCGTCCGGGACGTGATCGACCTGTACGACCGCGTCCCCCTGCACACGCCGCTGTCGATCGCCTAGGCAAGAGAGAGTCGCCCCCGGTTGGCCGCGAGTCCAGGGGCGACTTCTTTGGAGTAGCGGAGCGCTACGGGCGAAAGAAGCGCCCGGCGCTACTGGGTTCCGCCACTCGGTCCCGGGTTAGAAGAGAAATGGCCATAGGTAATGGAGAAATGCTTGGACCGCGGCCGGTGGCGTGGGCTCCACGGGATCCTCGTCCGCGGAGTCGCCGGGGTCGAGCGTCTCGTCAGCCGCAGGAGCCTCCGCGTCGTCTTCCGTGACGCCGTCGCGGTCGTGCGCCTCGCGGGAGACGCACTTGCCGAAAGCGTCGGCCTTGTTCTCGTTCTCGCCGTACTCCTCGGCAAAGGCCTCGGCGCCCATCTTCTCGCGCTCGAACTTGCAGATCCACGCCGGGTTTTCGTGCCGGGGACCGTCCTCGCCTCCCTCGGTTGCGCCGCCTCGTGCCGCGCGACGCTCGGCCTTCCGCTCGGCCTTCTCCGCCTTCCGTGCCTGCTTGGCGGCCTGGTCGGGCTTGCCGGCACCCTTTGCTCCGCCGGATCCACCTGCCCACGCCGGGGGACCGTGCCCGTGTCCGTTTCCGTTGCCCGGCTTCGCGCCGGCCACCGGGACGAGCAGCACGGCGGCGAGCGCGCCGGCAAGCACCGCCGTCAGTCCACGCTTCATGAGATGTCTGGCCTCCAACTCGGTTTCTTGCTGGGAGTGGTCTTCACGTGCACAGACGCGCGACAGGCCGAAAACCTGCGGCGCACTTGAAGCTCGCCGAGAATCCGCAACAATGTGCGCATGGCCGTCGCCCCCGAGGCAAGTCGCGTTGCCCTGGCGCCGGCTGCCTCCGAGACGGCCGAGCAGCTCTTCCAGGAGCACTCGGGCTGGGTCTACGGCTACTGCCTGCGTCTTCTCCGCTCACCGGAGGAAGCCGAGGACGCGCTCCAGACCACGTACCTGAACGCCTGTCGGAGCCTGAACCAGGGGACGCGGCCGAAGGTCGGCTCCGCCTGGCTCCTCCGGATCGCGCAGAACGTCTGCTTCGGCCGGATGCGCTCGTCGGGTCGCCGCGGGAGGCTCGAGCAAGCCCAGGACATCACGATCCTCGAGGAGACCGTTGCGGCACCGGAGCGCTCGTCCGACGCACTCATCGGCCTTACCGACGCGCTTTGCAGCCTGCCGGAGCGCCAGCGCGAGGCGATTCTCCTGCGGGAATGGCAGGGCCTCTCCTACCACGAGGTGGGACAACGGCTCGGGCTGACCCAGGCCGCGGTCGAGACGCTGATCTTCCGCGCGCGCCGCTCGCTCGCCGCCGCCCTCGACGATCCGGACAAGCACGGGCGCCGCAAGGCGCTCCGCGCGCTGGACGTGGGTGGGCTCGCCGCGGCGATCAAGGGGCTCTTCGCCGGGAGCACGGGCGTCAAGCTCGCCACGCTCACCGTCGCCGCCGCGACCACGGCAACCGTTGTCGCCACCGACCCGGCCGGCGTGTGGCGCGACAGGCCCGACCCGGGAGGCTCCCGTGCAATCTCGGCAGCGCAGGAGCTTCGAGCCGACTCGACCTCGTCGTCGGCACCGACGCGGTCGATCGCAGCTCCAGCGGAGACCGACGTCTCGTCGCCCGTCGCCGGAGCTACGGCCGTCGCGACGAAGCCACAGCCGAAGCCCGAGGGCGGTCGCGCCTTTGGGCAGGCGACCGCCGCCGCCGCGAAGGCCAAGGACAAGAAGCAAAACGGGAACGTGAACGGCAACGGGAACGGCAAGGCACTGGGCCACGCCAAGCAGGCAGCGTCGACGCCGGGCGGCCCGCACGGCCGTACGCCCCCCGGCCATGACAAGCCGGCCAAGGCGAAGAAAGGCCACGGCCCCCCTCGCCAGGCTCCCACCAAGGGTCAGGCGAAGAAGGACTCCTGATACGACCGCACGGCCCTGGTGGGCCGGGCGGCGCTAGCCGCAGTCGGAGCGCGGAGCGGCCAGATTCCCGAGCAGCCGGCTCAGCACGCCAGGGTCGCCCGGCAGCGTGAAGTGGTCGACGCCGGGATTGTCCGTGAGGCTGAAGCGGAAGCACTGCATGGCCGCCCACACGAGCACGGCGTCGTTCGTGATGTCCTCCTGGTTGATGTCGCCGTCGCGGATGAAGAACTCGTTCGACTCGTCGACGACCTGGCCGACCGAGAGATCGTCCAGCACCATCCCGACTGGCGTCTCGAGGCCCGAGCCCTTCTCCGCGTAGACGTCCACGTTCGGGAACGCCTTCCGGCGGGCGAACTCGACGAAGCCGATGTAGCGGTCGGCGAGACGCTTCGCCCAGCCGAGCCCCGCGTCTCTGAAGAGCTGCCGGTAGTCGTCCGGCGTATAGGAGCGTCCCGTCGATGCGTCTTGGACGACGGTCTCGAGGCTGTCGAAGATCCGCGGATCGGCGGCGCTCATGTAGCTCGAGGGGTGGGTGAGGTACATGAACGCGCTGCTCGCGGCGTTCTCGGGAGTCGTGGGGAACGTGAAGTCGGTCACGTTGAGACCGGTGAAGAGGAGCGGGTACAGGAGCCCCTGCCCCGGGAAGTTCCCGGCGATCGGCGTGAAGCCGTGGATGTGTTTGTCCTTCCAGCGCTGCGACGTGTGCGTGAGCAGGTACTGGGCGTAGAGAGGCCCGTTCGAGTGGCCGACGAGATGCACGGGCCGCCTGCCGTTGTCCCAATACGTGTCCCGGATCAGCCGCTTCGTCTGCTTGACGAAGTGCCTCATGTCGGGAGTGAGGCGCGAGTCGTAGCCCGCGACGCGGATGTCGCTGTTCCTCACGTAGCCGACGGCCTCGAGCGCCACGTACATGGGCTCGTAGAAGGGCGCGCTCTCGGTCGTGCCGTAGTCCTTGACGCTGACCGTCACGCCCTTCTGGTCATGGAACCGCTTGCCACGGTCGATGCGGAGGGTCAGGAGCTTGTCCTGGCAGACCTGCGAGAAGGCCGTACTCGGGTTGTCGTTCAGGAACCAGTCCTCGAAGACCCCGGAGCTCGGGCACTCGGGCGCGACGACCTGGTCGCGCACGACGACCTCGAGCTTCGTGAAGTGGAAGGCCGGGAAGACGACGACGGGTGTCAGCTTGCTGCTGCTGCCGCCGCCTCCGTCCAGTGACGCGCCCGCCGTCCCGGGGATCGCCAGGATCGCGGCCACCGCCACCCCTACCAGCGCCGTCATCGTGCGGACCCTTCCGCGGTGCTCGGTCATCGGCCCTCCCGGGTGAGCGTCGAGGCCCGACTCTACTGCCACGGCGAGGGCTTTACAACGCCTCTCGGCTGGCGAGCCACTCGTCGAGCGGCAGGCGGGCGCCGAGGGACGAGACGTCGCCCGCATCCCGGATCTCCGTGGCGGCCGCCGCCATCGCGCCGGCCGCCACCCAGGTCAGGCCGCCTCCCACGCTGACGCGCTGCCCCCCGGCCGCGACGATCTCCGCCACCGAAAGCCCGGGCAGAGCCAGCACGTTCACCGGCCTCGAGACCGCCTCGCACACGGCCCGGATCTCGTCGGAGGTCCGCAGCCCGGGCGCGTAGAGAACGTCCGCCCCGGCCTCCTCGAAGGCCCGGAGGCGCGCAATCGTGTCCTCCAGATCCGGGTTGCCGCGAATGTGGTTCTCCGCCCGCGCGGTGAGCGTGAACGGAAAGCCAAGGCCGCTGGGCAGCTTCTGCTGCAGCAGCGATCCTCTCGACCGCGTGGGCAGGCTCGTAGATGCCGCCTTCGGGGTCGTAGTCCTCGATCGAGCCGCCGACGGCCCCAGCCTCGGCGGCGCGGGCGATCGCGATGGCCGCGTGCTCCGGATCGGGGCCGTAGCCGTTCTCGAGGTCGACCGAGAGGGGAAGGTCGGTCGCTGCGGCGAGCGCAGCGGCGTGCGCGACGACCTCGTCGAGGGTCACGTCGCCGTCCAGGCGCCCGAGCGTGAACGCGAAGCCGGAGCTCGTGGTGGCCAGGGCCTTGAACCCGAGCGCGGCCAGCACCCGAGCCGAGCCGGCATCCCAGGGGTTCGGGATCACGAACGGCTCCCCGGAGTGCAGCGCCCGGAACTCCTCGGCCTTCTGCTCCTGTCTAGTCATCGACGACCCGGAGCACCACTTTGCCACGCTTGCCAGGCTGCATGCAGCGCTCGAAGGCCGCGCGCGTTTCGGCGAGCGGGAAGACCGAATCGACCAGCGGGCGCAGCTCGCCGCTGTCGACGAGGCGCGCGAGCTCGACGAGCTGCTCGCGGTCGGGCTCGACGACGAAGTAGATTCCGTCGCCCGAGGGCTCCTCCGCAATCGAGACGAGCCTCCCGCCCTCGCGCAGCACCGTCGGTGAACGCGCGAGCAGCTCGCCGCCGGCCGTGTCGAAGACGAGGTCGACCGGCGCGACGATCTCCTCGAAGCGGGTCGACATGTTGTCGACCACCTCGTCGGCTCCGAGCCCCCGGACTGTCTCGACACCTCCGGGCGACGCCGTACCGATCACGTGTGCGCCGCGGTGGCGGGCGAGCTGGACGGCGAAGCTCCCAACCCCGCCGGCCGCCCCGTGGACGAGCACTCGCTCTCCTGGCCGCAGCTTGCCGTGATCGAAGAGCCCCTGCCACGCGCTCAGCGCTGCAAGTGGGAGGGCCGCGCTCTCCACGTGGCCGAGCGTCTGCGGCTTGCGAGCGAGGAGACCGCTGGGCACGACTGCGTACTCGGCGGCGGCGCCGTCGCGCTCGAAATCGCCGAGCGCGTAGACCTCGTCTCCGACTGCCAGCCCATCGACGTCGTCCGAGATCGCAGCCACGACGCCGGAAAACTCGTACGACGGCGTCGCCGGGAGACGATCGACCGGCCACTCGAGCTCGTCTCGCGTGATCGCCGCCGCGTGCACGCGCACGAGCGCCTCACCGGGGCCAGGGCGGGGAGTCTCCACGCGTTCGTAGACGAGCGGCGGGTGCAGGCGGATGGCCCACATCGAGTCTGGAACAGCGGTCAAGGTCCTCCTCGCCCTGGAAAGTATCTTGCTGGAGCGACGAGCCGCTGTGTTCACCGACGCCGCCATGCCTGGTCGGGCCGCAGAGGCGTCCTCGTCCCGGCGCCTCCTATGCCACCTCGAAGAAGATCGTCGTGAACGTCTGGTTCCCGCTCTCCTCGATCGCCTGGATCTCGAGCTCGTACTCGGTGCCGGGCTCGAGGAATGCCGCCGAGATCGGCACCTTCCTTGCCGACGCCGGGAGGTCGACGCTGTAGATGCGCAGCGGATCCTCGCGGGTTACGATCACGCGGTAGCCGCCGATGTCGATGCCGGGAGGCTCGGGCGGCCCGCCCCACCTGGCGACGACGCCCTTGCGGTCAACGGTCGCGCTGTCGGCCGGCGAGACAATCTGCGGGCCGTCCGGGATGTCGTGCGACAGCCTCGCCGCGCCGACCAGCTTGTCACCCTCGACGGTGGTCCCGACGAAGGTGTACCGGCCTTCGGGGAAGCGCAGCTTGAACTCCTCCAGCGGAACTTCGGCGAACGGCGGCTCGTTGCTCTCCGAGAAGAGCTCGGTCAGGCCCCAACCCTTCAGCCGCCCCTCGGCGTCGATCTCCAGCAACGTGCGCCCGTTCGGGCCCGAGATCGCCATCGACCTCCAGGGCTCGCCGTCCAGGAAGAACTGCACGCCTGCGTCGCCGGCGGTGGCGTCGACCTCGACGATCATCGTCGCCGCGTCGAGCCGAATCGGCTTCGCGGTCGCCGTGCTCTCCTGGTCGCCTGCAAAGGCCGCTCCAGCAAGGGCCACGAGGACGAGCGCCCCAATGAGTTGAGCAGATCGGATCTTCACGTCTCCTCCTTTCACGCGACTGCACGTGGAGGCGACGCTACGGAACGGATCTGAAACGACGATGAGAGCGTGCGCTCAGGTTGTTATGTCGTCTCGCGCCTCATACACTTCCTCGCCAGCCCACCACGCGGGAGTGGGCCCTCTACAAGGAGGCTCTCATGCGGCAGGGGAAGTGGCGGGCGAGGTCGCTCGTGCTGGTAGGACTCACGGCCTTGGCGGTCCTGGCGTTCGGCGCAAGCTCGGCGGGTGCCAAGGTCATCGGGCAGGAGCACTTCTCGGGCACAGACTCGTTCAGCTTCGACGACTGCGGCTTCACGCTCGACGTCGAGTCCGAGTTCTCGGGCCATGCGCTGCTCCGCGTGGACAAGACGGGCCAGGCGTTCCTGGAAGTCTCGAACCTTGCGTACCGGGACGTGCTCACGAACCCGGAGACAGGAAAGTGGTTCGTGCAGCGCGGTAAGCGTCTGTTTCACGACATCAAGGCAACGCAGGTGGACGGCACGATCTACGAGTTCGTAGCCATCGAGGCCGGTCAGCCGTTCGTCATCGAGGACTCCACGGGCAAGGTGGTCGTCAGGGATCGCGGCGTCATCCGCTACACGTATCTCTTCGACACGCTCGGCGACGGCATGCCGGGAGGAGAGTTTCTGGAGCTGCTCGACGCCTCGGTGCGCGGGCCCCACGAGGGCTTCGGCGACGACTTCGACTTCTGCGAGCTTGCAGCGGAGTTGACGGGCGCGTAACGCGGTCACGACAGGGACGGAAGCTCGAGGAGGCGGCCACGCTTGGTGGCCGCCTCCCCTCGTCGCGCTGGCGATACTGGGGCCGTGAAGACCGTTCATCCGGTCCGGCACCTCCTTCGCGCGAAGGACCTCGTCGACGCCCGCTACCGCGAGCCGCTCGACGTGGCGACGCTCGCCCGCGCGGCTCACCTTTCGCCCCGCGCACTTCAGCCGTGAGTTCCGGCGGGCCTTCGGCGAGCCGCCGCACCAGTACCTCCTGACCCGGCGGCTGGAGCGCGCGGCGGAGCTGCTCCGCAACACCGACCGCTCGGTGGCTGACATCTGCCTCCTCGTCGGGCTGCGTAGCCTCGGGTCGTTCACGACCAGCTTCGGCCGGACGTATGGGCGTGTCGCCGAGCGCCTACCGAGCCGCCCACGCGCCTGCGCTCACACGGGCCCGCGTCCCCACATGCGTCCTGCAGGCCTACGCCCGCCCGACGTCCAGCATGTTTGGAGAAGACAGCCGCGGCACGCCCGGCTAACGTCGCCGGCGACGGTTCACTGAGAGCGAAAGGATCACCATGCTCAAGCAGCTCACCCACACACAGGTTTGGGTCCACGACCAGGACGAGGCCCTCGCCTTCTACACCGAGAAGCTCGGGATGGAGCTCCGCGAGGACGTCACGGTCCCCGAGATGGGCAACTTCCGCTGGCTCAGCGTCGGCGTGCCCGGGCCAGCCCGACGTCTCCATCACGCTGATGGCCGTGCCGGGCCCGCCGGTCTTCGACGAGGACACGCGCGCCCAGATCCAGGCGATCCTGGCGAAAGGCGCCTCCGGCGGCCTCTTCTTCGCGGCGGACGACGTCCAGGCGAGCTACGAGGAGCTCAAGGGCCGCGGCGTCGAGTTCACGCAGGAGCCGACGGAGCAGCCCTACGGCGTCGACGCGGGGTTCCGCGACTCGTCGGGGAACCACTTCCGCTTGGCGCAAGCTCGGTAGGCGACCGGCCAGCGCGGTCCCCGGCCTCCGCCGGGGACCGCGTCTGCCTCCATCGCTACCGCTTCAGGCTGAGCCGCTTCATCAGGCTGCGCACCGAACGCGCAGGAGCGAGATCCTGCGTCGTGGCCGAGCCCTGGAGGCGCGGGGCGCCAGGCAAGGCCGGCCTTCCGGGCGTGAAGAGCCACGTCTCGAAGAGCGCATCGAGGTCCTGGCCCGAGATGCGCTCGGACAGCTGGATGAACTCGTCGGTCGTCACGTTCCCGCCCGCGTGGATCTTCGCCCACTGTGCGGAGGATCCTGAAGAAGTCGGCGTCGCCGACCGCGAGGCGGAGCTGCTGCAGCGTCATCGCTCCGCGAGCGTAGACGGCGAAGTCGAAGATGAGGTCCGGGTCCGGGATCGCCGATGATCACCGACCAGAACGGGTCGTCCTCCGGGATGCCGAAGTAGAAGCCGTCGAAGTTCTCCTGCGACCGTGGCGAAGCCCTCTTCCTCCGCCCAGAGCCACTCGGCGTAGCGTGGCGAACCCCTCGTTGAGCCAGATGTGCTGCCAGGCGGCGACGGCGAGGCTGTCGCCGTACCACTGGTGGGCCAGCTCGTGGACGACGACGTTGTCGCCGGAGACCGGGTCGGTGAAGAAGAACTTGGAGTAGATCGGACGGGTCTGGTTCTCGAGCGCGAAGAAGAGGTCGTCGAAGTCGTCGACGATCCCACCTGAGGTCGAGAACGGGTACCGGCCGAAGTTGTCGGACAGGAAGTCGATGATCTCGGGCTGTCGCGCGAACGAGCCCTCCGCGATCGCGCCCAGCGGCGGCGGCGTGTCCGCCTCCGTCCCGGCGATCCAGTCGTTCGGATTGGGTGCGCTCCCGGCCGGGGCCCCGGGCACCGTCCAGCCGTCGAACGTGTCCCCGTCGTCCTCGAACGACGTCGACCCGGGCCCGCTGGAGACGACGATGTCGTCGACGAAGGCGCCCGCCAGCTGGACCGCGTCGTCGCTCGCGTAGCTGATGGACACCTCGACCTCGGTTCCGGCGTAGGCGGACAGGTCCACCTGCCACTGCTCATAGCCGCCGCTCGTCCCGCTGGCGGCCCACCAGTCTCCGGTGCTGCCTGCCGGCGAGCACGTGCCGTCGCCGTTGTCGGTCTGATAGTGCTCGAGGAACGGATGCAGGCTCAGCCAGAACGGGCAGGAAAATCCCGTGCCCTGGCCAGTGTGCCCGTTCGCGTCCTCAAGCGTCGTCCAGTCGTCGCCCCCGACCGTGTGCGCCTCGACGAAGACGAAGTCCCACTCCGGCTCGGTGTCGCGTGTGATCCAGAAGGACAGCGTCGCCCCTCCGGCCGGCACCGCGATCGTGCGAGCCAGCCTCTTGAACGAGGGCTCACTTTGCTGCGAGATGGCGAACTGCTCGCCCGTCCTCGGCTCGGCTACCGCATCGAACAGGTCCGGATCGATCGCGTCCCAGTAGCGAATACCGGCCTTCTTGTAGGCACGGATGTCGAACTGTCCGACGTTCGCCGTAGCGAGGTAGGTGGCCATCGGCTCTTTGGCGTCCCAGGTCCAGGTCGTCGACCCACGCTTCGTCCGCTTCTTCTTCA
This sequence comes from uncultured Actinomycetes bacterium, assembly GCA_963838795.1. Classification (GTDB taxonomy): domain Bacteria; phylum Actinomycetota; class Thermoleophilia; order Gaiellales; family Gaiellaceae; genus JAIBJN01. Next base: position 339,991 of record CAWISL010000007.1, read on the forward strand.
GCTTCCCGTTGGCGACGACCTCGAGCCCGGCCGGGACGCCGACACGGAAGGTGAAGGCGGCCTTGTCGAGGGGATGATCGTTCGCCGGGAACCAGGTCGCGGCCACGTGGGGCTCGCCGATGATCAGCATGCCGTCGTCGGTGTGCGAGGAAACCGCTGACGCCGAACGCGTCGACGATCGGCTCCGGGATCCCTTCGTAGCGCACGACCGCAGTGAAGCTCCGGCCCTCGCGGAGGCCCTTCGCGGGAGTGACGGTCAGCTCGGCGTCGTCGCGTGACCAGGTCGCGGGCCGCCCGTTGACCTTGATCGACTCGACCGTGAGACCGACGAAGTCGAAGTTGAAGCTGGACAGGTTCTGCGTCGCGCGGGCGCGGATGGTCGCCACTCCCTCGAGCACGTCCGTCTCGGGGTCGTAGCTGACGTCCAGCAGGTAGTGCTTGACGTCGTAGCCGCCGTTGCCGTCGAGCGGGAAGTACGGATCGCCCAGCCCGGGCGCTCCCGGCTCGAACACCACGGGCTCGTCGCCGCTCGCCGACGCGACGCCCGTCGCCAGGACGAGGCCGAGCACAACGGAGAGGCCGAGTCGGCGGCTCCGGATCCCGCGACCTGCGCTTCGAAGAGACATGCCCCTACCCCTTTCGACGTTCGCCGCTGGAAACCTTAGGCCGGGCGCCGGTCGTGCAACTACGCGAAGAAGCTGGAATCCCCTAGAGCCCGACGGCGGAAAGTGTCCTCGACCGCCTTTCGAAAGTCAAACACCCTCACCGGGCGGCTGCGGCGACCTCGAGGACGGCCTTGACGATGCCGTCGTACCCGGTGCAGCGGCAGAGGTTTCCCGAGAGCCCGATCCGGACCTCGTCCTCGGTCGGCTGCGGATTTCGCTCCAGGAGAGAGGTCGCCGAGATCAGCATTCCCGGCGTGCAGAAGCCGCACTGGACGCCGCCGTGCTCCAGGAACGCCTGCTGAAGCGGAGAGAGGCTCGCGCCGTCGGCGAGACCCTCGACCGTCGTCACCTCGCGCCCGTCCGCCTGGAGGGCGAGGTACGAGCAGGAGTTCACCGGCTTGCCGTCGAGGAGCATCATGCAGGCGCCGCACTCCGAGTCGTCGCAGCCCTCCTTCGCGCCGGTGAGCCCGACCTGGTCGCGGACGGCGTAGAGCAGGGTCGTCGCCGGCTCCAGCTCGAGCGGGTAGGCGACGCCGTTCACGTTCAGGGTCAGCGGAACCTTCATGACCCGCCCCCCGCGCCGAAGAGCGCGTCGCTGGCCGGCACCGGGACGGTCTCCCCGCGCGCGCGGGCGACCGCGGCCGCGATCACCCGTCGCGCGACGATCTCGGCCATCGCCCGGCGGTAGTCGGCCGAGGCGCGGACGTCGGAGATCGGCTCGGCCGCTCCTGCCGCCGCCTGTGCAGCTCGTTCGACTGCGTCCGCGCCGCCGTCGGAGCCGACGAGCGCCTCCGCCGCTTCCGGCACGAGCCTGATCGTGGGGGCGAGCGCCGTGATCGCGACACCTGCCTGCTCCACCGACCCGTCCGCGATCGTGACCGCCGCCGTCGCGCCGACGACCGCGATCTCCATCTGCCGCCGGTACTCGAGGCGGGCGTAGCAGCTCCCGGTTCCGTCAGGGGGAAGCGGGACCTCGACCGCGGTGAGGAGCTCGTCCGGGGCGGCGACGGTCGTCCCGGGGCCCGTCACGAGGTCGGCCACCGGAACTTGCCGCTCGGCCGACTCCGACCGGAGCGTGACCGTCGCGCCGATGACCATGAGCGGCCCCCCGACCTCCATCGCCGGGGAGGCGTTCATCAGGTTGCCCCCGATCGTCCCCTGCGCCCTCGTCGCGTGGGAGCCCACGATCGAGGAGGCATCCGCAAGCGCCGTCAGCCGCTCGAGGACGAGCGGGTCGGCTGCGATCTCGGCATGGGTGACGAGCGCCCCGAGCCGGAGCCGTCCGTCCGCTGCGTCCGAGGCGCGAAGCTCGTCGAGGCGGTGGATGGCGACGATGCTCTCGGGGAGCGGCGCCTTCCCCTGCCGCGAGCCGACCACGAGGTCCGTTCCGCCCGCGACGGGACGAGCGCCGCCGGCCAGCGCCGAAAGCGCCTCGTCGAGGGTGGCGGCCGAGACGAACGTGGAGGTCATGCGCTGGGTCCGGCCGCCGCCGCCGCCGCCCAGACTCGCTCGGGCGTCATCGGCAGCTCCTTGACCCGGGCGCCGAGGACGCGGGCGATGGCGTTTGCGATCGCGCCCGGAGTCGGCACGGTGGGCGGCTCGCCGACTCCCTTGGACCCCTTCGGGCCGCCGTTTTGGGCGGGCGTCTCGATCCACTCGACGTCGATGCGTGGGGCGTCGGCGGCGGTCACGAGCTTGTAGTCGAGAAGATGCGGATTGCGCTGGCGTCCGTCGGCGTCGAGCTGGGAGGCCTCGAGGAGGGCCTGTCCGATCCCCATGACGACGCCTCCGAACACCTGCCCGGTGGCGCCGAGGCGGTTCACGATCGTGCCCGAGTCATGCACGGCCGCGACCTGGAGGACGCGCACGACGCCGGTCTCCCGGTCGACCTTGACCCGCGCGGCGTGGGTGAAGACCTGCGGCTCCAGGAACGATTCCATGCCGAGCCGCCCGAGACAGCCCTCGACGTGGCAGGGCGGGTTCTCGGGCACCGGGCCGGAGCCCTTGCCGATGAGCTGCTCGCCGGAGCCGGCGAGCTCGGAGATCTCCACCGCCTTCGACGGCGAGCCGACGACGCGCACCTGCCCGTCGGCGAGCTCGAGATCCTCGCGGGCGACCTCGAGCTTCTCCGCGGCGAGGTCGAGCAGCTTGTCGCGCACCTCGCCGGCGGCCGCGACGACGGCGCGCCCGTTGTTCATCGTCGTCTGCGAGCCCGACGAGCCTGCGTCGAAGGGCGCGGCATCCGTGTCCTGGTAGAGGATCGAGAAGTCCGACGGCTGCATGCCGAGCACGTCGGCGACCAGGAGCGGGAGGGCCATCACGGCCCCGCTGCCGTTCTCCTGGGCCCCGGTGACGATCGTGCCCGACCCGTCGCCGTTCAGCTTCAGGTAGGCGCCGGAGGGGTTCCCGAAGGACGGCCACCAGCCGCAGGAGACTCCGATCGCCTCGTCCTCGGGGAGGTCGCCGTCGGGCGCGATCATCTCCACGGCCCGCTCGAGCGTCTCCTTCATCGCGATCGGCCCGAAGACCTGCTGCGTCGGCCCCTTGTCGCCCTCGGCGATCAGGGTGCGGCTGCGCAGCTCGACGGGATCGAGCGCGAGCGCCGCGGCCAGCTCGTCCATGTGCTGCTCGACCGCCCAGCAGACTTGGGGCGCGGTCGGCGCGCGGATCGAGCCCGAGGGCTGGTTGTTCGTGTAGACGAGCCTGGACTCGACGCCCACGTTCTCGATCACGTACGGGCCGCAGGCGTGCATGGCCGCGAGCTGCGCGAAGAAGCCGCCCTCGCCGCAGTAGGCGCCGCCGTCGAGGACGAGCCGGCCGCGGCGGGCAACGAGCGTCCCGTCCTCGCGTGCGCCGGTCTCCAGCTCGATCACCATCCCCTCGCGCCGGTGGTCGGGCGCGATGAACTCCTCCTCGCGGGAGAAGACGAGCTTCACCGGCCGTCCCGCGGCGCGCGCGAGCGCGGCGACGTGCGCCTCGTAGTGGAAGTCGCACTTGGAGCCGAAGCCACCGCCGAGGAGCGGAACGACGATGCGCACGTGGGACTGCGGGATCTGGAGGACGTGCGCGACGCCGGCCCGGGCAGCGTAGGGAACCTGCGTCGAGCTCCAGACGGTGACGCGGTCGCCCTCCCACTGGGCCAGGAGCGCGCGCGGCTCGATCGGCGCCCCCTGCGAGGAGTCGGTCACGTAGCGGCCCTTGACGACGACGTCGGCCGTCGCCATCGCAGCTTCGGCGTCGCCCTTCACGACCGTCGAGTAGCCGAGGACGTTGCCGTTGCGCCCGAGCTCCTCGTCGGCCTCGTAGGACTCCCAGTCCTCGTGGATCAGCGGCGCATCCTCCGCGAGCGCGGCCTCGATGTCGCTGACGGCCGGCAGCGGCTCGTACTCGACCTCGATTGCAGCGGCGGCCTCGGCGGCAATCTCAGGAGTCAGGGCGGCGACCGCCGCGACGACGTCGCCCTCGAAGCGCACCCGCTCCTTGGCGAACAGGCGGCGATCCTGGGCGAGGTCGCCGTAGAGCACGTCCGGCACGTCCTCGTGGGTGACGACGGCGAGCACGCCCGGCATCGCGCGGGCGCGGCCGGCGTCGATCGAGACGATGCGGGCGTGCGTGTGGTCGGCGTAGCGGAGCTTCGCGTGGAGCTGGCCCGTCAGGTTGAGATCGGCCGTGTAGCGGCCGGAGCCGGTGACCTTCTCCTTCCCGTCCGGTCGGAGGAACGTGCTCGGCGCAGTCTGGACGCTCATGACTGCGGAGAATAAACCGTTCACGAGCCTGCACAACGAGTCGACGGCTCCGTTTAGGGTTGCAGTCGGCCATGAACCTGCTCTGGGGATTCCTGATCACCGCCGGGGCGACCGCGCTCGCCGTCACGGTGATGCTGCTCGTCCGCAGGCGGGCGCCCGAGGGCAGCTACTTCCAGGACGGAGATCGGGCGTCCGGCGTCTTCGGCGTGCTCGCGACCGGCTTCTCGGTCCTGCTCGGCTTCATCATCTTCCTCACGTTCACGAGCTACGACCAGTCGCGGACCGGCGCCGAGGCTGAGGCGCTAGCGGTGATCCAGCAGGTCGAGACCGCCCAGTTCTTCCCGGCGTCGACCGTCGGCGATCTGACGGGTGAGCTCGTCTGCTACGGACGCCTCGTCGCGAACGGCGAGTGGGAGCGCATGGAGGCCGGGACTCTGGGCGATGCGCTCAATCCGTGGGGAGTCGCGATGTTCGAGACCCTGGAGGGGATCGAGCCGACCAGCGCGAGCGAGCAGTCGGCGTACGACAAGTGGCTCGACCAGACGTCGGCCCGGGAGGAGGCGCGCCTCGACAGGGTCCACGGGGCGGTGGGCGTGATCCCGACGCCGCTCTGGATCGTCCTCTTCTTCATCTCCATCGTCATCTTCGTGTACATGCTCTTCTTCGCGGACAGCGGCGAGGGCGCCGTGACGCAGGGCGTCCTCATGGGATCGGTCACGTCGGTGATCGTGCTGATGCTGCTCCTCCTCAGCTTCCTCGACAACCCGTTCCATTCCGATGTCGGCGGCCTCCGCCCGGTTGCCATGGAGCGAACGCTCCGCATCGTGGACGAGGCGCTCGACGCGATCGATGCCGACGTTCGGATTCCATGCGACGCCGAGGGGAATCCCTCTGAGTAGCGCCGGCAAAGAGAGCATCGACCGAGTCGAGACGTTGGCGGCTGTGATTCTGGCTCTCGCGACCGTCGGCACGGCGTGGAGCGGCTACCAGGCGAGCCGGTGGAACGGCGAGCAGGCGAAGGCGTTCAGCCGGGCCAACGCCGCGCGCATCGAGTCGACCGCCGCAGCCGACCTCGCGAACGCCCAGACGCAGATCGACGTGGCGACCTTCACCCAATGGGTGGACGCCTACGCCCAGGAGCAGACGGAGCTCGCCGACTTCTACTTCAAGCGCTTCCGCTCCGAGTTCAAGCCGGCAATGGACACGTGGATCGCCTCGAGGCCGCTCGAGAACGCAGACGCCCCTCTAACCCCCTTCGTCATGCCGGAGTACAAGCTGGCCGCGCGGCAGAAGGCGCAGCAGCTGCAGGTGGAGGCGGACGCGTTGTCCGCCCAGGCCAGGGCGAACGTGCAGCGGGCGACCAACTACGTGCTCGCGGTCGTCCTCTTCGCCACCGCCCTGTTCTTCGCCGGCATGGGTGCACGGTTTCGGACCGAGCGGCTTCGCGTGGTGCTGCTCTCCTTCGGGGTCGTCGTCCTCGTCGGCACGGTCATCTGGCTCGCGACGTTCCCCGTCAGCATCTCCGTGTGACCGGTCACAGTGGCGCTGATGCGCGTCCTCCAACGATGATCGCCTCGTGAAACTGCGACACGCCGCCCTCGCGGCGGCAGCCCTCGGTGCCCTCTATGTCCGTTTTCTCCGGACGCCAGTCCTGACCTGGGGAGCGACGGACGAGGAGGCGGCTGCTCGGCTGCCGGGCGACGAGCTGCTCGAGGAAGCCGACGGAGTCGCGACGCGCGCCGTCGGGATCGACGCGCCCCCCGCCGCGGTCTGGCCCTGGATCGCGCAGATCGGCCCTTCGCCCCGCGGTGGGGCCTACACCTACGACTGGATCGAGAACCTGCTCGGCCTCGACATGCACAGCGTCGATCGCATCCTGCCCGATTTCCAGCACCCCCAGCTCGGGGACACGATCGGCTACGGCTCGAATCGGATGCGGCTCGAGCGGGTCGAGCCGGAGCACGTGCTCGCGTGGCGCTCCGACGACGGCAACTGGGTGTGGACGTTCGTGCTCGAGTCCCGCGACGGCTCGACGCGGGTGATCAGCCGCAACCGCTTTCGACTCCCGACTCTCGCCGCTCGTCTCGGGATGGTCCCGATGGAGCCGGCCTCGCTCCTCATGGAGCGGAAGATGCTCCTGGGGATCAAGCAGCGGGCCGAGCGCCTCCTCGAACGTCGCCCCGACGCCCAGCGCGCCGGCTAGCCTCCGTCGGCGAGGCCAGCGAGGGCGAGCGCCTCCTCGAGGCCCCGCACCCCTTCGACCGCGCCGACAGCCGTCGTGGCGAGCGCTCCGACCGCGTTCGCGAAACGGGCCGAGCGTTCGAGCGGCCAGCCCGCGAGGCGGCCGTACAGGAGCCCGGCGACGAACGCGTCGCCGGCTCCCGTGCCGTCGACGGCAGCCACCGAGAGCGCGTCGAGGGCTCCCTCGAAGCCCTCCCCCGAGACGTAGCAGCCCGAGGCGCCGCACTTGAGCACGACCTCCCCGACGCCCCGCTCCCGGAGGCACGACGCGATCGCGGCCGGTTCCTCCTCGCCGCTGATCGCACGGCCTTCGGCCAAGCTCGGAGCGAACAGGTCGACGTGCGGCAGAACGGGAAGGACACGCTCCCAGCGCCCCGTCGCGTCCCAGACGGTGTCGAGGCTCGTCACGAGCCCGCGCGACCTCGCCTCGGCGAGCAGACGCGCTGCGGGCTCGCCGTCGAGCGCTTCCAGCACGAGCGCACCCGCGAAGTGGAGGCACCGTCCCGAGAAGCAGGAACGCCGCGGTCGAGCTCGTCGGCCCGCAGGCTCGCGCTTGCGCCCGGGAGATGCAGGAACGTCCGCTCCCCGGAGGAGTCCACGAGCACGACGGTGCCCGAGGTCGCGACGGCCGGATCCACCAGGACGCCGTCACGGTCGACGCCGCGCTCGTCGAGGAGCGCGAGGAGGAAGGCGCCGAGGGCATCGTCGCCGACCTTGCCCGCGGCGCCCGAGGAGAGGCCGAGCCGGACGAGCGCGCTCGCCGTGTTGAGGGCGCACCCGCCTCCGTGGAGCGAGATCTCGTCGACGAGCGCGAGCGAGCCGCGCTCGGGCAGCTCCCCGACCGGGCGGGCGATGGCGTCGGCGACCAGGATTCCGAGACAGACGACATCCATGGCGGACGGATAACGTATCCCGGTGGGCTCGGCATGAGGGTGCAGTTCGTCCGCGACGTCGAGGCTGCGATCGGCTCCGTCGGGCGTGATCACCGAGCCGGAGCAGCTTCGCACCTACGAGTGCGACGGGCTCACGGGCCACCGGGTCGTCCCCGGGCTGGTCGCCCTGCCGGCGAGCACGGGCGAGGTTCAGGCGGTCGTCCGCCTCTGCGCCCGCGACGGCATCCCCTTCGTCGCCCGCGGAGCCGGAACGGGGCTCTCGGGCGGCGCGCTGCCCGTCGCCGAGGGGATCGTCATCTCGCTCGCGCGCATGGACCGCATCCTCGACGTCGACCTGGAGAGCGCGCGCGTCACCGTCGCAGCCGGGGGTCACGAACCTCGCCGTCACCGAGGCCGTCGCGCCGCACGGGTTCTTCTACGCGCCCGACCCGTCCAGCCAGCAGGTCTGCACGATCGGCGGCAACGTCGCCGAGAACTCGGGAGGCGCCCACTGCCTGAAGCACGGCTTCACCGTCAACCACGTGCTCGAGGCGGAGGTCGTCCTTCCGGACGGCGAGCTCGTGCAGGCTGCGCGCAGGGGATCCAGGGCCGGACCTGCTCGGCGCCTTCGTCGGCTCCGAGGGGACGCTCGGTATCGCCACGGAGATCGTCGTCCGCGTGCTCCGCGCGCCCGGAGGCCGTACGCACGCTCCTCGCCGGCTTCGACTCGACCGACCAGGCCGGGACGGCCGTGTCGGGGGTGATCGCGGCCGGCATCCTGCCGGCCGCGATCGAGATGATGGACCGGCTCACGATCGAGGCTGCGGAGGCGGCCGTGCACCCGGGCTACCCGAACGTCGCCGCCGTCCTCATCGTCGAGCTCGACGGGCTCGACGTCGCAGGTCGAGGACGATCTCGCGGCAGTCGAGGAGCATCTGCCTCGCGGCGGGCGCGGTCGAGATCCGGGTGGCGGCCGACGACGCCGAGCGCGCGCTCCTCTGGCTCGGCCGCAGGTCGGCGTTCGCGGCCATGGGCCGGGTGAGCCACGACTACTACGTCCAGGACGGCGTCGTCCCGCGGACGCGCCTGCCCGAGGTGCTGCGCCGGATCGCGGAGCTCGAGCGGGAGCACGGGCTCCGGGTCGGCAACGTCTTCCATGCCGGCGACGGCAACCTGCACCCGCTCGTCCTCTACGACGCGCCGCGAGGAGGGCCAGGCCGAGCGGGCCCAGACGCTGGCCGAGGCCATCCTCGACGCCTGCATGGATGCCGGGAGGCTCGCTGACCGGCGAGCACGGGATCGGAGTCGACAAGGCCTGCGCGATGCCGAGCATGTTCGGCCCCGACGACCTCGAGGCGATGGGCCGCCTCCGGCGCGGCTTCGACCCGGCGGGGCTGGCCAACCCGGGAAAGGTCTTCCCGACTCCGCGCCTATGCGGCGAGGTGCCGGGCCCGTACCGGGCACATCCCCTCGAGAAGAGCAGGACTTGCCGAGCGTCTTTGAAGCCGAGCCTCTGTCGATCGCCCAGGCCGCCGAGATCCTCGGGCAGGCGGCGCGCGAAGGCCGGCGCGTCTCGATCGAGCGGGCGGGCGGCGAGCTCGTCGTCTCGACGCGCTATCTCAACCGGCTGCTCGAGCACGAGGCCGGCGACCTCACGGTCACCGTCGAGGCGGGCATCCGCCTCTCGGCGCTGAACGAGCGCCTGGCCGAGCACGGCCAGATGCTCGCGCTCGACCCGCCCGGCGACCCGACGATCGGCGCGGCGATCGCGGGCGACCTCTTCGGCCCCCGCGCGTACCGGTACGGACGCGCGCGCGACCTCGTCCTCGGGGTGACGGTCGTTCTCGCCGACGGAACGATCGCCAACGCCGGCGGCAAGGTCGTCAAGAACGTCGCCGGCTACGACCTGGCCAAGCTCTTCTGTGGCTCGCACGGACGCCTGGGGCTGATCGCGCGGGCGAGCCTGCGCCTCCACCCGCGCCCCGAGGCGAGCCGCACGCTCGTCGTCCCCGTCGCCACGCCGGACGACGCGCAGACGCTCGTGCGACACGCTGATCCACTCGACGCTCGTGCCGAGCGCCGTCGATCTCGTCTGGAGCGAGGAGCGATCCGTCCTCGCCCTCCTCTTCGAAGGACGGCGAGGCGGCGACCTCGGATCAGCTCGACCGGGGCCGCGCTCTCCTCGGAGGAGACGAGGACGGCGACTGTCTGGGACGAGGTGGCCGCGCGCCAGCTCGGCTCGCGCTCGCGAGGAGCATTCGCCGCCGGCGAGCTCGGCGCCGCGCTCGCGGAGCTGCCCGAGGCGCTCGTACGGATCGGCGCCTACCTGCTTCGCCTACCTGCCCCAGCCGTACGAGCAGCCGTGGCCCGCGCTCGCCGAACGGGTGAGAGCGCAGTTCGACCCTGAGGGAATCTTCGCATGACCGAGATCGACCGCGAGCTCGTCAGCACCTGCGTTCACTGCGGCTTCTGCCTGCCGACGTGCCCGACGTGGGGTCTCTGGCGGGAGGAGATGGACTCCCCGCGCGGGCGCATCTACCTGATGGAAGGGCTCGCCGACGGCACGCTCCGCCTCAACCCGACGGTGGTCGAGCACTTCGACCGCTGCCTCGGCTGCATGGCGTGCGTCACCTCCTGCCCGTCCGGCGTCCTCTACGACCGCCTGATCGAGCAGACGCGCGCGACGATCGAGCAGGAGTACCGTCGCCCGCGCCGCGAGCGCGCTCTGCGATCCACCGTCCTGGCCGTCGTCGCGCACCCACGCCGGCTGCGCAAGGCGCTCAGGCTCGCGCCGGCCGGGCGCAGGTTGCCCCTCCCCGGGCTCCTGCGCCCGCTCGCCGACCTGGCGCCGCCCTGGCGCTCCGGAGCCGAGCCGCCCGAGCTGACCGAGCCCGTGGGCGAGCGGGTCGGCCGCGTGGGTCTCCTCACGGGCTGCGTGCAGCGCGTCCTCTTCGGCGACGTGAACGCCGCCACGGCCCGCGTCCTCGCGGCCTACGGCTTCGAGGTCGTCGCGCCACGGGCCCAGGGCTGTTGCGGCGCCCTGGCCGTGCACGCGGGGCGGCGTGACAAGGGCCTCGAGCACGCTCGGCGCACGATCGACGCGTTCGAGCAGGCGGGCGTCGACTTCGTCGTCTCCAACGCCGCCGGCTGCGGCTCGAACCTGAAGGACTACGCGCACCTGCTCGCGGACGATCCGGCCTACGCCGAGCGAGCGGCCGCCTTCTCCTCCCGGGCCCGCGACGTCTCGGAGCTCCTCGCCGGGCTCGAGCCGCGCGTCGAGCGGAAGCCGCTCGAGCTGCGCGTCGCGCTCCAGGACTCCTGCCACCTCGCCCACGCGCAGGGCGTGCGGGCCGAGCAGCGGGCCGTGCTTGCGGCGATTCCCGGGTCTCGACCTCGCCGAGCCCGAGCGATCAGGCGCTCTGCTGCGGAAGCGCCGGCATCTACAACCTCGTGCAGCCCGAGGCCGCGCTCGAGCTGGGACGACGCAAGGCCGAGCGGGTGCTCGCCGTCGAGCCCGACGCCTATGCGGCCGCCAACCCCGGCTGCCTCGTCCAGGTGACGGCCGCGCTGCGCCGGGCCGGGCGCCCGCTTCCGGCCTTCCACCCGGTGGAGCTGGTCGATGCATCGCTCCGCGGCGTCGGCGGCCGGAGAGCTGCTCACGCGACGCGCGCCGCTGATCTGACCCGAAAGGCCACGCCCTGGGGTCAGGTCTTGCATTGCCACATTTCACCCGGAGCCGTGCCGGAAGCGTGAAGAATCTGTCCGCGCAGCCTGAGGTCGGGGCGCTCTCCTTCTAGCATCGTGCCGTGGCTCGGCCGCTGCGAATCTGCGTCCCCGGAGGCGTCTATCACGTCATCGCCCGCGGCAACGCGCGCGCGCTGATCTACCAGGACGACGCAGATCGGTTCCGGTTCCTACACGCACTCGCCCGTGTCGTCGACCGGTTCGGCTGGCTCTGCCACGCCTACTGCCTCATGGGAAACCACTACCACCTGGTCGTGGAGACCCCGAGCCCGAATCTGCCGACCGGGGTGCAGCAGCTCAACGGGCCGTACGCGCAGGGGTTCAATTGGCGACATGGACGATGCGGGCATGTCTTTCAGGCGCGATATCGCTCGATCCTCGTCGAAAGGGACAGCCACCTGTTGGCGCTGTGCCGCTACGTCGTCCTCAACCCAGTCCGGGCCGGCCTGTGTCCCGACCCCGGCGACTACTTCTGGAGCAGCTACAGAGCCACGGCCGGACGCGTGTCTGCGGAGCGCTTCCTCGTCACCGACTGGATCCTGGGCAACTTCGCGGCTACGAAAGATGCGGCCCAGGAGCGCTACCGCACCTTCGTCGCCGAGAGTGGTCGCGACGTTCTTGCACGGCTCGTGCGCGGCGAGCGTCTCGGCAGCTCCAACCTCCTCAAGGAGCGCTTCGGCCACGATCCACCGCTCGCCGAGATCCCGCGTGCGCAGATCGAGCCGCTCCCGCCGAGGCTCGCGGAGATCTTCGCCGGCGACGCCATGCGCCCGTCTCGATCGCCTACCGGCGCCACGGGTACACGTTGCGAGCGATTGCGGAGCACCTCGGCTGCCACTACTCGACCGTGAGCAGGCGGCTGCGACGGGAGGAGAAGGCGGATGCGTGAATGCAAGACCTGACCCCAGGGCGTGGCCTAAAGAGGCACTACCGAGGACGTTGCTTGCGACTCGAGGGCCGCGGTGAAGAGGCGATGGGTCGCCGCCGCCTCCTCGGGCGTGGCGCAGTGGAAGGGCTGGCGCATGCCGTCTCGCCCGTGGGCGAGCTCGTCGAGGAAGGCTGCCCACATCTGGAGGATCGCGTCGGAGAACCCGAACTCGAAGATCGCGCCGGTGATCGACGGGTAGGCCGACTCCGACCCCAGGTCGAGAACGCTCCAGGCCTGCCGCCCGCCGGGCTCGTAGGCCATCCAGCGCAGCGTCTTGGGGTGCTTGGTGGTGTAGGCGATCGACCCCACCGTCCCGTCCACCTCGATGATCCAGGTGTTCGTCTCGCCCGGGGCGATCCGCTTCGTCTCGATCCGAAGCGGGAAGGCCTCGCCGTCCTCTTCCGCCTCGCAGAGGAGGAGGGCGTTGTCCCACGTGTCGCAGGGAGCCGTCCCGCCGAGCCCGTCCGGGCGTTCGCGAACGACGTCGGAGAGGATCGCGCGCACGTCGCTCGGGAACCAGCCGGCGCGCAGCGGCAGGTGCAGGGCGTGCATGCCGAGGTCGCCCATGACCCCGTACTCGCCGTTCTGCGCGGCGCGGCGCTTCCAGTTGATCGGCTTCGTCGGATCGAGATCGCTGGAGTGCAGAAAGGCCGAGCGCACCTCGAGCACCCGCCCGTAGCGACGCTCGGCGATCCAGCGCCACACGCGCTGCCCTCCGGGGTAGAACGGAAGCTCGGACGAGCAGCGGACGAGGAGCTCGGGGTGTGCGTCGATCTCGGCGCCGATCGCCCGGTTCGCCGCCAGGTCGATGCCGAACGGCTTCTCGCCCAGCAGGTGCTTCCCGGCTCGAAGGCAGGCGGTGTAGATCTCCTCGTGGAGATGGTGAGGGACGGCGCAATAGACGGCCTCGACCGAGTCGTCCGCGAGCAGCTCGCGGTAGTCGGAGAGGAGCCGCGGCGGCGGCTCGAGCCGCTCGTACCAGGCGAGCACGTCAGGGCTCACGTCGCAGACCACGGCCAGCTCGGGCCGGACGCCGAGCGCGCCGATGTGCATCCAGCGGGCTGCTGCGCTCGCGAACTCGCGTCCCATCGAGCCCTCCGCCCACGAGGCCGAAGCGGACGACCCGCTCAGGCACGGGCGGCAAGGCCTGCGAGCGCCTGCTCGGCGGACGCGCCCTCGTGGACGACCGCCATGAGGGCGAGCGTCATCCCGACCGGATCCGCGTGCTGCACGACGTTGCGCCCGTAGACGATCCCCGCGGCGCCCTGCTGGAGGACCGCCCCCGTGCGTCGCAGGATCTCGTCGTCGGGCGCGCGTCCGCCGCCGCGGACGAGCACCGGCACGCGGCCTGCGGCCTCAACGACCCGCCCGTACTCGTCCAGGTCGTCGGTGGGATCGGCCTTGATCACGTCGGCGCCCAGCTCGACAGCCTGGCGGACGAGGGTCACGACCGTGTCGGCATCGCCGTTCACGCCGTAGCCGGCGTCGCCCTGCTTCATCGCGAGCGGCTCGACCATCAAGGGCATGCCGAGCGGATCGCAGGCGGCACGCAGCGTCGACACGTTGCGGACGCATTGCCGGTGGAGCTCGTGCTCGCCGGGGAGCGAGAGCAGGTTGACGACCACGCAGGCGGCGTCGAGCCGAACGGCCCGCCCGGCGGCGTCCTCGACCAGCTCGCTCCAGAGCGTGCGCGGAGGACTGGGGCCGTAGACGTTCGCGACGTCGGTGCGCAGGACGAGCGCCGGCTTCCCCGGGCCGGCCATGCGCTGCAGAAGCGGCGCCTGGCCCGGTGAGAGCTGGATCGCGTCGGGCGCCGCCTGCACGAGTGTGCGCACGGCGCGCTCGAGGTCCTCGATCCCGGTGAGGAACGAGCTCTCCCCGAAGAAGCCGTGGTCCACGGCGACGTCGAAGCAGCGCCCGTCGGCGGCGAAGAGGCGGTTCAGGCGAGCGCTAGCGATATGCGACCTCCTCGCGCCGACCCGACTCGCTCGAGCGCACGATCGCGTCACAGACCTCGGCCGCCCGGTAGCCGTCCTCGAACGTCGCTCCGTGCGGCCCGACCTCCCCGTCCTCCGCGATCGCCGTGAGGAGGTGGTGCAGCTCGTGCACGAACGAGTGCTCCCAGCCGATGATGTGGCCGTGCGGCCACCAGTGCTCCCAGAAGGGATGATCGGCTTCGGACACGAGCACGCTTCGGAACCCCTGGGCCCGATCGCCCGGCTTCGAGTCGCGGAGGTGCACCTGCAGCTCGTTCAGCCGCTCGAGGTCGAAGGCGACCGAGCCCTTCGAGCCGTTGATCTCCCAGGCGAAGGCATTCTTGCGGCCGGGGCAGAAGCGTGAGGCCTCGATCGTGCCGACGGCGCCGTTCTCGAAGGTGACGACCGACTCGAACGCGTCGTCGACGTCACGCCCCTCCTTGAAGGTCCGCGTGGCCCCGCTCACCGACGCGATCTCTCCGACGAGGTAGCGCGCCAGGTCGATCACGTGCGCGCCCAGGTCGCCGAGGGCTCCCGAGCCGGCGGCGCTCTTGTCGAAGCGCCACACCTGGTCGTCGATGTCGCCCCACTCCTGGAGATACCGGCCCCTGAAGTGGTAGATGTCGCCCAGGTCGCCGGCCTCCAGCAGCTCGCGCGCCAACCGCACCGCCGGGACGAACCGGTAGTTGAAGGCGCACATGTGCTTCACGCCTGCCGCCACGACTCGCTGCCAGACCTCGTGGCTCTCGTCGGCGGTGCGCGCGAGGGGCTTCTCGCAGACGACGTGCTTGCCGGCCTCGGCCGCCGCGATCGTGGGCTCTGCATGGAGGTCGTTCGGCCCGCTGTTGTCGAAGAGCTCGATCTCGTCGTTCGCGAGCAGCTCGTGCCAGTCCGTCGCGTACCCCTCGAAGCCGTAGCGCCGCGCCGCCTCGGCGACCGCCTCCTCGGTCCGCCCCGGAGACCGCGACGAGCCGCGGCACGAGCGGCGGCGGCCAGGTCATGTAGGCGATCTTGCGATAGGCGTTCGAGTGGGCCTTGCCCATGAAGGCGTAGCCGAGCATGCCGATCCCGATCGTCCGGGCCTCGTCCGTACCCCCGGCCCGCCCCATCGTGAGGAAGCCGACCTCGCTCTCGTCTGCCATCGTCAGCTCCTCTCGTAGGCCGCGTCGAAGGCGAGCGCGGACGGGGTGAAGTCGCTCTTGCGCACGAAGGCCAGCGCGTCCTGGGCGCCCCACTCGCGATCCATCCCTGCGTCCTCCCACTCGATCGAGAGCGGCCCTTCGTAGCCGATCCGGTTGAGGGCGCGGAAGACCGACTCGAAGTCCACGTCCCCGTGCCCCGGCGAGACGAAGTCCCAGCCGCGCCCGGCCTCGCCGAAGTTCAGGTGGCCCCCGAGGATCGAGCTGCGGCCGTCGAGGTTCTTCTGCGAGTCCTTGACGTGGACGTGGTAGATGCGGTCGGCGAACTCGTCGACGAAAGCGGCCGAGTCGAGGGACTGGTGGGCGAAGTGGCTCGGGTCGAAGTTGATTCCGAAGCCCTCGCGCCGGTCGATCGCCTCGAGCGTCTTGCGAGTCGTCACGAAGTCGTAGGCGATCTCCGTGGGATGAACCTCGAGCCCGAAGCGAACGCCCTCAGCCTCGAAGACGTCGATGATCGGGCCCCAGCGCTCCGCGAAGTCACGATAGCCGGCTTCGATCGCGTCGAAGTCGTTCGGCGGGAACGAGTAGAGGAGATGCCAGATGGCCGAGCCGGTGAAGCCGTTCACCTGGGTGACGCCGAACCTGGCCGCGGCCCGGGCAGTGTCCTTGACCTTGTCGGCCGCGCGCTGCCGCACCCCTTCCGGATCGCCGTCCCCCCAGACGTCGGGAGGCAGGATCGCCCGGTGGCGCTCGTCGACGGGGTCGCACACGGCCTGGCCGACGAGGTGCGTCGAGATGGCGAAGCACTGAAGGTCGTGGCGCGCGAGGATCTCGCGGCGTCCGTCGACGTACCCGGGGTCGGCGAGTGCCTCGTCGACGTCGAAGTGGTCACCCCAGCAGGCCAGCTCGAGGCCGTCGAAGCCCCAGGCGGAGGCCTTGCCGGCGAGCTCGTCGAGAGGAAGGTCGGCCCACTGGCCGGTGAAAAGCGTGACGGGACGTGCCATGCGCTGTCCTCCTTAGGCGGTGGTGGAAGGGGCGGTCTTCTGGCTCTCGGCCAGGATGAGGTTGACGCCGGCAGCCTCGTAGGCCTGGATCGTCTCGGGCGGAAGACCGTAGTCGACCACCAGAGCGTCGAGCTCCTCCGGGCGCGCGATCGAAAGCAGGGCCGAGAGGCCGAACTTGGACGAGTCGAGGAGGCCGATCGTCTTGGCCGAGGAAGCGGAGGCGGCTTTCAGGGTGTCGGCAAGAGCCCGCCTCGTGGTGGTCAGCCCGTTCTCGAGCGTGACGCCTCCGGCCGAGACGAACGCGATCTGCATGTTGAGGCCGGCGAGGAACTCCGCCGCCCACCGGCCGCCGATCATCCGGAGCGTCTGGTCGACCTCGCCGGGCGTGACGACGATGTGGATCGACTGCGCGTGCAGCTCCCCCGCGATCGCAGGGGAGTTCGTAACGAGGGTGAGCGCCCGCGGCGGATGGCGCACCAGGTGGCGGGCGAGCACGAGGCAGGTCGTGGACGAGTCGACGAAGATCGTCGAGCCGTCCTCGACGAAGCGGACGGCCCGCGCTGCGATCGCCTCCTTCGCGGACAGCGCATGCTCCAGCCGCTTCGTCCAGTCGGTCGCCACGCGGAGCTCGCTGGGGCCGCTGCCGGGGAGGCGAGCGCCTCCGTGGACGCGCTCGATGAGGCCTTCCCGACCCAGGCGCTCGAGGTCTCGGTGAACCGTGATCTGGGAGACGCCGTAGTCGCGCGCGAGCTCGGCGATCGACGCACCCCCGTCGCGCTGGATCCGCTCGAGAATGCTTGCTCTACGGAGATCGGCCGGCATCAACCCATCCCCTCAGGTCGCAGACGGCGCGGAGGCCATGACGAGGTAACGCTCGGCGACGAGGTCCGCGAGCTCCGGGTCGTTCACGTGGGTGTCGACGAGCTCGAGCTGGATCTCCGGCCGAAGCGCGGCGCCGAGCGCGTCCAGGAACGCCGCATCGGCCTCCGGAAACCAGAGGTCGCCGCCTTCGACGTCCGCCAGCGAGAAGCCGAGGGTCGGAGCAACGACGTGAACGGCCCCCCGCGCGTCGTTTAGCCGTTCGGCGACGACGCGTCCGAGCTCGCCCATCTCCGCCGGCTCGAGCCGGACGAGCGTCGCGACCGGATTGTGGTAGTAGCTCTTGCGGGCGCGGTACTCGGCGGGCACGGTCTCGGGCGCCCCCTGGTTGAAGAAGTCGACGCAGCCGGGGACGACCACCTGCGGCAGACCATGCGCCCCCGCGACCCGAAGGCGCTCGGGCCCCGTCGCATGGAGCCCGTCGAGAAGCGAGTTCGCGAGCTCGGAGAGCGTGTAGTCGATCACTCCCGCGAGCGCACCCGCCTCCACCAGCTTCTCCATCGCCGGCCCGCCCACGCCGTTCGCGTGGAAGACGACCGGCTCGTGGCCTGCTCGCTCGAGCGCCGCGCGGATGCGCATCACCGCAGGAGTAGTGTGGCCGAGCATCGTGATGCCCACGCTGCGGCCGCCCAGGTCCTGCAGCGGGCGTCCGGCGTCTCGAGCCATGCCCGCGACGGCGGCCGCCGCGTTGTCGAAGACCGCCCGCGCGATCGGGTTGAGCCCGAGGATGTCGACGACCGAGTGCATGACGAGGACATCGCTCTCGCCCACGAAGGGCCCGAACGCTCGGCGCCCCGAGGCGCTGGGCGTGACGATCACCTTCGGGACGCCGACCGGGAGGGCGCGCATCCCGGCTGCTCCGAGGAGCGCTCCTTCCGCCCCACCCAGACAGAGCACGCCGTGCAGCCGGCCCTCGAGCCATAGGCGGAGGCAGACGGCACGGACGCCTTGCTCCATGAGCTCGACCGCGGCGCCCCGGCTCCCCGCCGACTGGACCTGCTCCAGCTCGTAGCCCGCCTCGCGGGCCACCTCCTCGCGCGTGATGTCGGCCCTCGTCCCCGGCTCGCCCAGGATCCCCGAGTCGATCACGACCGGCCGAACGCCGAGGCCGGCGAGGCGCTCGCGCACGTACGCGATCTCCTCGCCCTTCGTGTCGAGGGTCCCGATCAGCGCGATCTGCGGCTCGCTCGTCACCGGTCGCTCACGCTCGCTCGAGCCACTCCCGTGTGTGCACCTCGACCGGCACCTTCTGGAACTCCTCGAGCGCCTGGGCGAGGTGCCCGGCGTAGAGCTCGTAGGTGCGCTCGCCCTTCTCGGCCGTGGCACGAAACGGATTGCCGATCACGCCGCTCGGCGTGAAGTCGCCGTGGTCCGTGGGGAAGAGGAAGTACTGATACCCCTGGAACTCGACCTCCGGCGCGCCGTCCAGCTTGACGAAGCCCTCCGGGAACCAGTCCGGACGGCTGACCTTCTGGTTCACGGCACGGTCCATCCGGACGAGCCGCTCGTCGTGTGCCATCACCTGCGCCGTCTCGAGCTCGCTGGAGTGCCAACCGGGCGTCTCCTCCGGCGGGTTCTCCATCACGGGCTCGATCAGCCCGAGGTAGCGCTCGGCGTAGAGCTTGGAGAACGTGACGAACGCGCCGGTCTCGTAGCGGATCCGCCGCAGCAGCGGGTCGATGATCTTCGTGTTCGAACCGTGGTTGTTCACGAACACGAGCCGGTTGAACCCGTGGTGGATGAGCGAGCGCGCGACGTCGTGGTAGACGTCGAGCAGGATCTGCGAGCGGATCGTGATCGTTCCCGTTCCCTCGCCCGGCCCGTACATGTGCTGCGGCGAGTAGCCGAACCAGACGCACGGCGTGTAGAGGACCTGCGCCCGCTCGGCCGCCCGGCGGGTGATCTCGTCGGCCTGGATCGTGTCCGTCGCGAGCGGCAGGTGCGGCCCGTGCTGCTCCAGGCTCGCGATGGGGATCATCACGATGTCCTTCTCGCCCAGGTACGCCTTGATGTCCGGCGGGGCGAGATCGGCCATGTTGTAGGAGGGGAGCTCCATCGGATCTCCTCTAGGCAGGAGCCGCAGCGCTCTGGGCCTGACGCAGGCAGTCGATCGACTCCTGCACGTAGGTGTCGTACAGCTCCTCCGGCACGGCGCCCGTGCCGTGATCGCGCAGGAACTGCTCGAGCCCGACGCTCGCGTCCGCCTCGGACGCATCGCCGATCTCCGTGCGCTCGGAGATGCGGCTGCGATCGACGGTGGCGACGAACTCGACGGTGAGATAGCCGTCGTAGCCGATCTCGGCCAGCGTGCGCACGATCAGCTCCCAGTCGATTGCGCCCTGCCCGGGCGGCATGCGGTTGTTGTCGGCGACGTGGAAGTCGACGAGCTGATCACCGGCGGCCCTGATGGCGGCCGGCCAGTCGGCCTCCTCGATGTTCATGTGGAAGATGTCGAGGCAGACGCCGCAGTCGCCGCCCACGTCCTCTGCCAGCGCGAGCGCCTGGTCGCACCGGTTGAGGAAGTACGTCTCGAAGCGGTTGAGCGGCTCGAGCGCGAGCCGGACTCCGCACTTCTCGGCGTGGGCCTGGCACTCCTTCAGGCTCTCGACGGCCCACTTCCACTCCTCCTCGGGCGTGGACATCGGCGTGACCTTGCCGACGGTCGACGGGACGACCGTCAGGATCGAGCCGCCGAGCGCCTTGATCAGGTCGAGCGTGTCCTTCACGTACTGGACGCTGCCGACGCGGACGTACTTGTCCTCGTGCAGGAGGTCTCGGCCGCCGACCATGAGCGTCACCGACCCCCAGCACTCGAGCCCGTTCTCCTCGAGCAGGGAGCGCACCTGCTTCGCGTCGTAGAGCGCGGGCTCTCCCGAGATCTCGATGCCGTCGTAGCCGCAGGCGGCCAGTCGCCGGATCGTCGTCTCGATCGGCTCGGGCCGCATCCAGTTGTGCATCGCCACCTTCAGTCCCATCGGTCCTCCTCGCGTTGCCGACTGCCTTACAGATCGAGCTTGCCGGGATTCATGATCCGATTCGGGTCGAGCACCTCCTTGATTCGCCGCAGGACGTCGAGCGCCGGCCCGTGCTGGGCGCGCATGTACGGCGCGAGCTTCAGCCCGACGCCGTGGTGGTCGTTCATGACGCCGCCGGCGCCCAGCATCGCCTCCACCGCGTCCTCCCAGATGCGGTCGTGCAGGTCGATCGCGTCCGGCCCCCCGTCCGGGACGATGAAGCGGCCGTACATCATCGTCCCCCACGGGTACCAGTGGCTGAAGTGGACCTTGAGCGTGAGGCCGTGCTCGGCGTAGGGCGCCTCGATCGCCGCCTTCACCGCCCGGTAGACGTCGTAGATGCGGGCATAGGGGGCGACGGCTTCGATCGTCCCCCAGATCGAGGGAAGCTCGGGATGGTGCGGCGGCTTGTAGAACTCGTAGCGGCGGCGCCACCAGGTCTCGCCGAGCCCGCCGTCCAGGACGACCCCGTCGTGCTCGCGCGCCACCGCGAGGAGCGGTCTCCGCCTCCGCGTCGACGACGGCCGGCTCCCCTTCGCAGCAGAAGACCGTGCAGACGCCCTCGAGCTCCCGATCGACGACCGGGCCGAGCGACGTCCGCGTCGCCACCTCGTCGTACATGCGCACGACCGACGGGCGCAGGCCGCGGGCGATGACCGAGCGCACGGCTGCGATCCCCTCGGGCACCGACCCGAACGACACCGCTTCGAAGCGACGCGCCGCCGGGAGAGGGGCGAGCTGCAAGGTGGCGCGGGTGACGACGCCGAGCGTGCCCTCGGAGCCGACGAACAGCTGCGTCAGCTCGGGCCCCACTGCGTGCCTCGGGACGGCAACGGTCTCGATCACGCTTCCGTCGGCGAGGGCGACGCGAAGCGAGAGGACGAGGTCCTCGATCTTGCCGTAGCGCGTCGAGAGCACTCCCGAGCCCCGCGCGGCGACGTAGCCGCCGACGGTCGCCAGGTCGACCGAGGCCGGGTAGTGCGGGAGCATGAGCCCCCGCTCGTTCAGGGCGCGCTCGAGCACCTCGCCGTTGACGCCCGCCTCGGCCGTGACCGTCAGTGATTCCTCGTCCACCTCGACGATCCGGTCGAGGCGCGTGAGGTCGAGGAGGATGCCGCCGCCGACCGGGACTGCTCCGCCCTGGCTTCCCGAGCCGCCGCCGCGCGGGACGACGGGAAGACCGCGCTCGTTTGCGAAGCGCAGCACGGACGTCACGCCCGCCTCGTCGGCGGGCAGGACGGCGGCGTCGGGGAGGCCGAGCGGAGCCCCGTGCGCCCGCGCCGCGAGCGCCTTCCAGTAGGTGTCCGCGGAGTAGCGCTCCAGGAGGTCCGCATCGGCGACGACGGCGTCGGCGCCGACGAGGTCACGGAGATCCCGCGCCAGGGTCTCGGTCTTGTGGGTCTCGACGCTCACGCCGAACGCAACGACCTCCAGGGCTCCTCGCCGGAGACGTCCACGAGCTCGTAGCCGCCCTCTCCGACGCACGGGCCGAGGGCGACCGTCAGGCGTGCGGTCTCCTGCCCCGTGTTGAACGAGGCATGGACGGTCCCTCTGCCGATGAACACGGCCTCGCCGGGCCCGAGGACCGTCTGCTCGGCTTCGAGCCATTGCTCGATCGCACCCGCCTGGACGACGATGACCTCCTCCTGCTCGGGGTGCGTGTGGAAGTCGTGGCCGTGGCCGGGCTCGAGCGACACGTCGATCACCGTGAGCTGCTGCGCTCCGGTGGAGGGCGGCCGGCTGATCCACCCGAGCCCTCCCCAGTCGAGCTGCTCGCGGTCGATGTCGGCCTCGTGGACGAATCTCCCGTTCATATGCGCTCTCCTTCCCTCGGCCGGGCCGGAATCGCCTTGAAGCGCTTCACGGTCTCTGTCAACGCCACCTCGGTCGGGAGCCGCTCCATGCTCGAGGCGCCGAAGAAGCCGACGACGCCCCGCGTGCGCTCGAGCACGTAGGCGGCATCCTCGGGCTCGGCGATCGGGCCGCCGTGACAGAGGACGAGGACGTCCGGCGAGACCGCCACGGCCGCATCGTGCATTGCCTGGATGAGCTCGACCGACTCGTCGAGCGTCCTGGCGGTCTCGGCCCCGATCGTCCCGCCGGTCGTCAGCCCCATGTGCGGAACCAGCACGTCCGCTCCCGCCTCCGCCATTGCCCGCGCATCGTCCGGCGTGAAGACGTAGGGGCACGTGAGCAGGTCGAGCTCGCGGGCGGCGCGGATGGCGTCCACCTCGCGCGCGTAGCTCATGCCCGTCTCCTCGAGGTTCTGACGGAAGGTGCCGTCGATGAGGCCGACGGTGGGAAAGTTCTGGACTCCCGTGAAGCCGGCCTCCTGCACCTGGCGGAGGAAGACCGGCATGAGACGGAACGGGTCCGTGCCGCAGACTCCGGCGAGGACGGGGGTCGACTCCACGACCGGGAGCACCTCGCCGGCCATCTCCATCACGATCGCGTTCGCATCGCCGTAGGGAAGGAGCCCCGCGAGGGATCCCCTGCCCGCCATGCGATAGCGCCCGGAGTTGTAGATGATGATGAGATCCGCGCCGCCGGCCTCCGCGCACTTCGCCGAGAGCCCCGTGCCGGCGCCGGCGCCGACGATCGGCCGGCCCTCCCGGACCTGCGCACGAAGGCGCTCCAGGGCCTGCTCGCGCGTCATGCCCGCACTCCCCCGGCCGTCCACGCCCGGTAGTGCTCGTGGAGAGTGTCCACCATGGCCTGCGCGAACGCGGGATCGTTGATGTCGGTGTCGAGCTCGCGCACGTCCACGCCGGAATCGAGCGTCTCGCGAAGGCCGTCGAAGAGGGCCCGGTCGGCCTCGGGATCGTGGAAGACCTGCCCGTCCACGTCGATGAGGGACACCCCGCGAAGCGGGATGAAGAGCGTCACGGGCCCGGTCGCCGCCGAGAGCTTGCGGCCGATGCGGCGCCCGAGCTCGGCGGACTCCTCCGCCGTCGTGCGCATGAGCGTGACCGTCGGGTTGTGCTTGTAGAGGAGGCGATCGCGGAACTCGGCCGGCACCGTCTCGACCGGGCCGAAGTTGACCATGTCGAGCGCGCCGAGAGAGACCACTTGCGGGATCCCGAGCTCGCCGGCGGCCTCGAGCCGGTCCGGGCCGGCCGAGAGGACGCCTCCGACGAGGTCATCGGCCAGCTCCGTCGTCGTGACGTCCAGCGAGGCGGTGATGAAGCCACTCCGCATGAGCGCCTCCATCGACTGCCCGCCCGTGCCGGTCGCATGGAAGACGAGCACCTCGTAGCCGAGCTCCTCGAGGCGCTCGCGGGCCGCGGTCACACACGGCGTCGTGACGCCGAACATCGACGCCCCGACGAGCGGCTTCCCGCCCTCGACCGGTGGCGGCTCCGATTTGACCATGCCCGCCATCGCGGCCGCGGCGTTGGCCAGGATGCGGGACGAGACGGCGTTGATCCCGGCGATGTCGACGACGGAGTACGTCATCGTGACGTCGGTCGCGCCCACGTAGGGGCGCGTGTCGCCCGAGGCCATCGTCGAGACGATCAGCTTCGGCACCCCGACGGGCAGGGCACGCATGGCCTCGGCGGCCACGGCCGTTCCGCCCGAACCCCCGAGCGCCAGGACGCCGTCGAGGCGGCCCTCGGCGTGGAGCCGCGTCACGATCTCGGCGGCGCCGCGCGCCATCGTCTCCACCGCGACGCCGCGGTCGGCGGCGTCGGCGAGCGCGCCGACATCGGCGCCCGCCGCCCGCGCCACGTCCTCGCGGGTCACGTCGGCGGGAGTGCGTGGCTCGCCGAGAACGCCGGTGTCGACCAGGATCGTCTCGACCCCGTGCCCGCCCAGCAGCGAACGCAGGAACGCATACTCGTCCCCCTTCGTGTCGAGCGTGCCGAGCAAGACGACGTTGGCCACGATGTCTAGTCGACCGCTCCTTCCACGCGGGTGACGCCGAGGTAGCGCTGCTGAGCGTCGGGGTCGGCGAGAAGCGCGGCGGCGGTCGTCTCGGTCGCGATCTCGCCGGCGACCATGATGAGCTGCCGCTCGGCAAGCGACGTGGCGACACCGAGGTTCTGCTCGACCAGCAGGAGCCCGACCCCCTCCTCGACGAGGTTCAGGCACGTCTCGACGAGACTCTCCACGATCGCGGGCGCGAGACCTTCGGAGGGCTCGTCCATGATCAGAAGCTTGGGATTGCCGTAGAGCGCGCGGGCGATCGCCAGCATCTGCTGCTCCCCTCCGGAGAGCTGGGCGCCGCTGATCTTGCGGCGCTCTGCGAGCCGCGGGAACAGCTTCCAGATCGCCTCCTTCGTCCAGCGGCCGCCGTTGCCGGCGCCGAGCATGTCGATGTGCTCCTCCGTCGAGAGCGAGGGGAAGAGGCGCCGGCCCTGCGGCACGTAGCCGATGCCGGCGCCGGAGATCTTGTAGGGGGCGCGGCCCATGAGCTCCTGCCCCTCGAAGCGGACGGAGCCGTCCGCGTGCGCCATCAGACCCATGATGGCGAGGCAGAGCGTGGACTTCCCCATGCCGTTGCGGCCGATCACGGCGACCGGCTCGCGGCCCATCTCGAAGCTGACGTCCTGCAGGACCTGCCCGCGCCCGTAGTAGGCATTGACCTTCTCCAGGGTGAGGACGGGATCACTCATCTCGCGTAGTGATGCCTCCCGAGGTAGAGGTCGTGCACCAGCTCGTTGGCGCGGATCTCGGCCGGCGTGCCCTCGACGATCACGCGCCCGTCGTGCATCATCGTCACCTGCTCCGCCACCGTGAGCGCAACGTCCATGTCGTGCTCGATGAGGATGAGCGTGACGTCTCGGTCGAGCGAGAGCAGGAGGTCCGTCAGCAGGATCCGCTCGCCGCGCGAGAGGCCTGACGCCGGTTCGTCCAGCATCATGATCTTCGGGTCGCACGCGCGCGCGACGCCCACCTCGAGCTGGCGTTGCTCGCCGTGCGAGAGCGATCCCACCACCGTCCCGAGCTGATCCTTGAGCCCGATCCGCTCGGCGAGCTCGCGGGCACGCTCGCGAACGGCGCCGTCGCGGCCGGGCAGGCGCACGGGGCGGAGATGCCCGCCCCGTGGGCCTAGCGCGGCCAGGTAGAGGTTGTCCTCGACCGTCAGGCCGAGGAAGAGTCGCGAGGTCTGGAAGGTTCGGGTGAGCCCGAGCCTCGCCCGCTTGCGAGCGGGCATCATCGTGACGTCGCGTCCGAAGAGCTCGACGCGTTCCTCCCGTCGGCGGAAACTCACCGGAGATGACGTTGAAGAGCGTCGTCTTGCCGGCGCCGTTCGGGCCGAGCAGGGCCCGGCGCTCGCCGGGCTGGACGTCGAGGTCCACGTCGCGAACGGCGTGGACGCCCCCGAAGCGCCGGCCATGTGGGGGAGGCGGCGGCCAG
>CAWISL010000008.1:0-156928 GCA_963838795.1 uncultured Actinomycetes bacterium
CGTCTACGGCATCCTCCAGCTGATCAACTTCGCCCACGGCGACGTGTTCGCGCTCTCGGGTCTCGTGTCGAGCACGATCATGGTCGACCTCCTCAACCTGAGCGGGAACGAGGCCGTGTTCGGCGTCATCGTCGGCCTCGTGGCGACGCTGGTCCTCACGGCGCTCTTTGCCGCGAGCCTCAACGTCTCGATCGAGTTCGTCGCCTACCGGCGGCTTCGGACCAGCCGCGGCTGACGATGCTGATCAGCGCGGTGGGGATGTCGTTCATCGTCCAGAACATCTCGCTCTCCTTCTACGGGGTCGGCTACTACAGGGCTCCCGACGGCCTGATCCCGACGTCGTCGGCCTTCACGATCGGCGACATCTCGCTCGCCTGGAACAAGGTGGTCATCATCCTCATCACGATCCCGCTCCTGCTCCTGCTCACGTGGCTCGTCCGCTCGACGAAGCAGGGGAAGGGAATGCGCGCCGTGGCGCAGGACCAGGACGCGGCCGCGATGATGGGGATCAACGTCAACCGTACGATCTCGTTCACGTTCCTCCTCGCCGGCGCGCTGGCCGGCGCGGCCGGAGTGATGTTCCTGCTCAACTTCAACATGCGCTACGACACAGGCTTCGAGCTGGGGCTGATCGCGTTCACGGCGGCCGTGCTCGGCGGCATCGGCAACCTGGCGGGCGCGACGCTCGGCGGCATCCTCATCGGGTGCATCCAGGCCTGGAACGAGGGGCTCGAGCGCTGGACGCTCGGCGGTGACTGGAACCGTTCGATGGTGTTCGGGATCCTGATCGCGATCCTGGTCTTTCGCCCCGAGGGCCTGCTCGGCGAGCGGACGCCGGAGGGCGCCTGATGGCGACGGAGAGCGCAGCGTCGCCCGGCTTCGGCGATCCGTCCGCGGCGTCTGGCGCGACACGTGGGGGCGCCTGCCCAAGCGCGCGCAGGGCCTCATTCCCGCCCTGATCCTACTCGCGGGCGCCGCCCTCTACCCCGTCTACTACGACAGCCTGCCGACCGCCGTCCCTGTCATCCAGAACTTCCCGAGCGTCAGCACGGCGGTGATCATGATCGTCTTCATCATGATGGCCGTCGGCCTCAACATCGTCGTCGGCTACTGCGGCCTGCTCGACCTCGGGTACGTGGCGTTCTACGCAGTCGGGGCGTACACGGGCGGCTGGCTCGCCTCGGGCCACTTCCAGCAGGTGAAGGTCCATCTTGGCTCGACCGGGATCTCCACCGACCTCCGCGGCATCCACGTCAACTTCTGGGTCGTCCTCCTGCTCGCGGGCAGCATGACCGCGCTTGCCGGCATCCTCATCGGGCTCCCGACGCTGCGCCTCCGCGGCGATTACCTCGCGATCGTGACGCTCGGGTTCGGCGAGATCATCCCCCAGTTCGTCCGCAACGCCGACGACCTCGGGGGCTTCAACCTGACCGCAGGCACCTTCGGGATCAACCCGATCGACACGCCGGGCTTCGGAACGAGCGCTCAACGAGTCGCTCGGGCTGCCCGTGAACTTCCAGCAGTCGTTCGACAAGATCAACCTCTTCTACTGCGGCGCGCTCGCGCTGCTCCTGTCACGATCTTCTGCTCGATGCGCCTGCGCGACTCGCGTCTGGGCCGCGCGTGGATCGCCATCCGCGAGGACGAGACCGCGGCCGCCGCGATGGGCGTCCCGCTCATGCGCACGAAGACGTGGTCTACGCGATCGGCGCCTTCTTCGGCGGGATCGCGGGCGCCTTCTACGGGAGCTTCAAGGGCGGCGCGTTCCCGAGTGAGTTCTACTTCAACATCTCGGTCTTCCTGCTCTGCATGGTCATCCTCGGCGGGATGGGCAGCGTCTGGGGCGTCGTCCTCGCCGGGGCCATCCTCACGTGGCTGAACCAGGAGGGCCTGGCGAACATCGGCGGCTGGCTCAACGACGAGACGCCGCTCCGCTTCGACGTGACCGAGGTCCAGTTCGGGATCTACGGCGTCATCATCGTTTTGATGATGCTCTTCCGCCCCGTCGGGCTGATACCGGAATCACGTCGCAAGCGCGAGCTCGAGGAGGGCGGCCTCCCCACCGACACGCTCTACGGGGAGCGGCACGAGTGATGGCGGACAATCTGCTCGTCGCGCAGCAGGTGCGCAAGGAGTTCGGCGGCCTCGTCGCCGTCAACGACGTCGACTTCGTCATCCCGCGCAAGGCGATCGTCGGCCTGATCGGCCCGAACGGCGCGGGCAAGACGACGTTCTTCAACATGCTCACGGGCGTCTACAAGCCGACGGCGGGCGTGATCGAGTTCGACGGCCACGACATCACGGACAAGCCTCCCCACCGGATCACGAAGCTCGGCGTCGGGCGGACGTTCCAGAACATCCGCCTCTTCGAGTACATGACCGCGCTCGAGAACGTGCCAGGTCGGCATGCACCACCGCCTCAAGGGCGGCATCCTCGGCTCGATCTTCGGGCTCCCGCGCGTCCGGCGGGAGGAGGACGAAGTCGATCGAGAGCAGGTCGAGAGCTGCTCGCGTTCTGCGGGCTCAAGGGCCGAGACGAACTCGCTCGCGCGCAACCTTCCCTACGGCGACCAGCGCCGCCTCGAGGTGGCGCGGGCGCTCGCCACCGGAACCGAAGCTCCTCCTGCTGGACGAGCCGACCGCCGGCATGAACCCGCAGGAGACCGCTGCATTCACGGACTTCGTCTCGAAGCTCCGCGACGAGCAGGGGCTGACCGTTCTCCTGATCGAGCACGACATGAAGGTGGTCATGGGCATCTCGGACCGGGTGACGGTGCTCGACTACGGTGAGAAGATCGCCGAGGGCCCCCCGGCCAGCGTCCAGAACGACGAGCGGGTGATCGAGGCGTACCTCGGCAAGGCGGCAACGACAGGAGCGGCATCGTGAGCGAATCGCCCCAGGAGCCCACCACGGTGCCCGGGCAGGCACCCGCGCAGCGTGCGCCGGAGCCCGCTCAGGCGCAGGAGTCCCCAGGGGGCCGGGGCAACGGGACCATCCTCGAGGTCGAGGACATGCACACGTACTACGGCGCGATCCACGCGCTGAAGGGGATCACGATCGAGGTCCGGGAGGGCGAGATCGTGACCCTGATCGGGGCGAACGGCGCCGGCAAGTCGACGACGCTCCGCTCGATCAACGGCCTCAATCACCCACGGCAGGGATCGATCCGCTTCCAGGGGAAGGACATCACGAACGCCGCGCCGCACACCATCGTGGCCATGGGCGTCTCCCAGTCGCCCGAGGGCCGGAAGCTGTTCCCGCGGATGAGCGTGCTCGAGAACCTCGAGATGGGCACGTTCCAGATGAAGGACCGGTCCACCTTCAAGGACGACCTCGAGCGCGTCTACACGCTCTTCCCGAGGCTCTCCGAGCGGAAGTCGCAGAAGGCAGGGACCCTGTCCGGCGGCGAGCAGCAGATGGTCGCCATGGGCCGGGCGCTGATGGCCCACCCGAAGCTGCTCATGCTCGATGAGCCCTCCATGGGCCTGGCGCCGATCTTCGTCGAGCGGATCTTCGAGATCGTCGTGGAGATCAACAAGCAGGGGACGCCGATCTTGCTCGTCGAGCAGAACGCGCTCATGGCGCTCGACGTGGCAAACCGCGGCTACGTGATGGAGACGGGCCACATCGCCCTCACGGACGAGGCGGGGGCGCTCGCCAAGAACGAGCAGGTCCAGAAGGCCTACCTGGGCCTGGACTAGCGGCGCTGCCGCCCCCGAATAGACTCGGGGAATGCCGAAGACGCTGACCGGGGCCGAGCTCCAGGTCGACGACGCGCCCGCGCGCGAGGCCGAGCTCTTCCTCGTCGATGGGAACAACCTCGCCTACCGCGCCTACTTCGCGCTTCCCGAAGAGCTGGCCACCACGGAGGGGTTTCCGACCAACGCGCTCCTGGGCTTCACGAACATGCTCTTCAAGCTGCTCTCCGACTACCGTCCGAAGGGGGTCGCGGTCGCCTGGGACACGAGCCCGACGCACCGCAAGGAGCTCTCTCCCGAGTACAAGATCGAGCGGCGGCCGATGCCAGATCTCCTGCGGGAGCAGTTCCCGCACCTTCGGCCGATAGTCGAGGCATTCGGCTATCGCAACCTGGAGTTCGAGGGCTGGGAGGCGGACGACGTCATCGCCACGCTCGCCACGCGCGCCGACGAGGCCGGAGTGAAGACCTGCGTCGTCTCCACCGACCGCGACGCGTTCCAGCTCTGCAGCGAGAACGTCTGCCTGATGATGACGCCGCGCGGCGTGGCCGACGTGCACGTCTACACGCCCGAGCGCGTCTTCGCCCGGTACGGCGTCACCCCGGAGCAGGTGCCGGACTTCATCGGGCTCAAGGGGGACACCTCCGACAACATCCCGGGCGTCCCCGGGATCGGCGACAAGACCGCGGGGCAGCTGATCTCGCAGTTCGGCTCCCTCGAGAGCGTGCTGGAGCACGCCGACGAGCTCTCTCCGGGGCGGGCGAAGGCCCTCGGCGAGCACGCCGAGCAGGCTCGCGCCTCGAAAGAGCTCGCGACGATGCGCCGTGACCTCCCGCTCGACGTCGATCCGGCAGCCCTCGTCCTCGCCCCGCCCGACCGCTCGCAGCTGAAGGAGCTCTTCCGCCGCTTCGAGTTCAGAAACCTGCTCGGCCGCGTCGACGACCTGGACGAGGCGCTGCCGGCGGCGCCCGTCGAGGTGTCCGGCGTGAGCGTCCCTTGGCGGGAGGGAGACGCGGAGCCGGTCGGCGGCCCGGTCGCTCTGGCGTTGGCGGGCGGGCGTTGCGCGCTCGCGCGCGAGGGCGAGGAGGTGATCGTCGGCTCGTGGGGCCCCGAGCCGGCCCTTCGGCTGCGAGGGGCCGCGCTCGTGATCCACGATGCGAAGGCGGCGCGGCTCGAGGTGGTCGACGACACCCTTCTCATGGCCTATCTGATCGACCCCGGCCGCTCGTCGTACCTCCTCGACGACCTGGCCGCGGAGTACGGTGTCGAGCTCGTGCCGGTGCCCGCGACGGACGACGAGACCGCGGCCCTCGTTCGTCAGGCCGCGGCAACCCTTCGGCTCGACCCCCAGCTTCGCGCGCGGATCGCCGAGCGGGGGCTCGACCCGCTCTACCGCAACGTCGAGCTGCCGCTGAGCGCGGTGCTGGCCGCCATGGAGGACGTCGGGGTCCGCATCGACACCTATCGGATGGGCGAGATCACCGCCCGCCTGGCCGAGCGGGTGGAGGAGCTCGAGGCGCGCGCCCACGAGCTCGCGGGCGAGGAGTTCATGCTCGGCTCGACCCAGCAGGTGGCGCGCATCCTCTTCGAGGTGCTCGGCCTCACGGCGGGCCGCAAGGGGAAGACCGGGTACTCCACCGACTCACGGGTGCTGCGCTCGATTCGCGACGAGCACGAGATCGTCGGCGTGCTCGAGGAGTGGCGTGAGTACTCAAAGCTCCTCAACACCTATCTGGAGCCGCTGCCGAGCCTGATCTCGGCCGAGGACGGGCGCCTGCACACGCACTTCAACCAGGCGGTCGCCTCCACCGGACGGCTCTCGACCTCGAATCCGAACCTGCAGGCGATCCCGATCCGCACCGAGCTCGGACGGGAGATTCGGAGCGCCTTCGTTGCCGAGCCGGGCTTCCGGCTCCTCTCGGCCGACTACTCTCAGGTCGAGCTGCGGATCCTTGCGCACGTCTCCGGCGAGCCGAAGCTCCGCGAGGCGTTCGCCGCCGGGGAGGACATCCACGCCGCGACCGCGGCCGAGGTGCTGGGCAAGGAGCGCTCGGAGCTGACCAAGGACGAGCGGAACGTGGCCAAGATGGTCAACTTCGGGATCATCTACGGCATCTCCGCCTTCGGGCTCTCCGAAAACCTCGACATCCCACGCGAGGACGCCCAGACGTACATCGACACGTACCTCGCCCGCTTCCCGCACGTCCAGGACTTCATCCAGCGGACGATCGAGCAGGCCGAGCGCGACGGGCACGTGACGACGCTCTTCGGCCGCCGGCGGCCGGTGCCGGAGCTAAAGGCCCGGAATCGTCAGACGCGCGGGTTCGGCGAGCGGCTGGCGGTCAACTTCGTCATGCAGGGGACGGCGGCGGACATGATCAAGGCGGCGATGGTCTCCATCCACCAGCGTCTGCGCGACGAGGGCCGCGCCGCCCGGCTCGTCCTCCAGGTGCACGACGAGCTCCTGCTCGAGGTGCCCGAGGTGGAGACGTCGGCCGTCCGCGACCTCGTCCGCGAGGAGATGTGCGGCGCCTACCCGCTCGACCCGCCGCTGGCGGTGGATATCGGCGTCGGCGACGACTGGAACGAAGCGAAGTCGTGATCCGGCTCAGGTGCGGCGCCAGACGATCTGCGCCGCTCCGACCGGCCACACGACCGGCTCCCGGCCCTCGGCGAGGTCGTAGAACGTGAGGTCGGCGGGCCCGCCGACGACGAGCCACCGACCGTCCGGTGCCCATGAGACCGCGTGCCCGGGAAAGAGCGTCCCCTGCGGGCCGAACCCCGAGCAGCCGACGTCGAGAATGCGTACCCGATCGCCCGATCGGAACGCCGCTGAGCAGTTGTCGGGCGAGAGCACAGGCAAGCGGCCGTCGAAGCGCTCAGGGAGATCGAGCGCGTCTGTCAGCCGTTCGCCGACGTAGCGCTCGATGCGCTGCCCGTCGACCATGACCGCGACGGAGCGGTCGGAACCGTAGTGCACCCCGGTGATGCCCCCCGAGGCCTGCAGGCCGGGGCGGTCCTCGACGTACAGCCGGTTACCTCGCGCGTAGACGATCTCGCCCTCCGGCGTGTAGGCGGCCGGACACCCGTCGAGGCGGCGACGCGTGCCGCCGAGCTCCAGGTCGATGCCCTCGAGGCGCCCGTTGCACCACGCTGCCCGCTGGCCGTCCTCGCTCCAGATCAGGAATCCGAACGCCGCCTCGGAGGTGCCCAGGTCACGGCCGCGCCGGCCGAGGTCGATGAACCGGAACGGAACGGCGTCCCCGACCGGCTCGCCGATCCCCACCGCCACCTTCGCCGTGATCGGGGCCGCCCAGAGCTCGCACGTCGAGCGCGCGACCACGTTCGGAAGCTCGATACCGGTGGGCAGGTCGAACTCGCGGACCGCGCACGAGCCAGTCTGCGTGAGCACGATCGAGCCGGGCGCGCCGGTGACTGGAGGCATCAGCGTCCGGCCGAGCTCCTCGTCCTCCTCGGGCGCCGTGGTGGTCGCCTGCCCGTCCGGCTCCGTCGTTGTGTCGCGTGCCTCCACGCGGGCCTCGTCCGAGCGGAGCGAGTCCGCCAGGGCGAAGCCGACCACCAGCAGCACGGCACCCAGAATGAGGAGGTCGCGGCCTTTCACGAAGTGCTGGCTATAATGCGCGATCCCGCATGGTTTCGAACGAGACGACGACCGAAGCAGACATCCCGCAGACAGACGACGACGTCTGGACGCGCGGTCCCGACGGCGAGCTGATCCCCGACTACGACTCCACCTTCCCCGTGATCAACGAGGGGGAGGTCGTGCGCGGCAAGGTCGTGCGCGTGGACAAGGACGAGGTGCTCGTCGACATCGGCTACAAGTCGGAGGGCGTCATCCCCGTCTCCGAGCTCTCCATCCGCCGCTCGGTCAACCCGGCCGACGAGGTCAACCTCGGGGACGAGATCGACGCGCTCGTGATGACGAAGGAGGACGCCGAGGGGCGCCTGATCCTCTCCAAGAAGCGCGCGCGGTTCGAGATGGCCTGGAAGCGCATCGAGGGCGCCGCCGAGAGCGGCGAGCCCGTCGAGGGCACGGTCATCGAGGTCGTCAAGGGCGGGCTGATCCTCGACCTCGGTGTCCGCGGCTTCCTGCCGGCGTCGCTGGTCGACATCCGGCGCGTTCAGGACCTCGACGAGTTCATGAGCCAGACGCTGCGCTGCAAGGTGATCGAGCTCAACCGCAGCCGCAACAACGTCGTCCTCTCGCGCCGCGCCGTGCTGGAGGAGGAGCGGCGGGAGATGCGCCAGGCGATCCTCGACCGGCTCTCGCCCGGCGACGTCGTCGAGGGCACGATCTCCAACATCGTCGACTTCGGCGCGTTCGTCGACCTCGAGGGCATCGACGGCCTCATCCACATCTCCGAGCTCTCCTGGAGTCACGTGAACCACCCGTCCGAGCTGCTCGAGATCGGGCAGGAGGTGCGCGTGAAGGTGCTCGACATCGACCGCGAGCGCCAACGGATCTCCCTCGGGCTCAAGCAGACGCAGTCCGACCCGTGGCAGCAGGTCATCGACACGTATCAGCAGGGGGACGTCGTCGAGGGGCGCGTGACGAAGGTGGTGACCTTCGGCGCGTTCGTCGAGGTGATCCCCGGCGTCGAGGGGCTCGTGCACATTTCGGAGCTTGCCACGCATCACGTCGAGAACCCGCGTGAGGTCGTCCAGCAGGGCGAGACGCTCCGCGCGAAGATCATCGAGATGGACGCCGAGCGGCGACGCCTCTCGCTCTCCCTCAAGCGCGTCGAGGAGGGCGAGTCCGCGCGGCCCGGGATCGGCGAGGACGCCCCCGACCTCGGGCTGTCGGAGGAGGTCTTCGTGGAGGGCGTGGCCGGCGAGGCTGTCGAGCTCGAGGGCGTCGAGGAGCCGGCCGTCGCCGAGGCGGTCGAGCTCGAGCCCGAGGAGACCGTCGCGCTCGAGTCGCCGAGACTGTCGAGCTCGAGCCCGAGGAGACCGTTGCGGCCGAGCCCGACCCTCACGCCCCGGAGACCGTGCCGACGATCAGCGACGAGGATCTCTCCGAAGACGAGGCCGAGCCCGAGCCCGAAGCCGCGCCGACGATCGCAGACGAGGCCGAGCCCGAAGGCGACGCCTCCGTCGAGCCTGACGACGAGCCCCGCTAGACCCCCGGTCGCGGTCGCGATCACGGGCGGGATCGGCGCCGGCAAGTCCACGATGCTGCGCGCCTTCGCCCAGCACGGGGCGGCCGTCATCTCGAGCGACGAGATCGTCCACGAGCTGCTTCGGAGCGACCCCGAGGTAAAAGCGGCCGTCCTCGAGCGCTTCGGGGAGGGCGTGCTGGGCGAGAACGGCGAGATCGACAGGGCGAAGGTCGGGAAGCTCGTCTTCTCCGACGGGCCCGCGCTCCTCTGGCTCGAGCAGCTCCTGCACCCGCGTGTCGTCGCCCGCTACCTGGGCTGGCGGGAGGAGCTGGGGGCGCTCCTGGATCCACCCGCCGTCTGCGTGACGGAGGTGCCGCTTCTCTACGAGGTGGGCGGGGAGTCGCGCTTCGACAAGGTCGTCGTCGTGACCGCCTCGCCCGAGGTCCGCGTCTCGCGCCGGATCGGTCCGCTCCGCGAGCGCGAGCAGCGCCTCGTCCCCGAGGAGGAGAAGGTGAAACGGGCCGACTTCGTCTACGTCAACGACGGGTCGCTCGCCGACCTCGACGAGTTCGTGTCCGGCGTCGTGGCCACCCTGTCCGGATGAGGATCGTGATCGCCGGGCTCGCGGTCGTCGCCGGCCTCGTGGGCGTTTTCCTCTACGTCGAGCAGGCCGAGCCGTCCTGGTACGTCCGCCTGCGCTACCCGCTCGAGTACGAGCACATCGTCCGTGGCCACGCCGAGCAGTACGACCTCGACCCGGCGCTGCTCGCGGCGGTCATCTACCGCGAGAGCGAGTTCGACGCCGACGCCCGCTCCTCGTCCGGAGCGATCGGCCTCATGCAGCTGCTCCCGGAGACGGCGGAGGGCATCGCGCAGCTCACCGGCGGCAGCCGCTTCGTCGTCGACGACCTCTACGACCCCGAGATCAACGTCCGCTACGGCTCCTTCTACCTCCGGCGGCTCCTGCGCAAGTACGACGACGAGCGCCTGGCGCTCGCGGCCTACAACGCGGGCCAGGCCAACGTCGACGAGTGGATCGACGAAGGCCGCGAGGAGATTCCGTTTCCTGAGACCCGCGAGTTCGTCGAGAACGTCCTCGAGGCACGTGACCTCTACGCGCGGGCCTACGCGGACGAGCTCGGGCTCGGTTAGGCGAACGAGCCGGCGCTCGACATGCGAAGCTGCGGCGCCGCCTCGGTGGGCTTCCAGAGCTCGCGGCCGAGCAGCAGGGAGAGGCGTGCGTTCGGCTTCGCGAAGAGCTGCACGAGGCTCGCCCGGAGATTCGGGTCAAGCGGCTCGTAGGCCGGCCCGTTGTTCGTACGGGGTCTCACGAGGTCCTGCTGCGGCAGGCCCAAGAAATCGAGAGCCCGGGCGTGGGCCTCGGCCGGGCGCGCGAAGTAGTCCTCGGCCAGGAGTACGAGCAGCTGCTCGCGCGGGAAGTGCGCGAGCCAGCGCTCGAGCTGGTCGGCGTAGTGCCCACGCGCAATGTACGCGTGGCGACGGTGAGGCTTACTGCGGTAGCGCGGATTGGCGAGAAGCCGCTCCTCCTCGCCTGCGAGCCGCTCGTCTTCGGCGGCGATCGCGTCCTCGAACGACAGCTGCTCGGCGCCCATCCGGCGCATCTTCTGGTAGTGCGAGTACGCGCGGTCGACGGGGTCCCGGAGGAGCACGATCAGGCGCGTGTCCGGGAGCGACTCGGCGACGCGGCCGGGGACGGCCGGGTGGAAGAGGTAGTAGGGCGTCGCCTCGCCCGCGACGACATCCTCGCCGCGGAGCCGGGAGAGTCGCCGGGTGGCGACCGTGGGGAAGAACGAGCGGTACCAGTCGAGGCCGCGCCAGTGGTCGATGGTGAAGAAGTGCAGCTCCTTGCCGGCGGGCCGAGCCACGTGCGTGTGCCGGCCGAGGTCCGAGAAGAAGGTCGTCGTCCCCGCGCGCTGGGCGCCGATGAGGAGGAAGGAGGGGAGGATGCGGGCGCGACGCGTCGCGAGAGTCACGGCCCAGCGAGTTCGCGTCTTGGTCGGCCGGGCAGGGTTGGTGCTGCGAACGTGTCTTGGCTCCACCAGCACAGACGCTAGGTTCGCTGCAGGACGGCAAGCTCCTCCGGGGCGGGACGATCGAGGACACGAAGCTACGATGGGCTCGTGTCCACCTTCCGGGTCTCCGAGGCCTACCGACCGACGGGCGACCAGCCCGAGGCGATCGCCGCGCTCTCCGAGTCGATCGTCCGCGGCGACCGCTACCAGACGCTGCTCGGGGCCACAGGGACCGGGAAGACGGCGACGATGGCGTGGATCGCCGAGCAGGTGCAGAAGCCGACGCTCGTGATCGCCCACAACAAGACGCTCGCGGCGCAGCTCTGCAACGAGTTCCGCGAGTTCCTGCCGGGAAGCGCAGTCGAGTACTTCGTCTCCTACTACGACTACTACCAGCCGGAGGCGTACGTCCCGCAGGCGGACCTCTACATCGAAAAGGACGCGTCGATCAACGACGACATTGATCGCCTGCGGCATGCGGCGACAGCGGCGCTCCTGGCCCGGAGGGACGTCCTCATCGTCGCGTCCGTCTCCTGCATCTACGGGATCGGCTCGCCCGAGGAGTACGGAGAAAAGACCGTCGCCCTCGGAACCGGCCAGGAGATCGACCGGGACGTGATGCTGCGAAAGCTCGTGGACATCCAGTACGCGCGAAACGATGCCTTCCTCGGCCGCGGCCGCTTCCGCGTGCGCGGCGACGTCGTCGAGGTGCAGCCGGCGCACATGGAGTCGGCCTACCGCATCTCGTTCTTCGGGGACGAGGTCGAGCAGATCACCCACTTCGACCCGCTTTCGGGCGAGATCTACGCCCGGCTCGAGCACCTGGCCATCTTCCCGGCGACCCAGTACGTGACCTCGCGGGAGACGATCGAGCGGTCCGTCGGCGAGATCAAGCACGAGCTCGAGGAGCAGGTGCGGGCGTTCGAGTCCCAGGGGAAGCTGCTCGAGGCCCACCGAATCCGGCAGCGCACCGAGTACGACCTGGAGATGCTCCAGGAGCTCGGCTACTGCAACGGGATCGAGAACTACTCGCGCATCCTGGACGGGCGGGCGCCCGGGACGCCTCCGCACACGCTCCTCGACTTCTTCGGCGACGACTTCGTCGTCCTCGTCGACGAGTCGCACCAGACCGTGCCGCAGATCGGCGGGATGTACGAGGGTGACCGCTCGCGCAAGGAGACCCTCGTCGAGCACGGCTTCCGGCTCCCGTCCGCGCTCGACAACCGCCCGCTTCGCTTCGACGAGTTCCTCGAGCGGGCGCCGCAGCTCCTCTTCGTCTCGGCGACGCCCGGGCCGTTCGAGCTTCGCAACTCGACGAACGTCGCCGAGCAGATCATCCGCCCGACCGGGGTGGTCGACCCCGAGGTCGAGCTGCGCCCGACGAAGAACCAGATCGACGACCTCCTGAACGAAATCCGGCGCCGGGAGGAGGCGGGCGAGCGCGTCCTCGTCACGACGCTGACGAAGAAGATGGCGGAGGACCTGACCGACTACCTGCTCGAGTCCGGCGTCCGCACGCGCTACCTCCATTCCGAGGTGGACACGCTCGACCGCATCAAGATCATCCGCGAGCTGCGCCTGGGCGAGTACGACGTCCTCGTCGGCGTCAACCTGCTCCGGGAGGGGCTCGACCTGCCCGAGGTCTCGCTCGTCGCCATCCTCGACGCCGACAAGGAGGGCTTCCTCCGCGGCCAGACGGCGCTAATCCAGACGATCGGGCGCGCTGCGAGGAACGTCAACGGCAAGGTCGTCATGTATGCGGACAAGATGACCGAGGCGATCAAGGGCGCGATCGACGAGACCACTCGCAGGCGCGCCGTCCAGCTCCGCTACAACGAGGAGCACGGGATCACGCCGGAGTCGATCGTCAAGGGCGTCTCCGACATCGCCGAGTTCCTCTCGCTCGAGTCGGCCCCACACGTCCCCGGCCGCCGCAGGCGCGGCCAGCGCCAGGTCGAGGGGATGTCGAACGAGGAGCTGGAGAAGCTCGTCGTCACGCTCGAGGAGGAGATGTTCGCCGCGGCCGAGGAGCTCCGCTTCGAGTACGCCGCCAAGCTCCGAGACGAGATCAAGGATCTCAGGCGGGAGCTTCAAGCCGCGGTCGAGCCGGCCTAGCGTCCTACTGCCGCCCCTCGCGCGCCGCTTCCTGCTCCTTCGCCTTCTCCTCGTGGTAGGCGATCCGCTCGCGCACCATGCGCTGCGTCTCGGCCCTGCGAGCGTGCTCCTCAGCGGTCATCTTGGGACGCTTCTTCGTCGCCATCGTCCTCCTCCAGCCGGGCTCGGGCGGCCATGTCACGAAGGCCGCCCGAGCTCGTCTTCGACAGCTACAGCTCGGCGAGGTACCTCGCCATCTACTTAGGTCCCGACGCGCGAGAGCGTGTTGTCGTCCTGGTTCACGACCCACACCGCGCCCTCTCCGACGGCAACTCCCTGGGGCCTGGACCCGACCTTGATCGGCTCGCCCTTCAGGGTGTTCGTGGTGGGGTCGATCTGGTTGAGCACGCCGGCGGCGTTGGCAACCCAGACCGCGCCGTCGGCTCCGATACTCACGGCGATGGGCTGTCCGTCGATGGAGATGCTGCTCTCCACTCGGCTCGTCTCTGCGTTGATGCGCGACACCGTGCCGTCGTCATAGTTGGCGACCCAGACCGCGCCTTCGGCGGTCGCGAGACCAAATGGCCCGGCTCCGACACGGATGGGCTTGTCCGCCTTGTTCGACTTGATGTCGAGGCGCACGACCGTGCCCTCGCTCGGGCTCGAGACCCAGACCGAGCCGTCGGATACGGCCAGACCCGCGTAGTCGGGCGTTCCGGCGCGGCCGAAGAGCGGGGGCGACTCCGAGATGACCTTGCCGGTCTTCGGGTCGATGCGGCTGACGGTTCCCGCGAGGGAGTTAAACACCCAGACCGAGCCCTCGCCGGCCGCGACCGCCAGGGGGCGGTCCCCGACCCGGATCGGCTTTCCGATGACTTCCCCCGACTCGGGATCGATGCGAACTACCGAGTCTCCGACCATGGTCGCAACCCAGATCGCGTCCTCGCCGGCGGCGACGCTGACCGGCTCCTCTTCGACCGGGATGGGCTCGCCGACGGGCTCGAGCGAACCGGGATCGATTCGCACGATGGTGTCGTCCTGCGTGTTGGCGACCCAGACGGATCCTCCGGCGACCGCGACCGCGCTGGGCAGATGTCCAACCTCGATCTCGTCGACGGTGGGCTCCTGCTCGGGCTTCGACGCCGGAGCCGAACCGCTGTCGGCAGCCGGCGTGTCTTCGCTTCCTCCGCATCCGCCGCCTCCGGCGACGAGTGCGAGGGTGGCAAGCGTTGCGAGTAACGCTCTCATCGCTCGTACCTCCTGTACGTATCGGGAAACCGTGAAGCTGTCGTGCCTCACGGCTCTTTCCTTTCGGTGACGACTGCATCCACTACGCGCTCGATCGAGATGCCCGCGCGTGCGCCGGCCTCGACGACGGCAGCAGCCGATGGGGCCTCGTACAGGAGGAACCAGGTCTCGTCCCCCGGCACGAAGATGGAGCGCAGGTAGCGTACGGTGCTCCCGGCGCGGGACATCTCCTCTGCGGCCGTGCAGGCCCGGGCGGTCGCCTTCTCCAGGTCGCCCGGGCCCGCCTTCGGCAGGTACAGCTCGGCGAGGTACCTCGGCATCAACCGGCCCGAGGAGGCTTGATCCTGACCCAGCCGGCGAACACCGTGGTGTCTCCGACTCGGATTGCACGTGCCTGCACCTTCGCGCCTGCAAGGGCGACGCCGTCCCAGGAGCCGCGGAGCACCCAGCCCTCCAGGAGGGTGACGTCCGGCTCCTTGTTCAGCTTGAGGATGCCGACCAGGCTCACGGTGACCGAGCCGCGCGCGGAGGAGAGTGTCTCCACCGCCGTGTAGTGAAAGACCTCGCCCTCGAGACCCACGGGCGTGATCACCGTGCTGACGTCCACCGGGCTCGAGGCGGTCTGCTCGCAGGTGAGCTCCGGGCAGTCCTTCTCGAACTCGATCGTGATCGCTCGCCGCCCGGACGAGTCCGCGAGGCCGGGCAGCAAGAGGGCCGCGAACGAGGACGCAACAACGGCCGCTGCGATGCGGATCTTCATCGTGTACCTCCCATAGACGACACTGCCGTCCACCGTAGGCAGGCCGCGGCCGGCCGGAAACGGGCAAACCCCCAGGCTTTGCTCGCTTCTACCCTGGGAACCGGCGTGCCAGCTCGGCGCGTGAGCGCAGGCCGAGCTTGCGGTACACGTGCGAGAGATGGAACTCGACCGTGCGGGCGCTCACGAACAGCGTCCCTGCCACTTCTTTGTTCGTTCGTCCCTCGGCGACGAGCTCGGCGACCCGGCGTTCGGTCGGCGTCAGCTCGTCGTGGGATGCGGCTCTGCCGCCGATCCGGCCGAGCTCGGCTCGGGCTTTCTGCGCCCAGAGTGTCGCGTCGAGCTCCTCGAAGACCTGCACTGCCTCGTCCAGGGTCGCGCGCGCCTCCCGCTTGCGCTTGGCACGCCGCTGCGCCCCACCGAGGGCCAGGAGCGTGCGGGCGCGGTCGAACGGCATGGGTACGCGCGCGTGTTGTGTCAGAGCTCGCTCAAACGCCTCGAGCGCGCCTTCGCCGTCGTTCGTTGCTGCTGCGAGCAGCCCGCGACAGCGCCAGCCGGCAGCGAGCGCCGAAGCGCGATCGAGCGCTCGGCCTCGCTCCTCGAGCCACCCGAGACGCTCCTCGGCCTCGTCCAGCCGTCCGAGCGCGATGAGCGCCTCGATCTCGTCGGGGACGAAGCGGATCGTCCCCGGCTCACCGACTCCGGCCGCGAGCAGCCGCTCTCGCTGCGGAGCGAGCACGCGGGCGGCCTCCTCCGGTCGATCGAGGGAGAGCTCGAGCAGGCCGACCGCCCAGACAGCGTTGATTCGGGCGGCGCCCATCCCGCGCTCCCCGGCCAGGGTGAGGGCTTCGTCTGCATCGGCGCGTGCCTCGGACTCGAGTCCCGAGGAAGCCCGAACGAGCGCTCGAATGGACAGAGACCAGGCTCGCTGTGGCAGCTGTGCCGTTTGCAGCGCCACCTCGTGGGACTCCGCCGCGAGCCGCTCCGCCTCCCGCCAATGGCCCACCACATACTCTGTCTGCGAACGATTGGCGAGGATCATCGGAATCGAGGACTCGTCGCCGCGCCCCGCCGCGTCCTCATAGTTCTCACGCAGGCTCTTGGCCGCTTCCTCGAACTCGTCCGTCCAGTACAGGCACAACGCCCGAGCATGGCTCGGCGAATCCGCTACCCGTTCCGGCTGGTCGCCCAACTCGACGGCGGCCCGGAAGGTCGCGGGAGCGGACGAGACCCCGAGCAGTGTCTCGATGCAGCCCTTCTCGCCGAGCGACTGCGCCTGTAGGGCGACAGCCCCCAATCGCGCGGCGAGATCGCTCGCGAGAGCGGCGTGCCGGAGGGCGGTCTCGAGCTCTTCGCGCATGAAGAGGAGCGAGGCGGCGAGGTCCCTGGCTGCTGCCGCGCGCACCAGGTCGTCGGTTCCCGGCTGCGCCAGCGCCTGTCGCGCGAGTTCCGCGCTCAGCGGCTGGTCTCCTTCGAAGCGGACCACTTGCGCGAGGCTCACGAGCGCCGCTGCGCGGGCGCTACCCGTGCGCGCTGTCGTCAGCGCCTGCTCGAGCAGTTCACGGGCGCGAGCCGTATCGCCCGCGAGGAAGCGGTAGCGCGCTGCCGCGACTGCCCGGCGGTGCGCGTCCTCTTCCTGGTCGGCCGGCGTCAGCCGGCGCGCCTCCTCGCACAGTTCGGCGGCCGCCGCGGTCGCGCCCCGGGCGCGCGCGCGCTCCGCGGCCTGCTCGAGCGCGTGTGCGACGTCGGAGTCCGGAGCGTCCGTCGAGAGCGCCAGGTGGCGCGCGCGCTCGTCTGCGTCCGAGACAAGCTCCGCCAGATGCCGGTGGAGCTCGCGGCGGTCGATCGGGTCGAGGCTCTGGTACGCCGCCGAGGCGAGCAACGGGTGGGTGAAGCGAACGCGACGGCCGTCGAGCTCGACGACATTGGCATCAAAGGCGGGGCGGAGGGCCGTCTCTCCGTCGGTGACCGCGGTGGTGAGAACCCCGACCGTCGGCTGGGAGAGCGCCGCGGCCGCGGCCAGGACCTCGCGGCTCTCCGGCGGCAGCGCCTCGAGCCGGGTGCGAACGAGCTCCTGGAGGCGGTCGGGAACCGGTAGCGGCTCGCCCGGCGAGACCTCGGCCTCGTGGGCTTGGAGCGCGCGGCCCAGCTCGAGGGCGAAGAACGGGTTGCCGCCGCTCACCTCATGGACGCGGCGCAGTGCGGGCCGCGGCAGGACGAGCCCCAGCCGCGAGTGCAGCAGCCTATGCACGGCGCCGAGCGCGAGAGGACCGACCACGAGCGAGGAGAAGCGC
This sequence comes from uncultured Actinomycetes bacterium, assembly GCA_963838795.1. Lineage (GTDB taxonomy): Bacteria > Actinomycetota > Thermoleophilia > Gaiellales > Gaiellaceae > JAIBJN01. The sequence continues at coordinate 17,246 of CAWISL010000008.1, forward strand.
TCGTTTTCGACGAGCCCGGCAGGCGCATCGGTGCCGAGGCGATGTGCGAGCAGGAGCCCGACCGGCTCCTTGCGCAGTCGCCGCCAGGCGAACGACAGGACCTTCTCCGACGGGAGATCGAGCCACTGGACGTCGTCGACGGCGACAAGCACCGGCCCTGTGTCCGCGAGCTCACGGAGGACGCCGAGCACGCCCACTGCGACGGCGCGCTCATCGAGAGGCGCACCAGCCGGCGGCGCCAGCAGCAGGGCCACCCGGAGCGCATCGGCCTGCGGTTGCGGAAGCTCGGCGAGCACCTCGTCGAGCGTGCTCCCTACCAGGTCGCCGAGACCCGCGAACGGCAGCCCCGCCTCCGCCTCCACAGGCCGGGTCTCCAGCACGCGGTAGCCTCGCTCGCGCGCCTCCTCCACTGCGGCGAGCCAGAGCGTCGTCTTGCCGGCGCCCGCCTCCCCCTCGATCACGAGCCCGCTCGAGCCGGCCGCAAACGTGTCGAGGAAGTCCTCCGTCCGTGCGAGCTCGACATCTCTCCCGATTACATCGGTCGTGCGCATGTGCCTCGGCCCTCGACCCTAGCGCGATTTCCGAGTGGTAGCGCCCGTGTTTCGGCTTGGTTGAGCGCCTGCCGCCGGTTGTCATCGGCGCCCGAACGGAGTAACTTCCCTGCGGTCCTACCCCGGGGAGAGGAGTCAGATGACACGCCGACTGCGGTTTGGTCGAGCTTCTCTCGTCGCGCTGGTGGCCGCGCTTTTGGTCGCGGTGCCGACGGCTCTGGCGGACGGCGCGCCTCGCGTCGCGAACCTGAGCGGAAACTTCGAGGTTCCGGGTCCGGGAGACCCCGAAGGCGCCGGAAACGCCGAGATCACGTTCAACCGAGGCCAGGGGAGTGTTTGCTGGTCGATCGAGGTCTCGAACATCACGCTACCTGCAACCGCAGCCCACATCCATCAAGGCAGGGTCGGCGTCGCTGGGCCGATCGTCGTGACGCTCGGAGCACCTGGGGCGGACGGGCTCTCGGAAGGTTGCGCCACGGGTGTCGCGGGGCCGCTCATCACGAGCATGACGAAGTTCCCGGAGCGGTTCTACATCAATGTCCACACAAGCGACTACCCGGCCGGCGCCGTTCGCGGGCAGCTCATGACCCGCGGCCAGGCGCAGGGTTGGCAGGACGCGGTCCCGCTTCAGTTTCTGAACGTCTCGGACTGGCACGCGCAGCTCGATCCGCTGAACGTCACGGGCGTCGGCAACGTCGGCGGAGCGGCGCAGCTTGCGACGTACTTCCAGATCGACCGCCAGATGAATCCGAACACGCTGACGCTAACAGCGGGCGACGCGTACGGCGCGGCTCCGCCGCTCTCAAGTTTCTTCGAGGAGCAGCCGGCGGTCGAGGCCATGAACCTGATGGGCTTCGACGTCGACACGTTCGGCAACCACAACTTCGACCGCGGCGTCGACCACCTCCAGCAGATGATCGACCTCGCCGACTTCCAGTACGTCTCGGCCAACCTGAGGAACCGTGACGACAACCTCACCGGCGTCAAGGACTGGGAAATGTTCGACGTGGGCGGCGTGAAGGTCGCCGTGGTCGGCCTCACGAATCCCGAAGCGCCCACGCTCGTCTTCCCCGGCAGCTTCGGGACCATCGAGGTGACCGATCCGGTGAGCGCCTCGAACAGGGCCAGGTCGCAAGCCAGGAGAGCTGGCGCCGACGTCATCGTGGTGATCACCCACATGGGCGTGACCCACACCGATCCCGCCACCGGCATGCAGGACGGCCCGCTCGTCGACTTCGCCGAGGCCGTCAGAGGCTTCGACGTCATCTTCGGCGACCACACCGACATGCTCTACGAGAACGTGATCAACGGGCAGCTCGTCCAGGAGAACCGGAGCAAGGGAGCGACCTACACGCGCACGAAGCTCACCTTCGACCCGAACACCGGGACGGTCTTCAACCGGGATGCCGAGTTCGTCACCCCGCTGTCGGCGGCTGTGACCCCCGATCCCGCGATCGTGGCGATGCTCGCTCCGTATCGGACGCAGCTTGCCGCGGCGCTCGACGGGGTCATCGGTGTGGCGACGGGCATCTTCCCGCGCGACGGGGTCCTCGAGCGCCTCGGCGAGGCTGCGATCGGCAACATCGTCACCGACTCGATGCGGTGGCGGTACGGCACGCAGCTCGCATTCACGAACGGCGGTGGGCTCAGGGCTCCGCTTCCGTCGAGCTACTTGCCGATGGATACGACCTTGCGGCGAAACTCACCCGGGTACGCGCCCGGCCCGCCGTTCGACCTGGTCATCGGCGACGCGTTCACCGTCCTGCCGTTCGGAAACATCGTCGTGACGCGTGAGGTCACGGGAGCGCTTCTGTGGCAGGCGCTCGAGCACGGGGTGGCCGTCATCCCGGGCGCGAACGGGCGCTTCCCGCAGATCTCGGGCTTCAGGTTCACCTACGACGCCGCGCAGCCGGCCGGATCGCGTGTCGTCTCGGTGACGCTCGACGACGGGACGCCCATCCTTCCCGACTCGACGACCTACACGTTCGCGACGAACGACTTCGTCAACTCGGGAGGTGACGGCTACACGATGTTCGTCGGCGAGCACGGCGTCACCCGCGAGGTCATGGCAGACGTGCTCCTCGAGTACATCAAGGACCAGGCAACGGTCACGCCCACGATCGAGGGGCGGATCACGAGGTTGAACTAGGGAAGCATCTTCGGTCAACCGAGATCGAGAGGGAGTGACAAGAATGACGCCGAATCGCCAGTCCAGGCGGCGACTGTCGTGGCTGTGTGCGAGCCTCGCCGTCCTCGTCGTGCTCACGCTCGTGCCCTCCGCCTTCGCCAGCGGGAAGCAGGGCATCCGCCTCGCCACCTTCAACGCCTCGCTCAACCGGAACTTCGAGGGGCAGCTGGTGGCGGACCTCTCGACGCCGGCGAACGCGCAGGCCCGCACCGTCGCGGAGATCATCCAGCGGACGCGGCCCGAGGTGCTTCTGATCAACGAGTTCGACTTCGACGCGGGCAACGTCGCGCTGCAGCTCTTCCAGGACAACTACCTGTCGGTGAGTCAGAACGGAGCCGCGCCGATCGTCTACCCGTACCGGTACACGGCGCCGTCGAACACGGGGATCCCGTCCGGGTTCGACTTCAACAACAACGGGGTCGTCGGCGGGCCCGACGACGCCTTCGGCTTCGGGTTCTTCCCCGGTCAGTTCGGGATGGCGGTCTACTCACAGCACCCGATCGTCTTCTCGAAGATCCGAACCTTCCAGCACTTCCTCTGGAAGGACATGCCGGGCGCGCTGCTCCCGGACGACCCAGCGACCCCGGCGCCGGCGGACTGGTACTCACCCGAGGAGCTCGCGGTCTTCCGACTCTCCTCGAAGAGCCATTGGGACATTCCGGTTCGCATCGGCCGGAGGACGGTTCACTTCCTCGTCAGCCACCCGACTCCGCCGGTCTTCGACGGCCCCGAGGACCGGAACGGCACGAGGAACTTCGACGAGATCGGGCTCTGGGCCGACTACATCACTCCCGGTCCCGCGAGCTTCTACATCTACGACGACGAGGGCAAGCGGGGAGGCCTCGCCCCCGGCTCGCGCTTCGTTATCGCGGGGGACCAGAACTCCGACCCGCTCGATGGCGACAGCATCCCTGGCGCGATCCAGCAGCTGCTCGACCATCCGCTCGTCAACACGAAGATGACGCCGGCGAGCGCGGGCGCGTCCGAGGCCGCGGCGCTGCAGGGCGGTGCCAACACGACGCATCTGAGCGACCCGAAGTTCGACACGGCGGACTTCGCTGACACGGCGCCCGGGAACCTGCGGGCGGACTACGTGCTCCCGCGCAAGTCGCTGCGGATCGTCGACTCGGCCGTCTTCTGGCCGGTGCAGAGCGACCCCCTGTTCCGGCTGACGGGTGTGTTCCCCTTCCCGAGCTCGGACCATCGGCTCGTCTGGATCGACGTCAGGAAGCCCTAAGGACGCGCACGCTGCCGAGCCGCTCAGCCGATCGCGCTGAGCGGCTCGGCGCCGCGCGGGAAGCGGCGGTCGGCGATCAGCGCCCAGCGATGGTCGGCCCAGGCGAACGTGAGGACACGGAGCGCTTGCTCCTCCGCTTCGACGAGGTGGAGGCCGCGAGCCTCGCCTCGTCTGCTCGGGCGCGGCTGGCCGAGGCCGGGGGCGGTGACGACCGTCGTTCCGTGAACCGGGCCGGCCATCACCTCGAACTCGCGGCGCTCGCCGGCGGCGCTCTGGTGGACGTGGCCGGAGAGGATCAGCTCGGCGCCCGCGTCCACGAGGGCGCCGAGGACCGAGGCCCGGCGCGCGACCGGCCGCTTGTAGCTTCGCCAGGGAGCCCCGATCAGGTGATGGTGGAGCGCGACGACCTTGAGCGCGCCGGCCGGCGCGTCGGCGAGGACGCGGGCGGCGTGCTCGAGCTGGCCGCGCGTCAGCGTCCCGCCCTGGTGCTTCCAGGGCGTCACCGAGTTGAGCCCGCAGACGACGACCCGCTCCGAGCGATAGACGGGCTGGAGCTCGGGCCACCGGCGCTGAAAGGCTGTGAACGTCCGGGTGAAGCGCGCTGGCGACCAGGGCGGGATGTCGTGGTTTCCTGGGACGACCACGAGCGGCCGCTCGAGCGAGCGCAGGAGCGCCGCAGCCCGTTCCTGTTCCGCAGCACGGTTCCGGTGCGTGAGGTCGCCGGTTGCGATCACGAGCTCGGGATCGGTGTCGCGCACGAGCGCCCGCAGGTCGGCCTCCACCTCGGGCTCCTCGCGCGTGCCCGCATGGAGATCGGAGACGTGCAGCAGGCGCAGGGGCGGCATCGGGCCGGGAGACTATAGTGAGAGCATGGTCGACGAACCTGCGGAGATCTTCGACGACATGTACCTCGGCCTCCGGGCCGGTGCGGCAGAGCGCAAGAAGCGGCGTGGCGAGCCGCTCTCGGCCGAGGAGCAAGAGGTCCTCGGCCGCTGGGAGCGCCTTTCCGCCTGGCGGAAGACGCTCGCGGTCGGCGCGTTCGCCGTCGGGACATTCGGCCTCGGCTTCACGCTCGGCGGGCTGATCTTCGGCCGCTGGCGCAGGGCCTAACGCACCCGCGGCGAAGAGGCGTCGCATGCGAGAGGTGGAGGTCGGTGATGAGGTGCGCCTCGATGCGCGCCCGCACGGCGTCGCCCTCGTCCAACCGTTGCTCCGGCCGCTCGCACTCGCCGGCGCCGGAGCTGTGGTGCTCGTCGTCGGGGAGACGTACTGGATCGCGGTCGTCCCCGGCGCGGTGCTGCTCATCGTGGCGGCCCTGCTTGCGTTCCGCGCCGTGCTCCGCTGGGACCGCACGCGACTCCTGCTGACGACCCAGAAGCTGACTGTGGTCTACGGGGTCGCGCGGCGCCGATCGGCCTCGGTCGCGCTCGCTCACGCTCCGGCTCTCGAGTTCGAGCAGGGCGTTCTCGGCCGCCTCTTCGGCTACGGAACGCTCGTCGCCGGGGACTTCGAGGTGCCGTACGTCCCGGACGCTCGCCGGATCCGCAGGCTCGTTCGCTAGCGCACGCGGCTATGAGATGGCGATCGGGCCCTTGGTGCCGATGATCGTGCCAGTCACCGTCCGAGCCTGCTCGAGGACATAGGTGCAGCCACTGGCCGCCCAGGCAAGCGAAGAACATGTGGTTCGGAACGGTCAGCGCGCTCGGAGCCGCCCGGAGATCGGCCCGAGGGTCATGAGCACGCCGTTGCCCTTGACGTGGGTGCAATGGTTCTCTGCCGACGATGAGGGAGTCGGGATCATCGACGAACTTCACCGGTGGGAGGTCGGCCAGCTCGCGCGAGAATCGCGGCCTGCGCCTCGGCGGAGAGCCGTGGGTCCGGTGGGCGCGTGGCTGCCCGGAACGCCGGGTCGCTCGCACTCCCCGTCGATGCGGACGTCGATGAAGACGCCTTCAAAGGGTGACTCGTCCTCCCCGAACGTGTGGTCCTCCGTGACGAGCTGCCGGACGACCGCCGAGTAGACGGCGACCGTTCGTGCGTCGGGCTCGACGGTGGGGCTGCCGGTCTCCGTCGTCGGGCGGCCGGTCTCCGTCGTCGGGCCGCTCTCGCTGGACCGGTCGCAGGCGGTCAGGGCGAGCGCGACGCCGACAAGCAGGACACTTATTGGCTTCATGCCTCTTATACGGACACTAGCCGGCATTTGGTCACGCCTTGAATCGAACGTCTGTTCTATCCGACCACGGGGCTAGACTGGCTTGATGGCGGCTGACGAGCTCGTCGTTCACGGCGCGCGGGAGCACAACCTGAAGGACATCACCGTCCGGCTCCCGCGAAACGCGCTCATCTGCGTGACCGGGCTCTCCGGGTCCGGGAAGTCCTCGCTTGCCTTCGACACGATCTACGCCGAGGGGCAGCGGCGCTACGTCGAGTCGCTCTCGGCCTACGCGCGCCAGTTCCTGCAGATGATGGAGAAGCCCGACGTGGACTCGATCGACGGACTCTCGCCGGCCATTTCGATCGACCAGAAGACGACCTCCCGAAACCCGCGCTCGACCGTGGGGACGGTGACCGAGATCTACGACTACCTCCGGCTTCTGTACGCGCGGGCCGGACGGCCGCACTGCCCCATCTGCGGCCGGCCGATCGCGGGGCAGTCGGTCGAGGCGATCGTCGACCAGGTGCTTCGCCTCCCCGAGCGGACGAAGTTCACGGTCAACGCGCCGGTCGTGCGCGACCGCAAGGGCGAGTACAAGGATCTCCTGGAGCAGCTCCGCGGCGAGGGCTTCACGCGCGTGAAGGTGGACGGGGAGCAGCGCGACCTCGACGAGGAGATCGAGCTCGACAAGAAGCTCAAGCACACGATCGAGGTCGTCGTCGACCGGCTCGTGATGAAGGATGACCTCCGCCACCGGCTCACGGACTCGATCGAGACGGCGCTTGCCCTGGCCGACCGGCTGGTGACTGTCGACGTCGTCGACGGCGAGACGCTGACCTTCTCCGAGCGCTTCGCCTGCCCCGAGCACGGCGTCGGCCTGCCCGAGCTGCAGCCGCGCGTCTTCTCCTTCAACTCCCCCCACGGCGCCTGCCCGCGCTGCACCGGCCTCGGCGCGCAGCAGGAGATCGACCCCGATCTGCTCGTCCCGGATCCGAGCCTCTCCATCTCGGAAGGCGCGCTCGTCCCCTGGTCGGTCGGCAGCTCGAGCTACTACGAGTCGATCATCCAGGCGATCGCCGAGCGCTACGAGATCGATGTCGACAAGCCCTGGCAGGAGCTCACCGAGGAACAGCAGAACCTGTTCCTCTTCGGCACGAACGGCGACAAGATCTACGTCACGTACCGCAACCGCATGGGCCGGCGGCGCGCCTACATGCTCGCCTTCGAGGGGATCGTCACCAGCCTCGAGCGGCGCTACAAGGAGACCGACTCCTCGCAGCAGCGCGAGCGGATCGAGGAGTACATGAGCTTCCGCCCGTGCCCGGCCTGCGGGGGGGCGCGACTCAAGCCCGAGGTGCTCGCGGTCACGGTCGGCGGCAAGAACATCCACGAGCTGACGCAGCTCTCGGTCACGCGCGCGATCGAGTTCCTGGACCGCCTCGAGCTGACGGAGACCGAGCAGCTGATCGGCGCCAGGATCATCAAGGAGATCCGCGAGCGGCTGACGTTCCTCGACAACGTCGGCGTCGGCTACCTCCAGCTCGACCGCGCCGCCTCGACGCTCTCGGGCGGCGAGGCGCAGCGGCTGCGCCTGGCCACGCAGATCGGCTCACAGCTTGTCGGCGTCCTCTACATCCTCGACGAGCCCTCGATCGGGCTCCACCAGCGGGACAACGCGAAGTTGATCGGCACGCTCGAGCGCCTCCGCGACCTGGGGAACACCGTGCTCGTCGTCGAGCACGACGAGCAGATGATGCGCGCGGCGAACTGGCTCGTCGACATGGGCCCCGGAGCCGGGGAGCACGGCGGGCACGTCGTCGCCGAGGGCCCGGCGAAGCAGGTGGAGAAGAGCAAGGGCTCGATCACCGGGCAGTACCTTTCCCGCGCGCGCGAGATCGCGGTGCCCGAGCGGCGCACCCAGGATCTGGGCGCGTTCAGCGTGCTCGGCGCGCGCATGCACAACCTCAAGGGAATCGACGTCGAGTTCCCGGTCGGGAAGTTCGTCGCCGTCACCGGGGTGTCCGGGTCCGGGAAGTCCACGCTGGTGAACGAGATCGTCTACAAGGCCCTCGCCAACCGCCTCCACCGCATGCGCGTGAAGCCCGGCGACCACGACGCGGTCGAGGGGATCGACTGCTTCGACAAGGTGATCGACATCGACCAGTCGCCCATCGGGCGCACACCGCGCTCGAACCCTGCGACGTACACGAAGCTCTTCGACCATATCCGCGAGCTCTACTCGCAGACTCCCGACGCCAAGGTGCGTGGCTACAAGCCGGGCCGGTTCTCCTTCAACGTCAGGGGCGGCCGCTGCGAGACGTGCAAGGGCGACGGGACGATCAAGATCGAGATGCACTTCCTCCCCGACGTCTACGTCCCGTGCGAGACCTGCGGCGGGCAAGCGCTACAACCGGGAGACGCTGGAGGTGCGCTTCAAGGGGAAGTCGATCGCCGACGTCCTCGAGATGTCCGTCGAGGAGGCGCTCGCCTTCTTCGCGAAGATCCCGAAGATCCGGCGGCGCCTGCAGACGCTGCACGACGTCGGCCTGGACTACGTCAAGCTCGGCCAGCCGGCGACGACGCTCTCAGGCGGCGAAGCCCAGCGGGTGAAGCTTTCCTCCGAGCTCTCGAAGGTCGCGACGGGACGAACGCTCTACATCCTCGACGAGCCCACGACCGGGCTCCACTTCGCCGACATCGAGAAGCTGCTCGAGGTCCTGCAGAGGCTCGTGGACGCCGGCAACACCGTGCTCGTGATCGAGCACAACCTCGACGTGATCAAGCAGGCCGACTGGCTCGTCGACCTCGGCCCGGAGGGCGGCGAGGCCGGCGGCGAAGTGATCGCGAGCGGGACGCCCGAGCAGGTAGCCGAGGTGGAGGAGAGCTACACGGGCCAGTTCCTGCGGGCTCTGCTGCCGAGCCCGACTGCCGCCGCCGCGTAGGCGACCTTCACCTTCGACCTCGACAGGTCTATCCTCGGGGTATGGCGACCCACCCGACCGCTTCCCGGTTCCTGACGAGGGCTATCCGGGCGCAGTGGTCCTCGGCGGCGCGATCGCGACGTTCTTCTTCCCGGTCATCTCGCTGATCGCGGCTCTCATGCTCATGGGGGGCGAGCAGAGCCCGCGGAAGCGAGGTCAGCTGAAGACGTGGGCGTGGGCGTCGTTCGCGTTTCTCGCGCTGCAGGCGCTGTTCTTCGTGACCGTGCTGATCGGAGTCGCTGCCGGCGGGTCCGGGACCGGCTCCTTCTAGCTCTCCGCGGTAGCCTGAGGCCGTGAACGCCGAGGCCCGGCCCGCTCCCGAGCAGAGCCCCGAGAAGCGCTGGTGGCTGCGGACGCTCGCGGTCTGCCAGTCGCCGAGACCGGTGTTCGCCGCGCTCCGGGACCCCTCGCCGCGGGAGGCCGAAGCTCGCGAGGAGCCGATCCTGGCCGTCATCATCCTGGCGGGCATTGCAGCCATCCTGCTCGCTCCCGAGACCGGACGCCTCCTCGACGAGAGCCTCGTGGATGACTCGATCGCCGTCCTCGCCGTGCTCGTGTTCCTCACCGGCGCAATCTACGGAGCGTTCGCCTACTGGATCGGCGGAGCGTTCCTCTACGTCGGGCTGCGAGGCGCCGGATCGCAGGGAACGTATCGGCGCGCGCGCCACATTCTCGCGTTCGCGGCGGTCCCGACGGTGCTCGGGCTCCTGCTCGTGTGGCCGGCCCGGTTGCTCGTGTACGGCACGGACTCGTTTCGCTCAGGGGGCGACGACAACGGCGTGGGGCCACTCCTCTTCGACCTCGCCGAAGGCGCCTTCGTGCTCTGGTCGTTCGCCCTCCTGATCTACGGGATCGCGGTCGTCGAGCGGTGGCGGCTCCTCCGCGGCGCGGTCGCGGTCGCGCTCGCCGTGCTGGCGATCTTCGTTCTCACGTTTCCGTTCGTTCTCGCGGCTTCGGCGAGCTGAGGAAAGCCTCCAGCTCGTCCTCGGGCATCGCGTACGTGTGCTCCTCGGTGGGGAACTCACCAGAGCGGACGTCGGCGGCGAACCGCTCGAGCGCGCGCTGGATCTCGGCTCCGATCTCCGCGTAGCGCTTCGTGAAGCGCGGCGAGTGGCCGCTGTAGAGGCCGAGCAGGTCGTGCAGCACGAGCACCTGGCCGTCGCAGCCGGCGCCGGAGCCGATTCCGATCGTCGGCATCCCCAGCTCGTCGCTGATCCGCTCGGCGACGGGCGCGGGCACCGCCTCGAGGACAAGGGCGAAGCAGCCTGCGTCCTCCAGCGCGAGCGCGTCCTCCAAGAGCTGACGCGCCTTCTCCGCCGTCTTCCCCTGGGCCTTGAACCCGCCGAGCATGGTCGCGGACTGCGGCGTCAGCCCGATGTGGCCCATGACGGGAATGCCGGCGCCGACGAGGGCGGCCACGCGCGAGAGGCTGGGCCCCGCGCCTTCGAGCTTCACAGCGTCGGCCCCGGCCTCCTTGACGAAGCGCACGGCGTTCCGCACCGCGTCCTCGTCCGAGACCTGGTACGAGCCGAACGGCAGGTCCGCGATCACGAGCGCCCGCTCCGCCCCGCGCGTGACCGCGCGGGTGAGCATCAGCATCTCCTCCATCGTGGCCGGCACCGTCGAGGCGTGGCCGAGCACGGTCATCGCGGCCGAGTCGCCGACGAGGATCAGCTCGATCCCGGCGAGGTCGACCAGCCTACCGCTCGGGTAGTCGTAGGCCGTGACCATCACGATGCGCTCGCCACGGCTCCCCATCTCCCGAAGCTCCGTGAGAGGGAGCTTCCCGTTCGCCTCGGGCCTGCTCGTCAGTCGGGATCTCCTTCCAGGACGACGTTGTCGATCAGGCGCGTGTGTCCCACGCGCACCGCAGCGAGAAGGTAGATGCGGCCGTCCAGGGGCGCAACCTCGACGTACTCCGGATCGAGGAGCGGCTCGCTTGCGAGAACCGCGCCGGCGACCGCCGCGGCGTCGTCGCCGCGCTCGTATGCCGCGGCCCCCGCGTCGAGCGCCTGCGGGATCGTCCGGGCCGCGGCGCGCTCCGCGGGCGAGAGGTAGGCGTTGCGGGAGCTGACGGCGACGCCGTCCTCGTCGCGGACGGTCGGGACGACGCGCAGCTCGAGCTCGAGGTCGAGATCGCGGATCAGGCGGCCGATCAGCGCGGCCTGCTGGGCGTCCTTGCGGCCGAAGTAGGCGCGGTCGGGTCGCACGATGTTGAAGAGCTTGAGGCAGACGGTGGCGACTCCGCGAAAGAGCCTCGGACGCACGGCGCCCTCCAGCTGCCGGCCGATCCCCTCGACCTCGACCCAGGTCTGGAACCCGTCCGGGTACATCTCCTCCACCGAGGGCACGAAGAGGTGGTCGACGCCCCAATCGCCGGCGAGCGCCGCGTCGTGCGCCTCGTCGCGCGGGTAGCGGGCGAGGTCCTCGCGTGGGCCGAACTGAGCAGGGTTGACGAAGATGCTCGCGACGACCACGTCGCACTCTTCCTTCGCGCAGCGGGCGAGGGCCTCGTGGCCGGCGTGCAGCGCGCCCATCGTCGGCACGAGCCCGATGCGCGAGCCCGCGCGGAGAGGCTCGAGCGCCGCACGGAGCTCGAGGATCGTGGGGTGGGTGATCACGGCGCGGCGACCGCCGCGGCCATCATGTCCGTGAGCGCCCGGTACATCGGCTCCAGCTCGGGCCGGCGCTCACGGATGACCTCGAGGTGCCGCTCGATCGTCTCCCAGTCACCGCGCGTGATCGGACCGGTGAGCTCGAAGTCGTTCTCCATCGTCTGGCGCATGAGCGGGAGGAGCGCGTCGGGCGGCGCCCCCGCCTCCTCCATCAGATCCGCCGCCGCCGTGTGAAGCGCCACAAGGAAGCTCTGGGCCATCACCGCGGCCGTGTGGTAGACGAGGCGCGACTCGTCGTCCAGCTCGAACGGCCGGAGGCGAAGCAGGTCCGCCAGCCGAAAGCCGGCTGCGAGAGCTTCGGGGCTTTCCGCGCTGACGGCCGCCCAGGCGCCGTCGAGCTGCTCGGGCCCCCGGTCGCGAACGAACGTCTGCAGCGGATGGAGGCTGAAGCGGCGTGTGTGAGGATGGAGGTCGCCGAGCGTCCGCGCCCCGCTCGTGTGGGCGATCCAGGGCCCGGCCGGAATGGCCGCCGCGACCTCGTGAACCGCGCGGTCGGGCACGCAGAGGACGACGAGCCCGGCGTCGCGGGTATCCAGCTCACGCCCGGTCAGGCGCGTCGGCAGCGACTCGGAGAGCCGCGCCGCGACGGCGGTTCCGACGCGTCCCGCGCCGACCACACAGGCTGATCTGAACTCCATCTCAGGCTCCAGTTCCGTGGGGGGATACCGGGCACTCGATAGCTTAGCGGTCGCTGGCTAGCCTTACGCCATGGAGAAGATCAAGAAGACAGAGCAGGAGTGGCGGGCGGAGCTCTCGCCCGAGGCCTACCGGGTCCTCCGCGAGCACGGCACCGAGCGGGCGTTCACCGGCGCCTACTACGACGCGAAGGAGCCCGGCGTCTACCGGTGCGCCGGCTGCGGCGCGGAGCTCTTCAGCTCGGGGACGAAGTTCGACTCGGGCACCGGCTGGCCGAGCTTCTACGAGCCGGTCGCCGGCGAGGCCGTCGAGACGGAGCGGGACTGGAGCCTGCTCGTGCCTCGCACGGAGGTGCACTGCACCGCCTGCGGCGGCCATCTGGGCCACGTCTTTTCGGACGGGCCGCAGCCCACCGGCCTGCGCTACTGCATCAACTCGGCCGCGCTCGACCTCGAGCCCGAGGAAGGAGAGTCGAAGTGACGGAGAAGGCGACGTTCGGGGCCGGGTGTTTCTGGGGCGTCGAGGTGGACTTCCGCAACACGCCGGGCGTCAAGGACGCGGCGGTCGGCTACATGGGCGGCGACGTTCCCAACCCGACCTACGAGCAGGTCTGCAGCGACCGCACCGGCCACGCCGAGGTGGTGCAGGTGGAGTACGACCCCGCCGAGGTCTCGTACGAGACCCTGCTCCGGACGTTCTGGGACGCACACAATCCGACCCAGCTCAACCGCCAGGGCCCCGACGTGGGGAGGCAGTACCGCTCCGTCATCTTCTTCCACACGCCGGAGCAGCAGGAGCAGGCGCTCGCGTCGAAGGCCAAGGTGCAGGCGCGCTACACGGAGCCCGTCGTCACCGAGATCGAGCCGGCCAAGGACTTTTGGCGCGCCGAGGAGTACCACCAGCAGTACCTGGTCAAGCGCGGCCGCGCCAGCTGTCTGGTCTAGAGCGGTTTGCGGAGTCCCGCTCGCTGGGTGCGGGCGGTCGACAGCCGAGATAGGCTCCGTCCCGAACGGTCGGAGAAGTGCGACCGTGTACGGAAGCTAGGAGCCGTTGCGCGTGACCGACGCCCTCGACGCGGTGGTGGTAGGAGGCGGGAGCGCCGGCTGCGTCCTGGCCGCGAGGCTTGCGGAGAATCCCGACCGGTCCGTCCTTCTTCTCGAGGCCGGCCCCGACTACGGTCCGCACGAGGAGGGCCGTTGGCCGGAGGACATGCTCGACGGCCGACGGCTGGCGCTGGAGTCGCACGACTGGGGGTTCGACGGCAGGGACGCCGCGCGCGCGAAAATTCTGGGCGGCTGCTCCAGCCACAACGCCTGCTTCCTCGTCCGGGCAGCGCCCGTAGACCATGCCCGCTGGGTGGAGCTCGGGAACCTCGGCTGGGGCTTCGACGAGCAAAGCGAATTCCTCGAGCGGGTGGAGGCTCAGCTGCCTGCAGAGGTCCCCGGCTTCGAGGAGCTAACGGCACTCGACGTCGCCTTCCTGGAGGCCGTCGAGGAGGTCGGGCTCTCCGTCCTCGAGGGCCTCAACGGGCCCGACTGGGGGCCCGGAGCGGCACGGACGCCCCAGAACAGGGTCGGCTCGGTGCGTTGGAACGCTGCGTTCGCCTACCTGGATCCCCTGCGCGACCGCCCCAATCTGCGGATCCAGGGAGAGACCCTCGTCGACCGGATCGAATTCGAAGGGACGCGCGCGACCGCGATCATTGCCCGCACTGCGGCAGGTGAACAGCGCGTGCGCGCCGACATGGTCGTTCTGGCCGCGGGCGCGTACATGTCGCCCGCGATCCTCCAGCGAAGCGGGATCGGCCCGAAGAACGTCATCGCCCGCCTCGGGGCTCCAACGGTCGTCCCACTGGCCGGGGTCGGGCAAGACTTGCTCGAGCATCCCTGGGCGTCCGTGACCTTCGCGCCCACGGCGAAGCTCGACGCGGTGACGTCGGACGTGCTCCCGAGCGTCCTGCTGAAGGCCCGCAGCAGCCGTTGTCTCGACGAACACTGGGACACACACGTGCTCCCGGGGATCTGGACCTCCTCGGACGGGAGCCGGCTCGAGCTGACGTTCGATATCTGGGCGGTGGAGTCGGACTCAACGGGTCGGGTAACGGCCCTCTCGTCCCACCCGGAGGCGCTGCCCGTGCTCGAGCAGCCGTTCTCCGCCTTGAGCGAGCACGACGTCGCGGTGCTCAGGGAGGGCATCGAGCTCGCGAGGCGCCTGGCGAGCACACGCGCCTTGGGCCCGCTCCTGGCACAGGAGCTCGAGCCCGGGCCTATCGCGGATCTGGAGGGATGGGTGCGTGGGAACACTGGCGGCTACTGGCATCCGGTGGGCACCTGTCGGATGGGCCCTGCCGACGATCCTGGCGCCGTCGTGGACGCGGCCGGTCGCGTCCACGGGCTTCAGGGCCTGGTCGTTGCCGACGCGTCGATCTTTCCGACGATCCCCCGAGCGAACACCAACCTTCCGACCATGGGAGCGGCGGAGTACATCGCGTCGACGCTCACCGGCAGCTAGTTGCGGTGTGTCCGGGGACCTGCCTAGACTCCGTCGGCGATGCCGATCTACGAGTTCGTGTGCATGACGTGCGAGTCCCACTTCGAGGAGCTCGTCGGGGTCAGCGCGGCCGATCCGCCCTGTCCCGACTGCGGCGCCACGAAGGTCGCCCGTCAGCTCTCCGTGTTCGCAACTCATGGCGGCACCGCCGAGCAGCCGAGCTTCGGCGGACCCGTGTCCTCCGGTGGTGGTTGCTGCGGCGGGAGCTGTGGCTGCTGAGCCCGACGCCCTGAGTCGCCGCGAAGCCCTCGAGGCGCACGCCGCCGACACCGCGGCCTGCACTCGCTGCCGTCTGGCCCAGGGGAGGACGCAGGTCGTCTACGGTGTCGGCGACGCCGATGCCGACCTCATGTTCGTCGGCGAGGCCCCGGGCTTCCACGAGGACAAGCAGGGCTACCCGTTCGTCGGCTCGGCGGGGAAGCTCCTCGACCGCCTTCTGGAAGGCATCGGACTGACCCGGGGGGACGTCTACATCGCCAACGTCCTCAAGTGCCGACCGCCCGGGAACCGCGACCCGCAGCCGGACGAGATCGAGGCCTGCGAGAGTCATCTCTTCCGCCAGCTCGAGCTGATCCAGCCGAAGCTCGTGGCGACGCTCGGCAACTTCGCCACCAAGCTTCTCTCCGGCAAGCCGACCGGCATCACGCGTGTGCACGGCCGCCCGCAGGAGGCGTTGGTCGGCGGCCGGAGCGTCACCCTCTACCCCATCTACCATCCAGCCGCCGCGCTCTACACGCCCGCGATGCTGAAGACGCTCGAGGAGGACTTCGCGCGGATCCCCGAGCTGCTCGCCGGGCCGCCCGGCGTCGTCGCGCCGGCGGAGGCCCAGGTGATCCAGTTCCCGACCACCTCCGCCGCGCCGGCCACCCCGGCAACGCCGCCCGAACAGCAACTCGGACTGTTCTAGACACTCCCGCTAGGGTGGCCTTGTGGACGTCAACCGGGATGCCCCCGCCCTCGCCCGCTCGGAGGCCGAGATCGCGGCCGATCCGGAGATGGTCTGGGAGGTCCTGACCGGGTTCGAGAGCTGGCCGAGGTGGAACCCCGAGGTGAAGTCGGTCGCCCTCGAAGGTCGCCTGGAAGAGGGGGCCGTGTTCCGCTGGAAGGCCGGATGGGCGACGATCACATCGACGATCAGACAGGTCGAACGACCGCGCTTCATCGGCTGGACGGGAAAGACGACCGGCACGCAGGCAGCCCACATCTGGCGCCTCGAGCCGAGCAACGGCGGCACACACGTTTCGACGGAGGAGTCGTTGGAGGGGCTCGCCGCCCGAGTCCTTCGCCGACCATTGCAGAGGAGCCTGCAGAAGGCGCTTGAGGCCGGGCTCGAGCACCTCAAGGCCGAGGCCGAGCGCAGGGCCCAGAGCCGAGACTAGGGATGGTCGAGCTCGAGTCGTCCTCGCCGGAGGAGACCGAGCGCATCGGCGCCGCGGTCGCCCGGGAGCTCGAGCTCGGCGACGTGGTGGCCGTCTCGGGGGAGCTCGGGACGGGCAAGACGACCCTCGTCCGGGGCGCCGCGCGGGCGCTCGGGATCGAAGGCCCGGTCACCAGCCCCAGCTACACGATCGGGCACCGCTATCCCGGCGATCCCGACGTGTCGCACCTCGACCTCTACCGCTTCGAGGGCATGTCGGACGCGGAGTGGGGCGACCTCGAGCGCTACTTCGACGCCGCCGTCGTCTTCGTCGAATGGCCCGAGGCGGGGGAGGGATACCTGCCACCGGCGCGGGTGCACATCCGGTTGCGGCACCATGAGGAGGGGCATAGACTGATTTCCCTCGAATCCACCGAAAAATCCCTGGAAATCCGCCTCTCTGCAGGTGCTGATCCTCGCGTTTGACACGGCCACCGACGTCGCGACCGTCGCGCTCCTCCGCGACGGCGACGTGCTCGGCGAGCGTGTCTCGAGAGCCGTGCGGGTGCTGAAGGACGCGGAGGAGCTCCTCCGCGAGGCGGAGCTCGAGACCGGCGACGTCGAGGGGATCGTGGTCGGAACGGGGCCGGGCAGCTACACGGGCCTCCGCATGGGCCTCGTCACTGCGCGGACCCTCTCCGTCGCCCTGGATGTTCCCGTCGCCGGCGTCTCCACGCTTGCTGCCCTGGGGGCCGGCGCCCCCGGGGCCGTGCCCGTGATCGACGCCAGGCGTCACGAGGTCTTCACGCTCGTCGGCGGGGAGCCGGCCTGCATGGCCGCCGCCGACCTCCAGGTGCAGCGCGGCCGAGGCTACGTCGGCGACGGCGCCGTCCGCTACCGGGACGAGATCGCCGCCGGAGGCGGAGTCGTCCCGGCCGACGACGCGCCCGAGCACGTGCCCTGGGCGCGTCTCCACGCCGGCCTCGCACGGGAGCTCGGCAGCGGCGAGGCCGTCGAGCCCATCTACCTCCGAGTCCCCGACGCCGAGCGGGCGCTCTCCCGATGATCGACGTCGAGCGGATTCGGGTCGACATCCGCAGGCTGACCCTGGGCGACCTCTCCGACATCGAGCGGATCGAGCAGCGGGTGTACCCCACGCCCTGGTCGCGCTCGATGTTCGCAGGCGAGCTCGCCAAGCCGTCCTCCATCTGCCTGGGCGCGTTCGACGAGGAAGGGGCGCTCGCCGCCTACCTCATCGTCTCGCGCTACGTGGACGCGTGGCACATCATGAACGTGGCCGTCAACGACGTCCTGCGGCGCTCGAGGATCGCCAGCCGGCTGCTCGAGGCGCTCTTCGAGCTAACGGCGGGCGACCCGCATCGCGGCTACACGCTCGAGGTTCGGACCTCCAACAAGGGGGCCATCGCGCTCTACGAGGGCTTCGGCTTCGAGACGAGCGGCGTGCGCCGCGGCTACTACACGGACAACCGCGAGGACGCGCTGATCATGTGGAAGGACCCGATCCGCGGCGACGCGGCCGAGGAGCCCGGGTGATCCTCGGCCTCGAGACGTCGTGCGACGAGACTGCCGCCGCCCTCGTCACGCATGACGGCCAGGTGCGCGCCAGCGTCGTCGCGTCCCAGGCCGAGCTGCACTCGCGCTACGGGGGAGTCGTTCCCGAAGTCGCTTCCCGTCGCCATCTCGAGCTCGCGGCCCCGGTGCTCGCCGAGACGCTGGAGCGGGGCGAGGCGACGCTCGACGACGTCGACACCGTCGCGGTCACCCATGGGCCGGGCCTGATCGGGGCGCTGCTCGTGGGGCTCTCGGCTGCCAAGGCCCTCGCCTGGTCGCGCCGGCTGCCGCTCGTGCCGGTCGACCACCTGCACGGCCATGTGGCCTCCCTGTACCTCCAGCCGGAGCCCCTGGAGCCGCCCTTCCTCTGCCTGTTGGCAAGCGGGGGCCACACCCAGCTCCTCGACGTGCGGACGCAGGCGGGCTACGAGCTCGTGGGAACCACGCTCGACGATGCCGCCGGCGAGGCCTTCGACAAGGGAGCGCGCCTGCTCGGGCTCGGCTACCCGGGTGGCGCCGCGCTCGACCGCGCGGCGCGCGACGGCGACCCGGAGGCGTACTCGTTCCCGGTGGCCCGGGTCTCCGGCCTCGACTTCTCCTTCTCCGGCCTCAAGACGGCGCTTCTCTATGCCGTTCGCGACCTCCCCGCCGGCGAGCTGGAGCGCCGTCGCGCCGATCTGGCCGCCTCCTACCAGCGGGCGATCGTACGTGCGCTCGTCGAGCGCACCCGCGCCGCGGCCGCCGAGCTCGGAGCGAGGCGGATCGCAGTCGTCGGCGGCGTCGCCGCGAACTCCGAGCTGAGGAGCGCGCTCGCGGATGCGGCTCTCGCGCCGCTTGCCCTCTGTACCGATAACGCAGCCATGATCGCCTCGGCCGCGCGCTTTACGCAGGCCATCCCGTTTCCCGAGTATCTTGCGTTGGATGCGTATGCCACGGCGGCCTGAGGGGAGGCGGACGGCGGCGCTCGCGGCGCTCGCGCTGGTGGCGACCGCGCTCGTCCTGGCAGGCACGGTGGAGGGCGCGGGCGACACGGTCGCGCGCACGGCGGCGCGCGCGTGGCACGGCGTCTTCGGCGATCGCCCCAAGCCGGCCCTCGAGCGACGTCAGCGCGTGCTCGTCGTCCTCACCTCGCCCTCGCTCGCCGACCGCCTGGGCTCGGTCGAGGAAGAGCCGAGCGCCGAGCAGCAGCGCAAGTGGAACGCCGAGGCCGAAGGCGCGCAGCAGCTGCTGCTGGCGGGCCTGCGGGAGCGGAAGGTTGGGGTCGCGCGCGAGCAGATCTTCACCCGAACTTTCAACGGCTTCTCGGCGCTCGTCTCCCCGCGGGCCCTCGCCGAGCTCGAGCGGGCGCACGACGTCGCCGGTGTGTACCCGGTCCGCACGGTCTACCCGGCCGCCCCGACGGCCGAGACGGTCGTGGGCGGCGACTTCCAGCCCGACGGGGGGCGCGGCACCCAGATCATGCTCCCCGGCTTCAGCGGGAACGGCGTCACGATCGCGCTCCTCGACACCGGGGTAGACCGTCGGCACGCATACCTGAGCGGTCGCGTCTCCCGAGGGTTCGACCTCGTCGAGGGCGACCGGAACGCAGCGCCGGCGCCGAAGCCCGGCGAGCCGAGCGTGCTCGAGGCGCACGGGACGCGCATGGCGGGCCTTCTCGTCGGCCACGACGGGCCCTCTGGCCTGTCAGGCGTCGCGCCGGGAGCGCGGATCCTGCCGATTCGGGTCATGGGGTGGCGGGAGACCGCCGAGGGCGGCTGGGCCGTGCTGGGCCGCGGCGACCTCCTGCTCGCCGGGCTCGAGCGCGCCGTCGACCCGGACGGCGACGGGGACGTCGAGGACGGGGCGGCGGTCGCGCTCGTCGGCGGCGTGCAGCCGTACGCAGCCTTTGCCGACAGCCCGGAGGCACGCGCGACGGCCGGCGCGACGCGCCTCGGGACACTCGTCGTGGCTCCTGTCGGAAACGACGGCCGGCCCGGCCTCGGGTTCGGCACGGTCGCGGCCCCGGCGGCCGCGTCCGAGGTGCTCGCGGTCGGCACGCTCGACGCTCGCCGCGAGGTGCTCGAGGCCGACGCCGAGCTGCGCGTCGGCTCCGACACCGTGCTGGACGGGCCGGTGCGCATTCTCGGCGGGATCGGCCTGGACACCGCCAGGCGCTTCGACGTCGCGACGGTCGCCGGGCCGACGCTGGCCCAGGCCGACCGGGCCCCGGGCGTCCTCGCGGGTGGAGGGGTGCTCGGCGACTTCTTCGGCGTCAACGGGGTCAGCCTCGTCGCCGGCAAGGCGGTCATCGTGCGGGCCGACGAGGGCGCGGTCGAGCGCCGCGCCCGCTACGCGGCCGAGGCCGGCGCGGGCGTCGTCCTCGTCGCCGGAACGAGCCTGCCGGCGGCCTCGCTCGACCTCGAGGACGGCGTGAGCGTTCCCGTCGTGGCGATTCCCGCCGAGGCTGCCCAGGCGGCGCTCGCCGGGGGAGCCACCCTGGACCTCTCCGCAGCCCGCACGCTCCCGAACGCGGCGCTGATGGACATCGCGCCGTTCTCCTCCGGCGGGGTTGCCTTCGACGGGCGCGTGAAGCCGGACCTGGTGGCTCCGGGCGTCGGCCTGGCGACGGCGGACGCAGGAGGTCAGGGCTTCGCGACGGTCACGGGCTCGAGCGCCGCCGCGGCCGTGGTCGCCGGCGCCGCCGCTCTCGTCGCGGAGGCCCGGCCGGGCCTCGCCGCCATCGACCTGAAGAGCGCGCTCGTCGGCAGCGGCGGACGACTGCTGCGCGGGAACCTCGCCCTGCCGGTGACCGCTCAGGGCGGCGGGCTCGTCGATCCGATGCACGCCGCGGCCGCCGAGATCGCCGTCGAGCCCGCCACGCTCGCGTTCGGGCGCGCCGAGGGGGCCGACTGGAGCACGGTGCGCGTCGTCAGCGTGCGGAACGTCTCCAGCCGGCCGCTGACGATGTCGTTCGGGCTCCTGCCGGACAGCGCAGTGGCCGATCTCGCCTTCTCCGCCGATCCGGCCGAGCTCACGCTCGAGCCGGGAGCCCTGCAGGACGTGACCATCGGCGTCTCGTCGGCAGGGGACGAGCCTCCGGCGGGAGCCGGCGGCGTCATCGTCGTCTCCGCCGAGGGCGCGCAGGCCGTTCGCGTTCCCTGGGCGATCGCCCGGCGCGGGGCCGAGCTGGCGCCCCTCGTCGGGGACGTCCAGCTCTCGCACCACGAGTTCTCCCCGTCCGACAGCGCCCCTGTCGTGCTCGCCTTCCGGGCGGGCAGGGTCGACCAGGCGCTCGACGGCGAGCTGATCGAGCCAGTTGGCGTCCTCGAGCTCGAGCTGTGGACCGCCGACGGCCGGCGGCTGGGCGTGCTGGCGCGCCTCCGCGACGTGCTGCCGGGCCGCTACGCGTTCGGCCTCACGGGGCGCGGCCCGAGCGGCAAGGTCCTCCCCGAGGGCGCCTACGTCCTCCGCCTGCGCGCGCATCCGGTCGACGGCGACGATGGCACGCCCCCGTCCACTGCCGAGGCCGTCTTCACGATCGAGCGCTGAGCTCCCAACGGAATGATGGCCCGCCGACTGGGTGCGATGGGTGGTTCGAGGCAAGGACGCATGGAGCGCTCATACCTGGAGAGGTATGGGCGCGACTGAGGACGCTGTCCTCGGGCCGCCCAGCGCGGCCAGGTGGCATGGCCCCTCATTGTGTTGGGAGCTCTAGGCTCTAGGCCCCGGCGTGCGCGAGGTGACGATCTACCTAGCGCAGGGCTGCCACCTCTGCGAGAGCGCGCTGCGAGTGCTCGCCGCCGTGCGCGAGGAGATCCCCTTCCGGCTCGTCGAGATCGAGATCGACGACGACCCGGAGCTCGAGCCCGCCTACCGCGAGCGGATCCCGGTCGTCGCGGTGGACGGGGAGGAGGCCTTCACATACTTCGTCCATCCCGACGGCCTGCGCCGGCGGCTCCTCCGTCCGTGAGGGTCGCGGCACGGGTGACTGCGGCCTGCGCGCAGGAGCGTCGTTATTGTGTCCATCTCTCATGGCGTTGAGAATTGCGAGCGAGGGGGGCGCCAGAACTGGTGATCGCCTGACAGTCGGGGTCGCAGCGCGGCTTTCCCAGTACCTCCGGGTCCTGACGCAGGCGCGGAAGATGGGCAAGGATCGCATCTCCTCGCAGGAGATCAGCGAGTACACGAACATCAACGCGACCCAGATTCGCCGCGACCTCTCGGCTTTCGGCAAGTTCGGCAAGCGCGGCGTCGGCTACAACATCGACGGCCTGATCGCCGAGATCCGCAAGATCCTTCGCACCCAGGGTCAGCACAACATCGCGCTCTTCGGCGGAGGCCGCCTGGGCCAGGCGATCGCCAGCTCGACGATCTTCGCCGACCACGGATTCAACATCTCGGCCGCGTTTGACAACGACCCGGCCAAGGTCGGGCAGCCGATCGGCGGGACGACCATCTCGTCCTACGACGAGCTCCGCGAGCAGATCCGCGAGAAGAACATCATCGTCGCTGTCCTCGCCGTCCCTCCGGACGCCGCGCAGTGGGTGGCCGACGAGGTCGTGGACGCTGGCGTGAAGATCATCTTCAACTACACCGAGGCGCTGCTCGACGTCCCGTCTGACGTGACCGTGCACACGACGAGCCCGGCCGTCGAGCTCCTCTACGCGCTCTACTTCTACCTGACCTAGATCGCGGTCGGCGCGTTCCCGCTTGCCGCAACTGGAACTGCGATGCGCTCGGCGCGTCCGTCTACCTCTCGTCTACCGCGCGCGAGCGGGTCGAACCGCTGGGCAGCCTCGGCGAGCCCTTCGACCCCAGGGTCAGTCTGCGCTCAACTCGCTCAAGATGCGGTCGGCTTGATGACGCGGCACCGATTCGGCGATGAAGACCACGAACGAGTCCTGACCAAAACGAACCCCCAAGACCTGATCCGACGGGTAACCGGCGAAGGTCGACACGGCCACCTGGTGCGGGTCGTCCGGGAAGACCGACCCTGGTGCATCCTGCCCCACGTCGTGACAGACAGCCTCGTCAGCTGTCCCGAGGCTGGTCGCCTCCTGGTCGGTGTAGCCGTAGCCGCTGTAGATCACACCGTGCGACCGAATCTGCGACGTGCACTCGTACGCAACCGACCGTTCTGGGGCCTTCGTACTGCTAGCGCATCCCGCCGACAAGAACGCCACTGTTACGGCCACGACAGCGCTCTGGATGGCAACAGTCTTCCGTCTGGTCACACTAGTGAGACGTCGAACGTGCAGCAAGAGTTCCCGTCCTGAGGCGGCTGCCCAACACACGCGTCATGAAGCGAGTCTCACGATCACGCTCCTGATGTACGCGCGCCCGTCTACCTGCCGTCTACCCGGAGAGGCCAGAACGCGGCGGATTCGGCGGGAGAGCGTTCAAATCGACGGCGGGGAAACACCTGCTAATCGAGAGATTCCCTGAACCACGCCGCACAACGTTCATTTGGCGGGCTACTCCTACCTGACGTAGACGGCGACGTTCCCGCCGGGGCGGCTTGCGAGCGCGGCGCGCACCTCGCCGGCGCGGCCTTCGGCGACGACGGCTCCCGAGGGCTCGATCGAGGCCGTGATGCCTTCGTTTTCGAGGATGCGCACGACGGCGGCCGGCGGACCTTCGACGGTGCGCACGAGGGTCGCTCCCAGAGCGGTTTCCGCCTGTGGCGCCGCGTCGTCCTGCCCTCCCTCGGCCTGATCTTCCGCCGAAGCGTCGGACGCGGCCTCGCCCGCCTCATCGTCGTCCCCTCCGCTGCGGAGCTGTGTCCCGCCAAGGACGAAGACGCCGACAAGCGCCGCGGCCCCGGCGACCGGCGCGGCGATCACGAGCGCCCGCTTCGCAGGGCGGAAGAGGCGCCAGGGATCGCGGCGCTCGGGGAGCGAGGCGATGATCTCCTCATGCCGATCGACCGGCAGCTCGAGAGCCGGCGCGGCGCGGAGCGCATTTCTCCCGGCCTCCAGGCGCCGGACCTGGTCCGCGCACGAGCGGCACGCCACGAGGTGCTCGGTTACCTCTTGGCGCGGCCCGCCGTCGAGCTCGCCC
Source organism: uncultured Actinomycetes bacterium (assembly GCA_963838795.1). Classification (GTDB taxonomy): domain Bacteria; phylum Actinomycetota; class Thermoleophilia; order Gaiellales; family Gaiellaceae; genus JAIBJN01. Next base: position 41,187 of record CAWISL010000008.1, read on the forward strand.
TCGACGAAGGAGAGCAGCTCGAGCTCGTCCGGATGCTTCTCGGCCATCAGTCGTTGGACTCCGTTCGCTCCACCGCGGTTCCCAGCCGCTCCGCCAGCTCCGTGCGGCCGCGGAAGATTCGCGACTTCACGGTACCCTCGGGCACTCCGGTCATCTCGGCGATCTCGGCGTACGAGCAGCCGAGCACGTCGTAGAGGACAACCGCGACGCGATACCCCTCGTCGAGCTGGTCGAGCGCCCGCTGGAGCTCGCCCGAGAGCTCCTGCTCGGCGAAACGATCTCTCGGGTCGACAGGGTCGGGCGGCTCCTCGAGCGTCGGCTCTCGCCGCTTGGCCCGCACGTCGTGGGCCGCGTTGACGACGATCCGGTAGAGCCAGGTGGAGAAGCGGGCGTCGCCGCGGAACTTCGGCAGCGCGAGCCAGGCGCGGACGAGGGCCTCCTGCACCGCGTCGGCGGCGTCCTCGCGCGAGCCGAGCACGCGCGCCGCGAGGGTGTACATGCGCTGCTCGTGCTGCTCGACGAGCCGCTCGAAGGCGAGGCGCTCGCCGCGCTGCGCTCTCCTGACGAGGGCCTCGTCGCCGTTCATCCGCTGAAGGTTCTCATCCCGCGCGGCTACCCCCGGCACGAGAGTGCCGCTCTGATACGTTCGCGCCGTGGGCGAGGCCCAGAAGCTGACTCCCGAGGAGCAGATCACGAGCGCCCGGGAGGCGTTCGAGTCCGGGCGCGATTTCACGGTCGCGGTCGAGGAGGAGTTCGCCATTCTCGACCCGGTCTCGCTCGGGCTCGTCAACCGTTTCGAGGAGCTGCAGGCCGGCGCGACGGGAACTCCCCTCGCGGAGCATCTCGTGGGGGAGCTGATCGCCTCCGAGATCGAGGTGCGTACGGGGAAGTGCGAGAGCTTCGCCGAGGCAGCCGCGGCGATGGTCGAGCGCCGGCGCCAGCTGCTCGAGCTGGCCGGACGCTTCGACGTTCTCCTGGGCGCCACCGCCACGCATCCGTGGAGCCCGTGGCAGGAGCAGCGAATCATCGACACGCCGCACTACCGGCGCAACGACGAGATCCTCCGTTACGTCGTCTGGCGCAACAACAGCTTCGGCCTGCACGTCCACGTCGGCATCCGCGGCGCCGACCGCGCGATTCGCGTCACGGACGGCCTGCGCACCTACCTGCCGCACTTGCTCGCCTACTCCGGGAGCTCGCCCTTCGTCGAAGGGGTGTATACGTACCTCCACTCGGCGCGCACGCAGATCTTCACGCGGATGTTCCCGCGCTGCGGGATCCCGGACGCGTTCGGCAGCTGGGACGTCTACGAGCGCTACGTTCGTTTCCTCTACGACACGGGCTCGATCACGGAGCACACGCAGCTCTGGTGGAGCGTGCGTCCGCATCTCGCCTTTCCGACCGTCGAGATCCGAATCTGCGACGGGCAGCCCGACCTGGCCGAGTCGCAGGCGCTCGCAGCCCTCATGTACGCCCTGGCTGCGCGGATCGCGCGAGCGGTCGACGAGGGCGAGCCGCTGCCGGAGCATCCACCCCGGCTCCTGGAAGAGAACCTCTGGCGCGCGATCCGGCACGGGCTCTCGGGCGAGCTGATCGATCTCGAGACCGGCGTCGTGCGCCCCGCACGCGCCGAGATCGAGCGGCTCATCGAGTGGAGCCTGCCGGTAGCCGAGGAGCTGGGAGTGGCTTCGTTTCTCACCGTGCCCGCGGTGAGCGCGTCCGAGCGCCAAATGGCGCGCTACGAGGCGGGGGAGACCCTCGCGGAGATCTACGCGCAGGAGATCCTGGAGCCCGTCCATGTCTGAGGCCGATTACGAGGCCGAGCTCGAGCAGGAGGCGGTCGCACGCGAGCTCGCCGAGGAGCTCCGCAAGCTTCGCGTCGAGGACGTGGTCGTCAACACGCTCGTCCACGTCTCCTCGATCGGGTACCGCCGGCTCGGCCTCACGGAGGACTCGCGTGACGAGCGCGACCTGCCGCAGGCGGCGCTCGCCATCGAGACGATGCAGGCGCTCGTCCCCGTGCTCACGGACTTCTTGCCCCAGGAGCTCGTGACGAGCTTCGAGGAGCAGATCGCCAACCTCCAGCTCGCCTACGCGAAGGCGGCCAAGGAGCCCACCGAGGAGCCTGGTGACGCCGACGGCTGAGGTCGGCGTCTTCGGCGGCTCGGGTTTCTACTCATTCCTGGAGGACGTCGACGAGGTCGAGGTCGAAACGCCGTACGGGAAGCCGTCGGCGCCGCTCGCGATCGGCGAGGTCGGCGGCCGGCGCGTCGCCTTCCTACCTCGCCACGGGCGTAGCCACGAGCTCCCTCCGCACGCGATTCCCTACCGGGCGAACGTCTGGGCGATGAAGGAGCTCGGCGTTCGCCGGCTCATCGGCCCCAACGCCTCAGGGGCACTCAAGGCCGAGCTCGAGCTGGGCGAGTTCGTCGTCTGCGACCAGCTCGTGGATCGGACGAGCGGGCGTGCCGACACGTTCTACGACGGCCCGGAGACGACGCACGTCTCAGCGGCCGACCCCTACTGCCCCGAGCTGCGCGCGCTCCTCGTTTCAACGGCGCGCGACCTCGGCATCACGGTGCGTGACGGCGGGACGGTCGTCGTCATCCAAGGGCCGCGCTTCTCGACCCGCGCCGAGTCGAAGTGGTTCCAGGACGCCGGCTGGGACACGATCAACATGACCGCGTATCCGGAGGGCTACCTCGCTCGAGAGCTCGAGCTCTGCTACGCGAACATCTCCATGGTCACCGACCACGACGTCGGCGTGGAGGGGACGGCGCCGGTCTCGCACGAGCAGGTCGTCACTGTCTTCAACGAGAACAACGAGCGCCTACGAGAGCTCCTCTTCGCGGTGATCCCGAAGATCTCGCCCCAGCCCGAGGAGCACCTCTGCGCGACGGCCCTGCGCGGCGCCCGGTTCTAGATGCTCGACCAGCGCTGCCAGCACACCCGATGGCGCCCGCGACGCTGCCCCGGATCGTCGCGCTCGCCTTTGCACGTACCTTTGGGTACGTGGCTGCACGCGATCGCGGCGCCCGGCTTGGTCGCGGACGCCTCGGGCGCACTGAATCACCGGCCGAGCATCTAGTGTGATAAAACTCCGCGCGGCCGTTTCCGGGCCGGGCCGGGGGGATCACGCAGCAGCCGGCCGAGCCCGGCGGCCTGTTTCGTTGCCGCCGTGACCGACTTCTTCCAGAACCACACTGTCCTGTTCGCGCTCCTGTGCGCGCTCTTCGGGATCGCCGTGGGGCTCTACCTGACGTGGTGGATCCTCAAGCAGCCGGCCGGCACGCAGCGGATGCAGGAGATCGCGCGAGCCGTGCAGGAGGGTGCCGCCGCGTACCTCCGGCGGCAGTACATGACGATCGGCCTCGTCGCCATCGTCCCGTTCCTCGTCATCGGCTTCTACAACCAGCTCGGGTGGGGCACCGCGATCGGCTTCCTGGTCGGCGCCGTCTTCTCCGCGGCCGCCGGGTTCATCGGCATGAACGTGGCGGTGCGCGCGAACGTCCGCACCGCGGAAGCCGCGAAGCAGGGCCTGACGCCGGCGCTGAACGTCGCGTTTCGCGCGGGCTCCGTCACCGGGCTGCTCGTCGTCGGGCTCGGCCTCTTCGGGGTCGCCGGCTACTACGGCGTCCTCACCAGCTGGTTCGACGTCGCTCAGGACGACGCCATCGACGACCTGATCGGGCTCGCCTTCGGCGGCTCGTTGATCTCGGTCTTCGCACGGCTGGGCGGCGGCATCTACACGAAGGCCGCCGACATCGGCGCCGACCTGGTAGGGAAGATCGAGGCCGGCATCCCCGAGGACGACCCGCGAAATCCCGCCGTCATCGCCGACAACGTGGGCGACAACGTCGGCGATTGCGCGGGCATGGCCGCCGACCTCTTCGAGACGTACGCGGTCACGGCGGTCGCCGTGATGCTCCTCGGAACCGCGTTTCCGGCCGGCGGGTTGCCGCTCTTCCCGCTGGCCCTCGGCGGGGTCTCCATCGTCGCGTCCGTGATCGGCGTCTGGTTCGCGCGCGTCGGCCGCGGCGGGTCGATCATGAACGCGCTCTACAAGGCCGTCGCCGTCGCCACCGTGCTCTCGGCGATCGGCTTCATCCCGGTGACGCTGGCTTTCGACGAGGGCGCGTTCACGTTCGGCGAGCTCTACTTCGCGGCGCTGATCGGACTGGCGATCACCTTCGCCCTCGTGGCCATCACCGAGTACTACACGGGCACGCGCTGGGGCCCCGTGAAGTCGATCGCGCGCTCCTCGCAGACCGGTCACGCGACGAACATCATCGAGGGCCTGGCCGTCGGGATGCAGGCGACCGCGCTCCCGGTGATCGTGATCGCGATCGGGGTCGTCGCCGCCTACGAGGTCTCGGGAAACAGCCTCTACGGGATCGGCGTGGCCGTCATGGCTCAGCTCTCGATGACCGGGCTCATCGTCGCTCTCGACGCCTACGGGCCGGTGACGGACAACGCCGGCGGCATCGCCGAGATGGCCGACCTGGACGAGTCCGTGCGCGGCATCACCGACCCGCTCGACGCGGTGGGGAACACGACGAAGGCCGTCACGAAGGGGTACGCGATCGGCTCGGCGGGCCTCGCAGCGCTGATCCTCTTCGACGAGTACGCGCGCGGGCTCACCGAAGAGGACGTGACGAGCGTCTTCGCGCTCAACGACCCGTGGGTGATCGCCGGCCTCTTCATCGGCGGGCTGATGCCGTTCCTCTTCGCCTCGCTGGCCATGCAGGCGGTCGGGCGCGTCGGCGGGCCTGGTCGTGGACGAGGTCCGCCGCCAGTTCCGCGAGATCCCTGGGATCCTCGAGGGCACGGGGCGGCCCGACTACAGCCGCGCGGTGGACATCGTCACGGGCTCGGCGATCAAGAAGATGCTCCTGCCCGCGCTCATCCCGGTCGCCGTTCCGATCATCGTCGGGATCATCAGCCCGGAGGCGCTCGGCGGGCTCCTGATCGGCACGATCGTCACCGGCATCTTCCTCGCCATCGCCATGACCTCCGGCGGCGGCGCCTGGGACAACGCCAAGAAGCTGATCGAGGACGGCGCGTACGGAGGCAAGGGCTCCCCGGCCCACGCGGCGGCCGTCACCGGCGACACGGTCGGCGATCCCTACAAGGACACCGCCGGCCCGGCGATCAACCCGATGATCAAGATCGCCAACATCGTCGCCATCCTGATCATCCCCATCATCGCCTCGATCCACGGCTAGGGCCGCGCGGAGCGCCTCTAGGCGGAGCGGCGCCGGCGGACCTGCGGGCCCTGGGAGCCGAGCGCAGCGTAGGCGAGGGCCTGCAGCGACTCGTTCAGGCTCGAGAGCTCGCGCACGATCCGCTGGAGCTGGTCGTTCGTGTCCAGCCGGCGGTTGAGCGCGTGGACCTCGTCGCAGAGGCGGTCGAGCCGCTCGAGGATGGCGTCCAGCTGGCGATCGTCGAGGTGCTTGCGCTCAGCCATTCGCCCTGATGGTAGTCAGCTGGGCAAGAGTGGCGGCGACCGTGACGTCCTCGCCGCCGAGGCGCGCGACGAGGCGGTCTCTCGCGCCTGCGCCAGTCTCCAGCGTCTCCACACGCCGTTCGGCGCCGAGGTGCGCCAGCGCGACCCGGGCGAGCGCCTCCGGAGCGTCCGTGTAGACGCCGATCCGAACCTTGCCCGCGGCGAGGGAGCGAAGGGCGGCGTTCGCCTCGGCGCTCGGCCGCAGATAGACCGGCGCGCGGTCCTCGGCGAAGCGCTCGAGCGCGCCTCGCCAGTCGCCCACTCCGGCCCGGGCCCAGCGGTCGAGCTCCTCCGAGGCCGCGGCACGGTCGGCCGGCAGCGCCTCCGGATCGAGCGGCGAGATCGAGGCGAAGCGGCGCGCCGCGTCCACCAGGAAGTCGCGCCAGAGCCGGCGGGTGTCGCCGAGCGCGTCCAGGTCGACCGCGACCGCCTTCATGTCCTCGACGCCAGCCACCGCGAGCAGAGCAGGACGCCAGCGACGACGCCGATCGTGTCGACCAGCCAGTCGAGCGGCGAGCCCTGCCGCCCGGAGACGAAGGCCTGGTGCACCTCGTCGGTCACCGCGTAGGCGGAGCCGAGCAGGATCGCGAGCGGCTCGCGCCTGAGCGCTCGGTAGAGCAGGGCCCCGAGTACGCCGAACTCGACGGCGTGCGCGAGCTTCCGCAGGACGAGATCCCACGTGCCGAGGCCCGTGCCGAGGCTCGGAATCGACGAGAACGTGAAGATCAGAGCCGCCCAGACGACGACCGGAAGCCAGAGATTGAGACGGGTGGCGACCAAGACCGGCAGCCTAGTTCAAGCGGTATGCTCCGCCCGACAAGAGAGGCGAGCGGTCAAGGGAAGCCGGTGCGAGTCCGGCACGGTCCCGCCGCTGTGAGGGGAGACGCTCCTCCGCCGAGATGCCACTGGCCGCGAGGCCGGGAAGGCGGCGGAGGGGGGAGCCCCGAGTCAGAAGACCTGACGCTCGCCGAGACCCGTTCCCCTCGCGGAAGGAGGAAACGTGCAGCACCGTCCCCTCACAGCCGTCCTGGCTGTCCTGCTCGCGCTCGTCCTGGCGGCTTGCGGCGGCGGAGACGACCCGGCGTCCTCTCCGGCCACCTCGTCGGCTGGCGTCGAGACGACGGCCGCGCCGGCGTTCCCCGTCACTGTCGAGGCCGACAACGGCTCGCTCACGATCGAGGAGCAGCCCGACGCGGTGATCTCGCTCTCGCCCACCGCCACGGAGTCCCTCTTCGCGATCGGCGCGGGCGAGCAGGTGCTCGCCGTCGACGACCAGTCCAACTACCCGGCCGAGGCGCCGGTGACCGACCTATCCGGCTTCCAGCCGAACGTCGAGGCGATCGCGGGCTACGAGCCCGACCTCGTCATCGCCTCCTACGACCCCGGCGGCCTGGTGAAGGGGCTGGAGAAGCTCGACATCCCCGTCCTCCTCCAGGACGCGGCGCCCGACCTCGAGGCGGCGTACGACCAGATCGAGACGCTCGGCGCCGCCACGGGAAACGCCGAGGCCGCCCAGACGGTCGTCGAGTCGATGCAGGCCGAGATCGAGGAGCTGGCCGGCTCCGTCCCCGGCGCCGCGGGCGCCACCGTCTACCACGAGCTCGGCCCCGACTTCTTCACCGCGACGTCCGAGACGTTCGTCGGGAACGTCTACGAGCTCTTCGGGCTCGTGAACATCGCCGATGCCGCTGCCGACGCCGACGCGGGCGGCTACCCGCAGCTCTCGGCGGAGTACATCGTCTCCGAGAGCCCTGCCCTCATCGTCCTCGCCGACACGAAGTGCTGCGAGCAGACCGCCGCGACCGTGGCGAAGAGGCCCGGCTGGGATCAGATCGACGCGGTCGCGAACGGGGACATCGTCGAGGCCGACGACGACATCGCCTCCCGCTGGGGGCCGCGAACCGTCGACTTCGTCGCGACGGTCGCCGCGGCGCTCGAAGGAATCGGAGCTCCGGAGTGACGAGTGCCGGCGGCTTTCGCGCGCGGCTCCCGGTCCGGCCGGAGCGGGTGCTGCGCGGAGTCTCGCTCGGCTGGGCTCTCGCGGCCGGCGTCTTCGTCGTCGTGGCGACGCTGCTCGGCCTGGCACTCGGGCCCGTCGACCTCGGGGTCTTCCCGGTCGCCCGGGAGGTGGCCAGCCACGTGCCGTTCCTGGGCATCGAATCGTCGTTCTCGGAGACCGACGACGCCATCCTCTGGGAGCTCCGGGCGCCCCGGGTGGCGCTCGGGCTCCTCGTCGGTGCGATGCTCGCCTCTGCCGGAGCGGCGTATCAAGGCGTCTTCCGGAATCCGCTCGCCGACCCCTACCTGCTCGGCGCGGCCGCGGGCGCGGGTCTGGGCGCGACGATCGTCATCGCCTACGACGTCGGCGGTGACGGCGGCCTGGATCTGCGCCCTGTCGCGGCCTTCGCCGGCGCGACGCTCGGCGTGGCGGTCGCGTATCTCCTCGGCCGGTCGGCCGGCGGGCGCGAGACGACGACGCTCATCCTCGCCGGTGTGACGGTGGCCGCCTTCTTCACGGCCATTCAGACATACGTCCAGCAACGGAGCTCGGACACTGTGCAGGAGGTGTACAGCTGGATCCTCGGCCAGCTCGAGACTTCGGGCTGGACGGACGTCCTGATCGTGCTCCCGTACGTCGTCGTGAGCGCGCTCGTCCTCCTCTGGCACCGTCGCCTGCTGGACGTCCTCGCGGTCGGCGACGACGAGGCGGCGAGCCTGGGCGTCCCTGTCGCCCGCGTCCGCCTGCTCGTCGTGGCCGCCGCGACCCTCGGGACGGCGGCGGCGGTCGCCTTCAGCGGGCTGATCGCTTTCGTCGGGATCATCGTCCCGCATGCGATCAGGCTGATGGCGGGCACGAGCTACCGGGTCGTCCTGCCCCTCTCGCTCGCCTTCGGCGCCGGCTTTCTCGTGCTCATGGACCTGGTCTCGCGTACGGTGGTCGCCCCGGCGCAGCTGCCGATCGGCGTCGTCACCGCCTTCCTCGGCGCTCCGTTCTTTGCCATCGTGCTGCGAACGACGAGGACCGTGGGGCCATGATCCTGCGTGCGGAGGAGGTTGGGATCGCCCTCGACGGCGTTCCCGTCGTCGACGGCGTCGGCTTCGCGCTCGAGGAGGGCGAGTGGCTCGGGCTGATCGGCCCGAACGGCGCCGGCAAGACGACGCTCCTGAAGGCGGTGGCCGGTCTCGTACCGTATTCGGGGTCGCTCCAGGTGCGGGGTAACGAGGTGTCGGGGCTCGGCCGGCGGGCCGTGGCGCGGCAAGTGGCCCTCGTCCCTCAGATCCCCGTCATTCCTCCGGATGCAGGCGTCCTCGAGTACGTCGTTCTCGGGCGGACGCCGCACCTCGGCTACGCGGGCAGCCCGGGTAGCCGCGACGTTGTCGCGGCGCGCTCCGCGCTCGCACGGCTCGACGGCGCCCACCTGGTCGACCGTCGCCTCGGCTCGCTGAGCGGCGGCGAGCGCCAACGTGCCGTGCTCGCCCGCGCCGTTGCGCAGGACGCCTCGCTGCTCCTCCTCGACGAGCCGACGAGCGCCCTCGACGTCGGCGCGCAGCAGCAGGTGCTCGAGCTCGTTGCCTCGCTCCGGGCCGACGGCAGCCTCACCGTCCTCAGCGCCATGCACGACCTCACGCACGCCGGCCAGTACGCCGACCGGCTCCTCCTCCTGGACGGGGGGCGCGAGCAGGCGAGCGGAACGCCCTCCGAGGTGCTGACGGAGCGACTGATCGCCCGGCACTTCGGCGCGTCGGTGCGGATCGTCGCCGACGCGGAGACCGGCATCGCCGTCGTCCCGCTGCGGCCGCCGGTCGAAGCGGAGCAGCCTGTTCCCTGATGCCGCTCACATTCCTCGTCGGCGGCGCGCGGAGCGGGAAGTCCGCGCTCGCCGTTCGGCTCGCGAGCGAGTGGGAAGGGCAGGTGATCGTTCTCGTCACCGCCGAGGCGCGCGACGACGAGGAGCTCGCCGCCCGCATCGCCCGCCACCGCCTCGAGCGCCCGCCGAGCTGGCGGACGATCGAGGAGACCCTCGACCTCAGCGGCGAGCTGGTCCGCGTGCCCGAGCGGGCGTTCGTCGTCCTCGACTGTCTGACGCTCTGGGCGGCCAACGCTCTGGAGGCAGGCTGGAGCGGCGAGGAGGTCGAGCGTGCTGCCGCCGACACGGCTGCGCTGGCAGCAGGGCGGGCCTCGCCGACGGTCGTCGTCAGCAACGAGATCGGGATGGGGGTCGTCCCGACGACGCCGCTCGGGCGCTCCTTCAGGGACCTGCTGGGCCGGGTCAATGCGGTCTTCGCCGAGCATGCCGAGCGCGCCTGCCTCGTCGTCGCGGGTCGCACGCTCGAGTTGACGTGACCCTGGACTCGCTGCTCGGCCGCATTCGGCCTGTCGACGTTGAAGCTGCCCGGGGCGCCCGAGAGGCCCTCGACGCCAAGGCCAAGCCGCGCGGGAGCCTCGGAGAGCTGGAGACGCTCGCCTGCCGGATCGCCGCCATCCGCGGCACCGCTTCGCCGGGACGGCTGCGTGCGGCGCTCGTCCTGGCCGCCGGGGATCACGGCTATGCCCGACGCGGTGTGAGCGCCTACCCCCAGGAGGTCACCGGGCAGATGCTCGCCGCATTCGCGGCAGGGGGCTCCGCGATCGACGTGCTTGCGCGCGAGGCCGACCTTCGACTGGTCGTCGTCGACGCGGGCGTGCTCCACGCGGCTCCGCATCCCGACATCCGTCAGGTGCGGCTGGGCGCCGGCACGGCCGATGCAACCGTCGGGCCCGCGATGAACCGTGAAGTCGCGATTGGCGGCATCCTCGCGGGCGCGGCGATCGCCGAGGAGCTGGCAGGCGCGGGCCACGGCATCGTCGCCACCGGCGACATGGGCATCGGGAACACGACGGCCTCGGCGGCGTTGTCTGCCGCGTTGCTCCCTGCCCGGCCGGAGGACGTGTGCGGACGTGGAACCGGGGTGGACGACGACGGCCTCCGCCGCAAAGTGGAGGCCGTTCGCCTGGCACTGGCCGCCAACCTCCTCGACCCTGCCGATCCGGTCGGGGTGTTGGCGGCAGTAGGAGGCTTCGAGCTCGCCGTCCTCGCAGGCGTCTGCCTCGGTGGGTCGGCGGCGGGGTGCGTCGTCCTTCTGGACGGGTTCGTCACCGGCGCCGCGGCGCTGGTCGCTGCGCGCCTCGCTCCTGCGGCAGCCGCATACATGGTCGCCTCCCACCGCTCGCCGGAGCCGGGCCATGCCCTCGTCCTCGCCGACCTGGGGCTGCGGCCGCTCCTCGACCTCGACCTGCGCCTGGGGGAGGGGAGCGGGGCCGCCCTCGCCCTCCCGCTCGTCTTCGCCGCACTCGCGATCCTCTCGAGCATGGCTACCTTCGATTCCGCGGGCGTGACCGATGCAGGCGCTTGAGCTCGGAATGCGGGCTGCGGCCGGGGCGGTCTCGTTCCTGACGCGGATCCCCGTCGGCCGCTGGGTCGCAATCGGCGGCGACGACGTCGCCCGCGGCGCTGCGCTCTTTCCGCTCGTCGGCGCCGGCATCGGCGCGTTCGTCGCCGTCGCCGTCGTCCAGCTCGACGCGAGGCTGACGGCCCTCGTCGCCGCAGGGCTCGCCGTCACGATCGAGGTGCTCGTCACGGGCGCCATCCATCTCGACGCTTTGGCCGACAGCGCCGACGGCCTTGGAGCTGCAAGCCGCGAGCGCGCGCTCGAGATCATGCGGGAGCCGACCATCGGCGCGTTCGGAGCGATCGCCCTCCTGCTCGACCTCGTCGTCAAGATCGCGGCGCTGGCGGCACTCGCCCTCGGGCCCGATGCCGTCCTCGCCATTTCCGCTGCGTACGCGCTCGGCCGCACCGCGCCCCTGGGCCTGGGCTGGGCACTCCCGTACGCCCGGATGGAAGGGGGCAGCGGCTCCGTGCTGACCGAGGGCGCCGGCGAGCTCTCGAGGCCGCTGGGAGTCGGCCTCGGGGTCGGGCTCGCGATCGCGGCACTCGGCGTGCGCGGGGCAGTGCTCGTCGGGGCAGCGGCGCTCGCGGCGGCGCTCGTCGGCCTGGCCGCCCGGCACCGCTTCGGCGGCGTCACGGGCGACGTTCTCGGAGCCTCGACAGAGCTGGCGACGACGGTGGCTCTCGTCGCGGCAGTGGCAACTCGCTGATGCTTGAGCTTCCCGCGCGGGGCGACGCGACGCGGCTCCTGCTCATCCGCCACTGCGAGACGGACCCCGCCCTGCAGGGACGCTGCTACGGCCGCCTCGACGTCGGCCTGTCGGCTGAAGGCCGGCGCCAGGCCGGGGCGCTCGGCATGGCGCTCAGAGACGTGCCGCTCGCGGCCGTGTACTCGAGCCCCCTCGTGCGGGCGTTCGCAACCGCCACCGCGATCGCGTCTCCGCACGGCCTGGAACCGCTCGCGCTCGACACGCTCCAGGAACTCGACTTCGGCGAGCTGGAAGGCCTCTCCTACGACGAGATCCGGGCGGAGCGGCCCGAGCTCTACGGCGAGTGGATGGAGGCTCCGACCTCCGTTCGCTTTCCCGGGGGCGAGTCGTTCGCCGACCTGCGCGGCCGCGTGCTTCGATCCGTGTCGGCGATCCGGGAGCGGCACGCAGGCGCCGTCGTGGCCGTCGTCGCCCACGGGGGCGTCGTGCGAGTGGTGCTCGCCGACGCACTCGGCCTCGAGGACGGGGCGGTCTTCCGCCTCGATCAGGCGAACGGCGGCCTCAGCGTGGTCGATTGGCGGCGTGGAGCCGCCGTCGTGCGGGTGGTCAACGCCGTCCTATACTCGGGCGCATGAGGCCTCCGCCCACGGCCGTCGTGCTCACGGTGGGGAACGAGATCGTGTTCGGCGACGTCGAGAACACGAACGCCTCCTGGCTCGCGCGGCGGCTCGCCGAGCTCGGGCTCGAGGTGCGGTTGCTGGCGGCGGTGCGGGACTCGGTGGAGGAGGTCGCCGCCTTCCTCCGCGCCGAGATGGGCCGTACCGCGGTCGTCATCGTCACCGGAGGCCTCGGCGGGACGCCCGACGACCTGACCCGGGAGGCCGTGGCCAAGGCGTTCGGCGTTCCTACCGTGGAGATCCCCGAGCTCGCCGAGGCGCTTCGGGGGCGCTTCGGACCCCGTGGCCTGGGCGACTACGCCGCGCGGTGGGCCTGCATCCCGCAAGGCGCCCTGCCCCTCGAGAACCCGCTGGGCGGCGCGCCTGGCTTCGTCCTCGGCAACGTCCACGTCCTTCCCGGGCTTCCGCGGGAGATGCAGGCGATGTTCGAGACGCTGGCGGACCGCTTCCGCGGCGAGCCGATCGGCGCCTGGCGGCGCCGGTACGCGACCGGCGAGGGGCAGATCGTCACCGTCCTCGAGGAGGCGACCCAGCGCCACCCGGGCGTGACCGTCGGCAGCTATCCGGCCTTCCTCGACACGGGGCCGGAGGTGGAGGTCGTGCTCAAGTCGGCCGACGCCGAGGCGTTGAGCGCGGCGGCCGCCTGGGTCGAGGCAGCGCTCGAGGAGCACGTGGCCAGGTGAGATGAAGGTCATCGTCATCAGCGACATGGAGGGTGTCTCCGGCCTCGTCAAGTGGGAGCAAGTCGAGGGGGGCGAGCCGCTCTACGAGGAGGCGCGCAAGCTCTACACGGAGGAGATCAACGCGGCCGTGCGCGGCGCCAGGGCCGCAGGCGCGACCGAGATCGTCGTCATGGACTGCCACGGGGCCGGGAAGGGGTGGACCTTCAACTCGCTCCTCCCCGAGCTGCTCGACCCCAACTGCGAGTGGGTCGTGCAGGACGAGTGGTCCGAATACACCGAGTTCCTGGAGCAGGGCTGCGACGCGGCGCTCCTCATCGCCATGCACTCGAAGGCGGGCTCGGAGCGGGGCGTCATGAGCCATACGATCTCGGGCCGCGACTACCGTGACCTCCTCTTCAACGGCGTGTCCGTCGGCGAGACGGGGGTGAACGCCGCGCTCTGTGGGACCTGGGGCTGCCCGGTCGTGCTGGTCACGGGCGACGACGTGACGTGCCGCGAGGCGACCGAGCTCCTCGGCCCGGAGCTTGTCACGGTCGCCGTGAAGACCGGCCTCGGACGCAACAGCGCGCGGAACCTGCCGCCCGTTCGCGCACGCGAGCTGATCGAGGCGGCCGCCAAGGACGCGGTCGGGAAGCGGGGCCGGATCCGACCCTACGACCCCGGCAAGCCGTGCGAGGTCGTCGCCGTCCTGGCCGCGCCCGACCTTGCCGAGCGGTACCGCTACCGCCACGGGATCGAGCTCCTCGACGGAGTCACTGTCTCCTCGCGGGCCGAAGACTGGTGGACCGCCTGGCGCCAGTTCTTCTTCTGAGGCCACGGCCGCGGAAAACTCCTGCACAGCTGCCCCTTCGCGATCGAATCGCTCTCCATAGGGTCAGTGTCCGGACCGGCCACGACTGGAGTCAGACCCCGGCCGTGCCAAGGATTGGCGCGGAGATCGGGCTTCCGGCACAGACGGATACCATCGATCTCGTGGCGGTCACCTCTCCCGAGCAGTACCTCTCCGACCTGAACCCGGCGCAGCGCGAGGCGGTTCTCGCCACGGAGGGCCCGGTCCTGGTCGTTGCGGGGGCCGGCTCGGGGAAGACGCGCGTGCTCACGCATCGCATCACCCACCTCGTCACCGCGTGCGGAGCGAAGCCGAACGAGATCCTCGCCATCACCTTCACGAACAAGGCGGCAGGGGAGATGAAGCGCCGCCTCGAGGCCTCGCTCGGCGACGTCGTCCAGCGCATGTGGGTGATGACCTTCCACGCCGCGTGCGGTCGCATCCTCCGCCGCGAGGCGCCCCGGCTCGCCTATAAGTCGAACTTCACGATCTACGACCAGGCCGACCAGGTCCGTGTCGTCAAGGCGATCGTCGAGGAAGAGGGCTGGGATCCCAAGCGCTTCGTCCCGCGCGGCATCCACGCCCAGATCTCGACGGCCAAGAACCAGCTCGTCGGGCCCGACGAGTACGCGCAGCGAGTCGGCTCCTTCTACGAGCAGACCGTCGCGGCCGTCTACGACCGCTACCAGCGCCGGCTGCACGCCTCGAACGCCATGGACTTCGACGACCTGCTCATGCGCACCGTCGAGGTGCTCGAGCACCACCCGGACGCCCGCGACAAGTGGCAGAAGGCCTTCCGCTACGTGCTCGTGGACGAGTACCAGGACACGAACCACGCGCAGTACCGCCTGCTGCAGCTCCTCGCCGGCGTTCACGGCAACGTCTTCGCGGTCGGGGATCCCGACCAGTCGATCTACGCCTTCCGCGGCGCGGACATCCGCAACATCCTCGAGTTCGAGCGCGACTTCGGCGGCGCGCAGCTGATCGCGCTCGAGCAGAACTACCGCTCGACGAACGCCATCCTCCGCGCCGCCAACTCGCTGATCGCGCACAACCGAGAGCGGAAGCCGAAGAACCTCTTCAGCGAGCTGGGCGAAGGCGACCCGGTGCGCGCGCTCGAGGTCGAGGACGAGCATGCGGAGGCGCGCTTCGTCGCGTCCGAGATCGCCGGCCTGATCGAGGAGGGCTACGCCGGCGCCGAGCTCGGGGTCTTCTACCGCACCAACGCGCAGTCGCGGGTGCTCGAGGACGTCCTCGTCCGCCAGGAGATCCCCTACCAGGTGATCGGCGGCCCTCGCTTCTACGAGCGGGCCGAGATCAAGGACGCCGTCGCGTACCTCCAGGTGATCGACAACCCGTTCGACGGCGTCTCGCTCGCCCGCATCGCCAACAAGCCGCGCCGCGGCATCGGGGACGCGTCGATCGCGCGTCTCCAGGTCCACGCGGACACCCAGGGGATCTCGCTCTTCGAGTCGCTCGGCCAGGCCGAGGAGGCGGGCGTGGGCGCCGCGCCGCTCAAGGCCGTCCAGCGCCTGCACGGGCTGCTCCAGTCCCTGATGGCGGGCGCGCTCGAGCTGCCGGTGCCCGAGCTCCTGGAGAAGGTGCTCGACCAGAGTGGCTACCTGGACGCCCTTCGGGCCGAGCGGACGATCGAGGCGCAGGGCCGCATCGAGAACCTCCTCGAGCTCGGCGGCGTCGCGCTCGAGTACCAGGCGGCCGCCGAGACGCCGACCCTCTCCGAGTTCCTGCAGCAGATCTCGCTCTTCTCCGACCAGGACGCGCTCGCCGAGGAAGGCAGCAGGGTCACGCTCATGACCCTGCACAACGCGAAGGGCCTCGAGTTCCGCGCGGTCTTCCTCGTCGGCATGGAGGAGGGCGTCTTCCCGCATGCGCGCTCGATCGAGGAGCAGGGCATCGAGGAGGAGCGGCGGCTCGCGTACGTCGGGCTGACACGTGCCCAGGAGCGGCTCACGTTGACGCATGCCGCCACCCGCTCGCTCTGGGGCTCGCGCGACTACCGCAGCCCGAGCCGCTTCCTCGAGGAGCTCCCTGACGAGATCGAGCGCGAGCGCCTGCGCCCGACCTCCTGGACGGGCTACAACGCTCCCCGGTCGTCGCAGGCACCCTCGGTCTCGGCGCCGGATCTCTCGACGGGCGACTCCGTTCGCCATTCGACGCTCGGCGAGGGCGTCGTAGTCCGTATCGAGAGCGATGGCATCGTCACCGTGCGCTTCGCGCAGGACGGCGCCGAGCGACGTCTCATGCTCGACTACGCGCCGCTGGAGAAGGTCGTGTGAGCGTGGAGATCCGAACTGCGGCCGGCGAGGAGCTCGCGACCGGCCTGACGCCGATCTCCCACTACTTCGGCCTGCCTGCGGGGCCCGGGGAGGATTTCGTGGCCCGGATCCCCGTGCCCGAGGGGCGGCTGCACGTCGCGCAGGACGGCGAGGAGATCGTCGGCGGCGCCGGAGTGTTTCCGCTCGACCTGACCGTTCCGGGTGGCCCCGTCCGGACGGCGGGCGTGACCGTCGTCGGCGTCCTGCCGACGCACCGGCGCCGTGGGATCCTGCGGGAGCTCATGCGCGCCCAGCTCGAGGACGTCCATGCCCGCGGTGAGCCGCTGGCGGCGTTGTGGGCGTCGGAGGGCGCGATCTACGGGCGGTTCGGCTACGGCCTCGCCTCGCTCTGCGGCGACATGGAGATCCTGCGGGCGGACGCGGCCTTCGCGCGCCCGGTTGAATGGCAGGGAGCGGTCAGGCTCGTCGGCCGCGACGAGGCCCTGGAGCTCTTCCCGCCTGTCTTCGACCGCGTTCAGGCTGGGACGCCGGGCATGTTCGCCCGGGGCCGTGACTGGTGGGACAAGCGCGTCCTCAGCGACTCCGAATGGCGCCGCGCCGGCGGGGGCGAGCTCGCGTTCGCGGCGCTCGAGCGCGACGGGCAGCCGGAGGCGTACGCGCTCTACCGGCTGAACTTCTCCTACACGGACGGGGTTCCGACCGGGAAGACCGTTGTGATCGAGGCCATGGGCGTCGATCCGGCGGCCACCGCCGCGGTCTGGCGCTACCTTCTGGACATCGACTGGATGGTCACGATCGAGGCCGGTCTCCTGCCGCTCGACCACCCGCTCTTTCTGCTGCTCCTCGACCCGAACCGGATGAAGTTCCGGGTAGGCGACGGCCTCTGGGTGCGGCCCGTGGACGTAGGCGCCTCGCTGGCAGCGCGCGGGTACGCGACCGAGGGGGAATTGGTCTTCGAGGTGAGCGACGAGTTCTGTCCCTGGAACGAAGGACGCTTCGCGCTGGATGGCTCGAGAACCTCGGTCGAGCCGGATCTGCGCCTCTCCGTGGACGCGCTCGGCTCCGTCTACCTGGGGGGCTTCACCTTCGCCGACCTCGTCCGGGCGGGCCGATTGGAGGAGGCGAAGGAGGGCGCCGTCGCCCGCGCCGACGCGCATCTTTCGCACCGATCGAAAGCCCTGGTGCCCCGAGATTTTCTAAAGAACCCGTGCCGAAACGAAGCCCTGAGCCGTCGGGCCGCGCTGGACGGCGCGATGCCGTGTCCTCGGTTGCGCCCGTAGCCTCCAGCTACGAGCGCGCCCTGCGTCCTTGCCTCGCACTCGCCCAGCGCACCCCGGCGGCGAGACGTCATTTCGGCACGGGTTCCTACGTTTCTGCTAGCGTTCCGCGTCGTGTTTCGAGTGAAGGCCCTGCTCCTGGGCCTTTTTTGTTGCTCCGTCCTCGCATCGCCCGCGCAGGCCGGCTATGAGGAAGCTCCCGCCGACTCCCATCGGGAGGCGCGCTGGCTCGTCCCCATGGACGGCCCGCTCGGGTCTCCCTTCGGCCCCCGCTGGGGCGGGACGCATGACGGCATCGACATCGAGGGGTGGTACGAGACCCGAGTCCGCGCCACCCAGACCGGTCGCGTGACCCACGTCGGCTGGCTGGGGGACTACTCCGGCTACGGTCTCGTCGTGAAGATTCGACACGAGGGCGGGATCGTGACGATGTACGCGCACCTCGCCCGGGCCTTCGTCGAGCGGGGGGAGATCGTCACCGCGCGGCAGATCATCGGCCGGGCCGGGTGCACCGGCTCGTGCACGGGCACGCACCTCCACTTCCAGGCGTGGCGTCACGGGAAGCTGATCGACCCGCTCGAGCTCCTCGGCCGGCGGGCGTTCGCCGGAAACTGATGCGGATCGTCTACTACGCCGCCGCGAGCCTCGACGGCCGCATCGCCGGTCCCGAGCACGACCTGGCCTTCCTGCAGACGCTTGCCGGCGGCGTCGGTGCCTACGGCTACGACGAGTTCCTCGCCGAGATCGACGGGCTGGTCATGGGCGCGGGAACCTACGAGTTCATGACGGGTCACACGTGGCCGTACGGCGACCTGCCCACCTGGCTCGTCACGCACCGCGACGACCTGCCTGACATCGAGGGGGCCAATCTGCGCCGCTTCTCAGGGGACGTGCGCGAGCTCGTGGGCGAGCTCGAGGACGCGGGCCTCGAGCGCGTGTGGCTGGTCGGAGGCGGCAACCTCGCCGCGCAGCTTCTGGAGGCCGACCGCGTCGACGATGTGATCTTGACGCTCGCACCGACCTTTGTCGGACGTGGCCCGGCGCTGGCCGACGGCGAGCTCCCCCTGCGCCGCTTCCGCCTGGTGTCCGTCCGGCGCCCCGAGGGAACGGACGGCGTGACGCTCATGTACGAGCGCCGCGACTGAGCTGACCCTTCGCGAACCTGCGGGTACAATGCCCGGCGAGGGCGGTTAGCTCAGTTGGGAGAGCACCAGCTCGACAAGCTGGGGGTCACTGGTTCGAGCCCAGTACCGCCCACCTAAGGAAAGCCCCGCAAACCGGGGCTTTTTCTTTGCCCGACGTCCGGGGCTCTGGACTCCGCGAATCCGGTTTGGCTGGTCTTTGGCTGGTTCTGAGCCGAGGTCTAGGATCGGCCTCGTGGCCGAGAGCTACTACTCGGCGCGATCCCGCCGCGACCCTGACTGGCACGCGGCCCAGCTTGCCGGAGCCGCCAAGCGTGAAGCCCGGCGCCGCGAGCTCGACCCCGATGGCCTCCGGGCTGCCCGTCGCCTGGCGACCCGCCGCTACCGGGAGAAGCAAGCGGCGAGCGGGTTCACCTTCCACGAGCTCTGGCAGCGGGTCGGCGGCGAGCGGGCGACCCCCGTGACGATCCTCAACGAAGAGGTCCGGCGTGGCCGGATCGACTACCGCTCGACGAGCCGCCGCTACTCGATGAACGGTGCCCTACCCGACGACGTGCGGCGCGCGCTCCGCGACCTCGAGCTCTGAGCTAGTCGCCGGCGTCCGAGGTGAAAAGGAGGCGCTCCCCAGCCAGTTCGGCCCGCTCCTGCTCGTACCAAGGCGGTGTCCGCTTGTGTGCCCTCGCGAATGCGCGCATGATCGCCAGACTCGTGAATATGCTTCGCCGCCGGAGAGCGAGGGATCTCGTGCTCGTGGCTGCTGTGGTCGCGCTCGGCGGGGCCGCGCTCGCGGACGTGCTTCGCGACCGGACGGCCGAGGATGCGCGGGACGGTCGGGCGGCGACTGCCGCGACGACGGATGAGCGCGAGGCGTTGGCGACGACGGCCGAGGAGCCGCAGGATGGTCAAACGCCGACCGCTGCGACGACGGACGAGGTCGAGCCGTCGGTGCCCAGGCTGCCGGGCGGGGCCGCGTCGGGTCTCCTCGCCTTCACCGCCCCCGGCGCCTGCGAGCTTCGGGCCATCGACCTCGGCTCACGCCGAATGCTCGAGCTCCCTCGGCTGGAAACGAATTGCGCGCTTTACGCCCCGCGCGTCGGAAGCCGCGTCGCGTACCGCACGCTCGACGATGAGGGCAGTGCGTACAAGCGCTTCAGCGTTCTCGACCTAGAGAACCCGCGGGCGAGCTTCGGAGAGTACGAGGGAGTCTTTCCGATCGCCTGGGGCCCAGACGGCGCGGCGCTCGCCTGGTGCGACACCCCGCGGTCCGGGTTCGAGCTCTCGCGCGGACAGCGACCGAAGCGTCTTGACCACTGCCCGCGAGCGTATGACCCGCAGGGCGTGACGGCGTCTGTGAACGACCGCCAGCAGATCGTGATCGACGGGCGCCCGCCGCTGAGAGCCCGCGGACCTGTCTGGGAGCTCGCGTGGGGCGTCGACGGCTCACTCGCCGTCATCGTGGAGGGAGGGCGAGTCGACCGCTACGAGGGCGGACGCCTGGTCGGCGCGGCGAGCGTGCCGACGATCACGCCCGACCGCACCCTCACGTACTTGGCCGACCATGTGGCTGACCTTGCGCCCGACAACTGCGCGGCCCTCTCGGTCAGCGGCGACGTTGTCCGGCTGATCGACCTCGGCTGCTTCCAGGGCCGGGCCCCGCGGACGTTCCAAGGCGTGTACGCGGACTGGTCGCCGAACGGCAAGTGGATCGCCGTCGCGGAGCCCGACGCGGTTGTCTTCCACCGTGTCGTCGGCGGCGAGGCGTCGGTGCGCTGGAACGTGGTCGCGGGGCAGCTCGCCTGGCTCAGCGGTTGACGGCGGGCACCCCTCCCCTACCCCGAGGCGCGTAACCCGGCCGTCTGCGCCTACGCGGGCCTGCGAGCCTCCGAAGCGCTCGGCCTGCGCTGGCAGGACGTCGATCTCGAAGCTGGGCTCGTCACGGTCGCCCGCCAGCTAGACGACGACGGCACGC
The DNA here is from genome assembly GCA_963838795.1 of uncultured Actinomycetes bacterium. Taxonomy (GTDB): domain Bacteria; phylum Actinomycetota; class Thermoleophilia; order Gaiellales; family Gaiellaceae; genus JAIBJN01. The sequence goes on from CAWISL010000008.1 coordinate 61,706, forward strand.
TCCGCGAGGACGTGAAGACGGCGAGCTCGCGGGCGACGGTCCCGCTCCTGCCCGTCCTCGTGCGCGAGCTCCGCGCCCACCGCTTGCGCCGGGCCGAGCACGACCTGCGTCTCGTCCACCGCTCGGCGTTCGTCTTCCAGACGGCGCGAGGCAACCCCCAGTCGCGGCGAAACGCCCTCCGCGCCCTGCACACGGCGGGGGACGCGGCCGGGCTCAACCGCGAGGGGGAGGAGAAGGTCGGTCTGCACGACCTTCGCCACTCCCTCGTTGCCCTCGCGCTCGCCTCGGGGCTCTCACTCGCCGAGGCCGCTGTCCTCGCCCGCCATGCGAACGCGAGAGTCACCGGCCAGGTCTACGCCGGGTTGAGCGAGAGCGGCCGGGCAGGGATCGCCGACAAGCTCCTCGACGCCGGGATCGGCGGCTGAATCCTTGGCTGGTTTGGCTGGTTTCGCCGTCCCTTCGGGGATACCCGAGGAACATGGCCGATCCCGGAAAGCCCCGATCCATCGGGGTTTGCGAGCCAGGAGTGTCCCCGAGGTAACGGCCGGTCTGATTCGACAAGCTGGGGGTCACTGGTTCGAGCCCAGTACCGCCCACCATAGAAACCCCCGCACAGACGGGGGTTTCGCTTTCTCGGCAGACAACAATGTCGAGGCCGGGCGAAGCCGTCGACACCTCCACCGGCCACATCGGCTTCCACTGCCTCGTCAGGCCGTAGGCGCCTCGGCGAGGATCTCAGACGAGGGCGCGGGCGGGCGTGGCCGCAACCTGATGAGCGATATGATGACCACCAGTCACGGAGCGCGAGGACCGGAGCGGCGCGCGATGACCGGCTTGACTCCATCGGCGAACGCGGAGCACGGGTCGTACTGGCGGCGCCATGCTGGCGCGCTCCTCCTCGGCGGATTCGGCCTCCTGATCCTCGTCATCATCGTGGGCCAGCTTCTCGATCGGGGGGACGTCCAGGCATGGCTGGCCGAGCAGTCCGCCGCGACGGCGTACTTCATCGTCTTCCTCCTGGTCGGCCTGGACGCCGTGATTCCGATTTTCCCCGGCGAGACGACGCTGAACGCGGCGTCGACGATCGCAGCCGACGGCGGGCTCGAGCTCGAGCTCGTCATGCTCGCCGGTGCTCTCGGAGCGATTGTCGGCGACTCCTGTCTCTTCTGGATCGCGCGCAGGTACACGGCCCAGGTCCGGCCAGGCCTGGACAAGGCAAAGAAGAACCAGAAGGTTGAGGCCGCCTGGAGCATGCTGGACGCCTCGCCTGGGCTCCTCATCGTCGGGGGCCGCTATGTCCCCGGGATGCGCTTCGCCGTCAACGCGTCGATGGGACTTTCCGACATCCCTTATCGCCGCTTTCTGCCATGGTCGGCTCTCGGAGGTGCGCTGTGGTCGATCTATACGTGCGGTCTGGCCTACCTGGTGGCTTCCACCCTTGCCGGCTTCCCGCTCGCATCCATTGTCATCGCCGCCGTCATCACCTCGTGCGTCATCGTGGCCACCTACTTCGTCTACCGGCGTAGACAGAGGCGCGTCGCCGAGAAGGTTTCGCAGGACGAAGCAGCCGGTGGTGGTTCCCAGCGACCTTCTGCTTCGCACGCCACGCCGGTGTACGAAACGACGCCCGAGAAGGGCGCGCCTGCTGAGTAGTCCGCCTTGGGAGCGACGCTCAACCCGTGGCCGCGAAGGAAATCTGATGGCGAGAAACGCGGTGACGGAGAGCACTGAGCCCAGCGACAAGCACCGGCGGCGCCCGCGCGTCGTCGTGCTCGGGGGCGGCTTCGGCGGGATCGGGGCCGCCCGCGCCCTCAAGGACGTCGAAGCCGAGGTCGTGCTTGTGGACAAGCACGACTACCACACGTTCCAGCCGCTCCTCTACCAGTTGGCCACCCACCTGCTCGAGACGGCTGTCGTCGGGCACGCGCTCCGTGGTCTCTTCCACGAGCAGCCCAACGTCGTCGTCCACCAGGCGACCGTAACCGGGATCGACCTCGCGGGCCGCCGGGTGCAGTTCGCTGAGATGGCTCCGCTCGAGTACGACTACCTCGTGCTCGCGGTCGGCGCCGAGGTCACCTTCTTCGGAACCGAGGGCGCCGCAGAGCACGCGTTTCCGATGTACACGCTGTCCGACGCCGTGCGTCTCAAGGAGCACATCCTCCGCATGTGGGGGGCGGCGGACCGAGACCCGGCGCTTGTGGAAGACGGAGCGCTGAACGTCGTCGTCGTCGGCGGCGGCCCGACGGGGGTTGAGAGCGCAGGCGCGCTGGCCGAGCTCTACCGGGAGAGCTTCGCCAAGGACTACCCGAGTTTGCCGCAGGAGAAGGCCCGGATCATCCTCGTCGAGGCGGCGCCCGAGCTCTTCACGATGTTCAAGAAGGATCTGCGCGAGTACGCGAAGAAGGCCCTCGAGAAGTTCAGCGTCGAGGTTATGGTCGGCGAGCTCGTGTCTTCCGTGGAGCCGACTCGGGTCACGCTTGAGTCGGGCACCGTCCTCGAAGCCCACACGCTGGTCTGGGGCGCCGGCCTCCAGGCCAACCCGATCGCCGCCTCGCTGGGGCTCGAGCTGGAAAAGGGAAACCGGATCCCGGTCGGGCCGGATCTCACGGTCGCAGGGCACCCCGAGGTCTTCGCCGTCGGCGACATCGCTTGGATCACCGACACGAAGACGGACACGGTCCTCCCGCAGCTCGGCTCGGTCGCCCTCCAGGCCGGCGAGCGCGCGGGAGAGAACGTGGCGCGGCGCGTGGCGGGCAAGGAGACCGAGCCCTTCGTTTACCGCGACAAGGGCACGATGGCGACGATCGGCCGCGGTGCAGCGGTGATCCAGACCGCCCGCGGGCGCACGATCAAGGGCAAGACGGCCGCGCTCGCGTGGGGAGCCGTCCATCTCGCGCTCCTCTCCACCGGTGAGGACCGGGCTAAGGCGATCGTGAACTGGACGTGGGCCGGCTTCTCGCACGAGCGCCCCGGCCGGATCACGGTGCGGACGGACGACGAGATGAGAGCGAAATGAACTAACCTGCGCCGCCGCGAATCGCTTTCACGCTGCTCGTTACCGACAACAGCTTGAGGAGACGAATACCGCACCGATGTGTTCCGGGCTGAGATCTTGCACTCGCCTCCGCCCATGACAGGTGCTATGTGTTGTCGAAACGCTGCCGGCCCAGGTCAAGCGTCAGACGCGATCAGTCGGCCGGACTCCACGGCTTCGCGGAGAGCTGCAAAGTCGCGCTCGTTCTGGTCGGCGTAGATCTCCGCGAACGAGGCCAACGCGCGGTCGAACGCGTCGCCCCTGCCGAGATAGCTCGCGATCGCGATCGCATCGCCCGAGCGGGCGTGTGCGCGCGCGAGGGTCCAGCCACAGATGTGGGCGTAGAAACCGAGCGCACGAGCATTCATCCAGTCGAAGTCGGCCGAGCCCTTGCCGTCCCAGAGTTGACGCACGTAGAAGTCGGCCTGCAGGCCGAACTGGTCGACCCGTGTCCAGCCGAGCATGATGTCGCTCGCCGCCTGCATCAGGCGCTGCCCCGCGACGACGCGCCTGCCGTGGTTGGAGAACTCGCTCTCGCCGAGGAAGGGCTCGAGCACGGACCGGTCGGCCTGCTTGATCTGGAGGAAAAGCGGGTCCTCGACATCGCGGCCCAGAAGGAGAGCGATCCAGGCGCGTGAGCCGACGCTCCCCACCCCGACGACCTTGCGTGCCGCGTGGGCGTAGCGGAAGCGCTCGAGCAGACGCCGATGGTCGTCTGTGAGGGTCTCGCGGTAGGACGAGAGCACGCCTTGGACATACTCCTCGATCTGCTCCGCATCCACCCCCGCGCCTGCTGCGACTTCCTCGATCGGCACGATGAGCGGCGGGTCGCTGACGATGCGCGGCTCCCCGCCCACGACCTCGGTCAGCTTGGCAAACGCTCTGAGGCTGTCCTTCGTCTGCGCCTTGGCGACGCTCTCCTGCGTCCGCTTCGCGTGTTTCTTCGGGGCGACCTGGTTGACCAGCCGCATGAACTCGTCCTGGTCGAGGCGCGCGTACCAGACCTCGAGGTCCCTCATTCCGGCGAGGGCGGCCATCGCTTCACGATAGGAACGAACGACCTCGAGGTTGATGGTGCGACGCTCCTTCTGGTCGAAGCCGCGGTCTCTGCCCGCGACCGCAAAGCTCGCGACGAGGCGCTTGACGTCCCACTCGAATGGGCCCGGCAGGGTCTCGTCGAAGTCGTTGAGGTCGAAGACAAGCCGGCGGTCCGGTCCCGCGAATCCGCCGAAGTTGGACAGATGCGCGTCTCCGCACAACTGCGTTTGCAGGCCCGTGCGGGATGAGCCTGCTAGATCGGCGGCCATGATGTAGGCGGCGCCCCTGAAGAACGTGAATGGGGACACGAGCATCCGGCCGTGCCGGACCGGGAGGAGCTCGCGCAGGCGGGTGGCCGCCTGCTCCTCGAGCAGGTCGACCGGATCGCGCCGATCGGCGGCAGCCTCCCACTCCGCGTGGCTAGAGCGCGGCACCTCGGCTCGCACCTGCTTTCCCCGCGCGGCGCGCTCCGCAGCTGTGAGCCAAGCCTGGGCGCTCTGCGACGACGCCTTCTTCGGGCCTGATTCCGACTCCGATCCGTGGCGACGGGTGGGTGGCGTCTCCGGCGCGGCACCGATTTCCGTGGAGTGTTCAACGTCCGCCATGATCAGACTCCTTTCTCTCAGGTTCGGCTACGTTGGCGCCCCGCGAGGCTGGGTCGTCGGGATGCGTTGGGCGAAGAACAGAGCCACGATCGCGAGCAACGCGAGGATGGCGAGGGCGGAGCGAAGGCCGTCGATGCGCGCGTCTTGGTAGGCGGCTATGGCGGCTTCGCTTGTCTCCGTCTCGGCGCCGGCTTCGTCGAGTGCCGTTTCGAGATCGGCGTCAGAGATGAACGGCACGCCGCCGGCCAGCTCGACCTGGGCCTGGGCCTTCACCTGGGAGGGGATTGCCGGGCTCTGCTCGATGTTGGCCAGGAAGGACGAGGTCAGGGTGGCGATCAGGATTGAGCCGGCCAGCGCAGTGCCCATCGAGGCGCCCAGGTTCGTCGCCGTGTTCTGCACGCCGCCTACCTCGGGGGCCTCGTCGTCTGGGACGGCGCTGACGGTGACGGCTCCGAGTTGCGAGGCGAGCGCGCCGATCCCCAGCCCGATCAGGAGCAGGGGCACCGCAACGATCTCCGGCCCGGCGTCCGCGTCCAGCGCCCCGAGTAGCACGAGCGTGCCCGCGAGCAGAGCGAGCAGGCCGCTGCGGACGACGAGGCGCGGCGAGATGTCGGGGAGGAAGCGGGGGATTCCGATCGCAGCTGCGAGCAGGGTGACCGAGAGCGGCAGCAGCCGCGCACCCGTCTCGAGGGCGGACAGACCCAGACAGACTGAGAGAAACAGCGGCACGACAAAGAAGAAACCCGCTTGGACGAGGTATTGGAAGAAGAACATAATCAGGCCGCCGTTGAGCTGCGTGTTGCGCAACATCGCCGGGCGCACGAGCGGCTCTTCACCCCGCGACTCCCGCCGAGCCTGCCAGCGAAAGAAGAGCCACATCACGAACAGGCCGGCCAGGATCAGCCACACCGTCGGCGACAATCCCGCCCAGGAGGGGCCGCCCTCCTTGGGCTGAATCCAGCCCCACTCCCCCGAGCGGAGGACACCGAAGACGAGCAGCCCGAGCCCGAGCGCCGAGAGCACGGCGCCGACCACGTCGAGCTGTGGACGCTCCTCGGGCGGAGCGTCTGCGATCCGGCGCGCCAGAAGCAGGATGATGAGCACGAGCACAACTTCGCCGGCGAAAACCCAACGCCAGGAGAAGTAGGTCGTGAAGAAGCCTCCGATCAGCGGCCCGACCGCGATCGCGATCGCGCCCGCAGCCGCGACCAAGCCATAGGCGGCCGGCCGGCGCTCGACCGCGAAGTTCCCGGCCACCAGCGCAACGATCGCGGGCAGGATCAGGGCGGCGCCGATCCCCTCCAGGAACGACCAGCCGAACAGCAACACCTCCAGACTCGGCGCGAGCGCCGTTATGAACGACCCGCACCCGTAGATGACGCAGCCGATCGCGAAGGCCCGCTTGCGCCCGATCATCGCCCCCACCTTCGCGGCCGTGATCATCGACGCCGCCATCACCAGCGTGTACGCAGTGATCGCCCCCTGAATCCCGGTCACCGTCGTCCCCACGTCTTCCGCCACGGTCGCGATCGAGACGTTCATCACCGACGTATCCAGCGTCATCAAGAACTGCCCCGCCGCCAACGTCAGTAACACCAGCTTCGCGCCGCTCGCGCGTGCCGACGGGGCAGTCTCAGCGGTCGCCACAAGCCCGATTCTGCATCACCGGGGCCGAACGCGTTTTTCGGCGAGAGCCCGTACAGTTACTCCGGTGCCTGCCGTCCCGCCGACGAACTGTGGCGGTGGCTGCTGGTCGCGACTGGGCACAGGCGCATGGACCGAAGCCGATCAGCACGTGTGGGAGCCTCGGAAAGAAAGGAGAACTCATGGCCGAGCAATCCACCGAAAGTCAGCTTCTCGACCTGCTCATGAAGATGACAGGTGAGTCGATCGAAGCGTCTAGCCTCGACGACGAGGCACTCATGCTTGTCCGTATCGCCGCGCTCGTCGCAGTCGATGCGCCGCCGGCCTCGTACCTGCTGAACCTCGGAGCCGCCGACAAGGTCGGCGTTGACGAGGAGCAGATCGTCGGCGTCCTCGCCGCTATCGCGCCGATCGTTGGCACCGCGCGCGTCGCCTCGGCGGCTGGCAAGATGGTGCGCGCGCTCGGGCTCGCGATCGAGCTTGGCGAGTTGGAGACGGAGGCAGAAGCCGAAGCGTAGGACCCGGAAGCGTGACCCGCCGCCGACACGACGTGGCAGACCCGAGCGAGGAGGATCACCAATGGCCAGCCAAGAGAAGGCCCCCACACAGTCCGACGATCCGGTCGTGAGGCACATCGTCACCCGCCGCATCGCAGCGGCTCTCACGGCTGCCCTCATGGTCCTGGTCCCGAGTCTCGGCTGCGGCTCGGATGACGACGGAAGCGCACCAACCGCGGCCGCAACGGGCAGCGCCGACACGGCTACAGGCACCGTCGACCAGGGGGTCGACAGCCTGCAGGAGGCTCAGGCGGAGCTCTGTCCCGAGCTGTCGGATGTCGAAGCGGACCTCGCGGAGGTCTCCGCCAGCGGGACGGAGGCCGGCCAGGAAGCCCTTGCAGGCTTCGGATCCTTCGCGGCATCCCTCGACGCCGTTGCCGCGGCTCTCACCTCCGCGGGGGCTACTGACGCGGCGACTGCCGCCGACGACCTTGCGGCCAGCCTGGAGTCGCTCTCCACGTCCGGCGGGGAGGACGCCCGTGCCGCGGCCGGCGAGGCGGCCGAGGGGGCACAGCAGCTCGCAGAGGCTCTGCGGTGTCCGTGACCCCAGTCGAGCGAGGTCGAGACCAAAGGAGAACGCTATGAGCCAAAGTCATCTCGTCATTGACTTCCCGATCAAGGGTCCCGCCAACGCCAAGGCGCTACCCGAAGAGCTGCCCGCGTTGATGCCCGATTTCGCGAGCGTGCAGGACGACCTCGGTACCGTGCATTTCTCCCGCTTCATGGTCGAGGGAGACGAGAAGCTTCTCTTCCTTTCGGACATCGACGGTGAGAACGACCAGCATGTCGAGCGGCTCGTGGAGAGCGCCGGACCGGTGTTCGACGCCATCTTCGAGCACGTGGACGACCCTCCAGGCGCGCCCGTGGCTGATGACCCCCAGAGGGCCAGCAAATGGCTGAAGCAGCATGTCCGGAAGCCTCTCGACACGTACTTCGCGTACGAGGACGCTTCCGTTCAGGACATCAAGGAGTGCGCGCGTGCGGCGGGCTTCACGGGCGATACCTCGCAGGGCGCCCTGCTGACATACATGTCCATCAGGTCGGGTGTCCGAGACTTTGGCTTGAAGCTACTCGGGAAGCACATGATTGGGAAGAAGGGGCACGAAGCATCCGACGCTATTGGGACCCTGCACTTCTCCCATTGGGTGCCCTTTGAGAACAACCACATAGGGTTCTTCACGATCTTCGACGGTGACTTCGCGAAGTACATCCAGGACTTCGCAGACAAGACGTCGTTCGTCTTCGATGCTCTCTTTCCACACGTCGACGGCGCGCCGCCGACTCCAGTAGCAAAGAACGCCCAGGCGTTCTATGAGTGGGCATTGGCAAACAACTATCCTGCCATCGGCTTCTACAGCGCCTATCCAGGCCTCGGGGTTCAAGACATCAAAGCCCTGCTGGCCGACTATCAGACGTCACCGTCGACCACCGCTCGATAGCAGCACCGGCGATGAAGGGTCCGGGGCTTCTTCGTCACCTCCTCGGTCGAGAGGGCGGCTCGGAGGCCACGGAAGGGTCTGCGCTCGACCTAGCCGACATTCAGGGATTCGTTCTCCGGGCGTACAGGATGCCGATGGTGCGGCACTTCCTGTTGACGGTGGGAAGTCCGGCACACGCGCGCAGGCAACTCGGCCGGCTCGTCAGCGGCGACGAATCCGACACCCCGCAAGTCACGACTGCCCGGGACTGGCACGTAGGGTTCGCGCCCGGACCGGGAGACGATCCCGCCGAGGCCCCGCGTCGCAAGCCCGACTATTGCCTCAACATCGGTATCACGTGGCCCGGCCTGGTGGCGCTGGAGGTTGAGGAACGCGTCCCGACGCTCTCGTTCAGGTCGTTCGGTGCATTCATCGAAGGAGCCGCGCAACGAGCGGAGTCGGTCGGCGATACCGGAGCGAGCTCGCCCCGGAACTGGGTCGGCGCCTTTGGAGGAGGAGGGGATCACGTCCTGGTGACGCTGCATGCCATCAGCCCGGAGGCGATGATGAGCTACAGCGACAGGCTGCAGGCTTTGTTTGCCGAGGGAGATGCCTTTCGCGAAATCTGGCGGCAAGACGGGATGGCGTTACTGGAGATGCAAGATGGCCAACCCGTGCCGACTGCCAAGGTGCACTTCGGATACACCGACGGCATCAGCATGCCCACCATTCGCGGCGGCCCTGAGAACTATCCTCCTGACCACCAGGAGCCCTGCGAGCCATGGCTCTTCGTCTTGCTGGAAGACGCCACGAACTACGAGGTCCCCGAGCCACGACAACTGGGCCTGAACGGCAGCTTCGCAGCCTTCAAGAAGGTCGAAACCGACGTCGTTGGCTTCGAAAACTTCCTGCAATCCAACAAGGACAAGATCGATCCCGAACTGTTGGCTGCCAAGATCTGCGGGCGATGGCGCAACGGCGTTCCTCTCGCCTTGTCACCGGACACCGATAGCCCTGCAGGAGGGATCTCGCCCGAACAGCTGAACGATTTTGAGTATGTCGATGCCGGTGGTTCGGGAGATCCGAAGGGGATCCGCTGTCCCGTCGGCGCGCACATACGCCGCGTCAATCCACGAGGTCAACCAGTCGCGGGCCAGGGGGTGCCCGGCGGCAGCAACAATTCCCACCGGCTGATTCGTCGCGGTCTGCCGTACGGGCCAACCTATGATCCAGGGGAACCTTACGATGGCATTGAGCGCGGGATGCTCTTTTATTTCATCAACGCGAACATCGAGAACCAGTACGAGTTCGTGCTGCGACAGTGGGTCAATGACAGCGAGTTCGCCGGGGCCGTCAGGCTTCACCCAAAGGCGAAGGATCCACTGATCGGCACCCAAGACCCAGCGGAGAGCATCTTCGTGATGCCTCAGGCAGATGGGGGCCCGCCGATCGAGGTTACGGGCCTCCTGAGCTTCGTTACGACCAAAGCCGCCGCGTACGTGTTCCTGCCGAGCATCACGGCCGTCAAATTCATCGCCAACTTGGGAGACGGCCAGTGATCTGCCGCCGAAGGAGCTTTCACGCTGTTCCTGACGCAACTGTTTGGCGAGACCGGTCAACTGATCGTGCGTGACACAGCGGCAGTGAAGCCGATCGGGAGGCGCGGGTGGTCTATGCTGGCAGCCGGCGGCAGCCCACTCCTGTGCACTGCTCGTATCGTCTCCGGATGAATCGAAGGGAGAGCCGTGATGGCTGAGACACCGACCGATGTCCTCGTTGCGGGTTATCAGGACATCGAGGAGGCGACGAAGGACTTCGAGGCGCTGGTCGCGCTCGTGAAGGAGAAGAAGGTCTCGATCGAGGGCGTCATCCTCGTCACGCACGCGGAGGACGGAAGCGTCGCGGTGCAGCGGACCGGCGACAACCTCGGCCGTAAGGGGATGGGCTGGGGGGGTGGCGTCGGGCTCGCGGTCGGCTTGTTCGCGCCGCCGATGCTTGCGTCGGTCGCCGTCGGGGCGGTCGCGGGAAGGGTGATGGGCAGATTCGCCGGTAACAAGGTCAACAAGGAGCTTCACGACAAAATCGGCGAGAACCTGCCGCCGGGGTCGGCCGGGATCATCGCTATCTTCGACGACGAGCAGCGGCTCGGTGTCGAGCAGGCGCTCGCCGGCGCTCTGCTCCGGTCGGTCGTCCAGGGCGACAAGAAGGGCATGGGCGCGCTGAAGGAGTCGCTCGGCGAGGCGATGGGGAAGTTCAGCCCTGACCGTACGGTGCTGCCGATCCCCGATCCGAACTTCGGCGGCACGATCGGCCGAACCCTCGACGCGTCCGTCGCCGACTGGACGATCAACATGACGCCGTCGCCCCCAGAGGGCGCGCCGAACGTGTTGCTCGTGCTGATCGACGACGCGGGCTTCGGCAACCCGTCGACCTTCGGCGGGCCCGTCTCGACGCCGGCCATGACGCGGGTCGCCGAGCAGGGCCTCAAATACAACGGCTTCCACGTCACCGCGTTGTGCTCGCCCACCCGCGCAGCCATGCTGACGGGCCGAAACCACCACACGGTCGGCTTCGGGTCGATCGGCGAGTTCCCCGGCCCGTTCCCCGGCTACTGCGCGAGCGTGCCGAAGGACTGCGCGCCGTTCGTCCGGGCGCTTCAGGCCAACGGCTACTCGACCGCGGGATTCGGCAAGTGGCATCTGACCCCCGATCACGTCCAAGGTGCAGCGGGGCCGTTCGACCGCTGGCCGAACGCGTGGGGATTCGATCGCTTCTGGGGCATCCTCGGCGGCGAAGCAGGCCAGTACGACCCGGTGATCACGCAGGACAACACCATCATCGGCGTCCCGCAGGGCAAGGACGCGAAGGAGTACTACTGGCCGGACGACATCACCGATCAGGCGGTGCACTGGCTGCACGAGGTGCGCGCCCAGGACCAGGAAAAGCCGTGGTTCATCTACTACTCGACCGGGTGCTCGCACGCGCCGCACCAGGTCGCGGTCGAGTGGAGCGAGAAGTACCGCGGGAAGTTCGACCAGGGTTGGGACGTGCTCCGCGAGGAGACGTTCGAGCGGCAGAAGGCGCTGGGCGTGATCCCGCCGGATGCGGTGCTCACGCCGCGACCGGACGCGCTCCCGGCCTGGGACTCTCTCTCGGACAGCGAGAAGAAGATGTACGCGCGGCAGATGGAGGTCTATGCCGGGTTCCAGGAGAACACCGACTGGAACGTCGGCCGTATGCTCGACGCGGTCGAGGAGATGGGCGAGCTCGAGAACACGCTCGTCATCTACATCTTCGGGGACAACGGCGCGAGCCTGGAGGGAACGCTGACCGGCTCGTTCAACGAGCTGACGATGCAGAACGCGTTCGCCCTCACCGCCGAGCAGCAGCTCTCGCTGATCGAGCAGTACGGTGGGCTCGACGCCTGGGGCACGGACGCGTACGCGCCTCACTACGCGGCAGCCTGGGCGTGGGCCGGGAACGCGCCGTTCCAGTGGGGCAAGCAGTGCGCCTCCCACCTCGGCGGCACGCGCAACGGCATGGTTGTCTCCTGGCCGGAGCGGATCCAGGACGCCGGCGGGTTGCGCTCCCAGTTCACTCACTGCATCGACATCGGGCCGACGATCCTCGAGGCGGCCGGCATTCCCGAGCCCAAGGTCGTGGACGGGACGCCCCAGAAGCCGATGGAGGGGACGAGCTTTCTCTACACCTTCGAGGACGCGAACGCACCGGAGCGCCACACCGTGCAGTACTTCGAGATCGCCGGCTACCGGGCGATCTACAAGGACGGCTGGTGGGCCGCCTGCAAGCTGGACCGGATCCCGTGGGACCTGTCGCCGCCGACGATGGCGAGGTTCGCACCCGGAGCCTACGACCCCGAGCAGGACACCTGGGAGCTGTACTACCTTCCCGACGACTTCAGTCAGGCGAAGGACTTCGCCGCGGAGAACCCGCAGAAGCTCGCCGAGCTGAAGGAGCTCTTCTGGGAGGAGGCCGAGAAGCACAACGTGTTGCCGCTGCTGGCCGCGCTCTCGGTCTTCTTCGGGATCCTGCCACCGATGCCGACGTTCACGACCCAGACGTTCTACGGCGACGTCGAGAACGTCGCGGCCGGGATGATCCCGCGCGTCTACGGCCGCTCCTACGCGATCGAGGCGGAGCTCTCAGTCCCTGGTGAGGGTGCCGAGGGCGTGATCGTCGCCGAGGCGGACGAGATGGGCGGCTTCTCGCTCTGGGTCGACGAGAACGGCCTCCTGCACCACAGCTACTCGGTGATGGGCGTCGAGCGGTACGAGCAGGTCTCGGCCAAGCCCATTCCCACCGGGGACGTCACGGTCCGGATGCAGTTCGACGCCGACCGGCAGGAACGATCGGCGGGCGGAACCGTCTACCTTTACGCGAACGACAAGCAGATCGGCGATGGACGGATCGAGAGGACGGTCGCCGTCCGCTTCTCCGGGTACGCCGGCATGGACGTCGGCCGCGACAACGGCCTGCCCGTCGATCGCGCCTACGCAGCAAGATCGCCCTACCCCTTCACCGGAACGGTCAAGAAGGTCGTCTTCGACCTCAAGCCGGGCAGCCACGATGACGAGGTTGCGCTGCACGAGGGCGGCGCGCACGTGGCAGCGGCCCACGGGATCAGCGCCTAGGCGGCGGCGTCAGCGATCCTCATAAGGAGAGAGGAGAACTCTGTGAGCCAAAGTCATCTCGTTACTGAGGGAAACGACAAGCTTCTCTTCCTGTCGGTCATGACGCTCGCTGCTCTCTGCAGCTGGGTGCTGGCCAAGCTCCTGTTGCCCGCAGACGTCGAGGTGGCGATCATTCCAACACTCGGCGCTCTGGCCGTGAGGCACTTCAAACACGGCAAGCAGGAGGAGCACGAGCCGAAGCATCCGGCCGTGAAGTTCCTCGTGGCCGCTTGGAACGAGGGCGATTTCAGCGAGGCCGAGAAGCACGTCGCGCCGGACTGTGCCGTCTTCATGAACGGCTTCTCTCCCGACCTTGGTCCCAACGAGAGCGGCCCTGCTCTGGCTGAGGAGAGCATCGGGTACTGGCGTTCGATCGTGCCCGACATCAGGATGGAGCTCTCGCAGGAAATCCGCGCGAAGGACCAGATCGCCATCGAGTGGCTGCTCACGGGCACGCACACGGGCGAGCAGCCCGATCTGCCGCCGAGCGGCAATGCGATCGAGGTCCAAGGCTCCGCGTTTCTGAAGCTCGACGACGACAAGATCGTCGAGGCGTGGTCGGTCTTCGACTCGCTTGCCCTCGCAGTCCAGACCGGAACCGCCGAGGAGCCGGCCTGGTGGCCGGCTCGCCGCGAGGCCTCGTAGGACGCGGGCGCGAGGGCATCGATCGTCCACCCGGTGGCGTGAGGGAGAACGGCTGTCGCCGACGGTGCGTCCGCTTCCGGCGCGCGGACGGTCTTGACGCGCCGCGCTACATCGCGGGCTTCGCCGGTACGTACACGAGGGCTCTGGCTCCGCGCGGAGCACTCCCAAGACGTCCTAACCGAGATGGCGCTGCCCGAAGGCGACGCGCACGTCGCCGCGGCCCACGGGATTAGCGCCTAGCGGCTGCGTCGGCGTCTACTCGATCTCGCCTCTTCCCATCGTTGGCTGGACTGGGCCGGACTTCAACCTCTAGCCGAAGCCCCGTTCGAGGACGCCGACGCTTGCACGGGGCGCCCCGCCATTGGGGCGCCCCTCTCACGAATGCTGCGAGCTACAGCGCCCGCTTGTACTCGCCCCACTTCGCGACGAGCGCGTAGAGGACGACGATCTGGAGAGCGAGGATGGTGATGTTCCAGAGGGGATATGCCTGCGGGTAGTTGGCCAGGAACCCCATCTGCGCGATCGCCCCGAAGCCGACTCCGATGATCCCGAGCCAGCGCGCCCAGCCGGCTCCCCCGAGAAGCGCGAGCCCGGCCAGGATAAGGAAGGCTCCCCAGAGGAGGTTGAACCAACCCCACCCGGTGACGTCGACTATCGCAAGCCCCTCGGGTGTTGCGGCCACGTAGTTGTCCTCGATGATCGCGAAGAACCCCTGGATCACGTCGATCGCGCCGATGATCACCATCAACATGCCCGCGAACGCGACCCAGCCCGTCCAGGCGCTCGATGAGTCGTTCGTTGCCATCTCTCCTCCTTGCTCGGGAATGCGCCACGAGTTTTGGTCGGGCAGATTCTTGCATGACGCGCTCGTCACCGGAGTTCTCCGCATGTCGAAACGGTGCGCAACTCGCGAAAGTCCAGGGGGCTCCGACGCCCACCACCACCAAGTGCCGCTTGGCCGCGAGAGGCAGTGGGTTTGTTCACCTAGGGCGGCTGGCCGACGGCTAAGAACGTCCGCTCGGCATGGGACGGGCTCTTCCGCTCGGTGGGCTGCTGCATTGCGGCATCTGTCGAACGCCTCCCGCAGAGCGGGCCCACTCACTCCATTGCGTTCGCCGATGGCGATTATGCGCGTGCGGCGCTCCCGGCCATTCCAGTCCTCCTCGACGGCGATGTCCACTCGCTTGCCAACGACCTGAAGGATCGCCCGACGGTCCGGTTCTTCGGCGGTATGAACCACGCCCTTGCATCGGTAGACGCCCGCCGGGAGCTTGCTCGCCGTTTCTCGTAGCGCTTCGAGGGAGAGAGGCTCGTCCGTTTCGTAGCTCCACGTCCTGAAGACCTGCGAGTGATCGTGCCGCTCGCCATGAACGCGATGGTCGCAATCGGGATCGCCACAGTCATGAGAGTGGTCAAGCTGGTCGAGTGAAAAGCCGTCGAGTCGGGAGGGGTCGAAGCGGCCGACCGACAGCAGGATCTCCAGCGGCACATCTCCGCTGCGTGCCTCGACGAGCCGGTAGCGATGGAACCGGTCGTCGAGCCAGGCCTTGATCCGCTCGACCTCCTCGCGGGTGACGAGATCGACCTTGTTGAGGATGAGCATGTCCGCGAAGGCGACCTGGCGGAGCTTCAGCTCCATCATCTCTGGCGCCGCGAACACCTGCTCCGCGTCGAGGATGCACATGATGCTGTCGAGCCTGATGCGGTCGCGCAGGCCGTCGTCCATGAAGGTGATGGCGATGCCCGAGGGCTCCGCCACGCCGCTGGCCTCGAGCAGGATGTACTCGGGCTGCTCGGGCCGGGACAGCACCTCCGTCACCGCCGAGACGAGGTCGTCGCGGACATTGCAGCAGACACAGCCATTGGCGAGGCTGATGATGTCCCCGTCGCCCTCGACTCCGACGATGAGGTCGGCGTCGATATTGATCGAGCCGAAGTCGTTCACCAACACAGCGACTCGTAGGCCGTGATCGCCTGTGAGGATGCGGTTCAGCAGCGTGGTCTTGCCCGCGCCGAGAAATCCGGTCAGGACCGTGAGGGGAACGGCATGCGCGCCCGTCATCCACTAGCTCTGGTCCTGCTCGAGCATGGCCATGACCTGCGAGAGCTGATCCTGCTTGGCCGCGAGCTTCTCCTGCATGTGACGAACCCTCTTGGCGGCCAGCTCGACGGACGTCGATCGTGAAGCCGGCGGGGAAGTTGGGCTGCGGCTCGCGATACAGATCGGCCGGGTAGTACGCCCTCGGGTCGATCTCCCGGTCGCGGATCCTCCTGTTCCAGCGTGTCGGCGGTCGTCTGCCGCGGAGTCGGGAAGGTGACCTCGAGATCCGTCGGGCTCAGGTCGAACAGCTCGAAGGCCTCTCGGGGGTTCGGGCGCGCCATGTTGCCGGCGTCGGGGATCGGCGCCTTGCGTGTCCAGACCGCATCCTGGTTGACGTTGACGACCACGACGTCGGGGGCGCCGAACTGGAAGAGCCCGTCGTAGTGGTGGCGGATCCCGGCGACGATCTCGGGGACCAGCTCCTCGTCGTAGCTCGTGTGCGTGACCATCGCGAGACGCGGCTGGATCTTGTCGAACACGTAGCCGACCGCGTAATGAACGCTGTGCGCCTGGTCGATCGTGTTCGTGAGCATCACCGGCGGCATCCCGAACTTCAACGCCTGCAGGTTCGCCGTGTCCGGCTGCACCTCGGTCACGAAGACGTCCACGCCTTCGGCCAGCTCTAGGGTGAGCTCGTCGGGTCGGCCGTCGCCCGGTCCAGACGAACGACAACCCGTTCCAGTCGAGCCGATAGGCCGAGGCGCCGTCCTTGGTGTGCGACCGTCGCCAATGGCGGACGGTCACGCCGTCCTGGTCGTAGCAGACGCCGTTGTCGTCGCGAAAGTCGAACTCGTTGACCTCGACCTCGTAGCCGTCGCCGATCGGGCAGCAGTTGAACGAGTCCGTGTGCCAATGGGTCATCATCTTCATGCCTTCGATCATGTGCGCGATGCCGTCCTTAGGCGTGCGGCCCGACGGCCCGTGGACGCGCAACGGCTTCCAGCGCCCGACCCACGGCGCGAAGGCGAAGAGGTAGGGGAGATCCGCGTAGTGGTCCACATGCAGGTGGGTGAAGAAGATGTCGTTGACGGTCGACAGCGGCACCGCCATCGCGATGATGTTCCGCATGCAGCCGGAGCCGAAGTCGAAGAAGAGCCGCTTACCGTTGCCGAGCTCGACCATGATGCAGGTGCCGGCCTGTGCGCGGGTGACAGGGATCGGCGTGCTGCCGATGAAGGAGATCCGCATCTCATCGGGGCCGAGCTCCTCCTGTCCCGGGTAGTACAGGTTGTTGCTGACGAGGTCGGGAGTCGGACGGTAGTACGGCGGAAGCGTGATCCCACCGCTCGGCACGCCGCCGTAGGGATTCCCGTTCCGATCCACTTCAGTCTCAACGGTCATTGCTCGTTCTCCTCTCTTGGAGCGGGGCAGGCGCCGGGTGGCTCACTGCTCAGCTCGTGCTTCCTCACGGGCCAGGACACCGATCGAGATCAGGTCGGGGATCGTGATCCAGGCATCGCCGAGCGGCATGCCGCCCTCCTCGACGATGGCCTTCCGGAGCGGGATCGCCCAGCGATGCTCGACCAGGAGGATCGCCGCAGCATAGTCGTTCGGGATGTCCTCGAGCACGTCCCAGGTCCCCGGCTCGCCTTTCTGCGCCCCGCACCGCCATGTGTCCTCACCCGCGAGGCGACTTCACCCGGGTGACACGCGACACCGACGCTCCGCCATGACCTGCGGTCCCATTGGCCAGTGATCATCCGGTCAACGCAGAAGACCGTCGGCTGGGCGAGCGTTCAGGAATGTCGCCTGAGCTGCTGCGGGATCTGACGTACGCGATGCTGGAAGATGCTCAGCGTCGCTGCTGAATCTCGCGCGAAGCGGCAGCGGCCGGATCGGCCATCCAAGCCGAGGATTCTCGACCGGCGACCGATGAGTTCGGGGACTTCAACCGATCTATTTAGTGGAGCTCCACGCTCTCGCAGATGCCAAGAGCCTCGGAGATCGTCCATGGGCATGGGCTGTCGGAGCTGTTCGCGCCGGGCTAGGGCTCGGTCGTGATCTACAGCTTCATGTTCCCGCGCGACCCCGCTGACGAGCGGCTAGGTTCGAGGACCGGCCAAGCGACGCGGCTTGAGCGTGTTCTCTTTCGGCACGAACTCCGGCTTACCGCCCTTGAAGCAATTCGATACACGTGCGTAAACTGGATTCTCAGGCAGGCCGTCGTCGCAGATTGCATGGCGGGGCAAACCGACTCAACCCCCGGACGTGCGCGGAGAGTGGTCCGGCGCGTCGCCAGCTTTCCGGGAGTAATCCTGGGTGGCATTCTTACTGCGACCATCGCTTGGTCGGTTTCGCACTACCTCCCCCGACTCGTCGAGCGCGTGGAGAACCCCGAGCCCATGCGTTTCACCCTTTTCACAAACCCCGGCGAGATCGACACGTTTAGCGATGACACTCAGGTCGCCCTAATCCCACCGGGCCGCAAGGTCTCGGGCTCGCCCGGACCCGGTTGTCGGGGGTTCCACACCTGGCTGAAGGAGTACGGCGGCGCCGACGTAGGGACGACCAAGCTTCGGGTGATCCTCCGGGGTTCCGCGACGAGCCCGGTCGTCGTCGAACGGATGCGCGCGCGCGTTGTCGATCGCCGCCGGCCCGGGGGCGGGATCCCAATCGAGTGCCCGAGCGCTGGAGCCGCGGCGGTGCGATCCGTCGCCATCGACCTGGACTCGCCCGACGCACTCGCCCACTACGTCACTCTCAACGGCACAAAGCCGCTCGCGTTTACGCTGGCCCGGGACGAGAGCGAGATCTTCGATCTCCGGGTGTCGACGCGCGAGTGTCATTGCCGGTGGGTCCTTGATATCGGCTTCGTGGCGAACGGCAAGCCCGACACGCTCACCATCATGGACGCTGGAGAGCCGTTTGAGACGACCGCGCCGCGCCGGAAATCGCCCGTATATACCTGGGACTACACGAGTTCGTGGTTGCTGAGCCGGGGTGACGGCTTCCAAGAGAAGAATGTCCCGACGTCCTCGCTGCGAGCGCTCTGGTGATCGGCGGCGATAGCCGATTCGGAGTGCATCCGGGCACCGTGGCGGCAGCGGCTCTTGCCACGATCGGTCTTATCTCGCTGCTCGTGGCGTGCGGCGGGTCGTCGCCCGATCCGGGCGCACCCGCCACCACCGCGGAAACGCATACTCAGGAAGCCGAGGCTGATGCTTGCCCGGAGCGCGGCGCTCCGATCACGGGCGGAGTGATCGTGCCGAACCAAGGTGCCGTGGGCGTGCGGCTCGGAATGACGCGGGACGAAGTGATCGCTTGCCTCGGCCGGCCGGGATACACGAACCCCAGGCTTTACGACTACTCCATTGAATCGACGATCTTTAACCTGGCTTTTGAGGCCGGTCACCTCCGCTACATCAACATCGCGGGCCCTGAGTTCTGCCTCCCGCACGACGTCTGCCTCGATCGCCGAGGCAACGTCCGCAAGCTGTCCGACTACTACGGGGACGAGGTCTACGTGACCGAGGACGAAGCAGGCTCTCGCGTACTCACGATGCAAGGAGAGCTCGACGGCCGGGGAGTTCAGACGACGTTTCTGCTCAATGGCGTCGGTGGGTCGATCAGTCAGGTTGAGATCGGGTGGCTGGATCAATGACCCGATTGTTCCTGGTTCGAATCCAGGCGGGCCCACGTCGGACATTCGCCGCAGACGACTCAAAGGCTTAGGCTAGGCGCCGTCAAAGGTCCGCTAGCCCGCTCCTGCTTCCGCGTGAAAGCGGCAGCCCGAGAAGATGCTCGTGGCGTGCGCGAGCCTGCTGTCGCCTGACGTCTGGATCCGCGTGGCGACAATGGCAACGCTCGACGTTCGCTCGCGTTCGGTCACGTGTTCGCTCGCCGACCGATTCCGCTCAACCATCCGCCGTGAGCGAACCCCGGCGAACCGACGCGAACGCCGCTCCGAGTCGACAAGCTGGGGTCACTGGTTCGAGCCCAGTACCGCCCACCTCACGGGAAGCGCTGCATAGGCGGCGCTTTTCACGTGTTGAGCGCGGAACGTCAAGCGGCACCGGACGCTGCATGGAAATGAAATGGCAAGGTTGGGTCGCCGACGAACGAGGCCGGCGCCCAGCCTCGGCCGCGGACCGCGACCGCGTTAGCTGCCCAGTAGCGACACGCAGAACCCCACCGCGGTCGCGACCCCGCCCCCTCACGGCCACGCTTGAACGAGAAGGGCATGAGCGAGTTGGCGAGCATGCCTCGAGTCAGGGTGACAAAGGGGACCTTGGCGTCTGGGCCGCCGGGGGAAGCTCCATCGAGGCGCGCAGCGCGACGAGGGGCGTGTCGGGCACGGTTACGAACCCGCGCGTCGGGCGGTCGAGATCGAAGGTGGTGAGGAGGAGCACCGAGACGAACGCGGCCGCCAGAACGACGGTGATCACGCCGCGCGAGAGGATCGCGAGGTAGAGGGCGAGCAGGCCGAGTGCGACCGCCGCCCCGATGATCTCGATCAAGAGCACGGCCGAGGGCACGCGGTTGTTCAGCCCGGACACCCGCACGGTCTGCATGTCGATCATCTCGTTCAGGGTCTCGACGTACAGGCGCGGGGCGCTGTCAGTGGGTGAGGCGGCAAGCACCTCACCGGCGAGGCGCCAGAGCGAGCGTTGCAGCCGCTCCCCCTCGGCAATCGCCGCCTCCGAGGCCGAGCTTCCCGGGACCGACGCCGAGAGCGCGATGCTGGCGTCCGTATAGCGCCTGAGCAGGTCGAGGGATTGCGTGCGAATAGGCT
This sequence comes from uncultured Actinomycetes bacterium, assembly GCA_963838795.1. Classification (GTDB taxonomy): domain Bacteria; phylum Actinomycetota; class Thermoleophilia; order Gaiellales; family Gaiellaceae; genus JAIBJN01. Next base: position 82,171 of record CAWISL010000008.1, read on the forward strand.
CGGGCAGGGTCTGCGCCCGCAGATAGGTCGTGCCGATCGCGTTCGCGTCGTCGACGACCGCGGTGCGCCGGGCGTCGTAGCGGCCCACGGCCATCGTGAGGCCGAACGCGAGGAGGAGCCCGACGAGCCCGAGGAGCGCGGCCTGGAGGACGCCGAACGGCTCGCGCAGCGTCTCGGTATGCGCGCGAAGTCGGCGGCCGACGAACGCCCCGAGCAGCGTTGCCCCGAGCACGATCCCGAAGATGACCAGCCCCAGCTCGAGGCTGCTCAGGCGGAAGAACATCGGCTCCCTCGCACCACGGCTGATTGATCATGCGCGAAGAGTCGGACGGGGGCGCGGGCCGCAAGGTGACCCTAGGACTGCCCTTCATGACCCGGGCGACGGGGCGGCACGGCTGCCGTCTACTCGGAGCCCGACGCCCGAGCGGCCGGCGCACCTGCCTCGACCACCCGATGCTCAGGCCGCAGCCCAGCCGCCCAGCGGTGCGGGCGCATGGCAGCAGTCGGGATGATCGCGCTCTTCGTGGCCGAGCTTCTGACGTTCCAGGCGCGGCGGGCTCAGCCTGCTCCAGCGATGCACCCCGCCTGAGAACTGCCAACAAGGCGCCCCTTCCCTGGAAGCCTCGGAAACGGGGCTTTTCTTTGGGAAACAGATGAGTGGCTCCTCAGGGGACCCTCATGTCAGGAGCATGTCCGCCGGTCCAGCAACGCTCGTCTGCCGCGACTTCTGAAAACCCTTTGGGCCGGTTGGCCCGGGCGTCAGCCGGGCTGGATGTTCTTGTTGTGGTGGAAGGCGTTGTCAGGGTCGTACTTGGCCTTGACCTCGGCGAGCCGCCGGTAGATCTGATCGCCGTAGGCCTCTCGAACCCGGCTGGAGTCGTCGTCGGAATCAAGGAAGTTGACGTAGACGCCGCCAGCGCCGTGCGGTTGGAGGGCTTGGAGGAACCGCCGCGCCCAGGCCGTCTCGGCCGCGGCGTGCTCGCCGGACTCGTCAGGGAGCCACACGGCGTCGATGACGATGTGGTGGGCTACGTCGCGACCCGCATAGGCGGTGGCGTCGTGGGGGACTCGGGCGACGGCGCCACCCATGTGGAACATCGCCGCGTACGACCGGGGCGAGCTGGAGGCGTAGGCGTGATCGGCGATGACGGCGATAGCGTCGTCGGAGAGGCCGGCGAGGTTCGTCGCCTTCCAGTAGTAGTGCCACCCGTGGAGCACGGTGTCGTCGAAGCCGCCCTGGAAGGCGACGTACGGCGAGGGTGCGAGCAGGTCAACGAGCGGCGTCCCGAACCGGCGGAGGGCCCGTACCGCACGCTCGCCGTCTTCGACGTCGCCGGCGTAGCAGCAGGCGACGGCGATGGCCGGCCGCCAGTGCAGGTCCTCGGGGATGACCGGCAGTGGGGGGACGGTGCCGAGCCTGACGACGCTGCCGAGCTCGTCGGGCGCTTCGGCGGCGAAGTCCCGGTACCACTTCAGCACGTCGGTGGTGTCGTCGGCCGCCCAGAAGACGGGCCCGGCCATCACGGTCGGGCCGAGGGGATGCAGAGCGAACCGGAACGAGGTGACGACGCCGAAGTTGCCGCCGCCGCCTCGCAGCGCCCAGAACAGATCGGGGTGCTCGTCGGCGGACGCCCGGACGATGCTGCCCTCGGCGGTGACGACCTCGGCGGCAAGCAGGTTGTCGACGGTGAGCCCGTGTTTGCGCATGAGGAAGCCGATGCCGCCGCCGAGGGTGAGCCCGGCGACGCCGGTGTGTCCCACGATGCCGCCGGTGGTGGCCAGACCGTGGGCCTGCGTCTCGTGGTCGACGTCGCCCCACAGTGCACCACCCTGCACCCAGGCCGTGCGACCGGCGGGGTCGACCCACACGGCCCGCATCGCCGAGAGGTCGATGACGACCCCGTCGTCGCACACCGCGGTGCCGGCCACGTTGTGGCCCCCTCCCCGTACGGCGATCTCCAGGTCGTGGTCGCGCGCGAAGCGCACCGCCGCGACCACATCCGCCACGCCCGTGCAGCGGGCGATGAAGGCCGGATGGCGGTCAATCGCGCCATTCCAGATCCTGCGGGCCGAGTCGAAGCCGGGGCTGGTCGGCAGCAGCAGCTCTCCGCGGAACGATCCGCCGAGCTCGGCGGCGTACTGCCGTTGGGTGCGGGTGCCCCTCGCGGAGCGGATCTTCTCCGCGTCAACCAACGAGGCTCACCAACGCGCTGATGGTGGCGACGCCCAGGAACAGGGCAACGCCGATCGTCAGGATGACGTACGTCCAGAAGGTCTTACTGTTCACCGCTTGCTCCCTTCCGAGGAGATCGGCGGAAGCACATCGACGCGGTGTATCCAGGGATGGTGTCTGCGTCCGGGTAGCCATGCCAGCAACGTAGGCTTGCCGGCCAGGCCTGACTAGTTCCCCTTTCGTACCAACCGGTCCGAATAACAGACCTGTTGGCCGGTCCGCGGCTAATCCGCGGATAACATGGTGGCGCGATGCGCGGCTACGCGCAGTACTGCCCGGTCGCGAAGGCCACCGAGGTCCTCGGCGACCGGTGGACCCTTCTGATCGTGCGCGAGATGCTCGGCGGCGCGAGTGGCTTCAACGAGCTCCAGCGCGGCCTCCCGGGGATCTCGCGCTCTGTCCTCACCGACCGCATGCGCTCGCTCGAGCGGGCCGAGGTCATCGAGCGCAGAACGGGCCCGAAGGGCCGCACCCTCGAGTATCGCCTGGCGCCCGCCGGCCGTGACCTCCAGCCGGTCGTCCAGGCGATCGGCGAGTGGGGGGCAACGTGGTCGTTCACCGAGCCGCGACCCGAGGAACTCGATCCCGACCTGTTGATCGTCTGGATGGCCCGCCACGTCGATCGCGAGCGGCTCCCGCCCAACCGAACCGTGGTCAAGTTCGACTTTCGCGATCCCAAGCGGCGTTACTGGATGGTCCTCGAGCCCTCCGAGGTCTCGGTCTGCCTCCAGCACCCCGGTTTTGACGTCGACCTCGAGGTCATCGTCGACACCAGCACGCTCTACCGCGTCTATCTGGGACGGGCCGAGCTGGGCGGTGCGATTCGAGCCGGCCAGCTGACGCTGAGCGGCCCGCGGACGCTGCAACGCGGATTCGGCCGCTGGTTCACCTGGAGCGCATTCGCCCCGGCCACCCGCTCGGCGCAGGAACGCCGTACAGCCGCCTCACGCCTTGCCAGCCCTCATCGCGTACGGATCGCCCAAGACGGCGATCAGGGCGCTGGACGAGGAGCGCAAGCCCCCTCGCGAACGGACGGCGCGAGTCCTCTCGGCACCAAGCGGTAGCGAGAAGCGGCGGCGACTCGTCGCGCATGCTCGAGAAGCTGGGGGTGACTGGTTCGAGCCCAGTACCGCCCACCTCACGAAGCCCCACTAGGCGGGCATCTTCTTACGCGGCGTGCTCGGTGATGTCCACGAGGTACGCCGCTTGGAGCAGTCGCTCGAGTCGGCGCGCGTCGGCCAGGCCGACCTCCTCGCTCGCGAGCACTCCGAGCTCGTAGGGATAGGCGAGCTGGGCGCGGTAACCCGCGGAGTGCGGGAGGATGCGACCCCAGAGCTGCACCTTGCCGAGCACGATCGGGTTCGGCAGCGCCGACTGAGCCCATCCGGCCCACTCGAGCGCGGCGGCGCGCGTCGTCACGGCGTAGATCCCGCACCCGCAGTCGGGGTCCGGCTGCTGGTGCTCGGGGCAGTAGGCGGCGAACGCCTTGCGCTCGGGCCAGGGATCGCCGTAGACACACGATTCGAGCACGGGCTCGAACGCCTCCGTCTCGGGGTCGATGCGCAGGCGCCAGCAGCGCCAGGCGAGAATTGGCTCGTCTGGCTTCAAACCGCTTCGCGCCGTCGCTCCGGCGCCGCGACGGGCTCGGGAAGCTCGACCGGCCCGGGGACCGGCTCAACCGCCGGGGTCACGTCGATCTCCGGCTCGAGCGGATCGGGGACGCCAATGTCCGTCACGCCATGTCCTTCCTCGGTTGTGCTCGCGCCTACCCTGGGGCGCGAAGACCGCAAGCGCGGTCGGGGCCGCAGAACTATGGCCTCAGCGTGGATCGGGCCTCCCGCCGGGTCAACCCCTCGAAGGGCTAGAGCCCGCTAGCTGCGGCCGAGCAGGCGGCCGAAGGCTGCGACGAGCTCTTCCGTCCGCTCTTCGCGAAGGTCCTCGGCCTCGGGGCCGAGGACGCAGTGCCGCGTGTGGCTGTCCAGGAGGCCGAGGGCGACTTTCTCCAGAGCGCCCTCGATCGCGCTGATCTGCGTGACGACGTCGATGCAGTAGCGGTCCTCCTCGACCATTCGCTGGACGCCTCGGACCTGACCCTCGATGCGGCGCAGCCGGGCGACCAGCTGCTCCTTGGACGCGGTGTAGCCGCGGGTGGGTGTCGTGTTGGGCATGAGTTTCATGGTATACCCCCACCGGGTAGATGGAGGAGATCCGGTACAGCGTCCCCGGCGTCAGCTGCTCGCATTGCGAGCAGGCGATTTCGGCCGAGGTCGGGAAGGTGGCCGGCGTCACAGACGTTCAGGTCGATCTCGAGGGCAAGACCGTCGCAGTGCGCGGGGAACAAGTCGCCGACGCCTCCGTCCGAGCGGCGATCGCCGAAGCTGGCTACGAAGCGGCCTAGTAGGAGGGTTTGACGAAATACCAGGCTGTGTCGCAGGGCCGCGCTGCTCGCCCCGAGAGCTGCGTCCTCGGTCGCGCCCGTAGCCTCGGGCTACGAACGCTCCCTGCGTCCTTGTCTCGGAACGACCATCGCACCCCTGCAACGAGCGATATTCCGCCAAACCCTCCTAGGGCTCCATCGCGGCCTCGACGGCCTGCTCCTGGAGCCAGCTCAGGTACGCGAAGAGGGAGAGCTCGTAGGCCTGCGGGTCGCGGGGATCGAGCTCGCGCGCATAGACCTCCTCCGTGACGTCGAGGCGGGTTCCGAGGGCCAGGCGGAGGTCGGTGAGCGCCCGGAGCCACGCGTCCAGCTCCTGCGCCGTCAGCCGGTCGCGGACGGCGGTCTCGGCCAGCGTGCGGAGAGCCTCGGACCGGCCCGCCTGGAGCTCGGCGTCCATGAGCCGCCGGTACTCGTCCTCGGCCTCGGTGTCCTCCTCGTAGGCGGTGGGGCGGAGGCGACGGAGGGCGGGATCGCCCGGGTCGCTCGAGAGGAGCTCGAGGAGCTCGACCGGCAGCCTTCCCAGCAGCTCGCGCTCGCCGTCGGAGAGCCGCAGCCGAAAGTCGCCCTCGCGAGTGCGCTCGATGGGCTTCGGGAAGAGCATCAGTCCTGCCGCATCGTCGCCCAGAGACCGTGCGCGTGAAGGCGGGCGACGTCGTGCTCGGCCTTCTCGCGGGGCCCGCCGGACACGACCGCCTTGCCCTCGTTGTGCACCTGGAGCATGAGCTCGGTCGCCTTCTCCCGGCTGTACCCGAAGAGCTTCTGGAAGACGAACGTCACGTACGACATCAGGTTGATCGGATCGTTCCAGACGATCACGATCCAGGGCCGCTCCTGCTCCGGCACGTCCTCGCCGACGGGCTCGTCGAGCTCGACCTCGGCGGGGGAGAGGGTCGCGGGCGCCATGCCCGCATTGTGGCCTAGGAGGTCCTGCGGGACCGGCGCTCGAGCTCGGCCTCCACGGCGGCAGGGTCGAGCCCGCGGGCCGCCAGCGCCACGTAGCTCGCGAACCAGAGGTCGGCGATCTCCGAGACGACGCGGCCGTCGTCCTCCGAGCCCACAGCGAGCGCCGCTTCGACGCCCTCCTCGCCGAGCTTCTGGGCGACGGCGCCCCGGCCCCCGTCCAGGAGCTTCGCCACGTAGGAGCCCTCGGGCCGAGTCTCGGCTCGCTCGCGGACGCGGCGCCAGAGCCAGGGCGCGAAGCAGGACGCCGAGCCCGTGTGGCAGGCGGGGCCGTTCGGCCGCACGCGGATGAGGTAGGCGTCGCCGTCGCAATCGTCGCGGAGCTCCTCCACCGCCAGCGTGTTGCCCGAGGTCTCGCCCTTGCACCAGATCCGGTCGCGGGAGCGGCTGTAGAAATGCGCCGTCCCGGTCGCGCGCGTGAGTCGCAGCGCCTCGTCGTCCATCCAGGCCAGCATGAGCACGCGCCCCGACTCGACGTCCTGCACGATCGCCGCACGCAGGTCAGGAGCCATCTCGGAGCGGCACTCCCCGGCCGCGGAGCTCGTCTCTAAGGCTGGCCAAACGCGCTGGGCGCTCGTGCAGGATCGAGGCCAGGAGCGCCGCCTGGGCAACCTCCAGCGCCGCGGCGACGTGATCCGCCGAGCCGGCGCCCCCGGAGGCGATCACCGGCACCGACACCGTGCCCGCGACGGCCTCGGTCAGCGCGAGGTCGTAGCCGTCGCGCGTCCCGTCCGTGTCGATCGAGGTGAGGAGGACCTCGCCGGCGCCGCGCTCCTCGCCCTCGCGGGCCCATTCGGCTGCCCGTCGGCCGGTCGGAACGCCGCCCGCGTGCGAGCGCACCTCGCCGCCGGTTGCATCGACCGCGAGCACCACCGCCTGCGAGCCAAGACGCTCCGCCAGCGCGGTCAGGAGCTCGGGCCGCGCCAGCGCGGCCGAGTTCACGCAGACCTTGTCCGCTCCCGCCTCCAGGAGAGCGTCCGCGTCGGCGACCGTGCGGACGCCGCCGCCCACCGTGAACGGGATCGTCAGCCGCTCCGCAATCCGCCGGACGAGGCCGACGAGGGTTTCCCGCCTCTCGACCGTCGCTGCCACGTCGAGGAAGACGAGCTCGTCGGCGCCGGCGTCCGAATACGCCGCGCCGAGCTCGACGGGGTCGCCGACGTCACGGAGTCCCCGGAAGCGGACGCCCTTGACGACGCGGCCGGCCGCCACGTCGAGGCAGGGGATCAGACGCCGGAGAGGCATCGCTCCAGGAACCGAGCGCCCGCTCGCCCGCTCTTCTCCGGATGGAACTGCACGCCGACGAAGCTCCCCGACTCCGCCACGGCCACGACGCCCTCCGACATCGCCGTCGCGGCAGGCGTCTGCGCGGCGAACGAATGCGCGAAGTAGAGCTCCTCGCCTCCCGGGTCGACCCGCGCCCAGCCGATGCGGGGGACGCGCCCCTGGCGGAGCCGTACGGCGTGTCCCGGTAGGAGAGCAAGCCCGCGGACGCCGCCGTCCTCGTCGGACGACTCGAGCGCCAGCTGGAGGCCCAAGCAGATCCCGAGGGTTGGCCGGCCCGCCGAGACCCGTTCGGCCAGGGCCTCGTCGAGCCCGCGGGCCACAAGACCGTGCATGGCGGAGCGCGCCGATCCCACGCCGGGGAGAACGGCGAGATCGGCGCGCGCCACCATCTCCGGGTCGCTCGTCGCACCGACGTTGGCGCCCAGGCGCTCACAGGCCAGCACGACCGAGCGCACGTTGCCGGCGCCGTACTGACAGACGGCGACCCTCACAGCTTTCCCTTCGTGGACGGCACCTCCGCCCCCTCGAGCCGCACGGCCGAGCGGAGCGCCCGCCCGACCGCCTTGAACGCAGCCTCGGCGACGTGGTGTCGGTCCCGCCCGGTCGACTCGACGTGGAGGCCGAGACGACCCGCCTGGGAGAGGCTCCGCAGCACGTGCTCGGCAAGCCCCGGGTCGAGCGCGAGCTCGACCTCGGCAGCCGGGCGGCCGCCGAGGTCGACGGCGGCCCGGGCGAGCGCGTCGTCCATGGGGAGGACGGCGTCGCCGAAACGGGCGATCCCACGCCGGTCCCCGAGCGCCCGATCCAGGGCCTCGCCGAGCGCGATGGCGGCATCCTCGGCCGTGTGGTGCTCGCCGGTCTCCAGGTCGCCGGCCGCCTCGAGGACGAGGTCGAAGCCCGCGTGGAAGGCGAGCTGCTCCAGGAGGTGGTCGTAGAGGCCGGCTCCCGTCGCTACGCGGACGCGGCTCGCTCCGTCGAGCGCGAGACGTACCCGCACGCGCGTCTCGGCGGTCGCTCGCAGGTGGCGGACGCTCCTGCGTCCGGGCTTTGCGACCGGGGCCGGGTGGTCGAGCGCGCGGGCAAGGCCCTCGAGAAGCAGGTCGTCGTCCTCCGGATCCCTGACGGATGCTCGAATCCCGTCGGGGAAGACGCGCACGACAAGCCCGGAGCGCAGGAGCGCGCCGCCCAGCTCCTCGGGCGCCTCCACCGGGACGAAGACGAAGTTCGTCCAGGACGGGAGCGGTTCCAGCCCGAGGGCGCGCAGGCCGCGCGCAAGGCGCTCCCGCTCGTCGACCTGCGCCGAGACGTCGGGCGGGTCGGCGAGTGCCGCGACGGCCAGCGCGGCGGAAAGGGTCGAGATCGGAGCGGGGGACTGGCGCCGGTTGAGCTCGGCAGCCGTCTCGGTGTCGGCCAGTGCGTAGCCGACGCGTCCCCCCGCGAGCCCGAAGGCCTTCGAGAGCGTCCGAATGACGACGACGCCCTCGTCGATCCTCTCGGCCGCCGTCTCGCCCGCGTACTCGTAGTACGCCTCGTCCACCGCCAGCGGCCTCGCGGCGGGGAGATCGCCGAGCGCGCCCGAGGGGTTGTTCGGCCGGCAGCAGAACGTCAGCACGGGGTCGTCGTCGGCGATCTCCGCGCCGGCGAGGTTCGAGGCGATGCGAAAGAGCGGGTACGTCGGCTCGTCGCTGATCCTCACGTGGTCGCCCGGGCCGGCGAAGGCCCGCGCGCACAGGAGGATGAGATCGTCGGCGCCCGCTCCCAGGACGACGTTCTCGGGGCCGGTCCCCGAGTAGCGCGCCACGGCCGCCGTCAGCTCCACGTAGCCGCCGTGGGGGTAGTTCTGCACGTCGGCGAGCGCTGCGGCGAGCGCGCCGGGCCGGGAAGAGGGGAGAGGCCAGGCCGGCACGTTGCCGTCGAAGCGCACGATCTCGCTCGGGTCGAGGCCAAGGCGGTCGGCCAGCTCGCGCGTCGACGGCGCCCACGAGTACGCGCTGAACTCGGACGGGAGCGCCCTCACCGCCGCACCGCCTCGGCGTGCGCGGGCATGCCCTCGAGCGCGGCGAGCGCCTCCACGACCGGGCGCACCCGCTCGAGGCCCTCGGGGGTGAGGCGCTGCACGGTCACCGGCTTCAGGAACGCCTCCAGGCCGAGCCCGCCGACCGCCCGGGCCCGGCCGCCGGTGGGGAGGACGTGGTTTCCGCCAGTCGCGTAGTCCCCGGCGGCGATCGGCGACCAGCGGCCGACGAACACGGCGCCGGCGTTCCGCACGCGCGGCGCCAGCCGCTCGGCGTCCTCGCCGAGGAGGACCAGGTGCTCGGGGGCGAGCGCCTCCACGCGCGCGAGCGCGCCCTCGAGGTCGCCATCGGCCTCCACGAGCCGGCAGACGGCGTCGGGGCCATGCTCTCTCTGGGCGGCGAGCTCCAGCTCGGCGACCGCCAGGTCAGCCCCCGCGGAGGCGAGGACGACCACCTCGGACGGCCCGGCGGGGAGGTCGACCGCGACGTCGCGGGAGACGGCCAGCTTCGCCTCGCTCACGAACGCGTTTCCGGGGCCGACGATCTTGTCGACCGGCGCGATCGTCTCCGTGCCGTAGGCGAGGGCCGCGATCGCCTGCGGCCCGCCGACGGCCCAGACCTCCGTCAGGCCCAGGAGCTCGCCGGCCCGCGCCACGATCCCGGCGCCCTCCGGAGGCGTGACGACGGCGATGCGCTCGACCCCGGCGACCCGGGCAGGGACCGCGCACATGACGAGCGTCGAGACGAGACGGCGAGGAACGTAGACGCCGACAGAACCAAGCGGCGTCCAGCGGCGCTCGAGGCGGACTCCGGGAAGGATCTCCGCCGCCAGGTCGGCGGGCCGCTGCAGCTCGTGCCAGCGGCGCACGGCGTCAGCGAGGGCGAGCAGCTCGCGCTCGGGCAGCTCGCCGGCCGGCTCCGCTCGGGCCGGCTCGACGCCGTCGAGGCGCTCGGACCAGTCGGCGAGCGCGGCGTCTCCGCGCTCGCGCACGTCGGCGACGATCGTCGCCACATCGGTCATGCCAGCATCCGCTCCACCGGAACGAGCAGGATCGACGTCGCCCGCGCGGCCTCGAGCCGCGGCAGGAGCCGCCACACGTCGGCCGCGGGGACAAGCGCGTGCACCGCGACCAGGCCGGGCTCGGCGAGCGGGATCACGCTGGGAGCCGACGAGCCCGGAACGAGCGCGCAGATCTCCTCGAGCGCGTCCTCGGGCGCGTTCAGCATCAGGTAGCGAGCCTCGCGGGCCGAAACGACGCTGGCCAGGATCGGCCGGAGCCGGAGCGACGCCTGGTCGGGCTCCTCGGCGGCGACGAGCACGGCCTCCGACGAGAAGAGCGCTCCGAGCGAGCGGAGCCCGTTCGTCCGCAAGGTGTTTCCGCTCGAGACGAGATCGACGATGGCGTCCGCGAGGCCGAGCCTCGGCGCGACCTCGACCGAGCCGGTCACGTCGACGAGCTCGACCGAGACCCCTCGTTCCGCGAGCAGGCGCGACGCGAGCCGCGGATAGACGGTCGCCACCCGCAGCCCGCGCAGCTCGGCGAGCTCGGCGACCGGGGATTCCTGCGGCACGGCAGCTTCCAGCGTGCACCCGCCGAAGCCGAGGCGCAGGAGCTCGGTCACGCGGGCCCCGCGCTCCGCGACGAGGTCGGCTCCGGTGATCCCGCAGTCGACCACGCCGTCCTGGACGTACTCGGGAATGTCCGCGGCCCGCACGAGCAGCACCTCCACCGGCGCGTTGCGGCACGGGAACGCGAGCGCGCGCTCGCCAGGCTCCTCCGGCCCGAGACCGGCGTCCTCGAGCAGGGCGATTGCCGGCTCGCGCAGGCGTCCCTTCGCGGGGAGGGCGATCCTCAGGCTGTCGGGGAGAGAAGCGCCCGGCGGTCGAGCGCCGTCCGGTAGCCGCCCTCCCCGTGGCGGAGCCAGTGCGCCACGCGGGTCACCGTCGTGGTCGACGCGCCCGTTCGCCTGGCGATCTCCTGATACGAAAGCCCCTGGTCGAGCAGCTTCACCACCTCCCAGCGGTGCGCCATCGCCTCCAGCTCGCTCAGGGTGCAGAGATCCCGCAGGAAGCGCTCCGCTTCCACGGGCCCCTCGAGGCTCGTGATCGCCTCGAAGAGGTCTTTCATCTCGGCCGTCCGCCATGGGTGTGATCGATCCGTCATCGGATGGCGTCATATTAGCATGTTAACATGACATCGCAATGGCGAAGAGTAGACGCGACGGCTTCCAGCTGATCCCGGCGGTCGACGTCGTCGGAGCCGAGGCGGTGCGACTGCGCCAGGGCGACTTCGAGGCGGTCGTCGCGCAGGCCGGTGACCCGGCGGACCTCGTCGGCAGTTTCGCGGCGGCGCAGCCGCCGCTCGTGCACGTGGTCGACCTCGACGGCGCTCGGACGGGACGGATCCGGCCGGAGCTCGTCCGCGAGCTCGTGGCCGCGGCGGCGCCGACGCCCGTCCAGGTTTCCGGGGGAATCCGCTCGTCGGCGGACGCGCAGGCGCTCCTGGATGCCGGCGCGGCGCGGGTCGTCGTCGGGACGGCTGCGCTCGACTCGCCGGCCGCGCTCGCGGAGCTCGCCTCGACGCTCGAGGAACGGCTCGTCGTCGCGGTCGACGCCCGCGAAGGGCGCGTGGCCGTGGCCGGTTGGAGCCGGATGACGGAGCTCTCCCCCGACGAGTTCGCCGAGCGGTGCGCCGAGGCAGGCGTGCGGCGCCTGCTCTGCACGGCGATCGAGCGCGACGGCACGATGGCTGGCCCCGACCTCGCGCTGCTCGCGCGCGTGCGCGAGCGCTCCGGGCTCCCCGTTCTCGCGGCCGGGGGCGTCCGCAGGGAGGACGACCTCGACGAGCTCGCCTCTCTCGGGCTCGAGGGCGCCGTCGTCGGTCGCGCGCTCCTCGAGGGGACGATCACGCTCTAGGAGGCTTTGGCGGAACGTCGCTCGGCACAGCCTACGTTCGTCAAAGTCTCCTACTAGGAGCGTGAGGACGTTCGGGTGTAGGCGGCCGGGCGCTCCGCCGGCTCCGGAAGAAGCAGAGCGATCAGCACCGCTTCGAACACGTCCTGGCCGTCGAGGGAGTACACGGCGGTGAACTCAGGTGCGCCGTTCACCTCGAGGACCGCGAGGCTTCCGTCGGGCCGGGGGATGAGGTCGACGCCCGCCAGGTCGGCGCCCGTTGCTGCCGCGGCGGCGACGGCCAGCTCGCACTCCCCCGGCTGAGGCGTCAGGGGTCGTCGCACGGCGCCCAGCGCGACGTTCGTTCGCCACTCCCCGGGAGCGGCCACCCTGCGAACGGCTCCGACGACGCGGCCGCCGGCGACCAGGAGGCGCAGGTCGTATCCGGCCGGCGGGACCAGCTCCTGGATCAGCGCCCCCTGACGGCGGAACCAGGCCATCTTCCGCAGCCGTCCGAGCAGGGAGCCGAGCGCGTCCGGCTCATCGCAGCGATAGACGTGCTCGCCGCGGCTCCCGAAGCGCGGCTTGACCGCGATCGGGTAGCGAAGGCGCGAGACGTCGCGGCGGCTCGAGGAGGCGCTCAGGTAGGCGGTTTCGGGATGAGGCAAGCCGGCGCGGGCGAGGCGCAGTGCGGTCACGAGCTTGTCGTGGCAGGCCAGCATCGCGTCGGGGCCGTTCAGGACGGTGATCCCCCGCGCGCGCAGTCCCCGGAGCTTGGCCACGCCCGGCTCGACTCCGTCGAGCGACGGCCTCACGTCCAGACGGGAGAGGACGAGATCGCCGTGCGTGGCCCTCCTGGCGGCCTCCGGAGGCGTGACCACGGCCGTCTCCAGTTCGATCCTGCGGCCCGTTGCGGCGAGGCAGACGGCGACCGGCGCGTTTCGCCACGCGACGAGGAGGAGTCTCATCGCCTCGATCCTGCGGGTGGACGGCGTGTCCAGGCGGGGAAGATCTGGTGAGGAAGCGGCCGGAGAGGCCGCTAGGCGCCTTCGAACACGATCGGCTGGGCGCCCTCCCAGAGCACGACGCGCCCGAGCTCGGCGAGCTGCTCCCGTCCCTCGACGATGGTGGCGAAGTGATTTCCGGCCAGCTGGCCCATCTTGCTGGCGAAGCACGTCGCCCCGTAGGGAAAGAGGATCTCCACCTCGGAGAGCCCTCCCGGGTAGAGCAGGAGCTCCCCCGCCGCCGGATAGCTGTTGGCGTTCTCCGGCCCGATCCCGAGCTCGAGCTCGAAGCCCATGGGCACCCAGGCGGACTCGCCGCTCCAGCGGGCCTGCACGAGGTGGCTGCGGAGCGGGAGCAGGCCGCGCAGGGCCGCGATCGTGCTCGGGGCCGCGTCCTCCTCGAGGCGCGCGGAGAACCGGAAGCTGCCGGCCGTGATCGTGAGCACGGCGAGACCTTACACGGGGCTCTCGCCTTGACAGACTTGTGAGTGATTGCTAACTTCGTCGCCGGAAATCGTCGTGAGCATCTCGACCGAATCCCTCGCCCGTGCGTGCGCGCATCATCCCTGGCGGACGATCGGCCTCTGGATCGCGGTCGTCGTGCTCTCGATGGGCGTCGTCGCCGTGCTCCTCGGAGACACGCTGACCACCGAGGGCGAGGTCACGTCGCAGACCGACTCGAAGCGGGCGGAGGAGCTTCTGTTCGAGCACTTCCCGTCGTCGCCGGACTCCTTCGAGCAGGCGACGAGCGAGGTCGTGGTCGTCAGCTTCGGGGAGGGCGCCGTGGATCAGGAGCGGGTGCAGTCCCTGGCCGAAGAGCTCCGGCAGCTGGGCGCGACCAGCGTCGTCACGAGCGCCGACGAGGGCCAGGAGCGCCTGGATTCCGCCGACGGCAGCGCCACGGCCGTGCTCGTCGGGCTCGGGCCCAACGAGGACAGCCTCCCGGACGTGACCGAGGCCGTGCAACGCCTCGACGAGGATCCCGCGGTCGAGGCCGCCATGACCGGCGAGCTCACGATCGACGAGGACTTCTCCAAGCTCTCCGAGGAGGATCTCCGAAACGGAGAGCTCTTCTTCGGCGCGCCGGCCGCCCTCATCGTCCTCCTGCTCGTCTTCGGAGCCGTGGTCGCCGGTGTCATCCCGCTCGTCCTGGCGCTTCTCTCCATCGTCGTCGCGCTCGGACTCACAGCCGTCGTGGGCCAGGCGTTCGAGCTCTCCGTCTTCGTCACGAACATGATCTTCGGCATGGGGCTTGCTCTGGGGATCGACTACTCGCTCTTCATCCTCAGCCGCTTCCGCGAGGAACGCCGCGGGGGCCGCGACAAGCTCGACGCGATCGAGACCGCGGGCGCCACCGCCAGCAGGGCCGTCCTCTTCAGCGGCGCGGCGTTCGTCCTCGCGATGACCGGCCTCGAGCTGGTCCCGAACACGATCATGCGGAGCCTGGCGACGGGCGCGATCCTCGTCGGCATCGTCTCGGTCGTTGCTGCGCTGACGCTCCTCCCGGCCGTTCTCAGCCTGCTCGGCGACCGGATCGACTCGCTTCGCATCCCGTACTTCGGACGGGCGGCCGCGGCAGGGGGGGAGAGCCGCTTCTGGGGCCGGATCGTGCGCGGCGTGATGCGACGGCCGGTCGCGAGCCTCGTCGTCGCGGTCGGGCTGCTGCTCGCGGCCGCGGTGCCCGTGCTCTCGCTCGAGTCCGGCACCGCAGGGATCAGCACGCTCCCGGACCGGTTCGAGTCGAAGCAGGGCTTCCTGCTCCTGAATCGCGAGTTTCCGGGGCAGACGACCGATCCCGTCCGCATCGCCGTCGAGGGCGACTCGGCCTCGCCGGAGGTCCGAGCTGGCGTCGAGGAGCTTCAGGCGGAGCTCGCGGGCCGAGAGCTCTTCGGCGAGGCGACGACGGAGACGAGCCCCGATGGTCGTCTCGTCGTCCTGACCGTGCCCGTGGCGGGCGACTCGGTCTCGGCGGAGGCGGTGGCAGCGGTGCGCGAGCTTCGCAACGACATCATCCCGGGCGCTCTCGGCGATTCGGGCGCCGAAGCGTTCGTGGGCGGCGCGACGGCAGAGGACATCGACTACTACGACGTCATGGACGCCTGGCTTCCGATCGTCTTCGTGTTCGTCCTCGGCCTCAGCTTCATCCTGCTGACCGTCGCCTTCCGGTCGATCGTCGTGCCGGCGACCGCGATCGCCATGAACCTCCTCTCGGTCGGCGCGGCCTACGGCCTGGTGGTGCTCGTGTTCGTCGAGGGCATCGGCAACGAGCTCTTCGGCTTCCAGCAGGTCGACATCGTCGAGGCGTGGGTGCCGCTCTTCCTCTTCGCCGTCCTCTTCGGGCTCTCGATGGACTACCAGGTGTTCCTGCTCAGCCGCATCCGCGAGCGCTACTCGCAGACGGGCGACAACGACGACGCGATCTCCTTCGGCGTCGGCTCGACCGCGCGCCTCATCACCGGCGCCGCCCTGATCATCATCGCCGTCTTCGCGGGCTTTGCCCGCGGCGACCTCGTCATGTTCCAGCAGATGGGCTTCGGCGTCGCGGTCGCGCTCCTCATCGACGCGACCATCATTCGCTCCGTGGTCGTGCCGGCGACCATGACGCTTCTGGGCCGCTGGAACTGGTACCTGCCGTCCTGGCTCTCCTGGCTCCCCGACGTCCACGTCGAGGGCCACGAGGAGGAGCTCCGGCCGCGCCGCGCTACCTGACGATCGCGGCCGCCGCGCTGGCGCTCTGGGTGGCGGCGGCTTCCGGCGAGGTGCTCACAGGGATCCTGCCCGCGCTCACGATCCTCGTCCTCGCGCCGGTCGACTACGTCCTCTGGGCGAGGCGCAACCGGCCGTGGCACGACTGGACGGTGATCCTGCTCCTGCTTCCCGCCATCCTCGCCGCCGTCTGGATCGCGGTCGGCGGCCTCGTCACCGGAGTCGAGCGCTCGGACGAGGCGCGTCTGCTCCTGGAGGTCGGCCCCGGCGTCGCGCTCACCGGCCTGCTCTGCACGCTGATCTCCTACCACGGGCGCCACCACCCGCCGGACGTCCTTGGGCGTTAGCCGGCTTCGCGCGGGCTCCGGAAGCGGCGGAGCCGGAGGGAGTTCGAGACGACGAAGAGGCTGGAGCCGGCCATCGCGGCCGCCGCGACCATCGGGTTGAGCAGGCCGGCGACGGCGAGCGGGATCGCGGCGACGTTGTAGGCGAATGCCCAGAAGAGGTTGCCCTTGATCGTCCCGAGCACGCGGCGGGAGAGGCGGATCGCGTCGGCGGCGGCCCGAAGATCGCCGGAGACGAGCGTCAGGTCGCTGGCCTCGATGGCCACGTCCGTGCCGGTTCCGATCGCGATGCCGAGGTCGGCCTGCGCGAGCGCCGGCGCGTCGTTGACGCCGTCTCCGACGACGGCGACGACCTCGCCGCTTTTCTGGAGCCTGCGCACCTCGGCCGCCTTGTCCGCGGGGTAGACCTCCGCGAGGACCCGCTCGATCCCGACCTCCGCGGCCACCATCCGGGCCGTCTCCTCGCGGTCCCCGGTGAGGAGCACGGGCGTGAGCCCGAGCTCGCGCAGCTCGCGCACCGCCGCGGCGCTCGTCGCCTTCACCGTGTCCGCGACGACGAGCGTCGCGCGCGACTCGCCGTCCCACGCGACCCTGATGCCGCCGTCGCCGCGCCCGATCTCGACCACGTGGCCCTCGACGCGGCCCGAGACGCCGATGCCGGGGCGGCTCTCGAAGTCGACGACGGGCGGCAAGACGCCGAGCTCTCGCCGAGCGGCCCCCGCGACCGCCTGCGCGATCGGATGCTCGCTGGCGTCCTCGACCGCGCCGGCCAACCGGAGGATGTCCGCTCGCGCCGCCCCGTTCATGGGAGCGACGTCGGCGAGCTCCATCCGCCCCTCCGTGAGGGTGCCCGTCTTGTCGAGGAGGACGGTGGTGACGCGCTTCGTCTGCTCGAGCACCTCGGGCCCCTTGATCACGATGCCGAGCTGCGCGCCGCGGCCCGTGCCCACCAGGAGCGCGGTCGGGGTCGCGAGCCCGAGCGCGCAAGGAC
Source organism: uncultured Actinomycetes bacterium (assembly GCA_963838795.1). Taxonomy (GTDB): domain Bacteria; phylum Actinomycetota; class Thermoleophilia; order Gaiellales; family Gaiellaceae; genus JAIBJN01. Next base: position 99,041 of record CAWISL010000008.1, read on the forward strand.
AGGCGATGATGAGCACTGCGACGGCGGCCGTGAACGCCGCGGAGACGTCACCGTCGAGGAGGAGCCAGCCCGCCAGCGTCGCCAGCGAGAGGCCGATCACAACCGGCACGAAGACGGCCGAGACGCGGTCGGCGAGCCGCTGGATGGGTGCCTTCCCCGCCTGGGCGTCGGCCACGAGCCTCGCGATCTGGGCGAGGGCGGTGTCGGAGCCGACACGGGTCGCGCGGACGATCAGCCTGCCCGACGCGTTCACGGTCGCGCCCGCGACCTCGTCTCCCGGCGCGACGTCGACGGGGACGGGCTCGCCGGTCAGCATCGACTGGTCGACGGCAGAGCGGCCTTCGACGACCACGCCGTCGGTGGCCACCTTCTCGCCGGGCCGGACGACGAAGAGGTCGCCGACCGCAAGCTGCTCGAGCGGGACCGCGACCTCGGCGTCGTCGCGGAGCACGCGGGCCTCCTTCGCACCCAGCTCCAGGAGCGCGCGCAGCGCGGCTCCCGAGCGGCGCCGCGCCCGTGACTCCAGCCAGCGCCCGAGCAGGATGAGCGTCGTGATCACGCTCGCGACCTCGAAGTAGACCTCGGCGTCCGGGAGGGCGATCAGCGCGACGAGCGACCAGGCGTACGCCGCAGTCGTGCCGAGCGAGATCAGCGTGTCCATGGTCGCGCCGCCGTGGCGCAGGCTCTGGAGCGCCGACCGGTGGAAGGGCCAGCCAGCCCAGGCCCAGATCGGCGTCGTGAGCGCGAGCGCCACCCACTCCCAGCCGTCGAAGCCGAGCTGCGGCACCATCGCGATGAGGGCGACCGGGACGGTGAGCGCGGCCGCGACCGCGAGCCGGAGCCCGAGGCGGTCTCCCCGTTCGCCCTCCGCGCGGGTCAGCGAGGCGCCGTAGCCGGCGCCCTCGACGGCGCGGACGAGGTCGTCGAGCGCCACCCGATCGTCGTCGTAGCGGACTGCCGCCCTCTCGGTGACGAGGTTGACGCTCGCCTCGACGCCGTCGAGCTTGTTCAGCGCCCTGTCGATTCGGGCGGCGCAGGCCGCGCAAGTCATCCCCTCGAGCTCGAGCTGGACAGTGGCCATACGTGCTGCAGTATACCCGCTAGGGGTATAACCGAAAGCCGTCAAGAACATCGCCCGAGCGGCCGATCGCCCGCACCCGGAGCGAGTCCCGGTCCGCGCGGAGGTAGAGCCAGCCGTGCCGCTTTCGGGCCTCGACCCGTCGGGGGAACGACTCCGGGCACTCCTGGAGCGGGTAGAGGCCGGCACCGCCGCCGCCGTTCACGACGTAGGTGACGTCACCGCTCCGTGCGAAGCGCTGGTAGTTGTGGTCGTGGGCGGCGAGCACGAGGTCGACGTCGCCCCGCTCGAAGATCGGGACGAGCCTCCGTCGTACGCGTGTGTCGCCGAGGTAGCCGCCGCAACTGTAGGCGGGATGATGCATGGCGACGACCTTCCAGCGCGCGGAGCTGGAGGCCAGGGCGGTTTCGAGCCAGTCGAGCTGGGTTGGGCCCAGCCGGTTCGAGTCGAGGAGGAAAAGCTGGACACCTCCGAGACGGCGGTGGTAGTAGCGGCTCGGCATGCCGAGAAGCTCGAACTCGTAGCGGCCGCCTTCGACCCGGATGTCGTGGTTGCCGAGCGTCCCGGCCACGAGGAGGCCGTCGGCCGCCGCCCAGCCGAACGAACCGAGCCAGTTCGCCTCGAATGCGGGGGGCGACTCCGTGTAGTCGTTGTCGCCGAGCGTGATCAGCCCGTCGACGTGACGCCGGGCTGCGAAGCCCTCGACGGCTTCTCCCGTCCGGCGCTGCATCGTGCCGCCGACGCCGAAGTCGCCGATGGCGACGATCCTCGTGTCCGCGCCGGCGCTGGCTGCGCCGACCAGCGTGAGAAGGGCGATTGCAAGTGCGACGAGAGCTCGGATGGAAAAGGTCTACCAGGCGCCGCGGTCGGCTGTCAGAGATCCCGCGGCGTGGTGCCGTCGTGGTGGGAGGCGTCCGTGAACTCGCGGAACTCCCCGCTGACGAGGAACGCCGTCTGCTCGCCGATGTCGACCGCGTGGTCGCCGATCCGCTCCAGGCAGCGCGAGACGATGATCATGCGGAGGCCCCATTCCTGCAGCGCCGGGTCACCGCCGAGCGAGAGAACGTGGCCGACGACGCGCCGATTGGCGCGGTCGATCAACTCGTCGAGATCGACGAGAGATTCCGCCCGCGCCGCATTGCGGTCCGGAAGGAGTCCAGTGCGACGCGGATCATCTCCTCGGCGCGCTGGCCCATCTCCTCGAAGCCCTCGAGGATCGTCTCGTTCGTAGCGGAACCTCGTGCACGAGCTTCGTCAGCTTGGCGATCGTGACGCAGTAGTCCGCCATCCGCTCCAGGTGGAGGTTGTTGTGGAGGATGGCGAGCACGAGGCGCAGGTCGACGGCGACCGGGGTCTGGCGCGCGAGGAGGGACTGGATGCCCTCCTCGATGCCGAGATACGCCGCGTCGATCTCGTCGTCGAACGCGATCACCTCGTCGGCCAGCTCGACGTCGGTCTGCAGGAGCGCGTTCATGGACCACGGAGCGTGCGGAGGACGTGGGCGCCCTCCTCCTGGAGCGCGGCCTCTAGCTGGTCGAGCTCTTCCTGGAGCGTGACCCTCATCCGAATCGCCCCGTGACGTAGTCCTCCGTCCGCTTGTCGGACGGGTTGGTGAAGATCGTCGGCGTCTGGTCGTACTCGACGAGGATCCCGGTGCGGCGGTCCTGCTCCTCGTCGACCTCGACGCTGAAGAACGCCGTCATGTCGGCGACCCGCGCGGCCTGCTGCATGTTGTGCGTGACGATCACGATCGTGAACTCGCGCTTGAGCTCGTGCATGAGGTCCTCGATCGAGGTCGTCGAGATCGGGTCGAGCGCCGAGGCCGGCTCGTCCATGAGCAGCACATCGGGCTCGACGGCGAGGCAGCGCGCGATGCACAGGCGCTGCTGCTGGCCGCCGGAGAGGCTGTAGGCGCTCGCCTTCAGGCGGTTCTTCACCTCGTCCCAGAGGGCGGCGTGCCGAAGCGCGCGCTCGACGCGCTCGTCGAGGTTCTTCTTCCAGCCGAGGATGCGGGGGCCGAACGCGATGTTGTCGTAGATCGACTTCGGGAAAGGGTTCGGCTTCTGGAAGACCATCCCGATCCGCTTCCGCACCTCGACGGAGTCAACCTCGGGACCGTAGAGGTTGGCGCCGTGGTAGAGGATCGTGCCGTCGACGGACGCGGTCGGAATCAGGTCGTTCATGCGGTTGAAGCAGCGAATGAACGTGCTCTTGCCGCAGCCGGACGGGCCGATGAACGCGGTGACGTGGTTCTTGTAGATCTCGAGCGACACGCCGCGTAGTGCGGGGATGCCCGAGTAGTTGACTGTCAGATCGCTGACGTCGAAGAGCACGTCCCTGCGCGCCGATTCGGCCTCGCGCGCCCGCTCGGCGAGCAGCTTCTCGTCCATGCCGGGAATCTTCGCAGGTGCGGCAGAGCGCGCTTTCCATCTCGTCCATCACCATCTTCTCTGGTAGCGGTTGCGGAGCCAAATCGCGAACGCGTTCATCGTCAGCAGGATCACGAGCAGCACGATGATGCCAGCTGCGGCAAGCAGCCGGAACTCGTCCTGGGGGCGGGCGATCCACTGGTAGATCTGGATCGGCAGGGCTGTGAACGAGCCGAGCAGCGTCGGGTTGACCGCGACGTACGTGAGCGCGCCGACGAGCAGGAGAGGGGCGGTCTCGCCGATTGCGCGCGCGAGCGCGAGGATCGAGCCCGTCGCGATGCCCGGGATCGCGGCGGGAAGGACCTGCCGCGAGACGACCTGCCACTGCGTCGCCCCGAGGGCGTAGGCACCCTGCCGAATCGAATCGGGAACCGCCCGGATCGCTTCCCTCGCCGCCACGATCACGGTGGGGAGGACGAGCAGCGTGAGGATCAGGCCACCAGCCAGGAGCACCCGGCCGAGCCCGATGCCGCGCACGAGGAAGGCGAGGCCGAGGATGCCGTAGACGATCGAGGGAACAGCGGCGAGGTTCTGGATGTTCAGCTCCATCAGCCGGTTGTACCACCGCTCGCGGTTCGCGTACTCCTCGAGGTAGATCGCCGTCCCGACACCGATCGGGACGACCGTGATCGAGAAGCAGGACCATCAGGTAGATCGTTCCCAGGATCGCCGGGCGGGCGCCCGCGCTTTCCGGGCTGGACGAGCTCGGCTGCGTGAAGAAGGTGGGATCGAGGTACCCGACGCCCTTCTGGATGATGTCGGCGAGCAGCGTGAAGAGGAGGATGAAGCCGACGGCGACCGAGATGAGCAGAACGACGTAGAAGAGCGTGCCGCGAACCTTGTCGCCGCGCGGCCGGCTGCCGATGGTTGCCGCCGGGACGCTCATTCGTAGATCTCCCGGTACTTCCGCACGAGGTGGATGGAGATCATGTTCATGAAGAACGTGATGACGAAGAGCGTCAGCCCCACCGCGAAGATGGTCTTGTACTCGATCGAGCCGGTCGGTACGTCGCCGATGCCCGTGGCGCCGATGAAGGCGGTCATCGTCTGCGAAGGCTCGCGCGGGTCGAGCCGTCAGTTGTGCGATCCCCCGGCTGCGAGGAGCACGACCATCGTCTCGCCGATGGCGCGGGAGATGGCGAGGACGAAGCTCGCGACGATCCCCGAAACGGCGGCCGGGATCACGATCCGCGTCGAAACCTGGAGCCTCGATGCGCCGAGGCCGTAGGCGCCGTCGCGGAGCTCCTGCGGCACGGCGGCCATCGCGTCCTCCGAGATGGAGGCGACCGTCGGGATCAGCAGCACGCCGATGACGAGGCCGGCCGAAAGGACGTTGAACGTGCCGACGTCGATCCCGAGATCCTGGAGCAGCGGGGTGAAGAACGTCAGGGCGAAGAAGCCGAACACGACGGTGGGGATGCCGGCGAGCACCTCCAGCGCCGGCTTGAGGATGTTGCGGACTCGCGGGTGCGCATACTCGCTGAGATAGACGGCCGCACCCAGCCCGAACGGCAGGGCGACCAGCGAGGCCCAGAAGGTGACCGTGAACGTGCCGACCAGGAGCGGCCGGACGCCGTATGACGCGGGCTCGAAGAGCGGCGCCCAGCGATCGTCGGTGAAGAAGTCGACGATCGAGACCTCGCGGAAGAACTCGATCGACGGCACGACCAGCGCGATGACGATGCCGAGCGTCGTCAGCACGGAGACCAGCGCGCAGAGGGCGAGGACGACCTTGACGACGTCCTCGCCCCAGCGCCTGCCTTCGGCGCGCAGCCGGATCGCTGCCGGCTGCGCGCCTACGGTGGTGTCCTGAGTTGCCACTCTCTCCTAGGTTCCGTAGGTCTCTAGGCTCGAGAGGTTAGTCGCGACCTGCTCGTCGGGGACGGGGATGAAGAGATACTCCTCGGCGAGCGCGATCGAGTTCGTGAGGAAGTACTGGACGAATCCGTACACCTCGGGCTTCGCGAGCGACGTCTCCTTCACGTAGATGTAGAGCGGACGCGAGAGCGGTGTGTACGTGCCGTCGCGTGCTGTGTCGACGGACGGGGCGACGCAGCCGTCACCGCCGTCGACCTCGAGGGCCTTCAGCGTGTCCGTGTTCTGCTCGTAGTAGGTGTAGCCCAGGTATCCCATGCCGCCGGGCTCCCCGGCGACCGCCTGCACGATGACGTTGTCGTCCTCGCTCGCCGTGTAATCCGCCCGGCTGGCACCCTCCTCGCCGTTGATCACGTCGGTGAAGTAGTCGAACGTCCCGGAGTCGGTTCCCGGCCCTGCAAGCGCCAGAGCCTGGTCCGAGAAGCTCGGATCGATCTGGTTCCAGTTCTCGATCTTGCCCTCGGCCTTGGGCTCCCAGGTCGTCTTGAGCTGGTCGACCGTCAGGCAGGTGGCCCAGTCGTTCTCGATGTTGGCGATGACGGTGATCGCGTCGACGCCGACCTGGAACTCGACGTACTCGACGCCGGCCTCGGCGCAGAGCGGCACCTCTTCCTCTTCGTCGATCGGGCGGGACGCGTTCGAGATGTCGGTCTCGTCGGCGCAGAAGCGCTCGAAGCCGCCGCCGGTGCCGGAGGTTCCTACCTCGATGTTCACGTTCGGCTGCTCTCCGCGGTAGGCCTCCGCCGCCCCCGTCGTGAGGGGCCCTACCGTGCTCGAGCCGTCGATGATGATGTCGCCCGAAAGCTCTGCGGCCTCGGTGGTTGCCTCCCCCGTGGTTGCCGGCGCGTCTGCGCTGTCCTCGTCGTCGTCCCGGCCACACCCGGCGGCGCCGAGCGCCAGGATTGCGAGCGCCAGCAGGAGGAGGACGAGCCTCGGAATAGGACGATTTCCCACGGTTCTCCTTTCGCGTCGTTGCATCGAGGCGAGTGTCGCCGTGGCGTTCCGAGGAGTGGGCTGAAAGGCTGTAAACGACTGGTGAAGAGATGGTGAAGCCGTCCTCGGTGCGAACGGTGCCGCGATGAGCTTCCGACCGGTTCGCCGTCTAACGGATGAGACGCGCAGTCATGACGAGTGGCGGTCGAGGTGCGGTCACGTTGACGGGGAGCGAGGAGCCCTCGTCGCCGCGGGGTCCCGCCGGGCTGGATGAGGGGGGTGAGCGCCGTCCGTGCCGCCGTGAGCCATCCATGCGTCTGACGTGGGCGTCAAGACTGCTCGCTGCACGTGGCGGGACCGACGTCTCAGAATCGCCCATCTGCCGACGTCCGACACTGCCCGTGTGCCGCACGGTAGGAGCAGTGCTCAGGCCTTCGGATGCCACAGCGCGATCTCGGCGCCGGCAGGTGCCGCCACGACGCTTCGCCACCCGGCGGGGCCTTCCCGTGGATCGAGCAGCACCGACGCGCCGAGCGCGCAGGCGCGTTCCGTTGCCTCGGAGACGTCGGCGACCTCGACGTAGGGCAGCCACAGGGAACCCTCCAGGTCACGTTCGACGACGCCGCCCTCGACCCCGTTGCTCAGCTCGAGCGCGAGGTACGATCCGCCGCCCACCGGGATCCTTTCCGCGCGCCAGCCGAAAAGCTGGGTGTAGAAGGCGCAGGCTCGCGGAAGGTTGCCGGTGTGGAGCTCCAGGTGAACGATGCGATTGTCGGCGGCCCGCGGCATTCCTGTCCCGTTTGACCGCCGCACGGCGACGAAGTCATCGACGCCAGCGATGAGTTCGCTGCGCGTCCGCGGTCTAAGCTGGTGAGATGGCCGTCACCTCGACTAGCTCGCTACAGGAACCAGCCTTGCTCGAGGCGGCTCGCGGCGGCGACGAGGACGCGTTTCGTCGTCTCGTCGAGGGTCACCACGCCTCGCTTCATGCCCACTGTTACCGCATGCTGGGCTCCCTGCAGGACGCCGAGGACGCGCTCCAGGAGACCCTCCTACGCGCGTGGCGCGGCTTGGCCGCGTTCGAGGGTCGAAGCTCGGCTAACACGTGGCTCTACAGGATCGCGACCAACGCGTGCTTGGACGCAATCTCGCGGCGTCCCAAGCGCGTTCTTCCGGTCGACTACGGCCCGCCGACCGCTCCCGACGTGGATGCCGGCCAGCCGCTAGTCGAGTCGGTGTGGGTCGAGCCCTACCCGGATGAAAGGCTGGGCCTCGCAGACGGCTATGCGGCGCCCGAGGCCCGCTACGAGCAGCGCGAGGCCGTCGAGCTTGCCTTCATCGCGGCGCTGCAGCATCTTCCGGCGCGCCAGCGCGCCGTGCTCATCCTCCGCGAGGTGCTCGGGTTCTCGGCACGCGAGGTATCGGAGACGCTGGAGACCACGGTTGCGTCGGTGAACAGCGCCCTGCAGCGTGCCCGCACAGCGATCGACGAGCGGCTCCCCGAGCAGAGCCAGCAGGCGACGCGGCGCTCGCTCGGCGACGAGCAGATCCGCGGCATCGTCGAGCGCTACGTCGATGCGTGGGAAAAGGGCGACGTCGAGGCGCTGCGCAGGCTGTTGGCGGAGGACGCCACCTTCTCGATGCCCCCGTGGGCGAGCTGGTGGCGCGGCCGCGAGACCATTGCCGGCTTCGCGGCGGCCGCGCACGAGTTTTGCGCCGAGGCGACCTCCCTTCCCATGCGCGCTAATGGGCAGGTGGCGATCGCCTACTACCACAAGGATGCGGACACGGGGCGCTACAAGCCCGCGGCGATCGACGTCATCACTCTCGAGGGCGTGCTGATCAAGGACATCACCGCCTTCGTCACCCCTCAGATCTTTCCGCGCTTCGGCTTGCCACCAGAGCTTGCGCCCTAGCAGGGTCGCCCTTCAGCGGGCCTGGAAGTTGCAGCGGATCGTGAGCCCGCGCCCCTTCGCGCCGGTTGCCTCCACCGTTCCGCCGGCCGACGTGACCACGTGCTTGACGATCGCGAGGCCCAGGCCGGTGCCGCGCGAGGCCCGGGCCTGGTCGGCCCGGTAGAAGCGCTCGAAGAGGCGGGGGAGGTCACGCTCGGCGACCCCGACCCCGTCGTCGGAGGCCACCAGCTCGACGCCGCCCTCTCCGTTCCGCGCGGCGAGCTTCAGGTGTGCGCCCGGGCCGGCGTAGCGCACGGAGTTCTGGGCGAGGTTCTGGACGACGACGCGGATCATGCGCGGCCGCATCGGCAGCTCAGCGTCCTCGTCCGCCTCGACCTCGACGGCCACCCCGGCGCGGGCGGCCTGCTCCTCGAGGCCCTCGGCGACCTCGGTGAGGATGGGGAGGACGGGTGTCGTCCCGAGCCCCACCACCTCGTGGCCGGACTCCAGCTCGGAGAGAAAGAGAATGTCGTCGATCAGCTCCCGGATCTGGTCGACCTCGCCCTGGGCCTGCTCGACGAGCTCGACGACGTCGGCGTCGGGCAGGGTCGCGGTCTCCAGCAGCGCCAGCACGCGTGCGAGCGGCGTGCGCAGCTCGTGCGAGACGGCCGCCGTAAAGCCCGCCCGCAGCTCCTCGTAGGCGGCCATGTCTCCGGTGTCGCGCGCGTAGAGGATCGTCTCCCGCCGGCCGTCCACCTCGTACGGGATCGAGAGCGGCGCGTTGCGAAGGAGCGCGTCCGGGGCGGCGGCGCCCTCCTCGAGCCCGCCCAGGAGCTCGCGCGCCCGCCGGCTCGCGGTGACGACCCGGTCGTGCTCGTCGAGGACGACGACGATCTCCCGGCTCTCCTCGACGAGTGCGCGCCCGCGCCGCGCCTCCAGGCGAAGCTCTTCCAGCCCCGGGTCTGCCGGCAGGCCGTCATTCCTACGTCGGAGGAAGCGCCGCACCTCGCCCGGATCGTAGCCCGCGCTTCCGGCCGGGGAACAAATCCGCGGTCTGCCAGTCTCAATTCACATGAAGTGGAGGTGGGCAGCCCTGGTCGCGGCGGCGTTCGCGGTCGGACTCGCCACCGCCGGCTGCAGTCAGGCCGAGTCGGCCGAGGGCACGCCGACCGAGCCCGCTGCAAATCTTGATTGTCCGTTCCCGCTGCTCTGGAACGGCGTGCGCTACGAGCCCGGCATCGACCTTCCGCCTTCGTCGAAGCTGGGTTCCGAGATCGGCCCCGGCGTCGTTCTCGGCTGCGGCAGCGAGGAAATGGGTCACTACCCCGACGAGGACGTAGACGTCCGAAGAATTCAGGGCGTCGCCCCTTCCGTCGCGGTCGCGGCGCAGCTCGAGGATGCTGCCCGGCCGATCGTCTGGCTCGCGCCCGGCTACCTGGTCTCGAGCCCTCGCCACCCCCTGCACGCGGCGATCGTGGAGAGCTGGGGCCTGGACGACGGGCACGAAGGCTTCACGTGTGACGAAAGTCGTGCGACGAGGGCCAGAGCGCTCTCGACGCCGGCCCCGGGGCAGCCCCTGGAGGTCGAGGCGGACGATCCGGAGGTGGAGGCACTTCTCACCGCGCCGGGGACTCAGCGCCTCGTGTCCGTCGAGCCCGACACCGCCGTCTCAGGGCTCGAGCGGCATGGCGTCCCCTACGTCGAGCAGGGTGACGAGTTCGCGCTCACCGTCCGCGCCTGTGACGGGGACGAGAGCGAGCCGGGCCTCGCCGGGATCCGCCTGCTCATCGCGGACAGCATCGACGGCAAGAGCTAGTCGCGACCCTGAGGTGGCGTTCACCACTTCTTCACCATTTCGCTACCGTTGTGCGACCCCGGGGCCCTGCCCCTGCGGGCAGAATCGTGGGGGACGGTGTCGAAGGTCCTGATCATCGAAGACGACGACGTCATCGCCGAAGGGATGGCGCGGCACCTCACGTCGGCGGGCTTCGACCCGCTCTGGGTGAACAAGGGGGAGTCCGGCCTCGCGCGCCTCCGCTACGAGCGGCCCGACGTCTGCGTGCTCGACCTCATGCTTCCGGGCCTGGACGGGTGGAAGCTGATCGAGACCGCGCGCGAGGAGGGAATCGGGACGCCGATCGTCGTCGTCAGCGCGCGAGGGACGGAGCACGACCGGGTGCACGCCCTCGAGATCGGGGCGGACGACTACTTGGTGAAACCCTTCTCCATGAAGGAGCTTGTCGCGCGCGTGCGCGCGGCGGCTCGTCGCGGCATCCGCGTCCAGGACGAGCGCCGCGGCGAGCCAATCGAGATCGAGGAGCTGAAGGTCGACCCGCTGAACGTGCAGGCCTACGTGCGCGGGGAAAGCGCCGAGCTCACGCCCACAGAGTTCCGCCTTCTCTACGCGCTGGCGCTCGAGCGGGGCCGGGTCGTCACCCGGGACGAGCTCCTCCAGAAGGTGTGGGGCCGCCGCCTCACGCACCGCGACCGCACCGTGGACGTCTTCGTGCGCAAGATCAGGGACAAACTCGAGTCACTCGGTCCCGCGCACACGTTCGTGCAGACCCGGTACGGCGTCGGTTACAAGCTCGACGCGGTCGCGAAGACGCCCTCCTCCCTTTAGGATCGCGGCCTGTGTCCGTGATCGCCGACCACATGTCGCGGGAGCTGCTCAAGGCCTCGCCCGACGAGTCCATCGCCGAGGCGGCTCAGCACATGGTCGCCCGCGGCGTCGGCGCCGTGCTCGTGATGGACGGTGAGCGGCTGCAGGGGATCCTCACCGAGCGGGACATCTTGAAGGCCGTGGCGATGGGGCTCACCGAGAGCGCGCGCGTACGGGACTGGATGACGACGAGCCCCGAGACGATCGAGGCCTCCGACGAGACGGGGCATGCGGCGGCGCTCATGATCCACGGCGGCTTCAGGCACCTGCCGGTGCTGGACGGCGGCGCGGTCGCTGGGATCATCTCCATCCGCGACCTGATGCGGGTCGCGCTCGACGACTCCGCCCCCCGCGGCGTCTAGTTCGGACGGCGCGGCCCGATGAGTTTGCTCGGGCGCAACGGTCTTAGCTCACGTTCAGAGCAACCGGCGAAAGCGAGGCCGCGATGAGGAAGATCCTCGAATCCCTTGATCTGGAGGAGCTGCGCAGCTCGTTCGCGGGCATCGTGCTCGGCCCTGCTGATCCCGAGTACGACTCCGCGCGCGTGTGCTTCAACGCTTCCGTCGACCGACGGCCGGCGGTGATCGCGCAGTGCGCCGAGCGGGCCGACGTCGCGAGTGCATTCGACTTCGCCCGCGCGCACGGCCTGGAGATCGCCGTGCGCGGAGGTGGGCACAATCCAGCCGGGCATTGCCTTCTCGACGACGGGCTCGTGATCGACCTCTCGCGGATGCGAGGCGTCGTAGTCGACGCCGAGGCGCGGGTCGCGCGGGCCGAGGGCGGGTCGACCTGGTTGGACTTCGACGCGGCGACTCAGGCCTACGGTTTGGTGACCCCTGGAGGCGTGGTCGGCTCCACCGGTGTTTGCGGGCTCACGCTCGGCGGCGGGATCGGCCACCTGACGGCGCAGCACGGCCTGACCTGTGACAGCGTCCTCCGAGCCGAGCTCGTCACGCCGGGCGGTGAGGTCGTGCGCGCGAGCCGGGACGAGAACCCGGAGCTCCTTTGGGGGCTCCGAGGCGGAGGCGGGAACTTCGGCGTCGCGACCTGGCTCGAGTTCCGCCTCTACCCGCTCGACAGTGTCGTCGGCGGCCTGCTCACGTTCGGCTCGAAGGGTGTTCGTGACGGGCTTCGTCGCTTTCGGGACGTGGTTGCGGGCTCTCCGCCCGACCTCAGCTGCCAGGCGCTCCTCCTCTTGGACGAGTCGCTGGCGCCGGCGCTCATGCTCCTTCCCTGCTACACGGGCAGGGATTCGGATCCGAGGTGGCTTGGCGACCTCCGGTCAGGGTCGGGGCTCGTCGAGGACACCGTACGCAAGCACTCGTTTTTCGAGCAGCAGCGGGTCGTCGACTCACCGTACGGGGAGAACAGGCATTACTGGAAGGGCCAGTTCGTGCACGAGCTTCCGGACGAGCTGATCGACGTGCTGCTCGACCGCCTCGTGGCATTGGGCCGGCCCCCGGGCGGGATTCTGATCGAGTCGTTGCACGGCGCGCCGAAGGACGGCGGCCCCCCCGTCGGCGCCCTGGGCTTCCGTCACGCCGCCTTCAACGTGAGCGCGACCGCGACGTGGCAGAAACCGGCGCTCGACGACGAGTACATCGCCTGGGCGCGCGAGACGGCGGCGGCGATGGAGCCCTGGTCGCTCGGCGGCGGGTACGTCAACTACATGCAGGCCGACGAGCCGATCGAGCGCGTGCGCGCCGCCTTCGGCGAGGAGGCCTTCGCGCGCCTGCAGGCGCTGAAGCGACGCTACGACCCTGCCAACGTGCTGCGGCGGAACCAGAACATCTCCCCGGGGGCAACGCCTAGCCGCTCTTAAGCCGGAACTTCACCACACCGGTTCCCACGGACGGTGCGCGCTCGCCGAGACTCCGTTGGGAGCACCAAACCAACGCGACAGACAGCGACAAGATCCTCCCGGGAGCTCCATCCGGCTCGGCGCACCGGCCTTTCCGTGCAGGAGGCGGGCACCGTCCACCGTCCTGGCCGCCCGCGCACGCAGCCCCGGGCTCCCACTCGCACCGCCCAGGCAGCCCGCCGATTTCCTCGCCGGCGGGCTGCTGCCTTTTCCCACGACGTTCACCAGACCGTTGCCCATGCGCTCGCGCCGGCATCGGACACTCCGGTCATGGAACCTGCACTTCTTTGCGAGCTTCACGCCCACACGACCTGGAGCGACGGCGAGCTTACGCCGCGCGAGCTCGTCGACCTCTACGGCCGAGCCGGCTTCGACGTCCTCTGCATCACGGATCACGTGTTGCGCTCGGACGATCCCTGGCACCTCCCGGAATCGTGCGTCCACGAGGCGAACTTCGGCTCCTACCTCGCCGCGGTCGAGGCGGAGGCCGAGCGGGCCCGGGCACTCTACGACCTGCTCGTCGTGCCGGGGCTCGAGGTGACGCACAACCAGGAGGATCCGGACCTCGCCGCGCACGCCGTCGCGGTCGGGCTCCGCGAGCTCGTCTCGCCCGACGAAGGGCTCGTCGGGTCGCTGCTCGCCGCCCGGGAGGCCGGCGCCGCCGTCCTCGCCGCCCATCCTCACGGGCCCGACGGCGATCCCGTTCCCGCGCGGATGACGCGGCGCTTCTGGCGCGAATGGGAGACGCTCTCGCCGCTCGTCCATCGCGCGGAGCTGTTCAACGGCTCCGACGTCTACAGCTGGATCGCAGGCGCCGCGGTGCCCCCGGTGGCGAGCGGCGACACCCATTCGCTCGAGCACCTCTCCTCCTGGAAGACACTGGTCCCGTGCGCCAAGGACGAGGAGGCGCTCGTCGCCTTCCTGCGCTCTGCAAGCCCGGCCTACCTGATTCCGTTTCGGGCCGAGCCGGCCGTCGGGGCGGCCGCGGCCGCGTAGCCGTCTTCTCCGGCTCTTCACCGGATCGTCACCCCGGCTCCCACGGGGAGCCGGAATGATGCACTCTTCAGGTATGGCGACCGAGACCGGCAGGATCTCCCGGGAAGGCGAGCGGCTTCTCAACAGGGAGCTTTCGTGGCTCGAGTTCAACGCGCGCGTGCTCGAGCTCGCCGCGGACGCCTCGGTCCCGCTCCTCGAGCGCGTCAAGTTCTGCTCCATCTTCTCCTCGAACCTCGACGAGTTCTTCATGGTGCGCGTCGCCGGCCTGCTGGGCCTGGAGGCGGCCGGGATCGCGGTGCGCTCGCCCGACGGTCGCACGCCGACGACGACCCTCGCGGAGATCCGCGAGCGCGTCCTCGCGCTGACCGCGCGCCAGTCCAGGGTGTGGAGCCGCGAGCTCGTCCCCGCGCTGAGCGAGGCGGGGATCGTGATCGCCCAGGTCGACGAGTGCTCCGAGAAGGAGGTCGCGGAGCTCGAGCGCCGCTTCGATCGCGAGATCTACCCGGTACTGACGCCGCTCGCGGTCGGTCCCGGCCAGCCGTTCCCGTACATCTCGGGACTCTCCAACAGCCTCGCGGTCCTCGTACGCGACCCAGAGACCGGGGAGGAGCGCTTCGCGCGCGTCAAGGTGCCGGAGAGCCTGCCGCGCTTCCTCGAGGTCGGCAAACGCAGCGCTTTCGTCCCCCTCGAGGCCGTGATCGCGCACTTCCTCGACTGGCTCTTCCCGCAGATGGAGGTCGTCGAGCGCGCCGTCTTTCGCGTCACGCGGGATGCCGACTTCGAGGTGAGCGACGAGGCCGACGACCTCCTCGAGGCGGTGGAGCTGGAGCTGCGCCGCAGGCGGTTCGGCGACGTCGTCCGGCTCGAGGTCTCCGGCTCGGTCTCGAGCCGGATGCTCGCGCAGCTGACTGAGGGGCTAGACGTCGCCGAGGAGCAGGTGTATCCGATCCGCGGGCCGCTCGACCTCGCCGATCTCTCCCAGCTGGCGGCCCTCGACCGCCAGGACCTGAAGGACGATCCCTGGGTGCCGAGCACGCCGGCCCGCATCGCCGCTGTGCGGGGAGGCGAGGGGTTCTTCTCCGAGATCCGTCGCGGCGACCTGCTCGTCCATCACCCGTACGACTCCTTCGTGACCACCTTCGAGCGCTTCGTGAGCGAGGCGGCGCGGGACCCGGCCGTGATCACGCTGAAGACGACCGTGTACCGGACGAGCGACGACTCGCCGGTCGTCCCGGCCCTGATCGAGGTGGCCGAAGACGGGCGCCAGGCCGTCTGCCTCGTCGAGCTCAAGGCACGCTTCGACGAGCACCGGAACATCGAGTGGTCGCGAGCCATGGAGCGCGTTGGCGTCCACGTCGTCTACGGCTTCCCCAACCTCAAGATCCACGCGAAGACCACTCTGATCGTCAGGCGCGAGGGCAACGCGCTCCGGCGCTACGTCCACATCGGGACCGGCAACTACCACGCGCTCACAGCCCGCATCTACGAGGACTTCGGCCTCTTCACGGCCGACGAGGAGATCGCCGCCGACGTCGCCGACCTCTTCAACTACGTCACGGGGTTCGGCCGCCCGCAGGCGTTCCGCAAGCTCCTCGTCGCACCGTTCAACCTGCGCCGGCGGCTCGTCGAGGAGATTCGGGCCGTCGCCAAGGCGGCGGGCGACGGCGAGCACGCGCGCATCCGCTTGAAGACGAACGCGCTCACCGACCAGACGATCATCGAGGAGCTGTACGCGGCTTCGCAGGCAGGCGCGGAGATCGACATCGTCGCCCGCTCGATCTGCCAGCTACGGCCCGGCGTCCCGGGGCTCTCGGAGACGATCCGCGTCCGCAGCGTCCTCGGTCGCTTCCTCGAGCACAGCCGTTTCTTCGTTTTCGAGGCGGGCGACTCGGCGACGACCTTCCTTGGCAGCGCGGACCTCATGACCCGCAACCTCGACCACCGCATCGAGATCGCCGTGCCGGTGGAGGATCCGAGGGTGCAGGCCCAGCTCGCCGCTGCGTTCGACGTCCTGCTCGACGACAACACGGCCTGGACGTTGCAGCCGGACGGAGCCTGGAAGCGGCTCAAGCCGCGCAAGGATCAGAGCGTGAAGGGGAGCCACGACGCGCTCATGCGCAAGGCGCGCACGCGGGCCCGGCGCCGGGTTGCCCGGCGGCCGCGGTAGAGGGCTTACAGCCGATCCCAACGGGAGAATGACGTCGCCATGAAGATCGGCATCGTCGACGTGGGCTCGAACACCATTCGCCTGCTGGTCGCCCACCGCCAGGGCGGTGAGCTCGTGCCGCTGCGAGAGGAGCGGGAGCACCTGTTCCTCGGAGAGGACGTGGAGCGCGAGGGGCGGCTCTCCGCCGCTCGCATCCGCGAGGCCGCACGCTGCGCAGGAGGATTCGCCCGGAACGCCCGTAAGCTCGGCGCCGGCACGATCGAGGTGGTCGTCACCGCACCGGGGCGCCAGAGCGCGAACGGCGACCGGCTCGTGCGGGAGCTCTTCGCGGCGACCGGCGCGCCGGTTCGCATTCTCTCGGCCGACGAGGAGGGCCGGCTCGCGTTCGCGGGCGCCGTCGCGGGTGCGAGGGGGCTGCCGGAGAGCGTTGCGGTCTGCGACGTGGGCGGCGGCTCGGCAGAGGTCGTCGTGGGAACCGCCGAGAGCGGGCCGGCCTGGTCACGCTCGCTCGACCTCGGAGCCGTCCGGCTCACGGAGAGGTTCCTCGGAGGCGACCCGCCCGGCAGGCGTGCTCTCGCCGCCGCGAGAGACGAGGTCGAGCGCCACCTGGAAGGCTTCACGCCGCCGCTTCCGCGGTCTGCGCTCGCAACCGGTGGAACGGCTCGCGCGCTCCGCAAGCTCGTCGGGTGGGAGCTCGAGAACGAGGAGTTCGACGCCGCCCTCCGCATCCTCGGCAAGCGCTCGTCGGCGAAGGCGGCGAAAACTTTCGGCCTGCACGAGCACCGTGTCCGCACGCTCGCAGCGGGGATCGTCATCCTCTCGTGCCTCCAGGCCCGCCTCGGCATCCCGCTCGAGGTTTCGCGGGCCGGGCTGCGGGAAGGGGCCGCGCTCGCGCTCCTGGACGAGCTGGCCGCCTCGGCCGCCTGAGCACCCGGAGCGGGCCGCTCACAGCTTGCTCACCCAGGGTTCATCGGGACGTAACCCACGCCGGCCGATGCTCCCGGCACCATGAGCTCATGGGCAGAAACGAGGACAGGCAGGGGCCCGAGCCGCAGCTTGCCGACTGCCGCGGCTTCGGAGTGTTCGGGCCGTCGGCGCAGATCGGCGTCGTCGAGGACGTCCGGATCGACCGGGAGAGCGGGCGCCCTGCGCTCCTTTCCGTGCGCGCGGGCCTGCTCGGGAGCTGGCTGGTGCACGTCCCGGTCGGCGAGGTCGACGAGGTGAGCGTCGACGAGCGCCGCATCGTCCTCCGCTCCGGCGGGCTCCTAGCCGGGCCCAGACGAGTGTAGGAGCTAGGCAGGCGGAGGGAGGTACGCGCGGCGGGTGAGGCCGCCTCCGGGGTCTAGGTCGACGACCCAGGTCGAGCCCTTCTCCGGTTCCTCGCCGAGGAGCAGGAAAAGAATGTCGCCGTGCGTGCAGAGGACGGCCGTCGCCTCCGCGATCTCGGCGACGAGTGACCACAGCTCGGCCTCGGTGGCCCCCTCCGCCAGCTCGTCCCGCTCCTCGACCGGGAGGCCGAGGGCGTGAGCGAGCGGCTCGACGGACTGTAGGCAGCGAGCGTACGGGCTCGTGAGAACGCGCTCGACGCCGAGGCCCGCGAAGAGGGTGGGGAGCGCCTCCGCCTGGCGGCGACCCCGCTCGTCGAGCGGCCGTAACCGATCCTCGGCCTCGTCGACGCCGGGCTTTCGGTGGCCGGCCGTCCCGTGGCGGAGAAGCAGGAGCGCCATCAGCGCCCGTCCGTCGCGAATGCCCGCAGCACGTCGTGGTCGTGGTTGTGGCTGAGCAGCTCCTTGGCGGCATCGACGGAGAGCCACCGGATCTCGTCCACCTCCCGGTGCGGGCGGAAGTCGCCCCCGAGCGGCCGCATCTCCCAGTAGCGGACGGTCTTCGGCCGGCCCTTGCTGTCGTGGTAGCTCGTCGAGGGGAGCTCGCGGCCGAGCTCGCAGCGAAGGCCTGTCTCCTCCTCGACCTCCCGCACCGCCGCCTCCTCGTGGGTCTCGCCCGGCTCGAGCTTTCCCTTCGGCAGCGTCCAGTCGTCGTATCGAGGCCGGTGGACGAGCAGCACCTCGACGCCGTTGTCGCGGCCGCGCCGGAAGACGACTCCTCCCGCGGCCTGCACGGTCGCGCCGGCCGCGCTCAGCGCCAGGCCCGCTTCCCGCTTCGCTCGAGCCGCTCCCAGGCCTTCGGAAAGGCGGCGCGAGCTTGGCGGCGCCGCTCTCGCTCCCGCTCGACGAGCCTCCCGGCCGCAAAGTGCGCCCGAGGATCGTCGCTCGGGGCGAGCAGGCCGCGGATCCGCTCCTCGGCGACGACAGCGTCTTGGTGCTCGCCGATGACGTCCTGGAAGCTCTTGGCGTCCGTGACGAAGCGCCCCGCCGGCTTGCCGACGACGCCTTCCGCCAGCTCGGCGGCGTAGCGGGCCCGCTTCCCCCGGATGCGCACGGCGTGGAGCGCGTCGTCGGGCGGGTCGGACGGGAGCGCTCGCACGGCCTTGCGGAGCTTCCGAAATTCCCCGGCGGCGATGTCCCGCAGTGAGACGTCGGCGGCCTGTGCGCGTGGCGCCACGGCGGCCGCCTCGAGGCGGGTCAGGAGCTCGGCGTAGCGAGCGCTCGTGAGCGCATCGAGCATGGCCGCGCGAGCGGAGCCGTGTTCGTCCTCGAGCCGCCGCAGGAGGCTCTCAGCAGCGCGGCGCTCGGACGGCTCCAGGTCGACGATCTCGGCGCGAAGGCGCTCGAGCAGGACGTCGAGGTCCCGGACGGGGCCCAGCGCGCCCCCCAGCCAGGCGAGCTCGGCACGCAGCGACTCCGTCCAGGCGGGATCGAGCAGAGGCGCTGCCGCGCGCAGCACGGCCCGCAACCGCCGCGTGGCCACCCGCACCTGATGGAGCTCCTCCGGGTCGGCGCCGAGGCGGGTTCCAGGATCGTGGGCGATCAGCTCGCCGACCTGAACGGCGAGCAGCGCCCGAACATGCTCGCGCGCCGGCGCCCAGCGGGGCGGGGCCAGGGGCTCGAGCGGGAAGTACCCGAGCGCCCGAAAGGCCTTCGACCGCCCGTCTCCGGGCGTGGCCCCGGCGTCGAGCAGGACGCGCTCGAGATCGGGAAGCGCGCCCGCGCCTCCGGCGAGAGCCTCGACCTCCAGCTCGACGAAGCGCTCCCGCACGCGCCTCCCCTCGAGCACCGACACCCTGTCGATGGTCACGTCGGCGACGGAGCGCCCGTTCTCGCGCGCCCGCACTCCCTCGCGCGTTGTGCGGAGCGCCGCGACCGGCGCGAGGGCCCGTCCGCGGAGAACGCCGACGAGCAGCGTGTCGAGCTCTGCGGGCGGCGCCCCTGGGCCGCCGGAAACCTCGAGCTCGAGCCGCTCACCCTCGCCGGGCAGCTTGAGCTGCCAGAGGCCTCGCCTGTTCTGCACGCGTCGCCGCAGCGTGATCCCGGCGCGCGCGAGGGCGCGGTCGGCCGTGTCGTGGTAGGTGGACGTGAACGTGTCCGGCCCGAGCTTCTCGCCGGCGATGTCCGGCAGCGCGAATCCGGTCGGGACGGCGAGCTTCAGCTCGCGCTCGTGAGTCTCACGCAGCTTGGACACGATCGGATCGTAGCTCCGACCAGAGCGCACGAGCCGCACGGGGTCCGCTCCGGAAGGACGTGGGAGTAGACGTCGGGGCCGTGCCCCGTCGTTCTCACCGGTTGGTCACCGCTCGGTTACCCACAGGCCGATGCCTCAGCTGAAACAATCGCTCGAGAGTCGTCGATTCGCGGCTCGAGACGTGGGACTAGAGAGAGGGGAAGAGATGCCACAGAGGAGACCCCGTAGCGTGGCTGCGCTCGTCGGCCTGGTCGCGGCCGTCGGCGCCGCGACGGTCGTCGGCTCGGTTCTCGCCGGCACGTCGGTGAAGCCATACGTCGAGCCGGTCGGTGGGAAGTATGAAGTGCGAGCGCTCTTCAGCGCCGACGACAAGGTGCCGCTCCTGGGCGGGGCGCCCGGGCAGGAGTACCGCATGGTCGGGATCCCCGACGGGCTCGGGGCGCACTCGAACGGGAACGGCACGAATACGCTCTATATGAATCATGAGTTCGGCTTCACCGTTCAGTCCGAGCCGGTCGTCGGTGGCCCGAAGAACCGCGGCGCGATCGTGTCCCAGTGGATCCTCGACGAAGACGGCGATCCGGTCGCAGGCAGACGCGCATACGACTCGATCTACGACGAGAACACCTTCCTCGGGCCGGCGCCGGTCGTCGGCAACGAGGCGCAGATGCCGAGCCAGTTCGCGCGCTTCTGCAGCGCGTACCTCGCCGGGCCCGAGGACGGCTTCGACCGCTACATCTACCTGACCAACGAAGAGGACGACACGGCGAACACATTCGACGGCCAGGGCGGGCTCTCGGTGGCCATTTACGACAACGAGCTGCACACGCTGCCGAAGCTCGGCCGGTATTCGAAGGAGAACACCGTCGTCCAGCCCCGGCAGAAGAACCAGACGGTCATCTTCTCGATGGAGGACGGGCCGGCGACTCTCAACAACCAGCTCTACATGTACGTCGGCGAGAAGAAGTCGGGGGCGTCCTCCGTGCTCGCACGCAACGGTCTCGACAACGGCTCGGTGTACGTCTTCCGGTCACTCGATCCGGCGCTGAACAGCGAGCGGACGTTCACGAGCGGCTCGCTGAAGGGCGAGTGGGTCGAGATCCCGAACGTCCAGGACCTCTCGGCCGAGGAGCTCGAGGCCGCGAGCGACGCAGCGGGCGCGATGACCTTCGTGCGTCCCGAGGACGGTGCGTTCAACCCCCGCAACAGGAACGAGTTCTTCTGGGATACGACCGGCTCGTCGACCGGCGCGGATGAAGGCGTCAACGAGCTGGGCCGCCTCTACTCGCTGCGGCTGCACCCGAGGAGGGTGACCAAGCCCGCGATCCTGACGATCGTCTACAACGCCGACACGATCATCGCGGCAGGCGGCGACACAGCGATCAGCCCCGACAACCTCGCCGTCAGCAGGAAGTACCTCATGATCAACGAGGACGGGACGACCGAAAGCCGGGCGGTCATGGCCGCGAAGGGCCGCGACGGCTCGATCTGGCGCTTCGACCTGCTCAGGCAGACTGGCGGCGGCGCGGGTGTCAGCTCCGCCGGCACGAGGATCGCCCAGCTCGACCCGCCCGGCCGCGACGGCGTCCCCGTCGGCCCGGGAGTCTGGGAGACGAGCGGCATCATCGACACCTGGGCTCTCTTCGGCCGTGACACATGGCTCTCCGACGTCCAGGCGCACCCACCCACGGCCGCGCCCGGAGGCACGACCGTCACCGTCGAGGACGGCCAGCTCTTCCTCCTGAAACCGGCCGACTGACACGGAGCTCTCCGAAAACGAACGCTCGGGCCCGCTTCGGCGGGCCCGAGCGTGCCTGGCCGCCGCGGTGTGCCGATGCTGACGCCCTCGCGTCCGGAAGCCAGCAACCCATCATGGTGTGGCTAGCCGTGTGGATTCGGCTCAGCCGTGCGGGCTAGCGTCCCTGCGCGCCAGTTTGCGCGCCAGTCGCCTTGTCGAGGTAGTCGTCCAGGAGGCCGGCGGCCTCGGTCTCGTTGCCCGGCATCAGGTGGCCGTAGCGGTCGAACGTCACCCGAACGGACGCGTGGCCCATGTAGTCGGTGAGGGCCTTTGCGTTCACGCCCGCGGCGATCATCAGGGAGGCGAACGTGTGCCGGGCCTCGTGCAGCGTGAGCGGCGCGAGCTTGGCTTTCGTCCACCTGTCACGCGAGCGCTTCCAGATGCCGCCCGTGTCGAACGGCGCCGTGGGCGTGCGGCCGAACACGAGGCCGTCGCGCCGGCCGGAAGCGAGCTGATGGCGGAGCAGGTGCGCACGAAGTGCCTTGCTGATCGGCACCTTCCGCCGGCCCGCCTTCGACTTCGGCTCGATCACGCCCTCGATCGCGTCCCATGCCCGCTCGACACGAAGAACGTTCTGCTCGAGGTCGACGTCGTCCCAGCGGAGCGCCCGGAGCTCGCCGAGTCGCAGGCCGGCGTAGAGGGCGGTCGCGTAGATCACGCGGTCCGTCTCGTCGAGTGCGGCGAGTAGGGCTTCGGCCTCGGTTGGCGTGGCGATCCGATCGCGCCGCCCTTCGACCGCGGGCAGGTCGAGGTCAGCGGTCGGGTTCACAGCGATGTCGCCGCGCCGGCGCGCCCGCCGGTAGATCACACGCAACGGCATGAGCGTGTTCTGGATCGTTGAGGCGTCGAAGCCTGCGGCGCAAAGCCGGTCGGCGAAGTCCTGCACGTCGACGCGGCGAATCTCCGAGAGACGCGAGCCGCCGAGCTCGGGCAGAACGTGAGTCTCCAGCGAGTGCCGGTAGCTCCGCCGGGTGCTCGGCTTGTAGAGGTGCTTGTGTCGGGTCCGGATCGTGCCGTCGTCGATGCCGGCGAGGAAGCGCTCCGCAGCCTCACGCAGAATCTCCCGCGTCGGTGCCTTCATCGTGCCCTTGCGGAGCGCGACGCTGGCCTCCGATCGCCACCCCTTCGCCGCGGCGAAAGTCTGGAACGTCTTGCGGATCTTCGCGCCTCTCTTCCCGGTCTTAGGGTTCACGGCTCGCTTGTCGTAGACCGCGGCCTCCCACGGGCAGGAGCACGAGCCCGTCTGTGGGCAGCTGCGGCTGTGGCGTTGGCGGATGCCGGTGGTCGATCTTCGAGCCATCACGTCTCCTTTCTGGCGCGCCGACGACGACGTGCCTTCCACTGGTCGAACGGCGCCCACTTGGACGGGCCGTTCTCTCTTCGCCACGCGAACAGGTCGTCGGGGTCGATCGCCCGGCGACTGAACGCCTCGCTGAGCCGCTTGTACTCGCGGCGGTAGGCGCGGTAGGCCGTGTCGCCAGCGAGGCGCTTCTCCTTGGCGAGCGTCCGGCAGTCCTTGCTTTCCTGGCCGGGGGCCACCCGTTGGCAGTACTCGGGCTCGTCCGGCCGGGCGAGCCAGCGGCCCCGGCAGTTCGGGCAGCTGCGGAGCTCGAGCGGCTGCCTGCGCACGGCCTCAAGGAGCGACCAGGCAGCGAGCGCTGCCAGATCCGGGATCTCGGCCAAGCTCCCATCTGGAGCAAAGCGGAGGCGTTCGAGATGCGGTGCGAGCTCGGCCGCGACCGTGCCCTTTGTAGCCTTCTTGGCCGCGTTCAAGAAGGTTGCTTGCACCTCGTGCGCACCTGCGACGCCGATGCCGGCGAACGCCTGGTAGCGGTCCCACAGCCACGGAAAGTAGTCCGCCTCGCTCTTCTTCGCTGACGAGCGAAGCTGACCGAGGACGTCGTTCACGGGCGCCGTGAGAGGCAGACGACGGACCTCGCCGTTGTCTCGGAGGACGATCTGCCGATACGCGACCTCGCCTTGCACGGTTTGAAAGAATAAGCCTGGACACCGGGGTTTGTCAAATCACCCGTGTCCTGATACGGTGGACAGCGTGCGTTCCGAAACGCCGCTGTCCACGAAGTCCGGCGCCGCGCTGAGGCCATGGCTCGTACCGACCGTGCGGCCGACCGACCTGGCTCGCAAGGCCGGGGTCTCGCCGCAGTACGTCTACGCGGTGCTGGCCGGTAAGAAGCGGCCTAGCGCCAAGATCGTCAAAGCGGTCGCCGAGCTCGGGCTACCTGTCGACGTCATCTTCGGCGCGGCTGTCTCGCACGACCGCGAGAAGGAGCATGACCTCGTGGCCTGACCTGAACGACGAGAGGCGCCCACTAGACGCCCCTCACCAGCTACCCCAAAGGATGAACATGGCCAGCGTAACACAGCCCAAAGATCGCCCGACCATTCGCCTCAGCCACGTCGACTTCGCCGGAGTCGAGTTCAACCTCCTCGACGAGAACGGCGGGACCCTTCGCGCGGTCCGCGTCAATGTCGCCAGCGGCGCGAGCTGGAGCAAGGCTGTTCGTTTCCCCGAGGTCCATAGTGCGGCGACAGCCTCGACCGGCGACGAGTCGCTCGATCGCGAGATCCGTGACCGGGCCGCCGAAGAGCTCGCCCGCCTCGAGGGCGCAACCACTGCTCTGAGGGCCGCGGCATGAGCCAGCTCGTCCCGGACGGCGAAGCCTTCGTCGCGCAGCAGACGGATCGTGCGTTTCCGCTGACCGATCTCGGGAACGCCGAGCGACTCGTTGCCGAGCACGGGCGGGATCTTCGCTTCGCACCAGGGATGGGGTGGTTCGCCTGGGACGGCCGGCGCTGGAAGCGCGACAACGACGGCGAGGCGATCCGCCGGGCGAAGCAGAGCGTCCGCGCCCTCTACGCGAAGGCCGCAGACGCCGCGAGCCTTGAGGAGCGCAAGAAGGTGACGTCCTGGGCGATCGCGAGCGAGTCGGAGGCGAGGCTCCGGGCCGCGGTCAAGCTCGCCGAGACCGAGCGAGCCGTGATCGTCGAGCCGCGCGAGTTCGACGCCGACCCGTGGCTCTTCAACGCCGCTAACGGGACCATCGACCTGCAAACGGGCGCGCTGCGCGAGCACCGCCGCGACGACCTCCTCACTCGGATCACGCCAGCGGTCTACGACAACCTGGCAGAGCACCACCTCTGGGATGCCTCGCTCCGGCGCGCCACCGGCGACGACGCCGAGCTGGCCGGGTTCCTCCGCCGCGCGGTCGGCTACTCGCTGACCGGCCACACCCACGAGGACAAGCTCTTCTTCGCCCACGGGCCGACCGCGACTGCCAAGAGCACGCTGTTCGAAGCGATCAAGGCCGCCCTCGGCGAGTACGCCGCGACCGCCGACTTCGAGACCTTCCTCAAGCGCCGCGGCGACGCCGGCATCCGCAACGACATCGCCCGGCTCGACGGCGCCCGCATCGTCCTCTCGATCGAGGTCGACGAGGGAAAAACGCTCGCCGAAGGGCTCGTGAAGCTCCTCACCGGCGGCGACACCGTCGCGGCCCGCTTTCTCTACCACGAGACGTTCGAATTCCAGCCTCGCTTCAAGCTTTGGCTGGCGGCCAACGCCAGGCCACGCGTGAGTGCCGACGACGACGCGATCTGGAGGCGCATCGTCCAGGTCCCCTTCGTCTGCGTGATCCCCGAGGCCGAACGCGACGAGCGCATCAAGATCGAGCTGCGCACAAACCCACAGGTGCTCTCGGCGATCCTCACCTGGGCCGTCCGCGGCTGCCTCGAGTGGCAGCAGAAAGGGCTCGCCGTCCCTGAGTCTGTCCGCGACTACACGAACGAGTATCGCGACGAAAACGACCCGCTCCGCGACTGGCTCGCCGACTGTTGCGAGCTCGACGCCAGCGCCTGGACGAGCACCGCCGAGCTGAGGAAGTCCTACGAGAGCTGGTGCGAGACGAACGCCGAGAAGCCAGTTGGAAGCAAGCCGTTTGCGCAGATCCTGCGGGCGAAAGGCTGCATCGTCGAGCGCAAGAAGACCGCTCGAGGCCTCCGCGGAATCCTCCTCCGGGAAGGAGGGTGACACGATGACACGTGGTGTCGCCAGATTCCGGAAACTTGAGCTTGTACACGTACACGAGGAAGTTGTACGAATCTCGTGTCACCACGTGTCACCCGTCACCCTAGGGGTGTCGTTAGCGGGAAATCCGGGCTCCGGGGACGCAACGGACACCCTACGCACGCGTGAGGGCTCGGAATGAGCGAGCGCCTTCCCGACCGCGCGGTCGTCACCGCCTTGAATGCGCGTGCCCTGCCCCGAATGGCACTCACCCGCCCGGAAGCCGCCGCCGCTCTCGGCATCTCCCTCGACTCGTTCGAGCGCTACGTGCAAAGCGACTTGCGGCTCGTTCGCCGTGGCCGTCTTCGCTTGATCCCAGTCAGGGAGCTCGAGCGCTGGCTCGAGCGGAACGCGTCGGCGGTGCTCGAATGAACCCGCGCCGCCTGCAGCGCGCCTCGCTTGCTTTCCTGCCGATCGCCTGGCGTCGCCGACGTAGACGCCTCGGCCTCGCCGTTGCGCCACAGGTTTGCGTAACCGGTAGAGGCAAAAAAACCGCTGCAAAGCGAGGGGTGCGCGCCAGTCGTGCGCCAGCCCGGCTCTTTCGGCTGCTTCTGTTGGCCATCTTCTTCGAACGAGGGACTGGAGCCCGTGGCAAGCGCCCGTAAGCGAGCGTCCAACGAGTCCCCGAGCGGCCGCGACGGCCTCTGCCGAGCGACGACGAGGAGGGGAGAACCGTGTCGGCGCAAGGCGGTTGAAGCCGACGGGCTATGCCTCGTGCACAACGGCTCGCAGGACATGAGGGAGCTCGGCAGGCTCGGCGGACGCGCGATCCCGAAGGCCAAGCGTGCGGACGCACAGCGGGAGACCCTACGGGCGTTCCTGCGTCGCGAGGTTGACCCGGCGCGCGTCTGGGCCGCGATCGAGGCAGGGCTCGAGAGCGGGAACGACCGCGATCGGCTCGCAGCGTCCAAGCTCCTTCTCACCGAGCTGTACGAGCCGCCGGCCGAGAAGGAGCGCGAGCGGAAGGCCGAGATGGAGTCGGCACGCCAGCTGCTGGCGGCCAAACTCGACGACAAGCGGGCTCGCTCCGTCATGTCCATGCTCCTCGAGCGCGGGCTGATCCGACCAGGCGGCGGGCGCGCGTTCGAAGGCGCCGTCTTCTTCGAGCTGCGCGAGCTCGCGGAGTGGGCGGGGGCCTGGGCGCCTCGACCCGTGACGGTGACCGACGTCCCCTGCGCGACCTGCGGAAGGCTGGCGGTTCGCCTCGTGGCGGAAGGTGAGACGGCAAGCGCCGCGGCCGTCTACTGCTCGAGCTGTGAGCCGGAAGCGAACGGCCAGCCCTGACCGCGGATCTATCAGGTCGCTCACCGGACGCGGGTTCGATTCCCGCCGCCTCCACCTCAGGTTTCAAGCCAAATGGATCGCGACAATCGCCACACCCGGGAGTAATCGAAAACGGCGAATCCCGCGTCCGACCTAGGTCGCGCCGATGTACTCGTGCAGGAACTTGATCTCGAAGCTCTGCTGCTTCGACTTGAACTTGACGACGTCCCCGATCGAGACGATGCCCACCACCCTGCCCCGGTCGTCGACGACCGGTAGGTGTCGGATCCGCCTGTCCGTCATCAGTGCCATGCATTCGTCGATCGACGTCTGCGGCGTCACAACGATCAGCGGAGAGGACATGATCTCGCGAACGGAGGTTCCTTCGTCGGTGCGTCCCTCGACAGTCACGCGGCGGAGGTAATCCCGCTCGGTGATGATTCCTGTGATCTCGCCGCCCTCCGTCACGAGCAGCGAGGCAACGTTCGCCGCGACCATCTGTCTCACCGCTTCGTATACCGATGCGTCCGCCTCAATCTGGAGGACGTCATGGCCCTTCTCCTGAAGAATCTGCGACACCTGGTTCACGTCGCCTCCTGAACCCCCGACGCAGGCCGTGGCGGTCCACATGATGCCGTAAGTTGACAGGGACCGCGCTCTGAGCGCGTACAGGCGGGAGTTCGCTCCGCGGCTGCCGACGTCCGCAATCGGGAGGTCCTCATGATGATCACGGAGAGCTCGAAGAAAGTGATTCCCTTTGGTCCGCAAGACGCGAAGCGGGTCGGCGAAGGGTGCTTCTATCTCGACCTGATCGTCTGGCTTAACGGCGACCGAATCGAACTCGGCGAACGGGTCGGCTTCAATTACGGGTGCTACGTGAACGGGTACGGTGGCCTCCGGATCGGCGACCGAACAATCGTCGGCCCCTACGCGATGATCCACACGGCCAACCATCAGATCTCCCCCGAGCGGCCGATTGTCGAGCAGAACTGGACCAAGAAGCCGGTCGAGATCGGCACTGACTGCTGGATCGGGATGGGCGTCTGCATCCTCCCGGGCGCGCGTCTCGGGGACCGGTGCGTCGTCGGGGGTGGGAGCGTCGTCGTCGGCGAGCTCGAGCCGAACTGCATCGCTGTCGGCAACCCCGCTCGTGCGATCAAGCGCCGCTGATGCGCGTCCTGTTCTTGCAGCAGCAGCCCTGCGTGCGGGCGTTCAAGTACGCCGTCGCGTTGCGCTCGGCGTTCCGAGGGATCCAGCTCGGCTTCGCCTACCAGGGCAAGACTTTGAGCGGCTGGTACGGCTCAGGTGATGAGCTCTTCGAGCGCTGGTGGAACCTAGGCTCGGAGCCGCTCAAGGGCCTTCGGCAAGTCGGCGAGGAGTTTCGTCCCGACCTCATCCACAGCCACAACCTTCCGGACTCCTTGACCGCGATCGCGCTTGAGCTCTTCGCCGGCCGGGTGCCGGTGGTCCACGACGTGCACGATCTCCAGAGCCTCAGGCGAACGCCCTACGAGCACGGCTTCCCAGAGCCGCTCGAGGCGCTCGCGCTTGAGCAACTCGCGATCGAGAAATGCTCGGCGCTGGTGACCGTCTCGGATGAGCTCTTGGAGGAGATCCACGCCCGCTACAACCTGACAGCGCCGGCGCTTGCGTTTCCGAATTACGCGCTTCGGCACGACCTGCCGCCAGCGCTCCCGCCCACAGAGCGGCGAAACGGCCATCCTCCGCGCCTCGTCTACCAGGGAACCCTCTCAACGAATGGCGGTCACTACGACCTGCGAGGGATCTTCGGCGCGATAGTGGGCGAGGGTGTCTCGCTCGACTTCTATCCGTCGCGCGCCGTTCCCGCATATGCCGAGCTCGCCGCTGGACTGGACGGCTTACGCGTGCACGCGACGCTCCCGCCCTCGCGGCTGCTTGCCGCGCTGCCGGCGTATGACTTCGGCTGGGCCGGTTTCAACTCCACTCTGAACGAAGCCCACCTCGACACCTGCCTTCCGAATAAGGCCTACGAGTACATCGGCTGTGGCCTGCCCATACTGACGCTGCGGCACCGTGCACTCGCGCGATTGGTTGACGACGGAGGCCTCGGCCTGAGTCTCGCGACGCTCGACGACCTTCTAGAGCAACTCGCGGCGGTGGACGTGGTCGAGCTGCGCTGCCGCATCGCGGCCGTGCGCCTTGAGCTCACGGTGGAGGCAAACATCCATCGCCTCGCCGCGCTCTACTTGACGGTCGCCGGCTAAGCAGGGGGCGCAGCCACCCGCGTCTACGCGGCTTGGCGGACCGAACCGGAGACGGTCGCGACGTCGTCCTCACGGCCTCCCACGCTTGCACATCCGAGCCGCTGCGGAGCCGCCGGCGAGCCCGCGAGGCACGGGTGATCGACAACAGCGATCATTAGCGCGAAAAGGAAGGGAGCCATGGCAGACGTAACGAGGTTCCTCGAGGAGGCCGGGATCGACTTCGACGTGCTCGAGCACGCGCACACGGAGCGGGCGGCGGACGAGGCCGCCGCGCTCGGCGTCGGGCCCGAGGAGGTGGCGAAGACGCTCGTCCTGGTCGCGTCTGGCGACAACGTGCGCGCCGTGCTCGCCGCCTCGGAGCGGATCGACCTGCACAAGGTCGCCGCCGTACTCGGCGGCAAGAAGGTGCATCTGGCGAGCGAGGGCGGCCTCGCGCGCGACTACCCGGACTTCGAGCTCGGCGCCGTGCCGCCGTTCGGCGGAAGCGAGGATCGGGTGATCGTGGACGAGCGGCTCGCCAGCCGCGACTCGGTCGTGCTCGAAGCGGGCTCGCACGACAGATCGGTGCGACTGAAGGCATCCGACCTCGTGGGCCTGACGGGAGCGCAGGTGGCCGACATCTGCAGGGACGAGCCGCCGGCGGGTTAGGCCTTCGTCTTCCTTCGCGGGCGCCTCTTTGACTCGATGCGGGCGGAGCCCGCGGATCACGTGGCGAGCGCCGAGGCGCTCTCGACCTGGGTGGAACGTGGTGTGTCGTTTGCTAGCTCTCTGCCCGCAACCAGTGATCCCCGAGCCCGAAACGCCGCTCCTAAACTCCCGGTGTGCCTCTAGCACCCCTCCCGGACACCCTGGTCGAGTTCATGAAACAACCGCATGCGGCGGTCATCTCGACCGTCCGCACCGACGGCGCGCCGTACTCGGCCGCGACCTGGTACGACTGGGAGGAGGGCAAGGTCCTTGTCAACATGGACTTCGAGCGGCTGCGCCTGGGTCACATGCGCCGCGACCCCCGGGTCGCCATTACCGTGCTGGACATCGGGGATTGGTATCGCGCCGTCACGGTGCTCGGCCGGGTCGTCGAGCTCCATGACGACGAGGGCCTGGCGGACATCGACCGCCTCTCGATGCGCTACCGCGGCGAGCCGTACTGGAACCGTGCGCGGAAGCGAGTGACGGCTCTCATCGAGCCGGAACGCTGGCACGAGCATTCCTGAAGCCAGGAGCTCGGCAGGGCCACAGTTCGCCAAGCGAATTCTGGGCTCGTAGGCCGGAGTCTAGGCCCGGCGATCCCACAGCCGGGCGGCTCTCGCCACGAGTCGCAGAGCCGCGGACGCGGGTTCGATTCCCGCCGCCTCCATCGGTTTGGTTGAGCCGAATAATGCATCGCAACTTCGCTACGTCGGTAACACTCGGACGCGATCATCGATCACTCGTGAGTCGAACGTCGCGCTCCGGTTCCCACCTGCACGCGAATCTCAACCCGACGCACGAGAGGGGAGGGACTGATTGCCCTCCCCTCCGTACGGGCGTTAGCGCCGCCGATCGACGGCGGCCTTGAGTTGCCCCTTGTTCATCTTCGAGCGGCCCTTGACTCCGAGACGCTTAGCCTCTCGGTAGAGCTGCTCCCTTGTGCGCTCTCTTCCTTGCGCCATGAGTGACCCCCTCTCAAAGATCGTTCTTCGTCACCTACCTGATTGGGGCGCGATCAAAACACCATCAAGAAGCCCACCGCAGCAATGTCACACTTGCCCGCGAGCCCGCGCCGATGAACGAGCTCGGCCAGGGCAGCTGCTGCGCCTTCGGCCGCCGACCCGCCAGCCCGGCCAAGCAGGCGAGCACCGCGTGGGCCTCCTCGAATCCGACGTCCGGGATCTCGGCGCAATAGCGGGCGTGCCAGCGAAGCGCGGCCGGTAGACCTTGACTTGCGCTCGACTTCGTCAGCCTCCCGGACGCGCTCGAGCTCGTCCTGCTCCTGGTCGACGACCCCCGAAGGTTTCGGCGAGCAGTCGCCGTTCGCGTGACCAAGCAGGTCACGACTCTGCAGACATGAGCGGGGCCTCCCCGAAGGGAGGCCCCGCTTCGTACTGTGCGCTGACGACGCTTAGTCCATCGTCTGCGGGTTCAGGTGGTCGACCAGCCTCGGCCTGGCGGGCCTCTGGATGTTCGTCCGGTACACGACCATGCCCTGCGCAAGGGCGTTGTTGATGACGCCGTCCGATGCGTAGACGGGGATCCCGCGCCCCTTCTTGAACAGCGGGCCCGTGTACGGGTACGCGGACCAGGTGCCCGAGTTCCTCGCCGGGTCGTAGTACGCGATCTCCCTCAGCCTCGTGGGCCTGGTGAAGTCGATCACGTCGACGCCGCCCGTGTACCACGCGTTCACAAGCAGGTCGCGCTGGATGCCCATGACCTGCATGCCCATGTGCGCGGAGCAGTACTCGCCGGCCGCGGTGTTGGGCCGCACGTCTCCGACGTGGAACTCACTGAAGAACTCCCCAGTCTCCGTGTCGGAGAAGAACATCCTGCCGGTCTTGTGCGTTCCTCCGGCCGGGTTCCACGGCCGCGGCGAGTAGTTCGTCATCGGCGGACAGCCGCTCCCGAAGGACTCGTCGACCGTGTTCAGAACGGTCCCGTCGTTGTTGAACATCGCGGAGTGGAAGAAGTCGACCGCCCCGGGGATGTTCCCGGTGCCGCCCGAGCTGACCTCGTCGTCCACGATCGAGATCGGGTTCTGCGTGTCCGGGATCCCGTTCGCGCCGATCTCCCACACCTGAGCCTGCTCGGCGCACGCCCCGCCGGCGAGGCGATGCTCGACGTGGACGACGATGTCGTGGCAGGCCACTGCGGCGGGCTCGAAGGGGGGCGAGGGGAGACCCTTTTCACCCCACTCCATCCTGCCGTCCGGGTCGCCCGGATAGCTGATCTGCGGCTGCACGTCGAGCTCCTGGGCCGCCGCCGGGTTGGCGAGGGGCACCTCGACGATCTGGATCACGCCGTGGAGCGGATTGGCCGGGCTCCCGGGGTCCTCGTCGTACGGGTTGGCCGTGTTCAGGTACTCAGTGTCGCCGCACGTGGGTCCGGCCCCCAGCGGGTATGACGACACGTAGACGATCAGCCTGCCCGGCTCCTCGGGCCACAGCGTGATCGTGTGTGCGCCGCAGTCCGTGTACACGGACTTGACCTGCTGGATGCTCGTGAAGGGAGCCGCCGGGTTGTCGCTCATCGTGAAGACGCGGACGCCCTCCCAGCCGGTCGGGGTGCCGCCCGGCACCCGCGCCGCGCCACACTCGGGGCTGGCCATCGTGGTGTCCACGGCCAGGAGCATGAGGTCGGCAACCCCGTTGCCATTGCGGTCCCACAGGATCGGGTCGTTTTGGGCTCCGTCACAGGCGAAATCCCTCACCAGCCGTGGAGCGGCGGGGTTGGAGATGTCGAAGATCCGCACGCCGCCGCGAGGCGCGGTACCGGGCGGGAACCCGGCAGAGCCGGTGTAGTAGCCGACGAAGGCGTGCTTGCCCCAGAAGGCAAGGTCCGAGTTGGTCGCCTGGTTCGGGGACGTGAAGATCTCGTCCATCTTCTTGCTCTGGTCCGCGACCGGCTGTGCGCCCGCGATCCCGGCGAGAACCCCTAACGCGACGACGGTGGATACGAGTAAGCGAAACGAACGTCTCATACTGTCGTTGCACCTCCCCATTGCGAAACAGTCGAGGTCCCGTGGTCAGGACAGCCGGGAGGGCTGCGGCTGCGCCGCGCTGGGGTTCCAGGCCCACCCATCGCTGATGCCCCGTCAACCACCACGCCGCACTCCCCCTAGTACGGTCCTCCGGTCGGCGCAGTCTAACCGAGTTCGAGCGCAAGCACAGGGGCAGGTCGAAGCCGTCGGCGCGGGCTCGACGGGGCGAGCGAGGCCGTCCACCGGTGGGCTGGCGGGCAACCGTTGCGCTGACCGGTGGCGGACGAGCTAGCCGTCTCGCTCTACGTTGTTCCGGCCTCGTTGGAGCGTGGATCCTGCTCGATGGTTTCGTCGACTGCGACGGTCTTCTCGACGAGCAGGAAGCGTTCGTTCTCCTCGATCACCCGCTCGATTTCGAGCCGTTGATGGCCAGGAACCAGCATGAACACCGTCGGGCGAGACCGTGCCCGCTCGTACTCGTCGTTCGTGAGCTCGATGTTTGCAAAACACGCCGTGTCGCTGCACTCGCACAGATAGTCGGTCGTCTTCGACCACGGGGCGGCCTCGTCATCGAGGCGCTCGTTCACTGCCCGAAAGAGACTCTCGTTCTTGGCTAGCCGTTCGTCAGAGAGAGACACCGCTCGCTCCCATCTCCCCCCGCCTAGTGCGCTTTTCTCGTACTCCGCGATCAACGATTCGATCGCCTTGGGCAAGCTGGACGGGCGATCGTTTCGCTCACGGAACTCTGCCCGCAGGCGATACAGGGTTCTCAGCGCCTCCTCACGCACTTGCGGGTCATGACTTGTCGGATCCGCCTGAACGAGGATCCATCTCCTCCAAGTCGTCCTGGGCGACGAGCTTCTCGACCACGACGTACCCGTCGTCGCGGAAAAATAATCAGCTCGATCTGGGGATGTCGTGATCCGCCTTGGTCACGAACCAGGTGTAGTTCGAGCGGATCCGCTCATAGGACGAGAGGGTCAGCGCGACCGTCTCGATGCACTCAGTGAGAGGGTCGGAGAGAGGCCGGAGGTAGAGGAGGTAGTCCGCTGCCGTCATCCGGTCCTCCGGCCTCGTTCTCATCTACCCACACGTCTTGGTTCGCAACCCTGGCCGCCGAGCCTCAGCATCCCGACCGCGGGGCGCGGGCCGCAAGGTCTCCCTAGGATGCCCCAGAGGCTCACTGGGTCGACAGACGGCAGGCCCGCTATGGCCACACAGACCGTAGCCATGGCGGCACGCTTGCGTCCCGCCGGCGCCAGTCGAGACCATCGGCGCAGGGTTGCCGCTACCGAGTTAGCGCCGACCGCGAGTCCAGCAACTCACGGACGAGTTCGTCCTTCCGGCGTAGGACCTCCCTCTTGAGCTCGTCCCACGCCAGCTGATAGTCGAGCGGCGGCCTCTGACCCAGTGCGACTGGGCGCGCGGCCACGGAGCTCATATGCTCGGCGGGCATCGAAAGCGCGGCCGCGATTTCGCGTAGCGCATCGTCACGCCGCTGACGGTCCTGGATCCCTGAGAGGGCGTAGAAACGCTCGACGGCCGACCCGTATTCATCCCAGTCCCTTGCCAAAGGTGTGTCCGGAAAGTAGACGCGGATCTTCGAGGAGATTACGGCAGATGCGACGATCCAGTTTCGGTAGGCGGCATCGAAGGTCTCCTGCGACTGGCTCGCCGCGCCCAGCTCGGCGAACTGGATGGCCGTCACGAAGTCCGCTACCGCGTCATTGATCTCCGCGAAGAGCTCGCTCTTGATCGTCAGCTCCTTGTCCCGGTTCTGCGAGTGCCGGGTTAGGCGAGGCACGACCAAGCTAGTGAGGAAGGCTCCGGCGAGGAGGAGCAGAAGGGGGTGCGCAAGCCAGTCGGACACGGCGCCCACGGACGACTCTAGCGACGAGTTCGGCCGACCCGTGCGAGCCGTGACAACTTACGCAGGCAGGATGTCGAAGTGGATGACGACTCAGCCTTCGACCTGGCTCGGTTCGACCGCGCCCCGGCCTCTACTCGTCGGGCTCGTCGACCCGCTCGCCACCGAGGCACCGACCGGCCCGTCCTCAGGGAACGGAGGCGAATGCGGTCCGCGCCGGCTCGTCTGTCGTCGTGGGCTGAGCGGGCGAACGAGACGCTGCCGACCTCGCCGCGCTTGCCTAAGTCAATCGGCCGAAGCAGATCGTGCGGCCGGGCCGCACCTCGCGTTCCTCATAGGTGACCTGGTCGATGGTGCCGCCTGTGGCATCGATGAGAACGAGCGCGTCGCCCTTGTTCGCAAGCTGGAGACCTGCGTCCAGGTGGACCTGCAGGACTGCTCCGCCAGCCAGGGTGCCGGCGAGGTTGTTTCGCGTGCCGGCAGCATCGACGAGGCTCCATCCGGCAAGTTCGACGGAAGAGGCCGTGGTGTTCAAGACGGTCACCGTCTCCTGTCCTAGGTCGGTGCCGAGCGGGTCCGGCAGTGCCGCCACGATGAGGACGTCGCCGGCTGCCGGCCTTGCGGGTCGACGGCCGAAGCCAGCTGCGGCGGCGCTTGCGGAGTTCGTCCGTCGGCGCAGGCTCGACGGGGCGAGCGAAGCCCTTACGCGGTGGGCGGGCTGAATCAGAAAGCCCGCCGACGGGGGTGACGCCCAAACGGGCGCCACCCCCGTTGGTGCTCTGTCCGGCCTCAGTCGATGATCTTGAACGTCAGCTGAGACTCCGTCTCGCTCACGTCGACAACCGTCAGCACGCCGTGGGCGGTCTTGTACCGTCCGGTACCGCCCGTGATCGCGAAGTGCTGTGTCGGCTCACCTTCTTCGTCGCCGGTAAGGGTGGCGAGCCCCTGGATCGTGATTTGGCCCTTCGGCAACTGCGCAGTGCCGACGCAATGCAGCGTCCCGCCCATGGGCTCTAGGCGCATGAGCGTACAAACGACGCCGGCGATGCCCACCTTCTCACCCCGGCGGAAGAGGTCCTGGGTGAATGCGAGCTGGTCGCCGAGGCTGTCTGCCGGCTCGCCAAGGTCGGAAACGCTCTCCTCGACAAAAATCCCGGTAACGCGGATGACCTCCACCGACCTCTTGCCCCGATCCCCTGAGTTGCCGCTCGAGGACGAGGTGGATGCGACCGTGATGCTCGCCACCGCGAGCAGAAAGACGACGACCGCGCCCAGTCTGAACTTGTTCCGCATGGCGCTCCCTCCCTAGGTCAACTCGGGCAAGGGTGCCGCCGGGACAGACGCCACCCTTGCCTTCCACTCCTCCCTGTCGTTTCAGCGGATGATCTTGAACGTCAGCTGAGACTCGGTCTCGCTCACCTCGACCACCTTCAACTCTCCGTGCGCCTCCTTGTACTTCCCCGTCCCACCCGTGATCGCCAGCAGGAACGGCTCGCCTTCGGTTTCTTCGGAGAACGTCAGAAGCCCTTGAACCGTGATCTGCCCCTTTGGAAATTCTGCCGTGGCGACGCACTGCGCCGTCGCGGAGACCATCGGCTCCAACTGCACGAGCGTGCAGACCACGCCGTCGACGCCGACCTTCTCACCGGCGCGGAAAAAGTCACTCGAGGTGACGAACTGGTCTCCCAGGCTTTCTCCCGGCTCGCCTAGGTCGATCTCGGCCTCCTGCACGATGATCTCGGTGACGCGGATGACCTCGACGTCATCGTCGTCCCTGTCACGCGGGCCGGACGCGGAGGCGCCCGTGCCGAGCAGCGCGAACAGGAGGACGGCGACCGCCCCCAATCTGAGCTTGTTCTGCATCACTCCCCCTTCCAAAGATTCGCTCGGAGCATTGGGGCACAGCCGTCAAGCAGGCGGGCCCCGAATGCTCGGAAGCAGGAGTGTTGCCATCACCGGAGGTGCCTCGGATCACGCTCCTTGTGTTGGACGCCACCAACCTACTCCGCTCAGTCCGGGTGGTCAAAGAGTCGATCGCGGCTGTCCGTCACGCTGACCCCTCTTTGGGGCCGGCTCGCCGCGTAGTCTCGCGCTGCTTTAGCTAGGTGGGCTTGGCCGTCATGGCCCACACGGCGACCACGTTTGCGACCAGTGCGACCGTGGCGAGAGCCCCGGTAGCTCGGCCGAGGCCGACCTTTGACTTCCTCGACGCGATGCCCGCCAGCACGATCGAGACCACGAGAAGGATCGCTGTCAGATCGGTGACGACGACGCCGATCACGAGCCAGGCTGGATCATTCTCGCCGCCGAGCCCCTCCTTGGACGTGATCCACTCTCCGCCCACGAGCATTGCAACGTAGGCCGGCAGGCCGACGAAGAGCAGCAGGCGGAACGCGACCAGCCGGAGCCTGACGTCACCCGCGGACTCGGAGGCGGCGAGCAGAGCGACCGCCGCTGCGACGAGCACCCCGACGAACACCATCGCGCCCAACACGTGTAGGAAGAGCGCGAAATCCCAGCTGTCGGGGCGGATCGCGGCGGGCACTGCCATGGCAGCCTAGCCCGGTCGAAGACCCGTCACCGCGCCTTCGACTTCGGCCCCGCAGGACGGCCCCCCACTCGGAGCAGCGCCGATTGAGATTCGCACTCGTTGACAAGAAAGTCCAGGCCCTGGGCGCCGTAACGACTGAACTGACGCCGCATTGGACAGGGCCGAGGCGCAGGCCGCAAGGACTGCCTAGGACTACCCTGCCCACACCCGGCGAGGTCAGGCTACGGCGGGTCGGGGCGGTTGCCTAGGTGGCTGAAACGGCCGTGTATGAGCGGATTTGGCTGAGGGGCACCTCCCGGCCGTCATTAGAATCCCGGCCGATGGCAATCGAGTTCGTCGTGCAGAGACTGCAGATCGGCGACTTCGTCCTAATTGACCTTCCTGGGCAGGGAGGGGAAGTCGAGGCGAAAGTGGCGGAGATCGATCGAACAGAACGGACGGTGCGCGTCACGCTGCGCGTCGAGGGGCGCGAAGACTTCGTGAAGGAGTGGCCTTTCGGCGAGATGGTCACCGTCGTGCGCGGCCCTTAGCCAGGCGCGGAAGCTAACCCGCGAGTTGATCGGGGTCGGGCCGGAACCCTTGCCCAAGCCCCGGCGAGAGGCAGCCTACGGCGCGCCGGGCGGCGTGCCTAGATGGCCGTTTCGGGCGCGTCAGTATCAGGGAGAGGCCGCTTGAAGATGACGACGTGGCCGTCTTTCTCACCATGAAGGCGACTGGCCCATGAGGACCCAAACGAGCTCCCAGCCTTCGGCTCCGAGTTGGTCGAACTGCTGCTCTAGATGGTCGCGGCGGAGCTCCTCTTTGTGGCGTCCCATGAAGCCGCCCGTGAGAACCACCGTCTTGTAATCCCATTTCATGGCCGCGACCCTAAGGCCGGGTCGCCGGTCATGCAAGCAGCCGGGGCGGAGCGCTCGGGCGTTCAGCGAGCCGCCCGGGCCCCTACTCGGTCCCGCCCGTACCAAGCTCGGCCGTGTGCTCAGCAACCGCTGCCGCCAGGCACGCCTCGAGACGGCGCGCAAGCTCAGCGATGGCGGGTAACTTCTCTCGGTCGATGGCGTGCCAGCCCTCGGTGTAGGCGGGCGAATCCAGCCCAAGCAGCTCGCTGACGTCGACAACCTGGCGTGCCTCCGTCTTGTCGGTGTGCGCGTAGACCTGATCCCGCAGGCGCATGAGTTCGGCGTGGAGCTCGGGGTCGTCCGAGATCGGTGGCCAATTGGTGGATAGCGGGCCGACGGCGTTTCTCGAACCGAAAGGACGCGCGTAACAGACGACGATCGCCGTCTCCAGCGCGCGGCACAGGTAGCCATTTACCCTCTCGGCGTTGAGAGCCTCAACCGCCGCGATGACCTGCAGCATGTCTCCGCGCGCAAGTTGGAAGCGGCGGATGTCGCCGAGGAGTCGGTTCCTCTCGGTCTCATGCATCGCCCGCAGACTAGTCGGCCGCGGCTCGCCCACCCCGCTCACGCCGGAGAGGCCGTCCCTGCGCCTCGTCGGCAGGAAAGCGGCCTAGCCAAAGTCTGAGGGGCAGAAGTCCCTCAGGGCGGCCACGGGAAGCCAGATGCTTCCCAGGGCGCGCCAATCCCCGACGCGACGGCCCTTCTCAGCGGGTGGCCGTCCGTCGTTGGGCTCGCCAGGCGGAAACGGCCTACGGGATCACGCCGTCGTGGCCGAGTGCGTAGACGATCTCACGCCGGTCACGCAGGCGCACGTACTCCGAGGGCGTCATCAGGACTTCCACGACGCAGGAGTCCATGCACTCACAAAGGAAGGCTCCATCCTGCGCCCCAAAGCCCCACAGCTCGTTGTAGATGCGGTCATTGGCCATCCGGGAAACGCTCTTCTTGCGGCCGGTCTCCACGACCTCTCCTTTTCTGCCCTCCAAGCCAGATTGGCCAGATGGAGGGTCAAGGAGGTCGGAGAGCGTTTGCTACACGAAGCTTAGCGCGCTAGGGGAGTTTTTGTGATTTTTGCCACGAGGATCTAGTCTGCAGGTGGCGCGTACCTGGCGTGCGGCCTCGCCGAGGATCGGAGGCGCTGCTTGGGTAGGCCCCTGCGGTACTCCGGCGAGCGAGTGGTACGCGCCATTTTCGTGCGGTCTTCCGCACCGTTGCGCCGCTGATCGGGCGTTAGATGCCGGCGGTCGGCGTTCACCGGTTACTCGGCCTGCAGCAGGCTGTGCACCTCCATCGGCTCCAGACCCGGAGGTGGCCAGTCGCTGCTCACGGCGTCGGGACCGGCGACCTTGTGGAGAACCGGTGCGAGGCGCTCGTCGCGGAAGCGCCGATACGCGTCTTCCGATTCCCAGACCTCGAACACCCGCAGCTTCCCCTCATAGAGCCCGGCCACGTGAAGGATCGCGCCGGTCGGCGTCTCCTCACCGATCTCGTCGTCGACTGCGTCGTAAACGTCGAGACCGACGCCCTCGACCGTCTGCACGTATGCCCATGCCATTGCCTCGCTCCTCTCATGTCAGAAGAAGATCGGCGCAGCCTCTCACCCCTGCGGGTCACCGTCCACCGGGCCGCCAGACGGCCGCGTATCGGCGAAGCACGGCGAGGAGAGTAGAGTCGCCCCATGCACAACCTTCTGGCAA
Organism: uncultured Actinomycetes bacterium; assembly: GCA_963838795.1. Lineage (GTDB taxonomy): Bacteria > Actinomycetota > Thermoleophilia > Gaiellales > Gaiellaceae > JAIBJN01. The sequence goes on from CAWISL010000008.1 coordinate 138,591, forward strand.
GGATCCGCAAGTTGTTGGGGCTCGGCCCGAAGGCGTAGCCGCGCCCGGAGTCTCGAAGCGCACGCTCAACGCCGGCCGCCCACGCGAGCGAGGCGCTGATCCCGGCGGGCTGGCGAATGCAGCGAGGGGTGCGAAAGGGCAAGGGCAACTAGGATTAGCCCGAAGACGATGGCCGCCAGCGGAGAGTGAAGTACTTGCCCAAGAGCTGAGCGCTCTAGGTCAGAGCCTCCGCGACCTTGAGAAGCGTCTGAGCGACGTCGAGAAGGTGAACGCGCGGCTGGAGGCGGCTGCGCTGTCCACCGCCCGCGCCTTGGAGGAGCTGTCAGCGCACTGGGACGCTGTCGCTGTGGCGATGCGCCGCGGCGAAGAGCCTGGGTCTGCGCTCTAGCGCAGGGCCGATACACAAAGCTCAGGGTGGATACACGGCTCCAGCGCAGGAGCGTCTGATTCCATGGCGCGAGGTTTTCAAGGCGGCCTGCACGGAGATAAGAGGTTCGCGGGGTGCCGACTTCGAGTTAGCCGCAGCCTGACCAGTGAGCTGGTGCCGCAGCTCGATCTGACCCGCGAACATCTACTCGCCCCGTCGGCCCGCAGGCTCGCGCGGCAAGCATCATCGGGAGCCCGCTGCTCGTCCTCGCGGGCACGAACTGACGCTCGGCTCCGCACCACGGGTGTGCGGCAGCGGAGGCGTTTCAGCGCGAGGGCGTTTAGGGCAACGAGCACGCTCGACCTTGGCATCGCGGTGGCGCCGATCTCGGGCCTCAGTGTCAAGCCGAAACCTGTAGGTCTCCAACCAGGGGAGTCGTGTCCTGCGCGTGGCGCCTCTAACGTTCTTGGCGCGATGCCGATTCCGACGTACGAAGGCCGGCGAACGTACTTCTTCTTCGCCGACGTCGAGCCGAAGGAGCTGATGACGTTCGGCGTCGAGGCCGGGATCCAGCTCGACGACGACTCGACGCTCGACGTCCTCGGGCATGCTCTTGCCTACTGGTCGATCGCGGAGGAGCAGGACGTGTTGACTCTGCGCGCGTTCGTCCAGGACGTCTTCGACGTGACGCTCGCGATCTACGCGCTCATCCGCCTCGACCGTGGCGACAGGCGCGACGCGCTCCGGCTGCGCGCGGAGCTTCACTCGTGGCTCGAAGTCCGCGGCGTCGAGGCTCGCGCGAACGTCGTCGGAACGATCCACGAGCGCTGTGAGGCGGGCGCCGTCACGGAGCTGGACGGCCCGCGCGCCGGCGACTTCACGACCGCCGCGACCGCCGCGTGGCGCTTCGTCCGTGAGCCGACGTTGCGGCTCGCGTTCAAGGATCTCGGTTTCAGCCTCCGCGACCGCGGCGACGACGCCTTCCTCTACGCCTACCGGGCCGTGGAGAACGCGCGCCGCTTCCATGCGGACAAGGTCTCGGCGACGGAGACGAAACCCGTCTGGCCGCCGCTTCACTCCGCGCTGGACGAGCGAGGGGCAACTCCAACCGCTCACGGACGCCGCGACGTCGATTCGCCACGGCGATACGAAGAGCGCCGCTCTCGCCGCCGCTCGCGTGAATCGCGACGCGACCCTCGTACTCGCGGAAGACGTTCTCCGGCGACTCGCTCAGCGCGAGGGCGTGAGCTGGTAGCCGGCGCCCATCCCCGACGTCGGGTGACGGGGTAGGGTTCGGGAGATGCCTCGTAAGGAACCCTCGGCGGCGTCATGACGCATGATCGACTGCCCCCCAGCGAGTCCGACCCCGAGACGGGGAGGGCAGAGCTCCGCTGCTCAGTTTGCGGCTAAGGGGTCATCGCAAGCGGCCCGCCGCCAGCCTGTCCCATGTGCCAGGCGAGCGCGTGGGAGAGCTTCCCTGGCGGCCTTTCGCTGCCGCGGATCGCGGCTCGGCATCCTCGCGCAACCCGCGCGTCAACGAGCGGCCCGAGATGAGTGAGCGCCCACCGAGCGCCTCGTGACTGTGCCCAGCGTCGAGATCCTCAAGGACGAGAGACTGCTCGAGTGGCGCCTCGAGCGGTTCGCCGAGCTCGGTTTCTCAGCCGCCGAGTCTTCCGAGCTCGCCGAGTCGGAAGCGGACTGGCACCTCGCGGCCGCGCTCGCGTCGGCGGGCTGTCCGCTCGAGCTGCTGCGCCAGATCCTCCTCTAGGTCGGGCGCGGCGATCGGGACTCGCCTGGCGGTCACCGCCAAGAACGCCGGCCGCTACACTCGATCCCATGCCGACGCGCGCGGAGCCTCCCGCGCCGTGGCGTGATTGCCCGCGCTGCGGCTGGAGGAACTACCCGCGGGTCGAGCGGACGAGCCCGTTGACGGCCATGTGGGTCATCACGCGCTGCGACCGCTGCGGCGAGCCGCTCGAAGCTACAGCCGCCGTTCTGAGCACGTCCGGCGCGGCATCCCGCCGGCGGTAAAGCGGAGCCCGAGCGAAAACCAGCGGATTACGAGTGCGCCGAGGAACTGCGCGCCCCTCGCGCTACTTCTTGGCCGTCTCGAAGTAGGGGTTGGTGCCGCTCGCGTGGTCGGTGACGTCGACGACCCGGGTGATCTCGGGCGCCGCCCCCGTGATGGCGACCTCGATCCCCTGCGTTAGCGTGACGGGCGCCATGGCGCAGCCCTGGCAGCCGCCGCTCAGGCGCAGGTAGGCGGTCGAGTCCTCGACGGCGACGAGCTCGGCGTGGCCGCCGTGGGCGGCGATGCTCGGGTTGATCTGCTCGGCGAGGATCTGCAGGACCCGCTGGGCGACGTCGCCTTTGAGGTCGGGGGGCGGTTGGCTCGCCGCCGCGACGGCCGGGCTCGGGCTGTTGGGGTTGACGATGAGGAGGGAGCCGAGGCTCAGGTTTCCCTCGAGATCGATGGTGGCGCCGCGCAGCTTCTCGACGCTATCGGCGGGGATGACGATCGCCAGGCCGTCGTGGTGCTGGACGACGTCGTCGGGTCCGGCGTCCTCGAGGAGCGGGAAGGACGCGGTGCTCTCGTACTCGCCGCCCGAGATTCCGATCACCTCGATCCTGAGCGCGAGGCGCTCGGGGTTGGGCTGCCCGGCGCGGACGCGGAGCACCTTTTCCCGGGCCAGGTCGGTGATTCGAACGACCGGCCCGCGGCCGGCGATGTCATCGGCGGTCATTGATCGATCCCGGCTCGAACGCCCATCCGTCGCGTGGCGACTCACAGCTAGGATACCGGGTGTCCTGCCTGCTTCTTCTGCTGCCCACGGCGGCGTACCGGGCGAAGGACTTCCTCGACGCGGCTGCGGCGCTCGGCGCCGAAGTGGTGGTCGCCTCCGAGCGGCGGCAGGCGCTTGCCGGGGTGATGGGAGACCGGGCGTTGCGCGTGAACCTGCGCCGCCCGGAGGCCGCCGCCCAGGCCATCGTCGCCCTCGCCGAGCGGACGCCCCTCGACGCCGTCGTGGCGGTCGACGATCACGGTGTCCTCGTCGCCGCGCTCGCCGCCGAGCGCCTCGGCCTCGCGCACAACCCGTCCGAGGCGGTGGCGGCAGCGCGGGACAAGGCGGCGATGCGCCGGGCGTTCGCGGCCGCCGGCCTTCCCCAGCCCGAGTACCGGATCGCGGGCCCGCGAGCGGACGTCGCCCTCCTCGCCGCCGAGGTCGGCTCTCCCTGCGTCGTTAAGCCCGTCTCGCTCTCGGCGAGCCGTGGCGTCATCCGCGCTGACGACCCGCCCGCCGCCGCCGCGGCCGCCGCGCGGATCCGGGAGATCCTGCGCGAGGCTGCGGAGGACCCGGACGGGCCGCTGCTCGTCGAGTGCTACCTCCCAGGCGTCGAGGTCGCTGTCGAGGGCCTGCTTCGGGGCGGCGCCCTCGAGGTGCTGGCGGTCTTCGACAAGCCCGATCCCCTCGAGGGTCCCTACTTCGAGGAGACGATCTACGTCACCCCCTCGCGCCTGCCGGCTGCGACTCTCGAGTCGATCACCCGCCTGACCGCCGGTGCCGCCTCCGCCCTCGGCTTAGTCGAGGGGCCGATCCACGCCGAGCTCAGGATCGACGGCACCCGAGCGTGGCTGCTCGAGCTCGCTGCGCGCTCGATCGGCGGGCTCTGCTCGCGGTCTTTGCGCTTCGGGCTGGGCGTGAGCCTCGAGGAGCTCATCCTCCGCCACGCCCTCGGGCTTCCCCTCGACGGCCTCGCCCGCGAGGAGGCCGCCTCCGGGGTGATGATGCTGCCGATTCCGAGGGCAGGAGTGCTCGAGGAGGTGCGCGGGCAGGACGAGGCCCTGGCGGTACCCGGGGTGACCGGGCTCGAGATCTCGATCGCGCGCGGCCGGCCGGTTCGGCCGCTGCCCGAGGGCGACCGCTACCTCGGCTTCCTCTTCGCCCGCGGCGAGACGCCCGAGGAGGTCGAAGAAGCGTTGCGTACCGCCCACGGTCGGCTCGAGATCGTGATCGGTGAGCCGTCGGACGGGTAGCGGGCAGCCTGGCTGTATGCGGGTTCTCTTGGTCTCGACGTACGAGCTCGGCCACCAGCCGCTGCACGTGGTCTCGCCCGCCGCCTTGCTGCGGCGGGTGGGCCACGACGTCCGCTGCCTCGACCTGTCGGTCGAGGGGCGATGCCGAGGCGGCGCTGGGGTAGGCGCCGCGCGGAAGACCTCACCGGGAGGTGATGGTCAGGTCTCGGTGGCTAGTCAGTATCTCCGCCGTCTGTCGCTTGTTTTGTAGATCTGGCGTCCGCAATGTGGGCACGCCGTAGGCGGCGGAAAGAAGCCGAGCCGCTTCCGGCAGTGCGGGCACTTCATCTTCCGCGTGAGGATTTGCCGGAGCGCCCGCGCAGCCATCAAGTCACCGCGGCTGAGGTTGTTGAATGTTCACGGTTCGAGGCGGGCTTGCGCACCAACGGAGCTGCGAACGCCGTACGCGACCACTGCTTCGAGATCGTACCGGCGACGGCGTCCGGGAAAGTAGCGAGCGCAGAAGGCACGCCAGTCGAGCTCGACAGGAGGCTCCCCATTCGCCGACGTCAGATCGGGCGCGAGTCCGAGATAGCGTCGCCGGCGGCGTCACCCTCCGGCGATGGCCGCCGCGAGCGGATCGTTCCCGCGGCCGTCGTCCAACCCGCGAACTGCGCTCACGGAGAGGTCTAGAATCCGTGGGCCATGCCAGGGCGAAGGTGAGGCAGAGGTGGCAAAGGTTCTCTGTGTCCTGTACGAGGATCCTGTTGACGGGTATCCGAGGTCGTACGCTCGAGACGCGATTCCCAGGATCGAGCGCTACTACGACGGTCAGACCACGCCGACCCCCGAGCGGATCGACTTCGAGCCGGGTGAGCTTCTGGGCAGCGTTTCCGGGGAGCTCGGGCTGCGGCGGTTCCTCGAGGAGCGCGGCCACGCGTTTGTTGTCACGTCGGACAAGGACGGGCCGGACTCGGTCTTCGAGCGAGAGCTCCCGGACGCTGAGATCGTCATCTCCCAGCCGTTCTGGCCTGCCTACCTGACGGCTGAGAGGATCGCGAAGGCGCCGGGGCTGAAGCTGGCTGTCACGGCGGGGATCGGCTCGGACCACGTTGATCTGGAAGCGGCGATCGAGCGTGGGATCACCGTCGCCGAGATCACCTATTCCAACAGCATCAGCGTGTCCGAGCATGTGGTGATGATGATCCTGGCGCTGGTGCGCAACTACATCCCGTCTTATCAGTGGGTCGTCAAGGGCGGATGGAACATCGCCGACTGCGTCGCCAGGTCATACGACCTCGAAGGAATGCAAGTCGGGACAGTCGCTGCCGGCCGGATCGGTTCCGCTGTACTCAGGCGGCTGAAGCCGTTTGAGGTGGGACTGCACTACACCGATCGACACCGACTCCCGGAGGAGGTCGAGCGCGAGCTCGGCGTGACCTACCACCCGGACGCCGAGTCGATGGTGCGTGTCTGCGACGTGGTCACGATCAACGCGCCCCTCCATCCTGAGACCGAGCACCTATTCGACGACGCCCTCATCGCCAAGATGAAGCGCGGCGCGTACATCGTCAACACCGCCCGGGGCAAGATCTGCGACCGCGATGCGATCGCGCGGGCGCTGGAAAGCGGCCAGCTCGCCGGGTATGCCGGAGACGTCTGGTTCCCGCAGCCGGCTCCCAGGGATCATCCCTGGCGGTCGATGCCCCACCACGGGATGACGCCACACGTGTCGGGGTCGTCTCTGTCCGCGCAAGCCCGCTATGCGGCCGGAGTGCGCGAGATCCTGGAGTGCTGGTTTGATGGTCGTCCGATACGCGAGGAATACCTGATCGTCGATCGCGGCACGCTAGCGGGCGCCGGCGCTCATTCGTACAGCGCCGGCGACGCCACCGGCGGCTCCGACGAAGCAGCACGCTTCAAGGATCGCTAGCCCGCCGAGCGGCAGCGCGCCCACTCTCCCACTCGGTTGAGCGCAGCGGCACCCGCGCACGGAACGCGCGTAGCGCACTATCGAACGGACCAGTTCATGGCAACGGATCAGTTCATGGCTGATACAGCTCGTCCGTTTTCGCCGCCATGATGAAATCGTTGCGATGCAGGCCCTTGATTTTGTGCGTCCACCATGTGACCGTCGTCCTGCCCCATTCGGTCAGCAGCGCAGGGTGATGACCCTCTTCCTCTGCAAGCTCGCCTACCTTCTTCGTGAATTCCAACGCCTGCGCAAAATCGTCGACTGAAAAGACGCGTCTCAGGCGTTTGATTCCATCGAGCTCCACGATGTCCCAGTCAGAGACTTGGCGATGAAATTCGGCGATCTCGGCATCCGTCACGGTCGGTGCGTCCTTGCGGCACGCGACGCATTTCATCTGCGTCAGTGTCTCCATCTCCCTGTCTCCCCTTGCATCGGCTCCTCGTAAGCGGCTTCTCGCAGGGTGCAGAGTACCGCTCGCGGTAACGATCCCTGCCGGCTTTTCGAAGTACCGGTAGTCTGGGTCGCGGCGCAAGCTTCTAAGACCGGCCGAGATGAGCCGAGAGGCCTGGCCTCGACTTCGAATCTGCGTGCGGAGGTTCGACTCCTCCCGGGGCCATAGACAAGAAGCACTCCGCACCTGCCGGACGGAGCCTCCAATGCGGTCTCGGCTGGGAATCGGCCGGCCGCGGAAGATCCGGCGCACTACCCGACCGGCTACTTCGACGCGCGCGAGCAGATCTGCGAGTGGTTCGCCGGTCGCTGAATCGTCTTCATCTGACGGACCGAACGGGTCTCTGCCGGCCGCCGCCTCGCGGTGCGGGCAATACAGTGGCCGCGTGGCGAACGAGAACGTTGAGGTCGCCCGCGGCTATCACGAGCGGACGAAGCACTCCGAGGAGCGGCTGCGCGCGAGCCCGCACCACCTCGACTGGGAAAACCAGCCGGTCCCGTTCAAGCTCTACCGCGATCTCGAGACGATCCCGCTCCCTCGTCAGCTCGAGCCCGGAACCGTCTCGGCGCTCCGCGCCATCTCGGCGTTGGTCGGGCGAGAGACCGAGCCAACCGAGCAGGTGCCGGGTCTCCAGGCGCTCGCCCGCGTCCTCTACTACTCGGCCGGGATCACGAAGGTCAAGCGCTCCCCCGGCGGCGACGTCTACTTCCGGGCGGCAGCGAACACGGGCGCTCTCTACCACGTCGACCTCTATCTCGCCTGCCGTGACCTCCCGGATCTTCCGGCGGGCATCTACCACTTCGGCGCGCACGACTTCGCGCTTCGGCGCCTGCGTGTCGGTGACTACCGAGGCGCGTTCATCGAGGCTGCCGGCGTCGAGCCGTCGCTGGCTCAGGCGCCGGTCGTCGTCGCGAGCGCCTCGACGTACTGGCGCAACGCCTGGAAGTACCGAGACAGAGCCTACCGCCATGCCTTCTGGGACGGTGGAACGCTCCACGCGAACCTGCTTGCCGTGGCCGCCGCTCAGGGACTCGCAGCCAAGGTCGTCGCAGGTTTCGCGGATCGGGACGTCGAGCACCTTCTCGGACTGGACCCGGCTCGGGAAGGGGCTCTTGCCCTCGTTCCGCTCGGGAGAACGGCCGAGCCGCCACCGCCTGCGCCGGACGCCCCGGTGCTGAACCTCGAGACCGAGCCGCTGTCTGCGAGAGAGATCGACTACCCGGCAATCCGCGAGATCCACAGCGCGTCGAGCCTCGAGCACGGGGAGGAGGTCGCACGCTGGCGCGGCGTGGCTCCTTCCGCGTCCGGAACCAGATCCCCTGAGCGAGCTCTTTCCCCTTCGTCCGCTCGCGGAGGCGGACTGGCCGGCCGAGCCGCTCGAGAGCGTCATTCTCCGCCGCGGCTCGACGCGTCGTTTCGACGTCTCGCGCTCGCTCACCTTCGAGGAGCTTTCCACTGCGCTCGCCGTCGCGACCGCCTCGATTCCAGCGGACTTCACGGAAGACCCGGAGTCGAGCCTGCTCGACCTCTACGTGATCGCACACGCGGTGGAGGGTCTGCCGCCCGGTGCCTACTACCTCCGGCGCGCGGAGCGGGCGCTCGAGCTCCTCAAGGAAGGCGAGTTTCGGGCGATCGCGGGCCGACTCGGCCTCTTCCAAGAGCTTCCGGCCGCTGCCGGGGCGAACGTCTACTGCCTCGCGGATCTCGAGCCGATCCTCGCCCGGTTCGGCAATCGCGGCTATCGGGCCGCTCAGCTCGAGGGAGGAATCGTCGGCGGCCGCCTCTACCTCGCCGCCTACGCACTTCGTTTCGGCGCCACCGGACTCACCTTCCTCGACGACGAGGTTACGGAGTTCTTCTCCCCTCACGCAGAAGGGAAGAGCGTGATGTTCCTGACGGCGCTCGGCCGCACCGTTCGACGGAGCCCCGCTCCGCGGAGCGGGGCCATCAGGTCGCGTGACGCGAGGCCGAGGCGTCCAGCTGGCGGACATCGATTGCAAGGACCGGGTAGCCGGGCGGCTGACGGCGGTACTGCTCGTACTTGTCGGCGAGCAGCCGCATCGTCCTGTCGGCCTCCTCGCCGCGTCGAGCACCCGCGCCCGACCGCGAAGCTTGATCCACCAAAGTCGTTGAGCGACGGTGCTCGTCGGGCGCTCGCTGGCGGTCTCACGGTCCTACCGGAGCGAGCGCTTCCGCTTGAGCGTCGACGCCTCGTGGGTCTCGCTTTTTCGCGCACGGCGACAGTCGGGGCGAGGTGCGGTCGTCCGATGGTTGACAGTTTTGAAAGTATGGAATTCTGGCTTTCGCCCGGCTCCTCAGGGCGATCGCGTGCACGTCGGGCTCATCTCTGCCGACTACGAGGATGCCCGCGACCCCGATGGCGTCCGTGCCGTAGCCGAGGCGGCCGAGGGATGTCGAGCTTCGGCGGCTCCAGTCTGGACTGCTACACGAGGAGGCTTGCGGACTCGACCAGAAGGCGGTCAACACTGGAGCCACGCGAAGCGCCGTCCGATGCCGGGAGGTCGACTCCGAGGAACGCGAAAGGCTCGAGCAGGCGGTCGGAGCGTGAGAGGATCGAGAAGGCGTTCCTTGCCTGATCAATACGTCGCAGCGTGCGCACGGCCTCCGACCGCGGCCAGTTGACAATGGCGTGCGGCACGGGCAAAACGCTCGTCGGCCTCCTCGTCGCCGAGGCGAGAACGCACGCGCACGCTTGTCCTCGTCCCCTCGCTCTCGCTACTTGCCCAGACGCTGGCGAGTGGACCGCGAACGCCAAGCGCGCCTTCGCTACCTCGCGGTCTGCTCGGATGAGACGGCGGTGAGCGAGCACGCAGTCGTGTCGAGGCCGTGTGAGCTCCCCGTGCACGGCCCGGATGACGCTGCACCCTAGAGTCATGGAATGAAGCGCCACCCCGCCCTGATCCCGCTCTCACGCGACCATCACAATGGACTCGTGCACGCATTGCGGCTGCGCCGTGCTGCCGCGGACGGAGATGCTTCTGCTCGGCTTGCGGCGGCCAGGGAATTCGTGGAGTTCTTCAGGAACGAAGAGCGTGTCCACCTTCGGGATGAGGAAGAAGAGCTCTTCCCGCTTCTCCTCAGGCACGTCCCGTCGCAGCCTGCTCCCCTCCGCGAGGCACGCGTCCAACACGTGCAGCTCGAGGGGTTCGCTCGCAAACTCGACATCGCCGTGGCGGCCGGCATCGTCGATCGAGAGACGTTGGATGCGGCGGGAGAGCTGCTTGACGCACACATCCGGCTTGAGGAGCGACAGCTCTTTCCGCTGATCGAGCAACTCGTGCCAGACGACGAGCTCCGGAGGCTGGGGCTCGCCGACAGGGACGCGGCCTGCGCCGTTCGGCGCCCGCCCCTCACGAGCTAGTCGTAGCCGAGTTGTGGCGCAAACCGATGTCCCACACCCTGCGAGTGGGGGGCGGCGCGCACTCAGGCGTTCGGGCGCGGCGAGAGCAGAACGCCATGACAAGGCGTGGGCGATCTCCGGCCGACTTCTCCGGAGCGGATGATCGGCAGGCGGTGGCGGAAGTGGTCGTCACGCCAACCCTCGCTGCCCGCAAGCTGGGCGCCGACTTCCCGATCTTCGAGCAGAGGATGCATGAGAAGGCCCTCTCGAGCGCCGTGCGGGCGGGGCTCGCGATTCGGGACTTTGCGGGGCCGGGGGTCAGGCGATGATCTCGGCCTCGACACCTGGATGCGTCGCCAGCCAGTCATCGAGGCAGGTTCGAATCTGGAGCTCGGCCTGCGGCTCGGTGGGAGCGCCAGGGAGGAGCACCTGTATCGTGTCGCGACTGGCCTCGGTGCTAATGCAACCCCAAGCTCGGAAGAAGTCGCGGAGGTCGGCGGTGAGGGCCGGGTCGCTGAGTCGGATCCAGGCCTGGGTGGGCAGGCTCGACTCGCGCTCCGGCGCGCGCATCGCGTAGATGCGCGTGAGCTGAACCTCGATCGTGACGACGCGGCGCGGCCGGCCGCTCTGTCCCGGCCGCGCAGGGCGCAGGCTGCTTGGGACCTCGCGCGCGCGGCCGTAGAGGATCGCGACCGCGCCGTCAGCCCGCCAAGTGGTGAAGGCGACGCGGGGGTTGGTGGCGAGGTCCGGCCGACGGACGGTGTCCTCGTAGATGCGGAGTCGGAGCAGCGTCCCGGCGAGCTCGGCGTGGACTGGGGCGATATGCGGCTGGCCAGCCGGCCCCACCGTCGCCATCGCGACCAGCCGGACGCTCCGCCAGAACTCGACGAACTCGGCCGCGGACATCTGGCGGGCGGGGTAGGCGACCGAGTCGGCGACCGCTGGAGTCGCGGTGCGCGTGCTCCGGTCGAGCAGCGCCTGGAGGGCGAGGAGTTCTGCAGGCGTCGGGTCCGAAGGTGTGACAGGCATGGACCTCCTCGGCGTGAGGCCGGTTCGCGCCCAGTTTAGGTCGCAGGTTCTCCGTCCCTCGGAAAGCCGCCCAGTGGGTCGTCAGGGCTTGATGTCGATCTGCGTGGGGAGATTGACGAGATCAGGGGTGGGTGAGGTCGCGTTCGATCGCCTTTGCGGAATCACCCCCCTCCAGGGTCGCGGACACTCTTCTGAATCTCGGGACGCCTCCGGGGCGGGCCCGGCTGAGGCCCGGATGTGCCCCCCAACGAGCTGTGTGTGAGCGCGCGGGGCTAGGCTCGCAGGATGGAGATCCTCTCGAGCCGCGTCCTCCTTCGTCCCCGGGACCTAGAGCGCTCGCTCCGCTTCTACGAGGACACGCTTGGCCTCGCCGTCTACCGCGAGTGGGGCGAGGGAAAAACCCGCGGCGTCGTCTTCTTTCTCGGCGGCGGCCTCCTCGAGGTCTCGAGCACCTCGCCCGAGCCGCCCTCCGACGCTGTTCGCCTCTTCCTTCAGGTGCGCGACCTCCCCGCCGTCCGGGAACGGCTGGCGGAGAGGGGCGTACCGATCGAGGAGGAGCCCGAGGTGAAGCCGTGGGGCCTCTTCGAGATGGTCGCGCGCGATCCCGACGGCCTCGCCCTGGTCTTCGTCGAGGTGCCGCCCGAGCACCCGCTCAGACGGCGGCGGTAGCGCGGGCGATCTCGAGAGGGCCAAACTGGCCCTCGGTGGGCTCCGCTCAGCAGAACCACGGCTCGGTGAGCCGCGGCCTCGCCTCGACGGAGCCGCACAGGACGGGCTCCGGCCTCGCCGCCTTCGGCCTCGAGACCAAGAGCGAGGACGTGCGCGCCTTCCAGGCGCTGGTGCTCGAGCCGCTGCGCTCCCAGGGCGCGCCGCTCGTCATCGCCGACCACGTCACCAAGGACCGCCGCCGGCTGGAGCCTGTTCGGCCGACCCCTGGCCCCCGTTGCGGTAGTACTTGCGCGCGATGGCAAGCGGCTGCGACGAGTCAGGCCGCACCGTCGGTTGCCTCGGCCGGGATGATCATTCCGAACCGGGCGCACCCTTCGACGAGCCGGCGGATCGCGTCCTCGCTGACCGATGCCTCGAAGGCCCCGGGCTCCGTGGCATCGAACCCAAACTCCTCGAAGAAGCGCTCGAAGCCCATCGGTTCGTAGCCGGTGATCATGCGCACTTCCTCGTCGCCGTCGTTCCGGAAGCTGTGGACGACCCCGCGCGGCACCTCGGCGTACTCGCCGACACCGAGCGATGTCCATTCGCCGTTCGTCATCACACCCAACCGCCCTGCCGTGACGAAGAGAACTCCGCGCAGTCTTCGTGATAGTGCGGGGCGGCCCGGGGACACCTACGGGCGTCGCCACCTCCAGGGCGATGACTCGCCCGCCCACCGGAATAAGCGTGACCCGATGGCCGACCACCCAAAGCGACCTCAATGTCCCTTCCCGTTCCATCGTCGCGCCCATGATGCCTTTCCTTTCGTGAGATTTAGTCTTACGAAGAGAATGTGTATCATCAGCTCTGTGCCGATGTCAAGCGCAAAGAGACCACGCGAGCGACTCGCCCAGAAGCTCCGCACGCGAGCTGCCCTGCTCCGGGCGGCACGGGAGCTCATTGCCGAGGGACAGACGCCGACGGTCACGGAGGTGGCAGACGCGGCGACGGTCTCTCGGGCCACGGCCTACCGGTATTTCCCAACCCAGGAGGCACTGCTCGTCGAGGCGCGGCTCGACGAGACCGCGCCAACAGTCGCATCCCTCTTCGGCGCGGGCGCACCCACTGATCCCGAGGATCGTGCAGCGCTCGTGCAGAACGTGCTCTACGACCTCGCCCGCGACAACGAGACGCAGTACCGCGTCTTTCTACGTGGATCGCTCACGCGCTCGCTTCAGAACGCCAACGGTACGGAGGAGCCCCTTCGCGGCGCCCGGCGAGCGGCACTCCTCGCCGAGGCGCTTGAGCCTCTCGCCGGCGAGCTGCCAGCCGAGGAGATCGAGCGGCTGAAGACCGCGCTCGCGATGCTGGTCGGCGTGGAGTCAATGGTCGTGCTACGTGATGTCCTGCGCCTCGGGCACGATGATGCCCGCGACGCGGGTGAGTGGGCCGTTCGACAGCTTCTCCGCGCGGCGCGCCGACGCCCGAATGGTGAGAAGTCCTAGAGGCCACGAGGACGCCCCAGCCGAGTCCGGCGCCAGCCACTTCTGCCTCTCCGGGGCGCCGATAGGGGCCGATAGGGCTCCATGAGGTGACGATCGCGGCCGGCGGCGGCCCAAGCTACCCTAGAAGCGGCCTCGCGCCGTCCCGGATGACATCGGCAGACACGCGAGGGCGGCGATGGAGGCTCGGCTAGGGAAGCGTCCTGGAAGCGCTGGCGCGTTCCGATGAGTTCCCGCCTGTTCCCGACGAGGGCGGAATGTCGTCGTGATGCCGTCTCGGGTATAGGCGGGAACTGGTGGGAACGGCTCTCGCCTAACTTCCAAGCTGAGGGTCACGGGTTCGAGTCCGTCGCCCGCTTAGGCTCATCGACCCAGAAAGCCGCTTCTACGAGCGGTTTTCTGTTGTGCAATCAGAGCCGTTTCATCCGCCCGTATCGGCTCGGAACCGCCCGGCGGGAGTAGCGACCGGCGCACGGGCTGGCTTCCGAGCAATCGTTCGAACATGCTGCAACTGCCGTGCCGTGCCGAGTCGCTGCGGGAGCTGCGCTGACCGTCGCGACGCTCGTTCATCTGCAGCTGACCGTGATCGACGCAGTCAAGCTGGTCGCCGGCGAGTTGGCCGCCAACAGCATCCATCATTCAGGCCTAGGCGAGCAGGTCCTCATGGATGTATCCGTAACCAGGCAGCGTGGGCGCACGTATCGATGTGCGTGACGTGGTGGAGGCTTCACGCTAATACCCATGCTTGGGCGGAGCTCGCGCTTAGCCGTACGCCGGCGTACGGCCGTAAGAGGATCGCCGATCCTCGAAGCATCAGTCTTGGAGCTCGAGCCTGCAGCGGCTTGCATCTCCGGGTTGTAGGCCCAGGGACGCGTGCCTGGTGCCGGGAACCCTACTGTCCTGGTGCCGGGGAACCCTGGGTAGGTCGCCTCGTCGGACATCGTCGGGTTCGTTTTGGCGAGTTCCCACACGGTGCCGCGGCACATCGGGCAGGAGGCGGGGAGCTCACCACGACAAGGCCATAGCCGCAGCCTGCGCAGTGGTAATTGTGTGCGCGGCGTGTCCCTCGGAGCAGTGTGGTGGTGGCGCTGGGGTCTGTGGTCGTGACCGTGATCATCGAGGCTTTTCTTGCCCTTGCGGCGACACGTGTCAAACGCGACGCGGCTCTACTGCCGTTCCCGGCGGTGGGGGGGTTCGTGTCCCCTGGGCCGGGTTGAGGGTGGTTCTCGTGGGATTGCTGTGGCGAGCTCGAGGAGGTCGAGGAGGCCGCCGATTTGGTGGTTGAGCTGTGCTGTGTGGCGCATGGTGCGGTCGCGGTTGATGGTGTAGTGGTTGCGTCTGCCGATGCGTGTGCGTTCGACGTAGCCGGCATCGACGAGGTCGGTGAGGATGCGCTGGGCGGCGCGTTCTGTGATCCCGATTGCTTGGGCGACGTCGCGCAGGCGCACGTCGGGGTTCTGGGCTAGGCAGAGCAGCACCTGGGTGTGGTTCGTGACGAACGTCCACGGCTTGTCTCAATATCGCTTGACATACGCTACTTCTTTCGTGTATTAGTAGACGCAGCTAACTTGTCGCGTTACTTGTGTCGGAAGCATAGCACGCGGTGACGAAACGGGCAAAGGGGGCGGAGATGTATGACTCCGAGATCCGCATTGACCTGAGTACGGCGGGTGTCGCGGTGCTCGAGCTGCTCGGCGAGTACGATCTCGCGACCGCCGAGGAGCTTTCGGCAGCGATCGACCAGGCCCTGGTGGAGCGCCCTGGGCTCGTACTGGACCTGTCCCAGACCACGTTCATCGACTCGACCGTGGTTCATCTCCTCACCGGCGCCCAGCAGGTGCTCGAGGCGCGAGGCCACGAGCTGATCGTCCAGCTCACAGAGACCAGCCCCGTCCTGCGAGTGCTGGAGCTGACTCAGCTCGACAGCGCTCTCGGCATCGCACGAGACCGTGACGAGGCGATCGCCAGCGCCAACGGACGGGCTGGCTCTGTAAGCCACCTACCGGCTCCACCGAGCTCGGCCACGCCGCACGACAGCGAGTTCGCTGACTCGGCGGGCTCGGCGAACGCGGCCCAAGGCTGATCTCCGCCGCGATCGGGCTCGCCCCCAAACCGCTGCTCAAACCGACAGCCACTCTGTACAGACGCTCACTGACCTCTGCCCACGGGTTTCGAACCCTGCCTGGCGCGACGACGCCGAAGCGCGCTCGCCACTCATGCTTGTCGACCTCGTTCGCGGCGCGGCCTAGCTGACGAGCGGAACACCGACAGCGGCAGCCCAGGTGAGACGACGGTGAATGCGCATCGTCCGCGCCTCAAGCCTCCAACTGGGTGTCCCGGCGGTGCTCCGCCGTCAGCGGCCCGGTCACGGCGGCGATAACACCGGCTCGAATCTATGGGCCGGGCGTTTACGGCACGCGGCTCGAAATGACGTTCAAGCTGTAGCTGGCGGGTTCGGAAACGACATGGCACATAATCGGCTGCCGCGCCTGAAGGAACACGGTCGCGAATGCAGCCGTGTAACTGGGGGGCAACCCGGTCAGCCGCGACGGCGGCCGTAGGATCATGGAATCGATGACTGCCCGGGCCGGCCCCGCGGCCCCTGTGGGATACGTCCCGGGCAGTTGCCGAGCATCTACCCGTGATGGCGTCTACGCAGCATCAGGCCCACGATTCCTTACGAAACGCGAACCGGTTGTTCACAGCTCCCGGGGGTCTGGTTTGGTTCGGACCCCGGAGGAGACACGGAGAGGGTTCGCGTGCGTTGTGGCTGCGCTCTCTCCGGGTACCTGAGGCCGACATCGCGTTGGTGTCTCGCAGCCGCCGCGCCACATGGACACGATCTGGCGGCCGGATGCGACGTAACTTCGCTCTCATCGCTTCGAGCGACGAAGGTCGGCGAGGCAACGAAGACGCCAGCTTGGACCGGAGGCTCGAAAACGGCTCCACCCTTTCCATGCTCCCCGTTGGGAGGTGAGCTGGGTGCCGCCGGTAGGCGGTATCAAGCGTCGGTGGGTGGGTTGAGCGCTAACCCCCGGAGCCCTCTGCCAACGTGATGCGATGCACGACTACGCCCGCGACCGCGTAGCCCTGCAGGACTCGCGGTTTCGCGTTGGGCGAGGACGGGAAGGCTCTCCTGTATGCGGCGACGACTCATGCGGTGGGCCATCATCACTTTCGGTATGTGGGCATTGCGCCGATTCCTCGCCGGCCGTCGAACCGTCTGAAGCTTGGAGGCTGAGTCGCCTTGCAACTGTTGGTGAAGACCAAGAACGACACCTTCCTCGTCGATGTGGGCGAGGACCCCGTCGTCGCGCAGGCCGAGCTCGCGGAGGCGAAGACGTTGATGAACGAAACCGGCTCGGTCACGATCGGAGGCAGCCTGGTCGTGATGGCGAGCGACATCGAATCCATCGCGCTACAGGACTCCTGAGCGAGGATCGGATGCAGCCCGCTTAGCAGTACGCCGACCAGCGAAGCACACGCGTTCCTTCGCAGATCGTCCGCAGCACAGAAGGTTGTCAGCCCCAGCACGGGAAGCAGCCCAACGAAGGGAGATTCCATGCCCGAGATCAAGGACCCACGTGAGCTATTCCTTCACGAGCTCGGCGACATCCTCTACGTGGAGCGGGCCTTGGCCGACGAGGCGCTGCCGAAGCTCATCGACGAGGTTCAGGACGAGGAGTTCACGGCCGGGCTCGAGAAGCATCTGAAGCAGACACACAAGCATGTCCGCAACGTCGAGCAAGTGTTCGAGGCATTCGGCGAGGAGCCCCACGCAGAAGAATGCGTCGGCTTCGAAGGCCTGAGGCAAGAACACGACGAGCTGACCGAGAAGACCCCTTCGACTCTCATCGACCTGGTCGATCTAGGAGCGGCAGCCCGCACCGAAAACTACGAGATCGCAGCCTACGAGGGACTGAGGCGCATGGCGAAAGCGCTCGGCGAGGAGAAAGCGGTCGAGCTACTTGACGAGAACCTCGCCGACGAGAAGGCGACGCTGCGCGAGGTCGAGAAGATCGCGACACGGGTAAGCGGCGAGACGGTCAAGGGTGCGAGCTCGGCGTAACGAACGCCCATCGGGCAGGTTGACCCTCGGGGCTTGATCGTTCTACTCGCCGAACAGCTCGCGGACGGCGGTTACGAACCGCTCCGCGAGCGCGACCACCTCATCCGCCCGTTCGGCGGTGACCGGGACTGCGTCGTAGTCTGCGCCCTCGCGTACCGGCTGCGTGTCCCGGGCGGCCCGGAACAGATCGCGATCGAAACGACCGGCTGTGACGAACGTCTCGGCGAACAGGTTCCAGGTGCCGCGATGCGTCTTCGCGTAGCGATCCTCCTCGCTGAGGGCCGCCCGTGCCGCGTAGAGCATCGCGTAGTAGGCCGAGCTCACCGCGGCGGTCGGGAAGCCGGCGGCGGCGGTCGCGCGGGCCGCTCCGAGCCTGTCGCCGGCCATCGCCATGAACTCCTCCGAGCGCGGGCTCACGGCTCACCGTAGAGGACGATCTTGTCGCGGTCGACCTCCTGGATGAAGAACGAGCGGATCTCCCTTCGCTGCGCGACACGCTCCGGCGAGTAGACAAGAGCCGAGAAGAACGCGGGTCTTCCGCCCTCCGCCTCCGCCGCCTCGTCCACGAGTCGCAACGCGCGTCCGAGCTCGTCCGGCCCGCCGCGGTCCACGACGACGAGCACGTCGACGTCGGACTCCTCGTGCGGTACCTCGCCGCGTGCCCGCGACCCGTAGAGCCACACTGATCGCAGGCTCTCGCCGAACTCGTTCTGGAGCAGCCGGACGAGGCGCTCGAGCACTCGGCGCTCCACCGGCGTCAGAGCCGCGTCAGCGAGGGTAGGCATCGTCTCGACTGTAGCGCCCGGGCCTCCGGATCACGCTTGCGGCAGCTCGATCAGCAGGCCGCCGGTCTCGTCCACCAACGGCGAGGCGCTGGAAGGGACCCAGAAGGTCGAGTCCATTCCCTCGACCACTCTGGGC
>CAWISL010000009.1:0-50869 GCA_963838795.1 uncultured Actinomycetes bacterium
CCGCTCGGGGTTTGACTTGGCGGCTGCGACGGGTAGGGTTATCTCCGGCACGCCTGCCGGCAGCCGGCTTCCTCATCCCAGTAGTGACCCAGCTTCCGACATCGCCGAATGGCTGACGAGCGCTCGATCGCCGGGCAGCACGACGAGCTTCAGCCGCTCCTGGAGCGCGCCGATGCGTCGGGCGTCGTCGAGGCCCTCGAGCTGCGCGAGGCGCTCGAGCTCCTGGATCTCGACCCTGGAGACGTCGAGGCGCTGCACAAGGAGCTCGAGGAGCGCGGGATCGAGGTCGTCGACCGGCAGAAGGAGCAGGCGCCCGCGCCTCCCGGCACCGAAGCGCTCGAGACGACGACCGACGCGCTCCAGCTCTTCCTCCGGGAGATCGGCCGCCATCCGCTCCTGACCGCGGCCGACGAGGTGGAGCTCTCGAAGCGCATCGAGCGCGGCGACCTCGAGGCCAAGAGGCGGATGATCGAGTGCAACCTCCGCCTCGTCGTCTCGATCGCGAAGAACTACCGCAACCAAGGCCTGCCCTTCCTCGACCTGATCCAGGAGGGAATGTTCGGCCTGATCCGCGCGGTCGAGAAGTTCGAATGGCAGCGCGGGCTCAAGTTCTCGACCTACGCGACCTGGTGGATCCGCCAGGCGGTGGCCAGGGCGATCGCCGACAAGGCGCGCACGATCCGCGTTCCGGTCCACGTGGTCGAGCGCATGCAGAAGATGCATCGCGCGGAACGGCATCTGTGGACACAGCTCGCCCGCGAGCCGTCGCTGGAGGAGATCGCCGACGAGGCGGGCCTGCCGCTCCAGCAGGCGATCGAGGTGCGTGCCGCGGCCCGCGCCTCCACGAGCCTCGACCAGCCGATCGGCGAGCAGGAGGACGCGGTCTTCGGCGACCTCGTCGCGGGCGACGAGCCGCTTCCAGACGAGGTGACCGAGAAGCGCCTGCAGAAGGAAGCGCTCGACCGGGCGCTCGAGTCCCTCCCGGAGCGCGACCGGCGCGTGCTGGAGCTGCGCTACGGCCTGCGCGGAGAGGAGCCGCACACGCTCGAGCACATCGGCCGGCGGCTCGGCATCACGCGCGAGCGCGTCCGCCAGATCGAGATCGAGTCGCTCTCGCGCCTAGCGTCGCTGCGCGAGATCGAAGCCGTCGCGATCCACTAGTCTCGCCAGAGCGGTCCCGTCGAAGAGCGCGTCCGCGCCCTCCCCCAGCTCGCGCGCGCGCGAGCCGGTGGGCCTCGTCGAGAAAAGGCGGGCGCGACGTGCGGTGGCCGTCCGAGGCCACGAGGTCGGCGAGGCCCCCGCGGACGAGCCGCCACGCGGTCTCCTCCTGCTCGAGGCCGTGCGCTCCCAGGAGGCTTGTCGCGTTGACCTGGATCAGCCAGCCGCGCTCTCGGAACCGCCGCGACCGCCTCCAGCCCCTCCCGCACGTGCTCGGCGCGCTCGGGATGCGCGACGATCGGGGTCAGCCCGGAGGCTGCCACGTGCCCTGCAAGGCGCTCAGCGAGCCCGAGGGAGCCGTGGAAGGGCACCTCCATGAGAACTGCCGCCAGGCTCCCGAGGCGATAGCGGCTCGGGTCCTCCTCGAGGAGCCGCTCGCTCGGGGTCAGCTCCCATCCGAGCCGGAGGTCGAGCTCATGTTCCACGAGCGCAGGCGCCATCTCGGCGTGCGCCGAGCGCACCGCCTCCTCGCGCTCCGCGGTCAGCGGCAGGGACGGCCAGACGTGCGGCGTCGCGTAGAGGATGCGGGTGCCATGCCGTGCGGCTTCGAGGCAGAGGCCGAGGCCCGCCTCGACCGAGCGGGCGCCGTCGTCTCCCGACGGGACGACATGGGAGTGGACGTCGACGAACGCGTTCACGCGACCCACGCTAGCGGTCGCGGCGGGCGCGACGGCTATTCGGCGCGCAGGTAGAGGCGGAGCTCCGGAGCGACCGACTGGAGCTCGCGCAGGGCGCGGGACTCGAGCTGGCGGACGCGCTCGCGGGTGACGCCGAGGTCGGTTCCGACCTCCTCGAGAGTCTTCGGGATCTGGCCGTTGAGCCCGAAACGCAGCTCGAGGACGTGGCGCATGCGCTCGTTCAGTGAGGCGAGGGCCTCCTGCAGCTCGACACCGCGGAGAAGCTCGGCGAGGGCCGCGTCGGGCTGCTCGGAGTGCTCGTCCTCGATCATGTCGCCGTACATCGAGTCCCCGTCCCCGACGGGAGTCTCGAGGCTCACCGGGTCCTCGACCAGGTCGAAGAGCTCGTTCACGCGCTTCAGGTCGATGCCGCTCTCCGCGGCGATCTCCTCGGGGAGCGGGTCGCGATTCAGCTTCTGCGTGAGGATGCGCCGGGCCCGCATCACACGCCGGACCTGGTCGACGACGTGAACCGGGAGGCGGATCGTCCGCCCCTGGTCGGCGATGGCGCGGGTCACCGCCTGCCGGATCCACCAGGTCGCATAGGTCGAGAGCTTGAAGCCAAGGCGGTAGTCGAACTTCTCGACGGCGCGGATCAGGCCGAGGTTGCCCTCCTGGATCAGGTCGAGGAGCGGGACACCCGAGTTCACGTAGTTCCGCGTGATCGACATCACGAGGCGGAGGTTGCATTCGATCAGGCGCCGCTTAGCCCATTCGTCGCCCTCGTCCTTGCGCCGCGCGAGCTCGCGCTCCTCGGCGGGCGTCAGAAGCGGGCCGTCGCCGATCTGGCGCACATACAGCTTGAGCGGATCCTGCGTCGGAGCCGGGGCCGCGACCTCGACCTCTTCCTTCTGCTCCTCGTCGTCGTCGACGGCCTCGGCCGGAGCAGGGACGAGCTCGAGCTTCGGCTCTTCGGTCTCGACGCGCTCAGGCTGGTTCGGGAGTTCCGCAGACGAGTGCTCCACGCCTCCCGTATCGGCGGGCTGGGGAGGCGGCTTGAGCGGCCGAGCACCGGTTAGGGGGATGCACGCCGTTCGCCTCCGCGTCGACGGTGGTAGTGTCTCTAGAAGAGACGTCACGTGGCCGTTGCGGCCGCTGCGGGCCACGGGTTGTCCGAGGATCCACCTAGGATCGGTGAGCGAACGTTGTGCGGAATCGCGGGATATAGCCTGAGCGTCGAGTCACGGGTCGAGCAGACCCTGGCAACGCAGACGCTCCTGGCCGCGATCGCCGAGCGCGGCTCCGACGCGGTCGGCTATGCCTACCGCGGCCCCGGGCTCCCCGTCGCGGTGCACAAGCAGCGGGGCGGCGCGAGCGCGCTTCTCGACCGGCTGGAAGTCCCGCGCGAGGCCCGCCAGGCGCTTGTGCACGTCCGCGACTACACGAAGGGGCACCCGAGCCTCACCGCCAACAACCACCCGATCCGGCACGGGGCGGTCGTCGGCGTCCACAACGGCATCATCGCCAACGACGAGGAGATCCTGGCCCGCCACGGCTTCGAGCGTGCCGAGGCGGGCATGACGGTCGACTCCGAGGCGATCTTCGCGCTCGCCGACGAATCGTCCAGCCGCCCTGCGGCCCTCGAGGAGCTGCACGGCTCCATGGCGGCCGCGTGGTTCGACGAGCGCGACAACGGGACGCTCTTCCTCGCTCGCGGCATCGGCCGTCCGCTCTGGATCGGAGTGGGTCGCCGGGAGGTCTTCTTCGCCTCGACCCGCACGGCGCTCGAGCTGGTGGAGCGCTACGCCGCCGTTCGCTTGCGCAAGCGCGAGCTGGGCGAGGGGACCTGTCTCGCGATCGTGGACGGCGACCCGCGTCAGACCGCGTCCTTCGAGCCGGACCGCAGCTTCGTCGAGGATTCCCTCCTCCCGCCCGTGCGGGCGCCGGAGGAGGCCCGCTCGTGCCTGGCCCGCCTGGCGGCGATCGCGACCGCCGCCACGGCTCGCTAGGGCGCGTCACAGCCGGTCGCGCACCGCCGCCCGGAAGGCCGTCCAGCCTCCTCGATCCCGGGCGAAGAGGCGGTAGACCTGCCACTCGGAGAGGAGCTGTGGGCGTTCTGCGCGCGCTCGCCTCCAGTCGGCGAGAGTCGGAGCCCGGCCAAGCCCGCGCGCCAGCTCCACCCCCTGCTTCAGAGCCCGCTCGCGCCGCTCGGCGCGCCGCGGAACGGCGAAGCCGGCCTCCCGCAGCGCGTTCGACAGCGATCCGAACCGGTGCCAGTAGAGCGATTTCGAGGGCAGGCGCGCCCGGCGCTCGTCGAGGTCGCGGCCGGTGGGAACCCTGCCGAGCTCGGCGCCGAGACCTTGGAGCTGGGCCAGGAGCTCCTCGTTGGTGGCGAACCGGCGAGGGACGAGGCCCACTCGGCGCTTGGCCGCGTTCCAGGTGCCGAAGCGCTCGACCACGGTCTGAGGATGGAGGCGCACCGCGGGGTCGTCGGAGAACTCGAGCATCGTGGGCGAGCGCCCGAGTCGCTCCGCGCACGCGGTCAGCTCGGCGAGGATCCGGGCGTCGGAGTAGCGTGGCACGCTGCCTCGTGCTCAGTCTAGGCGAGCAGGTTCGACGCGCCGCAAACTCGGTCAGGAAGCGGCGGCGAGCGGCGAGGTCGGCGTCTCCTCGCGGCCCTGGTCGCGCTCGAGGAGGCGCTCTAGGGCACCAACGCAGCGCGGGCAGAACTGGCTGCCGCCGCCTCGACGAAGCTCATCCAGGGCCTCCGCTGCCGGCCGGGCGGCGCGGTAGATGCGGTTGGTCAGCATCGAGTCGAGGGCGTCCGCTACGTGGATGATGCGCGCGCCAAGCGGGATCTCCTCGCCGGCCAGCCCGTCGGGGTAGCCGACGCCGTCCCAGCGCTCGTGATGGTGACGGATCGCGGGCACGGCGTCGTCGAGGAAGCCGAGGCGGTCGATGATGCGAGCGCCCTCGTCGGCGTGGCGCTGCATCAGCGCCCACTCGTCGCGCGAAAGCGCCGACGGCTTGAGCAGGACGGCGTCCGGGATGGCGAGCTTGCCGATGTCGTGGAAGAGAGCGGCCTGTCCGAGGAGATCGAGCTCCGCGTGCGAAAGGCCGAGCTCGCGGCCGATGGCGAGCGCTAGTTGCTGCACCCGGCGGGAGTGCCCGGCCGTGTAGGCGTCGCGGGCGTCCACGGTGGCGGAAAGGCTCTCCATCGCGGCGGTCGAGCGCTCCTTGAGCAGTCGGTTCGCCTGCTCGAGCGAGACGTTCTGGCTCCGGATCGTCTCTGCGGCCTCGCGGAGCTTCTTCGTCGACTTCTCGGTGTGCCCGAGGTATGCCGCCATGGTCTTGCGCATGAGCAAGAGCGGAAGCACGAAGACGGCGAGCCCGTAGAGGCCGATCGCCTCGTAGGCGAGCGCGATCGCTCCGCCGACGGCGCCGAAGGCGACGTAGTGCGGAAGGAGCCAGGAAAAGCGCTCGTTCCAAAGCCGTCGCCAGCTGTCGTGACCCTCGAGCGCCATCGCCCCGCTCAGGAGCCCCGTGTTGACGACGAAGTAGACCCCGCCCGCGACCAGGCCCGCGGCAGCGGTAACGAGCTTCTCGAAGCCGTCGGAACCACCCAGGTTGAAGACTGCCGCGGCGGCGAGGCTGGCGAAGGACAGCGCTCCGATGTTGAAGAGAAGCTGGTAGATCGGCGTGCGCCTCGAGCTCCACTCCACGGCCGCCGTGGCGACGGCCAGGGGGAGCGCCGCTTTCGGCCCGGCGATCGCGGCGCCGGCGAGCGCTCCGACCGCGCTGACAGAGATCGAGCCGCCGTCCAGCTCGAGCGCGAGCGCCTGCCCGCCCGCGACGAGCGCGATGACGGCCAGCAAGCCGACGATCGCCGTGGGAGGGCCGAAGACGAAGCCGAGCGCTCCCGCGGCGATCCCCCCGACGCTGACCGCTACGACGAGAACGGCGAGCGCGCGCGAAAGGGAGACGAATCGCGGCCCCGCCTGCGTATGCGGACGCTGCTGTTGCGCCTTCTCGATCTCCGCTGCGGCGTTCCCCGGCAGCTCGGGGAGCGCGGCGGCCTCGACCGCGGGCTTCGAGTACAGCGACTCGTCGGGCACCGCCGCGAGGCGCACCTTGCGACCCGGCGGAAGCAGAATGGGCTCCGAGCTCGCGCGCAGGACTCGATTTCGACCCTGGAGCTTGGCGCGGTAGACGGCGAGGTCGGCCTGGTGGACCAGCTCGTTCGCGTCCGTCCCGTCCGCGGGGCAGCCTGCAATCCCGAACGACACCGTCGCCTGGATCGGCTCGCTGGACGTCTCGACCTCGAAGCGCTCCTCCGCGACTGCGCTCCTGATCCGCTCGGCGATCGCGAATGCCTCCTGAGGTGTCGTCTCCGGCAGGATGATCGCGAACTCCTCCCCGCCGAATCTCGCCGGGATGTCGGAGTGGCGCAGGTGCCTCTGGAAAACCGTCGCGATCCCGTGCAGGACGGCGTCTCCGGCGAGATGTCCGTAGGCGTTGTTGATGTCGCGGAGCAGATCGAGGTCGGCCATGATCACCGACAAGGGCGTGTCGGAACGGCGCGCGCGGTCGAGCTCCTCCCGCAGCGCGCTCGCGAAGTGGCGTGCGTTGAAGAGGCCGGTCTTCACGTCGATCCGCGCCTCCTGTTGCAGTGCCGGCACGCTCAGCGAGCGGTGAACCAGGAGCAACGGGGCGACGGCCGCCGGGAGGAGCAACGGGTTCCAGTCCCAGAGGCCGGCAAACGCCACGCCGAGGAGCGCGAGCACGAAATCGGTCGAGAGGCTCTCCGCCGAGAAGAGGCCGGTGCCGCGAAATGAGTGTCCACGGGCGAAATGGAGCATCGTGGCGAGCAGGACGTGGTTCAGGGAGACGAAGACGACCGACGCCACCAGGCCCGAGAGCGCGAACTCAAGGTTCGGCCCGAAGCCGGCGCTGCGAACGAGCTCGACCGCCCCCCAGGCCGCCAGGCCGTTCAGCGTGTGGTTGGCGATGTTGAACGCCTGGATGTACCAGGCGTAGCGAACCTTCAGCCATTCGGGAATCCCGTAGACGACCCCGAGGAGAGCGATCAACTCGGGCGGCAGCAGCAGCACGCCGGGGATGAGGAAGACGATCGTCGTGTGGTAGCTCTGATCCCGGGGTGTCCGTACGACGAAGAGCTGCGCGACGGCCGCACACGTCGAGAGGACGAGGAACGTCAACCAGCCGTCGGTCGTCAGCGACAGGTGGGCAAACGGAAGCGCCGCCGCCGCGACGGCGAGCGTGCCGATCGCGTAGAGAAAGGCCTTCGCCCGCGGGGGCAGCGAGGTCGGCTCCGGGGGCTCAGAGCTCGGCGTCGACGACTCGCCGGGAGGCTCGCTCGGGACCGCGCTCACGGGTCACCTGGCCAGGCGAGAGGCTTGGATGCCTCCGCGGGCGCGAGCCGGAGGCGGCCAGCGGTCATGGTCCCTGATCCAGGGAGCGGACGACGTTCGCCCACGCCAATGCGCAGTCCGGCCGCAGAGCCATGGGCTGAACGTAAGCCCTGCGGCGGGGTGAGGCGTCCCCCGTTCGAGGGACGCCGACGCGCGAGGCCCAAAGGGGGCCCTGGGCCGCCAGCGGCCCAGGACCCACCAGGGACGTGCGGGGCGTTAGTCGCCGACGCCGAGCGCGAGGAGCTCGCTCGGGCTGATCAGCTCGCCCTGGATGCCGGGCTCGCCGTCGGCGTTGTCGGCCCAGGAGGCCGAAGCCCAGGAGGCCGCGGCCCAGGAGGCGCTCGCCCACGAAGCCGACGCCCACGAGGCCGAAGCCCACGAGGCCGATGCCCAGGAGGCGTTCGCCCAGGAGGCCGACGCCCAGGAGGCGTTCGCCCAGGAGGCGGAGGCCCACGAGGCGCTCGCCCAGGAGGCGGAGGCCCAGGAGGCGTCGCTCTGGGCGACGTTCGCCCAGCTGGCCGCGTCGAAGACCGGGCCGGATCCGTCGCCGGCGGAGCCGACGAACTGGTTCAGCGCAGCGTTCGGATTGGGCGGGGCGACGACGGCCGAAGCTGCGAACGCATCGACCATCCCGACGCCGAGCGAGCCGAGGGTAGCGCTCGGAGTGTCCCTCGCGCTCACCATGAGCGCGCCCTTCACCTGGTCCGGCGTCCACTCGGGGTGTCGGGCCAGGACCTGCGCCGCGGCTGCGGCCACGATCGGTGCTGCAAACGACGTGCCGGACAGCTCCATGGTGGCGTTCGGCCTGACGTTGCCCGGCCGCTCGAGCACGAGCGTCGAGCTGGCCGGAACGGACGCGATCAGATACCTGCCTGGGGCACCGAGCTCGGGCTTGGCGAAGCCGTCGAGGGTGTGGCCCCAAGCGGACCAAGGAGCCGCGAAGTCGTCGCTCGTTCCGACGCTGCCGTCGACGTCGGCCGCGCCGACCGTGATCACGAAGGGATCGTTGCCGGGCGCGAAGGTCACGCCGCCGGGCTCGCCGTTCACCCCGTAGTTCCCCGAGGCGGCGACGACGACGACACCGTTGAACCAGAGCTTCTCGACGGCTCGGTCGAGCGGGTCGAAGAAGATGCTCGCCGGCGACGCGCTGTGGAGTGAGAAGTTCGCGACGCGGATGTTGTAGACGTCCTTGTGGGCGAGGATCCAGTCCGCGGCTGCGATCACGTCGCGCGTCATCGCCATGCCGTTGTCGTCCATCACGTCGATGGAGACGATGTCGGACCCGGGCGAGCCGCCAGAGCGAGAGGGCCGCTCGCCGGCCGCGATGGCTGCGACGAAGGTCCCGTGGCCGCGTCCGTCACCAGGAGAGTTCGGCGCGATCGAGGCGAGGTTCACCTCGGCGACCACGCGGCCTCCGAAGTCGCCCACGCGGTTGGCCTGGATCCCGGAGTCCACGATCGCGATCGCCGGGGCATTCGCGGCCGCAGGGGTGTTCCAGAGGTGCTGGAAGCGGGCGACGAACGGCCAGCGCTGGGTGCTGCCGGACGCCGACAGGACGACGGGAGCGTCGCTCGTGATCGCCCTGACGTCGGTTCGCTGGGCGAGGCGGAGGATCTGTCGGCCGGTGAGCTGGGCCGCGACGCCGCTGACGGCCTGGAAGCGGTCGCGCACGCCGACGCCCCTACCGGGAGCGGAGCTGCGTGCAGCGCGCACGTCGCTTGCCACCTCGCCCGCGGTCTCCCCGCGCGATCCCTCGACGATGACGTCGAACGTGCGATTCGGGGCCGCCTGCGCCTTCTCGAGCAGGCCGGGCGAGAGGTACGCCCGAATTTCCATGTCGTGGGACTGCGAGGATCGCTGCCCGCCGGCCGCAATGGGCGCGCCGAGGAGGACGGCGACGAGCAGCGTCAGCATGACGCCGCGACCGCCCTTGCCCCAGAGAGCGCTCGAGCGAGTCTCGCCCTTGGCGGGCTTGCCCCAGAGAGCGCTCGATCGGGTTTCCTTCGACGAGCCTTTGAGCCGCATAGTCCTCTCGATTCCCTTCTCCGCGCACGGCGCGGGGCCGCAGATCAATTCCCACACCCGACGCTAGGCGCGAACCTCAGCCAGAGCCTCCCCTGTTCGAGTGAGCGGGCCGAGATTCACCCATTCGAGGGACTCGCTCCCGTCGGCGCCACCAACGCGCGGCAGGGCCGGGAGAACAGCAGGCGCCGCCCCCCGCTCCGGACCTGCGGCCCCCATCGGGGGTTCTAGCGCGAAAACCTGCGCGACCGGCGCCCGAGCCGTGTCGTCAGGGTGCCCAGAGCGAGCCGAGATACACCGTCGGGTCGCCGGGCTGCCAGCGGGCGAGGAAGCGCTGGATCGGCGGGTGGAGCGCCAGCTCCGCAAGCTCCTCGACGTCGAAGAGCCGGTGGTTCCTCACTGCCTCGTCCCCGGAGGTCACGCTTTCGAGCGAGCGGTCGCCGAGGTTGCCGGCGAAGACGATGTGGACGACGTGCTTCGGAGGCCACCCCGGCGGGGAGATCGAGTCCGCGAGCGCGACCGGGCCCTCGAGGGGGAAGTCCTCGTCGAGTCCGACCTCCTCCGCCAGCTCGCGCTTCACGGCGTCCAGCAAGGTCTCCCCCGGGCTCACGCCTCCACCCGGCAGAAGCCAGTACTCGCGTCCATGCTTCTCGTGTCGTACCAGGAGGACTCGGCTCTCGCGCCGCAGGATGGCGGACACCCGGATGCGCGGCTCCATCGCTCAGGCCCGGGAGGAGCCGAAGCCCCTGATGCCACGCTCGCTGTCGGGCAGGGCAGCGAGCTCTACCGGCTCGAGCTCGGGAACGGGCATGACGACGAGCTGGGCGATGCGGTCCCCGGGCTCGGCGACGAAGGTCTGCTCCCGATCGGTGTTCAGGAGGACGACGTTGATCTCGCCGCGGTAGCCGGCGTCGATCAGCCCCGGCGAGTTGACGACCGCGATCCCGTGCCGTGCTGCGAGCCCCGAGCGAGGCTGGACGAAGCCGGCGAAGCCCTCCGGGATGGCGACCGCGAGCCCCGTGGGGACGACGGCGCGCTCGCCGGGGGAAAGCTGCACGCGCTCGCACGTCGAGAGGTCGAGCCCGGCGTCCCCGGCGTACGCTCGTCCGGGCAGCGTGGCCTCCTCGCGCAGGCGGACGACGGGAAGCTCGATCACGCCTCGTGTGCCTCGGCGGCCGGCCCGTCCGCCTCCGCGATCAGGTACGGGGCGTAGCGGGACAGCTCGCGCTCGGGCAGGCGCGCGCGGACGAGGACGCCGTCGGCACGGTCGACCCGCTCCTCGATGGGCGCTCCCAGGTCGTACAGCTCCTTGAGGACCCGGCCGTCCTCGTACGGGACGAGCAGTCGGACAGGGCGGAAGCGATCCGCGAAGCGACCGGCGACGTGCGCTCGCAGGGCGGGCAGCCCCTCGCCTGCTCGGGCCGAGATCTGGAGCGCGCCCGGAAATCGGTTTCCCAAACGCCGCCGGCGAAGGGGATCCACCAGGTCGACCTTGTTCAGGACGAGCTCGACCGGCAGGTCGTCCGCCCCGATTCCGGCGAGCACCGAATCGACCGCCGCGATGGTGGCGTCAAGGCGCTCGTCGGGAAGCGAGGCGTCCGCCACGTGGAGCACGAGGTCCGCGAACACGGTCTCCTCCAGCGTGGCCGCAAACCCCTCCACCAGCTGGTGAGGCAGGCGGCGGATGAATCCCACGGTGTCGGTGACGAGGTAACGCCGGCCGTCGTGCTCGAAGCCCCGGGTGGTCGGGTCGAGCGTCTCGAACAGTCGATCGTCGACGGATGCGTGGGCGTCCGTCAGCGCGTTCAGGAGCGTCGACTTTCCTGCATTCGTGTAGCCGGCGAGAGCGACGACCGGGGAGGCCGAGCGCTCGCGCGCCTTCCGTTGCACGGCTCGGCGCTGCTCCAGCTCGCGCAGTCTCCGCTTGAGTAGCCCGACGCGGCGGCGCGCCAGGCGCCGGTCGGTCTCGAGCTGCGACTCGCCGGGGCCCCGGGTCCCGATCCCGCCGCCGAGTCGCTCGAGGTGCTGCCACATGCCGCGCATGCGGGGGAGGTTGTACTCGAGCTGCGCCAACTCGACCTGGAGCTTGCCCTCCGCACTCCGCGCATGCTGGGCGAAGATGTCGAGGATGAGCTGCGTGCGGTCGACGACGCGGGCGCTCAGCGCGTCCTCCAAGCGACGCTGCTGGCCGGGATCGAGCTCGTCGTCCACGATCAGCGACTCCGCGGCGGCGTCCTGTACGAGCCGCTTCAGCTCCTCGAGCTTGCCCTTGCCGACGTAGGTTCGCGGATCGGGGGTTGGCCGACGCTGGACGAGCTCGCCGACCGGCAAGACGCCGGCGGTGCGCAGGAGCTCGCGCAGCTCGCCCAGCTCCTCGCTCTCGTCCACCCCGGGGGCCAGCACGGCGACGACGAACCCGCGCTCGGGCTCGGCTCCGGGCGCGGGGTCCGGCTGGTGGTGGGTCACAGGGCGATTATGCCCGGGATTCGGTCAGGAGCTCCAGCGAAGACGCGATCCGGCCCGCCGCCTCCTCGAGCCGATCGTCCGGAACGGTGAGGGAGATGCGAACGTAGCCCTCGCCCGAGGAGCCGAACGAGGGACCGGGCGAGACGATGACGGCGGCCTGCTGGAGGACGAGCTCGGTGAAGCTGGCCGAGTCATGGCCCTCGGGCACGCGGATCCAGAGGTAGGGAGTCGCGAGCGGCGGCTCGGCGTCGATGCCGATCATCCCGAGGGCCCCGATCATGAGGTCGCGCCGGCGACGGTAGACCTCGGACATCTCCTGGGGAAATGCGCGCGCGTCGGTGAGCGCGGCGACGGCGGCAAGCTGCAGCGCGTCGAACATGCCCGAGTCGAGGTTCGTCTTGAGCTGCCGATAGCGCTCCACGATCTCGGCGTTGCCCGCGATCCAGCCGATTCGCCAGCCGGTCATATTCCAGCCCTTGGAGAGCGAGAAGATCTCCGCCCCGACGCCCTTCGCCCCCGGCGTGGCCAGGAAGCTCGGCGGCCGGTAGCCGTCGAACGCAATCTCGGTGTAGGCGGAATCGTGGATCGCCACGAGCCCATGCTCGCGAGCGAAAGACGTGGCACGCTCGAAGAAGCCGTCGGCGACGACCGCTCCGGTCGGGTTGTTCGGGTAGTTGAAGTAGAGGAGATTTGCTCTGGACGCGGTCTCCGGCGGGATTGCGTCCAGGTCGGGCATGAAGGCGTTCGCAGCGGCGAGCGGCAGGTACTCGACGTCCGCTCCCGCGAAGACGGGCCCCGACGTATACGGGGGGTAGCCGGGGTCCGGCGCGAGGGCCACGTCTCTCGGGTCCAGGCAGGCGAGTGCGACATGGGCCACGGCTTCCTTGCCGCCGAGGACTGGGATCACCTCCGACTCCGGGTCGAGCTCGACGCCGAAGCGGTCTGCGTAGAAGCCTGCAACGGCCTCGCGGAAGGCCGCCAGTCCGCGGTTCGACGGGTACCGGTGCGTCTCGGGCCGCTCTGCGGCGCGTTGGAGTGCTGCGACGACCACCGGCGGCGTCGGCATGTCAGGGTCGCCGATGCCGAGGGAGATCACGTCGACGCCCTCGGCCCGCATCGCTTCGAGGCGCCGCTCGATCTCGGCAAAGAGGTAGGGAGGCACCTGATCGAGCCGGCGTGCGAACCTCACCCCGACTTCACCTCCGCGAGCAGCTCCGGAGAGACCTCGCCGGTACAGATCTCCTGGGCGGCGCCGGTGAGGCGGGCGTTCATGCCGTCGTCAAGCTCGACCTGCATGTCGCCGCCGGCGAGGTGAACCGTGACCGGGCTCCTGCACCAGCCGTTCACGACAGCCGCACCCGCCACCGCGACGGCGCTCGTGCCCGAGGAGAGCGTCTCCCCCGCCCCGCGCTCCCAGACGCCGACCGTCGCCTCGCTCGCGGAGTCGACGTGCACGAGTTGGACGTTCGTCCGGGCCGGGAAGCGTGCGTGGTTCTCGACGAGCGGCCCGAGACGCTGGAGCTCGACGCGACTGGGATCGCGCCGGATCACGGCGTGCGGGTTTCCGACCGAGACGGGAGTGAACTCGACCTCGGTGCCGTCAACGGCAAGCGTCTCGACCTCCCCCACGTCGACGCGGCCCATCTCCGTCTCGACCTGAAGCCCGCCGCGCAGGCGGGCGACGACCTCCCGGGGCCCGACCGCGACGACGACCTCTCGAGTGCCGCTTCGGCGGGCCAGCCAACGGGCCGCGATGCGCGTGCCGTTCCCGGAGAGCTCCGCCGTCGAGCCGTCGGGATTCCAGACCACGATCTCGGCACGCGCTCCGTCGGCGGCCAGCACCTCGAGGATGCCGTCGGAGCCGACCCCGAGGTGGTAGTCGCACAGGCGCCGGACGAGACCGGGCTCGAGCGGTCGACCGACGTCAGCCCGCTCGACGAGCAGGTAGTCGTTGCCCAGCCCGTGCCACTTCGAGAATCTCATCGGCGACGACGTCCGGAGGACGGTCGGCCCGAACGCTAACAACGCCGGGAAGACGGCGAAGCCACTTGCGCTGGTACGCGGCGTACTGCCTGGTCTTGAGCGCCACTGCGGCGATCGCCTCGTCCGGCGCCAGGGCGGCGAACTCCTCGAGCCCGATCACCTGTCGCGCCGTGGACGAGAGCGGTCCCACGTGCGCCTGCGCCACTTCGTCCACCACGCCGCGCGCCACCATCGCCCGCGTGCGCTCCTCGATTCGTCGGTTGAGGGTCTCCGCCGGGACGTCGAGGCCGAAGATGCGCACCGGCCAGCGGGTGTCGCCGCTCCAGAGCCGACTGTCCTCGGGCGCCAGCGAGGCTCCCGCCTCCGCCAGCTCGAGGGCCCGGACGATCCGACGGCGGTCGTTGGGGTGAACAGCCGCGGCCGCGCGCGGGTCCCGACCGGCCAGCTGCGCGTGTGCGGCTTCCGGCCCTGCCTCGTCGTAAACGCGCTCCCAACGCTCGCGGGACCCTGCCGGGGCCGCGGGCGGCAGGTCGAGCTCGGCGAGCGCGGCGCGCAGGTAGAGGCCGGTTCCGCCCGCGACGACCGGAGTCCTCCCGGCCGCGAGGATCTCGTCGACCGCGCCGTGCGCGAGCCGTTGGTACTCGCCGACCGAGCCCTCGTGGTCGAGCGGCCAGATTCCCACGAGGCGCGTCGGGCGCGCCGGCTGGTTCGTCAGGATCGGCAGGCCGCGGTACGCCTGCATCGAGTCGGCGGAGACGACCTCGCCGGGAATCCGCTCGGCGAGCGCCTCCGCGATCACGCTCTTGCCGGACGCCGTCGGTCCGAAGACTGCGAGGACGACTCCCTCTCGCCCCCGCCCGGAACGCTCAGGTCCCATCCCGCCGGAGGGGCCGGCCGCGGGCCTCCCTCCGCTGCGAGCATAGTGAGAAAAAGTGCACGCGTGGCGCGCGCAACGTCACGAGACCGTGTCGGCGAGCACGCTGGCGGCCGTCCCGGCGAGGGTCGTCGACGTCGCCGACTCGATTCGGACGGGGATGAGCTCGCCCGGCCCGGCCTCGCCTTCGAAGTTCACGGTCGTGTTGCGCCGCGTGCGCCCGCGTAGGAGCTCGGGATCGGTCCGGCTCGGCCCCTCGACCAGGACCTCCTCCACCCCGCCTATGCGCTCCTCGTTCCGTTCGCGCGCGATCCGCTGCACGACTGCGACTAGGCGCTCGATCCGCTCGCGCTTGATCTCCTCGGGCACCTGGCCGGCCATCGCCGCCGCCTCGGTGCCGGCGCGCGGGCTGTAGACGAAGGTGAAGGCGCCGTCGTAGCGCATTTGTTCCACGACCTCGAGCGTCTCGCGGAAGTCGTCCTCGGTCTCTCCGGGGAAGCCGACGATGACGTCGGTCGTGAGCGCGAGGTCGGGAATCGCGGTGCGGAGCCGCTCCGCGAGCGCCAGGTAGCGCTCGCGGCTGTACGTGCGCCTCATGCGCTTGAGGACGCGCGTCGAACCGGACTGAAGCGGCAGGTGGGTGTGCTCGCAGACGGCGTCGCACTCGGCAATGGCCGCGATTACCGGCTCGCGGAAGTCCTTGGGGTGCGGGCTCGTGAAGCGGATCCGCTCGATCCCTTCGACCGCGTCGACGGCGCGCAGGAGCTCACCGAAGTCGGTGCGGACGTCCGGAAGGAGATCCCTCCCCCACGAATTGACGTTCTGGCCGAGGAGCGTCACCTCGCGGACCCCGTCGCTGGCCAGGCGCGTCACCTCGGCGAGGATCTCGTCGGGCCTGCGGCTCTGCTCCTTGCCGCGGACGGCGGGGACGATGCAGTACGAGCAGACGGAGTTGCAGCCCATCGAGATCTGCACCCAGGCCTGGAAGGCGCGTTCGCGCCGCGCCGGCAGGTCGCCGGCGAAGTGCCGCCAATCGGCGAAGCTGCCTCGGGGGACGCCCATGCCGCCTGCGCCGATCCACTCGGCGAGGTGCGGGATCGACCCCGGGCCGAACGCGACATCCACGTACGGATAGAGCTCGAAGATGCGCTCGCGCTGCGCCTCCGCGTAGCACCCTCCCACGGCGATCACGCGCTCGGGGTCGGCCCGCTTCAGCGCCGCCGCCTGCGCAAGGTGCGCGGCGAAGCGCCGGTCGGGCTTCTCGCGCACGGTGCAGGTGTTGAAGACGAGCACGTCGGCCTCCTCCTTCGACAGCGCCTCGCCGAGCCCGAGCGACTCCAGGAGACCCTTGATCCGCTCGGAATCGTGCGCGTTCATCTGGCACCCGAAAGTGGTCACGTGGTAACGACGCATCGGGACAATGTACCGGCCTCGTGAAGCGTCTTGTCCCTCGGAGCCATGGCCTTTACATCGCCCATCCGAATCGGCCCGGGCTTCCCATCTCTGCCTCTCATCCGGCCCTCCTCCCCCGAACTGTGACAGCGCGGGCCGCGCCGTCGAGCCGCCTACTTGGCGAACTCGACGGCGCGGCTCTCGCGGATGACCGTCACCTTGATCTGTCCCGGGTACTCGAGCTGCTCCTCGATCTCCCGGGCGATCTCGAGTGAGAGGAGAACGGCGGCATCGTCGTCGATGTCCGTCGGCTTCACCATTACGCGAATCTCACGTCCTGCCTGGAGCGCGTAGACGCGCTCGACGCCCTTCTTCTCGGAGGCGATCTTCTCCAGGTTCTCGAGCCGCTTGATGTAGTGCTCGAGGCTCTCGCCCCGCGCGCCTGGGCGTGACGCCGAGATCGCGTCGGCGGCGATGACGAGCACGGCCTCGACCGTTTGCGGCTGCACCTCGTAGTGGTGCGCCTCCACTGCGTGGACGACGTGCTGGGACTCGCCGTAGCGCTTCGCCATCTGCGCGGAGATCGCTGCGTGCGACCCCTCGACCTCGTGCGTCATGGCCTTGCCGACGTCGTGGAGGAGCGCCGCTCGCTTCGCCGTCTTCACGCTCGCTCCTAGCTCGGCGGCCATCACGCCTGCGAGGTGGGCGCACTCGAGCGAGTGCTTGAGGATGTTCTGGCCGTAGCTGGTGCGGTAGCGAAGGCGGCCGAGGACCTTGACGAGCTCCTCGTCCATCTTGCCGCAGTTCGCCTCGAACACAGCCTGCTCGCCTGCCTGGCGGATGTGGTCGTCGATCTCCGCCTTCGAGCGGTAGTACATCTCCTCGATCCGGGACGGGTGGATGCGCCCGTCCTCGACGAGCTTGGCCAAAGTGAGCTTGGCCACTTCGCGGCGCACGCCGTCGAAGGAGGAGAGGACGACCGCCTGCGGCGTGTCGTCGATGATGAAGTCGACGCCGGTGAGGTTCTCGAGGGCACGGATATTCCGTCCTTCGCGGCCGATGATCCGCCCCTTCATGTCATCGGAGGGAAGCTCGACGATCGAGACCGTCGTCTCGGCCGCGTGGCTCGCCGCGACTCGCTGGAGGGCGTCGGCGACGAGATTCCTCGCCCGGCGCTTCGCGTCTCCGCGCGCCTCCTCCTCGAGCTGCCGGACCATGCGCGCAAGGTCGTGCCGGACGAGCTCTTCCGAGCGCTCGAGCACCTGTCGCTTCGCCTCCTCGACCGTCAGGCCGGAGATCCGCTCGAGCTCGCGAAGCTGCTGGTCCTTGGCCTCCTTCGTCTCCTCCTGGAGCTGCTTCAGGTGCCCCTCTCGGTCGAGAAGGCCCTGCTCCCGACGCTCCGTCTCGGTGAGCTTACGGTCGATCTCCTCCTCCTTGGTGATGACCCTCTCTTCGATCTTGGCGATCTCGGCACGCTTGTCCTTCAGCTCCTGGTCGACGTCGGCCCTGAGCTTGAGCGCCTGCTCCCGCGCCTCGACCTGTGCCTCGCGACGGACCGCCTCGGCGGCGCGGACGGCCTCGGCGGTGACCCGCTCGCGCTCGCCCTCGGCCGCGGAGGCGCGGCGGGAGAGGAAGACGCGCGTTCCGACGAGGACGCCCGCGAGCACGCCGAGAGCGATCCCGAGGATCAGGAGGCCGATGGAAGTTGCCATTGCTCGCTCCTACGGTCATGCCCGTAGGAACGGCGGTTTCGGTGAATCGGCGTCCCGCAGGAACGCCTCGCAGCGGATCAGCGCTCCGCCGGAGATCTCCCTCCCACCAGGGTGCGGGCCGTGTCGTGGTGCATGCTCAGTGTCCCAGTCGTCTGTTTTCCGATTCGGCGAAAAAGCCGTTCCGATGCAGGCAATTCATGCTTGAAGTGCTGACATGGTAACGCGCGTCAGCGGTCCGCGTCCAGCAGGCCGAGCACGTCCTCGACCGTCGCCTCCTCGAAACCGCGCCTGGCGAGGAGCGCCCAGGCCGCGCGCGGGTCGGAGCACCTGGTGATCAGGGCCTCGGCGCGGTCGCGCTCGGGTCGAAGCGCCGCCAGCGCGCTCTGGACGTCGGGCGTGCAGAAGCCTTCTCCGGCTAGGCGGGCCGCGACGGCGGCGTCACCCCAGCCCCGCTCCGCGAGCGAGCTAGCGCGTGCCTCCGCCGCCCTGGCATCGTCGACCACGCCCGCGCTCGTCAGGGCCGCGACAACGCCCCGGACGGCTTCGTCTCGAACGCCGCGGGCCCGAAGCTTCTCTCTCAGACGGCCTGCGGAGACGTCCCGGCGCGCCAGGGCCCTGACGGCTAGGCTCAACGCCTCCGCCCGCCGGAGCTCGCGGCCGAGTGAGCGCAGGAGCGGACGGTCGAGCTCGACTCCGGGTGCGAGCCCGCAGCGAAGCGCTACCTCGTCCGGGACGACCCGCCAGCGGGCGCCGTCGACCTCCAGCTCGACCCGGCCGGGGCGCGCCCGCCGGACGGCCGTCAGCGTCGGACGCCTCTCCCCCACGTGCCGGGTCAGGCCGCCGATGCGGCCTTCTCGGCTTCGGCCTCCCTCTCCGCTTCGGCGTCGGCGGTCGCGGCGTGTGCGGCCTTCGCTCCCTCGTCGATCGGGAGGAGACGCGACGACACGACGGCATCGGGGCCGAGCTCGCCCTGGACGGCGCGGAGGATGCCGTCGGTGACGTCCGGGTGCTCTCGCAGGAACGCGGTGGCGTTCTGGCGCCCCTGGCCGAGCCGCTCGTCGGCGAAGCTGAAGTAGGAGCCGGACTTCTGCACGAGCTTCCGCTCCAGGCCGACGTCGAGGACGCTGCCCTCCCAAGAGATGCCCTCACCGTAGATGACGTCGAACTCGGCCTGCTTGAAGGGCGGGGCGACTTTGTTCTTGACCACCTTGACGCGGACGCGGTTCCCGATTGCCTCGACGCCCTCCTTGAGGGTCTCGATGCGCCTGATGTCGAGGCGCACCGACGAGTAGAACTTGAGCGCGCGTCCGCCGGGGGTCGTCTCCGGGCTGCCGAACATGACGCCGATCTTCTCGCGCAGCTGGTTCGTGAAGAGCGCGACGGTGCCCGTCCGGTTGAGGGTCCCCGCGAGCTTGCGGAGCGCCTGGCTCATGAGCCGTGCCTGCAGGCCGACGTGGCTGTCTCCCATCTCGCCCTCGATCTCCGCCTTCGGGGTGAGGGCCGCCACCGAGTCGACCGCGACGACGTCGAGCGCTCCGCTGCGGATGAGGAGCTCGGCGATCTCGAGCGCCTGCTCGCCGTTGTCGGGCTGCGAGACGAGGAGGTCGTCGATGTTCACGCCGATCCGGCGGGAATAGGCCGGGTCCATCGCATGCTCCGCGTCGATGAAGGCGCAGATGCCGCCGCGCCGCTGCGCCTCCGCGATCACGTGGTAGACGAGCGTCGTCTTCCCCGAGGACTCGGGGCCGAAGATCTCGGCGACGCGCCCGCGCGGAAGGCCGCCGATGCCCAGGGCCACGTCCAAGGAAAGAGCGCCGGTGGAAATGGACGGGATGGCCACCTGCGCCTGGTCGCTCATCTTCATGACCGAGCCCTTGCCGTACTGCCGCTCGATCTGGCTCAGCGCGGCGTCGAGGGCATGTTCGCGTGTGGAGTCGGTCACGGCGTCAACCTCCCAGAGGAACCGATTGGAGAATCTCGTACTGCGCCCCGGTCGGCCGCAGCACCGAATGATAGAGAGCCACCTCGGACGGACTGACCGGCCCGAGGGCCGGAAGCACCGGCCGCGCGCCCGGCGGCCGGCGGAAGCGAAGGACGGTCACGTGCGGAAGCCACCTGCGAGCCTCGCGCCTGTAGACGCCGAGGCGCTCGAGGCCTTCCCCCACCCGCGCGGCGAGCCTCGCCGCGCTTCCGTGCTCGTCCTCGAAGACGACCATGCCGACGCTCCGCGTCTCGCGGTAGCGCAAGACCGTGAGCGCCGGGCGCTCGGCCGACCGCGCGGCTTCGCGCAGGACGCGGAGGACGCCGTCGGCGTCGGAGGCAGGTCTCGAGCCGAGGAAGGCCAGGGTGAGGTGGAGGTTCTCGGGAGGCACGAGGCGCGCTTCGCCTGCGCCGGCGAGCTCCGCCGCCTGCCAGGCGACGAGCTGATCGACTGCCGAGGCGGGCAGTGGGAGCGCGGCGAAGAGGCGAAGACGCTCATCCCCCTCGAAGCTACCGGCCGCGCTCACTCAGGTGTGTGCCAAGACGTCACAGGAGCCGCCTGAGCGCGTGGAGAGCATTGCGCGGTGGCACGGGCCCGCACCGCCTCGCGATCGCCCGAGAAGAGAAAGCGCTCCGTGGAGCTGCCGTCCGGGGCGACGACCGCGATGTAGACGAGGCCTACCGGCTTGTCCTGCGTTCCGCCGTCCGGTCCGGCGATCCCGGTCACGGCGACCGCCACGTCGGCTCCGAGCTCGGCCCGCGCGCCGACGGCCATCGCCTCCGCGGCCTCCGCCGAGACGGCGCCGTGGCGCTCGAGCACTGCGGCCGAAACCCCCAGCTGACGCTGCTTGATCTCGTTCGAGTACGCGATCACGCCTCCCGCATAGACGTCGCTGGCGCCCGCGACATCGGTAAGGCGGGCGCCGACAAGCCCGCCCGTGCACGACTCGGCGGTCGCGAGGCGCAGCCCGAGGGCCCGACAGCGCTCGACCACGATCGCCGCGACGGGCAGCTCGTCCTCCGCGAAGAGATCGGCCGCGAAGCGCGTGCGGAGAGCATCCTCGAGCCGGGAGGCACGCTCCTCGCCTCCGGGGCGCGTCAGGAGGTCGACCCGGATCTCGAGGTCGTGGGCGCAGACGGTCACCTCGAGACCCTCGCCGTCCCCGCCCGCTTCCTCCAAGGCGCGTGCGACGGCCGACTCGCTCGGCCCGAAGAAGCGGAGGATCCGGTGACGTGGCGTCTCGACGAGCTCGAGCGCGCTGCGGAACGCTTGCGACTCGACCACCCGCGGCCAGAGCCGCCGCAGCTCGTTGGGCGGCCCGGGAAGGGCCACCACGAGGCCGCCGTCGCGCTCGAGGAGCACGGCCGGCGCCGTGCCGGCCAGCCCCAGGGAGATTCCCCCGTCGGGGAGCGACGCCTGCTTGCGGACGCCCGCGGCGAAATCGGCGTACGGCCGCCCCAGCCGATCGGCGACAGCCCGCGACACCGCCTCGATCTCGCGGGCGAGGTCGTCGTCGACGCGAAGCTCGCGCCCGGCGGCGAGCGCCAGCGTCTCGACCGTGCGGTCGTCGTGCGTCGGTCCGAGGCCGCCCGAGAGGACACAGATCTCGGCCTCGAGCCCCTCGCGCACGGCGTTCCCCAGCTCGACCGGGTCGTCGCCGACGATCAGGATCCGGGCCGGCTCGAGCCCGAGCGCTGTCAACTCACGCGCGAGGAAGGCGCCGTTCGCGTCCGCCCTGTCGCCGCGCGCGAGCTCGCTGCCCGTGAGGACCACGACGACGCGCGGGCCGAGCGCCAACCTAGAGCCCGGTGGAAAGAACGCGAACGCCGTTGGTGGTGACGAGCACGACCGCCGCCTCCGTCGGAAGATCGTCCACGGGCTGGCCGTTCAGCCTGGCGTCGAGATTCTGAGGATCGTCGAGGTCGAGCCAGAGGCGCCGGTACTTGAGGAACCGTTGCGACTGACCCTCTTCGAGCGTCCCTTCCCAGAGCAGCTTGCCGTTGACGCCCCCGTTGCGGACCTGGACGTACGAATCGCCCCGCGCGGCGGTGAGCACGAGGCGTGCGCGAGGTGCCTGCGCCTCACCGCCACCGGTGTCGCCGCCGGTCGTCGCCGCCGGCCTCGCCTGTCGTCGTCGTGCCGTCGGTAGTCGTTCCCGGGAGCGGCGCCTCGCCCCCGGAATCGGAGCCGAGGCCGGACAGGCCGACGACGACGAGCACGGTCACCGCGACGATCGCGGCGAGCGCGACGACGACGAGGTTCGACTCCACGCGCCGGCGCTGGCGCTTCCGGGGGGTGGCCGACTGCGCGAAGGGGACTTCCTCTACCGCCGCGAAGCGGGAGTTGTACTCGTCCATGTACAGCTGGCCATCGAGCCCGAGGTAGTCGGCGTACGTGCGCAGGAAGCCCTTCACGTACGTGTCGCCCGGGAGCACGTCGAACTGCTCCTCTTCGAGGGCTCTGAGGTACTTCCCGCGGATCTTGGTGTCGGCCTCGATCCGGGGAATCTCGAGACCCTGCCGCAAACGAGCCTCGCGCAGGCTGTTGCCGATCTCGAACACGAGTCCCGGATTGTAGCGATGCCGCCTGCGCCGCTACTCGAACACGAGCACGAGCACCGCGAAGACTGCGAGGGCCAGGGCCGCGGTGAGCGCCAGGACGAACGCGAGCGCGGCGAGAAAGCGCACGAGCCCGACGAACGGCCTGCTGCCGCTGCGCCCGAGGGTTCGCTGGTGCTCGGCGCGAGCGCGCCGGCCCAGGATCACCGCCGCGAGCGAGAAGCCGAACGCGAGCGGGACGGCGATCAGCGCGTCCGTGAGGCGAACCTCGTCGTAGTAGCGCGCCGCGAAGACCGCGCCGCCAAGCGCGGCGAGCGCTAGGAGGGCCGTCACCAGCGCCCAGACGGCCTTCATGTTCCGCACGGGGGCGGAGCCTACCCCTTGACGTACGGGCGCCCGACGGCGGCCGGCGGGATGGAGCGGCCGACGAGGCCGACGAGCGCGACGAGCGTGAGGACGTACGGGAGCGTGGAGATCAAGTTCTCCGAGATGCCCGCCTCGCGCTGGAGCGGGATGGAGAGAGCGAAGCCGAAGCCGAAGAGGAGCGTGGCCGCGAAGGCCCAGCCCGGAAGCCACTTGCCGAAGATCACTGCCGCGAGCGCGATGTATCCGCGTCCTGCTGTCATGTTCTCGGTGAACGTGCCGACGAAGCCGATCGAGAGGAACGCACCCCCGAGCGCTGCCAGCATCCCGGAGGACACGACCGCCGCGTAGCGGACTCCGTAGACGGAGATGCCGACCGTGTCGGCGGCCCGGGGATGCTCCCCGACGGAGCGAATGCGCAGGCCGATGGGCGTCTTGAACAGGATCACGTACGTGAGGATGACGACCCCGAACATGATCCAGACGAGCAGGTTGAGCGAGCCGAAGACCCCGTCCAAAAAGTCGCCGATGAGGGGGATGTCGTCGAGGAAGCCAAGATTGACGGTCGGCACGCGCGAGACCTGTTGCTCGATTCCCCCCGGGTAGATGGAGCTGTAGAGGAATCCCGTCAGGCCGAGGGCGAGGAAGTTGACCGCGAAGCCGCTGACGATCTGGTCCGCGCGCAGATGAATGCAGAAGAAGGCGTGGACGAGTGCGAGGAGCCCGCCGAAGACCATCGCCATCAAGAGCCCCACCACCCAGCTTCCGCTCCAGACGGAGCCCCAGACGGCGAAGAAGGCGCCCATCAGCATCATGCCCTCGAGGCCGATGTTCACGACGCCGGAGCGCTCCGAGAAGATCCCGCCCATCGCCGCAAAGGCGAGCGGCGTCGCGAAGCGCAGGGTCGCGGCGAGCACTCCTGTCGTGAGGATGCTGTCGAGGGTCTCGGCGTTCTTCGTCTGGAGCCAGATCGCTCCGAGGGAGCCCGCGATGCCCAGGCCGACCGCCCACCAGCCGAGCTTGCGCTCTCCCCGCGGCACGGCGGCTACGCCGCACGCGAGCGCAACGAACCCGGCCGCGATCGGTGCCCCGGCGGAGCGAAACGTCCAGGGCGGCAGCGCGAACCAGAAGGCGAGGATGCCGAAGGCGATGCCGAGAATCGCGATCGTGCGCGGCTCGGTGAGCTTGCGAACCCCGTCGCCGATCGTCGCTGCGCGCGACGGCGTGCTCACGTCGTCGCCTCCGGCTGTGCCGCGGAGCCGCGGCGCAGGAGCGTTCGTGCCTGCCAGATGTAGACGATGAGGAGCTCGGCGCCGACGAAGAAGATCACGAGCGCCTGGATCATGGTCGCGAGGTCGACCGCGAGCGCGGGCTCGAAGACCTCGGGATCGAGCTGGCGGGTCGAGGTGCCGACCTCGAGCGCGGCGAAGAGGAGGGCTGCGAAGAGGATGCCGACGGCTCTCGTCCGGCCCAGGAGGGCGACCGCGATGCCCGTGAACGCGATGAAGTTCGTGCTGTAGTCGCCGACGTCCACGCTGGACTTGAACCCGAGGAGGTCGACCGATCCCGCGAGCCCGGCGAAGGCCCCTGCGATGGCCATCGCCAGGAAGTAGTTCTTCGCCACCGAGATGCCGCTGTAGCGGGCGGCCTCGGGGTTGAAACCGACAGCGCGGACTTCGAACCCGAGCGTCGTCCGGTTCAGGATCACCGCGTAGACCACGAGGGCGAAGAGCGCAATGAAGATCCCCGCGTGGAGCGACGGCAGGCTGCCCCAGATCGGCCACAACTCCGCCGATTCGAACACCTCGTCGGACCGCGGGATCGATTCCTGTGGCCCCTGGAGCGGCCCGCCTATCTCATATAAGTACGTGCCGCCGAAGATCGCGATCCAGTTGAGCATGATCGTCGTGATTACCTCGTGCGCCCCGACGGTGGCCTTGAGGAGGCCC
Source organism: uncultured Actinomycetes bacterium (assembly GCA_963838795.1). GTDB lineage: Bacteria > Actinomycetota > Thermoleophilia > Gaiellales > Gaiellaceae > JAIBJN01. The sequence goes on from CAWISL010000009.1 coordinate 24,568, forward strand.
GCGATCCCTCCCCAGATCGCGCCGGCGACGATCGAGGCCGCGAGAGCGAGGAAGACGTGCAGCGGGCGCGAGAGCCCCTCCATGTGCGATCCGACGAAGAGCGCCGCGCTAAACCCGACCCAGTACTGGCCCTGGCCGCCGATGTTGAAGAGGCCGCAGCGGAACGCGAAGGCGACCGCGAGCGCCGTCAGAATGAGCGGTGCCATCAGGATCAGCGTCTGCTGGAGGTCGTTCGCGGCCTGCTCGCGCGCCTCGCCGGTGACCCAGGGGAAGAACCAGTTGAGACCCGTGCCGGCGAAGATCGCCTTGTACGCGGAGATGGGGTTGTTCCCCGTGATCAGGACGACGAGGCCGCCGATCAGGAACGCCAGCAGGGTCGCGGCGATGGGGATGAGGATCCCGCCGATGCGCGACGAGAACCACGCGCTCACGCCCTCCGTCACCGACGTCCGGGGCTCGTAGGCCATCAGGCGGCTTCGACTCGTCCGCCGGTCATGGCGATCCCGAGCTCCTCCTCGGAGACGTCGCGTCCGTACTCGGCCACGATCCGACCCTCGTAGAGCACCAGGATGCGGTCGGAGAGCGAGAGGATCTCGTCGAGCTCGAACGAGACGAGCAGCACCCCGCGACCCTCCTCCTGCTCGGTGACGAGGCGCCGGTGCACGAACTCGATCGCGCCGACGTCCAGCCCACGCGTGGGTTGGGCCGCGACGAGGACGCTCGGGTCGCGCGAGACCTCGCGCGCGATGACGACCTTCTGCTGGTTGCCGCCCGAGAGGGCCGCAGCGAGCGTGTGCGGGCCGCCTCCCCTGACGTCGAACTCTCTCAGGAGCTCCTTCGCTTTCGCGACGAGCCGCCTGGGGAAGAGCCAGCCCCACTTCGAGTCCGGCTCCTTGCGGAAGTCGTGCAGCGCGATGTTCTCGGCGAGCGAGAAGTCGAGGACGAGCCCTCGCCGCTGGCGGTCTTCCGGGATGTGCCCCAGGCCCGCGTCGAAGCACTGGCGAGCGGTCTCGTCGGTGACGTCTTCCCCGCCGGCGATGATGCGTCCGGACTGCGGCTTGCGGAGGCCCGTGAGAGCCTCGACGAGCTCTGACTGGCCGTTCCCGTCGACGCCCGCGATGCCGACGATCTCGCCGGCCCGCACCTCGAAGGAGATGCCGCGGATACACTCGAGGCCGCGGTCTTCGAGTACGCGGAGATCCTCGACTCTCAAGAGTGCCTGACCGGGTTCGGCCGGCTTCTTCTCGACCCGGAGGAGCACCTCGCGCCCCACCATCAGGCGGGCGAGGCTCCCCTCGGTGGCGCCCTCGCGCGGGACGGTCTCGATCGTCTTCCCACGGCGGAGGACGGTGATGCGATCGGCGATGGCGAGGACCTCGCCCAGCTTGTGGCTGATGAAGATGATGGACTTGCCCTCGGACTGGAGCGAACGAATGATCTGGAAGAGCTCTTCCGCCTCCTGCGGCGTCAGCACCGCGGTCGGCTCGTCCAGGATGAGGATCTCGGCGCCGCGGAAGAGCGCCTTCAGGATCTCCACGCGCTGTTGCATCCCCACGGAGATCGACTCGATGGGCGCCTCGGGGCGGACTGCTAGCCCGAAGCGCGCCGAGATCTCCCGCACCTCCTCGTCGGCGGCGTCGAGGTCGAGAAACGGCCCGGTGTGCGGCTCGACGCCGAGCACGATGTTCTCGGCGACGGTCATGACCGGGATGAGCATGAAGTGCTGGTGCACCATGCCGATGCCGGCGTCGATCGCGGCCCGCGGGGAGTCGATCCGAACCCGCTCGCCACGCAGGCGGATCTCACCCTCGTCCGGGTGGTAGAGCCCGTAGAGGATGTTCATCAGCGTGGACTTGCCGGCGCCGTTCTCGCCGAGGAGCGCGTGCACCTCGCCCGGCGCGAGGTCGAAGTCCACGTGGTCGTTCGCGACGACACCCGGGAACCGCTTCGTGATGCTTTTCAGCTCGAGAAGGGGCGAATCCGCCATGGGCGAAGACGTAAGGGGCGGGCCTGAGCCCGCCCCTTGTCGAGGTTGGCTATTCGACTTCGAACGGCGGGTCGATCTCCCCGCTGATCATCTGCTGGGTTGCCTCGTCCACTGCCGTCTGGACATCTGCCGGGACGTCGGGACTGAACGGCGCGAGCAGCTCCGCGTCGGGGAACTCCTCGATCCCGAAGAACCGGTTCGTCCCGCCCTCGAAGGTGCCGTCCTGGGCCGACTTGATCGTCTCGAAGACCGCGAGTTCGAGCGGCTTGAGCGCGCTCGTGATCACGCAGTCGCCCGCGAACGACTGGTCGGCGTCCACGCCGATGGCGTAGACCCCTTCCTGGCAGGCGGCGTCAAGAGCGCCGAGACCGCACTGTCCCGCCACCTGGAAGACGACGTCGGAGCCCTGGGAGATCTGGTCGAGCGCGATCTCCTTGCATTTCGCCGCGTCGACGAAGTCCTGCGAGTACGCGTTCAGGAGCTTGATGTCAGGGTTTGTGTCCATGGCGCCCTGGCGGAAGCCGGCGATCCAGTTGTCCACCGGCGGGATCTTGATGCCGCCTACCGTGGACACGGTCCCGGACTCCGACATCATGGCGGCGACGATGCCTGCGAGGTAGCCCGCCTCCTCCGACGGAAACTGGAGTCCGACAACGTTCGGCATGACGCAGGGCGACTGGTCTGCTCCACCGCAATCCGGCTCCTCGCCGTAGAACTGGTCGACGCCGGCGAAGTTGACGTCGGTCGCCTCGGTCGCCACCTCCACCACGGACGGCTGGATGAGGAAGCCGATCGCGACCACGAGGTCGTGCCCGTCGTCGACCGCAGCCGTCAGGTTCGGCAGATAGTCGTCGCCCGACTCGGAGACGTAGACGCGGCCCTCGACGCCGAGCTCGCTCTGCGCGCGCTCGAAGCCGGCGATCGAGAACTCGTTGAACCCGCGGTCGTCGAGACCGCCTGTGTCGCTCACCATGCCGACGCTGATGGCCTCTTCAGCCGCCGTGTCGGTCTCGCCCGTGCCTGCGGGCGTCGTCGTCTCGTCGTCGTCGCCGCCGCATCCGGCCGCGAGTACGAGCGCGAGCGTGACGAGCACCAGGAGCCACGGAAGCTTTCTCCTTACGTTCACGGAACCTCCTCCTTCGCCCATGCCGTCGAGTGGGATCGCAGGATGCTACCCCTCCGGCGATTCCATTTCTAGGACGTGCGGGCGGGGGGTTCGTTAGGAGTGAGCTTCCTGGAAGACCCCGTCGAGCTCGGCCTCGTCGACGAGCACCCGTCTCGGCTTCGAGCCCTCGTACCCGGAGATGATCCCGCGTCGCTCCAGCATGTCCACCAACCTGCCCGCGCGGGTATAGCCGACCCGCAGACGGCGCTGGAGGAGTGAGACCGAGGCCGTCTGGGTCTGCACCACGATCTCGATCGCCTTGTCGAGGAGCGGGTCCTCGTCCGGGTCGAAGTCCTCGTCGCCCTCGGCGGCGCGGGCGCTCTCGGGGAGCTCGAGCAGCGACTCGTCCAGGTCCTGCTGGCGCTGGCTCCGGCATTGCTCGACGACGAGGGCGATCTCCTCCTCGCTCACGTACGCGCCCTGGACGCGCTGGAGGCGCGACGTCCCGAGCGGCTTGAAGAGCATGTCGCCCTGCCCGAGCAGGCTCTCGGCCCCGGAGGTGTCGAGGATGACGCGGCTGTCGGTCTGGCTCGAGACCGCGAACGCGATCCGCGAGGGGACGTTTGCCTTGATCATCCCGGTGATGACGTCCACCGACGGCCGCTGCGTGGCGAGGACCAGGTGGATGCCCACTGCGCGCGACTTCTGCGCAAGCCGGATGACGGCGTCCTCGACCTCCTGCGGCGAGACCATCATCAGGTCGGCGAGCTCGTCGATGACGACCAGCAGGTACGGCAGCTGGGTATCTCCGCGCTTGCGCAGGGCTCGGTTCAGCTCCTGGAGGTTCCGCGCGCGCGCCAGGCTCATGCGCTCGTAGCGCCGCTCCATCTCCGCGAGGACGTTCGCCAGCACGGCCGCAGCCTGCTTGGGGCTGGAGACGACCGGCGTCAGCAGGTGCGGGATCGACTCATAGAGCCCAAGCTCCACGCGCTTCGGATCGACGAGGATCATGCGCACGTCGTCGGGAGTGGCGCGCAGGAGGATGGAGCAGAGCATGGTGTTGATGCAGCCGGATTTCCCTGAGCCGGTGGTGCCGGCGATCAGGATGTGCGGCATGCGGGCAAGGTCGGCGTGGACCGAGGCGCCCGAGATGTCCTTGCCGAGCCAGACCGAGAGGGGGCTGGCCGCCGAGGGGAGCTCGTCGAAGATGTCCCCGAGCGTGACGATGTTCGGGGAGAGGTTGGGGACCTCGACGCCCACTGCCTGCTTGCCGGGGATAGGCGCCAGGATGCGGATCTCGGTTGTCGCCAGCGCGTAGGCGAGGTCGTCCTTGAGCGCCGCCACCTTGCCGACCTTCGTCCCCGGCGCGAGCTGGAGCTCGTAGCGCGTGACCCGGGGCCCGACCACCTGGCCGACGAGTGTCGCGTCGATGCCGAAGTGGCCGAGGGCTTGGAGGAGAGCCTCGGCCGTGCGCTCGGCGGCCGCGCCCGGCTGGCCGTCATGCGGTCGCGAGCGGCGGAGCACGCCCGCGTCCGGGAGGCGATAGTCGTGGTGCTCGCTCGTCTCCGGGTCGAAGAGGCTTGGCGGCTCAGGGACGTCGTCGGTCTCGAGCGCGAGCTCCGGCTCCATCGGCTCGAGCTGGTCGACCAGCACCGCCTGCTGCGGAGGCGCGTCGCCGACCACGTCAGGATAGGCCTCCTCCCCGTCGACGGGCGGCCGCTGCCGTTCGTGGCCGTTCGAGGCCTGGTCGAGGGTCTGACCCCAGGGCAGGTCGTCCCGAGACGGCGCCCGGACGGACGTGACGGTGCGCCGTGCGACACCGGCGGTGTCGCGGGCGAGGTCCGCGGAGCGGCGCAGGAGGGCGCCGAGGGAGGCGCCCGTCAGCAGGAGCGCGCCGCCCCAGACGAGGAAGAGCCCGAGAATGAAGGTTCCCGTTCCTCCGACCAGGCGGCCGAAGAGGGCATCCGAGCCGCTGCCAAACGCGCCGCCCTCCTCCGCCCCGAGCAGCACCAGCACGCCGACGCAGAGGAGCGCGAGGCCGGTGCGGAACGGCCGGACATCCACGAGCGAGGCTCGGGCGATCATGAGCGCGCCGAGCACGAGAAACACGATGGGGACGCCGATCCGCGCGGTGCCGAAGAGCGTGTCGAGCCCGTCGGCAATGGTCGCGCCAACGATGCCGCCGTTCCCTTCGAGCCAGGTGACCACGGCCAGGAACAGACCCGCGGCGAGGAGGCCGAGGCCGATGAGATCGCGGTTTCCGCGCGCGCCCTGGCGCCGCGCGCGCTTGTGCTTGCGCACGCGGGCTGGCGACTTCGGGCGAACCCGAGACGGACGCTTCTTCGGCGCCATGCTCAGGCCTGTTTCGCGGCCCGCCGGGCCGCTCCTTCACCGGCTTTAGGCCAGCGAGGCGACCCGCTCGCAGAGCAGCTCGAGGAAAGCGTCGGCGTCGATGCCCACGCCGACGTCCACATTCGGCTCCTCCCCGGTCCGGTGCCAGAGATCCACGACCGTCCGTCCGCGGCAGAGGCGCGACTCGCGGTCGACGTCGACGCGGAGGTGAAGCGTCTCGACGATCCCGGGCCGGAGCACGTGGGCTACCGCGACAGCGTCGTGGATCGGCGCCCCCTCCGTGCGGTACGTCCGCCGGTGGTACTGGACGAAGAAGTCGTAGAGCTCGGCGACCAGCCGCCCGCTCGCTCCGGCCGAGCGCAGACGCTCGGCGTGCGCGTCGGTCATCAACGCCCGGTGCGTGACGTCAAGGCCGATCATCGTCACCGGCAGGCCGCTGTGGAAGACGCGCCACGCAGCTTCGGGATCGACGTAGATGTTGAACTCGGCCGCCGGCGTCACATTCCCTTCGGCGATAGCGCCGCCCATGACCACGACCCGCTCGACGTTCTCCGCGGCGCCCGGGTAGCAGGCCAGGAGGAGGGCGAGGTTCGTGAGCGGCCCGACCGGGACAAGCGTGACCGGGCGAGGAGACCCGAGGATGCGCTCGGCGAGGAAGTCGACCGCATGCTGGTCGACGGGCTCGGCCCGGGGCTCGGGGAGCTCGGGCCCGTCGAGCCCCGATTCGCCGTGCACGTAGTCCGCGATGAAGAGCTCGCGGGCGAGCGGCCGGTCGGCGCCGGCCGCCACCGGCACGTCGCTCCTGCCCGCGAGTTCGAGCACGCGGAGCGCGTTCGCCGTCGTTTTCTCGAGCGTCTGGTTCCCGGCGACCGTCGTGACGCCCAGAAGGTCGAGCTCCGGGCTGGCGAGCGCGAGCAGGAGCGCGATCGCGTCGTCGTGGCCGGGGTCGCAGTCGAGCAGGACGGGCGTCGTCACGGAGCCAGTATCGCCTCTACCTCCTGCGCAGTGGGCAGCGACGGCTGCGCACCGGCGCGAGAGGCGGCGATCGCTCCCGCGGCGCAGGCGCGTCCGAGCGCCTCGTCTCGGTCACGCCCTTCGAGCAGGGAGACGACGAGGCAGGCGGTGAAGGCGTCGCCGGCCGCCGTCCCGTCCACAGCCTCGACAGGCGGCGGCGTCGCGCGAGCCACCTCGACCCCGTCCTCGAGGAGGAGCGCGCCCTCGGCGCCGAGCGTGAGCGCGAAGAGCGCTGCCATCGGGCTCGACCCGAGCGCCTCCAGCTCGAGCGAGTTGGCCACGATCAGATCCGCCCGCTCGAGGATCGCTCCAGGCACCGGCCGCGCGGGTGCGGCGTTCAGACAGAAGAAGGCATCCGTCTGCCGGAGCGCGGCCTCGATCGGCTCGTCGAGGATCTCGAGCTGGCAGACGAGAGCATCGGGCTTCCCCGGCTCGATTCCCACCGGGTCGAGCGCGTGGTTCGCGCCGGGGACGACGACGATCTGGTTCTCTCCCGCCTCGTCGACGAGGATGAGCGCGATCCCGGTCGGCGTGCCGGCGATCTGAAGACCGGAGAGGTCGACGTCGGCGGCGCGCAGCTCGGACGTCGCCGCTCGACCGAAGTCGTCGTCGCCGACGGCCCCGACGAAGCGGACTTCGGCGCCGAGTCGGGCGGCGGCCACCGCCTGGTTCGCGCCCTTCCCGCCCGGGACGTGGTCGAGCTCGGCGCCCGTGAGCGTCTCGCCCGGCCGCGGCAAGTGCGAAACGGTGGCGACGAGGTCGAGGTTGATCGACCCGACGACGCAGACGCTAGTGGCCATTCAGGTAGTTCAGCCTAGATTCTGCGTCGCGAGCACCAAGCGAGGGTCGCACTCGACCGAGGCGAGGGTGGACGCTGGCACCGCGTGGTCGCGGGGCAGGAGCAGGCTGCACTGCCTGGAGGGGCACTCAGCACTACCTAGGCGGCAAGCGCGCGCAGGTCGTCGAGGGCGCCGTCGAGGAGGTTCTCGCGGAGGTCGAAGAGTCCGGCCCACAGCGAGTCGCGGTTGGGCGCCGACTCGATCCGAGCCGAGTCGGCGAGGCCCTGAAGGGCCCGGACGAGCACGGCGAGCTCGAGGTACGCGTGAGCCACTCGGTGCGGCGCGGCGACGACGCCGGCCCGCTTGAGCACGGCGTCCCAGGTGACGACCTCGCCCGGCCCGGGCTCCCCGTACCACGATCGGCCTTCGGCTCCCTGCGGCTCCAGCTCGAGCAGGTAGCGACCGAGCGGCTGCTCCAGGCCCGCCAGCGCGGTCTCCGCCCGCTCGGCGGCACGGCGGAGCGCGGCCTGGCGCCCCTCGGGCGTGCAGGGCTCGGGCTCGCCCCGCGCCCAGCGTTCCAGCAGCCGGCAGAAGGCGAGCCCCGCCACCTCGCTCGCCGCGAGCGAGCGGATTAGCCGGGCCGTGGTCGCGTCGCTCACCCCGTAGGAGCCCATCAGCTCCTGCCAGCCGCTGCGATTCGTCTGGGTCATCCCACTAACTAGTACACCAACTGGGACCGAACACGTACCGTTCCCGGGGGATGGCGACCTACGACGGCGTCCGCGAGCTGCCGCTCGAGATCGAGTCGTACCGGCTCGACCCCTTGGAGGTGCAGGCCTCCCACGACTTCACGCGTCTCACGACGGTGATCCACCTGGAAGGCGGCGACCACGAGGGCGTCGGCGAGGACGTCACCTACTCAGGGGAGGACCAGCTCGCTCTCCAGGCGGCAGGGCCGACCTTCCCACTCGCGGGCAGCCATACGCTCGACAGCTTCTCGCAGCTTCTCGACGGGCTCGCTCTCTTCCCCTCTGAGCCAGGCATGAGGGCCTTCCTCGACTATCGACGCTGGGCGTTCGAGAGCGCCGCGCTCGATCTCGCCCTCCGCCAGGCCGGGCTCTCCCTCGGCGAGGCGGTCGGCCGCGAGCCTCGACCGGTCAACTTCGTCGTCTCGCTCCGCATCGAGAAACCGCCCGCGGCCGATCCAGTCCCGCTCTTGCTCGAGCGCTACCCCGCGCTCCGCTTCAAGCTCGACCCGACGGACGAGTGGGACCAGACCCTCGTCGCCAAGCTGGGCGAGACGGGCGCCGTCGACACCGTCGATCTCAAGGGCGCGTACAAGGGGACGCCCGTCGACCAGGCAGGCGACCCGGGGCTCTACCGAATGGTCGCCGAGGGGTTCCCGACGGCGTGGATCGAGGACCCCGACCTGAACGAGCGAACCGACCAGGTCCTCGGGCCGTACCGCGACCGGATCACTTGGGACGCGCCCATCCACTCGGTCGCCGACATCGCCGGGCTTCCCTTCCCGCCTCGGACGATCAACTTCAAGCCGTCGCGCTTCGGCAGCGTCAAGCGCCTTTTCGACGGCTACGACTACTGCGCCGACCACGGGATCGCGATCTACGGCGGCGGGCAGTGGGAGCTCGGCCCGGGCCGCGGCCAGATCCAGTACCTGGCCTCGCTCTTCCACCCGACGACGCCCAACGACGTCGCGCCGGCAGCCTTCAACATCCACCGCCTCGACCCACCGCCGGGCCTGCCGACGAGCCCGCTCGAGCCGCAGCCGAGCGCTCTCGGCTTCCGCTGGGCCGAGGGGCTGAGAAGCTAGACCTCGACGACGACCGGGAGAATCATCGGCCGGCGGCCGGTGCGCTCCGCGACGAGCTTGCCCACGTTGTCGTGGATGTGCTCCTGCAGCAGCTTCAGCTCCCGCACGTCCTGTCGCAGGCACTCCTCGACCGTCCGCTCGGCTTCGAGCTTTGCCTCCTCGAGCAGCGAGTCGGTCTCGGCGAAGCCGCGGGAGATGACCTCCGGCGGGGCGATCTCGCCGTTTTGCGAGCCCACCGTGGCCACGACGATCAGGACGCCGTCCTCGGAGAGGTGGCGGCGGTCGCGGAGCGCGACGTCCTGGACGTCGCCGACCCCCAGGCCGTCGACGAACGTGCTGCCGACGTCGAGCTGGTCGGTGAGCCGGGCGATGCCGCTTCGGAGCTCGACCACGGAGCCGTTCTCCGCCAGGACGATCCGGTCCGACGGCACGCCCGCGTCACGCGCGAGGCGCGCTTGCGCGGCCAGCATGCGGAACTCGCCGTGGACGGGCATGACGTTGTGCGGCCGGAGCAGTGCGATGATCGTGCGGATCTCCTCGGCGTTCCCGTGGCCGGAGACGTGCACCGGGGCGATCTCCTGGTGCAGCACCTCGGCCCCGGACTTGGCGAGGCGGTTGATCGTGTCGTGCACGCGCAGCTCGTTCCCCGGCACCGGCTTGGCCGAGATGATCACGGTGTCGCCCTCCTCGATCGCCACGTGCGGGTGATCGTGGTAGGCCATGCGCGTGAGCGCCGACATCGGCTCGCCCTGGCTGCCCGTGCAGAGGATCATCGTCTCGTGCGGCCGCAGGAGGTCGAGCTCGTCGGGCTTGACGAGAAGCTCGTCGCGCACGTCGAGGTAGCCGAGGTTGCGCGCGATGTTCACATTCTTCCGCAGCGAGCGGCCCACGAGGCACACCCGGCGGCCGGCCTCGCCCGCGACGTCGATCGCCTGCTGAACCCGGTGGATGTTGGAGGCGAACGAGGCGACGAGGACGCGCCCTTCGCGCTGGGGAATCAGGTGCCGGAAGACCTCCCCTACCGTCCGCTCCGACTCGGTCACGCCCGGCCGCTCGGCGTTGGTCGAGTCGCCGAGCAGCAGGTCGACGCCGCGGTTCCCGAGCTCGGCGAGCTTGCCCAGATCGGTGCGGAAGCCGTCCACCGGCGTGTGGTCGATCTTGTAGTCGCCGGTGACCACGACTAGGCCCCCGGGCGTGGACAGCGCCGCTGCGACGGCGTCGGGGATCGAGTGCGCCATGCGGACGAACTCGGTCTCGTACGGGCCGATCTGCGTCGCGCCCTTCTCGGGCTCGATCTCGACCAGCTCGGCCCCACGCAGGAGCCCGTGCTCATCGAGCTTCGACTTGACGAGGCCTAGAGTGAGCCGGGTCGCCCAGACCTCCGGGACCTCGACCTCGCGCAGGAGGTACGGAAGGGCGCCGACGTGATCCTCGTGCCCGTGGGTGAGGATGACCGCCCGGATGTCGCCCTGGCGGGTGCGGAGGTAGTCGAAGTCGGGAAGGACGAGGTCGACGCCGAGGTGCTCGTCCCGGGGGAAGGACAGACCGGCGTCGATCACGACCAGGCCCTCGTCGCACTCGACGACGGTCATGTTCTTCCCCACCTCGCCCAGGCCGCCGAGCGGGATGATCCGGGTGCTCGCGGACATCCGCCGAAGTGTACTTCCGAGCTCGGCCTGGTTCGCTACGGTGGCGGCATGGGTGCAGGCGAGGCGCGACCGGCGCTGCTCGGAGCAATCGGCGGGACGCCGGTCGTGCGCCTCGAGCGCCTGGCTGGCGCACGGCGCGGCGAGGTCTGGCTCAAGCTCGAGTCCAGCAACCCGACGGGCTCATACAAGGATCGGATGGCGCTTGCCATGATCGAGGGCGCCGAGCGGTCGGGGCGGCTGGCGCCCGGTCAGACAGTCGTCGAGTACACGGGCGGGAGCACCGGCTCCTCGCTCGCGTTCGTGTGCGCGGTCAAGGGCTACCCCCTCCGGATCGTCACCTCGGACGCGTTCGCTCCCGAGAAGCTGCAGACGATGAGCGCCTTCGGCGCCGAGCTCGACGTCGTCCCCAGTCCCGAGGGGATCACAGCGGATCTGATCCCGCGGCTCGTCGACCGCGCGGCCGAGGTCGTCGAGGAGGTCGACGGCTACGCCACCGACCAGTTCCGGAACGAGGACATGATCGTGGGCTACGAGGAGCTGGGTGCCGAGCTGGTCGAGCAGCTCGACGGAGAGCTCGACGCCTTCTGCTGCTACGTGGGCACCGCCGGTTGCTTCCTCGGCGTCACCCGGGCGCTCCGGGAGGCGGTGCCCGACGTCCACCGGGCGGTGGTCGAGCCGGCCGAGTCGCCGGTGATCTCCGGGGGGCCGGCGGGCACGCACCACATCGAGGGAGGGGGCGTCGGGTTCTGGCCGCCGCTGCTCTCGCGCGAGGACTTCGACGAGGTCTTCGCCGTCCCGGAGGCCGAGGCCTTCGCGATGGCCGAGCGCGCCGCACGCGTCGAAGGGCTGCTGTGCGGGCCCTCGACCGGGGCGAACATCGTCGTCGCCCTCGAGCTCGCCGAGCGGCTCGGGCCGGAGGCGCGTGTGGCGACGCTGAACGTCGACTCGGGCCTGAAGTATCTAACGCGCGGTCTCGAGCTGCACTAGCCCGACGCGCTCGAGCGTCTCCCGGATCGCGGTCTTCGCCTCGTCGGAGGCCTCCACGAGCGGGAGCCGCAGGCCGCCGACGTCGTGACCGACCATGGCGAGCGCGGCCTTCACCGGGATGGGGTTCGTCGTGACCGCGAGCGCCTCGATCACGGGCCGAAGCTCGGCGTCGATCATGCGGGCGCCTTCGACGTCGCCGTCCTTGAAGCGCGTCACGAGCTCGCGCACGCGCGGCCCCACGAGATGGGTGTAGACGAGGATCCCGCCGACGCCTCCGAGCTCGAGGAACGGCAGCAGGAGGTCGTCGTTGCCCGCATAGAGCGAGAGCTCCGTCTCCTCGAGGATGCGGCGTGCCTGGCCCGGATCCGTCGTGGCCTGCTTGACCGCGGTGACGTTCGGGATCTCGGCGAGCTGGGCCAGCGTCTCGGGCTCGAGGTTGAGCGACCACGCGCTGTGGGATGTTGTAGACCACGATCGGGCGGTCAGTGGCGTCCGCGATCGCCCGGAAATGGGCCACGATCCCCGCAACCGGAGGCTTCGAGTAGTACGGCGTGACGACGAGGAAGCCGTCCACGCCGAGCTCGTGGGCCTGGCCGGTCAGGTGCACCGAGTGCGCGGTCGAGTACGTGCCCGTGCCGGCGATGACGGTCGCGCGATCGCCTACGGCCTCAACGGCAGCCGCGAAGAGCGAGAGCCGCTCGTCGTCGTCCAGAGTCGGCGCCTCGCCGGTCGTGCCGGCGACGACGACCCCGTCCGAGCCGGTCTCCACGAGGTGGGTGCAGACGCGCCGGAACGCCTCCAGGTCGACAGATCCGTCCGCGCGGAAGGGCGTGACGACGGCTGTCAGGACCTCGCCGAGCACCGGTCGGATTGTACTCGCCGTTCGGCCTAGCTCCTACAGAAGGCTGTCCAGGCCCACGGTGACGCCCGGTGGGAGGGTCGGCAGCCGCTCGAGCGCCAGGAGCACGCCGGGGGCGAAGGCCTCCCGCGAGTAGGCGTCGTGACGGATCGTCAGGAGCTGGCCCTCCCCGCCGAAGAGCACCTCTTGGTGCGCGACCAGGCCAGGAAGGCGAACCGAGTGGATCGGCACGTCGCCGGGAAGGAGATCGGCAGTCGCCCGCGCCGTCCCGGAGGGCGCGTCGAGCTTCGCCTCGTCGTGGAGCTCGACGATCTCGGCGCGCGGCAGGTGACGACCGGCCTCGGCGGCGAAGCGCATCATGAGGACGGCGCCGAGCGCGAAGTTGGGCGCCACGAAGCACGCGACCTCGTTCTCGCGCGCACGCGCGTCGAAGGCGGCGAAGTCGTCCGGGCCTAGCCCGGTCGTCCCCACGACCGTCGGAACCGCCGCAGCCAGGCAGCGCTCGACGTTGCGGCGCACGGCGACCGGCTCGGTGAAGTCCACCGCGGCGTCCTGCCCCGACGGATCCCAGTCGTCGCCCCGCGTGGCCGGAGTCACCGTGTGACCGGCGGCCGCCAGGCGAGGGGCCAGCACGGTGCCGACTCTGCCCCCTGCGCCGAGCAGCAGGACTCTCACGCCGCGGCGCGCTCCACGAGCCCCGGGCAGACCGGCTCGACGGCGTCGAGCAGGCGCTCCTCGCTCGGGCCGATCGCGGCCACGGACAACGCCTCCGCGGGGAGGACGACCTCGGCCAGCTGGGCGACGGCCTCCACGTCGACGGCCTCGATCTCGGCCAGGATGCGGTCGAGGTCGAGGAGCTCGCTGTCCGTGATCAGCGACTTCCCAAGACGGCTCATCCGATTCGACGTGGCCTCCATGGAGAGCATGATCCTGCCCTTCAGGTTTTCCTTCGCTCGCTCGAGCTCGTCCGTCCGCGGCCCGTCCGTCGCGATCTGGGAGATCTGCTCCGCGACGATGCGGAGGCACTCGGCGAGGTTCTCCTCCCGCGTCCCCACGTAGACGCCGATCTGACCCGTGTCCGCGTACTGGGAGGAGAACGTGTAGACCGCGTAGGCGAGGCCGCGCTGCTCCCGAATCTCCTGGAAGAGCCGCGAGGAGGCCGAGCCCCCGAGCACGCTGTCGAGGATGGAGGCGGTGAAGCGCCGGCGGTCGGAGCGCGCGATGCCGGGCGCCGAGAGGCAGACGTGGTACTGCTCCGTCGGCTTCGAGAGAAACACGAGCGACGGCGCCGGCGCGGCCACGAAGGGGGCCCGCGCGGACGGCCTTCCCGACGAGTGCGCGCCGGCCTTCGCGCGCAGGCGCTCGACCAGGCTGACGAGCCGCTCGTGGTCGACGCTCCCCGCCGTCGCGACGACGACGTTGTCCGGCCGGTACCGGCGGCGATGAAACGCGCCGAGCGAGCGCTTGGAGACGTTCGAGATCACCTCGGCCGACCCAAGGACTGGGCGGCCCAGCGGGTGGCGGCCGAAGACGGCCTTCGTGACGAGGTCGAAGATGAGCTCCTGCGGCGAGTCGTCCACCATGGCGATCTCCTCGAGCACGACCTGTCGCTCCGAGTCCACGTCGGCGAGGCTGGGAGCGAAGACCATGTCGGTCATGACGTCGAGCGCCTTCTCCAGGTGCTCGTCGAGGACGCGCGCGTAGACGACCGTGTAGTCGCGGGCGGTGGCGGCGTTCAGCTCGCCGCCGAAGGTGTCGAAGATCTCCGCGATCTCGAGGGCCGAGTAGGACGCCGTTCCCTTGAACAGCAGGTGCTCGAGGAAGTGGCTCACGCCCGCGTGGGCGTCGTCCTCGTCCCGCGAGCCTGCCCCGATCCAGAGCCCGATCGACGCCGAGCGGACGGCGGGAAGCGGCTCGGTGACGACGCGGGTGCCGCCGTCGAGCGTCGTCAGCAGGTAGTTCTGCACGCTCGCATCGTAGGCATCAGGCCTGTTTGAAGGCTCCTCCGGGGTCGCCGGAGGCCCGCGCGAGCGCGGCGAGCGCCTTGAGCGGGGGACGGGCGAGGCCCCGTGCTCCGCTGACGTCGTCGATCTCACCGCGGACGAGCTTCTCGACGGTGCGCCAGACGATCCGGGAGCGCGCGATCCGAAACGTCGTCCGCGGAAAGCGGTCGAGCGCCGCCTTCACGCCCCACGAGGCCCACAGGTGGGTCCCGAGCTGGCGCGTGAGGCGCTCGCCGTACGCCTCCAGCCCGTCGGCCTTGCCGTCGAGGAGGTCGAGCGCCGCCTCGGCGGCGAGCTTCGCGGAGAGGAAGGCCTCGAACATCCCGTCGCCGGAGACCGGGTCGACGAGGCCGGCGGCATCGCCGACGACCGCCGCACGACCTCGTGCGAGCGTCGAGCGCGGCGAGCGGAGCGGCAGCCGGAAGCCCCGGACGTCCCGGAGGTCGTCCGGAGTGACGCCGTGCGCGGCGCAGAGCGCGGCCAGATGCTCGCGAAGGCGGGGGCCTTCCCGCTCCCACCCTCCGAGCCCGATGTTCGCGTGGTCGCCCTTGGGAAAAACCCAGCCGTAGCCACCGGGCACGATGCCGAGCTCGAGCACGGCTCGGCCACGGTAGCCGCCGCCGAGCCGCTCGTAGGGGACGTTGCCCTCGAGCGCCACGCCGACCGCCTGGTTGCCCCCGAGCTGGAGTGCCCGGGCGCTGACGCCGTTGACGCCGTCGGCGCCGATCACGGTCTCCGCCCGCAGGCGCTCGGACCCGGCGACGACCTCGACGTCGTCAGGCCTGGCGGTGACCGCCGTGACCTTGAGGTCGTCGCGAAGGTCGGCGCCGGCATCGGCTGCTCGCTCGGCGAGGTACGCGTCCAGGCGGATGCGCTGGGTCATGAGGACGAGCGGCTCGCCGTCGCCTCGCTCGAACCAGCCGCCGAAGCCGAGCCGCATCCGCACCGAGGTGACCGTGTCCTCCACGACCGGGGCGATCGAGAAGGGGAGCAGCCGGGCCGCTCGTCCCGTCACTCCGCCGCCGCACGGCTTGTCGCGCGGGAAGCGGGCGCGGTCGAGCAGGAGGACCGAGGCCCCGGCGGAGGCCAGGCGGTAGGCGCACGTCGAGCCCGCGGGCCCGGCGCCCACGACGATCGCGTCGTAACGTGGCACCGCGCCATTATCGCCGTCTCACAGAGCTGAGGCGCTCCTGGTTTAACTCCGAGGATGGATTCGGCAGTTGCGCTTCGGCGATCGACGGCCTCGGCCCACGGGGCCCTCCTTGCCGTAGTCGTCGTGTGGGCGAGCGCGTTCTCGGTCATCAAGGTCCTGCTCGACCACGGCTTCGCCGCGGAGGACGTCGCCTTGCTCCGCTACCTCATCGCCGCGCCTGGGTTCGCGCTGCTCCTCTGGCGCGTCGGCGGCCTGCCCGGCATTACCCGCCGGGACGGTCTGCGTCTGGCAGCGGTCGGCGTTTGCGTGGTCGTCGGCTACCACATCTCGCTCAACGTGGGCACGAAGTACACGACGTCCGGAACCGCGGCCCTCGTGGTCGCCCTCTCCCCCGCGCTGACGCTCCTGCTGGCAGTGGGCGTCGGGCTGGAGCGCTGGAGCCCGCGCCGGGCCTCAGGTCTCGCCGTCGCCTTCGCGGGCGTCGCGATCGTCGTTCTCCTGGGCGCCGGAGGCGAGCTGTCGTTCGCGAACGCCAAGGGCCCGCTGATCGTTCTCGCAGCCCCGGTGTCATTCGCCCTCTACAACGTGCTCCTGAAGCCCCTGCTGGGTCGGTACGACCTTCTCGCGCTGACGGCGGCCACCAGCCTGGTCGGGACCGTCTTCCTGCTCCCCTTCGTCGGCGGAGGGACGATCGACTCCGTCTCGGGAATCTCGCTGGAGGACGCGGTCCTCGTCCTCTACCTCGGCGTCGTCTCCACGTTCCTCGGCTACATCGGGTGGAACATCGGACTCCGCGGGCTCGGGGCCACCCGGGCGGTGTCCTACACATACCTCATCTCCCCGCTGGCGGTTCTCATGGGCGCCCTGCTCCTGGACGAGGCCGTGACCGTGTGGCTGGCGATCGGCGGCGTGCTCGTCCTCGGCGGGGTCGCGCTCGCCCAGCGAGCTCGCTAGCGCGGAATCGTCGCTCCGAGCCAGAGGAGCCGGCCCGAGCGGCGGAGGAGCGTGTCGATCGGCTCCGACGGATCGGACGGGTGCCGCCGCGTCAGGCACTGGTTCAGCCACACGCCCTCGACGATGCTCGCGATCGCCGAGGCGAGGTCGCGAAGGGTCGTCCCTTCGCGCAACTTCAGGTGGAAGCGGTCGAGGGCGTTGTCGAGCACGTCCTCGAGGTGCTCGAGGTGTTGGAGCTGCTCGCCGATGCTCGGCACGCTCGCCCGCTCGCTCCACAGGCCGTACGGCACCGCGCTCAGCCAGAGCGCCCAGAGCGAGGCGTACGTCACCTCAGGGTCGGCGCGGTGCCGTGGACCCCGCGCTGACTCGCCGGCGAAGAACGCGTCCACCCACTCGTCGGCCGTGGCGAACTCGGCGGGGTCCGGGTATTCGAGCCGCTCGATGAACGCCCAGGTATTGAGCGCGAGCGCCATCGTTTCTGCCTGGAACGCGGACTGGCTCCCGAACAGGTTCGTGACGGCGCCGCGGGTCTTCCCTTCGAGCGCTGCCACGGCGCCGGCGTCGAGGCGGGCGAACGGGCCGATGGCGATCGACTCCTCGTCGAAGCGGCGAGCGTCTCTCTGCACCTGCTCCAGCACCGCGAGCTCGCCCATCTCGACGTAGCGCCGGCGTGCCTCCGCTCGCGGGAGCGTCGAGCGTCTGCGAGGGCTCGAAGCCACGGTTCACCGCCTCCCTTCCTACCTTGACGTTTGTAGCAATACGGCCTAGTCTACGTACGTACGGTACGTACGTATCTTCGCCATGGAACTTCCAACCCCTTCCGCTCCCTGTGGCGGGTTCTCCCGGACGAAGCGCTGGGCGGTGACGCTGGCGGCGACCGTCGCCTCCACCTATCTGCTCGACGCCGTCGCCACGGCCGCCGGCGTCGCCCTGGCCGCCTCCCAGCCTCTCCGCGGCGCCGACCACTGGCTCGTCGTCGCGTTCCTGGCCGTGACGTACGTCGTGTGGGGCGCCGGGCTCCGGGTGAACCTCGCCGCCAACTCGCGACTGCTGGAGGAGACAGGGACGAGCACGAGCGCGCTCTCGAAGGCAGCGTACGACCTGGCCGGGCTCGGACGAAGGAGCGCGCGGGCCCGCCGGCTCGCCTCGCAGGCCGGCTACGTCACCACGGAGCTGGTCAAGGAGATTCCGTACTACGCCGGGGCGTTCGGCGCCGCCCTCGTCAGCGACTCCGTCTCGTCGAACGACGCGCTCGTCTTCCTGGCGGGCACCAACCTCGGCGCGGCCGCCTACGAGTACGCGCTCGGTCGCCTCACGCGCACGTTCCTGCGGCTCCGAAGCACGCGGGCCGCGCCGGAGGGACGGCCCGCGCAGCTCCGGATGCCTTCTTCCTAGCTCGGATCCCGGCGGGGTCCGCGCCGGCTGCCGCCGCGGCGGTCGCGGCCACGGTCGCCGTCGCGCTCACGGCGCTCGCGCGGCGGGGCGTCCTTCGCCCGCTCGATCAGCTCTTCGGGCTGGACGACGGTGCCGTTCTCGTGCTTGCCGACGAGCTTGAGGCCGATGCGCCCGCGGGCCTTGTCGACCTCCTGGACGATGACGTCCAGCACGTCGCCGCGGCTGATGACGTCCTCGATGTGCCCGACGCGACCGGGGCCCACGTTGGAGACGTGGAGGAGACCGTCGGTGCCCTTCTTCAGCTCGACGAAGGCGCCGAAGTCCGTCGTCTTCACGACCTTGCCCGTGTACGTGTCGCCGACCTCGGGCTCCTTGGTGAGCGCCTGGATAGCCGCGATGGCGGCGTCGGCCTTCTCGCCCTCGGTCGCGTAGATGAGAATCGTCCCGTCCTCCTCGATGTCGATCTGGACCTCGTAGTCGGCCTCGAGGCCACGGATCGTCTCGCCGCCCTTGCCGATGATGAGCCCGATCTGCTCCGGGTCGATCGAGATCGTCGTGATCCGCGGCGCGTGCGCGGCGAGCTCCTGGCGGGACTCCGAGATCGCCTCGGCCATCCGGTCGAGGATGAACTCGCGGGCGCGCTTGGCCTGGTCGAGCGCGTTGCGCATGATCTCCTGCGTGACGCCGGTGATCTTGATGTCCATCTGCAGGGCGGTGATGCCCTCGCGCGAGCCGGCGACCTTGAAGTCCATGTCGCCGAGGTGATCCTCGGCGCCCTGGATGTCGGTGAGGACGACATGCTCGTCGCCCTCCTTGACGAGGCCCATCGCGATGCCGCTGACGGGGCGCCGGATCGGCACGCCGGCGTCCATGAGCGCGAGGGTCGAGCCGCAGACGGAGCCCATCGACGAGGAGCCGTTTGACTCGAGCGTCTCCGAGACGAGGCGGATCGTGTACGGGAACTCCTCGAGCGGCGGGATCATCGGCTCGAGCGCGCGCTGCGCGAGCGCCCCGTGGCCGATGTCGCGGCGCTTGGGCCCGCGCATGAAGCCGGTCTCCCCCACCGAGTAGGGCGGGAAGTTGTAGTGGTGCATGTAGCGTCGCTCGACCTCGAGTGAGAGGTCGTCGATGCGCTGGCCCTCCTTGGCGGTGCCGAGCGTGAGAAGGGTCATGATCTGCGTCTGTCCACGGGTGAAGAGCGCGGAGCCGTGCGTGCGCGGCGAGACCCCGACCTCGCAAGTGACCGGGCGGACCTCATCGGTGGCGCGACCGTCCGGCCGCCGCTTCTCGACGGCGATCTTCTTCCGGATGAGGTCCTTGTAGATCGCGTCGGCGGCCTTCTTCACGTACGTCTTCGTCAGGCCGTCCTTGACCGAGGGCGGCTCGCCCTCGACGGTGGCGGGCCCGACCGGGAAGGGAAGGTCGACCGTCTCGATGATCCGCTCGAAGAGCAGGTGTCGCTTGGCCGAGCGCAGCTGCTTGGAGTCCTGCTCGGCGTCGGTCAGCACGCGCAGCTCGTCGTCGAACTGCTCTCGCACAGGCTGGAGGACCGCCTCCAGGCGGCGACGCTCGAGGATGGCGTCGAGGCTCGCCCGGACCTGCGTCTCGCGGACGATGTCCTCCTCGGTGGAGTCGATCGTGATCGGCTCGCAGAGCTCGGCGACGAGCTCCTCGACGACGGCTCCGGCCTCGCGCAAACCCTCGGTGCCGATGCGGGAGGAGACCCGCTCGCCGTGGCTCGCGTCGAGCTCCTCGGTCAGCTCGGAATCGAGCCACTTCGGCTTGCCGACCCGGCGCCGCAGGTCCTCCTGCGCCTCGCAGAGCTTCTTGATCTCCGAGTGCGCAAGGTCGAACGCCCGGAGGAGCGTCTCCTCGGGCACCTCGTTGGCGCCCGCCTCGACCATCGTGAGGCCGTCCTTCGTGCCGACGACGATCAGGTCGAGCTCGGAGGTCTCGACGTCGGGGAGGGACGGGTTGACGACGAGCTCACCGTCCAGCATGCCGATGCGGACGCCGCCCACGGGGCCGAGGAACGGCAGCGGCGAGATCATCAGCGCCGCAGAGGCGCCGTTGATGGCCAGGATGTCGTGCGGGGTGATCAGATCGGCCGAGAGCGTCGTGCAGATGACCTGCACCTCGTTCCGGAAGCCCTTGGGCCAGAGCGGCCGGATCGGGCGGTCGATCATCCTGGCGGTGAGGATCGCCTTCTCGGTCGGGCGGCCCTCGCGCTTGAAGAAGCCGCCGGGGATCTTGCCTGCCGCGTACATACGCTCCTCGACGTCCACGGTGAGCGGGAAGAAGTCCGCGCCCTCCCGCGCCTCGAGCCGGCCCTGGGCCGTCGCGAGGACCATGGTGTCCCCGCTCCTGACGACAACGGCTCCGTCGGCCTGCTTGGCGAGCTTGCCCGTCTCGAACCGGATCTCGTCCTGGCCGACGGCAGCCGTCACCGACGTCGTCTCTGGTGCAATCGTGCTCATGTGATGCCTCCTTCTCCTTGCGGGAGACGGAGGCGGAGGTTTGAGGCAGGCCCCGCCGGGACGGCGTCCCGGGATCTCCCTCAAACTTCCACCCGGTCTCCCAAGTGGTTGGCCGCTGGTGGGCGGTGGGGAGTCCGGGAGTTCCGCCTACCTCCTGAGGCCGAGTTCCTGGATCAGCGCCCGATAGCCCTCGAGATCCCGCTTCTGCAGGTAGTTGAGGAGCCGGCGGCGCTGGCCGACGAGCTTCAGGAGCCCGCGGCGTGAGTGGTGATCCTTCCGGTGCGTGCGCAAGTGCTCGGTCAGCTGTTCGATCCGCTTCGTGAGCAGCGCGATCTGCACCTGAGGTGAGCCGGTGTCGCCACCGGACCGACCGTGACGGTCGAAAATCTCGAGCTTTGCGTCCTTCGTGAGGGTCACGACCGACGTAGGCTAGCAAAGGTGCAGGTTCCTCCAGGCGTTGCTGCAGGCCATCCTGCGACGGCCGAGGCCGGCCTCGAGATCCTCGCCGAGGGCGGCTCCGCCGCCGACGCGGCAGTCGGGGCCGCGCTCGCTTCGTGCGTCGCGGAGACGGTGATGACGGGCATCGCAGGCGGTGGCTACGCCCTTTGGATCGAGGCCGGCAGCGGGCGCGCCGAGCTCCTGGACTTCTTCGTGACGGTCCCAGGGCTCGGCGGCTCCCGCGGGCCGGCCGAGCTGGAGGAGCTGGCCGTCCCGTTCGGCGAGGAGCTCGTCCATTACTTCGTCGGCGCGGCCACGTGCGCGGTTCCCGGCGTGCCAGCGGGCCTCGACGAGCTCTGGCGCCGGGGCGGACGGCTTCCGTGGGCGCGGCTCGTCGAGCCCGCTCTGCGCCTGGCGCAGAGTGGTGTCCTGATGCCCTCCGCGCATGCGAAGTGCCTGGCCATGCTCGCCCCCGTCATGACGATGCGCGAAGGCGGCCGGATCTACGCGCCCGGCGGGCAGCTCCTGCAGGCGGGCGACCGCCTCGACCAGCCCGGACTTGTGGCGGCGCTCGAGGTCCTCGCGGCGGAAGGGGCCCGCACGTTCTACGAGGGCACGCTCGCGGAGTCGCTCCTGGACGTCATGCGGGAGCGCGTGGGTCTCGTCACCGCCGACGATCTCGCCCGCTATCACGTCCAGTGGTTCCAGCCGGCGGAGGCAACGTACATGGGCGTCCGCATCCAGACGCGGGGAGGGCTCTCGCAGCTCGTCGACACGCTCGTCTCGCTTCCGCCGCTGCGTGGGGTATCCCCGGCCGAACGCGCGCTCGCGCTCGCTCGCATCCTCGCAGCGCCGCTCTACAGCGGGCGCACCTACGAGCACACGACGAATCTGTGCGTTGCCGACGCGGCCGGCAGCGCCTGCGTCGTCACGACCAGCCTCGGGCTGGGCTCGGGCGACTTCCTGCCGGGCTTCGACGTCCACCTGAACAGCATGCTCGGGGAGTCCGACCTCCTGATCGGCCCGCTCGCACCCGGCGGGCGCATGGCGAGCATGATGTCGCCGACGGTCGGGCTGGACAGCGACGGAGGCCTCGTCGTCGCGGCCGGTGCGGCCGGAGGAACGCGCCTGCGTCCGGCGCTCGCGCAGGTGCTCTCCGGCATCCTCGACGAGGAGCTCCGCCCGCAGGCGGCGGTCGACCGGCCGCGGCTTCATTCGACCGGCGAGATCGTCCACGTCGAGCCCGGCTTCGACGAGAGCGCCGTCGAGGCACTCCGGGGAGAAGGCTACGACGTCCGCCTCTGGGACGAGCTCCACCACTACTTCGGCGGCGTCAGCGTGCTCGCCAGGGCGGGCGGGGCAGCGGATCCAAGGCGAAGCGGAGCGGCTCTCGCTCTGAGCTGAGCCGCCAGATCAGCCTGGGCGGCAAACGGCGCGGGCCGCCTCGACGTCGGCGGCGATCTGCGCGACCAGGTCCTCCTCGCTCGC
Organism: uncultured Actinomycetes bacterium; assembly: GCA_963838795.1. Classification (GTDB taxonomy): domain Bacteria; phylum Actinomycetota; class Thermoleophilia; order Gaiellales; family Gaiellaceae; genus JAIBJN01. The sequence goes on from CAWISL010000009.1 coordinate 47,039, forward strand.
AAACGAGCGCTCCTCGCGTAGGCGCTCCCAGAGCTCCAGGCGGAGGCGGCTGCCGTACAGGTCGCCCTCGAAGTCGAGCAGGAACGCCTCGATGCGGCGCTCGTTCCCGCCGTAGTGCGGGTTGACGCCGATCGAGGCCGCCACCCGGTGTCCCAGCGCCTCCCCTGCGTAGATCCCGTAGGCGGGAACGACGGCGTGCGGGTCGGGCGAGAGGTTGGCGGTCGGAAAGCCGAGCGTCCCTCCGCGCTGGTCGCCGAAGACGACGTTCGCCCTCGAGCTCGAAGGGTCTGCCCAGAAGCGTGGCGGCGCCGGTGAGGTCGCCCTCCCGAACGAGCTCCCGGATCCGGCTCGAGGAGACGCCCGCGAGGAGCGGCACCGGCAGAACCTCGAGATCGAGCGAGCGCAGGAGCCCGACATCGCCGCGCCGGCCCGCGCCGAAGCGGAAGTCCTCGCCGGCGACCACGACCTTCGCTCCGATCGCAGTGAGGTAGTCGGCGACGAACGCCTCGGGCTCCAGGCGGGAGAGCTCCTGCGTGAACTCGACAACGAGCGTCTCGTCGGGCCCGACCTCCTCGATCAGCTCGAGCCGGCGCTCGAACGTCGTCAGGAGCTGTACGTCGTAGCCGAGGACGAGCCTCGGGTGCGGGATGAAAGGTGAGCACGGTCGAGCGCAGCCCCGTCGCCTTGACGGCTTCGATCACCGCCCGGTGGCCGCGGTGGACGCCGTCGAAAGTGCCCAGGGCGACCGCTCGCTCGGCGGGCTCGAGCTCGGCCGGAGAACGGACGACGATCACGCGGCCTCCTCGGGCAGGTCGCGCAGGGAGGGCACAGGCGAGGGCAGGAGCCAGAGCGCGCCCGCGAGGGCGCCGATCGTGGCCACCCAGAGCGTCGGGCGCACGCCGATGGCCGCGCCGAGCACGCCGCCCGCGAGCGAGCCGAGCGGGCGGATCCCCCAGTTGACGAAGTTGAACGCCCCGGTCGCCCGGGAGCGAAGGCGGTCCGGTGTGAGGGCGAACATCATCGAGCCGGCGTTGATGTCGAGAATCATGACGCCCACGCCCGAAAGGAACTCGGCCGCGAAGAGCATGCCCAGGACGAGCGGCCGCGGGCCCTCGGCCACTGGGACGAGCACGAGCGGCGCGGGAAAGAGCACGCAGCCGAGGAGAAAGGCCCTGCCGACGCCGAGAGCCCTCCCGACGCGTCCGGCGACGAAGGCTCCGAGAACGCCGCCGATGGCGCCGGCCCCGAGCAGCAGTCCGAGCGTCCCCGGCTCGATCCCGAGCGACCGGGTCGCGTAGAGGACGAAGAGGGCGTGGAACGCGTAGTTGAAGAAGTTCAGCGTCGCGACGGACGTCAGCATCGGCCTGAAGATCGTGTTTCCCGCGATGAAGCGCAGGCCCGCGGCCACCCGCGCGCGCAGCCCGGGGCCTTCGTCGTGCTCGACCGGCGGCTCCTCGGCCCGGACCCGCGCAAGAAAGGCAGCGGAGACGAGGTACGAGAATGCGTCGACGAGCAGCGCCGCGGGCGCGCTGAAGGCCTGCACGAGAAGCCCTCCGAGGGACGGCCCCGCGACGTTCGAGAAGGAGCGACTTCCGTGGATCAGCGAGTTGCCCTCCAGGTAGCGCTCGCGGGGCGCGAGCGAGACGAAGAGCGTCGGATAGGAGAGGTCGAACAGGACCGCGAGCGAGCCGATCAGGAACGCCACCACGTACAGCTGGCCGAGCGTGAGCGCTTCCAACGCGTAGGCGAGTGGGATCGTGGCCACGAGAGCGGCGCGTCCCAGATCGGCGGCGATCATGACCCTCCGGCGGCGAGCCACGCGGTCGAGCCAGACGCCGGCCGGCAGCGAGAAGAAGAGGTGCGGAAGCAATTCGGCCGCGCCCAGGAGCCCCATCTGCCCCGGCCCCGCGTCGAGGACGAGCACCGCGACGAGCGGCAGCGCGATGAGGGCGACCTGGTCGCCGACGAGCGAGACCGACTGCGCGACCCAGAAGCTTCGGAACTCGCGCTCCCGAAGGAGCGTCACGCGACGACCGTCTCCGGCCGGATCTCGCCCTCGCCCGCCCGGCCGACCGCGACGAGCTCGCCGTCCCCGGCCCAGAGGGCCACCGGCCCCTCCCCCGCTCCCGGAATCGCCCGGCCGGACCGAATCAGCCCCGCCTCATCGTCGTCGAGACGGCGCTCCGGGAGGTGGACGAGCGCTGCGAGCAAGGGCAGCACGCGCTCGTCGTCGGCGTCCTCGACCCGGAACGGCCCGACCGCGGTGCGGCGGAGCCAGCGGCAGTGGCCGCCGAGCGCGTCGGCGATCGCGCGCACGTACGTGCCGCTCGAGACATGCAGGTCGAGCTCGACGACGGGCGGGGCGTAGCGGACAACCCGAAGCGCGTGGACGGTCGAGGCCCGAACGGGCATCTCGACCGCGACGCCGCGTCGGTGCAGGCGGTAGGCTCGCTCGCCGTCGATCTTCACGGCGGAGGCGGCGGGCACGCGCAGCTCCACGTCGCCCTCGAGCGCCAGGATCTCCGCCTCGCCGGCAACCGGAGTCTCCTCGACGACGTCTCCCTCGCCGTCCCCGGTCGAGGTGCGGAGGCCGAGGCGGATCTCAGTCCGGTAGCGCTTGTCCAGGCCCACGAGGTAGCGCGCGAGCCGGGTGGCGCGGCCGAGCAGGACGAGGAGGAGGCCGGTGGCGAGCGGGTCGAGCGTCCCGGCGTGGCCGGCTTTCACGCGGTAGCGCCGCCGCAGGTCGGCGACGACGGCGAAGGACGACGGTCCCGCCGGCTTGTCGACCAGCACGAGCCCTGAGGTCCTGTCGCGTGCCACGACGAGCCAGTCTACGAACCCCGCTTGTGTTGCACCGGCACCAGCCGTTCGCGCGGATCCCTCCGATGAATCCGCGGTGAATGCCGGCCCCTCGCGCGTGCGCGTGAAACACAAGCTCGCGCGGCGGGCCGCCCGAGGCGCGAAGTGCCGGGCGGCTAGCCGGCGGCCGCAGCCTGCGCGAGGAACTCGTGACGGATGAACTCGACGATCTCGTCCGGCGAGGCTTCGCTCGAGAAGCCGGCGGCCTGGGGGTGTCCGCCTCCCCCGCTCTTGCGGGCGATCGCTGACACGTCGATTCCGCCGCCCCGCGTGCGGAGGCTGACGCGACGCGTGGGGCCGTTCTGGGTGGGCGGCTCGCGGATGAGGGCGACGATCTCTGCACCCTCGACGGCGCGCAAGTAGTCGATGATCCCCTCGGCGAACGGCTCCTCCGCCCCCGCCGCGGCGAAATCCGCCCGCTCGAGGTCGGCGACGATCAGGCGCCCGCCCTCGTAGACGCGCGCTCGCTCGAGCGCCCGGGCGAGCAGCTTCAGCTTGGCGAAGGCGACGTTCTCGTAGACGTCCTGAAAGACCTGGTGCACGTTCGCGCCCGCCTCGACGAGCTGCGCGGCGATCCGGAGGGCCTTCGGAGTCGTGTTCGTGTACTGGAAGCGCCCGGTGTCGGTCACGAGCGCGATGTAGAGCGCCTCGGCGATGTCCGGCGTGATCGTGGTGCCCAGCTCCGCGAAGAGGTCGTAGAGGATCTCTCCGGTCGAGGAGGCCTCGGCCACGATCAGGTTCACGTTCCCGAAGCGCGAGTTGTCGTGGTGGTGGTCGACGTTGACCACGAGCGGCGCGTTCTCGACGAAGGCCGGGTCGGGCCCGAGCCTCCGCACGTTGGCGCAGTCGAGAGCGAGGACGACGCGCTCGCCGGCGTCGTCCGGGAGCTCGCGACTCAGCTCGGCGAGGCTCATGAAGGCGTACTCGCTCGGGAGCGGGATCGTCCCGGAGAGGTAGAGAAAGCCGTCCTTG
>CAWISL010000010.1:0-540680 GCA_963838795.1 uncultured Actinomycetes bacterium
ACCGGGTCGCAGCCCTCCTCGATCGCCGCTAGCAGCTCCGGCGGCCGAAGCAGGCTTCCGACGACCTCAGCACGCGCAGGGCTTCGAGCAGGCACCGTGAGCATGCTACGGAGCCTTCCGATGCAGGCTGGGAGGGTACGGCGGCGACCAAGGTTGGCTTCGCCTAGATCGGCTTACGTTCGCCAGTCTTGGGGCAGCCGCTCCTCTGGACGGCTTCTTGCATCTCTCGTCACTAGGATGGATCATGTGTTAGAGCTAGCTGCTTTAGAGGCAAAGCAAACCCAGAGCGTCTCTCTGGAGCCGCAGCCGAATGGGCCACAAGCAGAAGCCGCGAGAGCGGGGCCGCCCCCGGCAGAAGCCGGCTGGGGCCCCGAGCGAAGTTTTGGAGTACGTCAAGGCTGAAGCAGGTTCGGGGCCGGACGCTTGCGCTTGGGGCGCTCGTCGTCGGGGCGGTTGTGGCTTACAGCGTTCCTCGCCTGCTCGATAAGGGCGGTGATGTCATCGATCAGGCGCTGAACGCGCCAATAAGCGTAACCGTGCGACATCCCGGTGAGTACCAGACGGAGAGCTTCTTTTCGCCGATGTACCTCGTCACGGACGCAGCTCCGGAGGACGTCCCAACGAGCGCGCTCGAGCAAGGGGGCGCGGTCTACTACGAGTGGGCGCGCCGGAACGGGGCCGTTCCGGGCCAAGAGCAGCCCTTGCGGATAAGCATCCGGGGGCGGGGGCCCGAGCCGGTGATTATCGATGGAATCCGCGCGCGCGTCCTCGAGAGAGACGAGCCGCTGCCCGGCTGGTTTACGCACGATCGGGGTTGCGGAGGCGTCGACGTGCGAAACGCCGTCATTGATCTCGATGAGGAGCCCCCGAGCGTCGCGTTCTCCAACGTCGACGAGGAAGAGCCGAGCAAGGAGCTCTTAGCACTCACGCTTCGCGTGACTTCGAGCGACGTCGAGGTGATCGACGTTCTGGCGGAGACTCACCGCAATCACGTCAAATGGGAGCTTGAGGTTCTTTACAGCGCGGCGGGCGAGAATGGCGTATTCGTCGTTCGGGACGGCGATCAACCGTTCGAGGTCACCGCACTTCGTGGCGGACGAGCACAGTTCTATCGTGTCGATTTTCCGCCACGGCTCGTGCGGGCTAGCGTCGGCGATCCCTCCGTCGACGGGATGCAGTTCTGCTGAGTTGCCTCATTTAGCGCCTCTCAGAGCCGACGCCGGGACTCGAATCGGGGACCCTTCATTACGTTGGCGGCGCCTGTGCCACGACCGATGACGGCCTGGAGCAGCTCGCCGGCGCGGGCGCGGTCGCGAGCTCGCGACCGTGTAGACCTCAGGAGAACAGCGGCCGCAGCGCCGCGTAGAGCGCCCGGTGGCGCTGGTACAGCGCTTCGTAGACTTCTCCGCACTCGGCGCGCGGCAGCAGCGGCTCTGACCGCGGGCTCGCCATCGCGTGGCTGGCCGACGGCACGTCAGCGTGCAGCCCGATGCCGGCCGCCGCCAGCATGGCCGCGCCCCGGGCCGTGGTCTCGACGTCGTCCGGCCGCGTGACGGGCAAGCCGGTGACGTCGGCGCGAATCTGCCGCAGCAGGTCGCCGCGCGCGCCGCCCGCCACGCAGACCAGCTCGGCCAGCGGGCTCCCCGCCGCCTCGATGGCCTCGAGCACGTCGCGCAGAGCGAAGGCGTTGCCCTCCAGCAACGCCCGCGCCAGGTGGGCGCGTCCATGGGACGCGGCGAGCCCGAACCATCCTGCCCGTGCGCCTGCGTTCCATTCGGGTGCGGTCGCCCCGGCGAGCGCGGGCACCCAGAGCACGCCCTCCGCACCTGCCGGTGCCTCGTTGGCGAGGGTGTTCAGGAGCTCGTAGACGTCGGCGCCCGTGGCCGCCGCCCTCGCCGCCTCCGCCGATCCCAGCTCGTCGCGGAACCAGCGATACGCCCCGCCCGAGAGCCAGCCGGGGTTCTCGAGCAGCCAGCCTCCGGGAACCGCGTGCGGGTGCAGCTCCGTGATGCCGTCGGGGTCGAGCGCGGGCTCGGGCACGACCGCGCACACCGGCTCGGCCGTCCCCATCACGTCGCAGACGACGCCGGGCTCGACGACGCAGGCTCCGAGCGTCGCCGCCATGTCGTCCCCGCAGCCCAGCACGACCTGGGTCGCCGGGTCGAGCCCCGCGGCCTCCCGCAACCAGGGCGCCACCGGGCCCAGCGCGGCCTGGGCCGGGTGGATTGGCGCCAGCGACCGGAGGTCGACCTGGAAGGCGTCGCAGGCCTCGGCCGACCAGTCGCCACTTCCGACGTCGAGGAGCATGGAGGACGAGGCGTTCGACGGGTCGACGGCAACCTCGCCGGAGGCGTGCCACGCGACGAAGGAGCCGGGCAGGAGGAACCAGCGTGCCTCGGCATGCTGCTCGCGGCGATGCTCTCTGAGCCACGCGATCTTCGCGGCCACATGGCCCGGATCGAGGTTGCAGCCGCTCAGCTCCCTGAGCCGATCGGGGTCGATTCGATCCGCCGCCGCCAGGCACTCCGCCCCGGCACGCCGATCCATCCAGATCAGCGCGGGGCCCAGCGGCTCCCCGGCCGCGTCCGCGGCGACCAGGCCGTCCAGCTGCGAGCCGAACGCGAGCGCGCGCACGGCCGCACCGTCCACGGCGCGGCGGACTTCGGCCAGCGACTGGGCGACGGCCCCCAGCCATTCGCGCGCGTCCTGCTCCGCCCAGCCGGGCCGGGGATACGAGAGCGTGTGGGGCACATAGGCGGTCGCCACCCGCTCGCCGTCCGGAGCGATCGCCTGGGCGCACGTGCCCTGCGAGCCGACATCCACCCCGACCACGAGCTCGCGCGTCACCCGGCGTCCTCCGGACCGTCGCCGGGCCCTCGCCGATAGACGCTGATCTCGAATGCCTCGGCCAGGTGATGCTCCTGGGAAACCAGCACGACCGTGCCGTCGGCGGTGCTGTCGAGCTGGAGGAGGGTCATCAGCAGGGCCCCGGGGCGGACGCCCAGCCGTCGGGCCACCTCACCTTTCGCGACAGCCGGCGTGATCGTGGCCACGCCATGGTGAACGGGCAGGCCGCGAGCCGCCAGCTCCGCGTAGAGGGAACCTCCCCCCAGCTCGCGCATGGCCTCGAACGGGATCACTTCCGCCGCGCACCAGTCGGTCGAGGCGACCACCCGCCGGCCCCCGGCGGTCCGGACACGGCGAAGCGCAGACACGGGCATCTCCGCGCTGACGCCGAGCGCCGCCGCGACCTGCGGCGGAGCGATCTCCTCCACGCAGTGCTCGTCGACGCTCCCCGGCTCGACTCCCATCGCCGCGATCATGGAGGACACCGAGAAGTTGCGGCTGAGATCGTTTCGGACGCTGGGCCGGCGGGAGACGTAGGTGCCGGATCCGTGGAGGCGGCGAACGAGGCCGTCCTCCTCGAGAAGCGCGATGCCCGCGCGGAGCGAGGAGCGCGAGACGCCGAGGCTGCGCGCCAGGTCGGGCTCGCTCGGGAGCTGATCTCCCGGGTCGAGCTTGCCGGCGACGATCCGCTCACGCAGAGTGTTCGCGACCGAGCGGCTGAGCGGCCGGCGCGGAGGCGTGCTCACGGACGCACGACGACCTTCAGCGCCTCGCCGGCGCGTATCCGCGGGAAGGCCTCCGGCGCGGCGTCCAGGTCGACGACGTCGGAGACGACCCGCCGGATGCCGGCCAGGTCGTCGGCCAGCATGTCGAGGGCGTGCACCTGGTCTCGGTGGCGAGAGGCGTACGACCCGTGCACCTGCACCTCCAGGTAGTGGAGGATGTTGGAGGGAAAGCGCATGTGCGTCGTGCCCTTAGGGAGGCCCCCGAAGAAGAGCACCCGCCCGCGCGGCGCCGCCATCTCCATCGCCTGCTCCTGGGCGATGTCGCTGGAGCAGGCGACGATCACGACGTCGGCGCCGATCCCGTCGGTGGCGTCGCGGACCGCCTTGGCGCCGTCGGCGGACGAGGTGTCGACGTAGCTCATCCGCTCGTCGCCGAGCACCTCCCGCGCGAGCTCGAGGCGCCCTGCCGCGGTCTCCAGCAGCAGCACCCGACCGGCGCCCTCGAGCCGGGCGATGACGGCGTGGGCGGTGCCGACCGGTCCGGCGCCGATCACCACCACCGTGTCGTCGAGGGAGATCCCGATGTCCTTGTGGCCGCAGATCGCGTCGGACAGGGGGTCGGCGAACGTCGCGTGGACGTCGGAGAGACAGTCGGGAATCCGGAAGAGGTTCTTGAGGGCGATCTGGGGAATCGCCACCAGCTCGGCGTAGGCGCCCTGGTGGTCGAAGCCCATGAGCTCGCCGTTGACGCAGAGGTGCTCGTTGCCCGAGCGGCAGAGGCGGCAGCGCCCGCACCAGAGCGTCGAGATGCAGTGAACGCGGTCGCCCACCGATAGCCCCGACTGGGCTACCTCCTCGGCCGCCGCGGCGCCGATCTCGATCAGCTCGCCGCTGATCTCGTGCCCGAGCACCCAGGGCGGGGAGATGCGCCGGTCGCCGTTGTAGAAAGCCCGCACGTCGGTGCCGCAGATGCCGCAGGCGGTGACGCGCAGGAGCACGCCGGTCTGCGGGCACGACGGCTCCGCAACGTCCCCGATGGACATCTCGCCTGGCCCGTCCCAGATAGCTGCTCGCACGTCGTTAGGATATCGAAGTTGTCTGACAACTTTGGGAGGCCCGCAGATGGAGTTCATCTTCATGCTCACCCGCGACGACGAGACGCTCGCCGACGCCCGAGAGGTCTACGCGTCCGTCGCCGCCACCGGTGTTCGGCACGTCGGCTGCAAGGACGTCGGCCTCCCGCCCGAAGAGCTCCGGGGCCTGCTGGCCGACATCAGGGCCAACGGCCACGCGACCCATCTCGAGGTTGTGTCCGAGACCGAGGAGGCCACCCTGGCCTCCTCGCGCGCGGCCGCCGAGATCGGGCCCGACTACCTGATCGGCGGCACGCTGGTCGAGCCCGTGCAGGAGATCATCGCCGGCACGCCCATCAAGTTCTTCCCGTATGTGGGCCAGATCGTGGGCCATCCCTGCCAGCTCCACGGCTCGATCGCGGAGATCGCCGAGGACGCACGCCGCGTCGAAGCGCTCGGCGTGGACGGCATCAACCTGCTGGCGTACCGCTACGACGGCGACGTCGACGCCCTGGTCGAGACGGTGGTCTCGGCGACATCGCTGCCCGTGATCGCCGCCGGGTCGGTCGACTCGGCGGAGCGGATCCGAGCGCTCGAGGAGCGCGGCGTCTGGGCATTCACCATCGGCACGGCCGCACTGGACGGGGTGCTGCTGCCCGGCGAGCCTCTCGAAGCGCAGCTCCGGTACGCGCTCGACGCCGCCGCAACCTGAAGGAGGGGGTGCCCCGAGCGCCCCCTCCGACGGCGTTGCTTAGGTGAGGTCTCCCTCGTTGATGAACCGGCCCGCCGCTCGTACTTGTCGGGCTGCGCCGAGCGGAGAAAGAGCGCGTAGATGAGGGCGGCCACCGGCACGATCACGCCGATGATCCCGAGCCAGGTGATGTCGATCTCGAACCCGAGCCGAAGACCCCACGGTCCGATCTGGCCCAGCTCCTTCACGTAGAGCACGTCGCCGGCGGCCAGCGCGCTCAGGTACTTGTAACAGAGGTAGAGCACCAGAATCTGAGCGAGGAAGCCGATCCAGGCGGCGACCGTCGTCTTCCAGAAACTGCGCTCTCCGGCGGGGAGCTTGCGGAAGTACGCCCAGACGGACAGCGAGGTCAGCGCCTGCACGAGGATGATCCAGATCACGCCCTGAACGGCGATCCAGTAGTAGACGTCCAACGGGGCTCGGTCGGCGAACCTGAAGATGAGGATGATCGCGAGGGCGATGACGGCCTGCGTGATGACGGCCACGTGCGGGGTCTTGTGCTTCGCGTGGGTGCGGCCCAGCGCCCTGGGCAGGAGCCCCTCGCGCCCGAGCGCGTACGTGTAGCGAAGCCCCGCGTTGTTCAGGGCCGCGGCACAGGCGAACGCGCCGGTGATTATGAAGACCGACATCAGCTGCCCCAACCAGGTGCCGATGAGCTCGTTCGCCGGCACGACGTTGTAGTTCAGGTAGTCGACGGCGAGCTCGCCGCCGAAGACGTTCGTCGCTCCCGCGGTGAGCGCGTCGAACGCCTGGTTGCCGGGCCCGTAGGAGCTCACCGAGGCCCATGACGCGAGCGTATACATGACGCCGACGAAGACGCAGGAGACGTAGACCGCGATCGGGATCGATCCGGTGCGGGTCCTTCGACTCCTCCGCGTAGTTGGGCGCGGCCTCGAACCCCACCCAGGACCAGAAGGCGATGAAGATGCCGAGGCCGAATGCGATGCCCTTGAACGCGTTCCAGGGAAGCACCGGGTCGATGGAGACGCCGTCGTTGCCTCCCTGGATGAAGACGCCGATCGTAAAGACGGCGATGATGAACAGCTCGGTGATCAGGAAGACGCCGAGGATCTTGGCCGAGATGGGGATATCGAAGTAGCCCAGCGCCGAGATGCCGACGATGCCGAGGATCGCGAACCAGATCCAGTTGATCGGACTCTCCATGTCGAAAGCGGACGTGACCTTCGCCTGGGCGAAGGCGGCGAAGCCGCCGATCAACGACGCTCCGAAGAGCGTGTACGCCGCGGCGAGCGAGAGGCCCGACACCATTCCCAGCGTCCGGCCGAGGCCGTGGCTCACGTAGGTGAACATGCCGCCCGCGGCACGCAGCTTGCGCGCCATCTGCACGTACGCGACCGAGAAGATGGTCAGGATGATCGTCGCGAAGAAGAAGGCGGCCGGCGCGTACTTCTCGTTCCCGGCGCCGACGACGAACGGGAAGTTGAACATGAATACGGCCAACGGCGCAGAGCCGGTGACGCAGAGGAAGAGGATCGAGGAGAAGGCCGATCGAGCCGGATCGCAGCTTCTCGACGCTCTCGTCGTCGCCGATGTCGATCGAGGTGACGGTCCCCTCGTGGACCATGTGCGGATGGGGTGCACCGCCCCCACCCTCCGAGTGGCTAGACATTGAACCTCCGGTTTCGCGCGCTGCCGCCTCGCCAATGTGCGGCTAGCCGGTGAAGAGACGCGACATCCTGCCGCATTCGCACGGAGAAGTACAGCCCTCGAGTGAAATTCCCGCGCTCAGTCGGCTGGTGAAGACTGCGTCGGGCAGGAAGCAGGCGACGATCCAGTTGGGCGCGTCGACGACCTCCGTGATCTTCAGGTCGCCGGCGAGCGAGCAGAGCACGTAGGCGTCCTCGGGCGAGAGGCCGCGCCGGTCGACGAGGTGGGCGATCATCGCGCGGACGGCGGCAGCGGGCCGCCTCCATGAGATCGTCCTCGACGCCGGTCGTCGCGAACCAGCCGCCCGAGTCCACTCGTGGCGTCAGCGGGCCGGGCGGGCGGCGAAGCGCCGGCGAGCGCAGCGTCATCCCCCGCTCGATCGAGACGCGAAAGGTCGTTCGCATCTGACACTCGAGCCCGGAGATGCATACCTCGCCGTCGCCCTGCGCCGCGTGCGCGTCGCCAAGCGAAAGCAGGGCCCCCGTCACTCCCACCGGTAGGTAGAGCGTGGCGCCCTTCGTCACGTGGCGCAGGTCGATGTTCCCGCCGCCGGCGTGCGGGGGCGGAATCGGCACGTCGTGCATCCCTTCGCCGGGCACCCCGGTCGTGCCGCAGAACGGCTCGATCGGGATGCGCACGCCGGGAGCGAGCTCGGTCGAGTCGCCCTGCGTGAGGTCGAAGACCTTCAGATATGGCTCGTCGAGCTCGCCCGGCGGCAGCAGGCCGAGCTCGGGCAGGATCGCCGCCCAGCCCCAGTCGGGCAGCTCGAAGCCGAGGAACTCGACGGCGAGCACGTCGCCGGGCTCGGCGCCCGCCACGTGAATGGGCCCGGCCAGCGGGTAGATCGTGTCGAAGTCCAGCGCGCGGAGATCCTCGGAGGTCGAGTCTCGCCCGATCTGGCCGCCGGCGAAGTCGTCGGTCTCGGCCACGATCACGTCGCCCGGTTCCACGTGCAGCACGGGCTCGATGTCGACGTCCCAGCGCCGATGGGTGGGCTGGTCGCAGCTGATCAGATGCTCGGCCATCGGCCGCGCGAGTATTTCACTCGCCCCGACGTCAGGGCGAGGCGGCGACCTCGACGGCGGCGCCGAGCGTCGAGGCGTCCCGGCCGCGGACGCGGGCGACGATGCGCACCCGGTCGGCTCTGAACAGATCGCGGGAATGCTCGAACGGCCGCCCGTCGGCAGTCCAGGCAGTGCGCGCGATCGAGATCAGCGGCGCGCCCGGCTTGACCTCGAGCGTGCGGGCATCCGGCGTCGTCGCGCCGACCACTTCGATCCGCTCCTCCGCCTCTCCCACCCGAAGCCCGTAGTCCGCTTGCAGCAGGTCGTAGATCGACCCCGCCAGCGACCGATCGAGCAGCCCCGGGAAGCGGTCGGCCGGGAAGCGGGCTCGCTCGAGCGACACAGGCTGCTTCGTCCGCCAGCCGCAGACGGACGACCTCGACCACGAGCTCTCCCTCGTCCAGAGCGAGGGCGGCCGCGGTCTCGGCGTCGGCTCCCAGGGTGTCCGTCGAGAGCACCCGGGCGCCCGACTGGAACCCCTGGCGCCGCAGGTAGGCGGGCAGCCCGGTGAGGCTGCTGAGATCGCGCTCCACGCGGCGCTGGGAGACGAAGATCCCCCCGGAGCGGCCGCGCACACGGTGCACCGCGCCTGCCGCCTCCAGGGCGTCGAGCGCCGCCCGCAGCGTAGAGCGACTCACGCCCAGCCGGACCGCCAGCTCCCGTTCGGCCCCTAGCCGCTCGCCCGGCGGCGGCTCGCCGGCGGCGATCTCGCCCAGCAGGCGGTCGCGGAGCGCCGCAGCCGCGGGGCCGAGCGCCGTCATCCGGTCCGCCGTAACTCCCGATCCAGCACCTACACCGCCTGGAGCGCGGCCAGGGACTCGGGCAGCGTCTGGCCGCCGTCCACCACGATGGTCTGCCCTGTGATGTACCCGGCCTCGTCGGTCGCGAGGAAGAGCGCCGCCGCGCCGATCTCCTCCACCGTGCCCAGGCGGCCCAGCGGGATAGAGGCGGTCATCTGGGAGAGGTAGTCCTCGCCGAGCTCGTCGAGCCCCTCGGAGACGACGTTGCCCGGCATGACCGCGTTGATGGTGATCCCCTTGGGCGCAAGCTCGATGCAGGCCGTGCGAAGGAAGCCGAGCTGCGCGGCCTTCGTCGCTCCGTAGTGCGACCAGCCCGGGAAGCCGGTGATCGGGCCCGTGATGGAGCTGGTCAGGATGACGCGGCCGTGTCCGGAGCGCTCCAGGTACGGAAGACAGGCCTTGACGGTCAGCATGCAGCCCTTCACGTTCGTGGCGAAGATCGAGTCGATGTCGGACTCGGTCATGTCGGCCAGCTTGACGTCAGGGAAGACGCCTGCGTTTGCGCAGACGACGTCGATGCCGCCGAACCGCGAGGCCGCCTCGGCCGCCAGGCGGTCGCAATCCGCGGCCTTGCCGACGTCGCCGCCGACGTAGGCAACCTCCCCGCCCTGGCCGGACAGGTCCTGTGCGGCCGCCTCGCCCGCGGCGGGGTCGCGGCCGTTCACGACCACGTTGGCGCCGGCCCGCGCGAACACGCCGGCGATTCCCTTGCCGATGCCCTTGGTCCCGCCGGTGACGAGCACGGTTCGGCCGACGATCGGTGTGAACATGCTCACCGTCCTCTCACTGGTTCGACAGGTACTGCTCGGCGAGCGTGCAGGAGCCATCGGTGAAGCCGGCGCCGAGCTCCGCGGCCTCGGTGGCGAACTGGTGGTGCGAGCCGATCCAGGCGACGAGCAGCAGTCGCCGCAGCATCACGAACGTGTCCAGCTCGGCCTCGTCCGCGGGCTCGAGCGGCGCGACGGAGCGGTAGCCATCGACCCACGCCGCCTTCAGCTCGGGCACCTGGGGGTGATCCTCGAAGAACGACACGGTCGTGGCGAAGTCGTACATGAACCACGAGAAGCCGCAGTCGTCGAAGTCGATCACCCGCACGTGCGGGCCGTCGACCAGGAGGTTGGCGAGGCGGATGTCGGCATGCACGAGGCCGAACCGCTCGGGCCCGCGGCCGTAGGCCTCGAGCCGGCGGCCGATCACGGCGTCGAGCCGGCCAAGCACGTCCAGCTCCTCGCGTCCCAGGCCGAGCCCGTCCTGCCAGCGGCCCCAGTGGCCCGACGCGCCGAGGGTGGTCTCGTAGTCCCACGAGAAACGCTCGAAGGAGGCCGGCCTCCGCCACTGCCGCGCGTGGCCGTGCATCCCCGCCGACACCGCGCCGAGTGTGCGAAATCCCTGCAGGAGGTCCCTGCCCTCGAGCTCCGGCATCTCCCCGGAGAGCCACTCGAAGAGGACGACGTTGCGCTCGCCCAGCTCCGGCGTCGAAAGCTGCGTCACCCGGCGGCCGTCGCCGCAGGCCAAGGCGTGGGCCGTCTCGACCACGCCGTTCTGGCGCAGCGCGTCGATCCAGTCGAGCTCGGACTCGATCTCCCCTGCGGTGTGGTAGCCGGGCCGATGGACGCGCAGCGCAAACGTCCGGCCGGTCGCCGGCTCGTCGATGCGGTACGTCCAGTTCTCCGAGACGTTCAGCAGCCGGACGGTCGAGTCCGGTTCGAGGCCGTAACGGTCGAGCGAGCGCTCCGCCAGCCGGTCGATGGCCGCCTGGTCAGTGCTCACGCCCCTCCACCGACTCGAGCACCCTCGTGATCTCGTCCCGCGCTCGCTCCACGCTTTCGGTGGGCCCGCTCAGGTAGATGCGGCCCGCTGCGCCGATCATCGACACGGTTACGAGCGTGACGTCCGGGGCCGCCCGCTCCGCCGCATTGGCGGCCACCGCGGCGAAGAGCGCAGGCGTCACCTCGTAGACGAGCAACGTCTCGCCGGGCAGGACCATGGAGGCCTCCCGGTTGCGGTTGATGATCACGGCGTGCTGGTCTGTGATCTGCTCGATCACGTCGGCGTAGAGGATATTCGGCTGGAGCGCGTCTGCCGGCGAGGCGCCGATCCCCTCCAGCATCGCCTCGCCGGCGCGGTCGACCAGCTCCTGGTCGGAGTGGTGCACCTCGAGCACGCCGAACTGCCGCTCCACGTAGAGGATCCCGGGCTCGATCTCCGGCACGGAGCGCAGCGCGAGATCGGTGATCCGCTCGATCGCGAGCGCCGGGGCCACCTCGACGATGAGGGCGTTGTCACCCTCGATCGGCGGGTACCCCCGGGCTCGCGTCGGCGTTCCCAGGTACGCGGCGAACTGCCGTCCCAGGCTCGGGATCGGCAGGTAGACGCGCAGCTGCACCGAGGTGTCGGGAGCTGGCATCGGCTGCGCCGAGCTAGCTCGCGGCGGTGTTGGCGAAGTGCCTCCCGAGCTCGGAGTGCGGGCGCGGGATGACGTGCACCGAGAGGACCTCGCCGACCGTGTTCGCGGTCTCGGCGCCCGCCTCGGTCGCCGCCTTGACGGCGCCGACGTCTCCCTGGATCACGACGGACACCAGGCCGTCGCCGACTTCCTCGCGCGACACGATGGTGACGTTCGCAGCCTTGACCATGGCGTCCGCAGCGGCCAGCGCCGCCACGTATCCCTTGGTCTCGATCAGGCCGAGCGCATTCTCTGCCATTGCTCTCTCCTACCTTTCCCGCCCAGCGGCGGGGTCGTTTGCCGGCTCGTCGATCGAGCCGATGATGAGCGCGTCGATCGGTGGACGCGCATCGCCGAACCAGCCCGACGCAACCGATCCGGTGGCGACGAGCACGTGCTCGCCGACACCGCTGCCCAGCACGTCGAACGCGACCAGGCGGTCGCCGCCCTCGACCTCCACCTCGAGGAACGCTCCCTGAGGGATCTGCTCGACTCGCCTGGTCGCCCAGACGGAGCCGGTGACGGTGGCTCTCAGCATGGCTTCTCCTTCTCGATCTGGACTCCGAGGCTCCGGGCGCGGTCCCGCGCCATCGGCGTCAGGACGGCGCGCGGTGACAGCACCAGCCGCGCCCCCGCCTGGGCGGCCTCCTTCACGGCGCGCTCCGTGACCGCGCCCGCTTCGACGCGGACGGTCGGCGCCGCCGCCGGCGGGCTCGCAGCGGACGCTGGCGCGAGCTGGAACCGCACCTTGCCGGCCAGGATCGCCTCCCGCTCGCCCGGGTCCTTGCAGCGCCGGGCGAGCCCGCGCGCGAACGCGTCCACGTCCGCGTCGCTCCGGAGGGCCACTGACTCGACCGCGACACCGTCGGGCGCCGTCTGCGGAGGCGGGCTCTCGGCCGGGGCCGGCTCGCTCCAACCTGTAGGGCGGTGAACCTTGGCGATCGGAGGAGCGGGCACCTGGGGAGGGACAGGATCGTCCTCGTCGGCGAGCCCGGAAGGCGTCTTGGGCCGAGGCCCGTTCCCGTTGCTCCTCAGAGGCGGCGCGGCGAGCGCATCCTCGAGGAGCCCGGGCAGAAGCTCGGCGAGCACCTCCCTGGTGACGCCGCGGAGCAGATCGTCGTTCCCGGCGCTCACGCGGGGCCTCCCAGCGCCAGGACCGCGGCGTCGGCGGCGGCGCGAACGTCGGCCTCCACCCCCGTGAGGTACACCCTGCCGGTGGCGCCGATCATCCGGTAGTCGACGACCTTGATGCGCGCGGCCTTCTCCGCTTCGTTGGTCGCGAGGATGGCGTACGAGGCCGGCTGCATCTCCAGCACGAAGAGCGACTCGCCGGGGAGCGCCATCGAGCCGATCTTGTTGCGGTTGATCAGGAAGGCGTGTTGGCGGTCGATCCGCGAGATCAGCTCGGACGCCAGGATCTGCGGGGACACGGCGTCCTGGGGCGCGGCGTCGAGCGCGTCCAGCACGGCGGCGCTCGCCGACTGCACGGCCGCCGTGGAGCGCGAGTGGATCTCGAGATAGCCGAACTGACGCTCGACGATGAGGATGCCGGCCTGCACGTCGGTGGACTTGAGCGCGACGTCGGTCAGCGGCTCGATGTCGAGGCCCGGCGAGATCTCGATCACCTGCGCCGCCATGTCGGCCCGCGGCAGGCGACCGCGGATCCAGGTGCCCAGGTAGCACATCGTCTGCGGCTGCAGCTGGTCGATGAAGATGAAGGAGCGGAGCTCGGCCATCAGTGGACGCGTCCACTCATCGGTGCACCAGCTCTCGCAGCTCTTCGAGCACGAGGCGGCGGATCTCCTCGCGGGCGCGCTCGACCTCGATCGGCATCTCGGGCGCCGCGACCGGCTCGGCGTCCAGCGCGGCGTTCCACGGCTGCAGGCCCTCGAAGTCGCCGAACGGTTCGGCCGCGTCGGACGCATACGCCACTCGCGTGAGGTTGATCAGATGCTTGGGCTCGAGGTTCTCACCCAGCGCAGAGCGGCCGAAGAACCCGGTGCCGACCGTCATGGTCGGGGCCAGGTTGGTGCCGATGCCGGCGGAGCCGGTGCTGGCCCCGACGTTGACGGCCACGCGCAGCACCTGGACGGCGGCGCCGTAGGCCATGATCGTTCGCGAGTCGTGGGAATGGATCGCCGCGGAATGACCTGCCCCTCCGATCCGCAGCATCGCGCGGGCTGCATCGATCCCGCGGCGCGCGTCCTGCACGCGCACGAGCCCGAGCAGCGGAAAGAGCTTCTCCCGCGCCAGCGGCTCCTCGGGAACGACCAACGAAAAGGGCGCCACGAGCACGCGCGTGCTGGCGGACACCCGAATGCCGGCCTCGTGCGCCAGTGTCTGCGCGTCCTTCCCGACCAGGTCGATCCGCATGCGGCCCTCTGGGTAGAGCGCCTCGCGCACGGTCGCGACGTCCTCGGCCGACAGCACGAGACCGCCATGGCGCCCGAGCTCCTTCTGGAAAGCGTCGGCGACGCGCTCCTCCACGATCACGCACGACTCGTTGGTGCAGAGGATGGAGTTGTCGAAGCTCTTCGAGTCCATCAACCGACGCGCCGCGGCGGACAGGTCGGCAGTGTGGTCGACCAGCGCCGGGACGTTGCCCGGACCCACGCCCCAGGCGGGGTTTCCCGAGCGGTAGGCCGCCCGGACGACCGCCGTGCCTCCCGTGGCGACGATCACGTCGGTCGTGGGATCGCTCATCAGGGCCTCGATCAGCGGGATCGTCGGTTCCTCCACGACCTGGACGCACCCGTCCGGCGCCCCGGCTGCCACCGCCGCGCGGGCCAGGTGGCTCACGGCGTCGGCTGACACCTCCCGGGCCAGGGGATGCGGGCTCACGACCACGGCGTTTCGGGTCATCAGCGAGAGCAGCACCTTGAAGTAGACGGTTGCGATGGGATTCGTCGACGGCGTCAGCGCGAGCACCACTCCTGCGGGGCGCGGGATCTCGACGATACGGGCGTCCGAGATCGACCCTGGCGCTGACGTAGTCGCTGTCACCCCACCACTCGACGAGGCCCTTCGAGCACGCCTCGTTCTTGATCGCCTTGTGCTCGGCAACGCCCATGCCCGTCTCCTCGACTGCCCACTCGGCATACCGTTTTGCGTTTTGGTATGCCGCGTCGGCGGCCGCAGCGACGATGCGGCGCGTGCGGTCGAGGTCGAACTCGGCGAATGCCGTGGCGGCCCAGTGGGCGCGCTGGAGCATCATCCGCGCGCGCGGGACGCCGGCTGCCTCGGCCGCCGAGTCCCTCATCGGGCCTCCGCCAGGACCCGCTCGCCGCGCGACTCGACCATGGCCTGGCCGATCGAGATCTCGGTGCGATCGAGCACCTCGTCGACCAGCTCGGGCCCGAGCAGGATTCCCGGCTTGAACTGCAGGACCCGCGCGTCGAGCGTGGAGAAGATCGCCCAGACGCCGTTCTCGTAGAGGTGTTTCATCACGAGCTTGGCGCCCTCCGGATGGTCGAACTCGAGCCCCATGACGACGCCGTCCTGGCGGATGCCGACGAACCAGTCGGGATAGAGCTCCTGGATCGCGCGCAGGCCCCGGCCGAAGCGGTCGGCGATGTAGTGCACCATCGAGCGCACCTCGGGCCGCTCGCAGATCTCGAGGACCTTCAGCGCGACGACGCAGCCGAGCTCGGCGCCGGCGCCGGTGGAGATATGGCCGAATCCGTCCTCCTTGAGCCAGGCCGAGCACTCCTCCGAGACAACGGTGCAGGCGATCGGGTACATGCCGCCCGTGATGCCCTTGCCGACGACCATGATGTCGGGCTCGATCCCGGCCTTGTCGACGCCCCACATCTCCCCGGTGCGCATGAGACCGGTCTGCACCTCGTCGGCGATGTAGAGCGCCCCGTGGCGCTCGCACAGCTCCTTGACTCCCCGCAAGTAGCCGGGATCCGGGAGCGGGAAGCCGTACGTCGCCGGAATGGTCTCCATCAGAACCGCCGCGCAGTCCCCGCCGCCGAGCGCCGCCTCCATCTGCTCGAGATCGTTGAAGGGCACGTGGGTGAACTCGTCGGGGCGGTCGGCCAGGAAGAGGCGCGAGAAGCGGTCGTCGCCCGAGGCCACGGCGAGGCCGGTGTGGCCGTGGTAGCCCTTGAGGATCGAAACGATCCTGCGCCGCTGCCGGGTATGGCGCGCGGTCTTGATGGCGATGTCGGTCGCCTCGCCGCCGCTCGCGCCGTAGATCACCCGCCGCATGTTCGGAGGGCACGTCTTGACCAGCGCTTCCGCGAGCGCGGTTCGCGCCAGCGCCGGGAAGTGGTGGTTGCCGATGTCGAAGCGCTGCATCGCCTGCTCGAGCGTGGCGATCAGCTCCGGGTTGCGATGGCCGAGGTTGTACGTGCCTCCGTTCAGGTGGAGATCGACGAGCCGCCGTCCGGCCATGTCCCAGAAGAAGTAGCCCTCGCGCCTGTCGATGACGAGGTCGACCCCGGCGTCCTGCCAGAAATCGGTCTTGTCAGGGTTCCAGAACTCCCTGGAGCGGTCGAGGAAGTCGTCTTTCGACTCGTAGGAGAAGAACCCGTAGTCGTACATTGGGCTAACGCAACATACCGAACGGTAGGCCAAATGGCAACCAATTACGAAAAGGTTGGCGCCAGGCGTTGATACGTTGACGTCCATGAGCACCTCGGTGGACACTGCGATCGTCGGCGCGGGCATTGTCGGGCTGGCCACCGCGTATGCCCTCTGCCGTGAGGGGGAGGGCAGCGTCGCGCTCTTCGACCGCGGCATGCCCGGCAGCGGAGACTCAGGCCGGTCGTTCTCGATGGTGCGCCGGCACTACTCGAACGAGGTCACCGCACGCCTCGCCATCGCCGGTTCGCGCACGATCAGAGACTGGCATGACGAGGTCGGCGTCGCCGACGCGGGATTCGTGCCCTGCGGCTACCTGCTCACGGTGCCACCCGAGCTGGCCGACGCCTGTCGGGGCAACGTCGCGAAGCTCCGGTCCCTCAACCTCGACACCCGCTTCCTCGAGACGGGCGAGATCCATGAGATCGAGCCCGAGCTGTCGCTGGTGGGAGTCGCAGGCGCCGCGTACGAGCCGGACGGCGGGTTCGCCGACGCGCAGAAGATGTGCCTGGGCTGGTTCGCGGCGGCGGCGAGCCGCGGCCTCCGGCACCACCTCGGCCGGGCGGTCGGCTCCATCCGCGTGGAAGCCGGCCGCGCCGTCGGCCTCGAGACTCCAGACGGCTTCGTCCCGACCGGTCAGATCGTCCTGGCCACCGGGGCGTGGGCGAACGACCTGCTGCGGCCGCTGGGCGCCGAGCAGCCGATCGAGCTCCGCCGGCTGCAGGTGCTCGTGGGACGCACCCCTCCCGGCGGCCCGCTTCCTTCCGCGGTGTGCTCGGACGCGGTGACGAACGTCGTCGTCCGACCCGACCGGGGTCGTCAGTTCTGCGCCGTGGCCTACGCCGGTGAGGATCTCCTCGAGCGGGCCGACGACTGTGACCACAACCTTTCGAGCGGCTACGAGGACGCCGTCCGCCGCGGCCTGCGGACGCGGTATCCGGCGCTGGCCGGCTTCGAGCTCGTGCGCGGCTTCGCCGGCCCGTACGACGTCACCCCCGACTGGAACCCGATCATCGGGCCGTGCCCCGGAGTCGAAGGCCTCTACCTCGCAGTCGGCTGGAGCGGCCACGGGTTCAAGCTCTCCCCCGCCGTGGGCGAGGTCGTGGCCGCAGAGGTGACCGGCCGCACGCCGCCGATCGACATCGGCGAGCTCCGCCCGGAGCGCTTCGCCGAAGGACGGCTGCTGCGGCTCGCCTACGGGCCCGGCGCCCGGGCCTAGCCTTCCAGGACCGCCCGATAGGCAGCTGCTGCCGCGACGTCGTCCGGCGCGGCCTCCGCGGCAGCCTCGGCGTCCCGCAGCCTGACGTAGCGCTCGAGCTCTTCGGCGGCGCGCGCCTCCGACCACCCCAGCGCGGGCGCGACCAGCGGCGCGATAGCCGCCGCGGCCGCACGGCCCCGGTCGGGCGTCTCGATCGAGACACGGGTGCGCCGCGAGAGGATGTCGTCGAGGTCGAGGGCGCCCTGGTGGGTGACCGCGTGGATCGCCTCGGCCGTCAGGTAGCGACCGGCGCCGGGGAGCGGCGCCGCCAGCTTCGGGTCAGCCTCGGCGATCTCCAGCACCTCGTCCGCGCAGCTCCCGTGGCGAAGCCTGAGCCAGTCCTGCTCGACCGGCGGCGGCGCGGCTCCCAGCAGCGGAAGCCGGTCGGTCGCCGAGGGCATCCGTCGACCCGAGGTCGCGGGCCGCCGCGTCCACGGCGTCCCGGGCCATGACACGGTAGGTCGTGTACTTGCCGCCGACAATCGCCGTCAGGCCCGGCGCGGGCGAGAGCAGCCGGTGCTCGCGGGAGAGCCGGGTCGTGTCGCTGGCTCCTTCGGCGGCCACGAGCGGGCGCAGTCCCGCGAAGACGCCGCAGATCTCGCCCCGCTCCACCGGCCTCGCGAGGACGCTGTTGACCTTGGCGAGCACGTAGTCGACGTCCGTCCGGTTGGCGACCGGCGTGTCGACCTCGCCGTCCCATTCGGTGTCGGTGTCGCCCAGGAGCCAGTGATCCTGGCCCCACGGAATGGCGTGGAAGACGCTCTTCTCCGTGCGCATGAAGAGGCCCGACCGCATGGGGATCGAGGAGCGAGGAACGACCAGGTGCACGCCCTTCGAAGGTCGAACAGCGCTCTGCGGCCGGCCGGTGGCATGCTCGAGCACGCGATCCGTCGCCACGCCGACCGCGGCGATCGTGTGCCGGGCCCGGATCTCGAGCGGCCGGGCGGTGAGCCGGTCGTCGGCGCGCACCCCCAGGATCCGGCCCGTCTCGTCGCGGAGGAAGCTCGCAACCTGAACCCGGGTCGCGATCGACGCGCGGTGGACCGCGGCAGTGCGCGCGACGTAGACCGCGTAGAGCGCGTCGTCCTCCTGCGCGTCGCTGAAGCGCACGGCTCCGATCAGCGAGTCGGGTCGAAGCGCAGGGGCGGCTTCCAGCGCAGCCCGGCGGGACAGGTGCCTGGCGCGCGGCAGGTGCCGGCCCGCCCAGAGGTCGTAGAGGAGGAGGCCCGCGCCCATATAGGGACGCTCCCACCCTCGGTGTGTGAGCGGGAACAGGAATTCCACCGGCCGAACGAGGTGCGGCGCGACTCGCGTTAGGAGCAGGCGCCGCTCGCGTAGGGCTTCGCGGACGAGCTTGAACTCGAGCATCTCGAGGTACCGCAGACCACCGTGGATCAGCTTGCTCGACCGGCTCGAGGTACCCGCAGCCAGGTCACGCGCCTCGACCAGGCCGACCGACAGGCCGCGCGACGCCGCATCGAGCGCGATGCCGACCCCGGTGATCCCGCCCCCGACCACGAGGACGTCGAGCTGCTCCTCCTCAAGTCGGGCGATCGCCTCCGCACGGGCCCCCGGGCCCAGTGCTCCGCCGGTCACGCCTCCGCCCGCATGTGAACCTCGAGAGCGTCCTCCCAGCGGGAACGCTCGCGTGCGCGTCCCGCGTCATCCAGGCGCGGAGCCACCCGGCGCGCGACCGCCTGCTCCGAGCCGTCGCCGTCCCCCAGGCCGGCTGCTTCCGCAGCCAGCATGGCGACGCCTCGAACGGTCGCCTCCGGCTCGGCGGCGACCTCGAGCGTCAGCCCCGAGAGATCGGCGACGGCGTGCAGCAGGCCCTCGTGAGCGGAGAGCCCCCCGCCCACTCGCAGCACGTCTGCCGCGCGGGATGTGTCGACAGCCTCCAGCGCATCGGCGATCTGGTGAGCGATGCCGGCGAGGCCCGCGGCTCCGAGATCGGCCGCAGTCGTCGTGCTGCTCGCTCCCAGAACGGTGACGCGGTCGGCGCCGTGCCAGCGGGGAGTCCCGAGGCCTGCCGGAGCCGGGACGACCACCGGATGCGGGCGAGACCAGTCCGGCGCCCGCGCGGGACCGTCGACCGCGAAGCCAAGCGCAGGGAACATGCCCAGCGCGTTGCCGGCGTTGGGGCAGAAGGCCTCGAGCGCGTACGTCGGCCCCGAGGCTCGCCTCTCCCACGCGGCGGTCGCCAGCACGCCGGCAGGCGGTTCGGGCCGCTCGGCGCCGACGTTCAGCCACAGGAAGGCACCCGTGCCGAGCGTGAGCGCGGCCATTCGCGGGGACGTGCAGCCCTGGCCGTAGAGCGCCGCCTGCTGGTCTCCGAGCATCGCCGCCAGCGGGGCGTCGAAACCGACCGCCCCGCCCGAAGCGTGGACGCCCGGATCGTCGGAGGGCCTGATCTCTGGCAGCAGCGCCGCCGGCACTCCGAACAGGTCGAGCAGCCCCCCGTCCCAGCGCAAGGTGTCCAGGTCGACGAGAAGCGACCGGCTGGCGTTCGACGGCTCGGTGACGTGTGCCGCTCCACCGGAGAGATGCCAG
The DNA here is from genome assembly GCA_963838795.1 of uncultured Actinomycetes bacterium. Lineage (GTDB taxonomy): Bacteria > Actinomycetota > Thermoleophilia > Gaiellales > Gaiellaceae > JAIBJN01. Next base: position 19,770 of record CAWISL010000010.1, read on the forward strand.
GCAAGCCAGGCTGCGACGTCGCCGAAGAGCAGCTCGCCACCCTCCGCCCGCTCCCGCAGGCCCGGATCGGCGGCGAAGAGCCAGGCGAGCTTCGGCGCGGAGAAGGTCGGGTCGAGCGGGAGACCGGTCGTCGCCGGGATCGCAGACGCTTCGGGCCGCCGACCGAGCTCCGTGCACAGCTCGTCGGCGCGCTGGTCCTGCCAGCTCACCACGGGGGTGACCGCAACCCCGGTGTCACGCTCCCAGAGCACGAACGACTCCGTCTGGTTGGCGATGCCGATCGCCGCGACCTCGCCTCCCGCCCCCGCGGCGACCTCGGAAACAGCCTCCAGCGCCCCGGCGAGCAGCTCGCCGGGATCGTGCTCGACCATCCCCGGCAGCGGGCGCTGCGTCGAGACGGGCCGAACGGCCGAGCCAAGCTCGTGCAAGCCCCGGTCGTAGGCGACGCAGCGCGTGCTCGAGCTTCCCTGATCGAGAGCGAGGATCACGTCCGAGGGCACGCCGCTTGTTTATCAGGGCGAGGCGCCGCTCGCCCTCGCGCCACCGACGTCAGGCGAAATGCAGCGGGCGGCGCCTAGGCCGCTAGTCGGCGATTCACTGGTCCTCCTCGTCTTCGGGAAGCCCTTTCACCGTATCGCCGAGGCTGGCCGCGATCGTCTTCTCTGCCTGGCCGAAGAGGACGTTCGTCCAGCGTTCATTGAAGCCGGCGAGAAACGCGAGAATCCCAAAGAAGAAGAACGCCGTGCCGTCCTCCTCAGGCACGGTCGTCCGCAACAGCTCACTCTGAAACAAGAAGTACAGCGCCATCCCAAAGACCGCCCCGATGAACGGGCGAAAGCTGCCGAGCCGCCGGACGGTTGTTCTGCCGACCTCGAAGTCGACTCGGAACCTATTCGAGCTCATCCGCATCAACACGCTTACGATCGCGCCGACCGCACCGGCGGCGAAGCAGACGAAGAACGTCTGCGTCTCGAGGGTGTCAGGCTCGTCGAACCACCCACTCGACCGCAAGATGCCTGCTAGCCCGAGACCCAGTAGGCCCGAGATCACCGCCCCGGCCATCATCCCCCAGAAATAGACGATCCTCGCGGCCTTCTCACCGGCCTGGGTGTAGTAGCGCTCGATCTGAATGAGCTCGCTCGCCTGCGACCTCACCATTGCGTCGAGCGCCTTCTTCTTCGCATTCTTGTCCGCCTCGTCCGTCCGTTCGAGATACCCGAGGAGGTGACTTTGGACGGCATAGACCCACTGCATCGCGATTCGCTCCGTCGTGCCCCGCAGAACCTGCGAGATCTTGATCGCAAGCGTGTCGCAATGATGGAGGAGCTCCGCGATCCGGTACTCCGGCGCGAGCCAGTCCGTGACGCGGTGGAGGCGGATGTCCGCGTCATCGTCGGACAGCCATCTAACGATCCGCCTGCGCGGCTTGACCGTTAGCGCGACGGCGGATGCCCGCTTCGTCGACCAATAGACATGAGTGATGTCACCCTCGCGCAGCTCGAACTCCGTGAGCGCCTGTCGGTAGCGCTGTTCGCTCGCGCCGTTCTCGCTTGGAGGCCGCTCCCACTCGTGATGCAGGCGTACGAGCTCGGCGAACATGCCCGCCGCGCTCGCACGAGTCGGCGCATCGCCCTCGGGCGTCCGGCCGTCGACCCCTTGCTCGACAGGCGGGCCGCCGGCTTCCGGATCGCGATGTGTGACCGTGGCAGATGGCCCAGCGGATCCCCGCCCAGTCTCAGGCGCCCTTTCCCCAAGGTCGGCGCCGGGTTCGGTGGGAATCGGCTTGGACGTCTCATCCATCGCGGCCTCGCTTCGTAAAGCCGGGCCGCAGGACCGGACTGTTCACGCCGTCGCCCACGATGGTACGCCAGACGCCTAGGCGCTTCAAGGACCGGTTCAGTCCACTCCGGGACCTCGCGAGCCGCCGCTGGCAACACGGTTTCGGTCGCCGCACCGTCATCCCTAGGCCAGAATCCGATCGTTCGCCGGATCGACGAGCGCGTCCTCGGCCACGACGGCGCCCACCGGCTTCCCGAGCACTTCTGCCTCGAGCTTCGCACCGGTCTCGACCTCCGCGGGCAGATACGCCAACCCGATGGTGCGGGCGACCGTGAATCCATAGCCCGCGCTCCGAAGCCGGCCGACGACCTCACCGCCGGCGCGCACCGCCTCGCCGCCGTAGATCGGCACGTACTCCTCGCCTCCGACGAGAAGCGTGCGAAGCCGTCGGGCCGGGCGCTCGCCCGCCTCCGCGAGCGCGGTGCGACCGTTGAACTCGCCCTTCTCGAGGTCGACGCAGAAGCCGAGCCCCGCCTCGTACGGGGTGTCCCCCGCCGTCAGGTCGGTGCCGAAGTAGCGGTAGCCCTTCTCGAGCCGAAGCGAGTCGAGCACCCGGTAGCCGCCCGGCTCGATCCCGTGCGGCTCGCCGGACGCGAGCAGCCGGTCCCACACCTGGACGGCCCAGTCGGGCGCCACGTAGAGCTCGAACCCGAGCTCGCCCACGTACGTGATCCGCTGCGCGAGCACCTCCGCCCCGCCGATTCGAATCGTCCGCGCCGCGCGAAACGGCAGCGCCTCGCCCCCGACGTCGTCCTCGGTGACGCCTGCGAGCACGTCCCGCGCACGTGGGCCCCAGAGCCCGATCACGGCGAGCCCCTCCGAGACGTCGCGGACCTCGACCACCCCGTCCTCCTCGCGAATGTTGAGCCGGAGCCAGCCCAGGTCGGAATCGATCGTTCCTGCCCCGGTGATGACGCGGAAGCGGGAGTCCTCGAGCCTCGTGACGGTCACATCCGCCACGATCCCGCCCCGGTCGTCCAGGAGCTGGGTGTAGACGACGCTCCCGACCGGCCGGTCGATTCGGTTGTCGGCAACCCGCTCGAGCAAGGGCAACGCACCCGGGCCGGAGACCTGAATCTTCCCGAACGAGGTCATGTCGATGATCCCGACACGCTCGCGGAAGGCCTCGTGCTCCGCCCGGAGCCGCTCGAACCAGGGCGGCTTCGTGAACCCGAACGCTCGCTGCTCGGCACCGGCCCTTCGGCTCGGCTTCCCCGGCTCGAAGAAGTCCGCCCGCTCCCACCCGTTCTTCGTCCCGAAGACCGCACCGAGATCCTGCAGCCGTCCGTGCAGGGGCGAGAGCCGCTTCGGCCTCCCCCACTCGTCGACGTCGAACGGGTACCGGAGGCGGTAGTAGTAACGGTAGACCTCGCGGGCCGTCTCCTGGACGAAGCGCGGATCACGGTACGACGCGCCGAAGCGCCAGGCGCGGTAGCCGGTCACGTCGAGCTCGGTCTCCCCTGCGGAGATCCACTCGGCGACCGTCTTACCAATGCCGCCGGCACCTCCGAAGCCGTTGAGCGAGAGACCGGCGGCCGTCCAGAACCCCGGCACCCCGGGCATCGGCCCGAGGAGCGGATTGCCGTCCGGGGTCATCGCGTCGGGATGACAGATGAGCGCAACCACGCCTGCGTCGTGCAGGAAGGGGAAGCGCCGTACGGCGCCGTCCATGAGCTGCGCGAAGCGCTCGTGGTCGGGCGGAACCGAAACGCCGGCGTGATCCCACGGCACCCCGTCCGCCCAGCGCGCAACCGGGTTCGGCTCGTAGCCGCCGAAGAGGATCCCGCCGGCCTCCGACTTGCCGTAGACGAGATTGTCGAGATCCCGAAAGCACGGCATCTCGCGAGGCAGCTCGTGCCCCTCCACTGCGGCGAGAGCCACGTGCTGGTGGTCGACCGGCACCGAGGGCGTGAACGCCCCCACCATCGCCGCCACCTGGGGGGCCCAGATCCCGCAGGCGTTCACGATCAGCTCCGTCTCGATCGGCCCGGCGTCGGTCTCGACGGCGATCACCTCCCGCGACAATCCCAGCCGGACGCCGGTGACGCGACGTCCGGTCTCGATCCGGGCGCCGAGCTCCCGAGCGGCGTTCGCCAGAGTGTGCGTGGCGATGTGGGGATCGACCGAGCCGTCGCCCTCGATCCAGACCGCACCGTGGAGCGACTCGCGTGTGGCGGCAGGCAGTAACCTCGCGACCTCGTCCGGCGAGAGCACCTCGACGTCGAGCCCAATCCCGCGCGCCCGGCTTGCCCCGCGCTCGAGCTCCTCCAGGCTTTCGGGGCTCGACGCGATGCGGAGGCTCCCTACGCTGTCGAAGACGCCCAGCTCGCGGTAGAGCTCGACGCTGTATCGGCGGAAGCGCATCATCGTGGGGGAGGGGTTGAACTGTGTGACAAGGCCGGCCGCGTGGCAGGTCGAGCCGCTGGTCAGCTCGTCCTTCTCGAGGAGGAGCACGTCACGCAGCCCTGCCTTCGCGAGATGGTACGCGACGCTGCACCCGGTGATGCCGCCCCCTACGACGACGATCGCGGCACGCTCGCTCTTCACGCGCGGTTCCCCTCTCTGCGATAGAAACTCGGACGCATGAGCGTAGACCGAACTCTCGAGCGCGTCCTCGCCAAGGTGCCCGAGCTCTCCGGCGCGGTCGACGTGGCTGAGCTTCCGGGCGGCCTCACGAACACGAACTACAAGGTGACGGCCGCGTCACAGGCGTACGTCGTCCGTGTCTCCGCCAAGGATGCCGGCCTGCTGGCGATCGACCGGGAGAACGAGTACCTGAACACCGTGGCGGCCGCAGACGTCGGCGTCGGGGCCCCCGTGACGGCGTACCTCCCCGAGGAGCACGTGCTGGTCCTCGAGTTCATCGTCGGGCGGACGCAGAGCCCCGAGCATCTTCGCCGCGGCGACAAGCTCGACCAGATCGCCGCCGCCTGCCGACGGCTTCACGGCGCCCGGCGCTTCCGCGACGACTTCAACATGTTCCGGATCCAGGCGCGCTATCTCGAGATCGTTCAGGAGCGCGGCTTCCGGCTGCCCGAGCGCTACCTCGAGTTCGAGCCGCAGGTGCGCGCGATCGAGGCGGCCATGGCCATCCGCAACGAGGGAACGGTCCCCTGCAACAACGACCTCCTGGCCGAGAACTTCATCGACGTCGGGGGCGAGTTCAGGCTGATCGACTACGAGTACTCGGGCAACAACGACGCCTGTTTCGAGCTCGGCAACGTCTGGAGCGAGTCGAACCTGGCGCCGGAGCAGCTCGACGAGCTCGTCGGCCACTACTACGGCCGGCCGCTCCGCAACAAGGTTGCTCGCGCGCGCCTTTGGGGCCTCATGTCGAAGTACGGGTGGACGCTCTGGGCCTCGATCCAGGACGGGGTCTCCGAGATCGACTTCGACTTCTGGGAGTGGGGCATGGAGAAGTACGACCGCGCCGTCCTGGAGTTCGACGGGTCCGACTTCGCGCGCCTGCTCGAGGACGTCACGAGCGAAGACTGAGCCCTCGGGACTGCCTCTAAAGGAAGGCGCCCGCCTTGCCGATGCCTGCGTCCGGAAGTCGGGGCCGGGCTCTTGCAGGAGTCGATCCGACTTCCGGTTTCACTCGGTCCACGAAGAAAGAAGGAGATGGTGGAGATGAAGAGGAGACTCGCCTTTGCTGCAGCAGGCATCTCGCTCCTCGCAATGACCGCAGGCGCCTTCGCGACGGGCCACTGGTTCGACGTGCGGGCAGGAGAGTTCGACCCGCTGAAGACGCACTTGGTCAAAGCGACCTGGGTCAACGGGATCGGCTGCCCGACGAATGCCTCCACGGCAGCCTTCGACGGGGACGTCGTTCCTGGGGACCCGTACACAGACGCCGCCTGTCCCACAGGCGACCCCAGCGATCGGCACGTGCGCGGCCTCCTGCTCGCCAAGACAGGCCCCACGGCGAACGTCGCTGCTGCCGTCGCCGAGATCAAGAGAGTACGCGGCAGGACGCTGGCCGAGCTCGGATACGACATCCGCAAGCCCGCCGGCGCCTCCGACAATCGTGGCTCCCACTGCGGCGCCGGCGCCCCGCGCTTCAACGTCGAGACCGCCGACGGCAGCCTCTACTTCGTCGGCTGCAACTCGCCGTCTGCCGACGTGGCGACGGTCGGCGACGGTTGGATCCGGCTACGCTGGGGCGGAACCTCGCCGCTGATGGCCTTCGGCAGCAGCGGCCTCGTCGACATCAAGGGGATGACGGTGAAGTCGATCTCCATCGTGTTCGACGAGGGTCAGGACACAGGCCCGGACAACTTCGGCCTGGCCGTGCTCGACAACATCGACGTCAACGGACGCCTGCTCGGTAACGGCCGCGTCGCGGCCGGCAAGTAGTCCGGCACCCCTCGGAGGGAGGTCGGCTCCTCGTGGAGCCGACCTCCCGTGCCAATCGACGGCGGGCCACTTGTCAAAAGTTCCTGACATGTCCGTGGTCGGTGCGTACAACGACATCCCCAGTGTCTCCGAGATCGACTTCGACTTCTGGGCGTGGGGCATGGAGAAGTACGACCGCGCCGTCGAGGAGTTCGACGGTCCCGACTTCGCGCGCCTGCTCGAGGACGTCGCGCGCGAAGACTGAGCGGGGCTCACGCAGGAATGCGGAGCCCTGCGGCCGCTCTACGAGCCGAGAATGTTCACGGCGCGAGCGGCGACCAGCAGCACCGTGACGGCGGACAGGCCGGACTCGAGGCCCATCATCGCCTTCGCACGCAGGGACAGGGGCATCGCGTCGGTCGGACTGAATGCAATCGCGTTCGTGAGGGCGACGTAGATGTAGTCCCAAACCTGCGGACGCCAGTCCCTGGAGGCGAGTTGCGGATTCTCGTCCTGCGGAAACTGGAAGTCGAGTGTCGCCCGGGCCGGGGCGCGTAGCCGTGCGGCCGGTCCGCCAGCTTCAAGCTCCCAGAACGCGAGCCCGAAGACGATGACGTCGGCGGCCCAGAGCGCGAAGCCGGTAAGCAACAGCTCGCCGCCCGTGAGGTCGGAGCTGCTCGCGGTTACCAGGCCTGCGACGAGAAGCGCCAGCGCGGTGAAGTTCCCGAGCACGAGAAGGCCGAGAAGCAGCAGCGCCGCCCTCCGCGACCGAACGAGCCCACTCCCGCGGTAGGTCAAGGACAGATCGATCGCCAACACGAGGACCGGGGCGGCCACGAGGAGCCATATCCACCACGGCAGGCCGAGGAGTTTCCACTCCTGCGCTCGGCTCACGCCCGCCAGAACGACGAACACAAGTAACGCGACCAGAGCAGCGGGGGCCGCCTCCCGGCGTCCCTGAGCGCGGGCTTCGGCCTCGCTCATTGGCATTCGCACTCATTCGCGACTCGGCCTTCCAGCTCCTTTCGACGTTTGGGAAAGCGCAGAGTTCCCCGCTGCCCGGAGGCCAGGCTCGGGTCGCATCAGAAAGCGCGCCCGAGCGGGGCTCTTCAGAGCGGCCGAAGCTCGGACTCGAACCGAGCGTCAGCTTTCATTCAAGCGGACCGCCCGTTCGCTCACGACTCATCTGCCCGCTGTGGGCATGAGCCTTCGGATTCCTGGGGCAACGCCGCCGTCGCCCGGGGGCTTCGTTACCGCAGCTCCCAGCCGCCGCGGTAGATGAGGCCGCCGAGGCCTCCGACCATGAAGGCCAACGCCACTACTCCTACGATCATTCTCTGTTCCTTTCCGTGCGTGTAGAAGCGCCGAGGGTTCGGCGCTCCCCAGGAGGCCAATGGAGGTCTCTCCCATTTGGTACGTGCTCGGCACGTGTTGCCGAGATCAGTGCAAAGCCCTCTGGGCCGATCACTTCCTGCGCCTGATCCCAAGCGTCACGGGACGCCGCACCCGCCCACGAGCGCCGTAGGTCAGGAGTCGACTCGGCCTCTCTCAATCTCTCCATCCGTCGGTCCGCCTCACTCGATACACGGCAGAGCGCCAGAGCGAAGATGAGCGCTACGAGGAACAGAGCGACCCAGGACAGTCCTACGATCCAGAGCATCACCAGACGGCGGCCTTGATCTTCACTACGAGTTTCACCTGCTGTTCCTTTCTTCCTGAAGCGGGGGCCTCTCCGCCGCTCCGCCCGGCCTCCCCTAGGCGAGTGGGAGGTCGGGCGCAACGGGGATGCGCCGGCGGTTGTCGTTCGCCGGTTTCTTCCTCACGGGCGCTCGGTGACGAACCGGGCTCGCGGTAGGGGTCATGCCTCTGCGGGGTCCTCCGTCGCAACGACGGGGTGCGTCCCGTCAGTGTGTCTCTGGCCGGTCGCGGTTACACCGGCGCCAACAAGGATAGCCGCTCTTAAGCGCAAGTGCAAGTAGCTGTTGCGTAGCAGGTGACGGTTGCGCTTGCTCTATGATACGGGCATGGCACACGACACCGAAGTCAAAGCTGTGCTGCGCGCTTACCGGAAAGCACTCGACGCGCTTCAGCGCCTCGACCGGGCGCGGCGCACCTTTCGCAGCGACCTGCTTACCGCACACGAGGCGGGCGCCAGCAAGGCCGAGCTCGCCCGAGCGCTCGGCGTCTCGCGTCAGCGCGTGGACGAGGTGCTCGGCCGTGCCCGTCACGAACGGGCCGCAGGCGTCGAGGACGTCACCGACTAAGGCGAGCGCAGCGTTACCAGCGTCACTCCATGACGGGAGACCGCATCTTTTGCCTCCTTCCTAGTCTCCGTCGTGCGTGTGACCTTTGGTCGGCCTCCCACGTCTTAGGGGCGTGAGATCGTTCACTTCGACGTGGCGCATGGCCGAAGGAGGCTGCCCTGGCCGGAGGAATGGAGGAGCAGCGAGTGGCGCGCGCCTCCTGCGCTTTCGCTCTCACGCGATTTGCGAAAGTGGGGGGCGGGGAACGCGGCGCCGCTGGTCAGAGCGCCCGTGCTCTGCCTATGCAACCTCCGGAAGGAAGAGGCCTGGCCGCGAGTCAGTCCGACGCATCGCGGGCGCGCCCGTAGCGCTCGTAGATCACGCGCGAGCCGAACGTCCTGGTCTCGATCAGGTCGAGCGGGACGTCTTCGGTGACCGGCGGCAGGAACGGCGTGCCGCCACCGACGACGACCGGATAGCGGAAGATGCGCAGCTCGTCGACGAGGCCGAGCTCGAACGCCGCCGCGGCCAGGCCGGCGCCGCCGATCGCGACGTCCTTGTCAGTCGCGTCGAGCGCCGCAGCGGCCTCCTCGGCCACCGACGCCCCGGCAAGCCGGGCGTTGCCCTGGACGCTGTCGAGCGTGCGGCTGAAGACGACCTTCGGGAGCGCACACCACACGTCGGCGAACGCGGCCCCGAGCTCGTCGTCGCGCAGCGCCGGATCCGTCTCCCACACCAGCATCGTCTCGTAGAGCTTGCGGCCGCACAGAAAACCGCCGAGCTCGCGTACCAGCGCGGTGTGGAAACGAAACAGCTCCTCGCTAGGGGCCGTCCACTCGAACGCACCCTCGCGGTCGGCGATAAAGCCGTCCACCGAGGTGCTCATCGAGTAGATCAGCATGGCTTCAGATCATCGCACCGAAGCAACGGACGATGATCGTGTCGACGTCGATGTCGACGGCGGGCGGCTGGAGGAGCGCCCAGATCACGTACTCGGCGAGCTGGTTGAAGGTGAGCAGGTCGCCTTCGGGCGGGCGCGCAGGATGGACGCCCGCTGCAGAACGTGTCTGTGCTCATGTGTTCTAAGACCCCGCCCGAGCAGCGAAATCATCGCCACTCCGCCACCCGCGGCATCGAGCGCAGCGTGCCGTACGACGGTTCCCTGACGCGACGTCGCTGCTCGTTCCAGGCGAACGAAAGCGCCGCTCGACGGAGCGTCGGGTGGAAGGTGCGTAGCTCGGGTAGACGCCGCGGCCGACGGACGGAGCCCCCGCGCGCCCGCACCGGTAGCCTCGGCGTGGTGTTCGACCACGTCGGCATCGCCGTCTCGGACCTGGGGGCGTCCGAGCGCTTCTACCGCACCGTCCTCTCCGTGCTGGGGGTCGAGCCGAGCCAGGCAGACGCCGAGCTCGTCGAGTGGGAGGACTGGGACATCATGCCCACGGACCGCGAGCACCCCGTGACCCGCGGCCTGCACGTCGGGTTCCGCGCGCCGAGCCACGGGGCTGTGGACGCCTTCTGGCAGGCGGGGATCGACGCCGGGTACCGCGACGACGGCGCGCCCGGGCCGCGCACGGAGTACGGACCCGACTACTACGGCGGGTTCCTGCTCGACCCGGACGGCAACAGCGTCGAGGCGGTGCACGGCGAGCGCGAGCGCCCCGTGCCCGACGGCCGCGTCGACCACCTGTGGATCCGCGTTGCCGACCTCCGGGCGTCCACGCGCTTCTACGCGACCATCGCGCCCCACGCCGGGATCCGGCTGGGGGACGACGAGCCCGGCCGCGCGCACTTCAGGGGCGAGGACTACAGCTTCTCGCTGATCGACGATGAGCGGCCGCTCACGGAGCACGTCCACCTCGCGTTCGCCGCCCGCGAGGACGCCACGGTGCGCGCGTTCCACGCCGCCGCGCTCGCCGCCGGCTACGAGGACCACGGCGGTCCGGGGGAGCGCGCCGTGTACCACCCGGGCTACTACGGCGCGTTCGTCCTGGACCCCGACGGGCACAACGTCGAAGTCGTCAACCACAACCGCTGACATGGTGGGGCCACCTTTCGGTGGTTTCCGAGCACGGAACGATGCCTGGCAGAAGGATGCGAGGGCAACGCGGTTCGAGTGGAGCCCCGGCGAGCTCGGTTGGACGATCGTCGAAGCGGCCGCCGGGTTGGTCGAGGGGGCCGTCGTCGACGGTGCGGGTACCGTGGGGCCGGTGCGAATCGCGACCTGGAACGTCAACTCGGTCAAGCAGCGCGTGCCGCGGCTGCTGCCTTGGCTGGATGAGCGGCGGCCGGACGTCGTCTGCCTGCAGGAGACTAAGCTCGCAGACGATGCGTTCCTCGACCTGCTCGGCGAGCGAGCTCCGAGACCGCGGGTACGCGGTCGCAGTTCACGGCGAGGCGACGTGGAATGGAGTCGCGATCCTCTCGCGTGTGGGTCTGGATGACGTGGTCGTGGGACTCGCCGGTGCGCCAGGCTTCCCGCGTCCAGAGTCGCGCGCGGTCTCTGCCACGTGTGGCGGGATCCGGGTGGTCTCTGTGTACGTGCCAAACGGGCGCGAGCCGGACTCGGAGCACTACCAGTACAAGCTCGCCTGGCTGGCTTCGCTGCGGGAGATGGTTGCCGCCGGCCCGGAGGCGACGGTCGTATGTGGCGACATGAACATCGCACCGACCGACGACGATGTGTTCGATCCCGAGGCCTACGTCGGACAGACCCACGTCACCCCCCTCGAGCGGGCGGCCCTGGCGGAGCTCCAGGCGCTCGGCTTGCGTGACGTCGTGCGCGATCGCTGGCCGAACGAGCGGGTGTTCACCTACTGGGACTACCGGGCGGGGATGTTCCATCAGGACCTCGGGATGCGGATCGATCTGGTATTGGCCAGCGAGACGGTCGCCGGCCGTGTCCGGGCGGCATGGGTGGATCGGCAGGCCCGCAAGGGAAGCGGGCCTAGCGACCACGCACCGGTGATCGTCGACATGGACGAGGCGCCGGACGGGGACATCGGGCCAGTCGTGCCGCCGCCCTCCGCTCCGGTGACGACGCGCGGCTCGCCCAAGCTGCCGCAGTCGCCGTAAGGCCCACGCGGGCCTTACCGCGGACGCTCCCGATCGCGCGAGGGCTGAACGCGCTTTGGCTCTCCCGGCATCTTCGGATAGTCGGGTGGGTAAGGCATGTCCCCCCGTCCCTCGGCGGCGTCGTTCTCGTACATGTCCAGCAGCGGCCGCAGCGAGTGGACGGCTTCGTCGATCGTCGCGTGGCGATCGCCCACCTCGGCAAAGCGCGCGGGCATGGTCGCGACCGTGAAGTCCTCAGGCGCGACTTCGGCGAGCTCGTCCCACGTGACCGGTGCGGAGACCGGCGCGCCCGCTTTCGGCCGGACGCTGTAGGCCGAGGCAATCGTGCGATCGCGGGCGTTCTGGTTGTAGTCGATGAAAATGCGCTCGCCGCGCTCCTCCTTCCACCAGTTGGTCGTGACCTGACCTGGTAGACGCCGCTCGAGCTCACGCCCGAAGGCGATCGCGGCGTGGCGAACGTCCGTAAACGTCCAGCGGCGCGCGATCCGGACATAGATGTGGACACCTCGGCCTCCCGAGGTCTTTGGGAAACCTGCATAGCCAAGCTCGTCCAAGAGCAAGCGTGCCTCAGCGGCGACGCGCACGGCGTCGGCGAAGTCCCTGCCCGGCTGCGGATCCAGGTCGATGCGCAGCTCGTCTGGATGGTCGACGTCGTCGCTGCGAACGGGCCACGGATGAAACGTGATCGTGCCCATCTGGGCCGCCCAGGCGACGACGGCCACCTCCGTGGGACAGATCTCATCCGCGTGTCGACCCGACGGGAACTGGATCCGCGCGGTCTGCACGTAGCCCGGAGCTCCTCTTGGAATGCGCTTCTGAAAGAAGGCGTCACCGCCGCCCTTCTCGCGCGTCGAGACGACGACGCCCGGATGCACGCCCTTAGGCCAGCGCTCGAGCGTCGTCGGCCGCCGCTCGAGCGCGCGCATGATGCCATCGCCAACGGCGAGGTAGTACTTGACGATGTCGAGCTTGGTGACCGCCCTTGAGCGCTCGGTCATCGGGAAGATCACGCGATCGGCGCTAGTCACGCGCAAATCGCGCCCACCGGCGTCGACGATCATCGCCTCCGATGCGGCCATGCCCGGAGTTCTACGTCAGCGACGCCCGGAGCACACCCGCCGCCACACCACAGCTGCTCACCCGACCTTGCCGGACTCGCGTGGATCAACGCGCGAGCAGCCCGCGCAAGCCGGGCGAGGCATCCGCGTCGGAATGCCCGCGGGAGCGTCGCCAGCCACCGGGCGCGCTTGTCCTTGGCGCGACGAGCGCCAGCGGTGCCTCGTCGTCTGCAGCGAGCTTTCTCGCCGGCCTGGCTGAAGACGCCGGGTTCGGTGCGAAGCGGCAGCGCCCCGGCCTGGGCGAGCTCAGTCCCCTTGCTTGTACTCGTCGTGCAGGTTCCACCACTGGTAGGGCGGGGTCTGCGGGTAGCCCTCCGGCGAGTCCTCCCACTCCTCTTGGCGCCCGAGGGCCGTGATGTCGAGGTAGCTCCAGGTGCTACCCATCGCCTCGTCGCCGCGGCTGTTGACGAAGTAGGTGCGGGAGATCCGGTCGCCGTCGTGGATGAAGGCGTTGGTGCCGTGCCACTCGTCCACGCCGAAGTCGGCGTCGAAGTCGTCGGTGATCGTGTACCACGGGATCTCCCAGCCCATCCGCGCCTTCCAGCGCTCGATGTCCGGCTGCGGCGCGCGCGAGACGAACGCGAGCGTTGTGTCGCGTGCGTTCAGGTGGGCGAGGTGGGCAACCTGGTCGGCCAGGAACGAACAGCCTCCGCAGCCTGCTTCGGGAAACCGCTTCATCCCAGGGTCGTAGAAGAAGCGGTAGACGATCAGCTGACGGCGCCCCTCGAAGAGGTCGAGCAGGCTCACGGGCCCGTCCGGGCCTTCGAAGCGGTAGTCCTTCTCGACGGCCATCCACGGCATCCGCCGGCGCTCGGCGGCCAGCGCGTCACGGGCTCGGGTGAGCGCCTTCTCCTTCACCAGCAGCTCCTCACGGGCAGCGTCCCATTTCTGGCGGGAAACGATCGGCGGTGTATTCATCTCAGCTCTGTCCTCCTTCAGGTACTCGTAGCGGACCACCCACTGTTGGGAAGTCCCCCGCTTGTTCAGCGGATTTGCTAATCGATCAGCGCACCGCAGCTGACGTTGACAATCGCCGCCGTCATGCTGCGGGCCCAGTCGGAGGCGGCGAAGGCGGCCGCGTTGCCGACGTCCTCGAGCGTCGCGGCCCGCCCGAGCAGCGTCTGCCCCTCGATCAGCTCGACGATCTTCTCGCGACCTTCGAAGCCCTCTGGGAGCGACTCGGGCACCCCTCCGCTCGCGAGCGTGACGACGCGGACTCCGTGCGGTCCGAGCTCGACGGCGAGCTGCCGCCGGATTGTCTCGATCGCGTCGAAGGCGACCTGCGTTCCTCCCAGGTAGTAGTCGCGCAGCGGGCCGCTGCGGTCGCCGGGGCCGCCGAAGGCGAGGATCACGCCCGAGCGCCGTGGGATCATGTGCCGCGCGGCCGCCCTCGCGGTCAGGAATGTCGTGCGCGCGGCGGTCTCGATCGGCGCCAGGAAGTCGTCCACCGCCATCTCGGCGAGCGGGGTCCCGTGGGTGTACGGGTGGGCGATCAGGTTGAAGGAGATGTCGATGCCACCGGCATCCGCCGCCACGGCGGCGGCGTGCTCATCGACCGCGTGCTCGTCGAGCGCGTCGACCTCCGCCGTCTCGGCCGCTCCCCCCGCGGAACGGATCTGCCCGGCGACCGCCTCGAGCTTCGCCGGTGTGCGGCCGGCGAGGAAGACCCTGGCGCCCTCGCGGGCGAACGCGCGGGCAACGGCGCCGCCGATCGACCCGCCCCCTCCGTAGATCACGGCGTTCCTGTTCTCGAGCAGCACGTCTACCTCCTCAAGTCTCAGGTCTCCCAATAGAGACCGAGTAGCGTCCCGGAACTCAGCGGTCGCGATCATTCTCGGTGAAGACCGAGGCGCCCTCGCGGTGGTTCCGGCGGAAAGGCTTGTCGTCGCGCCCGATTGCGGGATGAAGTACCTCTCCCGAGACCGGGCGGGTCCGGAAGCTCGAAGCGATGGTCGCGGGCGCGCGAATCGTCAGGGACGTTCTCGCGAGTCACGGGAGGGCCCGCGATGTCAGGCCCTGCCTCAAGCCGACGCTCGGACTCGAACCGAGGACCCCTTCATTACGAGTAATGGGCCGCTGTCACCACCGGTCACCGGAAGTCACCTCAAGTCACTCGTCGCGACGAATACCTTGGACTGGAGGTGACTCACGGTGACCGGTGATGACAACCTCGTGGACCTCTGGTGAACCCTCGAGCAGTTGTCGACCTGGATAACAGAGGCCTCGGGACTTGACTTGCCCGGAAGCTGTACTTCTCGGCTCGCCCGTCCGCGCCACGCCCACCAAGCCCCGAAAGGTCGGGGAAAGGTTCAGGAAACGACGCGCTGCGACCATCGCTCCAAGACGACGAAAGGAGGAGCGATGGAATCTAGGAACGTCGAGACCTACCGCGCTGGGCACGAGGCCTTCAATCGCCGGGATTTCGGCGCGATGGTAAAGGAGTACCGGGAGAGCATCAGCTGGATCGACCAGGCCCGGGGCATCACGTTCAGGACACCCCAGGAGTTCAAGAACGACTTCCTGGAGGGATGGATCCAGGCCTCATCGGACTGCCGGGTCACCGACGCCCGGTACACGGACGCCGGCGACATGGTGGTAGCGCGGTTTACCGGCCGGGGTACGAACGACGGCCCACTCGGATCCTTCCCGGCCACCGGCAAGGAGTGGACGCTGCCTATCTGCGAGATATGGCACTTCGACGCCGACGGTCGAGTCGTGGGCGGCGAGATCTACTACGACCAGGTCTCACTGCTCACGCAGCTGGAGCTGCTGCCCGAGGCATCCCGAGCATGAGCGACGAAGTTCACGACCGCGTGGGTACACAAAGCGGGCCGCGGACGACGGTTGATGGATTGGAGGGGTTCTGTAAGCGGAGGGAGTCATGATCGTTCGTGTCTTTCGTGCCCGCGCGGCGTCGGGAACTCCCCGCCCTGGCTGGCACCTGCCGGGACCCTAGGATGCCACCGTGCAGAGCATGAACGGCATCAGGCGAATCATCTGCGTGTGCGGCAAGGTCATCGAGGGCAAGGACGACGACGAGCTCTGGGCGAAGGCCCAGGCGCACGTCGCAGCCGACCATCCCGACCTGGTCGGGAAGGTTTCCCGTGAGGACATCCTCGCGCGGGCCGAGGAGATTTAGGCGGTCGTGGTGTTCTCGCCGAGCAGGCGTCGGTAGACGTCCTGCACAGCTGAACTGGGGGGAATTCCGAGCTCGTCTCGGAGCGTGATGCGCAACCGGTCGTAGACGCGCAGCGCCTCCGCGACGTTCCCGCCCCGCTCGAAAGCCTCCATCAGGATCCGGTAGCCGCTCTCGCGAAAGGGGGCGAGCTCGATGAGGCGACGCGCGCAGTTCGCCGCCTGAGGCAGCTCTGGCCCGCCGAGTCCGAGGCTAGCCGCCGCCAGGCACTCCAGCCCGCTCAGCCGGATGTCATCGAGGCGTCGCCGCCAATCGTCCAGCCAGGGCCGGTCGTGACCTCGGAGCAGGGGCCGGCTCGCGACGTCGTAGGCGAGACTGGCCGGTCCCCAGGCGGCCGCCGACTCCCCCTTCGCTACGTGCGACTCGGCCCGGTGAAGGGCGTCGAGCGCCACCTCGAGGTCGATGAACGCGTCCTGCGGCAGCGCGAGCTCAAGCTGGGCTCGCCCGACCAGCAGTTCAGGCCCGGTGATGCGGCGCAACTTGGAGAGCAGCACGCTGAGCCGAGCCTGGTGGCCGGGCGTCGCCTCCTCGCCGTAGACGGCGACTAGGAGTTCGTCACGATCGATCCGGCGGAGCCGGTTGAGCACGAGGTAGGCGAAGAGCAGATTGCCCAAAGCGCCGGGCAGGGCATCGTCGACGCGCCGCCCCTCCAGCCTGACCACGAGCCGGCCACAGAGCTGAATCCGCGTCTCGCCTTTCGGCGCCATCGCACCAGCTTAAGAAAGGTCGACGAAAGGTTCGGGAAAGCCGGGGCCGCGACCATGCGCGCGAAGGTGCGAAGGAGGAGCGGTCGACGAGTTCACGTGAGACCCGGCTCGACACCTCCCCGGGCGGCTCGCGGCGCCACTTCGCGAAGCAACTCGGACACCGTCAATCGATGTAACACCAATTGAGAGGAGCAGGAATGCATGCCCACGATCAGCCGGCGTCCTTCCACAACTCGCCGCAGGAGGCGATGCGGGCCCCCGCGGAGGAGTTCCTTTACCTCGCCTGCCTGCGCGACGTCGCGTCGGGGGTGCCCGACTTCCTGGCCGTGGTCGACGCGGAGGAGGGCCGCATCGTGCACGAGATGCCGATGCCGAACGTCGGCGACGAGCTGCACCACTTCGGCTGGAACCGCTGCAGCTCGGCCTGCCAAGGCCCCGACCGCTCGCACCTGATCGTGCCCGGCTTCCGCTCCTCGCGCTTCCACATCGTCAACGTCGCCGACGACCCGCGCCGGCCACGCATCGAGAAGGTGATCGAGCCGGAGGAGATCGTCGCCAAGACCGGCTATACGCGCCCGCACACCGTCCACTGCATGCCCGGCGACAACATCGTCGTCGCGATGCTCGGCGATGCCGACGGCAACGGCTCCGGCGGCTTCGCCGTTCTCGACGCGCAGACGTTCGAGGTCAAAGGCCGCTGGGAGAACGGCGGCGAGCGGCCGCCGCTCAACTACGACTTCTGGTACCAGCCGCGCAAGAACGTGCTCGTCTCCTCGGAGTGGGGCGAGCCGAACGCCTACGAGCCCGGCTTCGACCTGGCCGACGTCGAAGCCGGCCGCTACGGGCAGCGGATCCACTTCTGGGACCTCGAGCGGCGGACGCTCCAGCAGACGGTCGACCTCGGCGCCAAGGGACTGGTGCCGCTCGAGGTGCGCTGGCAGCACGACCCCGACTCGGAGCAGGGGTTCGTCGGGGCCGCCCTCTCCAGCGTCATGTGGCACTTCCACCGCGACAACGGCGCCTGGGCCGCCGACCCTGTGATCGAAGTGGAGGGCGTCGAGCAGGAGGGCTGGCCGTTCCCGGTGCCCGGCCTGATCACCGACCTCGTCCTCTCGATGGACGACCGCTTCCTCTACTTCGCCAACTGGCTCCACGGCGACGTGCGCCAGTACGACGTCTCGAACCCCGCGGAGCCGAAGCTGACCGGCCAGCTCTGGCTCGGCGGCGTGCTGGGCAAGCCAAGCGACGGCACCGCGCGAGCTGAGCGGCGGGCCGAACATGCTCCAGCTCTCCTACGACGGCCGCCGCCTCTACGTGTCGAACTCGCTCTACTCGACCTGGGACAACCAGTTCTATCCCGGCCTGCGCTCCTGGCTCCTGCGGATCGACTGCGACCCGAACGGCGGCATGGAGGTCGACCCCGACTTCTTCGTCGACTTCCATGACCGCCCCGGTGGGCCGGCGCGGGCGCACGAGGTGAGGCTCCAGAACGGCGACTGCACGACGGAGATCTTCCAGTGATCGTCGCGCACATCATGGGGATCCCGATCGAGGAAAGCGTCCTGCAGCTAGCTCCTGCCGGTGCGGCCATCGCAACCGCACTCGCTATCGGCGCACGCACCTCGCTCCGTCGGCTACGACGTTCGCCCAGAAGCCGCCAGCGAGATCGCTGATCGTTCTCGCCGTCGTCACGTCAAGCTATCGCGCGGCAAGCGAACACAACGCGAAATGGCCCAAAACGGGAGTTAAGCCGTGCTGGAGCACTTCATTCGTCTCCTAATCAGGAAACACAAATAGGCGTTTGGCAGGGCTTTTAGGAGCCGACGCTCGGACTCGAACCGAGGACCCCTTCATTACGAGGGAAAGACCAGTAGGTGACCCCGGTGCACTCACGGGCACGCGCGGGCACATTTTTCCTGGAGATCAGGCGGTTTCACCGCTCTAGCAGTGGACGCGCGTGCCCGCCCGTGCCCGCGCTGATGTACCCGTTTTGTACCCGACCTCGGCGGGCGCTCAGAGGGAAGCTCACTGAGCGAAGAGACAGGACGGCGGCTGTGGAAGTTGTTACGTCCGCGTGGCCGCCCTGCTCGATGCCTCGCCGCCCGGGGGAGCTGCTGCCAGCGTCGGCGGCGTGAGTTTCCTCGGGCAGCGAGGCGGACGTCGGGTCGCCTCTTCGGCCGGGTGAGGCGAGTCGAGACGATCCGCAACCACCGAGGCGACGATGCCGCCTGCGAGGAGCGCGGCGATGATGGCCAGCGAGCCAAGGTCGCTGATGTGGAAGAGGTCGTCGGTGAGGATCTTGATTCCGACGAAGGCGAGGATGAGCGCGATCGTCTCGTCCAGATAGCGAAAGCGGCGCACGAGGATGTCGACGACGGCGAGCAGGGAACCGAGTCCGAGAAGTGCGAAGGCGTTTGCGGTCCAGATGACGACCGGGTCGCGGGTGACCGCGAACGCCGCCGGGATCGAATCGACAGCGAAGGCGATGTCGGCGACGATGATCGCCACGACCACCAGCAGCAGCGGCGTGCCGTACAGGCGGTCCTCTTCGCGAATGAGCAGCCGGCGGCCGCGGAAGTCGGTCGTCGTCGGGACCGTGCGCCGGACGATCCGCAGCACCGGGTTCGCCGACGGATCCGACTCCTCGGCGGCGCCGCGGAAGGCGCGATAGGCGACGAAGACGAGGAGGACGCCGAAGACGTAGACCACGGCTTCAACGGTCTCGATCAGCGCCAGCCCCGCGGCGATCGCCACGGCGCGCAGCACGAGCGCGCCGGCGATGCCGATGACGATCACACCCCCGCGCAGCTCCGGCGGCACGACGAAGTACGCGAGGAGAAGCGAGAACAGAAACACGTTGTCGAGCGAAAGCGAGCGCTCGATCAGGTAGACCGTCGTCCACTCGCCTGCGGGGCCGCCGCTCAGCGCGATCGCCGCCGCGATCGCGACGGCGAGCACCAGCCAGCCCGTACTCCAGAGGATCGCCTCGCCGCGGCGAGGCGCCCGGCTCGGCGCGAACAGGCGCAGCTCGACCGCGAGGCCGGCGAGAACGGCGGCAGCCGCGGCGGGAGCTAAAAGCGATTTCCACAACTCAGCCGGTCACGCCGTCGCCAGCGACGCCCGCGCGCCAGCTGCGCGTACAGCCGCCGAGAGGGTGCCGATGTCGTAGGCGCCGTAGTGACGTCTGCCGTTGATGAAGAAGGTGGGCGTGCCGGAGACGCCGCTCAAGTCAGCGCTGTCGACATCCTCGGCAACACGCGCGGCGCCGGCCTGCTCGCGCAGACGTTTCGTGAAGCGGTCAACGTCGAGCGCAAGCTCCTCGGCGTAGCCGATCAGGTCGCTCGGGCGGAGGGCGTCTTGGTGCGCGAGCAGGAGGTCGTGCATCTCCCAGAAGGAGCCCTGGTCGGCGGCGGCCTCGGCCGCCTCCGCAGCGAGCTGGGTATCAGGGTGGACGTCGTTCAGCGGTAGGTGCCGCCAGACGTAGCGCACGTCCCCGAACTCACGCAGGAGCTCGCGGATGACCGGCTCGGCTTGCCCGCAGTAGGGGCATTGGAAGTCGCCGTATTCGACCACCGTGACCGGCGCCTGGATCGGACCTCGGACGTGATCGCGCTCGGGGTCGACCTCGATGTAGAGATCGGCGAGCGGCTCTGCGGTTCCGAGCAGGCCACGGATCCGCCGTGTCCGTGGCAGCAGCGCCGTCGCGCGAAACAGCAGCCAGGTGAGGAGCGCCGCGGCGAACGCCGCGCTGAGGATGCCGAATTTTGCCTCCTCAAGCTGACGCCCCTCGAACGCAAGAGTCGCGACAAGGAGGGCGATGGTGAAGCCGATCCCCGCGATCGTTCCGCCGCCCGCTACGGCCACCCAGCCGACCGGCGGCCGTATCCGCCCGCGACTGAGCCGCGCGAGCAGCCACGAGCAGCCGAAAATGCCGAAGGGCTTTCCGACGACGTAGCCGAAGAGGATTCCGAGTGTGATGGGTGAGGTGAAGGCCTCGGCGAGGAAGCTGCCGTCGATTGCAATGCCCGCGTTGGCGAGCGCGAACAGCGGCACGATGAGGTAGCTCGTCCAGGGGTGGTAGAGCTGCTGGAGCCGCTCGTTCGGCGAGACCGCCGCCCTGAGGCGCATGCCGACGGAGCGGGCGAGCTCCGGGGTTGGCTGCTCACGGAATTCGCGGAAGCGCTCGGTGGCACGTTCGAGATCGGACCGCGCGGCAGGGTAGGCGTAGGCGAGGAGGCCCATTGCAAGCCCGACCACCACCGGCTCGACGCCGGATTCGAGCAGTGCCACCCAGATCGCCGCTCCGAGCGCGAAGTACATGAGCCCGACCCGCACGCCCAGCGCCTTCGCGACGAGTACCGCCCCGAACAGTCCGACGGCAGCGATCAGCGCTGAAACACTGACTGCCTCCGAGTAAACGGTGGCGATGACGACGAGCGCGAGGATGTCGTCGACGACGACGACTGTGAGCATGAACGCGCGCAGCCGATCGGGAAAGCGCGGGCCGACGAGCGCGAGCAGGCCGAGCGCGAACGCGGTGTCGGTCGACATCGCGATTCCCCACCCGTGTGCGGACGAGCGGCCCGCGTTGAAGGCCAGGTAGATAGCGACCGCCACGGCCATGCCGCCGATTCCGGCCAGCAGCGGCAGCGCGAATCGTCGCCGCTCCCGCAGCTCCCCCAGGTCGAACTCGCGCCGTGCTTCGAGCCCGACGACGAAGAAGAAGAACGTCATCAGGCCGCTGTTCACCCAATGCCGAAGATCCAGCGACACGCCTACGTCGCCGAGCTCGATCGAGAGCGTCGTCTCCCAGAGAGCGTCGTAGGACGACGCGTCGACGTTCACCCACACGAGCGCCGCGACGGCGGCAGCAAGCAAGACTGCCGCGCCGCCTGTCTCGGTGCGCAGAAACTCCCGCAGCGGCGTCTGGAGGTTCCGCGCCCATGCGGTCCGGTCGGAGAAGGGCGATGCCCGAGGCTGGGGGGTCGGGCCGTCGGCCGTCGAGCTCGTGGAATCGCCGCTACTGCTCGTAGCGCTCGACCACCTCCGGCTCCCTGACCTCGGTCGCGTCCGGGTCGCCGCCGACGTCGCGCAGCGCGCGACGCCGGCGCAACAGGTCCCAGGCCTGATCGAGCGAGATCTTCAGCTCTTGGAGCCGCCGACGGTCGGCGTCGGTCGCGCTCCCGGCAGCTTCACGCTCCCAGAGCTCATGCTCCTCGGCGACCAACTGCTCGATCGTCCCGTGGACTTGCGAGTCGTTCATCACTCCTCCTCGGATCGTAGTGTCAGCGTGGGTTCGATGGCCTGCACGGATGTGGCTCAGCTGCGACTCTCCTCATCGGTCGCCTCCGTTCACGTCCTGGGAACGCGCAGATGGAGGGAGCCTCACGAGGTTATGCGACGGCAGCGGGCCACCCAGCTGCTGCATGCGTCCGCCCGTCACCAAGTCACCGAGATCGATCGGGAAGAAGCCGGCGGCGTCGAACAGCTCGGCGACCGCGGCCTTGGCCGGGGCGTCGTCGCCGGAGAGGAAGATCACCCGACGGCCGCCCGCGTCGTGGGGATCTGCGCCCAAGACGTCCGCCGCAAGCGTGTTGGCGGCCTTGACGAGCCGAGCGCCGGGGACGAGGTCGGCGACGATCTCGCTGGAGGTGCGACCGGCGAGATCGGCGTTCCACGCGTTTGTCGCGTCGATGACGGGCTGACCGTCCCATTTCAGCCCGGTGACCGCCGCGGGGACGCTGGTCCACGGCACTGCGATCGCCACAATGTCAGCAGCCGCCGCCTCACGGACCGTGCCAGCCGACACTCCTGTGCCGAGAGCGGCCACCACCGGTGCCAACGATTCCGGGCCGCGGCTGTTGGCGATCACGACCTCCCGGCCGGCCCGCAGCGCCGTGCGAGCCAACGCCTGCCCGATGTTGCCGGCGCCGATGATCCCAATCGTCCCAGTCCGATCTGTCGCGGGCCGCTCTGATTCCATGTCCTCACCCTCCTTAGTCATACGGTTCGAGTCCGCGTCTAATCCACGTACGGCCCGTTGAAGACGGGTACTTCGCCGTACGGCTGCCCCGCCATGAGCAGGAACCGAGTGCCGGGGGAGGCATCGGTGGCCCTGAACTCATCACCGCGACCGAGAAGGACGAGCTGGGGCGGCTTCGCCCGGCGCCGGTTGGCACCGAACGCCGCCTCGCCTTCGAGCATGTAGGCGAAACCCTGGAACTCGGGCGGGACGGGTGTGGTGACCTCGCCGCCTTCCGGCAGCTCGACGTCGAGGATGAGCGCGGGCGTGCCCAAACGAACGGGAGAGCCCTCGCCCACCAGCACCCGAACCGTCGCGTCGCCCTCCTGCCGCACAGGGATCTGCTCCGGCCGCAGCACCTGTGCGCTCGGCTCCGCCTGCTTGTCCTTGCGGGCCAGGTTCACCCAGAAGATCACGCTCCGGAACTCGGCGTCGGCTTGCCCCTCCTCGAGCTCGTCCGCCCCGATCGCCTCGGCGTGCCAGACGCCTCGACCTGTCCTGAGCGCCAGAAGCGCGCCCTCGGACAGTCGCGCCCTCTCCATGGCGCCCTCCGGGCCGGTGCTGTGACCCGTGCTGGCGGAGCCCTCGAGGACGTACCAGAGGTTGTCGAATCCTCGGTGGGCATGCTTGGAGTCCACGTTCGCAAAATCCGCTACGCGGACGCGGCCCTCGTGGAGGAGGATGAACGGGTCGACCGCTTCGTACGACACCTCCCGCGAGGGCAAGGCCTCCAGGATGGGCTGCCCGAAGACCCGGGTCAGTGCGGCATCCTCGACGAGGAGGGCTTCCCGTTCCGTCGTCTCAAGCTGGTTCCTCATGTTGCTTCTCCTTTCAGGTCGATGAGATCGGTGACGTGCCGGGTCGAGGGTCGAAGACGGTGACCGGCGGACACCAGCTCGAGCGCAGGCCTTCTTCATCCCATCCGGCGCTAGCTGCACCCGCTTCGTACGCGCTCTGGAGGAAGTCGAGCAGGGTTCCGCGCGGGTCGGGCGAGTTCCGCACTTCGTCGTAGGGAAGAAGGGCGAGATGGCTCGAGCCGAACGGCTGCTGCCAGCTCGCCGCCTTTGGACGGAGCGGCTGCTCTGCGAGGCCGGCCGGCTCAGGCGCCGTATACGAGTAGAAGGCGGGCTCGCGGACCTTCTGGTCGCCGGGCCAGAAGCCGAAGCTGATGACCTCATGCGAATAGGCCTCGCGCGTAACCGCATCGGCCTGCGGCATCGCCGGTGCGCGCGTTCCGCTGAAGCGGGTCACGGCGAGGTCGAGGCCGTGCCAGAAGAGATGCACTGGGCTCGTCTTGCCGCAGAACCAACCTGCGAATTCCTGCAGCGTCCAGTCGATCCAGCGGAGTGCCTGCCAGAATCGCTCCACCGCCTCGGGATCGTACGAAGCGTGCTCGGTGTCCTCAGCGAAAGGCGTGGTCACCGGAATCCCGAACGGCTCCGGCTTCGTCTCCACCTCGATCCCGAGACCGACGAGCAGCGCGAAGAAGCGCTCGTAGAACGCCGCAACCGAGAGGCCGTCGGCGAGCGGGAAGGAGTTCACCTCACCGCGGCTCGTGCGCACGACGAGCTCGTGGGCCACGAAATCGAAGGAAACGTCGAAGTCGGGGCCATCGGAGCGGAGGCGGCGGGTCGTCAGGCCGCGTGTGTCGACGTAGAGAGGCGCGTTCCACCAGTGGTTCTGCGGGGGCGTCGCGGCCAGGCGCACCTTGCCCACGATCTGCGCCCAGAGGTGGAGCGTCTCCTTCGTCGGTTCCCACGGCTCGAGCGCAAGCTCCGGTAGCGCCCTCATGGCCGCACCCCGGCGAGGTCGACTCGGAAGGTGATCTCGTCCACATAACACCAGCACCAGTCCTCCCCCGGCTCGAGCGAGCGGATGATGGGGTGCTGGGACGCTCGGGCATGCGCGGTGGCATGGCGGTTCGGCGAGGAGTCACAGCAGCCGATGTGCCCGCAGTTGAGACACAGGCGCAGATGAACCCACCAGCCGCCGATGCGCAGGCAGTCCTCGCAGCCCGGGATGCTCTCGGGGAGGGAGGTCACCTGAATCGTGTCGAGATGGGTGCAGACGTCAGTCATTCGTCCTCCTCGCCATCGGGAGAGAGCGCCCGGCGAAGCTCCGCCCGCTCGTAGGAACCGAGGTATGGATGGCTGTCGACGAAGATCGTCGGCGTGCCGGTGGCACCGCTTGCGAGGGCGCTCGAGTGGTCGGCCTGAATTCGGTCGAGATGGACCTGCGCTTCCAGCTCTTGCCGGAACCGCTCGACGTCGAGCCCGACCTCGCCGGCGTAGCGATCGAGGTCAGCCCGCTCGAATGCCTGCTGGCGCCGGAAAAGGAGGTCGTGCATGGGCCAGAACCGTCCCTGCGCGGCGGCAGCTTCGCTCGCCTCCGCCGCGGCGAGCGCGTGCGGATGGATCTCGACGAGCGGGAAGTGGCGGAAGACGAAGCGGAACGGAACACCGTCGCCTTCGAGGAACTGCACGCTTCGGTAGGCAGCGCGAGTGTACGGGCACTCGTAGTCGCCGAAGATGAGGAGCGTCGGGCCGCTCGAGCCGCGCACATGGTCGCGCACCTCTGCGACCTCCGGAACCAGGGCGGCTCTCAAAAGCCGACCGCCTTGCGCACGATCACGACGTGAATCCGGCCCGGGTCCTCCTGGCGGATCTCGAGGATCTTCCCGACGCGGCTGTTCATCCCGTAGGCGGCGTAAGCGCGCGCGTCCTCGAGGGGCAGGCTGTGCTTGAAGATTCGCTCGCGTCCAGCTTCCACCGTTGGGACGACCTTCTGCGCCCCGACGACGAAGATCACCCGGTCGGCTCCCCAGGCGTACTCGCCAAGCTGGCTTCCGGATGCCGAGGCGACGAGCAGCGTCCCCTCCTGCGTGACCGCGTGCACGCTCCCGAGAGCGAAGTCGGGCTGTCCGCCGATCGCCTTCATCTCGCGCCGTTCCGTCTCATAGTCGAGCGCAAGGAGCTTCGTGCGGACAGATTCGTACGGGCCCCCGCTGTTGATGGCTTCGGCGATGCCGGTCTCATCGAGCGTCACGGAGGTGTTGGTCATAACGGAGGCGCCGTTCGGGATGCGCGCGAGAACGGCGCGGCGAGCTGCGTCGAGATCGTCGACGACCTCGACGCTGAAGCCGTGCTCCTCGAGCGAGACGGTGGTGGCGGCCAACGTCTCTTCGTCAGGTAGTGCGGTTAAGCGGGCCGCTGCGGACGTCGTTGCCATGGTCTCTCCTTCGTCGCTTCGGTATGCGATAGTTGCAACTGCAATCACCCTAGCGAGTAGAACGTTGCACATGCAAGTAAATTCCCAAGTTGATTCGGCCGCGCTGATCGAACGGCTCGTCGCAGAGGCGACGCCGCGCCGTGGGGCGCTCGACGCCTGGCGCTCTTTCCTGCAGGCGCACGCGACGCTCATGCGCCGGCTGGCTGCCGATCTGGGGCAGGCCACCGGGCTGTCGCTCGGCGATTTCGACGTGCTGGCCCAGCTCGCTGTGGCCGGAGGCGAACTGCGCATGAGCGAGCTCGCGGCGCGCGCCTTCAGCTCTCGCTCCGGGATGACGCGCCGCGTCGCACGCCTGGTCGACGAGGGCCTCATCACGCGAGCTAATGACGAAGCTGATGCCCGCGGCGTCGTCGTTGCCCTGACGGAAGCGGGCCTCGCTCGCCTCGCCGATACCGCCCCCGTCCATCTCCGAGGCGTCGTCGAGCTATTCGTCTCTCAGCTCACCGACGAGGAGCTCGCCCTGCTCAAGAGCGCGCTCGACAAGGTGACGGTCGAGTGCACGTTCGGTTCCTGAGAAACGGAACCGCGGGGTTCCAGACGGCTCGACGGGAGCGAGCGCACTTGGCGGGCGCCTGCAATTGCGGTCGCCGGGAGGAATCGCCCTGTTGCAAGGCGACCGGCACGGCGCCGACAAGGTTCGCCGACTTCGGGCGGCGCACGGCCGCAGCCTGGGCCGTGGACGAGGCCCGATGAAGGCGGTCAGCAACCTCGACGACTTCCAGGCCCTGGACCCGTTCTTTCGGATCATCGAGGAAGGCGTGGCCGGGCTAGTGGACGGTGAGCACTTCTTCGACCTGTTGGCCGAGGACGTCGTCTTCGAGTACATCATTACGGTCCCGGGCTACCCGCGCCGTGTCGCAGGGCGCCAAGCCGTGGCCGAGCTATATCGGCCCTATGGCGCCACGATCGTTCTCGATCGTTGCTACGACCTGGCCGTTCATCACGACCAGGTCACCGGCGTTGTCGTTCTCGAGTACGCCTCGCAGGGCCGGGTCGTCCCGACCGGGGCTGCCTACCACAACCGCTACATCTCGGTGCTATCGATCATCGACCGCAAGATCGCTCACTGGCGCGACTACCTCGATCCGCTCGCGGTCTTTGACGCGGTCGGCTGGCCCGCCGCGGCCGCAGCCAGCGACTGACCTAGTCGGGCTGATCGCGTGATCGGCCGGACCGCCGGTGCGTTTCGTGTGTTGGGTATCGGCGCGTTGAGCGGGTGGGCTCGACTGGATGATCTGTGTCATTCGCCCGCGGGTTCATTCTTTTGTTGTCTACCCAGACGCGCCTCCCAAGGTGATCATGGAGGGGGTCGGCGCGATGCTGCTTTGCAGGGACTTTGGATCCCCTCGTCGACCCCAGCGAGCGGACAGGGAACACTGGGGGAACGCGCGCGGCGCGTTAGGAACTAGGTCTGCGACAGCATTCCGGATGGTCGAGTTGCGCCGGATGAAGCAGCAGGCGGCGCCGGATGACGCGGCTTAGGCGCGGCGGTACGTCCAAGCTGCCGAACAGCAGCTTGCTGCCTTAAGCGCGCGGCGCCAGCGCGTGTTCGCCGGTCACCTCGGTCGCCCTGCGGCGCAACTCCTGGTCGACCTCCTCGGCTTCCTCGGCGGCGCCCTTCTCGACCTCGAACGTCAGCTCACCGTCGCGCACGTCGACCCGCACACGGTCGTCGGGCACCAGTGAGCCGCCCAGGACCATGCGCGAGAGCTCGTTCTCGACCTCCCGTTGGATCGCTCGCCGCAACGGACGAGCGCCGAACTCGGGGTCGAAGCCGACCTCCGCCAGATGCTCGACGGCGGCGTCGCTGAACTCGACCTCGATGTGCTGCGCGCGCAGGCGGCGCCGGACGCGCTCGAGCAGGAGCTTCGTGATCTCCGCCAGCTGCTCGCGGGTGAGGCCGCGAAAGACGATGATCTCGTCGATCCGGTTGATGAACTCGGGCCGGAAGCTGTGCTGCATGATCTGCATCAGGTCGGCCTTCAGCTCCTCGAACGACTCGCGCTTGCGCGCGTGCGCCTGGATGCGGTCGGCGCCGAGGTTCGAGGTCATGATCACGACCGTGTTCTTGAAGTCGACCGTCCGCCCCTGGGCGTCGGTCAGGCGACCGTCGTCGAGGATCTGCAAGAGGATGTTGAAGACGTCGCCGTGGGCCTTCTCGATCTCGTCGAAGAGCAGGACAGAGTAGGGGCGACGGCGGACCGTCTCGGTGAGTTGGCCCGCCTCCTCGTAGCCGACGTAGCCGGGCGGCGCGCCGACGAGGCGGCTGACCGTATGCCGCTCCTGGAACTCGCTCATGTCGAAGCGGACCATCACGTCCTCCTCGCCGAAGAGCGCCTCGGCGAGCGAGCGGGCGAGCTCGGTCTTGCCGACACCCGTCGGGCCGAGGAAGAGGAAGCTTCCGACCGGCCGCCGCGGGTCGCCGAGG
The DNA here is from genome assembly GCA_963838795.1 of uncultured Actinomycetes bacterium. Classification (GTDB taxonomy): domain Bacteria; phylum Actinomycetota; class Thermoleophilia; order Gaiellales; family Gaiellaceae; genus JAIBJN01. The sequence continues at coordinate 48,021 of CAWISL010000010.1, forward strand.
CCGGCACGCGCCCGCCGCACTGCTTCGGCAACCGCCGCCACCGCCTCCTCCTGGCCGACGATCCGCTCGTGGAGCGTCTCCTCCAGCCGCAGCAGGCGCTCGCGCTCCTGCTCGGTCAGCCGCGAGACGGGAATCCCCGTCTTTCGCGACACGACCTCGGCGATGTCCTCGGCCGTGACCTCGGGGGCGCGTGCGCGCCCCTCGCGTCGGTCGCGTAGCCGCCCGCGCCGCTCGTCGAGCTGCGACTTCAACTCGTCGGCGCGCTGGTAGTCCTCGCCTGAGATCGCCTGGTCGCGCTCGCGCTCGGCACGCCGGATCTCCTCCTCGAGCGTCCGCGTGTCGTCAGGCTTCGACTTCGCGCGCAGACGCACCCGCGCGCTCGCCTGGTCGATCAGATCGATCGCCTTGTCGGGCAGGAAGCGGTCGCGGATGTACCGGTCGGAGAGCTCGGCCGCGGCGATGATCGCCTCTTCCGTGATCCGCACGCGGTGGAAGGCCTCGTAGCGGTCCTTGAGCCCGGTCAGGATCTCGATCGTCTCGTCGACCGTCGGCTCGGGAACGAAGACGGGCTGGAAGCGCCGCTCTAGCGCCGCGTCCTTCTCGATGTTCTTGCGGTACTCGTCGAGCGTGGTCGCGCCGATCAAGTGGAGCTCGCCCCGCGCGAGAGCGGGCTTCAGCATGTTGCCAGCGTCCATCGCGCCCTCCGCCGCACCCGCGCCCACAACCGTGTGCAGCTCGTCGAGGAAGACGATCAGCTCGTCGGCGTTCTCGGTGATCTCGTCGATCACGTTCTTCAGCCGCTCCTCGAACTCGCCCCGGTACTTCGTACCGGCGACCATCCCGCCGAGATCGAGCGCGACCAGGCGCTTCCCGGTCAACGTCTCCGGTACTTCGTCGTTCACGATCCGCTGCGCGATCCCCTCCACGATCGCCGTCTTCCCGACGCCCGGATCGCCGAGCAGTACGGGGTTGTTCTTCGTCCGCCGCGAGAGTATCTCGATCGTCTGCTCGATCTCGTCCGTGCGGCCGATCACCGGGTCGAGCTTCCCCTCGCGCGCCGCCTCCGTGAGGTCGCGGCTGTGCTCGTCGAGGGCCTTCGTCGTGCTCGCCGGCCGGCCGCCGCCCTCGGCCGACTCCACGCCGCGAATCACCGCTCCGCGCAGCTTCGTGTGCGTGACTCCGAAGCGCGAGAGCAGCTCGCCGGCCGGATCCTCCTCATCGCGAGCGAGCGCAAGCAAGACGTGCTCGGGCCCGACGTAGGAAGCGCCGAGCTGCCGCGACTCGTCGTAGGCGGCGAGAACCGCGGCCTTCGCGTCCGGCGAAAGCGAGGGCGCGACATCGGTGCGCTCCGCCTTCTCGGCCTCGTCCTCGACCTGGCGCGCGATCGCCTCCGCGTCGGCACCGAGCTGCGCCAGCACATGGCGGACGACGTCGTCCTGAAGCGCACCCCAGAGCAGGTGATCCGAATCGAGGTCGAGGCTCCCCCACTCGACCGCCTTCTGGGCCGCGCGCTGCAAGAGCTGACGCGTCGCATCACTGAAGTACTGCGTCACGTCGATCTGCTCGACCGGTCGGCGCGGCCTCGTCGCCAACCCTCCCCCCGCCGGTCGGCCACCGAAGCCCTCAAAGAAGTCCGAGAAGAACTCGTCGAACAGGCTCCCACCGCCGAGTGGCGGCGCGCCTGCGCGCGCCTCGGCGAGGTGGACCTCGCACAGGTTGCGGGTGACGACCCGCCCGTTCTCCCGGATCCGCACGCTGGCAACCGCAGGACGCACACCATCGATGTCACACAACTGGGTAGCCATCTCACTTACCTCTTTTCTCCCGATCGGGTCAGCGTCCTCGCTGCGCCCTGGGCGTCAGCCGTCGGCACCGCAATCAGAATCGAGTCCGCGGAACGCTCCAACTCCCGCCTCCCGCCGGCGGCCGCATCGACGACGGAATCACTCACGCCCTCCCGCGGCATGACCGGCCTCTAGGTGGCTGGTCGTTGAACGACGATAACAGCGATCAGGTGCGCCTGCCCTGGGTCCCGCCACCGGCCGACCGGGCGCAGGCCGCCGTGGACACGGCGTGCAAGAGTACTCGCGTGGACGCTGACGAACCAGCGCGCCAAACCGACGTGGCATCGGAGCAGCGGACGAAAGTCGCGGTCGAGGCGCTCCTTGCGGACCTCGATCACGCACGCGAACTCTCCGCTGCGGCGGAGCGCCGCGGGCGCACGTACCTCGCTGGCCGCGGCGTACTCGATCAGACGAAGCGCGACTTGTCGTCGCTCCTACGCGAGGCGCTGGCGGATCCGTAATTCACGAGCCCCCGCTACTTCACCACCGAGGCGAGCAGGGGCTACCGGTTCGAGGCGCAGAGAGTTGCCGCACGCGAACTACGTCGGCGGCCATGCGACGAAGACGATGGAGCCTATGGAGCCCGGTGGTTGCAATCCGCGGAGGCGCCCAAAATCAAGCGGCCGCGGGGACGGCAGAAATGAGCGAGATCCGTTGCCGTGGCTTGCGGAGAGCCGGCGGCGTCCTAGCAACAGCGGTGTCGGTCGTGTCAGCGAGCGTGCTCTCACTCGAAGCTGGCGGAGTCCAGCCGCCCGCTCGCCCACGCCCGAGGGAACACGAGCGCGGGCACGCGCCCACGCTAGGGTCATTCCTTCTCCGACGAATCCTCCCGCTTGCGGGACTTTCGTGGCCGCGGTGACCCGCGCCTGCCCTCGCTTTCCCGCCTCGGAGCTGAATGGTAAGGAGGTGGTCGAGCTCGTTCGTTTTTTATCGGGCTTGAGTCGAACGCTGGCACGAACGTCCACGCGCGGGCACACGCGGGTCCTCCGACGAGACCGCTGCGAACCAATACCTGCCCCGAAGTACCTGGAAATCAGGCTAATCGCCGAAGGTAAGGGACCCCTTCACCAACTGAGAACCGGTCAGGAGATGTACCCGTTTCGTACCCGTACCGGACGCTCGGCGTGGCCTGCACAGACGAAAGGCCCTGCAAATGAGACGAAAGCCGACGCTCGGACTCGAACCGAGGACCCCTTCATTACGAGTGAAGTGCTCTACCAGCTGAGCTACGTCGGCACGGCTTCGGGAGCCGGGTTCGAGTATAGCCCGGCCCCGTAAGAGTCCTGCGCCGGCGGACGTGAGATGGTTCCGCCGTGCCTGCCGATGCCGCGACCTCGGACCTGGTCGTCTTCTGGCTCGTCGTCGCAGGCCGGCTTCTGCTGCCTCTGCTCATCCCCTACTTCCCGCTGCCGGCGATCCTCGTCTGCCTCGTGCTCGACGGCGTCGACCAGACGATCTTCCAGACCTACACCGAGCTCGACCTCAGCGGCTACCAGGGATACGACAAGGCCCTCGACATCTACTACCTCACGATCGCGTACCTCTCGACGCTCAGGAACTGGACGAACCGCGACGCCTTCCAGGTCGCCTGGTTCCTCTTCTACTACCGCCTGGCGGGGGTCGTCCTCTTCGAGCTGCTGCACTGGAGGGCGCTGCTGCTCATCTTCCCGAACACGTTCGAGTACTTCTTCATCGTCTACGAGGCGATCCGGCTCTGGTGGAACCCGACGCGCCTGTCAAGGCGGAACGTCATCCTGCTCGCCGCAGCGATCTGGGTGTTCATCAAGCTCCCGCAGGAGTACTGGATCCATATCGCGCAGCTCGACACGACCGATCTGATCGCCGCCCATCCCTGGATCGGGGTTCTCGGTGCCGCCGTCGTCGTCGCCCTGGTGGTGGTCGTCCGCCGAAGGGTCGTGCCGCGACTGCCCAGCGCCGACCACGCGGTGCGCATCCCCGCCGACCCGCTGCCGGCGGAGATCGACGACGCCCGCAAGCTCGACGCGTGGATCGCCCAGCATCGGAGGCTCTTCGACGGCACGTTCCTGGAGAAGGCGGTGCTCGTCGGCTTCGTCTGCGTGATCTTCGCGCAGATCCTGCCCGAGGTGGACTCCTCGAGCGCCCAGATCCTGATTGGAACGGCGATCCTCGTCGCGATCGACTCGCTGCTCGGCCTGTGGACCGCGCGCCGGGGCAGGGGAGCGACCTCGCTCGTCAAGTCGTTCCTCTGGCTCGCGCTCGCCAACCTCGCCGTCGTGCTCCTGGGGGCGGCCCTGAGCGGCAGGGACGAGCTCCACGTCGGCAACATCCTCTTCTTCGTCTCGCTGCTCACGCTCATAGTCACCCTCTACGACCGCTTCGAGCCGGTGCACGGCGTGCGCTTCCAAGACGTGGGGCGAACGAGGCTGGGAGCGGTGAGGCTCGCGTAGGATGCCGCCGAAGCCGTCGTGGCCGCCGACACGCCGCCCCCGACACCACAGCCGCAGGCCGGCACCAGCTGGACGGCCGGCCGCATCCTCCTCGTCATTCTCGGGAGCATCGTCGCGCTGCTCGCGGCGGGGATCCTCGTCGCCGGCGGGGCGCTGCTCTGGGCCGACCGGACGCAGCGCGACGACGACGGCTTCCTGACGACGCCGTCCGGGCTCTTCGAGGCCGACTCCTACGCGATCACGTCGGAGAGCATCGACCTGTTCGAGGCGGACACCGGCGGGGACTGGGTGCTCTCGGAGAGGGTGCTCGGCGACGTCAGGTTCACCGTGCAGGCCACCGGCAACGTCTTCGTCGGGATCGCCGAGACCGCCGACGTCGAGGCCTACCTCGACGGCGTGGCACACGCCGAGGTCCGCGACCTCGACTTCGACCCGTTCCGCGCCGAGTACCGCCGCATCTCCGGCGGCCCGCCCTCCGGGCCGCCCGGCGAGCAAACCTTCTGGGCCGCGTCGGCGTCGGGCTCCGGCGAGCAGACGGCCACCTGGGAGGCCGAGGCGGGCGAGTGGACGATCGTGCTCATGAACGCCGATGCCTCGCAGGGTGTCAGCGCCGACCTGAGCGCGGGCGCCGAGGCGGACTTCCTGCTCTGGCTCGCGATCGGGCTGCTCCTGGCGGGCGCGCTACTGCTCGCCGGCGGCGTCCTGCTGATCGTCCTCGGCGCGCGACGGGCGACGTCGGTCGCCGGTCCGGTCGCGGCTCCGGTTTCGGCGGCCGCCGCCCCTCCCCTGAAGACGTCGAAACCGACCGTCTATCCCGTCGCCCTCGCCGGCCGCCTCGATCCGGAGCTGAGCCGCTGGCTGTGGGTCGTCAAGTGGATCCTCGCGATCCCTCACTACATCGTGCTCGCGTTCCTCTGGCTCGCGTTCCTCCTCCTCTGGGTGGTCGCGTTCTTCGCCATCCTCTTCACTGGCCGCTATCCGCGCGGGATCTTCGACTTCAACCTCGGCGTGCTGCGGTGGACGTGGCGGGTGGGCTTCTACTCCTACTGGGCGCTTGGCACCGATCGCTACCCGCCCTTCTCGCTGCGGGAGGAGCCCGACTACCCGGCGACGCTGGACGTGGCCTACCCCGAGCGGCTCTCGCACTGGCTGCCGCTCGTGAAGTGGCTGCTGGCGATCCCGCACGTGATCCTGGTCGGGATCTTCGTCGGCGGCTGGGGTTGGGGCTGGAACGACGATGTCTGGGGGATCGGCATCGCCGGCCTCGTCGGGATCCTCGTCGTCATCGCCGGCGTGGTCCTGCTCTTCACCGGCCGCTACCCGCGCTCGCTCTTCGACTTCACGCTCGGCCTCGACCGCTGGGTCTTCAGGGTCGCCGCCTACGTGAGCCTGATGCGGGACGAGTACCCGCCCTTCCGGCTCGACATGGGCCCGGACGAGCCGGCAGAGCCGACGGAGTCGGCTCCGCCGGCCAACCAGGCCTAGAAGCTCCTAGGCAACGGTCTCGGCCGGGGCCTTCGCCGTCTTGACGACGAGCACCGGCCGCGACGCATGCCTGAGAACGCCGTGGGAGACGCTGCCCAGGAGCGTCGATGTCAAGGCGTTGCGACCGCGGGACCCGAGGACGATCAGGTCGGCGTCCTTCGCGTCGGCGAGCGCGACGATCGACGGGACGGTCTCGCCCGCGAGGCGCTCGAGAGCGTAGGAGATGCCGGCCTCCTCGGCGGCCTCGCCGGCCTCCTTGAGGGCCGTCTCGGAATCGTCGACCGGCTCCGCATGCGTGTACGCGTGCGAGCCGGCCCTTGCCATCTTCGCCTCCTCGGAGAACGTCACGTGGACGAAGGTCACGTCCGCGCCCTGCTCCTTGGCGAGCTCGAGGCCGACGCCGACCGCATCCTGGGCGGAGGGCGAGCCGTCGGTCGCGATCAGGATCTGCTTCATGGTTCCTCCTCTCGCTTGCACGCAGCGTACGGCACGCGGAAGCTTGCCGCCGACCATCGGGCCGCTGGCCTCCCGGGGGCCCGGCGCCTCCAGTCGCTAGCCGCGCTCCGCCGCCCAGTCGGCGGGGACGTCGCTGCCGCCCTCTTCGCTCACGCGGGCGCCGAAGCGGAGGAGCGCCGGATGCTGCGAGATCTTTCCGGCTGCGAGCGCCTCGCCCTGGCGGAACGTCGTCGCCTGCCCGAGCAGGCTCTGCGGGACGAACGAGAACACGTCGCCGACGAAGCCGAGGTCGGCGGCCGAGTTCATGCGCATCAGGAGCAGGTTGTCGCACTGGCTGAGCACGTTCTCGTGCACCTTCTGCGGCCGCTGGGTCGAGACGAGCAGGTACAGGCCGAACTTCCGGCCCTCTCCGGCGATGCGCACGGCGTGCTCCGTTGCGAGCGCGGTCAGCAGGTCGTCCGGCCCCGACGGGCAGACGTTGTGGGCCTCGTCGATCACGATCAGCACGGGCGAGCGGTCGGCGCGCCGCTCCCAGAGGCGGGCCAGGACTGCCTCGGCGACGAGCGCCTGTTCCTGGCGGGTCCCGAGCGAGCCGAGGTCGACGACGAGGCAGCGGACCTCCCGGTCGGTCGCGTCCCGCAGGATCGAGCCCTCGGCGCCGCGCGACCAGACGCTCCACTCGAGCACGCCGAGGTTCTTGGCGCGATCGACGAGGCGGCGCCCGCTCTCTCCGCCCGAGGCGGCGAGCTCCACCAGCGACGACGGGTTCCACTCCTCCAACGCCCCCGTGAGCGCCGCGTATTCGTCGCGATCGGCGATCGGGTCGAGTCGGAGCACGGCCGCCTGGGCCGCGGAGCCGAGCTCCGGAAAGGCCAGCTGGAGCGGGCCGCCGCCGTTCCGCTGCGTCCGGACCGAGACCGAGCCGGCCACCCCTCCATAGCGGGCGGCGAGATCCTCGTCGGCGCCGTCCCGCACGTTCCCGAGGCGGACGAAGTCGGAGTTGGGATCGAGGATCACGATCCGGAGATCGGTCGCGAGCAGAAGGCGCTCGAGGACGAGGCCGAGCGAGTAGGTCTTCCCGGACCCGGACTGGCCGCAGAGGAACGTGTGCCGGTCGAAGCCGCCGGCGTCGAGCGCGTAGCGGACGCCCGGCGCGAGCACGAGCTCCCCGACGTCCAGAGACGCCCGGGCCGGGCGCGTGCGCTCCAGCCAGGCGGCGACCTCGTCCGGCGTCGCGGGGCGCGCTCGGGCATCGTGGAACGGCGCCCCGTCCCCGGCGAGCACGACGCCTTCGCCCTGGGCGTAGCGGAGCAGAACCTGGCTGTGCGCGGAGAGATCGTCGGCCAGGTTGACGGCGAGCTCGGGGCCTTCGCGACTCGCCGACTCGAGGGTGATCACCTGCCCGAGCCGCGGCTCGCTCCCGTTTTCCAGCACGACGTAGCCGCCGGACTGAAAGGCCAGGTCGTGCAGCGAGGCCTGGAACGTGAAGCGTCGCCCGTCGACCGACGTCGCGAGCGGGACGACGGCCTGCTCGAGCTCGCGTCGCAGGCTCCGATAGGCCTCGAGCCGCGCGTCGAGACCGTCCGTCTCGGGGCTCATGCCGCGACCTCGCGGCAGTCGTCGATGAGGACGTCGAGACCGGCCTCGCCCTCCTCCAGCTCGACGGTGCAGGTGTCGGCGAGGACGCTGTAACCCGTGACCAGGCCCTCGCCGTGCGGCGTGAGCACGCGTCTGCCGACGCGCGGCGCCCGGTCGCGGAAGCTCTTGTAGAGCGGATGCTCGAAGGCGAGGCAGCAGCGCAGACGGCCGCACAGCCCCGTGATCCGTCCGGAGCTCATCGGCAGGTTCTGGTCCTTGGCCATGCGCAACGTGATCGGCTGCTCGTGCGTCGGAAAGCGGCGGGAGCACTGGCCGCCGCCGCAGAGCCCGTGGTCGCCGCAGAGCCGCGCGCATTCGCGGGGGCCGACCGAACGCAGCTCCACCCGTCGGTGGAGCTGCTCGCGGAGCGCTGCCTGAAGCTTGCTCTGGTCAGGCCGGTGCTCGGCCTCGTAGGAGAAGACCAGCCGCGAGCCGTCGAAGACCAACTCGGCGGCGACCGGCTTCAGCTCGACTCCCTGCGCCTTGACGACCTCCCGGAAGACGCGCATCGCACGCTTCGCTTCCTCGCGGTTCGCCTCGGCGGTCTCGTGGTCGACCTCCGTCGCGCGACGGACGACCCTCTTCAGCGGTGCGCCCGGCTCGGCGTCGAGCTCGTGGTTGCCCTTGACGACCCGGCCGAGCTCCTGCCCACGCGAGGTCTGGCAGATCACCTTCTCGTTCCACGAGAGCTCGAGCCCGCCGGGATCGAAGGAATAGACCTTCCCGCCGGGCGAGAACACCACGCCCACCGCGATCGTCATGGCGGAAGTGTGCCTCCCAGCTCGCGTCGGAGCCGGACGAACAGCGCCTCGAGCGCGAGCACCGGCTGGACGTTGAACTCGAACGAGCGCCACACTTCACGCACCGTGGCGGCCGCCCGCTCGGCGGCCGGGCCCCGCTCGGGCAGGCCGTCGGCGGAGAGCTCGGCGAGCCGGTCTGAGTTGAGGACTGCGCCCTCCGCCCCGGCGGTCACGACCAGCAGGTCGCGGTACCAGCCGGTGAGAAGGTCAAGAGCGTCGAGAACCTCCTCGCGCTCCGCGCCCCGGCCTGCCCGCTTGGCGCGCTGCTCGGTTTCGCGTGGAGTCTCGGACGGCCAGGGCTCCTTCTCGGCTTCCGCCCGCGCGCGACCAGCACGCTTCTGGGCGAGGTCCGTGACGACGCGCGACGCGTTCCCGGGATCGAAAGCCTGGTCGAGGTAGACCGACCGGGCCAGCTCGATGAGCCCGTCGCGGCGCTCCTCGGCGTCGGGATCGAGCAGCCGCTCCGCCCGGTCCAGGCGCCCCGCGGCGACCCGGGCGAGCGCGTCGAGCGGCTCGCCCTGAAGCCCGCGCGAGGAGAGGAACGCCTTGATCGCGCGCTGCGAGAGCCGGCGGAAGGGGACGAGCTGGCAGCGCGACCTGATCGTCGGCGGCAGCAGGCCGAGCTCGTCTGCGACCAGCACGATCACGGCGTAGGGAGGCGGCTCCTCGAGATCCTTCAGGAGGGCGTCGGCCGCGTCTTCGTTCATGAGGTGCGCCCGCAGGACGAGATAGACGCGCCGCTCGGCCTCGAAGGGGCGCATATGCAGGTCGCGGCGAAGGTGGCGGATCGGGTCGATCCTGATCTGGTCGCCGAGCGGCTCGAGCACGTAGAGATCCGGGTGCACGCCGCGGCCTACCCGGTCGGGATCCTCTAGGAGCTCCGCGGCGAAGGCGAGCGCGGCGCGCCGCTTCCCCACGCCGCGGGGGCCGTGGAAGAGGTAGGCGTGCGCGGGCCCTTCGTCCAGGGCGGCGCGCAGGAGGCGCTTGGCCTCGTCCTGCTCAGGGAAGGTCTCGAAGCTGTCCACGGACGATCTCGGCGATATCTTCGCGGTTGAGGGCGCCGTCGAGCACGACAACCCGCTGCGCGAAGACCCGCGCGATCTCACGGTAGGCGCGGTCGACCTCCTCCGCGAAGGCGGCTCCCTCCCGCTCGATGCGGTCGGCCTCCCCGCTCCGCCGGGCCGCGGCCTCGGCCGGCGGCAAGAGGATGAGGAAGGTCTTGTCGGGAAGGAGCCCGCTCGTGGCCAGCAGGTTGAGCTCGAGCACGCGCTCGACTCCCAGGCCGCGGGCCAGCCCCTGGTAGGCGAGCGAGGAGTCGAGGTAGCGATCAGAGACGACGTCTGCGCTGCGGGCGAGCGCGGGCCGGATCACCTCGTCAACGAGCTGAGACCGGGCGGCGGCGAACAGCGATGCCTCGGCCCAGGGGGCCAGACCCTCCCCGTGGAGCAGGATCTCGCGGATCTGCTCGCCGATGCGGGTTCCCCCGGGCTCGCGGGTGAGCACGACCTCCCGTCCCTCTGACCGAAGCCGCTCTGCGAGCAGCTGGGCCTGCGTGGACTTCCCCGACCCGTCCACTCCTTCGAAGGTCACGAACATGCGAGCGCCGTAGGATACGCGCGTGCGGGCGATCGTCACAGGGGGCGCGGGCTTCATCGGCTCGCACGTCGTCGACGCGCTGGTCGACCGCGGAGAGGAGGTCGTCGTCCTCGACGATCTCTCCCACGGCAAGCCGGAGAACGTCAATCCCGGCGCCGAGCTCGTCGTCGCGGACATCCGCGACCGGGAGGCCGTCGAGGAGGTGTTCGGTGAGGCGCGCCCGGAGGCCTGCCTGCACCTGGCCGCGCAGGCCGACGTTCGCGTCTCGATCGCGCGCCCCGACTTCGACGGAGAGGTCAACGTGCTGGGGACGATCCGCCTCCTGGAGGCGGCGCGGAAGCACGGGGCCCGCATCGTCTTCGCCTCGACCGGCGGTGCCATCTACGGGGAGTGCGCCGAGCCGGCCTCGGAGTCGGCGCCTCGCGAGCCGCTCTCCCAGTACGGGACGTCGAAGCTCGCCGGGGAGGAGTACCTGGCCACGTACAACCGGCTTTATGGAACCCAGCACACGGCGCTTCGTTACGGGAACGTGTTCGGGCCCCGCCAGGATCCCCACGGCGAGGCCGGCGTCGTCGCCATCTTCCTGGGTCTCCTGGCCCGCGGAGAGGCGCCGCACATCTTCGGCGACGGCACGCAGCAGCGCGACTACGTCTACGTGGGCGACGTCGCCGCGGTGACGGTCGCAGCCCTCGAGCGGCCAGCCGGGGTCTTCAACGTGGGCACGGGTATCGCCACATCCGTGCTCGAGCTCTTCGAGGCCTGCCGGCGGGCCTCCGGCGTCGACGTCGAGCCCGTTTTCGATCCCCCGCGCCTCGGCGAGCTGCAGCGAAGCGTCCTCGACGCCGGGCTCGCGGAGCGTGAGCTCGGGTACACCGCCGAGACGTCGTTCGACGACGGCATCGCAGCGGCGTGGACGTTCATTCGGGCGGCCAGCATTCATTAGCTAGAACCCGGAAGGAGAGCACGACCGCGGGGCGAACTAGACCGGCCCGTGGAGAATCGCGCAGACCTTCCCACCACCCCGCCCTGGCGCTCCGCCGCGTTCATCGCCGCGTCGGTGGCCACCGTCGAGCTCCTCATCCTGCTGGTCGTCGGCATCTGGCTGTTCGGCAAGTTCTTCTCGGACGAGGTGAGCAAGGCGACCGACCCGACGACGGTCGCCCGGGTGGCCGTGGAGCGCCAGCTCGAGGCACAAGGCCTCCAGGAGGAGCCAGCATCGGCGACGTCGGACGCCAAGGCTCTGCTCGCCCGCGGCGAGACGTCCGTGCTCGTCCTGAACGGCAACGGCGTCACCGGCGCAGCGTCCGGGACCGCCCGCAAGGTGCGCAAGAAGGACTACCTGCTCGCCGGAACGGGGAACGCCGCCAACACCGACTACCCGCGCTCGCTCGTCATGTACCGGCCCGGCTACGAGGCGGAGGCGCGCCGGCTCGCGAAGGACGTCAACATCCGCCGTGTGGTGCCGCTCGACGGCATGCGCAAGGGCGAGCTCCAGGGCGCGCACGTCGCCTTGATCATCGGCGGCTATAGCGCCTCCGCGGCCCGGCCGCAGCTAGATTAGAGGCGTGGCCGATCCTCTTCTCGTGCGCGCCTCCAGGCGCGAGCACGTCGAGCGCACGCCGGTCTGGTTCATGCGCCAGGCCGGGCGATCGCTGCCCGAGTACCGCGAGATCCGCGAGCGGCACAGCCTCTTCGAGGTTTGCCGGCAGCCCGAGCTCTGCGCCGAGGTGACGTTGCAGCCCGTCCGCCGTCACGGCGTGGACGCGGCTGTGATGTTCGCCGACATCATGCTCCCGGTCATCGGCATGGGAGTCGACGTCGACCTCGTCGACGGCGTCGGGCCGGTCGTGGCGGAACCGATCGCCGAGCTGGCAGACGTCGAGCGGTTGCGAGTGCCCGAGCCCGAGGAGTCGGTGCCCTTTCTCCTCGAGGCCGTTCGCCTGGTTCGCGAGGAGCTCGACGACGATCAGGCCGTCGTCGGCTTCGCCGGCGGCCCGTTCACGGTCGCCGGATATCTCATCGAGGGCAAGCCGACGCGCGACTTCGTGAAGACGAAAACCTGCATGTACGCCGCGCCCGAGACCTGGCACGCGTTGATGAGCAAGCTCACGGACACCTTCACGGCCTATCTGCGGGCCACTGTGGGCGCAGGCGCCGACGTCGTCCAGCTCTTCGACTCCTGGGTGGGCGCCCTGTCGGTGGACGACTATCGCGAGTTCGTCGCTCCCTACTCGGCCCGACTTCTCGGCGCCGTGGAGGCGCCGACGATCCACTTCGGCACCGGGACGACGCACCTGCTCCGGGAGATGAAGGCCGTGGGCGGCGACGTCATCGGGCTCGACTGGCGTGTCCCGATCGATCGCTGCTGGGAGTCGCTCGGCTCGGGCCGGGGCGTACAGGGCAACCTCGACCCCACGGTCCTCCTCGGGCCCTGGGAGCGAGTCGAGGCGTCGACGGTCCGCATCCTCGACGCCGTCGCGGGTCGGCGCGGTCACATCTTCAACCTCGGCCACGGAGTCCTCCCGGATACCGACCCGGCCGACCTCGGCCGGCTCGTCGAGCTCGTGCGCGAGCGCACCTCCGTCGAAGTCACCGCTTGACCGCCGAGGACACACGAACTGCGGTCATCCTCATGGCCTACGGGAGCCCCGAGCGGCCGGAGGACATCCCCGCCTACTTCTCCGACATCCGCGGCGGCCAGCCGGTGCCGCAGGAGGCCGTGGACGAACTGGTCGAGCGCTATCGCCGCATTGGTGGCACCTCGCCGCTGAACCGCATCACGGAGGCGCAACGGGCGAGCCTGGAGGAGGCGACCGGCCTGCCCGTCTACGTGGGCATGAAGCACTGGCGCCCGTGGATCCCGGAGGCCGTGGAGCAGGCGGTCGGAGACGGGGCCGAGCGGCTCGTCGGGCTCGTGCTGGCGCCGCACTACTCGCACATCTCGATCGGCGGGTACCGCGACCGGCTCGAGCAGGGCCTCGACCGCCGCGCCGAACTGGTCTTCGTCGAGAGCTGGCACGACCACGAGCCGTACATCGCCCTCCTGGCCGACCGCGTGCGCGGCACGGACGCGCACGTCGTCTTCACGGCCCACAGCCTCCCGGAGCGGATAATCGCCGAGGGCGATCCCTACCGCGACCAGCTGCTCGAGACCTCGCGCCTCGTTGCCGAGCGCGCCGGCATCTCCACCTGGTCGTTCGCGTTCCAGAGCGAGAGCCCTACCGGAGAGCCCTGGCTCGGCCCCGACATCCTCGTCGAGCTCGAGTCGCTGTGCGAACGCGGGGTCCGCACGGTGCTGGTCGCGCCGGTCGGCTTCGTCAGCGATCACCTCGAGATCCTCTGGGACCTCGACGTCGAGGCCTGTGAGAAGGCCGCCGAGCTGGGCCTCGAGCTCGACCGGATCGACTCCCCGAACGATGACCCTGCCTTCATCCGGGCGCTCGCGGACCTCGTGGAGAAGGCCTCCGCCGCCGAAGCACGAATCGGAGTCCGATGAGCGCGACCTCCCGCAGCTGTCCAGACTGGCCCGTCCTCCTCGAGGTCGCGCCCGACCTCCACTTCAAGCACTACACCCTCGGCGAGGCGCGCCTGCCCGCGGAGGTGATCGTCAACCTGCCGGACATCCCGCTCGAGGCCGTGGCTCTCTGCGCCGACCTCGAGCACAACGTGTTCAACCCCAACCACACCGACCCGCGAGTCGCCGCCGCCCTGGCGGACACTTACTGGTACTCGCTGACGGAGTGGTCGAAGCAGTCTCCGCGGGCGTAGTCTTCGTCCGGTGGGGAAGGGCTACGCCGAAGGGCCGGCTGCCGAAGAGCGCTTCGCCGATCTCGAGCGCGCCGAGCGCGGCGGCGAAGCCGAGGCCGCAGCGGAGCGCGCCGCCGTGTACGGCTCCACGGACGCCGACCCGGAACGCCACTTCCTCGGCTGGCTCGACGAGGTCGACCCGGACGCGCTGTTCGCCAGCGGCGAGGCCTGGGGCCTGAAGGTCGTCAAGCGCCGCGAGCGCTAGCGGCGCTTGGCCCAGTAGACGTCGGTTCGGTACGGAAGCTCGACCTCGCCGCGCCCGCGGGTCTGCGAGTCGGTGGCGAGCAGGTCCCGCACCGCGCCGAGGACGCGCTCCCGCTCGGGCTCCGGCAGAGCGGCTACGAAGCTGACCGACGCGACGCGGGCGACGACACCGTCGGGAGTCAGGCGGTGGACGTGTCTCGACTCCGCGTGGCCCACCGGGCCGAAGAAGGTCGTCCGTTCGAACGCCTCCAGCCGGGCGTCGGAGAGGTGGCTGGGCGCCTCGCCTCGATGCGGCTCCATGATCTCGGTGAGCCGAGCCACCCAGCAGACGCTCGTATCGCGGGCGTTCCAAAGCAGCCCGATCCCGCCGCCCGGCCGGAGGACGCGGTGAATCTCGGCGAGCGCCTCGTCGCCCCGGAACCAGTGGAACGCCTGGCCCACCGTGACGGCGTCCACCGAGCCGGTGGCGAGCGGGATCGCCTCGGCGGTGCCCGGCAGCGCCCTCACGCCCGGAAGCGCCCGCTCGAGGACGGCGCGCATCTCGGCGACGGGCTCCACCGCCACCACCGCCGCACCGGTGCCGACCAGAAGCGCGGTCAGCTTGCCCGTGCCTGCCGCGAGGTCGAGGACGAGCCGGCCGGGCCCGAGACGGAGCTCACGCGCGAGCCGAGCGACGGCAGCGGGCGGATACGTCGGGCGGCTCTCCTCGTACGCTTCGGCCGCGAAGGAGAACCCGCGCGCGGCCGCCTCGTGGATCTCGGCGTCCATCTCGGAAAGCGTACGGAGTCCCAGGCAGCGAGAGGCCCGAGCATCTACGGTTCCCGCACCACACCACGAGCCTGGAGGGCCGCCGCATGAGCACCGACTCGACAGCACCAGACACGATCGTCCTGATCCACGGCTTCTGGGTCACGCCCCGAAGCTGGGAGCACTGGATCGAACGATACGAACAGGCCGGCTACCGCGTGATCGCCCCCGCCTATCCCGGCTTCGAGGTCGAGGTCGAGGCGCTCAATGCGGATACCTCGCCGATCGCGGCGCTGACGGTGCCCGCGGTCGTCGAGCATCTCGAGACGATCGTCGGCGAGCTCGAGTCACCTCCCATCCTGATCGGCCACTCTGCCGGCGGGACCTTCGTGCAGCTGCTCCTCGACCACGGCTTCGGTGCCGCGGGGGTGGCCATCAACTCCGCTCCGACCGAAGGCGTCCGCGTAACCCCGCCCTCGCAGATCAAGTCACTGTTCCCTGCCCTCAAGAACCCAGCCAACCGCCACCGCGCCGTCGGCTTCACGCCCAAGCAGTGGCACTACGTGTTCACGAACACCTTCAGCGAAGATGAGTCCCAGGCGCTGTACGAGCGCTACCACGTTCCGGCCTCGGGGGCGATCCTGTGGGGGATCGTGCTCGCCAACCTGGAGCCTGGCCACCAGGCCACGTGGGTCGACTACAAGAACGACAGCCGCGCTCCGCTGCTGTTCATCTCGGGCGGCGAGGACCACCTCATGCCGCCGAGCGTCCAGCGGTCGAATGCCAAGCACTACAAGTCGAACACGATCACCGAGGTCAAGGAGTACGAGGGCCGAGCACACCTTCTGCCCGCCCAGGACGGCTGGGAGGAGGTCGCCGATTACGCCCTGGACTGGGCGATCGCCAACGCGACCGCTCCGGCCGCGACTCCCGCAGATCCCGCGTAAGGGGACCGGGCTCGGACGTCCTCAGGTTCCTCGCCTAGTCAGCGGCGGCGAGCTTCCGGAGCGCGTAGAGCAGGATGCCACCGTGGCGGAGGTAGTCCCGCTCGCGTGGGGTCTCCAGGCGAACGCGGGCCGTGAAGACGACCGGGTCGCCGCCGTCTGGTGTCGCCGTAACCCGCGCCTCGCTCGCCTCGCCGTTTTGTAGGCCCTCGACGGCGAACACCTCGCGGCCGCTCAGGCCCAGCGACTCAGCGTTCTGGCCGTCGGGATACTGGAGCGGGACGATGCCCATCCCGATCAGGTTGGAGCGGTGGATGCGCTCGTAGCTCTCGGCGATCACAGCACGGACGCCGAGGAGGTTCGGCCCCTTCGCCGCCCAGTCGCGCGACGAGCCCGAGCCGTACTCCTTGCCGGCGAGCACGACGGTCGGCACGCCCTCGGCGCGGTAGCGCTCGGCCGCCTCGAAGATCGTCGCCTCCTCGCCGTCCGGCAGATGGACGGTCCAGGTGCCCTCGCTCTCGGGGACCAACAGGTTGCGAAGCCGGACGTTGGCGAACGTGCCGCGCACCATCACCTCGTGGTTCCCGCGACGGGAGCCGTAGGAGTTGAAGTCCTTGCGCTCGACGCCGTGCTCGAGCAGGTAACGCCCGGCCGGGCTGTCCGGCTTGATGGAGCCCGCAGGCGAGATGTGATCGGTCGTGACGCTGTCACCCACCATGACGAGGCAGCGCGCGCCGGCGACGTCCTCGACCGTACCCGGCTCCGCCGCCATGCCCTCGAAGTAGGGAGGCAGGCGCACGTAGGTCGAGTCGGGATCCCAGGCGAAGAGATCGCCTTCGGGAACCGGCAGCGCCGCCCAGTGCTCGTCGCCGGTGAAGACGTCTGCGTACGTGCGGCGGTACATGTCTTCGTTGATCGCCTCGGCGATGGTGTCCTTGATCTGCTCCGGAGTCGGCCAGAGGTCGCGCAGGAAGACCTCGGCGCCGCTGCGGGTCGCGGCCGATCGGCTCCGTGGTCAGGTCGAGGTCGATGCGCCCGGCCAGCGCGTAGGCGACCACCAGCGGCGGCGACGCGAGGTAGTTCGCCTTCACTTCGGGATGGATGCGCGCCTCGAAGTTGCGGTTGCCGGAGAGGACGGCACAGACGACCAGCTCGCCCTCCTCGACGGCCGCGGAGATCTCCGGCGGGAGCGGCCCCGAGTTGCCGATGCAGGTCGTGCAGCCGTACCCGACGGTGTGGAAGCCGAGCGCCTCGAGGAACGGTGTCAGGCCGGCCTTGTCGTAGTACTCGGTGACCACCTTCGAGCCGGGCGCGAGGCTCGACTTCACCCACGGCTTGCGCGCGAGGCCAAGCTCGACGGCCCTCTTCGCCAGGAGCCCGGCGGCGACCATCACCGAGGGGTTCGACGTGTTCGTGCAGCTCGTGATCGCGGCGATGACGACGGCGCCGTGCTCGAGGTCGAAGGACTCGGCGCCCATGGAGACCGGAACGGATACCTGCTCGGCCGGCTCGGCCACCGCGGCGGGCGCCGGCTCGTCGTCGGGGAGGGGCTGATGGCCCGGCTCGGTGAAATCCGGGGGATCGCTCGCGGGGAAGGAGTCCGCGATCGCCTTGTCCTCGGACCCGTTTCGGTAGGGCACGCCGAAGCTCGAGAGCGAGCCGAGGAAGGACGCCTTCGCCTCCGTCAGCGGGACGCGGTCCTGCGGACGCCGCGGCCCGGCGAGGCTGGGCTCGACGTCGCCGAGGTCGAGCTCGACGATCTGCGAGTACTCGGGGGTGGAGTCCGGCTCGTGGAAGAGGCCCTGCACGCGGCAGTACGCCTCCACGAGCTCGACCTGCCCGGCGCTTCGGCCCGTGAGGCGCAGGTAACGGAGCGTCTCCTCGTCGACGGGGAAGAACCCGCAGGTCGCGCCGTACTCCGGCGACATGTTCCCGATGGTGGCGCGGTCCGCGAGCGGCAGCCCGACGAGCCCGTGGCCGAAGTACTCCACGAACTTCCCGACCACGCCGAGGCTCCGCAGGATCTGCGTGACCGCGAGGACGAGGTCGGTAGCGGTCGCTCCCTCGGGGAGCTTTCCCGAGAGCCGGAAGCCGACCACCTGCGGGACGAGCATGGAGACGGGCTCGCCGAGGAGCACCGCCTCCGCCTCGATCCCGCCCACGCCCCAGCCGAGCACGCCCAGCCCGTTGACCATCGTCGTGTGGGAGTCGGTGCCGATCAGCGTGTCCGGGAAGGCAAACGGGCGCCCGCCCTGCTCGCGCGTCTCGACGACGCGGGCCAGGTACTCGAGGTTCACCTGATGGACGATCCCCGTGTTCGGCGGCACGACGCTGAAGTTGTCGAACGCCGTCTGTCCCCAGCGCAGGAAGGCGTAGCGCTCGCGGTTTCGCTCGAACTCCCGCTCCGTGTTCTTGAAGATGGCCAGGCGGGAGCCGAACTCGTCCACCTGGACGGAGTGGTCGATGACGAGCTCCGCCGGGATCTGCGGGTTGATCGCGGCAGCGTCGCCGCCCAGCGCCACCATTGCCTCGCGCATCGCGGCGAGGTCGACGATCGCGGGGACGCCCGTGAAGTCCTGCAGCAGGACCCGGGCGGGGCGGAAGGAGATCTCCTGGCTGGGCTCGGAATGTGCCTCCCAGCCCGCGACCGCCTGCACCTCCTCGGCGCTCCCGTGTCCCAGGGCCTCGGCACGAAGCACGTTCTCGAGGAGCACGCGAAGCGTGTACGGGAGCCGCGCGACGTCGGTGTCGGCCAGCGCATCAAGGCGTGCGATCGCGTGCGACCGGCCACCGGCCTCGATCCGACCGAATGCTCCGAAGCTGTCGCCCACGACTCCGATTCTAGGTGCAGGGCCCCACCGGAAGCCCAGCCGCCACCCAGGCGTCGACGCCGCCGATCACGTCCGTCGCGCGCGGGAAGCCGATCCTACGTAGGAGCGCGGCGGCCAGGCTCGACGAGTAGCCCTCGCGGCAGATGAGGATCACATGCGCGTCGAGGGGCAGCTTCGGGTTGCTCGTCGGAACGGCGGGGTCGAGCCGCCAGTGGACGACCGAGAGCGGGTGATGTACCGCGCCAGGCACGAGCACGCCTTGACGGCGCCGCTCGTCCTCCGAGCGGATGTCGACGAGCACGGCGCCTTCCTGAGCCGCCGCGTATGCCTCCGCGGGCGTAACCCGGCGGAGGTCACGGCGCGCGTCGGCGAGAACCTCGTCGACCGTGCGGCGTCCGGACAGCGGGCCGAGTCTAATCCGGTTTCGCGGACATGGCCCACACCGTGATGACGTAGGCGATCAGGGCGACCGCCGTCAGGACGGTGGCGATCCGCACAAGGGTGCTCGACGTTGCACCGCTCCCTCGCAGGCGGCGGGCGCCGAGACCCGCCAGGATCGTCCCGACGAGGATGAGGAGCCCGCCCGCGTCGCCCGTGATCCAGCCGATCCCGAGCCAGGTCGGCTCGGGGTCGACGTCGTCCCAACCTTCCTCGCTCCAGACCCACTGGGCGCCGATGCGCATCAGAATCCATCCGGGGACGGCGGCGCAGAGGAGCGAGAAGAACCCGACACGCGCGAGCTGAACGGCGCCGGCCGAAGTGTCGCGGGCCCACCCGATGAGCTGCACGGTGAGCGCGGCGATCAACCCGCCGACCAGGATCGACGCCCCGAGGATGTGGAGGAGGAGCGGGAACTCCACCGTCAGGCTCCGGGCTTGTAGACCATGACGACGAGGATGGCGAGGGTAACGAGGACCATGAGCGCGTGGAGGACGAGGCCGCGCTGCGAGCGCAGCATCGCGCTCAGCTCGGAGCTCGGAGCGTCCCGGCCCTCGTCGACGAGCGCCTTCGCGCGGTCGCGCGTCGCGTTGTAGACCCTTCCCTCCCGGCCGCCGATCGCGGCGGCCACGATCCAGAGGATCAGGGCGGCGATGATCCATCCGTCCCAGATCTCGTACTCGTCGAGGGCGAGCCAGATCCCGAAGACGATGGTGCCGATCATCCCGACGGCGATGAGGGCGTCTCCCACACGCACGACCCGGAACAGCCGCACGACATCACTGGGGACACTCGTCCCGCGGCCGGCGGCGATGACGACGGAGTAGACAACCAGCGCCGAGATCCACGCGAATGCAGAGAGGACGTGCAGCGCGAGCAGCCAGTCGTAGAGCTCCATGCGCGCTGGAACCTACCGGACGCGGTGGAGATACGCCGCCGCGGCTACGTCAGTGCCGGCTGCAGTCGACGCCCTCTAATCGTCCTTGCAAGTCACGGTCGCCTCGTAGTCCAGGGCAGTCGGGTTGCCGTAGTCCCGGACCATGAACTGGAGGGCATTCCACCTCTTGCGGAACGGCCCTTCGGTCGTGAACCGCTCCGGCGGGCCCTGGAAGTTCGGAAGCAGTGGGCCGGCGGGCTGAGCCCCGAAGACGACGCCGTTGAGCGAGAGCGTGGCGTCGTTGTCGGCGTGGACGTCGATCTCGAGCGTCGCCGACCTGCAGCGCTTCGGGAGCTTGAATTTCCTGCGGTACAACGACGTGGCCGGGCCCGACTTGTCCGGGTTGACGGCGATCCAATTCGTGCCCGGGATCGGGTTGGCCCAGGCCTGACAGGCCGCGGTATCCCAGGGACCCGGGCTGCCGCACTTCGGGACGACGTAGGCCTCGTCCCAGGTGGCCCCTCCGTCGAGCGAGAACTTGGTGAACGGGTCGCGGCCGGGGGCCGAGTCGTTGCCGCTGACGAGGGTGAGCGTCCTCGCGCCATCGCCGCCGTTGCCCTGCGCCGAGGCGACGAGGGTCCACGACAGGACGACGAGTAGCGCAAGGAGGCCGAGACGGCGGTGCTGCATGGTGTCCTCCTTCCGAGGCGAGCCTACGCCCCGTTTACCTGCCGGTCAACCGAAGCGTCTAGACCGCCGCGCTGATCTCGGGCGTGCCCTCCAGGATCGTCTCCGGCTCGAGCGGCGCCGGCTCGAGCTCGAGGTCGGTCACCCGGTGAGTAAAGGGCGCGCTCACGGACGTGGACGATAGCCCGGTCGGCGAAACGCTCAGGGAGCCGGCTCCTGGACGAAGAACCACCAGGTGCCGTCAGCGAGGACGCCGAGGCGCGGGGCGACGTAGCCGGTCTCGGACTGGAGGGCGGTCTCGAGCCCGCGCTCGCCCAGGAGCTCGGTGAGCACGTCTCTCTCTGCCGACGACATGTCCTCCGGGTCGGAGTCCGCCGTGAACCGCGGCCATTGATACAGCGTCCCCTCGTTGGTCTCCCGCACGGTGTGCGGCAGGGCGAGCAGCGCCGCCATCGCGTCGAGCGGCGCCGTACCCTGGTCGCGCCACTGCGCCACCGGATCGGTCCCGAATCCCGCGTCTGAGAGGAAGACCGCGGGATCGACGAGGGATTCGAGGGCGTCGTAGTCCTGCGCGGTCGCCGCCGCCAGGATGGCCGCGCGGGTCTCCGTGACCGGGTCCGGCACGCCTTCGACGGTGGGAATCGGCTCCGTGGCCGGATCGGTCTCCACCGTGGTCTGGGGCAGGCTCTCGGTCGACGTCCCGGAGCCCGACATCGGCTCGTCGCCGCTGCACGCCCCCGCCACGACCAGCATCGCCGTCGAGAGCACGGCGGCCATGACGCTTCTCGTCACCCTTGCTCCTTTGCCCAGGTCGAACGTAGCACCGGTGTGCTCAGCTGTCGAAGCCGAGGCCCAGGCGGTCGAGGGTGCGAAGCCACACCCCGCGACGACCGGCGTTGCGGTCGGCGGCGTCGAGGCGGTTTCGCGTCAGCTGGATCACCCCCGAGCGCAGCGGCTCGGGCGGGAACGGCACCGGCTTCGAGCTGACGTAGCGCAAGCGCGTCGCCTCGCTCTCCCGCCCGTCCAGCAGGTCGAGCCCGACGCGCGCGCCGAAGCGGGTCGAGACGACCCCGAGCCCCGTGTAGCCGACCGCGTAGGCGACGCGGCCGCGATGCGCGGTTCCGAAGAAGACCGAGAAGCGGCTGCACGTGTCGATGGCGCCGCCCCAGCGATGCGAGAAGCGCACGCCCTCGAGCTGCGGAAACGTCGTGAAGAAGTGCTGGGAGAGCTTCGCGAACGTTGCCTCGTCGTCGTCGAGCTCCGCCCGGACCGGGCCACCGTAGCGGTAGACGGCGTCGTAGCCGCCCCACAGGATCCGATCGTCCTTCGTAAGGCGGTAGTAGTGAAATTGATTCGCCATGTCGCCGATGCCCTGCCGCCGCCTCCAGCCGATCGACGCCCGCTGTGCCGGCGAGAGCGGTTCGGTCATCAGCGCGTAGTCGTAGATGGGCGCGACGTACCGGCGCATCGCGCGGAGGAGCGGCGGGTACGCGCTCGTCGCCAGGAGGATGCGGCGCGCGTGGACGCGACCGGTCGGTGCGAGCACGCGCACGCCCGCGCCGTCGTCGACGATCTTCGTTGCGCGGGTGCGCTCGTGGATTCGGGTGCCGGCGGCGAGCGCGGCGTCCGCGAGGCCTGCGACGAGCTTCCCCGGGTCGACCAGAGCGGCATCGCTCTTGTCCCAGATCCCGCCGAGGTAGGTCGGCGAGCTCACCTCGGCCTGGATCGTGTCGCGGTCGAAGACCTCGTGCTCGTGGCCATAGCCCTCGAGCAGCTCTGCGCTCTCGGCGATCCAGGCAACCTCGTGCGGCTCGAGCGCGACTCCGAGGTCGCCCGTCAGCTCGAGGTCGCAGTGGATGCCGAGGCGCTCGATGTCGGCGACAAAGCCCTGGAAGTTCTCACGGCCGAGCCGCTCCAGCTGCGGCATTTCGTCCGCGAAGCGGGCGATGCCGTTCTCGATGCCGTGCGTCAGCGAGCCGAGGGCGAAGCCGCCGTTCCGCCCGCTGGCGCCGAAGCCGACGGTGTCCGCCTCGAGCACGACGATATCGCGGGCGGGATCGTCGGCCTTGGCATGGAGCGCCGCCCAGAGCCCGGTGAATCCGCCGCCGACGATGCAGAGATCGGTCTCGGCCGGCCCGTCCAGCTGCGGCGCGCGTTCCCGCGGCGGCAGGGCGTCGAGCCAGTAGGGCCGTACGGTCGCGTCGGCGAAGGCCACGCGGTGGGACATGGCAGGCGGGCCGGCCGGCCACGGGAATGTCATCGCCGTTCGGTCAGGGAAGCAAGCCGCCGCCGCCGCCGCCGCCGAGAATGGGCGGAAGGACATCGGGCAACGTCTCGTCGACCGTCTTCTTGACCCCGCCGACCGTCTCGTTTACCGCGCCCGTGACGCCTCCAACTGTGTCGCCAAGCGTCTGGCCTACGGCCGGAAGCTGCGTGGCCCCCGGGTGGGACCCGTTCTCGTTCTCTTGCCTCCCCTGCCCACGCTCGCGGCGCTTGCCTTTCGTCACGGGCCGCCGGTCGGCTGTCGCCTTCGCCGCCGCCTCCCTGGTAGCCGGCAGAGCCACAGGGTCGGCGCCGGCCGGGACCGAGACGTGCGCCGGGGGCGCGGCCCTCGGCTCTAGAGCCTCCGGCCGCTGGGGGGCATCGGGGATTGCTCCTGCGAGCAGCGCGGCACCAAGGAGCCCGGCGGCCACCTTGCCACTGCCGCCCAGCCCGAAGGCGGACTTGAGCGCGGAGAGGAGACCACCGAAATCCAGGCAGCGCGCGAGGGTGCGCGGGCGGTCGACGTCTTGGCGCTCGAGGCTGCGAGCCACCGCTTGCCGGGCGCGGAAGATCAGCGTCTCGACAGCCGACTGGCTGAGCCTGAGCTCCTCCGCGATCTCCTTGTAGGAGAGGCCGCGCCACTCACGCAGGAGGATCGCCCTACGCTGAAGATCGGTGAGGTCGCCGAGAGCGGTTTCGAGCGCGACCACGCTCTCGTGCCCGGAAGGCTTCGCAGTCGGCGTAACCGCCTGCAGAAGATCCGGGTCCTGGACGAGCTCGAGCCGCCGCCGGCGCCGGTCGGAGTCCCAGCAGGACAGGCAGACGTTGTGCGCGATCTTCAGCAGCCACGCGATCTCGCTCTCAGGGACGACGCCGCGCTGGAGCCCTCGGCAGGCGTAGAGGAAGGTCGTCTGGACGGCGTCCTCGACTTCCTCGCGGGAGCCAAGCCGACGATTGAAGTAGGCGTGCACTCGGGCGCCGTGGCGCTCGTAGAGGCCTTGCGCGGCGAACTGCACCTCGGGCCGCGCGACCGCAGCCCGATGGGGATCCGCGCGGCCAATGGCGGGGTCGGCGGCCACGACGTCTAGGTGCTGTGCGGTTGGTTCACGGCGTCACCTGAACTGCCGGCTGTTCCAAGCGTACTCCTTCCCGATTCGCTTGTCGGCCAATCTCACTCGAACGGGTGATCGGACGGCGACCCGCAAGTTTTCGCCTCCTCGGCCTTCTTACTCGGGGACCAACGCCCTCGAGGGAGGCCCAACATGATTCGCCTGCTGATCTGCGACGACGCGGCGCCCTTCCGGACAGTCGTGCGCGCGATGCTCACCACGCACCCGGAGATCTCGGTCGTCGGCGAGGCAGGCGACGGGCGGGAGGCAGTCGACCTCGCTCTCGCCCTTTCGCCGGACGTGATCCTCATGGACGTCCGCATGCCGATCCTCGACGGCATCGAGGCGACGCGCGAGATCACGGCCGCCCTCCCGACCGTGCGCGTCGTGGCCCTCACCGGCTTCGACGACCGCGCCGTCATCGCCGCGATGCTCGACGCAGGGGCTGCGACGCACTGCGTCAAGGGCGCGCCGCTCCGGGAGCTGGAGCGCGCCGTCGTCGGGGCCGCGGGCAGCGGCTGCGCGGACGCTCCCAAACTGGCTTCCCCGCCGGCTCAGGAGGTCGCTCCCGCCTCCCACGCGCTGGCACGACCGAGCCGCGGCGGGCCGCAGCCGCGGCTCGGTCCCCCCCACCCTTGTCGAGTCCTCGTCGTCGACGACGACGAGCGTCTGCGCATCCTCCTGCGAACGACGCTCGAGGTGATCGACATCGAGATCGACGAAGCCGCCAGCGTGCCCGCGGCCCGGGCCCGGATCGCCGCGTCGAGGCCTGACGTCGTGGTTCTCGACCTCGGCCTGCCCGGCCCGGGCGGCCTCACGCTCTGCGAGGAGCTGAAGCGCGATCCGTGGACCTGTGACATCGGGATCGTCGTCCTCACCGGCACCGACGACGGCACCGGCTCATCGGCCAGGCGCGCCGGGGCTGACGTGTACCTGCGCAAGCCCTTCAGCCCGCTCGACCTGCTCGCGGTCGTGGAGCAGCTCGCTGGCGGGCTCTACGAGGGGCCGTTCCACGTGTCCGACTCGCGGCCGCCGAGCGAACAGCTCATCCGCTACGCGGAGGACCTCAGGCGGCTGCTCGAGCTCGAGCAAGGCCAGCGGGCTCTGATCCAAGCTGCCTACCGCGAGACGGTCGGTGCGTTGACATCGGCTCTCGAGGCCAAGGACCTGGGCACGAACGCCCACTCGCACCGTGTCCAGCGGTACGCGATGGAGCTGGCCTGGGCGGTCGAGCCGCAGCTCGTCGAAGAGCCGAGCGTCGAGTACGGCTTCCTGCTCCACGACGTCGGCAAGATCGGGATTCCCGACCGAATCCTGAGCAAGCCGGGGCCGTTGACCGACGCGGAACGAAGGGTTCTCGAGACGCACGTCATCCTCGGCGAGCAGATGCTGAGCGGCGTGGCGCTCCTCCAGGGAGGAGGCCTCGAGGTCGTCCGCCACCATCACGAGCGCTGGGACGGAGACGGGTATCCGGACGAGCTGATGGGCTACGACGTTCCGCTCCCGGCGCGGATCTTCTCCGTGGCGGACGCGCTCGACGCGATGACGAGCGACCGGCCGTACCGCCCTGCAATCTCCTGGGACGAGGCCGTAGTCGAGCTCCTTGCCGAGTCCGGAAAGCAATTCGACCCCCGGGTCGTCGACGCCCTCCTGGAGCGAGAGCCCCGCCTTCGCCTGATCCACGGCGAGCTCGAAAGCGCGTCTGCGCCTCGGTTGGCTGCGAGTCCAGGCGAGGACGAAACGCGCCCCGGAGACGCCTAGGACGACGGACGACCCGAGGCCTGGAGCGACTCGACCAGGAGGTCGCACGTGCGCAGTGTGAGCCGCCCTCCAGGGTCCTTTTCGGGGTTCAGGCAGCCGATGCTCATGCCGGCGGCAGCAGGCGACCCGCACAGCGGGGCGAGCAGTTCGGCAAGCTCCCCCCACTGAAGCCCCTCCGGCATCAGGTAGTCCGTCGCCGGCATCGCGCGCTCGTCCAGGACGTCGACGTCGAGGTGAATCCAGAAGCGATCGGCCTGCTCGGTCAGCCGAATCGCGCCCAGCTCGCCCGCCTCGAAGAGCCCTTGCGCGCGGAGGTCGTCCGGGGAGAGAACGAGCAAGTCGGCGAGCTCGCCGTCGAAGAGCGCGGCAACGTCAACCGCCTCTTCCGGGTCGCGCGCCCCGAGGACGATTCCCTCCGCCGGCCGTGACGACGGGCCGCCCGCGGCCTCCACCCAGGCGGCCGGACCGAGGCCGAACGCAACTGCGAGCGGCATGTCGGCGCCCTCGCCGGTCGGCGATGTGCGGCCGTCGTAGACGTCCACGTGGCCGTCGACGTTCGCGATCCCGACTGAGCCCACCGCATCTCGCACGCCGGCGAGCGCTCCCGGGACGAGCGCGCAGCAGCCGCCGAGCACGAGCGGCCGCTCGCCGGCAGCAACGATGTCGCGGACCGCGGCGCGCACAGCCACGGTCGTCGCCAGAACGTCGGACGAGCCCACAATGCCCGTCTCGGGATCGCGCTCCTCCCCTCTGATGCGAACGTCGAGGTCGCCGCGGTCGGCGGCCCCGAGACGCTGGACGAGCCCGGCCTCCCGCAAGGCGGCCGGCGCCAGCTCGGTGCCACCGCCGCGCCCGACCGAGTCGATCGGCACGCCAAGCACCGTCCAGTCGCCCATGACCCGACGCTACCAGCGAGCGGGCGGGGGCCGAAGCCCCCGCCCGTGGCCGCACCTGTCAGATCTCGCGCAGTTGCCCCCGGACGGCTCCGCCGGGGAAGTCAGTCGTGTGGTAGTTGACGTAGTACCCGGCAGGGTCGGCGCAGATCGCCTTCCCCAAGCCCGGGGCGATATCCAAGCGCGCGGCCTGAACGATCAGCTTCCTGTCGGTCGAGCCGCTGAAGAGCAGGACCTGCACAGGGCCGTTCACGCCCGCCGCTCCAACGTGGATGTGCCCGGCGAAGAACGACTCCCGCGCCGGATTGACGATCGCCACGCTGAAGGCGAGCTTCGAGCCGTTGATGTGCACGACCGCAGCGCCGAAGGCCTTCGACCCGCTCGGAGGCACTTCGTTGTCCGCCTTGAGCACGGTGACGAGCGTGCACTTCGTCGCAGGCTCGTCCGTTGCTCCCGCCGGTGTCGCGACAACGAGCGCCGCCAGCGCGGCGGCGAGCGCAAGGACGGCGAGGAGCCGTCGACTGACAGTCATTCTCTACCCCCTCGTAGACCTCTTGCAGGTCTACGGAGGGAAGCCCACTCCGGTTTGGCCCCGGCAGAACGCGCAATGGCGCAGGGCGGAGAGTTCGGCCCTTATCGTCGCAGCGTGTGAGCGGGTCGACCGCGAGGATGACGGGCTTCGGGTCAGCCCGCACCGCCGGAGTGGACATAGGCGAAGAGCCGCCACTCTCCGTCCAGTCCCTTGAGCTCGTGCGTCCCCCGATCCTCGAACCCGAGGTCGGAGCCCTGGGCGAGCACGCGGGTGGTCTCGGAGACCAGAATCTCGCCTGCTCCAGCACGCGCCATGATCCGAGCTGCGGCATGGACGGCGACACCTCGCACGTCGCCGGCGACGAGCTCGACCTCGCCGACGTGGATGCCTGCCCGGACGCCCAGCCCGTCGTTGCGAGCAGCACTGAGAATCACCGTTGCCGCACGCAGTGCACGTGCGGGGCCGTCGAACGTCGCGAGTAGCCCGTCGCCGGTGGTCTTCACCTCACGACCTCCGAAGCGGTCGAGAGCGGACCGCGCGGCTGCGAGGTGCGACGACATCAGCTCGCGCCAGCGCCGGTCGCCGAGCTTCGCGGCGACGGCGGTCGAGTCCACGAGATCGGTAAAGAGGAGGGTCGCCAGTGCTCCTCCGCCTACGCCTTGCGTCCCGATGAAGGTGTGAAGTCCGGTCCACTCGAGCTGCACGAACGGCTCGTCGCCGACGACCCAGGCGTCGTGTCCTGGCGGAATGTCGACGACGTCATTGGGCCCGAGCTGGAGCTCGGTTCCATCCTTCAGCACGATCACTACTCGACCGGAGAGCACCAAGCCGACATGGCGGGCCTGGCACCATTCCCCGCCGACGCTCGGCTGGACGTGCGTCGACCAGCGCCAGCCGGGCTGATGGACGATGTGTCCGACAGTGAAGTCGCCGACCTCGACGATCTTCGCGGTGAGGAGAGGAAGCTCGATCGTCTCGTCCGGTTGCTCGAAGTTCTTTGCACGCTCCCGGGCCATGAGCAACATGATCGTTGCGACCACACTACGGGTCAATTTCTACGCGTGACGCACCACTTGGGTCGGGAGGCCCGAGGCTAAACCGGGTTAGGGAGCGACCGCCAGGCGGCCGCTCCCCGTTGTTGGTGCTAGCCGGCCGGAGCCGTCGCCGGCTCGGAGCCAACCGCCGGCAGGTCCTCCTGTCGGAGGACGACCAGCGTCGTGATCAGCGAGACGAGCGCGAAGCCGGCGGCGACCCAGAAGCCCCAGCTGAAGCCAGAGGTGAGCGCTTCGGCCTGCGGCGTGCCCTCCTCGAGCAGGGTCGTCGTGTGCGTCGTGGCGACGGTCGTCAGGAGCGCGAGCCCCAGCGCGCCGCCGATCTGCTGGCTCGTATTGATGAGCCCGGACGCAAGCCCGGCCTCGGGCCCCTGCACGCCCGCGAGGGCGGCGATCGAGATCGGCACGAACGAGAAGCCCATGCCGACGCCGATGATCAGGAAGCCGGGGAAGAGGTCGGTCCAGTAGGAGCCGTTAGCCGAGACCTGCGTGAAGTAGACCATTCCGACGGTCAGCAGAGCCATGCCAACGACCAGCACCGGCTTGACGCCAAGCCGCGTGACGAGCCCCTGCGAGACCGTGGCCGCGACGATGACCGTCAGTGCGACAGCCAAGTAGCCGAGGCCCGCCTCGATCGCCGAGAAGCCC
Organism: uncultured Actinomycetes bacterium; assembly: GCA_963838795.1. Classification (GTDB taxonomy): domain Bacteria; phylum Actinomycetota; class Thermoleophilia; order Gaiellales; family Gaiellaceae; genus JAIBJN01. The sequence continues at coordinate 77,061 of CAWISL010000010.1, forward strand.
AGCACCTGCTGCATGTAGAGCGAGAGCAGGAAGAAGATCCCGAAGATGACCGTCCCGAGCCCGAAGCCGACCAGGTTTGCACCGGTCAGCGTGCGCTTGCGGAAGATGCCGAGCCGGACGAGCGGCGAGCGCGAGCGGTTCTCGTTCCAGAGGAAGAACGCCATCAAGATCGCCGAGGCAGCGAAGACGAGGATCGTCTGCGCCGAGGCCCAGCCGACGCGGTTCGCCTGCGTCAGGCCGAAGACGAGGAGCATCAGGCTCGCCGTGACGGTCACGGCGCCGATCGCGTCGAAGTGCCGCGTGAGCCCGTCCGCCTTGCTCTCGCGCACGTAGCGCGGGACGAGGGCGAGCGCGAGCGCGGCGATCGGGATGTTGACGAAGAAGATCCACTCCCAGCCGAGGTACTCGGTGAAGACGCCGCCCAGGAGCACGCCGATGGCGGCGCCGGAGCCCGCGATGCCGCCGAGGATGCCGAGGGCCTTGTTCCGCTCGGCGCCCTCCGCGAACGTGACGAGCGTAATCGAGAAGACGGACGGCGAGAGGATCGCGCCCGCGGCGCCCTGCAGCAGTCGCGCGACGATGAGCATCTCGGACGACGTCGAGAGCCCCGCCAGAAGCGAGGTCACGAGGAAGAGCGCCAGGCCGAACATGAAGACCTTGCGCCGCCCGAGCAGGTCGCCCATCCGGCCTCCAAGCAGCAGGAAGCCGCCGAAGGTGAGGGCGTACCCGGAGACGACCCACTGGAGATCCTCGGTCGAGAACCCCAGATCGGTCTGAATCGTGGGGAGCGCCACGTTCACGATCGCGATGTCGAGCACGACCATGAGGTACGCGACCCCGAGAACGGCAAGCGCCTTCCAGCGCCTGGGATCAGCCATGGTGTCAGTCATCGGTTCCCCCGTGCTTCGAGTCCTGTGAGCGTTCACTCAGGCTGGAACGATGCCTCGCCGTGGGTCATTCCGGGAGGCGGGGAGCGCGAGTCCGATGGTGCGGTTAACCGCACCATCGTCCGGCGTGCTGGACTCCGGCTCGTTACGAGAGTAACGTCCTGCGCCCTAACGACCAGGAGGTGCGGCAATGAGTCGGAAGCGGTGGATCGGCGCGGTTGCGCTGGTGGCGGTGCTGGGCGTCAGCGCCGCCGCGATCGGCGCAGGCGGGGGGCCGCAGATCGAACAGGTGTCAGCAGACATCACGTACACGCACGTGCGAGTCGACTTCCGGCTCTGCGAGGGCGCGGGCGGGGAGTACGAGGAAGACCGCGTCCTCGTCCAGGGCGTCTCGGTCGGCGACCCGAGCCTGAGCGGCGACGTCGAGGTCACGATCAAGGTGATCAACGAGGCCGAGACGGGTGAGTCGACGCAGTCGGGACGCATGGTGATCCGGGATCCGGACACCGGCCGGAAGAAGGCCGTCGCGACCTTCACCGACGCGGGCGTGGCCGAGGTCTTCCAGGGGATGCTCGTGGGCTCCCTGAAGCCCGGCGGCCAGAACCTCGTCGCCAACTGGCGCACGACCTTCCACGAGAACGGCGCGATCACCGCGCAGATCGGCGGCGAGGCCGCGGACGGGCGCCTGCCGGCCGTGGTCACGAGCGGCCGCTGCACGGGCCCGTTCGAGCGCGTCGAGTTCGACCTCCCGCCGCCCGAGGAGGAGCTCTCCAGGGCCCAGGCATCCGGGCTGCGCGTCGGCTGGCACTATCGCCGACCTGCTGAGCGCTAAGGACTATCGAGCGGGGGGCCGCGGTGACGCGGCTCCCCGGTCACTCTGCCTCGGCGGCGTAGGCTTCGAGTCGATCGGCCAGCTCGCGCGGGCGGCTGAGGGAAATGTAGTGGCCGCCGTCCATTTCGTCGGGCTCGATGCCGAGGCGCTCGCGAGCATGGCTGCGCGCCCACTCGGCCGTGAACATGCGGTCGTCGCGGCAGAGCAGATACCTGGTCGGGACGTCCGGCCACGCCTCGAGCGGCCAGGGCTCCTCGAGCGGCTTGCCGGCCTGGTCCCGCTCCCTTGCTTGAGCCTCGGCCGCGAGCTCGGGCGGGACGTCGTGGTAGAAGAGGTCGTCGTACCCGCTGCTCTCGTAGCCGGTGTTCTTCCACCAGTCAGCGAAGAGCTCGCCGGGTGCCGGAATCATCGCCGCGACGAGCACGAGCAGGTCGACCGGCCGGCGCCCGCAGACGAGCGGCGCCGTGAAGCCGCCGAGCGAGTGGCCGACGACGATCAAGTCGCCGCGGTCGCCGACCGCCTCGACGACGGCGTCCGCATAGTCCCACCAGCCGGCCGACTCGTCCTCGCTGGGCAGGTCGAGGGCGACAGGGTCGTGTCCGCGCTCCCGCAGCTCGGGGGCGACGAGGTGCCAGTCCCAGGCGCTCCCGCCACCGCCGTGGATCAGGGCGAACGTGCTCATGCTCGTTGAGACCGGTGGTCGCGTCGAAAGTGTTCGGTCGCTGCGCGATCTCACGCTTATCCGTTCCCGGTTCTCTGCGGGCATAGTCCCGATGTGGCCGCCGGAGACCTCGACAACGCCCGGATCGCCGAGCGCCTGGAGGCACTCGCCGCCCTGCTCGACCTGGCCGGCTCCGAGCGCTACACGGCGCGCGCGTACAGGCGCGCGGCCGAGACGGTGCGGGAGACGCGGGCGCCTGTCGGCGACCTCGTACGGGCCGGACGCGTGCAGGAGCTCCGCGGGATCGGCCCGGGCATCGCCGCCCGCCTCGGCGAGCTGGTCGAGACGGGCTCGATCGCGGAGCTCGACGAGCTCGAGCGCGAGGTGCAGCCGCAGCTGGTCGGCTTCGGGCGGCTGCTCGGCATCGGGCCGCAGCGAATGGTCGAGATCGGGCGCGCGCTCGACGTGCGGACGCCCGACGACTTCAGGGCGGCGGCCCTCGACGGTCGGCTCCAGTCCGTGCCCGGGATCGGCCCGAAGACGGAAGCCCACATCCTGGAGCGCCTGGGGAGCGGGACCCCACGGGCACGGCACGGGCTCCTCCTCAACCAGGCGCGTGACCTCGTGGGAGAGATCGCCCGCCGGTTGGGCGGCACGGCAGCCGGCGATCCGCGCCGGTGGGCGGACACGTGCTTCGATCTCGCCGTCGTGGTTCCGTCTGCGCGTCCGGCGGGCGTGATCGATGCGTTCGCGGGCCTGAGCACGATCGTGACGATCGTCGAGCGGGCCACCCGGCGCGCCGTCGGGGTCACGGTCGAGGGAGTCTCGGTGGAGCTCGTCGTCCCTCGGCCGGACACCTTCGGCTCCGAGCTCCTCCGAGCCACGGGCGCGCGCGAGTACATCCAGGCGCTCGAGCCGTTGCCGGAGGCACCCGACGAGGAGGGCGTCTACACGGCGCTCGGGATTCCCTGGTGCCCGCCGGAGCTGCGCGAGGCGCCGTTCCGCGGCGAGCCGCCGGCGCTCGTCGAGCTCGCCGACGTGCGCGGCGACCTGCACTGCCACACGACGTGGTCGGACGGCAGGGCGTCCGTGCTCGAGATGGGGCTCGCGGCACGCGACCGCGGCTACGAGTACATCGCGATCTGCGACCACACCGAGAACGTCCGTGTCGTCCCCGGCCTGGACGCGGACGCGCTCCGCCGCCAGGGCGAGGAGATCGCGCAGGCCAACGAGGAGCTCGCGCCCTTCCGCATCCTCCGCGGCACCGAAGTCGACATCCGCCGTGACGGGAGCCTCGACCTCCCCGACGACGTCCTCGCCGAGCTCGACTGGGTGCAGCTGAGCCTCCACGCGGGCCAGCGAGAGGCGCGGGAGCCCCTGACCCGGAAGGTCACTGAGGCGATGCGCCACCCGGCGGTCTCGTGCCTCAGCCACCCGAAGGGGCGGATGATCAGCCACCGGCCGCCGAACGCCCTCGACCTCGAGGCGGTCTTCGAGGTGGCCCTGGAGACCGGCGTCGCCCTGGAGACGAACGGCCTCCCCAACCGGCTCGACCTCTCCGGCCCGGAGGTGCGGCTGGCGATCGAAGCCGGCGTCCCGATCGTCGCCTCGACCGACGCGCACTCGGTCCAGCGGCCTCGGGAACATGGAGCTCGCAGATCGCGACCGCCCGCCGCGGCTGGGCCACGGCCGCGGACGTCATCAACACGCGGCCGCTCCAGGACCTGCCGCGCCGCCGCTAGACGACGTCCCGGCGGCGGAGGAGCCAGCCCGCGGCCAGGAGGAACGCGGCGAGGTAGACCGCCAATACGAGGAGCGCCTGCTCGCCCGCGACGAACGGGCCGGAGAAGGAGCCCGGGCCCGTGTCGGAGACCTCCTCCTGGGACACGCCGAGCACGGCGACGAGCGAGTAGCCGTTCGCCCGCACGAAGAACTCCACCAGGCCGTCCAGGAGGCTGACCTCGCGGGCGAGCGCGCTCAAGAGGCCCTCGACGACGAACGCATACAGGATGCCGATGCCGGTCGCGAGGGCGGTGCCGCGCGTCACGATGGCGAGGAAGATGCCGAGCGCCGCCCAGACGGCGAAGACGAGCCAGCCGCCGGCGATGCCCCGGACGAGGAGCCACGCGCTCGGCCAGGCGACGTCCGCACCCTCGTTCGCGGCGATCGCCCAGCTTGCGAGCGCGCCCAGCACGTAGACGACGAGCACGAAGACCAGGAGCACCGCGGCCACGGCGGCCAGCTTGGCGCCGAAGACCCGCAGCCGACCGGGCCCCTGCGTGAAGAGCGTCTTCAGCGTCCCCCAGCCGTACTCGCTGCCGACGGTGAGGACTCCGAGCATGAGCGCCAGCACCCCGCCGAAGAACGGGAAGCCGGCGAGGAGCGTCCCGACGAGACTCTCCGGCAGCAGGTCGGCCAACCCGCGCTCCGGGTCGTTCGTGTACTGGATGTACGGCACGACGTAGGCGAACGTGAGCGCGAGCGCCGTCCAGATCGCGAGCAGGATCCACGTGCTGGTGCGCTTGCGCATCATGAGCAGCTCGGCGGTGACGAGCCTGGTCATGCTGCCTCCTCTCCCTGGGTGAGCTCGAGAAAGACCTTCTCCAGAGACGCGCGCTCGGGGCGGAGCTCGCTGACGGCGATCCCGGCCTCGACCAGCGCGCGGTTGATCGTCGCGGCTGCAGCGGGCTCGGCGGCGATGCGGAGGCCGCCGTCGGTGCGCGCGACCTCGTCGACGCCCCGCAGCGAACGCAGGACCCGCTCCGCCTGGGCCGCTGGGTCGGCGCGGAGCCACAGGCCCTCACGGCCGCGCAGCTCGTCGACGGTTCCCTCGCCCACGAGCCTGCCCCGGCTGATGACGCCGACGCGGTCGCAGACCTGCTCGACCTCGCCCATGAGGTGGCTCGAGAGGAGAACCGTGCGGTTGCCCCGGCCGAGACTGCGGATGAACGGGCGCATCTCGGCCATGCCGGCCGGGTCCATGCCGTTCGTCGGCTCGTCGAAGATGAGCAGCTCGGGATCCTTGAGCAGCACCGCGGCGATGCCGAGGCGCTGCTTCATCCCGAGCGAGTAGGTCCCGAAGCGGTCGCCGGCTCGGGAGGCCAGGTCGACCTCCTCGAGCACGGGCGCGATCCGCGTCTCGGGAACGCCCGCGTAGCGGGCGAGGACGCGCAGGTTGTCGCGACCCGAGAGATAGGGATAGAACGTCGGCGACTCGATCAGCGCTCCGAGCCGGCGGAGGCTGTGCGGCGTCCCCGGCGCGGCGCCGAGGACGAGCGCGCTCCCGGTCGTGGGCCGGATCAGCCCAAGGAGCATCCGCAGCGTCGTCGTCTTGCCGGCGCCGTTGGGGCCGAGGAATCCGTAGACCTCGCCCCGACGCACGCTGAGGTTCAGGCCGTCCACGGCGACGATGCCCTCGCCGTACCGCTTGCCCAGTCCGTGCGTCTCGACGATGAGATTCGTGTTCGTGCTCTCAGTCATGCCCTCCACGGTACGGAGGCGAGACCCGCGGCCACAACGCCCTCAGGGAGGAACTTCGGCGTACCCCCGTGGGAGGACAAGGATCCTGCCCGGGGGCGACTCGACGGCGGCGTTCGGCCGGTACCTTCAAAGGATCGTGAGTGTGCGAGGCACGAGGCTTTTCGTCGACGCGCTCATCGCCGTCGTGGTGCTGACGTTCTCGCTCGCCGCGATCGCGCGCGGCGGGTTCGACGACGACGGCGAGAGCCTCGACGCCGTCGCGGTCGTGCTGGTCGCGCTGACCGCCCTGCCGCTCGTCGGCCGGCGGGTCGCGCCGCTGCCGGTCTTCGCGGTCGTGACCGCCGCAACGGCGACGCTGTACGGGCTTCGCTACGGGCTCGGGCCGCCTCTCGGCTTCGCGGTCGCGCTCTACACCGTGGCGGACGAGCGTCCCAGGGACGCCCTGCGCAGGGCCGCACTCGCCGCCAGCGTCGTCATTCTCCTCGGCCCCCACCTCGTGCGGGACGGCCTGGCGCCCGAGCTCTTCCTCGGCGCGGGCGTCTGGGCGGCGGCCTGGTTCGCCGGCGACCGGTCGCGGCTGCGCCGCGAGCGGATCGCCGAGCTGGAGGAGCGCGCCCGGAACGCCGAGCGCGAGGCCGAGCGCGAGCGCCGGCTCGCAGCCGCGGAGGAGCGCATGCGCATCGCCCGCGACCTGCACGACTCGGCCGGGCACGCGATCAACGTGATCCTCGTCCAGGCGGGCGCGGCGCGCCTGCTGCAGGAGCGGGATCCCGCAGGCGCCCGGGCCGCGCTCCAGACGGTCGAGGAGGTCGCGCGCGACACGCTCGGCGAGATCGACCAGCTGGTGCGAGCCCTCCGCGACGACCTCCCGCCTGGGGAGGTCGAGCCGCCCCCGGGCTTGGCCGCGCTCGACGCCCTCGCGGAGCGCTACCGGGTCTCCGGGCTCGCGGTGACCGTCACCGTCGAGGGGTCGCGCCGGGCCCTGAGCCCGGCCGTCGACCAGGCTGCCTACCGGATCCTCCAGGAGGCGCTGACCAACGCGGCGTGGCACGGCGCGCGGAAGCGCCGAGGTGGCGATCGAGTTCGCTCCGAGGGCGCTGGAGATCGCGGTGACCAACCCGGCGAGCGCCGAGCTCGCCGGAGCGCGACGGCGGCGGCCAGGGCATCGTGGGCATGCGGGAGCGCGCCCAGCTCCTCGGCGGCAGCTTCGAGGCGGGTGCGGACAACGGCTCCTTCCGCGTCCACGCGCGGCTGCCCTACGGCGAGGCGAGGGCATGAGCGAGGCGCCGGTCCGTGTCCTCCTCGTGGACGACGACGACCTCATGCGCGCCGGCCTCAAAGCCGTGCTGTCGAGCGACGACGCCATCGAGGTCGTCGGCGAGGCCTCGGACGGTCGCGCCGCGGTCGAGCAGGTGCGGGCCTCGAGCCCGGGCGTCGTCCTCATGGACGTCCGCATGCCCGACCTCGACGGCATCTCGGCGACCCGCGAGGTGCTCGCGAGCTCGCCGGAGGTCAAGGTCATGATCCTGACGACCTTCGAGCAGGACGACTACATCTTCGGCGCCCTCAACGCCGGCGCCTCGGGCTTCCTCCTCAAGCGCACGAGCCCGGAGGAGCTCATCGCCGGCATCCACACCGTCGCCGTCGGCGACTCGCTCCTCTCGCCGTCGGTCACCCGCCGGGTAATCGACCGTATGGCGAGCCAGCCGGCCGCGGACAGGCCCTACGACGAGCGGCTCGCCGAGCTCACGCCGCGCGAGCGGGAGGTCCTGGCCCAGGTCGCGCGCGGCCTCTCGAACAGCGAGATCGCAGAGGAGCTCGTGATCGAGGAGTCCACGGTGAAGACCCACGTCAAGCGGATCCTCATGAAGCTCCACCTGCGCGACCGCGTCCAGGCAGTGATCTTCGCCTACGAGAGCGGGCTCACCCGAGCCGGGTCCGGGTGAGGCTGGCCGGGGCGAGGCGAGCATCGAGCGAGCCCGCGGGGTCGTCGTGCCCGCGTCGCCTTCGGCGCCTGGTCCCTAGATCGGGTTTCGCCGGATCCAGCCAGGGGTTGCTACGGTTGCCGAAGATAAGAGCGAGTTCGGTTTGCGTATCGACGCCTTCCTCACCCGTTCGTAACGCGTAGAGGGAGGTGTTTTTTCTATGGCAGACGGAACCGTCAAGTGGTTCAACGACAGCAAGGGCTACGGCTTCATCACTCCTGATGAAGGCTCGAAGGACCTCTTCGTGTATGACAGCTCCATCGCCGGCGAGGGCTACAAGTCGCTCGCCGAGGGCGCGCGGGTCTCGTTCGAGCAGCAGGAGGGCTGGAAGGGCCCCGAGGCGGCCAACGTGAGTGCTGGTCGCGTAAGGGCAGGATTGTGAGGGCCGGGGCCTCCGTGCCGCGGCCCTCAGCGCAAAGGTCATGGTCCTGATCCTCGACGACCTTCGAACAGGACGACTACATCTTCGGCGCCCTCAACGCCGGCGCCTCGGGCTTCCTCCTCAAGCGCACGAGCCCCGAGGATCTGATCGCCGGGATCCACACCGTCGCCGTCGGCGACTCGCTCCTCTCACCGTCGGTCACGCGGCGAGTGATCGACCGTATGGCGAGCCAGCCGGCGACGGACAGGCCGTACGACGAGCGGCTCGCCGAGCTGACGCCGCGCGAGAGGGAAGTCCTGGCGCAGGTCGCACGCGGCCTCTCGAACAGCGAGGATCGCGAAGGAACTCGTCGATCGAGGAATCCACGGTGAAGACGCACGTGAAGCGGATCCTCATGAAGCTCCGCCTGCGCGACCGCGTCCAGGCGGTGATCTTCGCCTACGAGAGCGGCCTCACGCGGGCCCGTTCTCGGTGACTAGGGCGAGGCGAGCATGGAGCGCGACTCCGCGCGGGCCTCGCGCCACCAGACGAGCTCGTATGTGTGCAACGCCAGCCAGACGGCGGTGACGATCCCCAGCGCCGCCAGTGCCGGGACCACGGTCGCGAGCGGGAGCACGAGAAAGAACACGAGCGCGGCAACGAAGCGGCCGCGGCTCACCCTCACCCGACGTTCGACCCGGATCCGGATCACCGAGTAGGTGAGCAGATAGAGCGCGCTCCCGCCGCAGAGCGCGAAGGCGACGACGGAGTCGAGCTCCTCGCCCACGTGCGCGACGATGGTCTTCATCGCGAACGCGAAGAGCACGATGCCGACGATCATCGGGAAGTGCGCGTACGTGTACGCGTCGCGGGCGAGCGCGACGCGTTCCACGCCTTGGCGGTCCCTGAGTATCTGCTCGCCGCGGATCGAGAAGAAGTCGAAATAGGCGAGCCAGAAGGAGGTGGCGACGAGGAGCCCGAGGATCGCGGCTACGACCTCGCCCAGCCCGATGCCGATCCCCGTCGCGCCGATCCCGATCGCGATGAAGGCCTCGCCGAGCGCGATGATCAGCACGAGACCGTAGCGCTCTGCGAAGTGCGACGGGTGCAATTGCCAGCCCGTCGACCCGCTCAGGACGGGGCCGATGTAGGCGCACGCGAGCGCGGCGAGCCAGAGCCAGGTGCGCGCGCCGTCCGCGAAGCCGGCGACGAGGATCAGCGTCGCGCCCGAGAGCGTCCACGGCGCCAGCCGGAGCACGGCGCCGAGCAGGTCGCGATTCCCCCGCCCGACGAAGGCGTAGAGCGCTGCGTGCATCGCGCAGACGACGAGGAAGGCAGCACCGAAGAGCACACCGTCGTCCTCGAATACGCCCGGCACCACGAGCGCCGCCGACGAACATCGCCATCAGCGCAACGAGCAGCGCAGCGCCGATGACGTTCTCCTCGGGGTCGACGATGTTCGTCAACCAGGCGTAGGCCGTCCACGCCCACCAGAGCGCGGCCAGCACGAGCACGCCGCGGCCGATTCCGGCGAACGTCGGGTCGTCGGCGAGCAGCGTCGCGACCTGCGTGAACGCGAACACGAAGACGAGGTCGAAGAAGAGCTCTCGCGGCGTGACGCGGTGCTCGTGCTCGACTGTCGTCGCCACCATCCACTTGCGACCGTACCCCCGCGGGCTCGCTGGTGCGGACTCGCTAGGCGGTCGGAAGCATCGCACGCCAGCGGCGCGATCTCGAGGACAGTGATCCCGCGCGATCGTCCGCCAAAGGTCACTCGGCCGCCAGATCTGCGATGCCCTAACGGGTAGAGCGCCCGTCGGTTCGCCCAGAAGCTCTTCGAGGTCGGTCGTAAGGATCGTGGGGATGCCCCGTGCGCAATCGCGTCCCTGGATCCAAGACACAGATCCCCTGCATCGCGGAACGGCCTGACAACAGAACGGTAACGCAGTCGAGTGAGAGGGGCGCGAGGGCCGGGGCGATCGACAGCGGAAGCTGACCGTCAGCGACTTCCGGGCCTCCAGCAGTTGACGAGGCCATGTGGATCAGATGTCGGGAATACCAGTCTGCATCGAGGCAACCCTGAAAGTCGTCGGCCCACTCAAACCACCCACTGCCAGTAGCTCCCAACCCTTCGCGCCGTCCGCCTTCTGAAATTCGATCAGCGACGACTCACGAAACGACCCACGGTGGGCCATTCCGTTGGTACGTCTCCACGGAGACAGTCGAGTGCGACAAGCTCATCGGTGTACCAGAGCGCGCGAACCGCCCGCAGTAGTACCCGCTCGCCTTCCGTCGTTAGGCGGCCGTCCTCGCCGTGCTTACCCAGCGCCATCAGGTTCTGGATAACGCACGTGTCGAGGAGTGTCGGCCCTTCGGGCACGCGAAGCGCCGACTTCTGCAAGGGGTGAGTCGAACTCGACCACCGAGTCGCTGGTATCCGCGAGCACGGTGCGGCTCTGCCTACCACCCCGGTGTTCTGGCCGCAGTCGCGGCACGTGTAGCAGCTGCCCGTCCGCACCATCCGCCCGCCGCACTTGGCGCACTCCACCGCGTCCTCGAAGGCGTTGAACAGGGCGGTCTGGCCGGGCGGCGGGGCCGGCGCGGCCTCGGCATCGGCGCCTGCGGCCGCCGTTGCCCTCCAGGATGTCGTGGGCCTCAGCCAGGCGCTTGCGCACCTCCGGGCTCAGGATGCCGAGCTCCTGCTGCGTCTCCGTGTCGAGGAACTTCTTGCCCATCCAGCGGAAGATGTAGTCGACGAGGGACTTGGCGGCGCGGATGTCGGCGTCGTTCGTGAGGCCGCTCGGCTCGAAGCGCATGTGCGCGAACTTGGAGACGTAGACCTCGAGCGGGACGCCGTACTGGAGGCCGAGCGAGACCGAGATCATGAACGAGTTCATGAGGCCGGCGAGGGTCGTGCCCTCCTTGGCGATGTCCACGAAGATGTCGCCGGGGGTGCCGTCGTCGTAGAGGCCGACGTGGATGTAGCCCTCGTAGTCGCCGACGCGGAACTTGCGGCCGATCTCGGTGCGGTCGTCGGGGAGGCGGCGCCGGTCCTCGCGCTGCACAGGTGCCGGCGCGGCGCTGTCCGCACTTCTTCGAGAGCGGCTGCGCGACCTTGCAGTTGTCGCGGTAGATGGCGATCGCCTTGACGCCGAGCTTCCAGGCGTCCGATGAACAGGCCGGCGACCTCGTCGACGGACGTCTCCTCGGGGAGGTTGACCGTCTTCGAGATCGCGCCCGAGATGAAGGGCTGGACGGCGCCCATCATCTTCACGTGGCCCATGTAGTGGATGGCGCGCTCGCCGATCGCGCAGTCGAAGACCGGGTAGTGCTCGGTCTTCAGGAACGGCGCGCCGACGACGGTGTTGCGGTCGTCGATGAAGGCGACGACCTGGTCGCGCTCCTCGGGCGCGTAGCCCATCCGGTCGAGCGCCATCGGCACCGTCTTGTTCACGATCGTGAGGTCGCCGCCGCCGACGAGCTTCTTCATCTTCACGAGCGAGAAGTCCGGCTCGACCCCGGTCGTGTCGCAATCCATCATGAAGCTGATCGTCCCGGTGGGCGCGAGCACGGTGGCCTGCGCGTTCCGGTAGCCGCTGACCTCGCCCAGGTCGAGCGCGTCGTCCCAGGACTTCCGGGCCGCCGAGAGGAGGTCGTCCGGCACGGCGTGGGCGTGCTCGATGTTCCCGACCGCGGCGCGGTGCTTGGCGATCACGCCGATCATCGCGCCCGCGTTCGGCTGGTAGCCCGCGAACGGGCCCATGCGACCGGCGATCTCGGCCGACTTGCGGTAGGCGCGGCCGGTCATGAGCGCGGTGACGGCGGCGGCGAAGGCGCGGCCCTCGTCCGAGTCGTACGGGAGCCCGCGCGACATGAGGAGCGCGCCGAGGTTCGCGTAGCCGAGGCCGAGCTGACGGTACGCCTTCGCGTTTCGGTCGATCTCGGGCGTCGGGTAGCTCGAGTAGCCGACGAGGATCTCCTGCGCGAGGAAGACCGTGTCGACCGTGTGCTCGAAGGCCTCGACGTCGAGGTCGCCGTCCTCGCGGCGGAACTTCATCAGGTTGATGGAGGCGAGGTTGCAGGCGCTGTCGTCGATGGACATGTACTCGGAGCACGGGTTGGAGGCGTTGATCCGGCTCGTGTTCGGGAGGGTGTGCCACGCGTTGATGGTCGTGTCGTACTGGACGCCCGGGTCGGCGCAGCGCCACGCGGCCTCGGCGGCCTGCGTGAGCAGGTCGCGCGCGGGAAGCGTGGTGACGACGCTGCCGTCGGTGCGGGCGGTGAGGTTCCAGTCGTCGTTCGCCTCGACGGCCTCCATGAAGGCGTCCGTCACGCGCACCGAGTTGTTCGCGTTCTGGTACTGGATCGAAGCCCAGTCGGGCGAGTCCAGCGACATGTCGTAGCCGGCCGCCTCGAGGACGCGCGCCTTCTCCTCCTCGTGGGCCTTGCACCAGATGAACTCCTCGACGTCGGGGTGGTCGATGTCGAGGACGACCATCTTGGCTGCGCGCCGGGTCTTGCCGCCGGACTTGATCGTGCCGGCCGAGGCGTCGGCGCCGCGCATGAAGCTGACCGGCCCGGAGGCGTAGCCGCCCTTGGAGAGCTGCTCCTTGGAGGAGCGCAGGTGCGAAAGGTTGACGCCCGAGCCGGAGCCGCCGCGGAAGATGATTCCCTCGCGCCGGATCCAGTCCAGGATCGAGTCCATCGAATCCTCGATCGAGAGGATGAAGCACGCGCTGCACTGCGGGCGCTCCTCGAAGCCGACGTTGAACCAGACCGGCGAGTTGAAGGAGGCGAGCTGGTTGACGAGGATCGCCTTGAGCTCGGCCTCGAAGGTGTCGGCCTCGTCCTCGTCGGCGAAGTAGCCGCCGTCGCGGCCCCACGCCACGGCCGTGTCGACGACGCGGCCGATCATCTGCTTCACGCTCGACTCGCGCTCGGGCGAGGACATGCGGCCGCGGAAGTACTTCTGCGCGACGATGTTCGTCGCCGTCTGCGACCAGAACTTCGGGAACTCGACGCCCTTCTGCTCGAAGACCGGGCCGTCCTTGCCGGGGATGAAGGCATCGCGGAGCTCCCACTCGATCTCGTCGAACGGGTCGCGACCGGGGATCGTGAAATAGCGCTTGACACCGCACGGCCGCGCGGCATCGGCGACGCTGTTCACGAGCGCCTCGTCCTCGATGACGGGTGCGGTACCGGTGCGCGCTGCGGACGCCATGTCTCCCTCCAAGGGTATCGGTCTGACGTAGGTCTAAAGCTGGCCCGCCGGTGGCGGGGACCAGTGAGAGTAGAGCGGGGGTCGGACGGAATCCGAGCGCCTGCGCAACCCCCTTGACGGCGTTGTGAGTGAGTGCTAACTTACCCGCCATGGCAACGCACGCGACCGAGCGAAAGAGCGCCGAGGTCCGTCGCGAGGAGATCCTCGAGGCGGCCATGACGGAGTTCGCCTACGGCGGGCTCCACGGCACCTCGACCGAGAAGATCGCCCAGCGCGCCGGCATCTCGCAGCCCTATCTCTTCCGCCTCTTCGGCACGAAGAAGGAGCTCTTCCTCGCCAGCTCGAAACGCGGCTTCGATCGCGTCCTCGATGCCTTCCGCGAGGCCGCCGAGGGAAAGACCGGCGACGAGGCCATGATGGCGATGGGGAGCGCCTACGACCAGCTGCTCGCCGACCGGGAGCGCCTGCTCGGGCAGATGCAGATGTACGCGGCGTGCTCCGACCCCGAGATCCGCGACGCCACGCGGGCCGGCTTCGCCGAGCTCTTCCGCTACGTCGAGCAGGTGAGCGGCAAGTCGACGCTCGAGATCCGGGACTTCTTCGCCATGGGGATGCTGATGAACGTGGCAGCGGCCATGGATCTCCCCCAGATCTGCACCGAGGACGACACCTGGGCGCAGGAGCTGCGCTCGTCCTAGCGAGCGAGCGCGTGTTTTTTTGGAGCCCAAGTAAGTGACTAATCAGTATCAGAAAGGGGCCGAGATGTCCCGAACGACGACCATCTGGACGTTCGTGATCACGTCGGTGGCGCTCTTCATGGCGACGCTCGACAACCTCGTGGTCACCACCTCCCTGCCGGTGATCCGCGACGATCTCGGCGCCTCGATCGAAGACCTGGAATGGACTGTGAACGCGTACACGCTCACGTTCGCGGTCTTCCTCCTCACGGGCGCCGCCCTCGGCGACCGCTTCGGCCGCCGGCGGCTGTTCGTGATCGGGCTCGGCATCTTCACCTTGGCCTCAGTCGCGGCCGCGCTCGCGCCCTCGGTGGAGGCGCTGATCGCCGCACGGGCGGTGCAGGGGCTCGGCGGCGCCATCGTGACGCCGCTGACGCTGACCATCCTGAGCGCGGCGGTCTCGCCGGAGAAGCGCGGCGTCGCGCTCGGAGCCTGGGGCGGGATCGGCGGCCTCGCCGTGGCGAGCGGCCCGCTCGTCGGCGGCGCCGTGGTCGAAGGCATCTCCTGGCAGTGGATCTTCTGGCTGAACGTGCCGATCGGGCTCGTCCTGATCCCGCTGGCGTACTTCCGGCTGAAGGAGACCTACGGGCCCGCGACCCGGCTCGACCTTCCCGGGCTCGCGCTGGTGAGCACGGGGCTCTTCGGGATCGTCTGGGGCGTCGTCCGCGGAAACGCGGTCGGGTGGGCGAGCCCCGAGATCGTCGGCTCGCTGGTCGTCGGCTCCCTCTTGACGCTGGCGTTCGTGCTCTGGGAGCTCCGCGCGCCCGGCGCCGATGCTGCCGCTGCGCTTCTTCCGAAGCCGGGCGTTCTCGGCTGCGAACGCGGCCTCGCTCTTCATGTTCTTCGGGATGTTCGGCTCGATCTTCCTGCTGGCGCAGTTCCTGCAGACCGTGCAGGGCTACAGCCCGCTGGACGCCGGGCTCCGGATCCTCCCATGGACGGCGATGCCAATCTTCATCGCCCCCATCGCAGGGGCTCTGTCGGATCGCATCGGCGGGCGGCCGCTGATGGCGACCGGGCTCGGGCTGCAGGCGATCGGGCTCGGCTGGCTGGCGGCGGTCTCGACGCCGACCGTCCCGTACTCATCGCTTGTGCCCGCCTTCGTGATCTCCGGGATCGGGATGGCGCTCTTCTTCGCCCCGGTCGCCAACGTCGTCCTCTCCGCGGTGCTACCGCGTGAGGAGGGCCAGGCCTCCGGCGCCAACAACGCCATCCGCGAGCTCGGCGGGGTGTTCGGCGTGGCCGTGCTCGCCTCGGTCTTCACGAGCTACGGCGGCTACGAGTCGGGCCAGGCGTTCGTCGACGGGCTCGTCCCGGCTGTCTGGGTAGGAGCGGTCGTCGTCGGGCTCGGCGCAGTCGCAGCGCTCTTCATCCCGCGCAAGCGGCGGCCAGCCGAGGTCGAGTCGATCGAGCCGGAGCTCGTCGCCGAAGCGGCCTAGGACGCCTGCTGCTCGCCGGCGGTGACGGCTTCGGCCGTCGCCGCCGCCAGCGGCGTTTCGCCCCTGCCCTCGTAGACGACGACCACGCGGGCGCCGGCCGGCAGCTCCAGCCGGCCGCCCTGCGCTCCCGAGGTGAGGCCCTTGTTCGACTCCATGTCGAACCACATGGCGAAGAGGAGAAGCTGGAGCCCGGAGACCACGAGCAGGGCGACGAGGACGATGGTCGCCGCCGGGATCGGGTTTCCCATGAGGCGGAGCACGACCTCGAGGAAGCCGAGCGCGAAGCCCGCGCCGGAAAGCGCGAGGCCCAGCAGGTAGAAGAGGACGAGAGGGTGGAAGTCGCGGATGACGTACTTCTCCTTCATCCGCCAGAAGAAGCCCTTGAGGAGAAGCCAGGAGATCGTGGGAACGACTTTGCGGAGGCGGATCCCGCTCTGCTCCCCCACGCCGTAGATCGGCCGCGACGGGTAGTCGCGGACGCGCCGGTTCCAGACGTTCAGGTGGACGAGCAGGTCGTTGGGAAAGCCGTAACGGGCGTAGAGGCGGTCGAGGTCGAGCAGGCGGAGCGTCTCCAGCGAGATCGCCGTGTAGCCGGACTGCGAATCGGCCACCTGCCAGTAGCCGGAGGCGATCTTCGTGAAGAAGGAGAGGACGGCGTTCCCCAGGTAGCGGTAGCGCGGGATCAGCTCCCACGCCTGGCCCGTGAAGAGACGGTTCGCCTTCGCGTAGTCGCACTCGCCGGAGGCGACGCCGCCGACGAGCGTAGCGAGGTCGGCCGGCTCCATCTGGTTGTCCGCGGCCATGACGCAGGTCACGTCGACCTCGAGGTCGCGGGCGCGCTTGTAGCCGGTGACGATGGCCGCGCCGACTCCGGCGTTTCGCTCGTGTCGGATGACCTCGACCCGGGGATCGGCGGCGGCCGCGCGCTCGACGGTCGCGTCGCTGGAGCGGTCGTCCACGACGAGGATCCTGTCGACGAACGCGGGGATCCCGCGCACGGTCTCGGCGACGAGCTGCTCCTCGTTGTAGGCCGGGACGACGACGGCGACGCTCTTGCCCTCGTACATGCCCTTCGTATCGGCGGGCGCGAGGGGCCGCTTGAGGCCGCTACGCGACTCGTACTGCGATGCCGGGATACTCGAGGATCAGGCCGTGCTCGTCGAAGACGAGGACGGCCTCGAAGTCGAAGCGCGGAGCCGCGTAGTCGTACCTATGGGCGTCGAGACGCGTATAGCTCTGTTCCAGGCGCTCGACGGCGAGGTCCGCCGTGCGCACGTAGGCCGCGGGCGTATCAGCATGCTCCCGGACCGCCAATCCGAGGCGATGCAGGGGCAAGGCGTTCGTGAAGGCGGACGCCTCGAGATCGACGTCAAGACAGCCGTCGAGGTGCGAGGCCGGGCTCCCATCAAGGAGCCAGCCTCCCGAGCCGTTGCCGTTGAGGCGAAGCTCGCGGCTGCCGTGGCCCACGATGTGCGCCCGGCGAGTGGTCCAGCCCTCGTCGAGGACGAGCTCGTAGCCGATCCCGAAGGCCCTGCCGTTCTCGACGCCCGCCGAGTGGCCCCGGAGGCGAAGGCCCTCGCTGACGCGCTCGAGATACAGCGTCTCGAAGCCCTCGGCGGCGCCCACGTGGCGCCAGGCCGCCGATTGCGGCAGCCCGCTGCTCACCCCACCGCGTCCTCGTAGGCTGCGATCGTCCGGTCGAGGACGCGATCCCAGTCGCAGAGCTCGGCGATCCGCGAGCGCGCGGCCCGCCCGAGGCGGCGGCGCAGATCGTCGTCCGCGAGGAGGCGGTCGATCGCGGCGCGGAGGGCGACGGGGTCGCCGGGCGGGACGAGCAGGCCGGTCTCGCCGTCTCGGACCATGTCGGGGAGACCGCCCACGGCACTCGCCACGACCGGGCGCGCGTGGGCCATCGCCTCCGCGCACACGACCGGGAGGCCGTCGCGCCTCGACGGGCAGACGACGACCGACGCGCGCTCCATCAGCGCGTAGAGCTCCTCCCGCGCCACCATGCCGCGCGCCTGCGGGAGGAGCGGCCGAAGCGGGCCGTCGCCAGCGACGACGAGGTTGAGCCCCTCGGCTGCGGCCGCCAGCTCCTCGACGCCCTTCTCCTCGGAGAGCCGGCCCGCGTAGAGGACCTCGGGTGGATCGGCGGGCTCGCCCGGCTCGGCCGGAAGCTCGAGGCCGGTCGGGATCACCCGCACGTCGCGGGCGCCGAGCATCCGCGCCTGGTCGGCGAACGCCTCGGCGACCGGGAGAGCGATGCGGGCGCGGCGGAGCATCCAGCCGGCAGGCCGGGGTGCCCGCCGGGCGAGCTCCATGTCGGTGCCCGGCAGCGTGACGACGACCGGCTTCCGCGCCGTGAGGGCGACGGCGGCGTTGGGCAGCCAGAAGGCGTGCACGAGATCGGCGTCCCCGGCCGCCCGCCGCACGGCTCGAGCCATCGAGCCCAGTAGGGGAGGAAGCGCCCACGGGCGCCGGCGGACGTTGGCGATCATTCCCGCGCCGTAGGCGAGCCCGTAGTCGCGGAACGCGCCCGGCGCGACCACGTCCACCTCCACCCCGCGGCCGCGCAGCCGCTCGGCCAGCTCGGCCGCGAACCTCCCCGCGAAGTCGTCCTCGCCACGCGGGTAGGACGTCGTCAGGAAGACGACCTTCACTGGCTGACCGGTGCAGCGGGCCGGACGCTCCTCCAGAGCAGGATGAAGGCGCCCGGCAGCGAGGTGGCGATGGAGACGGCATAGAAGAGGAAGCCGGCGGCGAAGGCCACGTCCTCGGGAACGTCGAAGCGGCCGAGGAAGAGGACGAAGAACGCCTCGCGGACGCCGAGCCCGTTCAGCGTGAACGGAATCATCTGGACGAGGAAGAGGAGCGGCCCGAGGACGATGTAGACGACCGGCGACACGTCCGCGCCGACCGCCTCCCCGCAGAGCCAGATCGCGCCGACCCGCAGAGCCTGTGAGAAGACGGTCACGCCCAGCACCGCCACGAGAACGCCCGCCGAGCTGCGGTACTCGTGCATCGCCCAGTAGAGGCTCTGGAGCGGCTTCTCGAGCCGGACCTTCCGCCCGAGCGGGAACAGGCGCCGCTCGAGCGCCAGGCCGAGCCTGCGCGAGAAGAGCAGCAGCCCGAGGACGACCATCGCCGCGACGAGGACGAGCTCGACGATGAACAGGAAGCGCACGTCGTCGTAGCGGCCGGCCGCGACCGCCAGGCCTACTGCGACCAGGATCAGGGTTCCGGCCGAGCCGAGCGCACGCTCCATGAAGACCGAGGCGGCCGCCGTAGCCCTGGCGTCCGGTCGGCGGCGCGCGTGCTCGATGATCCGGACGGCGTCGCCGCCGACCGCGGTCGGAAGGACCTGGCCGGCCGCGTAGCTCACGAAGTACAGGCGCAGCAGCCAGGAGAAGGGCTCATGCACCCCCCTGGCCGCGAGGAGCGTGCTCCAGCGCCAGGTCATCAGCCAGGTCGTGCCCAGGAAGATGGCCAGGGCGGCGAGGACATAGCCCCAGCGGCTGTCGCGGATGATGTCGGCCGTCTGCTGCAGGTCGATCTGCCAGAGCAGGAAGGCGATCACGCCGCCGCTGACGAGGATCTGGATGGTGAGCTTCACCGGACGGCGCATGGCGCCCTAACGACTCGTGAAGCGGCCGTGAATGCGCCTGAGCGCGTCGATCGCGTCCTCGACGTCGGCGTCGGAATGCGCCGGGGAGAGCGGCAGCGAGAGCACCTGGTCGCCGGCGAGCTCGGCCACGGGCAGCTGCGGCTGGTCCGGGAAGCGCTCGCGGTAGTACGTGAGGCGGTGCACCGGCAGGAAATGGATGCTCGTCCCGATGTTCTCCTCGCGGAGAGCCCGCTGGTAGGCATCGCGGTCGGCGCCCGCGCCTTCGGCGTCGATGCGGACGACGTAGAGGTGGAGCGCGTGGTGGTCCCGCGAGTCGCGAGCGAGCGGCTCGATGCCACGAAGGTCGCCGACGGCAGCGTCGTAGGCGGCCACGTGGCGCCGTCGGATCTCGGCGTGCTCCTCGATCTTGTCCAGCTGGCAGAGCGCGATGGCGGCCAGGACGTCGGAGAGGTTCGCCTTGAAGCCCGCCACGGTGACGTCGTAGAGCGAGCCCTCGCCGCGGCGCATGAGGCGCAGGTTGCTGAGCGCGGCGGCGACCTCGTCGTCGTTCGTCGTCACCATCCCGCCCTCGCCGGCGGCGACGTTCTTCGTCGCGTAGAGCGAGAAGCACGTGGCGAGCGAGATGGCGCCCACCTTGCGGCCGCGGTAGACGGACTCGGTGGCGTGGGCGGCGTCCTCGATCACGGGCAGGCCGAGCGCGAGGAGCGGATCGAGGTCTGCAGGCTGGCCGGCGAGGTGGACAGGCAGGATCGCCCTCGTCCGCTCGGTGACCGCCGCGGCTGCGGCGTCGGGGTCGATGTTGAGGTCGGCCTCGCGGACGTCCACGAACACCGGCCGGGCGCCGCAATGGACGATGACGTTCCCCGTCGCCGGCCAGGTGATCGGCGTCGTGATCACCTCGTCTCCAGGGCCGACTCCGGCTGCGAGGAGGGACAGGTGCATGGCGGCGGTGCCGGAGGCGAGCGCAACGCCGTGCTTGGCGCCGGCGTACTCGGCGAAGCGGCGCTCGAGCTCCTCGGAGCGCGGGCCGGTCGTCAACCAGCCGCTCCTGAGCGTCTCGGTGACGGCTTCGATCTCCTCGTCGCCGATCGCCGGCGGCTGGAAGGAGAGGAAGGTCTTACGCCTCGACGGGCTCTCAGACGAGAGCTTCTGCATCGGCGGTCCTGAAGCGGATGAGCTCGGCAGCGCGGTCGGCACGCGCGAGCGCGTCGTCGCGGCTTTCGCCCTGGGCGAGGACGTAGCCGGCCCTGTCGTTCCCGCGGCGGAAGGGCCCGAACATCCAGCCGGGCGCGCGGTAGACGCGGGCGTCGACGACGCCCTTGACAGCACGTGCCTCCTCGAGGCCGCCGACGTCTTCGAGCACGCCTTCGGGCGGAACGAGGAAGCGGACGACGGCGCCACCACGGGGCTTCGGCTCCGGCACGTCGAGCGGCTCGCCGAGAGCGGCGGCCAGGGCGAGGCCGTTGAGGTCGATCCCGAGCGCGACGCGGCAGAGCTCGGCGTCGTGGCCGCCCCCGAGGCGCGCCGCGAGCTCCATCACGCGGGGGCCGTCGGGGCCGAGCACGATCTGCGTGTAGGTGGGACCGTCGGTCACACCGAGAGCATCGGCTGCGAGGCGCGCGGCCTCGACCGCGTCGCCGACGGAATGGGCGCTAGGCCAGACGTGCGCGAGCGCGACGCCGAAGGCCTCGCCGCCCGCGGTCAGCCGATCGGTGACGGTCAGCGGGTGGAAGACCCCGCCGATTGAGAAGCCATTCACGGTCACCTCCGGGCCGGGCACGAGCTCCTCGATCAGCGCCAGCCCGTTCCGCGAGGCCTCCACGGCGGCGGCGATCGCGGCGCCGAGGTCCGCCCGGTCCTCGACCACGGCCAGGCCCCTCTGGCCCTGCTGGTCGACCGGCTTCACGACGGCCGGAATGGAGAGCTCCTCATTCGCCGACGTGGCGACCTCCCACCGGGGTTGCGGGACGCCGCGCTCGGCGAAGCGCTTGCGTTGGCGATGCTTCAGGACGGTGAGCGCGGCGGTCTCCGGCGCCAGCGGGTGCGGGAGCCCCGCATGGGCGGCGATGCGCGCGGCGATGGCGACGGGCCAGTCGATCCCGGGTGCGATGATCCCGTCGACCTCCTCGGCGCGGGCGAGCTGGCTGATCGCGGCCTCGTCCTCGACGGACACCACCGCCCGGCGGTCGGCGTGCTCGAAGCCGACGGCCGCCGGGTCGCGGTCGCACGCGACGACGTAGAGCGCACGCTCCCGGGCTGCCCGGTGCAGCCCGAGCTGGGCCGGACCGGCGCCCAGGACTAGGAGGCGCTTTCGCTCGCCGTCTGTTCCGCTCGCAGAGCCTGTTCCCACCAGAGACGATTCTGCTCGTACCAGGCGATGGTGCGCTCGAGCCCGGCCTCGAAGGACGTCAGAGCCCGCCAGCCGAGCACGCGCTCGGCCTTCTCCGTCGAGCCGATATGCCTGTCGACCTGGCCGGGCCGCTCGGGCACGTGCGCCTTCAGGCTCGTGGGCTTCCCAAGCTGGTCGAGGACGAGGTCGGCGATCCGCTCGACGGAGACGTCGACGCCCGTGGCGAGGTTGAGGACCTCCCCGGCCACGTCGGAGACGTCGGCGGCGAGAACCGCATCGATCGCCTCGGCATGGTCCTCGACGTAGAGCCAGTCGCGCGAAGCGTGGCCGTTCCCGTGCACCGTCAGCGGTCGGTCGGCGAGCGCCTGGGTGATGAAGCGCGGGACGACCTTCTCGGGATGCTGGTACGGGCCGTAGTTGTTGAACGAGCGAAGGATCACGATCGGGAGCCCGTAGGTGACGTAGTAGGAGTACGCGAGCCGGTCGGCGCCCGCCTTCGTCGCCGCGTAGGGGCTACGCGGGTTGAGCGGATGCTGCTCGTCCATGGGCTCGCGTTCGGCGGTCCCGTACACCTCGCTCGACGAGATCAGGATGAAGCGCTCAACGGCGTCCTCGCGCACGGCGTCGAGGAGGATCTGCGTGCCCTCGACGTTCGTGGTCACGAACTCGCGCGCGCCCTCGACGATCGACTTCTCGACATGGGACTCGGCGGCCGCGTTCACGATCACGTCCACCTCGCGCACGATCTCGCTCACGAGCGACCGGTCCCGAACGTCCCCGTGCACGAAGGACAGCCGCTCGTGCCCCATCAGGTCCGAGAGGTTGTCGACGTTGCCGGCGTATGTCAGGGCGTCAAGGGAGACGACGTCGTACGGCGTCGCCGTCAGCAGGTGGCGAATGAAGTTCGACGAGATGAACCCCGCGCCGCCGGTCACGAGAATGCGCTTGCGCACGGGCGCCGATTGTACCGGCGCGCCGTCCGCGGCCCGGGTCAGTCGCCGAGCTCGCGGTCGATCGTGTACAGAGGGCGTCCCTCGACGTCGCGCTGGATTCGGCCGAGGTACTCGCCGACAAGGGCGAGGATGAACCCCTGGACCGCGAGCACGCCGAGCACGAGCCCACCGAGGAAGAGGAGGCCGGGGAAGTCGCCGTTCGCCACCCAGGCGATGAGGCCCCAGAGCCCGACGGCCACGGTCAAGAGCCCGCAGATGGCGCCGATGGTCACGCCGGCCCACTGGATCGGCTGGGGCCAGAAGCCCGCTAGGACGTGAAGCGCGAGGCGGATGAGGCGGAACGGCGAGTAACGCGACCCGTCGGCGCGCGCCTGGTGCGAAAGGTCGACTTCGACCACGCTCGCGCCCGCGGACAGGACGAGCGCCTTCGTGAACTTTTGCTTGCCGATGACGCCGAGAACCGGCTCGAGCGCCGAGCGGGAGTACGCGTTGAAGGCGCAGCCGAAGTCGGAGACGTCTGCGCCCGTGAAGCGGCGGAGCATCCCGTTCACCATCCTCGAGGGCAGCGTCCGGCCCCACGAGTCCGCCCGCCCCAGCCGCCTGCCGCTGGCGACGTCCGCGCCCTCCTCCACCGCGGAGATCAGGCGGGGGAGGTCCTCGGGGACGTTCTGGAGGTCGGCGTCCATCGTCACCACGACGTCTCCGCGGGCGCGAACGAGTCCGGCATGCATGGCCGGGTGCTGGCCGAAGTTCTTCTTGAAGCGGACGGCCCGCAGGCGGGCATCCTCGGCCGCGAGACGCTCGACGACCGCCCAGGTGCCGTCGCGGGAGCCGTCGTCGACGACGATCACCTCGAACGGCTTGCCCACCCCGTCGAGGGTCTCGATCGAGCGCCGGTAGACCTCCTCGAGGGTCGACTCCTCGTTGAAGACCGGAATGACGAGGCTGACGGCGGGGAGCGGCGCCGCCGCCAGGCGCGGGGCGGTCTCTGGCTCCGCCATCGGCCGCAGGCTACCATCCGCACGATCGCCGTCGAGCCGATCCGGGTTAGGCTTCCGCATGGTGCACGTCGACTTGACCACGCGCGTGGAGTCCGTCGCCTCCGACACGTCCCATGGCGCGAGCTGGCTGGCCAAGGAGGCGCTCGAGACGCTCGTCGAGGCCGTCGAGCTTGGCGAGGATCCTCTGGAGACTGCGCGAGCGCTCGTCCGGGCCCGCCCGGCGATCGGGTCGATCGCCGGCGCAATGGGCCGGGTGCTCGTCGCCGGCCGGACGCCGGAGCAGCTCGTCGAGGAGGCCCACGCCGTGATCGCCGGCCGGGAGCGAGCGGCGGCGACGATCGCCGTCATCCTCGCCCAGGACCTGACCGAGCGGATCGTCATGACCCACTCGGCCTCCGCGACGGCCCGCGAGGCGCTGATCCACGGTCAGGCGGAACGCGTCGTCTGCACGGTCTCGGACCCCGTGGGAGAGGGCCGGGCCTTCTCGGAGGAGCTGGCCGCGGCCGGGCTCACGACCGACCTGGTCGCCGACGACGACGCGAGGCATGCCGTCGGGACGGTCGACCTGCTCCTGCTCGGCGCGGACACCGTCTTCCGGGACGGCTCGCTCGTCAACAAGATCAAGACGAACGGCCTCGCCAAGGCGGCGAAGAAGGCCGGCGTCCCGGTCGTCGTCGCGTGCGAGGTGCTGAAGCTCGCGCCCGTCGACCCGTACGAGCCCGACGAGGAGCGCGTCGACCTGACGCCGCCGGACCTGATCGGACGCTACGTCACCGAGGAGGGCTCCCTCACGCCCGACGGGATCGCGGCTCTCGTCGATCGCACGCCCTTCCTGCGCGAGGGCTACGAGCTTCTCCGCGGCTAGCCGGGAGGCAGCCTCCTACTAGCGGCAGTCGCCGCAGAGGCCGGAGACCTCGAGGCGATGGCCCGTGGTCACGAAGCCATGGGCCTGCGAGATCCGCTCGAGCCACGGCTCGAGCTCGCACTCGTCGAGCTCGACCACCTGATGGCAGCTCGAGCAGGTGAGGTGATGGTGATGCCCCTCGCCGCAGAGGCGATAGCAGAGCTCGCCCGGACGGTGTGAGAGCACGTCGACCACGCCCTCGCCGGCGAGCAGGCCGAGCGTGCGGTAGACGGTCGCCAGGCCCAGCCGCTCTCCGCGAGCGCGCAGGCGCTCGTGCAGCTGTTGCGCCGTGACGTCGTTCCGCTCGCCCATCAGCTCGGTGAGGACGACGACGCGCTGGCGGGTAGGCCGGACGCCCACTCCTTCGAGCAGGCCGTTCGCCTGCGCTTGCTCGCCGCTCGACACGGGGCTATGCTAGCACTCCGTGATAACGAGAATCGTTCTCATCATGCTCCTCGGGGCGGGCGTCTCCGCGTGCGGCGGGGAGGCTGACGAGTCAGCGTCGACCCGCGTCGTCGCCGGCTTCTACCCGCTTGCGTTCGCGGCCGAGCAGATCCGTGGCGTGGACGTCGAGGTAACCAACCTGACGCCGGCGGGCGCCGAGCCGCACGACCTCGAGCTGACGCCGCGCGAGGTCGAGGAGATCCTCGACGCGGACCTCGTTCTCTACCTCGGCGACGGCTTTCAACCGGCCGTCGAGGAAGCCGTGAGCGGCGGCGACGTCCAGGCGATCGACGTCCTCGAAGGGCTCGAGCTGCGGGAGACCGACGAGGGCGTCGACCCCCACGTTTGGTTGGATCCGACGCTGTTTGCCCAGGTGGTGGATCGGATCGCCCTGGAGCTGGGCGATGCGACCGGCGCCCGGCTGCTCGTCACGCGGCTGAACGCGCTCGACGAGGCCTACCAGCTCGGGCTCGCCGACTGCGAGCGCCGCGACGTCGTGACCACCCACGACGCATTCGGCTACCTCGCCGACCGCTACGAGCTCGAGGTCATCCCGATCACGGGCCTCTCACCCGAGGCGGAGCCGAGCCCCCAAGACCTGGAGGCCGTGGCCGACCTCGTCGAAGCCCGCGGCGTCACGACCGTGTTCACCGAGACGCTCCTCTCCCCGGAGATCGGCGAGACCGTCGCGCGGGAGGCCGGCGCCACGACCGCCGTGCTCAACCCGCTCGAGGGGCTGAGCGAAGACGAGCTCGTCCGCGGTGACGACTACTTCTCGGTGATGGAGGCGAACCTGGACGCGCTCCGGCGAGGGCTCGGATGCCGGTAGCGGTCGAGCTCGAGGACGTCTCCTTCGCCTACCGTCCCGGCCAGCCGGTGCTCACAGACGTGAGCCTCGCGATCGAGGAAGGGGAGTTCGTCGCGATCGCCGGGCCGAACGGGGGTGGCAAGACAACTCTCGTGCGGCTAGCCCTCGGCCTCGCCCGGCCGGCCTCCGGCACAGTGCGGCTCTTCGGCGAGCCGGCGCACCGCTTCTCGCGGCGCGCGACGCTCGGCTACGTCGCCCAGCGGGCACAGATCGGCGGCCACGGGCCGATCACGGTGCGGGAAGTAGTCGGCGCAGGCCGGCTCGGCCCAGGCGGCCTTCTCGGCCCGCTCCGCGCCCGAGACCGCGCGATCGTGGACGCAGCAATCGAGGACGTCGGGCTCTCCGCCCACGCGGGCACGCCGCTCTTGGAGCTGTCCGGCGGCCAGCAGCAGCGCGCGTTCATCGCCAAGGCGTTCGCCGGCGAGCCGTCGCTGCTCGTCCTAGACGAGCCGACCGCGGGCGTCGACGTGGAGTCCCAGGAGTCGCTCGCCGGTCTCCTCGACCGCCTCCGTCGCGACCGTCACGTGACGACGCTGTACGTCTCGCACGAGTTCGGGGCGGTGGAGGAGATCGTCGAGCGCCTCGTCCTCGTGCGCGGGGGCATCGTCTTCGACGGCCCGCCCGGAACCCTCCCCTCCGAGTGGCACGACCCGTCGCACGCCCATGCTCGACAGTGAGTTCATGCGCCTGGCCTTCGCCGCGGGGGCCGTCGTGGGCCTGCTCGCGCCGGCCGTCGGATTCTTCCTCGTCCAGCGGGGCATGAGCCTCGTCGGCGACGGCGTGGGCCACACCGCGTTCGCCGGCGTCGCCCTCGGCTATCTGCTCGGCGTCTCCCCCGTCCTGACCGCCCTCCTCGCCGCAGTCGCCGGGGCGGTCGGCATCGAGTGGCTCCGCTCCCGCCGTCAGGCCGTCGGGGACCAGGCCCTCGCGCTCCTCTTCTACACGGGGCTTGCCGCGGGCGTCGTGCTGGCGTCGTCCGCCGGCGCCCTGAACGTCAACCTGTTCGCGTTCCTCTTCGGCTCGATCCTCACGGTCACGCGGGAGGACCTGGTGGTCGTGGCCGTGCTCGGAGCCACTGGGCTCGCCACCGTCGCGCTGCTCTACCGAGCGCTGGTCGGCATCGTCGTCGACGAGGAGGGCGCGCGCGTCGCGGGCGTGCCGGTGGTGCCGCTGAACGTGCTCTTGGCCGGGCTCGCGGGTCTCACGATCGGCCTCTCGATGCAGATCGTGGGCATCCTCCTCATCGCGGCGCTCATGGTCCTCCCGGCGATCGCCTCCGGTCGCGTGGCCTGGAGCATGCGCTCGTCGATCCTCATCGCCATGGCGATCGGGCTGCTTTCCGTGTTCGCCGGCCTCACGATCGCCTACTACGCGGACCTGCCGCCCGGGGGCGCGATCGTCCTCGTAGCCGCGGGCGCCTTTGTCCTGGCGAGCCTCGTCGGCGCCGCGCGCCGACGTGCGTGATCGGGCACGATCGGCACATGCGCCTGCCCTCGCGCACCCAGCTCCACCGCCTCGCGGACGTCGGGAACCTTAGTCTGTGCGACGCGTGTCTCTGATCACCGCGAGCGGGCTCACGAAGAGGTACGCAAGCGTCCTCGCGCTTGACGGGCTCGACCTCGACCTGGAGCCCGGCGTGATCGGCCTCGTCGGCTCCAACGGCGCCGGGAAGAGCACTCTGATCCGGATCCTGCTGGGCCTGGTCGAGCCCACGTCGGGATCGGCACGCATGTTCGACCTCGACGTGGTCGCCGACGGCCTCGCCGTCCGCCGTCTCGTCGGCTACATGCCAGAGCACGATTGCCTCCCGCTCGACGTCAGCGCGACGGAGTTCGTGGCGCACATGGCCCGCGTCAACGGCCTGCCAAGCGCCGCCGCGCGCGAGCGGACCGCAGAGATCCTGCGCCTCGTCGGGCTCTTCGAGGAACGGTACCGCGAGATGCGCGGCTACTCGACCGGCATGCGGCAGCGCGTGAAGCTCGCCCAGGCGCTGGTGCACGACCCGAAGCTGGTGCTCCTCGACGAGCCGACCAACGGCCTCGACCCGGCCGGCCGCGACCAGATGCTCGACCTCGTCGCCCGCATCGGCCGGGAGTTCGGCATCTCGATCATGATGTCGTCCCACCTGCTGACGGAGATCGAGCGCGTGTCCGACCATCTCGTGGTCATCGAGGAAGGCCGGCTTGTCCAGTCGGGCAGCATCGGGGCCTTCACCGGCCGGATCGAGCTCCTCACCGTGGAGGTCGACGGCCCGGTCGAGGATCTCGCCGCCTACCTGAGCGAACGCGGCTACTCCCTCCGCGAGGATCACCACACGCTCGAGGTCGACATCTCCGACGACGGCGCCTACGACGTCATCCGGGACGGCGCAGCCTCGCTCGGACTCGGGCTCGTCCGGCTCGAGCAGCGGCGGCGGCGGCTCGAGGACCTGTTCCGGGACGAGGCGCCCGAGGAGGATCCGGCGCATGTCTGAGCCGGCGGCCGCCAGCAGCATCTATGACCTCGGCTACCGCCACTACGACGGGCCGCGAACCGGGCGGTGGGGCACGTTCGCGACGCTTTATACGAGCAGCGTCCGCGGCGCGTTCGGCTTCGGGCGGAGGACGTCGAGCAAGATCATCCCGTTCACGCTCGCCGTCTTCGCATTCATCCCCGCCTTTATCCAGGTCGGGATCGGCGCGATCACGAGCAGCCTCGACGCCGACGTCGCGATCTTCGAGCACGAGGACTACTTCGGCTACGTCCAGATCGTGCTCGTCCTCTTCTGCGCCGCCGTGGCGCCGGAGCTGGTGGGACGCGACCAGCGGAACCGGATGCTCTCGCTCTACTTCTCCCGCGCTCTCTCCCGCTTCGACTACACGCTGGCGCGGTTCGCCGCGCTGACCAGCGTGATGCTCGTGCTTACGCTAGGGCCACAGGTTCTCCTCTTCGTCGGCAACGGCATGGCCGCGGACGACCTCTCGGGGTACGTCACCGACCGGTGGGACTTGATCTTCCCGATCCTGGGGGGCTCGGTGCTCGTCGCGGCGATGATCGCCTCGGTGGGGCTGGTGATCGCCTCCTACATTCCTCGCCGTGCCTACGCCACCGCGGTCATCGTCGGCGTCTTCGTCCTCACCTTCACCGTCGCGACCATCCTCATGGAGACCCTCGACACCGCGTACGCCCAGTACGCGCTGCTCCTGAGCCCGGCGGTGTGGGACGGAACGATCTTCTGGCTCTTCCAAGTGGACGCCCCGAACGACAACGTCATCGCGGACGCGAGCCTCCCCGGCTGGGCGTACTTCGTCGCGGGCGTGGTGACGATCGCCGTGGCCCTGGGGCTCACCGTGCGTCGCTTCCAGCGGATCCAGGCATGACCGCGGCCGGCGAAGGCCCGACGATCGCGCTCGAAGGCGTGTCGCGCTGGTACGGCAACGTGGTAGCCGTCAACGAGATCTCGTTCGAGGTCTCGCCCGGGGTTACAGGCCTGCTCGGCCCCAACGGCGCGGGCAAGAGCACCCTGTTGCACATGCTCTCAGGCTTCCTGAAGCCGTCCGCGGGCAACGTCACCGTCCTCGGCGAGTCGCCCTGGAGGAACCCGGGCCTCTACAGCCACCTGGGCCTGGTGCCCGAGCGGGAGTCGGTGTACGGGCAGCTGACCGGCTACGAGTTCGTGCTTCTGAGCGCCCGCCTGCAGGGTCTCGCCGACCCGCACGAGGCGACGCGCAGAGCGATCGCCGAGGTCGACCTCGGGGCGGCCGCGACCCGAGCGACCGCCGGGTACTCGAAGGGGATGAAGCAGCGCATCAAGGTAGCGGCCGCGCTCGTTCACGACCCCAGCGTGCTCCTGCTCGACGAGCCCTTCAACGGAGCCGACCCCCGCCAGCGGCTCCATATGACCGAGCTCTTCCGCCGGCTGGCCGGCGAGGGACGCACGATCGTCTTCTCCTCCCACATCCTCGAGGAGGTCGAGCGCCTGGCCGAGCGGGTGCTCGTGATCGTCTCCGGCCGCCTCGCCGCGTCCGGGGACTTCCGCGAGATCCGCCGGCTCATGATCGACGCCCCACACACGTTCGTCTTGCGAACCTCGGACAACCGGCGACTCGCGGCGGCGCTCGTCGCGCACGAAACCGTGGTCGGCGTCGAGCTCGGCAGCGAGATGCTGACGGTGCGAACGGCGCAACTCGGCGCCTTCGCGCGCGCCACGCCCGTGATCGCCCGCGACACGTCCGTCTCGATCCACGAGCTCAAGCCCACGGACGAGTCCCTGGAGGGTGTCTTCTCCTATCTGGTGAACCGGTGACAGGCATCATCTTTCGCCTGACCCTCCGCCAGATGCTCGGCCGCGGCCGCACGATCCTGATCGGGCTTCTCGCGCTGCTGCCGGTCTTGATCGCGCTCGTCTACAGGCTCGGGAGCCAGGACACCGAGCAGCAGGAATGGGCGGCAACCGTCCTCCTCGACGGCCTCGTCGTAACGACGCTCCTGCCGCTCGCGGCGCTCGTCTACGGGACCGCGGTGCTCGGCGTCGAGATCGAGGACGGGACGGCGGTTTACCTACTCTCCAAGCCCATCTCCCGCAGCAGGATCATCGTCGCCAAGCTCATGGCGAGCTGGGCGGTCACGACGGCGACCGTTCTCTCGTCAGGCCTCGTGGCCGGCGCCCTCGCCCTCTACGACAAGCCGAAAGGCGACATTCTCCTGGGCTTCGGCGTCGGCATCGTACTCGGCGGCCTGGTCTACTCGGCGCTCTTCGTGATGCTGAGCGTCGTTACGAGCAGGGCCCTGATCGCAGGACTGATCTACGTCTTCATCTGGGAGGGCCTCGTCAACGGGCTGTTCGCGGGCACGCGTCTGCTGAGTGTCCGCCACTACACGCTCGGCGTCGCCGACTGGTTCGTGGACCTGCCCGCGTCGGCATTCGACGCCCCGCTCGGCCCGGCGACGGCGCTCGTCCTCATGGTGGTGTTCGGAGCGGCGACGACTTGGTACGCGGTTCGCCGACTCCAGCGCTTCGAAATCGGGGAGACGACGTAGCCCCAACGGGTAGGGAAAGCACGAATCGGAAGACACGGGGTGGCGCCATCGCGGTAGACGAAGGCGCTGCGTACAGTTGAGAAGCCATGCACGTTCCCGGCTTCTTCACCGCGCCCTTCCGGCTCCGCACCTGGAAGGAGGCTGCGTACGCCCTCGTCGCTCTTCCCCTCGGGGTGGCCTGGTTCACCCTCTTCCTGACGCTCCTGACGACCAGCCTGAGCCTGATCGTCTTCGTCATCGGGCTGCCGCTCCTCGCGGCCACGCTCTGGCTGGCGCGGATCGCCAGCCGGGCGCAACGGGAGGTCGCCGGCGCGCTGCTCGGCGCCCGCATTCCCGGGCCACCGGTGACGACGCCCAACGCGCGGCCCTTCCGGCGGTTTCTTCAGCCGCTCATCGACCTCTCGACCTGGCGGGCGCTCGCCTACCTGCTCATCTTCGCCTTTCCGGTGGGCCTGACCCTGTTCATCGCGACGGTCGTGCTCTGGTCGGTGGCGCTCACGTCCGTCACGGCACCAGCGTGGTACTTCTGGATTCCGCCCGAGAATCGCGGCGACGTGTTCGGGACCGTGATCGACGAGCCCTGGGAGTGGCTCGCGGTCGTCGGCGGCGGCCTTCTGCTCGTCTTCCTCACGCCGTGGATCATCCGCGCCCTCACGGCCTTCGACGTGCTCCTCATGCGGGCCCTGCTCGGCCCCACCCAACACGAGCTCGAGCGTGCCGCAGCGCGGAGCGCCGAGCAGCGTGACCTCGCGGTCGCCTCGGCGACCGAGGATCGCCGCCAGATCGAGCGCGACCTCCACGACGGCGCCCAGGCGCGACTGGTCTCGCTGGCGGTCGACCTCGGCAGAGCCAGGCGCCGGCTCGAGGAGGGCGGCCCGCAGGAGGAGGCGACCGAGCTCGTTCGCAGCGCCCACGAGGAGGCGAAGCAGGCGCTCGTCGAGGTCCGCGACCTGGCCCGCGGAATCCATCCCGCCGTGCTCACCGATCGCGGCCTCGACGCGGCGCTCTCCTCCCTCGCCGCGCGCTCGTCCGTGCCCGTCTCGCTCCGCTCCGAGATCGGGGGCGAGCGGCCGCCGGAGCAGGTCGAGTCGGCCGCCTACTTCGTCGTCGCGGAAGCGCTGACGAACGTCGGCCGTCACAGCCGGGCCGAGCATGCGGCCGTCTCCGTCGTCCGCGACGCAGACGTCCTGCTGATCGAGGTGCGAGACGACGGCGTGGGCGGCGCGGACGCGGGGGGCGGCTCCGGTCTGTCGGGCCTGCGCGACCGCGTGGGAGCGCTCGGCGGCACACTCGTCGTCGACAGCCCTCAAGGCGGGCCGACCGCGATCACGGCGGTGCTCCCGTGCGCGTAGTCATCGTCGAGGACTCCGGGCTCCTACGCGATGCCCTCACGCGACTGCTCGTGGACTTCGAGATCGAGGTCGTCGCCGCCGTGGCGACCGCCGAGGAGCTCCGCGGCGCCGCCGAGGAGCACTCGCCGGACGTCTTCGTCGTCGACGTGCGGCTGCCGCCGACGTTCACCGACGAGGGCGTCCGCGCCGCGGCCGAGCTGCGCACGCGCGACCCGGAGGCGAGGGTGCTGCTGCTCTCGCAGGCCGTCGAGGAGCGCTACGCGCGCGACCTCCTCGCCCAGCGAAGCGAGGGTCTGGGCTACCTGTTGAAGGACCGGGTCGCGGACGGTGCGGAGTTCGTCGAGGCGCTCCGTCGGGTGGCGGCCAACGGGACCGCGCTCGATCCCGAGGTGGTGCGGCAGCTGCTCGTCCGACGTCGCGCGATCGACGACCTGAGCCCCCGCGAGCGCGAAGTGCTGGAGTTGATGGCGGAGGGCCGGACAAACGCGGCTATCGCCCGGCGCCTCGTCGTCACCGACCGGGCGGTCGAGAAGCACGTGGCGAGCATCTTCGGCAAGCTCCGGCTTCCGCCGAGCCAGGAGGACCACCGCCGCGTCCTCGCGGTGCTCGCCTGGATCAACTCGGACTAGGAGGCTTCCGAGTCGTCCCGGATGGGGGCCCACGTGTCGAGCGGTCCCCTGAGCGCGCGGACGAGCCCTTCGGCGGAGGTCGCGGTGACGACGACGTAGTACCAGGCTGCGCCGGCAATCGGGAGGTTGGGCTTCCACCGGCCGACGAGAGCGAGCGCCCCAAATCCGAGCTGGAGCGCGAGCAGCCGCCGCGCCGCGCGATCCTGCGGCGCCAGAGCGAGGGCGGTGACGAGAGCGATCAGGTGCAGCGGGCCGCTCGCGTAGCGGATTCCGCGGTGGGAGAGAAGGGCAGCGAAGTAGAGCGGCGGCTGGCCGCGCGGATCGAGCAGTCCACCCCGCAGGATCTCCCACCACGCCTGGGCGAGTATGCGCACCTTGCGGCGGCGCTCTGCGCCGGTCGTCGCGAGCGTGGGCTCATGCGCGATCGCGGCCGGCTCGTACACCGACCGGAACCCCCGGCGGCGAAGCCGAAACGGGAGGCCAAGGTCATGGCCCTGTCCGTCCCCCAGCTCGAGGAACTCGGACCTGCGCACCGCGTAGATCGCGCCGTTCCCCGCGGTGATCGATCCGCAGGCCGATTCCTGCTCGCGGAGCCAGAGCTCGTAGCGCCAGTAGAGCCCTTCGCGACTGTCGCCGCCGTCGGCATCCTCGAGCCGCAGCTGCCCACACACGTAGGCGACCTCCGAATCGGCGAGGTTGCGGACGAGCTGGCGCAAGGCGTCGGGCTCCCAGCGCGAGTTCGCGTCCGTAAAGGCGAGCACCTCGGCCGTCGTCGCCGCCGCACCCGCATGCTGGGCGGCGACCTTTCCCGCCCGTGGCAGGTCGAGCAGGCGCACACCCTCGTGGGCAAAGCCCTCGACGACCTCCCGCGACTTGTCGCTCGAGCCGTCGAGCGCAACGACGATCTCGAGCTGCTCGCGCGGGTAGTCGAGGCGCAGAGCGTTCTCGATCCGCCTGCCTATCCAGGCCTCCTCGTTGTGGGCGGCGACGACGAGAGCGACGCTCGGCAGGATGTCTGCCTTCTTGACCTGCCTCCTCCGGGACGCGGCAACGAGAGCCGCGGCGAGCGGGTAGCCCACGTGCGTCCAGCCAAGCGCTGCGAGGCTACCCCAGAGCAGGGTCCGACGAACCATCGCGAAATTGATCGTACCGACCTACGCGCTGAGCTCCCTGGCTCTCCGCTCCTTCTCGGCGGTGGGATCGATGAGCCCGCGGCCACGCGCCTGCTCCCAGGCGCCCACGAGGAATCCGGTCAGGTAGCTGGGATCGCGCGTCTGCACGACCTTGCCAACGTTCAGCGGCAGCGTGCCCACGAGCGCCCACCAGAGCGCCGCCTTGTAGCGGAGCGTCTGAGGCATGTTCTTGCGGTGGAGGTAGAACTGGTTCGCGAGAGCCATGCGCTCCTGATCGAACACCGAGAGCCGCTCCACCGGGCTCTTGTGGTGGGCGATGCGCGCCCTGGGCGTCTGGAGCAGGAGATAGCCGCGTTTCGTGACCCGGTACGAGAAGTCGATGTCCTCCTTGAAGGCGTATCCCGCGAGCTGCTCGTCGAAGAGCTCGTGCTCGAAGACCTCCCGGCGGTAGGACATGAACCAGCCATTCATGTACTCGATCACGCGCACATCGGTCGAGGAACCTACGGCCTCCGCGAAGAAGCCGCCACGTACCTTGCCGCTTGCCTCTGTCCACCAGCCGCCCATCCCGAAGAACTTGCGCCAGATGATGGTGAGGCGCCTCGGGCTCGGCGCGTACACGGGAGCGCCGCGCACGCCGCCCAGCTCCGACCCCCAACGCGCGTACTCGGCGAGGATCTCCTCGTGGACGTCGGGCGTGAACATGACGTCGTCGTCGATCAGGAAGACGGGGTCGCCGGTCGTTCGCTCGATGCCGATGTTGCGCTGGACGGTGAGGCCGCGCGGCGCCGGGTGGACGTAGTCGAGCGCGATCCCGGCCTCGTCGCAGAGCCGCTCGACCTCGGCCCGCCCGAGTGGCTCGTCGCTCGAATCGACGACGCAGAGCTCGGCCGGGAGCACCGTCTGCTCGACGATGCTCTGCACCGCTTCGACCAGCGGCTCGTGGCGGTTCCGGGTCGCGATGACGAAGCACGACCCGGCTCTGCGCCTCTCCGTCTTCTTGGCCATGAGCGTCCCCAATGATCGCAAGGCACCCGGGGGTGGCCGTGATAGAACCTCGCCGATGAAGGGCCTCGTGCTCGCCGCCGGCCCCGGCCGGCGGCTCCATCCCCTCACGGAGGCGCTTCCGAAGACTCTCCTGCCGGTGAGCGACGGACGCACGATCCTCGATCTCGCGCTCGCGAACCTGAGCTCCGTCGGCATCGGCGAGGTGGTCGTCGTGACCGGGTTCGCGGCCGAACGGGTCGACGAGCGCGCGCACGAGCTGGAGCGGCGGCACGGCGTCCAGCTCGAGCTCGTCTACAACGACCGGGCCGAGGAGTGGAACAACGCCTACTCGCTCTGGCTCGCCCGCGAGGCGTTCGCACAGGGCGCCCTGTTGGTCAACGGGGACACGGTGCACCCTGCTGGGGTCGAGGAGACGCTCGTCGCCGCGCGCGGCCCGGGCGTGCTCCTGGCCGTGGACCGGGAGAAGGAGTTGGGCGAGGAAGCGATGAAGGTTCTCCTCACGGAAACCGGAGCCCTGAAACGAATCAGCAAGAAGATCGAGCCCGCGAGCGCCGCGGGCGAGTACATCGGCGTCGCCCTCATCGAGCCGGCCGCAGCCGGCCCGCTCGGCGACGCGCTCGAGGCGACCTGGCGGCGCGACCCCTCGCTCTACTACGAGGACGGCTTCCAGGCGCTCGCCGACCGAGGCGGAGACGTCCAGGCGGTCTCGATCGGGGCCGTCGATTGGGTGGAAGTCGACGACCACGTCGATCTCGCCCGCGCGAGGGAGCTGGCATCCCCGTCCTAGCCCGCCTGATCGCGTGTCCGCTCGCGGTCGAGATCCGCAGCGGCGCTGTCGCCGCACTCGTCTCCCTGCTCGGCGATCGGCGCATCTCCTCGCACGGTCACGTCGCAGTCGTGGTCGGTCCCGGCCAGGGCGACCAGATCGTGGCGGCCGTCGGCCCCGCACTCGAGAACGCCGTGGTCTTTCCGGTCGAGGGCGGCACCGTCGAGGCGGCGCTCGAACTGACCGACGGGCTGCGGACGGGCTCGTTCGACGCGGTCGTGGGGATCGGGGGCGGCCGGACGCTCGATGTCGCCAAGTACGCCGCCGGCCTCGCCGGGCTGCCGATGGTCACCGTGGCGACCAACCTCTCGCACGACGGGATCGCCTCACCCGTCGCGTCGCTCGAGCACGACGGTCGCAAGGGGTCGTACGGCGTCCACGGCCCCATCGCCGTCATCGTCGACCTCGACTACGTGCGCCGCAGCCCGCCGGAGCAGCTGCGTGCTGGGATCGGCGACGCGCTCAGCAACCTGAGCGCGCTCGCCGACTGGGAGCTCGCCGGCCGCGAGCGCGGCGAGCAGGTGGACGGGCTCGCCGCGGCCTTCGCGCGGGCCGGGGCGGAATCGCTCCTGTCGCGTACCGACGACCTTCACTCCGACACCTTCCTCACGGCGCTCTCTGAGGCGCTCGTGCTCAGCGGGCTGGCGATGGCCGCCGCGGGCAGCAGCCGCCCCTGCAGCGGCGCCTGCCATGAGATCTCGCACGCGATCGACGCGCTCTTTCCAGGGCGGCGCCCAGCACGGCGCGCAGGTGGCCGTCGGGGCGCTGTTCGCCTCGTTCCTGCGGAGAGGACCCGCGCCTGGAGGAGCTGGACGCTGCGCTTCGCCGCTACGAGGTCGCCCGGCTGCCGTCCGACCTCGGCCTCACGGACGAGGAGTTCGCGGCCGCCGTCGTCCAGGCGCCGTCGACCCGCCCGGACCGCTTCACGATCCTCGAGCACCTCGACCTCGGAGAGGGCGAGATCGAACGCCCGCGTCCGCGAGTTCACACGTGCCTTCGATCGCTGAGCTCCGGGCGGTCACCCAGCCGGAGGCGCACCTGCAGCGGCCGGGCGAGGAGCACTGGGCGGGCCGCCTCTACATGCGGCGGCTCTCGCCGTACGTCACGCGCCTGCTCATCGCGACCCCTCTGAGCGCGAACGCAGTCACCGCGCTGATGATCCCGGTCGGACTGCTCG
Source organism: uncultured Actinomycetes bacterium (assembly GCA_963838795.1). Taxonomy (GTDB): domain Bacteria; phylum Actinomycetota; class Thermoleophilia; order Gaiellales; family Gaiellaceae; genus JAIBJN01. The sequence continues at coordinate 113,953 of CAWISL010000010.1, forward strand.
CCGCAGTCTCGCTGAGCCTTCCCGGCCTCCTTGCCGCCGTCGGCGCCGTCCTGCTGATCCAGCTGCAGCTGCTGCTCGATTGCAGCGACGGCGAGCTGGCACGCTGGCGGCGCACGTTCTCGCCGAAGGGCCCGTACCTCGACGCGCTCGCCCACTACTCGACCGAGGCGGCACTGCCGGCCGCACTCGGTATCCGCGCCGACGGCGGCTGGGACTCGATCGGCGGCTGGACTGCGGTCGGGCTCACGGTCTCCGTGCTCGTTCTCCTGCTGAAGTCGGAGACGCATCTCGTCTCGGTCATGCGCGCGAAATCGGGGCTACCCGCGCAGGTCGAGGAAGACCGCCGCGGCCCGCTCCCGCGTCCGCTTCGCCCGCGGCTGCGAGAGGGAATCCGCCTGCTTCCATTCCTGCGGCCATTCCAGGCGGTGGAGGCGACCCTCCTGGCACTCGCCGCGGCCGTCATCGACGAGGTCGCCGGCGGCCTCACCGGCAGCCGCGCCCTCCTTCTCCTCCTCCTCGTCGCCGCGGTCGTCGCGGTCGTGGGCCACCTGCTCGCCATCCTCGCGTCCGACCGGCTTACTGAACGGAACGCCGGAGCCAACGACTAACCTGCATGCGATGAGCTCGATCGCCGAACGGAGTGGGAAACACGACTTCTCCGCCGAGATCCACGTCTACGAGCCGCACAAGGTCGGGCTGCCGCCGCTGGGCACCTATCTCCGCCAGCTCTGGCGGCGGCGCGAGTTCGCCTTCGAGCTCGCTCGCACGGACCTCCTCAGCAAGCACTACAACACGGCGCTCGGCCAGCTCTGGCTGATTCTCAACCCGCTCTTCCTCGGTCTCGTCTACTTCGCGCTCGTCCAGATCATTGGCCGCCGAGGAGGAACGGTCGTCGGCCTGGCCTACCTCCTCTTGGGCCTGTTCACCTTCCGCCTCGTGAGCTCGTCCGTCAGTCAGGGCGCGCGGTCGGTCGTCGGCGGCGGACGGCTGATCCTGAACAGCGCCTTTCCCCGAACGCTCCTGCCGCTGTCGTCGGTTCTGACCTCCTTCATGCTGTTCCTGCCGACGATCGCCGTGTACGCGGTGGTGCACGTCATCGCCGGCCTGCCGATCACGCCGTACATCCTGTGGGGGATCCCCATCATCGCGATGCTCATCGTCTTCGCCGCCGGGATCGCGATGCTGGTCGCGGCCATCCAGGTCTACTTCCGTGACCTCACCTCCTTCCTGCGGTACATGCTGCGGATCTGGCTCTACGCGTCCCCCGTGCTCTGGGTCACCGACCAGGTGCCGGAGAAGTACCAGCCGTTCCTGTACATCAACCCGCTCTATCCGCCGCTGACGGCGCTGAGCCAGTCGGTCGACCTCGGCCGGATGCCCGACATCCACCTGCTCCTCCTGACGCTGGCATGGGCGGTCGCGGCGCTCGTCGGCGGCGGGCTGTTCTTCATCTCGAGGGAGCGTGAGTTCGCTGTCCGCCTCTAGCAAGGCGGCGCCCCTGCTGGCGGAGCAACCTGCCCGCGCGGCCGACTCGGCCGTGAAGGTGGAGAACCTCCTGATGACGTATCGCACGACCGTCGAGAAGAGGCCGACGTTCAAGAAGGCGCTCATGAGGCTCGGGCGGAACGAGCGTGTCGTGCGCACGATCGAGGCCGTCCGCGACGTCTCCTTCGAGGTGCCGCACGGGGCCGTCCTCGGAATCATCGGACGCAACGGCGCCGGCAAGTCCACTCTCATGCGCGCCGTCGCGGGAATCCTGCCGCCCACCGGGGGACGGGTGGAGGTGCATGGACGCGTGAGCACGCTGCTCGCACTCGGCGTCGGCTTCAAGGCAGAGCTGACGGGACGCGAGAACGTCGTCCTCGGCGGGCTCGCCGCCGGGCTGACGCGGGACGAGCTGGCCGAGAAGTACGAGGAGATCGCCGAGTTCGCCGAACTTGGCGATTTCATGGACCTGCCCATGCGCACCTACTCCTCCGGGATGTACGGCCGCCTCGCCTTCTCCGTGGCCATCAGCATGGAGCCGGACATCCTCCTGATCGACGAGGCGCTCTCGGTCGGCGACGCGCGCTTCAAGGAGAAGTCGTTCGAGAGGATGCGCGAGCTCTGCACCAACGCGAGCACGATCCTCCTGGTCAGCCACGGGATGAAGGCGATCCGCAAGCTCGCCAACGAGGTCATCTGGCTGGACAAGGGCGAGCTGGCGATGCAAGGGGAAGCGGAGGCCGTGATCGAGGAGTACACGCGCTTCCTCGACCTGCGCGACGAGGACGTCGCGGAGGAGGACGTCTAGGCATCCTCGAATGGCGCTCCATTTCATCCACGTCTCCAAGTCCGGTGGTAGCACGCTCCGGTATGCGATTCGACAGGCACGGAGGGTCAACGGGGGCACGCTCGACTCCGAGTGGGGGCCGATCTGGGGGCATAACCACCGGTTCACGATGTCCGACCTCGAAGAGGGCGAGATGGCCGTCTTCGCTCTGCGCGATCCGATCACCCGGTTCGTCTCCGGCTTCTACAGCCGGCTTCGGGAAGGGGCGCCCCGCTACCACATCCATCACACGCCGGCGGAGCGGCGGGCGTTCGAGTGGTTCCCGACCCCGCAGGCGCTGGCGGACTCGCTGGCCGAGAAGCGGGGGAAGGATCACCGACGCGCGAGGATCGCGATGGAGTCGATCGGCCACGTGAAACGTCGCATGACCTTCTGGACGGGGAAGCCCGATTACCTGCGGGGAAACCTCGACCGTATTCTCTACATCGCCCGGCAGGAGACGCTCTCGGAGGACTGGGAGAAGCTGAAGGAGTTGCTCGACATGCCACGTGAGGTGATGCTGTCGGGCGACGACACGATCGCGCATCGCACCGCCTACGTCGGCGATCGCATCATCAACGAGAAGGGGACGCAGGCCCTCCGGCAGTGGTACGCGGAGGATTACGAGCTGCTCGCCATCGCCGATCAGTTCCGGGCGGGAACCGTGCAGCAGCAGCCGCCGCCTGCGAGGCTCTCTCGCATCGCCGCGCTGCGTGGCTCGTGGGACAGACGGCGGTCGGCTGCCGCCGGCTAGGGCTCTGCCGCGTCGGGCCGACCGCACGGCCTGACGATGTCGGACTGCCGTCCGTTGAGGCCGAGTACGCTACGGCTCGGAAATGGCGGTGCACTTCCTGCACATCTCCAAGACTGGCGGCAGCGCAGTCAAGCACGCCATCCGGCAGGCGCGAAAGGACGCGGGAGGCACGCTGCTTAGCCCATGGGGCCCGATCTTGGGCCACAAGCACAGGTTCCGGCTCTCCGATGTCCCCGACGGCGAGAAGGCCGTCATCACCCTCCGGGACCCGATCTCTCGCTTCGTCTCCGGGTTCTACAGCCGCCAGCGTAAGGGAGCGCCACGATACACAAGGGAATGGTCGGAACGGGAAAGGCTCGCGTTCGAGTGGTTCGCCACGCCTGCGGAGCTCGCTGAGGCGCTTGCCGAGCCGGAAGGGGACCTGAAGGAGCGCGCCGAGTTCGCAATGCAGTCGATGTTCCATTTGAGGCGCCGACAAGCCAGTTGGACCGGTCCGCCCGCCTACCTGCTGTTGCACCTCGACAAGGTTTTCTACTTCGCCCGGCAGGAGACTCTGGACGAAGATTGGGAGAGGCTGAAGGACCTGCTGGGGCTCCCGGCAGGCCTCGCTCTACCGCGCGACGCCGCCGCCGCCCATCGAACACCCTACGTCCACGACTTCTCCTTGAGCGACAAGGCGGTGCACGCCCTCCATGCGTGGTATGGCAGCGACTTCGAGATACTCGGGATCGCCGAGGGCGTGCGGGAGGGGCTGCCTCCACCTCGTGCTCCGCTTCGGGCACGCGTCAAGTCACTGATCGGCAAGCACTAGTCGCGTTCGAGTCGAGTTCTGAACGTCGTCCCGGTCGAGCATCAGCAGTGCGGCGTGTCTGTCTCCGCCAGCTGCTACGATCGACCGCCGTGGGCATGAGGGCGCGATGTCCAGTAGCCGAGAAGCATCGGAGGTTTGTGTGCGTATCTTGATCCTGGGTGGAGACGGTTTCTGCGGGTGGCCGACAGCTCTGCACCTCTCGCAGCGAGGTCACGACGTGACGATCGTCGACAACTTCGCCCGGAGGCACGCCGACATCGAGCTCGAGGCTTCCTCGTTGACGCCGATCGAGACGCTTGGAACGAGGCTGGAGACCTGGCGCGAGCTCACAGGACGCGAGATCGCGTTTCACAGGCTGAACGTGGCTGAGAACTATCGCGAGCTCCTCGATCTGCTCGCCCAGTTCCGACCGGACGCGGTCGTCCACTTTGCCGAGCAGCGCGCCGCGCCGTATTCCATGAAGAGCTCGTGGCACAAGCGCTACACGGTCAGCAACAACTTGAACGCCACGAACAACCTCTTGGCCGCGATCGTGGAGTCGGGGCTCGACGTGCACGTCGTTCACCTGGGAACGATGGGCGTCTACGGCTACGGCGCTGCGGGTGTGAAGATTCCGGAGGGATACCTCCGCGTGAAGATCGAGACCGACGACGGGAGCTACGTCGAGCAGGAGATCCTCTTCCCGCCGAACCCGGGCAGCATCTACCACATGACGAAGACGCAGGACCAGCTCCTCTTCGCCTACTACAACAAGAACGACGAAGTCCGCGTCACCGACCTGCACCAGGGGATCGTCTGGGGCACGCAGACGGTCGAGACGCGCCTCGACGAGCGATTGATCAACCGATTCGATTACGACGGGGACTACGGAACCGTCCTCAATCGATTCGTCATGCAGGCAGCAATCGGCTACCCGCTCACCGTGCACGGCACGGGCGGGCAGACGCGCGCGTTCATCCACCTCCAGGACAGCGTCCGCTGCATCCAACTCGCCGTGGAGAATCCGCCACAGGCCGGCGAGCGGGTGCGGATTTTCAACCAGATGACCGAGACTCATCGCCTCATTGATCTGGCGGAGCTCGTCTCGCGGTTGACCGGCGCGCCGATCGACTTCGTCGAGAATCCTCGCAACGAGGCGGCCGACAACGATCTCTTCGTCGAGAACCGCCAGCTTCTCGACCTGGGGCTCGTCCCCGTAACGCTCGAGGAGGGCTTGCTGAACGAGGTGGCTGAGATCGCTCAGAAGTACGCGACCCGTTGTGACCGCACCAAGATTCCGTCCAAGTCGTACTGGCGGCGCCGCGACGCTCAGGACGCCGAAGCGACCGAGCAGCCGACCTACAGTTCCAACGGCCAAGGCGAGGACCGCGCGGCCGCCGTCGAGGACACGGGCCGCCCGGTCGCCCGCTAGAGCGCATTCCCGGGCGAATCCTCGTCACCGGCGGCTTCGGCTTCATCGGCGCGAATCTGATCCTTGCGCTCCTCGAGCGCGGCGTCTCGGTCCGCGCGCTCGACAACCTCTCACGAGGGAGTCGCGATAACCTCGCCGGCGTCGAAGTCGAGCTCGTCGAGGGCGACATCCGCGACGCGGACGTCGTGGCCAGGGCGCTCGACGGCATCGACTCCGTCGTTCACCTGGCCGCGTACGGGTCGGTTGTTGAGTCGGTGGAAGACCCGCTCGAGAACTTCGACGTCAACGTGCGCGGGACGCTCGTCCTCCTGCGCGCGTGCGCGGCGGCCGAAGTCGAGAAGTTCGTCTTCGCTTCAACGGGCGGAGCCCTCATGGGGAATGCGCCGCCGCCGGTCGACGAGTTGACGATTCCCTGGCCCATCTCCCCGTACGGCGCGAGCAAGCTCTGCGGCGAGGCTTACTGTCACGCCTTCGCCGGCTCGTTCGGCCTCCCGGTCGTCGGGCTCCGGTTCGCAAACGCCTACGGGCCCGTGTCCGACCACAAGAAGGGCGTGGTGACGGCTTTTATCAAGCGCGCGCTCCGCGGGGAGCCGCTGATCATCTACGGCGACGGTGCCGCGACGCGAGACTTCCTCTACGTCGACGACCTCTGCGACGGGATCCGCGCGGCGATCGACGCGCCCGTCGAGGACGAGGTCGTCCACCTCGCTTCGGGCGAGGGGACGTCGATCGAGGAGCTCGCCCGGCTCGTCCTCGAGCTGACGGACGCTCCCGACACACCCATCCGCTACGAAGAGCGGCGGCGCGGAGAGGTCGAGCGGACGTTCGCGAAGCCCGAACGGGCAGCAGAGCTCCTCGGCTTCACCTCGAGTCACTCACTCCGTGCGGGGATGCGCAAGACCGTAGATTGGTTCCTCGAACGCCGAAGGGGCTAAGCGTCTGCCTGCGCTCGGGACGGCGGAGCGTCCTTCCGGCGAACCCCGGCGCTCGGTGGAGGTAAGGTGCCGACGGAACTTCCTTCGCATGCACGCGGCGTGGTTGTACCGCGTGCCCGGCTCGGTCTGCGCGGGACGCGTCCCGGGCTGAACGCCAGAAGCGCCACGGCCACCAGAAGTCACGTCCGACATGGTCAACCCAATTTCGACGGAAACCTCGTACGCCGGCGGCGGGGACCCGACGCGGACGGAGATGAAGGCCTATTACCCGAACCTCAGTCTCGCTTACCACGTCCACGCGCTGCCCGACCACGGTCTGGTGTACATCAAGAATCCCAAGGCAGCCTGCTCCACGGTCCTGGTGTGGCTGAGCCGGCTCCAAAGCGGTCAGGACGACTTCAGCCCAAAGAACGTCCACACCGAGCACCTGCTGCTGCGTCCGGCGGACCTGGGCTGGCCGTGCATCAGCCGAATGCTGGGTGGGACGGCCTACCGCTTCACATTCGTGCGCGACCCGTTGCGCCGCCTGGAGTCGGCCTTCAGCGACAAGATCGTGAAGGCAGTCTCTTCGCAGTGGCGCGACAAGATCCGGCGGGCGCTGGGTGTGCCGCCAGGGTCGGAGGAGCCGCTCAGCTTCGAGCAGTTCCTCGCCGGGCTCGAGCAGCAGGACCCGGTCACCGAGATGGACCCGCACTGGCGGCCGCAGCACGTGAACCTCATGCACCCGCTGATCAAGTACGACCGCATCGGCAAGGTGGAGACCTTTGACGAGGATCTTGCCAAGGTTCGCGAGGAGGCGGGCATCCGGGAGGTTCCGGTCGAGAAGCGCAACATCCGAAGGACGGCCGACGACGACAGCGTGTACGACGGTCGCCCGGACCTGGAAAGACGGGCCCGCGAGATCTTCGCGACGGACCTTGAGCTCTACGGCTACTAAGCTCGCTTGGCGGTGGGACCGCGCTCAGCGTGCCTGGGCCTCGTGCTCAGCCACACGGCGGAGCGGGGCGTGCATCTGCTCGGGAAGCTCCAGCAGCGTCAAGAAGTGGTCCAGCCGGCCAGGGTCGAGGCGCTGCTCGGTCGTGGTGTTGCGGGACTTCCGGGGGACCCGGAACAGCTGGCCTGTCTCATCGCCCAGGAACTCGCGCGCCACGGCACGGTTGGACGCCTCCCACTGCTCCATGAACGCGTCGAGCACGCTGTCGGGGAGCGTCAGGGTCGGGCCGGTGGAGACCTCGATCAGTCGCTTGACCAGCGCCCGGTTGTCGATCAGTCCTGGCGTGGCTCCCTCGTGCTCGACACGATGAATGTTCAACAGCCGCAGAAACTCGACGCTCTCGGCGTCGAGACTCGTGTTGAGGTTCGAGACCTGCGTGAAGTCCTTGGCGCGAGCATCGATCCGCGCCGCGTCGAGGAAGTCCTGGAGGAGCGACCCGTCCACGAAGCGCTCGCGTTCGAAAGGGCGCACGACGAAGTCGGTGGGTGCGAGCAGTCGCTCGTGCATGCGGATGCGACCTCGATAGTCGTAGAGGCTGGACATATCCTCCTGGGCCCAGTCATGGAGCCGTGCGACCCAGCCGATCTTCACTCCCTGCTGGTAGCGGCTGACCATGTGGTCGTCCTGACGGCGGAGGTATGCGACCAGGCGCAGGCTCTCGGTGATCCTGTGTGTCAGCCGGGACAGTCGTCGCAACGCCTGCTCCGGAGACCCGAAGAGGATCTCGTCGGAGAGGAGAACCCTCGTAAGTCCGGAGTCCTCGATCTCCGAGAACAACCGTCGCTTGAACGCTTTCCGGAAACGTGCTGGGTCGGACTGCTTCTCCCGGTACCACTCGGGAGAGTTCTCGAGCTCGGTTTCTGATTTGACGAACAGTCCGAGCCGTAAGTGCCGCGCCCGTCCCGGCGTCCGCGGGTAGAGGACACCCAGCTCACCCAACCGCTCGCGATTCTCGCGGAGGAAGACCTGGATCGAGGTGCTCCCCGCCCTGCCGGTGCCGATGTGCAAGGTGACTTCCACCGACCTGCTCAGCGGCGAATTCGTGGGTACCGGTGCTGTCCGCGTGAATCGCGTCACGTTCGCGTGAGAATATGCTCCACTGCCCGACGCAGCCCAAGTCTGCTGGCCCGGGTACGGCCTAAGCCCCGGCAATTGCGTTCCCCGACCCCATCCCCGAGCGAGCCGCAGGATGTCATCCTCCACATCGGCTCGGGCAAGACGGGCACCACGTCGGTGCAGCTCTTCCTGCGCCGGAACCGCAAGCGTCTGGCCGGGCTCGGCGTGCTGTTCCCGCGGACTCCCGGGCAAGGGCGGCACGTCGCGCTGGGGCTCTTCGCCAAGCCCGACGCCGAGCTCGAGAAGATGATCGCCTGGCGACGCCAGGAACACTCTTCGCCTGCGGAGTTCCGCGAAGTCTTCCGGGACCGCCTATCCCGTGAGATCGCCCGCTCGGGGCTCTCGCGTGTTCTCTTCTCCGACGAGGCTCTGTACGGGGCGTCGGACGAGACTCTCCGTCGGTTGCGCGCGTTCACCGACGAAATCGCGCGCAGGGTCAGGCTGGTCGTCTACCTGCGCCGTCAGGACGAGCACATGGCCAGCCGCTACCAGCAAGTGGTGAAGACAGGTGAGGTTCGCCGGCTGTCCGATCGCGTCAGACAGCTCGACCTCACAACGACCTATGACTACCATGCGCGGCTACGAACCTGGGCTCGGCTGCTGGAGCCGACCGACTTCGTGGTGCGGCCGTTCGAACCTGACCGCTTCGTGGACGGGTCGCTTTACCAGGACTTTCTGGTAGCCAGCGGCGTCGACGCCCAGGTCAGCGAGTTCCACGGCGTCAACTCGCAGAACGAGAGCATGGACGCCGAGTCCGTGGAGTTCCTTCGCATCCTGAACCTGTTCCGCCTTGAGCACCACGCCGCCGAACCCGGCCTGATCGACAACCGGGGCCTTGGCCGTCGCCTCGTCCAGGCGTCGACTGGGCCGAAACTGACGCTGCCGGAGGTCCAGCTTGACGAGTTCATGGCGCAGTGGGAGGAGTCCAACCGCGCCGTCGCGTATGAATTCCTGGGCGACGAGACGGGCCAGTTGTTCCGGGCCCCGCGCAAGACGAGCAACACGACCACCGAGCAACACCTCGACCCCGCCCGGCTAGACCATTTCCTGGCGCTGCTGGAAGTTCCCCAGCAGCTGCACGCGCCGCTGCGCAGGCTCGTGGAACGGGAGGCGACGGTCCGCCGCTGACGCACCGCCCCTGTGCAGCTTTGCCTCCGGGCAGGCTAGGGTGGCCGTTCGTGAGAGTCACCCTTGACGCGATCAGGGACTACTTCCCGACCGGCGGGCCCGCCCGCCGGTTTCAGCCGCTTCCCGAGTATCGCTGCATCTACGTCCGGAACGCCAAAGTCGCTACCAACACGACGCTGTTGTGGCTGCACCGCGTACACACCGGCGATCACGATTTCACGCCCGAGAGGAACATCCACGTCGAGAACACGCTGCCTCGAGTCAACGATGTCGGCTGGGAGGAAGTGGTGCGCATGCTCAATGGGGACGCCTTCCGGTTCTCCTTCGTCCGGGACCCGGTCCGACGTCTGGAGTCCGCCTACCTGTCCAAGGTCGTCCGGCATCGCCGCTATCCGGGTCGGGCGGGCCTGCAAGAGATCCTCGGCCTGCCCCAAGGTCCCGACAAGGAACTGACCGTCGAACAGTTCATTGCTGCACTCGAGATGCAGGAATCAGATCCCGTGCGGATGGACGTTCACTGGCGTCCGCAGCACCTCAACCTGATGCACGGACTGATCGAGTACGACCTAGTCGGCCGGCTGGAGACCTTTGCTGCTGACGTGGCCCGGATCCGGGAGGCCGCTGGCATGCCGGATGTGCCGATCGAGGCACGCAATGTGTCAAAAAGGCCGGCCTCCAGCCTGCTGGATGGCCGCCCGGACCTGCTGGGCAGAGTGGCGGACATCTACGCCCGCGACTTCGAGTTGTACGGGTACGCGATGCCGAGTTAGGGCATCGTACGCGCGCGAAGACCCCCGTCCGCTACAGGCTATGGCCGAACCCATCGGGTTCTGATTCCAAGGAAGCGACTCGCGTCCAGAGCGGCGCGAGCTCGTCGGGCGACGGGGCGGCCTCGCGCAGCTGGATGAGCCTCTCCCAGACGTCGAGCTCAAGCAGTGCCTCCGGGTCGACCGCTGAGAGCCGCTCCAGCCACTCCTGATCCACGACTTGCGGGTCCGGAGTGAGCAAGGTGGCCTCGATCTCGTCGTAGTGCTCGTCAAGCACAGTGGAGTCCGGGTCGAGGCCGAACACGAGATAGGTGCCAGTCGGGTGCACGTTGACAGGGACCAGGGTGAGGTCGGGTCGATACGTCTCCAAGACGCGATGGAGCTTGTAGACATCACCGGTCCACGCCCCGGTACGCCTGTCTCGTGCGGCTTCGAGTGCGTTCCGGGGCAGCATGTCGTCGAGCGCCACCACCCCGGTGCGGGCCATCCGCTTCTCGATGTTCTTGAAGTCGCGCAGCGCGAACTCGGAGAGGTGCATGCCATCGATGTAGGCGAAGTCCACCGGTACACCTTCGAAGTGAGCGAACGCATCCGGACGCGCAAAGAAGTCGTCACTGGTCTCGCGGAACAGGCGGACGTGGCAGTTCAGCTCGGCGGTGATCGCATACGCCGGGTCGACACCGATCGACTTCGTCCGGGACCGGGCAAGGCTGCCCCCTTTCGAAACGCCGATCTCGGTGTAAGTACGCGGTCGAAACACTCGGTGCAGCCCGGCGAACATCGCGCGGGCATTCATGCTCGGCTTCGGGAAGTCGGCGAACGGGTCGGGCTCGCGCCACGCTTTTTCGGGGGCCCCCACAGTCTTCTTCGCCACGGCAGCTCCTTCTAGTTCTGCGTCAGCATGGCGGCAAGCGAGTCGTCGGCCGCCCGCATCGTGCCGAGGCTCGCGAGGCCGTCCGAAGCAGGACGCCGAGCCGCCGGGTCAGGCATCGGAGCCTTCGGAATCACCGCCGACCGGCGACTCTAGCATCGGAGCCAGCTCGGCCCACACCCGCTTCCAGGACAAGCTGAAGTTCGCCTGCCTGGATCGGCGGTCACCGATGCGCGAGAGGCGAACGTCCGCGGCGTCGGTGTCCTGCCCGACCACGATTCGTAGTTCGCGCGAGGCGTCGCGCACTCTCCACCCCGGCAGGGAATCCCGGCCGTCCCGCATCAGTTGCTCCGACGCATAGACGATCCCGGGGATGTCGGTGAACCACTCGATCTTGTGATGGGCCGTCCCGGCGGGGCAGAGATAGCACGTCGCGTCGCGAAGGACGGCGATGCTACGGAGCAAATCGAGTCCCATCAGATCCAGCACCCGTCCTGGCTCTGCGACCCGGGCCCGCACGGTGTCGATGAGCTCGCGCAACTCCGCCTGTTTATCCGTCCACCTCGCCGTGGCGTAATCCACTCCCGACGGCACCGAGAATCCGTCGAGCATGATGCAGGCGTTCCGGTGGCAGCTCAGCAGCCTCTCGATCAGAAGCGGCAACTGTTCGGCGGCGTCGACCCAGGACTTGTCCCCGACGCGAAGGGCGACGTAGAGCCGGATCGGGCAGACCCTCATCCGCTCCAACAGCTCTGCAACCACAGGGTCGCCTCGAAGCGCGTCGGCCCGGGACGCGACGCGGTCGATGACGCCTGGCCACAGCAGGGTCGAGCCGAGCGGGATCAGCAGCTCGTTAGGGTTATCGATGTGTCGCCCGAACGTGCCGGCCTGAGCGCGCTGCGTGATCGCTGCCGAGTCGATCTCGGGGAAAAGCTCCGTCAGAGGCCCGAAGAACTCAGACCCGAGCAGGAGCACCGTTTCTGCCGACGAGAGGGTGCCCAATTCCGCTTCGCGGGCGAGTCCGCCGTAGAAGTTCAACAGCACGTGGCCGAAGTTCTCCGCCCCGCCGACCCGGATCGTCAGCTTTGCTCCGGATCGTCGTGCGGGTAGTGAATGGCGTGCTCGGTTACGGCCGGCGTGAGTGAGCAGCGCTCTAGCCAGCAGAGCCTTGACGGACGGCCAGCGGGGAAGGCTAGGGACATTGCCGGCGCGAAGGTCGAGAAGTAGGTCTTCATCCGGGAGATAGACCGAACAAAGGCGGGCGGCGGGGTCACGGGCCAGGAGATAAAAATCGGATGCCGGGTTGGCCTCGGCACCGAACCGATACGCGACGGTGCCTGCGTTGAGCAGGTATCCGAGGTAACTCGCCTGCTCGCCGGTCCGCGGGTCGTTGACGGCAAGTCCACGGTGACGCATGGCGAAGCTCTGGTACGCGGTCATCAGCTCACTTCTCAGGGCTTCCTCGCGGTTCGGCCCATCGACGAGCCGACCGATCTGATCGCGAACACGCGGATCGAGCCGCAAGGCCGGCGAGTCGAGCAGTGCCTGGAGATCGTGCCTGTCGTCGCCGCCCCAGGGGACGTACCCGGTGCGATCGCACAGCATCACAGAGAGATCGAGATCGGCCCGGGACGCGCTCAAAAGCGCCTCGGTTTCCTCATCGGTGACCGGCTTCCGTCGGAGGACGCTCGTCGCCACTGCGGCAAGATCGGTCGGTGAAGGAAACTCCCCTCGCGCGATCGCGGCGCGCAGGCGCTTGGGTCCTTCGAGCCGCACCAACTCGCGAGCGATTTCGGTTGGGAGCTCGCTGCTCGACCGCACGTGCTCCCAGAGCCGGTCGGCGACCGTGTCCTTGGGATGCTCGACAAGCAGGCGGCGCACGTAGGCTGCCACTTCCTGTCCCTTAGGGACTCCTGAGAGGTCGCTCATCGGTGCGGTCCTACTCATGCTGACGTCCAGGGCGCCGCCGGATGGGATGTTCGCCATGTTATCGACGCCCCAGAAGTGATTAAGGTCGACGGCCTGGAATTGTGCGGCCGTGCCGGGCGCTCAGGAGTCCTGAGGGCCTGAGCTCACGACCCGGAGTCGACTCCATCTCACTGGGCGAACGGCTTAACCGTGATGCAGGCGGGTCCCATCGGTACAAGGAAGACGGGTTCGCGCGTCTCGTCGAGCCACTCATGGGTCGCTTGGTAGGAACCCTGCCAGTATCGGTAGTCGTCGATGATCAGGATCCCGCCAGGGCTGAGCCGGGCATACAAGTGGTTCAGCTCGTGACGCGTCGACTCGTACCAGTCGGTGTCGAGCCTCAGCAGTGCGATCTGATCCGGCGCCCCGTCCGGGATGGTCTCCTCAACGCGGCCCTGGTGATAGACGACCTTCTCAGACGGATAGCCCGTTTCGAGCATCCCTTGTTTGACATCGTCGAGTCCTGCGATCGCCCAGATTGTGGTGTCCTTGCTGCTGGTCCGCATGATCTCCTCCGCTGGCTGACCGTCCTTGAGGCGCACGTCCGCATCAGACGGCGGCGGCATGCCCTCGAAGGTGTCGAAGAGATGCAGCTCGCGCTCAGTGTCGTCGCATTCGAGCAGCGTGAGAGCCGCGGCCTGCATGCTTCCACCTCGCCACACGCCGCACTCGACAATCTCTCCCGGCACTCGTGCCCGGACGATGTAACGCAGAGCCTCGATCATTCCGAAGAGCCTCACGGTGTCCGTCATCGTCCGGGACGTGACCGCCTGGATGATGCGGCGATCCCCGTCATCGACGAACTTCAGCGCTGCCTGGTCGATAAGTCGGAGACGGTTGGCCTTCTCCGCTTTCACAACCTGCCGCAGCTCGGCTAGCGCGGCGCGTGCAGCGTTCCGCTCCGCGCGCAGTCTGTGGAGCTCGGCTTTCGACTGCCGCCGCGTCGCTCGTGCCGCGGCGTCTGCTGCCTTCGCCAGGGCCTCCCGCCGCTGCTCCGGAGTCTCGCGGGTCAGCCGGAACCCGGTGGCCCGCAGCAGCGTGCTGTTGATCTGCTTTCGGAGTCTCAACGACTCGCTTTCAGTCCGGGGTGCGCCCGTCCGGCTCACGAACCGGCGAGGTCGCGAACTCGGTCGATCGCCATCTCGGGAAGCGATCGAACGATCGACTTCCGGTTGGTGCTCTCGACCACCAGCGAGTAGTCACGCCGGCGTTTGAAGATGATCGTGTCCCGCACGACGAGGTGACGCCACCCCCGCGACAGGGTCTCGATCGCGAACTGCCAATCCTGGTACGACAGACCGTTCGGGATGTCCCGGTGGACGTACGGGACTGCCAGATGTGCCTCGCGCGGGGACATGCACAACGAGTCGTAGCAATTGCGCACGTACAACATGTAGGGACTGAACAGGGGAGACGTCGAGGCGACGTTCTGACGGACCGACTTGCCCCCATCGAAGATGACGTTGAGCTCGGGGTGCGCAATCGCCTGCTCTCCCCGCTCGGTCGCGGCGTCAAGGGCTGCGATCCCTTCGGCCAGCCAGTTCTCGCTGAAGAGGTCGTCGGCGTCAAGGAAGGCGATGTAACGCCCTTTCGTCCGCGGGACGATCGCGTTGCGAACCCGGCCGAGGTCGCCTTCGACCATCTCCCAGCGCTCCCAGTGGTCGAACCGCGGTTGGTGGAAGTAGGCGGTCGTCGCCGGAGTCGCCTTGTCCAAGGCTACGATCGCCTCTACCGTGTGGCCTCGGGCCTTGGCCTCGGCCACCGCGAGGTCGGCGGACCGCATTGTTGGACCGCATACAACGGTCTCGTCGTGGGCGGTCACGACCACTGTGAGGTCGGTCCCGCTCATGGTGTGGCGTCACCCTCGACCAGCAGCAGGTCCGTGACTTCCTCAGCGAACGCGGCCTCGGAGCGCTCACGCAGCAGGCGCTCCCGCAACGCAAGAGCACGCCGTCGTGCAGCGGCTGGATCCGCGAGCACCTCGCGGATGGCCTTGACGTACTCCTCGGCGTTGTCGATCTCGGCCACGGGCCATGCATCCGCCTCACTCAGGACCTCCCCGGTGCCACCGACCAGGCTGCCGACAATGGGGACGCCTGTCATCGCCACCTCGAGCAGGATTGTCGGCACGCCGTCCCAGGCGGACGTGTAGAGCCACACATCGGCCTCGTTGAGGTTCAGATCCGTGAAGGCGGCGTACTTGCCTTCGACCTTCACGTTGTCCGGCGGCTGCATGAGCGTTTGGCGCTGCAGGACGGACTCGCCCCACATCCGGAACTCGATATCCGGCATGAGCCGGGCGATCTGGAAAACAAGACCGATCTTCTTCTGTCGGTCCCAACGCCCGGCCCAGAAGACTGTCGGCCGATCTGCGGGGCGTGAGGACGCGTCCCGGCCAACCACCGGAAGGGTTGAGTCGACGGGGGCGTGGAACACGCGGACCTTTTCCCGCGAGCTAGCGTCCAGCTGGTAGATGTCATCGAACCACCCCGCGAGGTACTCGCTGTCGGTGATGATGTTGGTGACCTGGTCGAACAGCCGGTAGAACTGGATGCTCGGCCAGCCGTACCAGTTTCCGATCGCGCTCTGTTCGTTGCAGAAGAAGATCGGGAACAGGCGCTCAGTTGCCGCGAGGGCATTGCCGTACGTACGCATCGTGCGGTGGAACGTGCCGGAGTTGACGTTCACGATCGAGTCCGCCTGGAAGGACCGCACCAGCATCGCCAAGGTGTGCTCCTTCCAATCGGGGTCCATGTCGGCGGTATGTGCGGCGAAGTCGACTTCGCGCACTCCGTCGGGAAATCGACCGGCCGGCGCGGCGCCGCCCTCATCGGCGTAGATCACGATGATCTCCTCCGGAGCGACCCGGTTCGCGAGGGCATGCGCGATCTGGCCCTCCATTCGCCGGCCACCGCCCCAGCGAGGCTTGCGGATCACGAGAAGCACCCGTGCGCGCCGGAACCCGGCGTCCTCCTGGGCAGGCGTGTAGCGCAGCCATCTGCTTCACCGTGATCGATCTCGTCACCGGAACCAGGACAGGCCGGGAGGACTCCGGCCACACAGCGGCGACCAGAGGATCGACCTCGGCGGCCCGGGCGAACATGTCGCCGAGCGTTCCCGTACGAAGTCGCTGCTGGAGGTCGGTTCTCCTCTCGATCAGCGCATCGGCCAGCTCGTTCGGCGAGAGATCCAGGACCTGCGCCATCCTCTCGATTTCCGGCGCCGGGTCGGCGATCTCTCCGGCGTCTCTGCCGTGCCTGAGCCACGCGAGGTAGGGATGCTCCCTGCTCTTCCGCCTCTCTGGGTAGCGAGACAGATACCGCCCCATGGAGAAGTTGATGTCAGGGTTGTTGACGGCCTTCGCCCCGTTCCGGAAGTAGACCCCGATTGGGTCTCTAGGAGTGCGATTGAGCCTGTTCTTCCTCTGCGCCTCAAGCGCGAAGTTCGTGTGATCGAAGTTGTTGCGAAGAAGGTCGTAGTCCGGGTCGATGCCGACCGGCGCCTGACGTCGCTTCAGCTCTGCGACGAGCTCATCCATCTCAGGGCCGAGGTTCGTCCGCTCCACGACCACATCCGGCTGCCACCGCCCACGGCGTCGCGCGAGCTTCTGCTGCCTGACGCGCCGTAGCGCTCGATTCGGTGCGCGTCCGTTTCGGATTACCCGGGCCCGGAGGCGGAGCAACCGGACCGAGAGCGGGTTCTTGCGCTCCACGTGACTCATCCCTACCCGGCCCCAGCCGTCGTCGGTGCTTCCGCCTTCCGTGCCGCCTCCCATTCCTGCAGCCAGGCGTAATCGTGGAAGGGCGTGGGACGGGTCGTGGACTGGTTGGCGGTCGCGAGCCGAAACTGCGACCCCGAGCGGCTCCGCTTGAAGTGGATCGTGTCGGGCACCACCCGATGGACGTAGCCGGCCCGGACCGTATCGAGGTTCCACAGCCAGTCTTCGAAGGCGTAACCCTGGTCGGGGGCGCGTGCCTGGAACGGGTGGTCGAGATATGCCTCCCGCGGTGCCAGGCAGAGCGCGTCCCAGGCGTTCGTAACGCGCAGCGTCGCGGGGTCGAACTGCGGGTCGGTCTGGTCGGGCGGGAAGCTCAACGAGCGGCGCTCGCCGAAGACCCAGTCCGCGTACGGGTGGGCGATCGTCCGGGCCTCCGCCGCGCACAGGGCGTGGGCTGCGACCAACCAGTTCTCCGTCCACAGATCGTCGCCGTCGAGGAACGCGATGAAGCGACCGCGGGACTCACGAACGCCATGGTTGCGGCCAAGTGCCTGGTCACCGTACGAGACCTCAAGGAGGCGCGCCCCGTGCGTGTCGACGTTCGCGAGGACCCCCCGGGTCTCCTCGTCGGGGTCGTCGAGCACCACCAGCATCTCGACGTCGAGGCCCGCCTCGGCGGCAACGCGCACCGCGGCGAGCATGCTGCGGAATGAGATGCCCGCCAGGCTTCCTTCCGCATGCGCAATCAGGATCGCAGCGATGTCCGGCTTTCGTGCGTCCTCAGTCACGCTGATGTTTCCTCGGCAGCTCGAATGCGCGCTCGACGGCATGCTCGCCCAGCGGAACGAGCCGTTCGGCGAGGGCAGTGTCGACCAGCGCCCAGTCGAGATGGGCGAAGTACTCCTGCAACCGCAGGACGGCCCGCCCGGATCGGGTTTGCTCCGGGTTGCCGTTCGCCGAAGGCAGGAACGCTCCAAGCGAGGCCTGCCCCGAGAGCTGCCGGCCGTACGTGGCAAGCAACTCCCAGCCGAGCTCGCTGCCCACGACGACGATGCGCTCGGCAGTCAGCCCGCGCACCAGGTCGAGGAGCAGATCGACGCGGAAGTCATCCGCCATTCCGTCCAGAAACGGCAGCAGGTCGAGGTATGCCTTCTCGGGCGCCCGGCTCTCCTCCGCGGTCCCGGCCGTATCGGTGCCGACCACGAGGAGCGAATCGGACCCCAAATGAGCCACGAGCGGCTCCAGTACGGGCGAGACTGCGTCTGCGGCGCCCCCGGGCACCAGGACCACGACGTCGACGTGCACGCGCCCGACGGCCCGGCGCAGCTCCTCGGCCTGGCGGTCCAGGAAGAGGCGTCGCCCGCGGTACGGCGGGAAGCCCGCGACAGGGTATTTCCGCCGCGGCCTGAGGACCTGCGGCTCGATCGCGGCCGCCTTCGCCACCAGCTCGGTCATGCGCGCCGAGCCCAGCGCCTCGTACTTGGCCCGCGCGATTCGGGCGCCCTCCTCGGCCCAGCTGGTCCAGCTCAGGTCGTAGTCGTCGGCGCGATAGAGCATCTCGCGCAGCAGCAGCGGGGCCTGAAGCTTCCTTGCCTGCGGATCCGCACCGCCGGGGTGGTGGCGACCGTACGGGCTCGCGAGCCGGTCCTCCTCGTAGCACCCTCTCTTCACATAGTGGATGAAGCTCCAGGGGTAGGACGTGGTGATCTCCGGGTAGCGCTCCTCGTAGAAGCCCTGGTGGAAGAGGGGTGTTGGCACGATTCGCCATTTCCAGCCCACGGCCAGCCAGTGGAGAAACGGGTCACCCTTCCCAATCCGCTTCTCCCATCCGATCGTCAGCCGTCGAAGGAAGGGAGCTCTCTTCTTCGCGATCTCGATCTCCCCGCCCTCCAACTGCTCGAGATACCAGTTCGGGTTGAAGAGGGCACACAACCGCTTGCCCTCGTGAACGCCGTGGGCGAGGTAATGGGACACCGCGCGATCGACGTCGAACTCGCCGCCCAGCGCCTCCAGCTCCCGCGTGCCGAACTGCGCGCTGTAGAGGCGCGGGTGGGCGCAGAAGCGCAGCCGCGTCCAGACCTGCTCGGTCTTCGCCAGACGCCTCGCCTGCAGCGGGAGGAGCCCGACGATGTCCCCCATCGGGGTTTCGGAGGTCCGGGCACGTTCACGAATCGCCTCGCCGATGTAGACGGCGCCGAGGCTCGGGGCGTACCCCGCTGCCCGGCCGTGCTCAGCGAAGTGCTTGCGGGCCTTCCCGGCAGCCTCCGCCGGGTCGGGGAGCTGGGCCACGTAGAAGTCCGCGTCGAAGAGAGCGTCGGGGACGGTCTCGTTCTCGGTCTCGGCCGGCAGACCCGCGAACGGAAACGGCAGGACCGACTCCGCCGAAGCCGGGTCGAGCGTCTCGTCGTTCTCGTGTATGAGGGTCACGGCTGGCTTCATTCACGCCGAATGGCTCTGTACCGGCCTGGCCGTGCGTACCACGTCTTGCCGCCCGTTACCAAGGCGTCGATGAAGCAGATCAGCGATCTGTGGCGCGAAAGGCCGCGACGGGCTCATGTGCCACGCGAGAGCGTGCGGGTCGCCATGACACGCCAACTTTGCGGAATCCTCCGCTGGATGCGCTTGGGCACTTTCTTGAGTGCGCGCACCGCCATGCCCTGGCCGGCCAGCGTCCGTGCCGCTGCAGCGATCGACGACTGGGCAATCGCCTCGGCATCCTCGTACAACTCGATGTAGGCGAGGCGCTCCGCCTCCAAGAGCTCCACCGCGCTCGAATCGTCGGCGTCCGCATTCGCGAGCCCGGAGACGAGCTCCCAGACGCCGTCCGCCAGGGTGCGAAGCCCTTCGGGGATCTCGAAATCCCCCCAGCCCGAGCGGGAGCGGCTTAGCGATCGGTCGACGAAATCGTGAGTCTGAACGATGGTCGCCGCGGGCGCGTCGCGGACGACGGCCAGATCGAGAACCTCGCCGACGTGGGCTGTCACGACCGTCCAATCGTTGAGCAGGTCCTCGTACCTGACGAATGCCCTTGGGCCTTCGCGCGTCGCACGCTCAGTGAACAGCACCTGGTTGATCCAGCCTGCGGTGCGCTCGACGTCACTCTGCCAGGTGCCGTAGGACCGCTGCTTGCTCTCGACCACCGCCGCTGGATGGCGCAGCACGGTGACGAACCTGGGCGAGGCACCGACGTCGAGCGCGGCCTGCCGCCAGAGGGGCAAGAACCAGGAGAGACGCGGGTCCTTGATGATGACGTGGTCTTCGTTCGCAAACTCCCCGGCTAGCCATTCGCGCAGCTTGCGCCGCACGTCCTCGTCGACCGCAACGCGGGCGGTCTGCGCCCAGGCGGTCGGCCTCGCGTCCGACACATGTACCCCGGCGCGGCTAAGGAGCGTCGCGTGGAAGTCCACCACCCATTTCGATTCCGCAAAGCCGCGCGGGTTCGTAGGGTCCGCGGTCACCTCCGGCTGGGGGACGTGAAACCCGAGCCGCTGCATGATCCCGGTGAAAAGGCTCGTCCCGCTCCGGCCCGAGCCGACGACGAGAACGAGGGTGCGGGCTTGCGAGGGCGCCCCGTGAGCTTCTACGGCTGCAGTGTGATCATGCTCCACGGGAGTGCTCATCGCCAGCAGCTTAGCGCGAGGACCGGCTCGGTCTGCTCGAGAGCCGTCGGCAGAGTAAGGGGCCATCCGGCCTCGCCATCATGCTGTCGGGCGCTCAGAACGGTGGCGTAAACTGGGCTGTTGACGTGGAAGTCACGGACAGCCTCAATGCGGTGACGTCGGCGGCACGCCCCGCCGCTTTGGACGATCACGAGCTCGATCCTTCAGGGCCCGGGGAGACCGACTTCAGCTTCGCCCAGCACGTGGAGCTGCGGACAGTTGTTCTCCCCGAGCACCGCGTCGTGTTCCTGCCGATCCCCAAGACGGGCTGCTCGACCGTGCTCTGGATCCTGGCAGAGGTGGCGGGTATTCCGCTGGAAACATTCGACCAGTCGTCGCTATCAGAGGTGTCGCCGACGCTTACCGTGCACGACATGAGCCTCTGGGGCCCCGGCCGGCGCTTGGCCGACTACCAGGGCGAGGAGCGCGAGCGGGTGCTCACCGAGGAAGGGTGGCTGCGCTTCTCGATCGTACGGGATCCCGCTCAGCGTCTCTGGTCCGCCTGGCAGTCGAAGCTGCTCCTGCGCGAGCCTCGTTTCCTCACGGAGTACGGGAAGGAATCATGGTTCCCGGGGATCCTGCGCTCTCCCGAGGATGCCGTGGACGACTTCCGGCGCTTCGTCGCGGCAGTGGCGGCCGGAAAAGCGGTCGACGTGCACTGGGCGGTTCAGCACGATCTCGTCACTCAGCTGCCCCTCGGCCATGTGGGGCGACTGGAGTCGCTCGACGAGACGCTCACGCTCCTCCGCGCGCACGTCCCCGCCGACATCTGGCCGACCGAGACGAGACACGAGAACCGAACGCCCCTCCCCATGCCGCGCGCGGCCTTCGACGCACCCACGGCCGAGGCGCTGAACAGCCATTACGCGGCGGACTTCACGGAGTATGGCTACGAGCCGGTCCAGCCCTCGACCGACGAGAACGATCTGGCGGGATGGCGCGAGCAAGTGGCGCCGCTGGTTCCACTGATCCAGGAAACCATCGACAGGCATACGCGCATCGGCCAGCTACACGGGATGGCACGGCGCGTACAGACCGTCGAAGGCTGGCTCGAGGCTGGGGCCGCGCGGCGCGTGGGCCACTCCAGGTCGCCGGTCCTGACCAACCTCGAGAACCAGGCCGACTACGACATCCGCTGGGGCTGGGCGGAGGGAACGCCCGCCCCCGGCTTCACCGCGGTGGTTCGGGCGAAGAACGAGCAGCGGGCCCTCCCGTGGGTGCTTCCCCCGCTTCTCCGCGCCTCTGAACGCGTCGTCCTGATCGACAACGGCTCCACTGACGGGACGGTCGACGCCGCGCGCGCGACCGCCGCCGAGGCGGGCGCCGACGACCGACTCGAGATCCACTCGTATCCCTTCTCGGTGGCGCGCTGCGGCGAGGAGCACCTCGGCACGCCGGCCTCGTCCCTGCACAGTCTGGTCTACTTCTACAACTGGTCGTTCTCGCACGTGCGCACGCGCTACGCGCTCAAGTGGGACGCGGACATGGTGTTGACCGACACGGCCGTCAGCACGCTGCGCGACCTCGCCTGGCAGCTCGAGGCCTCCGACGCGGTCGTGAAGATCCCGCGCTTTCCCCTCTACATCGTCGACGACCGGCGAGCGTTCCTCGACCTCGGGCTCGCCAACTGCGAAGCGTGGGGATGGCCCAACCGGCCCGGATACAGCTTCGTCAAGGCGATGGAGTGGGAGCAGCCCGTCCTGCCGCGCGAGGTCGACCGGATCGTCCTTCCCAACTGGTCCTGCGTCGAGCTCAAGTACCTTGACGCCGACGAGTTCGACCACTGGACCGACACGAATTTCGATACGACGACCCGCACCCGCCGGAAGCGTCGTGAGTGGGAGGTGTTCCGCGCGCTCGCCGCTGGGGGCGACCCTCCGGAGGAGGTCATCCCGATCGAGGCTCCCGACGGGGCTCACGTCATCGACTACGTGCGCTCGGTTTGGCTCCCGCAAAAAGAGCGCGAGCCCGGAGCTTTCGCCGAGCGCGTCCTTCGCCACCTCGTCCGGGTCTAAGCGACCCGGCGGCCACCCGCTTGCGGGCTAACCGCGATACGCCTCGATCAGGATCTCGGCCACCTCCGGACGCGTGAACTCCTCCGGCGGCAGCTCGCCGGCCGAGAGCAGCTCGCGCACCTTCGTGCCCGAGAGGAAGACGTGGTCGTCGTCGCCGTGCGGGCACGTCTTCGGCGTCGCCATCTGGCCGCAGACCTTGCACCAGAACGAGTGCTCGAAGAACATCGGCTCGATGTCCAGCTCGTGCGGCTCGAACTCATCGAAGATGAGCTGGGCGTCGTAGGTGCCGTAGTAGCTCCCGACGCCGGCGTGGTCACGGCCGACGATGAAGTGCGAGCAGCCGTAGTTCTTGCGGCAGATCGCGTGCCAGATCGCCTCGCGCGGCCCGGCGTAGCGCATCGCGGCCGGGAACGCGGAGACGACGACGCGCTCGGCGGGGTAGTAGCCGTCCACGAGGATGTCGTACGCCTTGACCCGCACGTCGACGGGGACGTCGTCCGACTTCGTCGCGCCGACGAGCGGGTGGATGAGGAGGCCGTCGACGGTCTCGAGCGCACACTTCGTCAGGTACTCGTGCGCTCGGTGGATCGGGTTGCGCGTCTGGAAGCCGACGACGCGCTTCCAGCCGCGCTCGGCGAAGAGCGCCCGCGTGTCGGCGGGGTCACGGTGGAGCTCCGGGAACTCGGGCTCGATCCGCTCGAAGACGGTGACCGGGCCTGAGAGGTAGGAGCTCTTCTGCGCGTAGAGCTGCGCGACGCCGGGATGCTCGCCGTCGGCCGTGCGGAAGCACTGCTCGGCCTCGCGTTCCTTGTCGTAGGCGTAGACCTCCTCGACCTCGAGCACAGCCAGCCGCCGGCCCGACCCGTCAGCGAGAGCGACGCGCTCGCCCTTCGGGGTCTCGTCGACCGACAGGCAGACCGGGAGCGCCCAACGGAGGCCGTTCGCGAGCTGCATCGACTCGACGACGCCCTCGTAGTCCTCGCGGCCCATGAAGCCGGTGAGCGGCGAGAGCGCGCCGGAGGCGAGCATGTCGAGGTCCGCGAGTTCGCGCGAGGTCAGCGTGATCGCCTCGAGCGAGTCGACGTCGTCGGGGCGCGCGCCTGCGCGCTCGACGAGCACGCCGCCGTGCGGGCGAATGAGGTGGTCGGTCGTGACGCTCATGCTCACGCGCGCACCTCCGCCCCGACCAGCCCGAGCTCCTCGAGCCGCTGGACGACGATCTGCGCGCTCTCCTCGGGGGTCTGCGACTCCGTGTCGACCACGATCTCCGGGCTCTCGGGCTCCTCGTACGGATCGTCGACGCCGGTAAAACCCTTGATCTCGCCGGCGAAGGCCTTCGCGTAGAGGCCCTTGATGTCGCGCCGTGCGCACTCCTCGACGGACGCCTTGACGAAGACCTCGACGAAGGGGCCGAACTGCTCGACCATCTCCCGCGCCTTCTGGCGCGTCTCGACGTACGGCGAGATCGCCGCCGTGATCGCGGTGCCGCCGTGCCTGGTGATGCGCGAGGCGACCCACCCGATCCGCTCGATGTTCGTGTCACGGTCTTCCTTGGAGAAGCCGAGCCCCTTCGAGAGGTGCGTGCGGACGGTGTCGCCGTCGAGGTACTCGACGACGTGGCCGCGCTCGTCGAGCGCCGGGCCGACGAGATGCGCGATCGTGGTCTTGCCGGAGCCCGAGAGCCCCGTGAACCAGAGCGTGAACCCGCCGCCGCGCGCGCGGTCGGACTCCGGGTGCTCGTGCGCGTAGATGTGCTCGCTCAAACCGATCCTCCTAGGGTGTCCTTGTTCTCCACGTGGATGCCGCACTCGAGCTTGTCAGACCCCGACCAGCGGCCTGCCCGCTCCTCCTCGTCGGGCCTGGTCGGCCGCGTGCAGGGGATGCAGCCGATGGAACGGTAGCCGACGTCGTGCAACGGGTTGTAGGGAATCTCGTTTTGCAGGATGTACCGCCAGACGTCCTTCTCGCTCCAGTCCGCCAGCGGCAGCACCTTCCAGACGCCGTAGCGCTCCGAGCGCTGAACCTTCCGCGCGTTCGCGCGCGACGGCGCCTGCTCGCGACGGATGCCGGAGACCCAGGCATCGTACGGCTCGAGGAGCCGAAGCAGCGGCTCGACCTTGCGGATGTGGCAGCAGTGGTCGGGTTTCGTCTCCCAGAGGTTCGGGCCCTCGCGCTTGTGCTGCTCGGCGATCGTCAGGACCTCGGGGACGATGAGCCTGATCCCGTAGCGCTCGACGAGCCGCTCGCGGGTCTCGTAGGACTCCTTGAAGAAGAGGTGCGTGTCGAGCTCGACGAAGTCCACGTCGAGCCCCAGCTCGGAGACCATGTGAACGAGGACCGAGGACTGCTTCTGCCACGAGCACGAGAGGCAGAGACGGTCGCCGAACTCCTCGGAGGCCCAGCGGAGGACGTCCTCGGCCGGCAGCGCCTCGATCTCGGTCTCAGTCAGTGACAGCCGCAGGCTCGTCACGCAGTAGCACCTCCCTCAATGTGTCGGCGCGGAGCCCGAGGCGGAGCGTCTCGAGCGAGATCACTTCCTCCGGCGGGACGTTGCCGAGGTTGACCTCCGGGCCGAACCGCTGCACGAACCACGCCTGAGCGGCGGTGCCGGGCGCCTCGAAGACGACGTCCGAGACGTCGATCTCGTGGACGATCTCGTCGATGAGGCCCGTGCGCATCTCGCCGGAGGGCCGGTAGATGCCGGCGGTGCCGGTCTCGCGACCCTCGGTGATCACCTTCCACGCGCCGGCGTCGAGGTCCTCCCGGATCCACTCGACCCACTGGTAGGGCGGGAAGACGACCTCGGCGTCCTTCGAGCCTACCTCGGAGAGGACGACGAAGTCCTGGGCCAGGTCGGCGATGAGCTCGAGCTTCTGCTCGCGCGGGAGGTCGACGGTTCCGTCGGAGACCTCGACGTGGGCGAGCCCGTTGTCGGTGAGCCAGCGCTTGTACTCGTCGAGCTTCTCGCGGGCGACGGCGGCCTCGAAGAGCGTCCCGCCGCAGACGACTGGGGTCTCGAACGAGCGGTAGAGCGCGATCTTCTTCTCGAGGTTCCGGGTCACGTAGGAGGTGCCCCAGCCGAGCTTGACGATGTCGACGTAGTCGCCGGCCGTGTCGAACAGGCCCTCGATGTCGGCCAGGCTTATCCCCTTGTCGAGCACGTGCGTGAGCCCCTTGACGCGCGGCTTCGGCGAGCGGGCCGGTACCTCGAGAAAGCCGTCAAAGCCGGGCATAGAGATCCTCCAATCGCTTCTTGGCCTCTTCCTGGACGTCGTGGTAGAGCGAGGTTCCATGCGCGTCGATGGCGACCGTGAGCGGGCCGAAGTCCTTGACGCGGAACTTCCAGAGGCACTCGGGCATGAGCTCTTCCCAGTAGACCTCCTCGATCTCCTCGATCTGGGTCGTCTCGAGCGCCGCGGCGCCGCCGACGATGGCGAAGTAGACCATCCCGTAGCGGCGCATCGGCTCGATCGCCTCGTCGGGGAGCCCGCCCTTGCCGCAGATGGCGCGGACGCCGTAGTCGCGGCCCAGCGGCTCCGTGAAGCGCACCATGCGCGCGCTGGTCGTGGTGCCGATGGAGACCTTCTCGTACTTGCCCTCGGCCACCTTGCGCACGCCGGGCGCCGTATGCAGGAGAAAGGCGCCCGTAAGGTCGAGCGGCGGCGCGACACCCTGGTCGAAGATGCGGACCTGCGTGCGGTCGCGAATGCCGATCACGTGCCCGTCGACGAGCGCGGAGTCGCCGGCGCGGAGCTCGCGCACGGCGTCCTCGGACGCAGGGAAGGTGAGTCGCCGCTCGGCCATCACGCCTCCCGGTCGAAGTCGACGGCGCCGTCGGCGCCGATGTGCGCCGTGGCGCGACGTGCGGCCCAGCACTGGTAGTTGACGGCGACTGGGTTCAGGGTCATGTGCGTGTCCGCGTGCTCGACGTGGCATTGGAGCACGGTGACGTCGCCGCCGAGCCCCATCGGGCCGATGCCCGTCTCATTCAGGAGGTCCTTGAGCTCGTCCTCAAGCTGAGCGACGAGCGGATCGGGGTTCCGTGTGCCGACCGGCCTTGCGATCGCCTCCTTGGCGAGGTGCATCGCGTAGTCGGCCGAGCCGCCGATGCCCACGCCGACGATCCCGGGCGGGCAGGGCTTCCCCCCGGCGCCGACGATCGAGTCGAGCACGAAGCGCTTGATCCCGGCGACGCCGTCGGCAGGGACGCACATCTTCAGGAAGCTCATGTTCTCGGAGCCCGAGCCCTTGGGGACGCACTTCACGTCGAGGCCGTCCCAGTCCGCAACGAAGTCCCAGTGGACGATCGGAACCCTGTGGCCGACGTTCTGGCCGGTGTTCTCCCGCGTGAGCGTGTGCACGGTGTTCGAGCGCAGCGGGTGCTCGACAGTCGCGCGCTCGGTGCCGTCGTAGAGAGCCTCGTAGATCCGCGCCGGGTGCAGCGGGAAGTGCTCGCCGACCCGGCAGTAGTAGACGGCGATCCCGGTGTCCTGACAGACGAGGTTGCGCTCCTCCTCGGCCACGTCGACGTTGCGCAGGATCGTCTGCAGGACGCGCTGGCCGGGCACCGAGGTCTCCGTTCCGGCGGCCTCGGCGAGCGCGTCGCGGAGGTCCTGCGGGATGTCCTTGAGCGCCCAGACATACAGGTGGGCGGCGGTGTCCTCGACGACCTTTTGCAGATCGGTGGCAACCGCCATCAGCCCCTCGCCTTCTCCGCGGCGGCCTTGCCCGCGCGGCGGCCGAAGACGCAGCACTCGAGCAGGGAGTTGCCCATCATCCGGTTACGCCCGTGCGTACCGCCGGCGATCTCGCCGCAGGCGAAGAGGCCCTCCACCGTCGTCTCCCCGCGTTCGTCGATGGTCAGGCCGCCGTTTTGGTAGTGGAGCACCGGGTACGCGAGGATCGGCTCGGTGAGCGGGTCGATGCCACCCGCGCGGTAGCGCCGGACCATGTACGGCAGGGACACCGCAGCGTCGTCGGGGGAGATCCGGGTCGTGTCGAGCCACACCGCCGGACGCCCGTCCGGGCTCTCGACGCCGCGGCCCCGCTCGACCTCGTCGAAGATCGCCTGGGAGACCTCGTCCCGCGGCCCGAGGGAGTCGGTGAACTCCTCCCGTTCGGCGTTCAGGAGGACGGCTCCGTACGCGCGGGTGGTCTCGGGAATCGAGTACCCCTGCATCGTCTCCGGCCACGCACCGCCGTTCGGGTGGTACTGGAGGGCGTCGAGGTCGCGCGCCTCCGCGCCGAGGCCGAGTGCGATCTCGGTCACCTCGCCGGTGGCGCCCGGGTGATTGGTCGTGAGCTCGCCCCGCTCCTCGGCCTCGCGGAAGCAGCGACCGCCGGCCGCGAGCACGACCGCGCCGGCCTCCACGAGGTGCTCCCCGCAGCGGGCTCGCCACCGGGTGCCCGTGGGCTCGAGGTCGAGCAGGGGAGACTTGGGGAGAGTCAGCGTGCTCGAGGCCTCGACGGAAGCACGCAGCGCGGCCGTGATCGCGAGGCCCGTGCGATCGCCGACCTGGAGCAGGCGCTTGCGGCTCGCACCGCCGCAGCGCGCGAGCCGGTAGCCGCCGTTCGAGGGGGTGAACTCGACGCCGTGCTCCTCGAGCCAGTGAATCGTGCCGGGAGCCTCCGAAGTGAGCACATGAACGAGAGCCATGTTCGCGGTCTCGTGCGAGCTTCGCCAGACGTCGTCGGCGTGCTGCTCGGGCGAGTCGTCGTCGCCGAACGCCGCCTGGATCCCACCCTGGGCCTTGGCCGAGTTGCAGGACTGGAGCGACGCCTTGGCCGCGAGCGCCACACGGGCGTCCGCGCGCTCAGCGGACACGGCGGCGGCGAGCCCCGAGGCGCCGCTTCCGACCACGAGCACGTCGACGGAGATGGGCTCGCCCATGACGATTCGGACTATACCACCGGTCTCCTAATCCCACACATTAGACTTGCTTATTTGCGATCAAGGCGAAGGCCGCCAAGGTCGATATCGGGACCCATGACGCGCTCGCTGGCTCTGATCTCGCTCCTCGCCGCTCTCGCCGTCGGCGGCTATCTCTTCATGCGCTCGTCGGAGGAGACCGTCGGCCCCTCGGGAGCGGCCGCGCAGGACGCCGCCTCGGAGGCGGCGTCCGACGCAACGCTGCTCGTCGCGCGCACCGGCGTGGAATCGTTCTTCGCCACCACTGGCACCTACGTCGGGGCGACGGTGCCGACCGGCGTCACACTCGTCGCCGCCGACACGGCTTCCTACTGCCTTCAGATCGGTTCCGGAGCCGCTGTCCGTCACCTGACGAGCCCGGGCACCGGTTCGGTCGAGCCCGGGCCCTGCTAGGTCGTCGCGCGAGCGTCGCGCATGCTGTCGTCCCGCTCGGTGTCGCGCACGCCCGGGATGAACAGGAAGACGATCGTGGCCAGCGCCGCCGCGATGCCGGCCGCGACCAGCGTCGTCTGCGCACCCAGCGCCGCGGACACGGGGCCCGTGAGCGCGAACGAGATGGGAACCAGGCTCGTCGAGACGAACCAGTCGAGGCTCGTCACCCGGCCGAGCAGCTCCCCCGGAACGAGCGTCTGCACGAGCGTCCCCCAGACCACCATCCCTGCCGTGAAGAACATCCCCTCGAGCAGGCTGATCGCCTGTAGCTGCCAGACGGCGCCCGCGAGCCCGAACCCGACGAGCGCGAGCGACCCGATCGTCCATGCCGAGTACATGAACGTGATGTGGCGGCGAGGGAGGCCCCGCTGGCCGAGGGTCAGCGCGGCCAGGAGCGAGCCAAGGCCGCCGAAGGCGAGCACCAGGCCGAAATCGCCGGCGCTGCCGCCCAGCTCGTTCCGAACGCGGTAGGGGACGAGCACCTCGACCGGGCCCCAGTAGGCAAGCAGGAAGACGGCGGCGGCGAGCAGCGTCGCCCAGAGCCAGGCGTGAGCCCGAACGAACGAGAGCCCCTCGCGCAGATCTCGGAGCATCGACGTCCCGGCCTCCTCTGCTGCCCGCTGCACTCCGCGCCGGCGCTTGATCAGGAAGATCGCCGTCGCCGAGACGAGGAACGTCCCGGCGTCGAGCAGGAAGGCCTCGCCGGGGCCGAAGGCGGCCACGATCCAGCCGCCCAAGGCCGGGCCGACGAGCAGGAACGCGAACGGCCGGATGAACTGGTCGAGCGAGTTCGCCTGCAGCAGAAGCTGCCGCGGGACGATCTGGGGCACGATCGACGTGAAGGCGGGGCCGAAGAACGCCTCTCCAACTCCGAAGACGCCCGCGAGGGCGATGAGATGCCAGAGCTCCACGGCACCCGTGAGGGAGAGAACGCCGATCGCCGCGGCCGCTCCGGCACGGACGATGTCGGCGGCGATCATGATGAGGCGGCGTTCGAACCGGTCGGAGATGACTCCCCCGACCAGCACGAAGAGGCCGAGCGGAAGCGTCCACGCCAGCCCGACCAGCGAGAGCGCGGTCGGCGAGTCCGAGAGCGCGTACACCTGCCACGCGATCGCGACGATGTAGACGCCGTCCCCCATCAGCGAGACCATCGCCCCGGCCCAGAGCAGGGCGAAGTCCCTGATCCGGAGCGGGCGGAAGATGCCCACCCGGGACAGGCGACCGGTCTCGAATGTCCGTCCGAGGTCCATGGCGATCAGTAGGCGCTTCGCCTCAGCGAGCGGGCGAAGCGACGGCGCGCGCGGCGCGCCTCCGCCCGCGCGCGCGGGTCGGTCTTCAGCTCCATGTGCCGCAGCTCCCGCTGGAGCTTCCGGTAGCTCTCGAGGCGCTCCTCGGCGAGCAGGCCTTCGGCGATCGCGGCACGCACGGAACAGCCCGGCTCCGTCTCGTGCTCGCAGTCGGCGAAGCGACACCGGAGTGCCAGCTCCGCGACGTCGGCGAACGTCTCGTCGACCCCCGAACCAGCTGCCCAGAGGCCGAGCTCGCGCATGCCCGGGGTGTCGAGGACGAGCCCGCCTCCGGGGAGGACCACGAGCTCGCGGTACGTCGTAGTGTGGCGGCCCCTGCCGTCGCCGCGAAGGTCTTGCACCTGCTGGCGCTCCCACCCGAGCAAACCGTTGAGGAGCGAGGACTTGCCGACGCCGGACGAGCCCAGGAGCGCTGCCGTCCTGTTGCCGGCGAGGTACGGCTCCAACTCGTCGAGCCCGACGCCGCCGAGGCAGCTGACGACGTGCACAGGCACACCGAAGGCGACGGACTCGACCTCCGCGACCTCTGCGCCGAGGTCGACCGCCAGGTCGCTCTTGTTGAGGACGATCGCAGGCTGGGCGCCGCTCTCCCAGCTCGAGGCGAGGTAACGCTCGAGCCGCCGGAGGTTGAGGTCGTCGCCAAAGGCGCTGACGATGAAGAC
The DNA here is from genome assembly GCA_963838795.1 of uncultured Actinomycetes bacterium. Taxonomy (GTDB): domain Bacteria; phylum Actinomycetota; class Thermoleophilia; order Gaiellales; family Gaiellaceae; genus JAIBJN01. The sequence continues at coordinate 144,744 of CAWISL010000010.1, forward strand.
GACGTCCACGTTCGCGGCCACGACTTGCTCGACCTCCTCCCCCGCCGCTTTCCGGGAGAACACGGTCGAGCGGTCGAGCACCTCCTGGATGGAGGCGGCGGCCGCGCTCGGCCCGTCGGCAGTGGCCACCCAGTCGCCAACGGCGGGCAGGTCGGCCGCGGCGACCGCGGAGTGACGCAGGCGGCCGACGACCTCGGCGGGCCGCTCGCCGCTCTGGGCATAGACGACGTAGCCGCCACGATGCTGCGCGGCAACGCGGGCGGGAACGAGCCCGACGGCGGCGTGCGCCTCGAACTCTGCTGCTCGGCTCGGGCTCCACCCGAGCGCGTTCAGGTCGAACGACAACTGAGACTCCTTTGCTCGTGCAGGGGCTGAGAACGCGGTCTCGCGCGGTCTCGAACGTGGCTTGGGAGGCTCGGCTGCTAGAAGAAGCCGTCGGGACCGCGCAAGGACGACAGACTGGCAACTTCCATTGTCGACCTCCTCTCGTCGCGGTACCGGGTCGAAAGAAGCCTAGCCGACCCGCAGGCCATTGTCAGCCGCCGAGGCCGCCGAAGACGGCGAACGGGTTCCGCGGGCTGACCTCCCAGACCATGGCGCCGCCCGGCTCCACCTCGACGCTCGCGCCCTTTGGAGCCTCGGTGCGTAGGCGCTCGGCGAGCGCCGTCGCTTCGTCCTCGTTCACGGCCCCGACGAGGAGGAAGGTCGCTCTCCGGGTCACCGGGACCCCCTCGGCCTCGAGGCGGTCCGCGAGGTGGTGGGTCGCCTCGCGGCTCGGGAGGGAGATCCGGACCTCCCATTCGGCGTGGCCGCTCTCGAGCGACTCCGCCGCCTCGCGCGCCTGCTGGCGCTCTCGCTCGGCGTCGACCTCCTCGTCCGTCTGCGGAAGCGGGATTCCGGCGTCCTCCCAGTCCTGCTCGACCGGATGCCAGCGCTCCAGCGCAATCGTGGCAGCACGGCCCTCCGAGGAAAGGAGCGCCCGCACGATGCCGTCGGCGTCGCGGGCGAGCGCCTCCGTGTCGGCGTAGAGGAAGACGCGCGGCCCGTCCCTGCTCACTGCGACGCGCCCGCCGAGGCGCTCGAGCTCCTCCGACTCGAAGCGCCGGGCGGCGAGCCACTCGACGAGCTGGGTGCCGTCACCCTCGTCGTCGAAGTCGACCGTGATGCGCCAGTCCTCGGCCACGGCCGAATTCCTACCAGACTCCGCGCAGGAGCTCGGCGATCTCTTCCGGCGAGGCGGGCCGAGGATTCGCCTTCGCGCCGGCGCGCTCGGCCGCCGCGGCCGCGACGAGCGGAAGCTCCGGCTCCGGGACGCCGAGGTCTCGGAGCCGCTCGAACCCGGCCAGGCGGGCCAGCTCCTCGACCTTCCCGGCGGCGTCGCGCGGACTGCCGATCGCCTCGCCGAAGCGCTCGATCTCGGCCGCTGCAACCGGCTCGTTGAAGCGGAGGGCGGGCGGCAGGCAGACGGCGTTGGCCGCCCCGTGTGAGATGCCGTAGCGGCCGCCGAGGGCCTGCGCCATAGCGTGGCCGAGGCCGAGCCCCGCTCCGGCGAGCGCCGCGCCCGCGTGCATGGCGCCCTCGAGAAGTCCGCGCCGGGCTTCGACGTCCTCCCCGTTCGCAAGCACCCGCGGCAGCGAGGAGGCGATGAGACGGGCGCCGGCCAGCGCCTCGCGGTCGGCGTCGGGGTTCCGACCGGTGACGTAGAGAGCCTCCGCCGAGTGGGCGAGGGCGTTCAGCGCCGTGCCGCCCGTCTCCTCCCGGGGAAGCCCGAGCGTCAGCTCGGGCTCGTAGACGATGCCCTCGACGCGGGCTCCTCCTCCTCCGACCTTGACTCCGCGCTCCTCGTCACGGACGCCGAACCCGGTTGCCCACTCGGCGCCCGAGTAGGTCGTCGGGATCGAGACCACCGGCAGGCCGGTGGCCGCGCTGACCGCCTTCGCCGTGTCGATGGCGCTCCCGCCGCCGAGCGCGACGAGGCCGTCGGCGCTGTCGGCGGCAGCGACCGCCTCCTCCACCGTCTCCCGCGGAACATGCCGGCGAACGCCGGAGAACCGCGCCGCGACCGGCAGCTGCAGGTGATCCCACCTGCGCGTGGTGATAAGGAGCGGCCGCTCGATCCCGAGCTCCGCGAGCACGTCGGGATAGCTGTCGAGGCCCCAGCGGACGATCACGCGGCGACCCGGGCGCGGGAAAACTCCAGAAAGGCCTCGGCCGCCCGCGTCAGCGAGCGACCTTTCGCCCGGACGACGTAGAGCTGTCGCGACGGCTCGAGCCCCGTGACCCGGGCGAAGCCGAGCGTGCCCGCCTCGAGCTCGCCCTCGATCGCCGTGCGCGAGATGAACGCGACGCCGTACCCAGCCGCGACGGCGCTCTTCACCGACTCCTGCAGGCCCAGCTCCAGCCGCGGGTCGAGGCTCCGAAGCCGAAGTCCTGCCCGGCGCAGCTCCTCCTCGACCACCTGCCGAACGCCGGCGCCCTCTTGCATGACCAGCAGCGTCTCCGCGCGCAGGTCGTCGACTGCGACCTCGCCGCCCGCAGCCGGGTGCCCGGGGGGCACCGCCAGGACGATCTCGTCGCGGGCGAGCGGCTCGAAGACGAGCGAGCGATGCCGCCTCGCCGCGCCCACGACCCCGAGCTCGACGTCACGGCCGGCGACCCGCTCGGTGACCGCCTGGGTGTCCCAGACCGAGAGCGAGACCCGGAGCTCGGGGTGCTTCAGCTGGAACTCGCAGAGGAGGAGCGGGACGAGGTGGGCGCCGGGTCCCGTGGAGGCGCCGATCGCCAGCGTCCCGGTGAGGAGGCCGCCGTCGGCGCCGGCGACGTCCTCGAGCAGCTGCTCCTCCACCTGCAGCAGCCGTTGCGCGCTCCGGTAGAGCCGCCGGCCGGCTTCGGTCGGCTCGACGCGCCGGCCGGTCCGGTCGAGCAGCTTCACCCCGAGGCGCTCCTCGAGCGCCCGCACCTGGAGGCTGACCGCGGGCTGAGTCACGCCAAGCCGCTCGGCGGCCTGCGAGAAGCTTTCGCGCTCGACGACCGCGCAGAACGTCGCCAGCTGGCGCGTGTCCATAAGGAAAGCTTATACGGAGAAGGAGGCTCGGCCCGTCAGAGCGTGAGCCGCCACGCCTGCACGTCGACGCGGTAGCCGGCCGCCTGGAGCTCGAGCAGCGCCGTGCGGATCTGCTCCAGGCCGGCCAGAGACGGGAGCACCAGGGCCGGATCGCTTCCGGCCGGGTAGTCCTCGAGCTCCTCCAGCCCGTCCGCGAACGCTCGCAGGCCGTTGGCGAGGTCGTGATGCGCGTCATCGAGCTCGACCTCGGGCGGGCCGGCTCGTTCGAGGTCGGCGGCCGCCTCACGCAAGTTCTCCTGAACACCGGACGTCGTCATGTCGAGCCCGGGTCCGCTCCGTCCGGAGCTTTCGACCTGCTGGTAGAGGGCGACGAAGGAGTCCTGCGCCGCCAGCGAGGCGGCCTGGTAGTCAAAGCGGTCGAGCCGCTCGCCCCCGCGGTCGCCGGAGAGGAGGAGCCAGCCAAGGACGAGGGCCGCAACCGCGGGGGCGACGAGCACGACAGACGCCCCCGTGCGGGAGGGTTCCGACACGGCCGTCCGAACGATCCAGACGCTCACGAGGAATCCGACGAGCATCATGAGGAAGGAGAGAACCGGCCTCGTGGTCGCCCCGGATCGCACGAGTGCATACCAGCCTCCATGACTGGCGAGCCCGCCCGCAGCGAGTGCGATCGCCGAGTCAAGCCGAGAGATCTCCGCACCGGTCGCCCAGCCGAGGAGGCGCGGGAGAACGAGCGCGCCGACCGCAGCGCGAAGAAGGCTCTGGCCCACCACCGTGACGGCGATGACCTCCAGGAGATCCCCGTGCGTCGGCGCCGCGCCGAAGCCGCGCATGAGCTCCAAGGTCGCGCCGTAGCTTCCGAGCAGGCCCCAGAGAAACCCGACGGCCAGGCCGCCCACCCACCCGGCGACGAAAACGGCGAGGCACGTCGGCCAGAATCCGGGCTGCCTCTCGGACGGCTGCGGCTCCATCGAGAACCAGATCGGCACGGCGAGGCGTGCCCTGAACCCCGGTCGAGATCACCAGTCGCTCGGCGCAGGCGGCGTCTTCCGCGACGCGGGCCGGTTCGTGGAGTTGCTCCTACCTGTCTAGCTGTGCGGGATCTGCCAGATTCGGTAGCGGCCTAGGCAACCTCACGCGCCGCTCCAGTCGCGATCCCCGCTCTGATGGTGGCCACGACCTCCTCCTGCTGCGCCGCCGAGATCCCAGCCCAGAGAGGGAGGGCAATCGTCTCCCGCGCGGCGCGCTCCGTCTCTGGCAGGCTCCCGGGCTCGTAGGCGAGAGCCTGGTAGACCGGCTGCAGGTGAAGCGGCGTCGTGTAGTACGTCGCGCAGCCGATCTCGGCCGCCCGCAGCACCTTCGCGAGCCGGTCGCGCCCGGGGGAGCGCACCACGTACATGTGGTAGACGTGACCAGGGTCGTCCGGCGGCAGCTCGCAGAGCTGCCCCAGTCCCAGCTGTGCGTAGCGCGCCGCCGCCTCGCGCCGGGCAGCGTTCCAACCGTCGAGGTGGCCGAGGAAGAGACGCAGTGCTACGGCCTGGATCTCGTCCAGGCGCGAGTTGAGCCCGACGGCCTCGAAGCGTTCCTTGTCACTGGAGCCGTGGAAGCGGAGGAGGCGCACGCGCGCGGCCAGGCCGGCGTCGTTCGAGACCACGAGCCCCCCGTCGCCGAGGCCGAACAGGTTCTTGGTGGGAAAGAAGCTGAAGGTTCCCGCGACGCCGAGCGTGCCCGCGCGTCTGTCGCCGAGGGTTGCGCCGAAGGCCTGCGCGGCGTCCTCCACGATCGGCACTCCCGGAGGCAGCGCCTCGAGCGGCGCCGGCCGCCCGAAGAGATGGACGGCGACGATCGCCTTGGTTCGGGGAGTGATCCGGGCGGCGACGTCCTCCGGGTCGATGTTGAGCGTTGCAGGGTCGATGTCGCAGAAGACCGGCGTGGCACCCACGCGGGAGATCGCCTCGGCTGTCGCGAAGAACGTGAAGGCCGGGCAGACGACCTCGTCGCCGGGCCCGATCCCGAGACTCTCGAGCACGAGGATCAGCGCGTCAGTGCCGTTGGCGACTCCGACGGCCTCGCGGGCCCCGAGGAACGCCGCGGCCTCCTCCTCGAACGAGCGCACCTCGGGACCGAGGATGAACTGCCCCGAGTCGAGCACGCCGCCGAGGCGTTCCTTCAGCTCGTCGAGGAGCGGCGCGTACTGAGCCTTGACGTCGACGTGGGCGATTCCCATCGCCTAGTCGCGCGGGCCGGATCTACGAGCGACTGGCACGCCGGGCGATTCTAGCGGCCGGTCCACTCGGCGGATCGCTCCTCCACCGCCCGCTTGCGGGCCCGGCGACGGTACGTCCGGTAGAGGACCGCTGCGATCCCGGCGACGACCAGCACGATGATCGCGTAGTCCGCGTACCTGAAGCTCTCGTGGAATTCCTCCCACTGGCTGCCCAGCGCAACTCCGACCGCGGCGAGGCCGAAGCACCAGGGAAGCGTCCCCAGGAACGTCAGCACGGTGTAGCGGCCCAGCGGCATCTCGCCGATGCCTGCCGGAATCGAGACGAACGAGCGGACCACCGGAAGCATTCGCGTGACGAAGACGGTGGCGTCGCCGTAACGCTCGAACCACGCATCCGTCTTGTCGAGCTTCTCGGGCGTGACGTGGAGCCAGCGTCCGTGCCTCTCGAGATACGGCCGGCCGCCGTAGAACCCGATCGCCCACCCGGCCACCGAGCCGAGGGTGTAGCCGATGGTGCCGGCCAGCGCGATGGCCACGAACGCCCACCCCGTCGACTCGATCTGACTCCCGAAGAACGTGACGTCCGAGCCTGCGAAAGCCCCCGCTGCGACGGCGCCGCCGTAGACCATGACGAGCTCGCTCGCGGCGGGCAAGACCGCGTCGACGAACATGAGCAGGAAGACGGCATAGAGGCCGTAGTCCCCGATGACCCCGGTGACGGCCTCGGTGATCGCGTGCACCGAGGAGACTCTACCCGGGGGCTGACCGGAGGACGCGCACCCAGCGGCGTAGCGCGACCGCGCCGAGCTGATTGTGGGCGGTGACGCGGATCACGAAGGCTCCCTCCGCCACGACGCGACCGGACCCCGTGCGTCCGTCCCATCTCCACACAGGCCTGGACGGCCCGCGCTCGCCCCGGAAGAGCACCCGCCGCACCCGGCCGTCGGGCCCGAGCACGACGACCTCCAGGCGGGCGCGCCGGGTGAGGGTCACCGAGACGTCGAGACGCCCGCCACCGCGGGGCTTGACCCTCATCCTCTGGCTCGAGAGGCGCAGGTGGCCGAGCGTCTTGTTCACGCGGAAACCCCGTTCCATGCGGGTCAGGCGGCCCGTGAGCAGGTCGGTGGCCTCGACCTCCCAGCGCCAGCTCCCCTCGACCATGCCCGGGTTGGAGACGACGTGTGTGAGCCAGCCACGCCCGACCACGTCCTGGCGACTCCAGGCCACCGAGTCGTCCGGCCGAAGCAGCCGGAGCCGGACGTCGGATCTCCGAACGAGCTTGGCTGCGAGCCGCTTCCGGTCCCCGACACCGTCCCCGTTGGGCGAGAGGATCGTGCCGTTCGCGGTTGGGGCGTAGATGCCGTAGTAGTGCAGGAACAGCCCGTTCGCGACTCGGCGGGGCGCTCCGTCGGAGGGAGTGTTCAGTACACGGCCGTCGAAGGCGATCGTCGACGATCCGCCACCGTCGAGGCTTATCGCAGTTACCGCGCCCCGATCGAGCATGATCCTTGCGAGTGCCCGTGTCGTCAGGCCGTAGCTTCGGCTACTGCGCCCGTCGGCGACGACGAAGAGCAGCCGGCCGTTCGCCGTCTGTCCGATCGCGGTGCGCGGATGGCGCACCGCGGTGTGGCCCGGTGAGAACCCCTGCCCCGTCTGCGGGACGATCTTGCCGGCCCGCACCAACGTCGGGCCGCCGCCGATGGCCTCGGACGTCCCAGCCGGCAGCTCGGGCACCTGGAGTCGCACGGTTAGCGTCGTTCCGATGGGCGCCCTGGCCAGCAGCACCTCGCGCATGTCCCCACGAGCCTGGAGAACAGCGCCTCCGGCCGGAATCGGCGTCCGGCCGCCCCGCTCGACCGCCAGAACGGTGCCAGTCAGGTCGGAGTCGAGCCGTGCCCTCGGGAAGCCGGCCAGCACCAGCTCGACCGCTCTTCGCGCCCGCGGTGTCGCCTCTCCCCAGGCGCGCGTGAAGAGCCCGACTCGGGAATGGTTCGTGACCGGCTGGTTGAAGTCGTGGATGCGGCGGACCGACCCGGTGCTGGCTTGCCAGGTGGAGTCGAAGCCGAACAGGTCGACAAGCAGCCGGCCGTCCAGTCCCAGCGCCACCGCCGATCGCCGCCGGCTCGGGCGAGCCGAGATCACGCCGCCCCGCAGGAAGATGCCGGTTGGGTGACCGGTAGCACGTTTGTAGAAGTCGCCGTTGACGCCGACCGTGGTCGCGCGCCGCGAGAGGCGCGCCTGCATGGCGGGCACGGTCTGGCGTCGAACGTCACCGCCCAATGCGCGAACGGGAAGCAGGCGGTACAGGTCGCTCGGCGGCGGCGTCCGGACGACGTGGAGGACGACCGGCCGTCCGCCGTTGAAGATGAGCGCTCGGGTGTGCGTGACGCCGGGCACGAGCACTTCCCGGGCCCCGGCTGCTGCCGGGAACATGAGGACGGCCGCCAGCGCGGCGAACGGAAGACCCCTCTTCAGCACCCGGCGGACAGGTAAGCACACCGGCCGGCCGAGGACAACCGGGCGGCCCTAGGCCCAGACCTTGATGTCGCGGTAGAGCGTGTCACGCTGAACGGGCACCTTGCCGAGCGCCTTGATCGCGCGCACGAAGTCATCGGTGTCTGCACGGTGCGTGGTGCCGGCGGCGGACACGACGTTCTCCTCGATCATCACCGAGCCCATGTCGTCGGCGCCGAAGCCCAGGGCGACCTGGCCGACCTTCATCCCCTGCGTGACCCAGCTCGACTGGATGTGGTCGACATTGTCGAGGTAGATGCGGCTGACCGCCTGCGTCAGCAGGTAGTCGAACGAGGTCGGATGGTCGCTGACTTTGTCCGCGAGGCGCGTGCCGTCGGGCTGGAACGTCCACGAGATGAAGGCGCGAAAGCCTCCGGTCTCGTCCTGGAGCTCGCGGATCCTGCGCATGTGCTCAACCCGCTCCTCGAGCGTCTCGACGTGCCCGTACATCATGGTCGCCGTCGAGGAGACGCCGAGGCGGTGGGCGTCGCGCATCACCCCGAGCCACTCGGCCGACTTCGTCTTCTTCGGCGCGATGATCTCGCGGACGCGGTCGACCAGGATCTCGGCTCCGCCCCCCGGCAGCGAATCGAGCCCGGCGTCGCGAAGGCGACTCAACGTCTCCGGGATCGTGAGCTTCGAGCGGCGGGCGATGTGCTGGATCTCGGGCGGGGAGAGCGCGTGCAGGTGAATGCGATAGCGCCCCTTGATCGAGCGGAAGAGATCCTCGTAGAAGTCGACGCCGAGATCGGGGTGGTGGCCGCCCTGCATCAGGAGCGCGGTACCGCCGATCGCCAGGGTCTCCTCGATCTTCTTGAAAATCACCGGCTTCGGCAGGAGGTAGCCCTCCTTGCGATCGCCCGGGCGCCGATAGAAGGCGCAGAAGTCGCAGTCCGTGTGGCAGATGTTCGTGTAGTTGACGTTCCGATCGATGATGAACGTGACCCGCTTCGAATCGACCTTGCGGTTGCGCAGCTGGTCCGCGGCCCGGCCGACGCGCACGAGGTCGCGACTTCGCAGGAGAACGAGCGCGTCCGAATCGCCGAGGCGCTCGCCGGCAAGCGTGCGATCGAGGATCTCGGCGACGCGCCCGTTCCCGTCGGTCAGGCCGTTGCCGCTCACGCGGACACCACCTCCGGAACGACGAAGCGCAGCTCAGGGACGCGCTCCAGCTCGCCGACGTCGCGAGCGAGCTCGAAGAAGGTGATCAGGCCCGCGCGCTCGCGAGGGCCGAAGCTGTAGCGAAGCTTCTCGAAGTAGCGCGCGAGAAAGCCGGCCGGGTAGCCGTAGGTAGCGCTCGCCTCGAACGCCAGCCGCTCCGGCTCGGCGCGGGCGAGCCGAACCGAGGAGACGAGCGCCTCCTCGAGCTCCGGCACTCCGGGCGGAGCGGGGTCGGGGCACGCCCAGACTGCGAAGACCATCGGCAGGCCGGTTCGTTCGAGCCAGAGTCTCCCGAGGTCGTGGTGAGGAGTCGGATCCTCGAACGCGCTCCGGAGCGCGGCGTCGCCGATCAGGAGCTTCGCCTCGGCCTTCTTGCCGAGCGGCACGAGCACGGCGTCGGGCAGGAGGACCTTGGTGAGGACGACCGACGTCGCGCTCTCAGGGGTCACCGCCACCGAGTCGATGTGCTCGAGCGGCGTCCGCGAGACGAGCTGGATGGAGTCCACCGCTCCTTCGGAGGAGACGCAGAGCCGCGGGAGGATCCGCAGCCGATCGGCGTGGCGCGCGTACTCGATGGAGGAGATCGGCGCGAGGTCGATCTCGCCGGCGAGCAGGCGCTCGTTGAGGTCCGTGGGGACGCCGTGTACCTCCTCGACCTCCGCGTCGAGACGGTGGAAGACAGGTGCCATGTTCACGTAGGAGATGCGACCGAGACGGATCACTCGTAGTCCCACCGGAAGAAGGTGACGAGGTTGCCGTCGAGGTCGAGCGTTGCGAACTCGCGCGAGCCGTAGTCGGTGTCGTCGACGCCGTCCTTCGACACCGGGTGGAGCACGTCGGCAGCAGCCATCTCGGCGTAGAGACCATCGACGTCGTCGACGCGGATTCGGCAGCTCGCCGTCCCGGCGATGAACGACTCGGCCCCCGAGCGGACGGGCTGGTCGATGGAGTCGCGCTCGCGCCACGTCTCGTCGCCCGCCTCCCACAGGTGGAGGACGGCCTGGTCCCGGCCCAAGACGGCGAAGCCGCCGTCGTGGTGGAACACCTCGAAGCCGAGACGGTCGCGGTAGAAGGCGACCGCCTTGGCCGCGTCGCGCACGGGCATGGCCGGGATCGTCTGGGTCATGCTCACCATCGGCGCACCTCGTTGTAGAGCGTGTCGCGCTGGACGGGGGCACGTCCGGCCTCCTGCACGAAGCGGACGAGCTCCTCGATCTTCTGCTCGGTCTCCGTCGTCGCTCCGGCGGCGTGAAAGATCTCCTCGCGCACCACGGTTCCCTGCACGTCGTTCGCCCCGAAGTGGAGGGCGACGGCCGCGAGCGGCATCCCCATCATGATCCAGTACGCCTTCACGTTCTCGACGTTGTCGAGGAGGAGCCGGGAGACGGCGATCATCTTCAGGTCGTCGGAGCCCGCGGTGTGCGTCCACCCACGGCGCTCGAAGACGGTGTTCTCGGGATGGAAGGCCAGCGGGATGAAGGCAAGGAACCCGCCGGTCTCGTCCTGGAGCTCGCGAAGGCGGAGCAGGTGGTCGACCCGCTCCTCGTAGGTCTCGACGTGGCCGTAGAGCATCGTGCAGTGCGTCGGGATCCCGAGACCGTGTGCCGTGCGGTGGGTGTGGAACCAGAAGTCCGGATGCTCCTTCCCCGGAGCGATGAGCCGGCGGACGCGGTCGGCGAAGACCTCCGCGCCGCCCCCCGGGAGCGATCCGAGGCCCGCCGCCTTTAGCTCGACGAGCACCTGCTCGTGCGTGAGCCCGGAGAGCTTGGTCATGTGGTGGATCTCGCTCGCCGTGTAGCACTTGAGGTGCACGTCCGGCATCGCCTCGTGCAGCGAGCGGATCGTGTCTACGTAGAAGTCGAAGCCGACATGCGGGTTCTCGCCGTTCACCATGTGGATCTCGGTGAACCCGGTGCGCTCGCGCTGGCCGAGCGCGTCCTCGACGAGCTCCTCCGGCGTGATCGTGTAGGCGTCGGCCTGCTTCTGCGTGACGGCGAACGCGCAGAACTTGCACTTCACGCGGCAGACGTTCGTCTGGTTGAGGTAGAGGTTCTGGACGAAGAAGACCTCGTCGGTGCCGCCGCGGACGCGTCGCGCGGTGTCGGCCAGCTCGCCGAGCTGCAGGAGGTCGTCGGACTCCATCAGCGCGAGGCCGTCCTCGAAGTCCAGGCGCGCGTTCGCCTCCACCTTCTCCCAGATGGCATCGAGCGCGGAGTGTTGGCTCGCGATCGCCACCTATTCACCCATCCCGATCGACCACCAGGTGGGTGAGGGCCTCCAGCGACGCGCGGTCGGGCTCGCCGTCCAGGGCCGCGCGCGCCCGCGCAGCGTACTCGAGGGCGAACGCGCGGGCCGTCTCGATCGCGCCGGTGGCGGCGACGCGCTCCAGCGCCCCGTCGACCGGCTCGCCCGCGAGCGCTCGCCTGATCCCGTCGTCTTCGCGGGCCGCGAGGATGAGCGGCAGCGTCGGCGTCCCGTCGCGCAGGTCCACTCCCGGCGCCTTGCCGGTCGTGTCGAAGTCGCCCGTGCAGTCGAGGATGTCGTCGGCGATCTGGAACGCGACGCCGAGCGAGAGCCCGAAGGCTCCGAGCTCGGGGCGGGCGCCGCCGATAACGCAAGCCGCCTCGAAGAGCTTGCCCGTCTTCAGGGAGCAGCGGGCGAGATAGTCGGCCACGGTGGTGTCCGGCCGGAACGCCTGCCCGCGCTGGAGGGCCTCGCCACGGGCGAGCGCGAGCGCTGCGTCGGCCAGCACGGCTACGGCGCGAGCGTCTCCTGTGCCTGCCAGCTCGGCGAAGGCGCGCGCGAACAGGTAGTCCCCGGTCGCCTTCGCGGCGCCGTCTCCGTGCTCGGCCCAGGCCGTCGGACGGCCACGCCGGAGATCGGCGCCGTCGAGGAGGTCGTCATGGACGAGCGTCGCCATGTGCACGAGCTCGACGGCTGCGCCGCCGGCGACGGCCCGCTCGCCGGCGCGATCGTCCGGATGAGCGCAGAGGAAGACGAGCACGGGCCGGAGGCGCTTGCCCCCGGCCGCGAGCGTGTCGGTGCCGATCTCCCCTACGAGACCGGGGTGTGACCCGACCGAGCGTTCGAGCCGCGCCTCCAGCAGGTCGAGGTAGGCGTCGAGGCCCGGGGCGGCGCGCACGGTCGCGAGCGCGCTCATGCCGACGACCTCGTCGCAACATGCAGCGCCACGATGCCGCCGCCCAGCAGACGCCAGCCGATCTCGCCGAAGCCGGCGCGGCGCATGGCCTCCCCGAGCTCCTCCGGCCCGGGGAAACGCCGCACGCTCGCCGGCAGGTAGGCGTAGGCGGCGCCGCCCGGGAGCACCTTCCCGGTCAACGGCACGAGCCCGTCGAACCAGAGCCGGAAGAAGGGGCGCAGCGCCCCGCGTGGCCGGGTGATCTCGAGGCAGCCGAGCCGTCCTCCGGGGCGGAGCACGCGACCGAGCTCCGCGAGGCCGGCCTCGAGGTCCTCGACGTTGCGGATCCCGAAGCCGACGGTGACGACGTCGAAGCTCTCGTCCGGGAACGGCAGCGCGAGCACGTCGCCGCGCACCCACTGGACGGCGCCGGACTTGCTCCGAGCGCGCTCCAGCATGCGCTCCGAGAAGTCGAGCCCGGTGACGCGGGCGCCGGCCCGCTGGGCCTCGAGCGCGAGGTCACCGGTGCCGCAGCACGCATCGAGCACGCTGTCGCCCGGCCGCACGACGGCGCCGACCGTGAGCCGGCGCCAACGGCGGTCGAGGCCCGCCGTCATCAGCCGGTTCATCCGGTCGTAGATCGGAGAGATGCGATCGAACATGGCCTCGACCGCCGCCGGGGCGAGCGTGCCGGAGCTCACTGCCCCCACCGGCTGACGAGCGTCTGGTCGATTCCCAGCTGATCGAGACATCGCGCCACGACGAAGTTGACCAGATCGTCGATGGTCTGGGGGGCATGGTAGAAGCCCGGAGCCGCCATGACGACCGTCGCCCCGGCGCGGCGCAGGCGCAGGAGGTTCTCCAGGTGGATCGCCGAGAGCGGCGTCTCACGGGGGACGAGCACGAGCTTCCGCTCCTCCTTCAGGGCCACGGAGGCGGCACGGTGCACGAGATTCGCCATCGCGCCCGCCGCGATGCTGGCCGCCGTCGACATCGAGCAGGGGCACACAACGTAGCCGTCCACGCGCGCGGAGCCGCTCGCATAGGGCGTCGAGTAGTCGCGCAGGTCGATGACCGTGACGCCGTCGAGACCCTCCACGAGCCTCGCGGTCACCTCCTCGCGCGGCAGCGCCATGTCGCCGTAGAGCTCGGTCGCGCAGACCTGCACGCCGGCGTCCGAGACGCAGAGGCCGACCTCGGCGCCCGAGACGGTGAGCGCTTGCAGGAGCCGCGCGGCATATGGAGCGCCCGACGCGCCGGTAATTCCAAGGAAGACCTTCACGGCGGCGCCGGCGGGGGCGTTACTCGCCGCCGCCCTCGCCCTTCGACTCTTCGAGGAAGACGCCGAGGAGCTGGAGGTTCTCTTCGCCGAGGTTGGCGTACGCCGGCATGACGTTGTTCCCGAACTCGGCCGGGTTGGCGACGTACGCGGAGAACTCCTCGGCCGACTGGCCGGAGGCGCCGATGTCTGACAGGTCCGGGGCGCCAAGATTGCTGGAGCCGGCACCGAGGTACGTGTGGCAGTTCATGCAGCCGGACTCCGCGAAGAGAGTCGCGCCCTCGACCCCTTCCTCCGACAGGCCTTGCACCTCCGTCCACTCGGCCACCAGCTCGACGTTCTCGGAGGCGAGCGACTCCTCGGCCGTCGCGCCCCTGTAGGTGAGGATGCCCATGGAGGCGATGACAAGGAGCGCGCCGACGACCGCCACCGGCCGGCGGACGAGCCGTCGCTCGCGGCGTCGGTCGACGAACGGGAGGACGAGGAGCAGGATGAGCGCGATCGTCGGGATCCCGACGGTGCCGAGAACGACCGACTCCGGCCACTTGAAGATCCGCAGGAGGTAGAAGAGGAAGTAGAAGTACCAGTCGGGGCGCGGCACGAACGACGTCGTCCCGGGGTCCGCTTCCTCCGTGTAGCGCGGCCCCAGGATGCCCGCGTCGCCGGCCTCTTCGCCGGAGGTGAAGTACCAGACGCACGCGAGCCCGACGATCACGCACACGACGACGAGGCTCATCACCGTGTCGTGGAACATCGCGTAGGGGAAGAAGGGCTTCCCGTCGCGCTGAACGTCCTCCTTGTACCGCTTGAAGTAGGCGCGCTCCTTCTCGTTGCTCATGCTTCCGGCCGCCCTCTCACGTCCGCGGCCGCACCGTCGCCGCGAGGCCTCGGCTCGACGAGCCCCCGCTTGGCGGTGATGACCTCCTCCCGCTCCGCACCGGCGGCTTCCTTCGACCACGGGGGCGAGCTGACGCCGAGGCGGATGACGAGGTAGAGATGCAGCGTGATCAGGAGGATGAGGCCGCCCGGGATGAGCAGCATGTGCATCGAGTAGAAGATCGAGAGGGTGTTGGTGCCGATCTCCTGACCTCCGCGCAGGAAGTCGGAGAGGAAGGGCCCGAGGAACGGCGCGGTCGCGTTCAGGTTGATGCCGACGACGGTCGCCCAGTAGGCCGTCTGGTCCCACGGCAGCAGGTAGCCCGTGAAGCCTTCGAGCATCGCCAGCACGAGGAGCAGGACGCCGAGGAGCCAGTTGAGCTCGCGCGGATACTTGTAGGCACCGAAGAGGAACACACGCCCCATGTGCAGGAAGAGCAGGATGATGAAGACGCTGGCGCCCCACCGGTGCATGCCGCGAACGAGCCAGCCGAGCGTGAGATCGTTCGTGATGTACTGGATCGACGAGTAGGCCTCGTTCGGCGACGGCTTGTAGTAGAAGGCGAGCACGACGCCGGTGACGAGCTGGACGATGAAGGCGGTCAGCGTCGCCGAGCCGAGCGTATGGAACCAGTTGGAGTCGCGCGGAACCTTGCGGAAGAGGAAGTACTTCGTCGCGCCGACGAAGCCGGACCGCTCCTCGAGCCAGTCCAGCGGGACCATGACGGCGTGCATGAGCCGGTGCTGCGGCTTGGCCTTCGCTCGCGCCATCAGCGGCTCCTCACGGCACGTACGGGTAGAAGTACTGCTCGGGGCCGTCGACGTGGACGCCCGGATCGGCGGCGCTGTACTTGACGATCACCGCGTCGGCGCCCTCGCCCTCGACCTCGGCGACGCTGTACGGCTGGCCGAGGACGAGCCTTCCCTCGACGATCGCGTACTCGTAGCGGTCGAGGGCGCGCACCGGCGGGCCGGCCGTGCGGTTCCCCTCCACGTCGTAGGCGCCGCCGTGGCAGGGACAGCCGTAGCCAGACGGCTGCGTCGGCGTCAGCTCGACAGGTCCGCCTTCCGTCTCGATCGTCTGCGGCTCGCCGGGCGGGCCCTGGGGCTGGGTCGGGCAGCCGAGGTGGACGCAGCGGTTGGAGAGGATGGAGAAGCTCGGAACGCTGTCCTTGAGGCCGTTGGAGCGGACGAATGCCGTGCGCCTCGAGACCTTCCCGTCGTCGAAGACCGAGGTGAAGGTGGCGATCTGCCACTCCCCCTCGGGGTAGTTGTCCAGCGGCCCCAGGTCGACGTCGGGATAGTCCTGGTCGACGAAGGCGGGCGCGACGGCGAAGCCGAGCACCGGCAGGGTGACGACGGCGCCGATGGCGAGGCCGATGCCGATGGTCGCGCCTTCGAGGAATTTCGCTCGCTCGTAGCGCGGCAGGTCCTCCTCTTCCTCCCCGTCCCCCGCCTCGACCGGCGCGGGCGCCTCGACGGGCTCGGGCTCGCCGCGAACCTCACGGGTGACCTGGCGGATCCACAGGAAGCCGAAGATGACGGCGAGCACGACGCCGATCACCGTCGCCCACATGCTGACGATCAGCCCCAGGAGGATGAGCGCGACGGCGCCGGCGAAGGCGAAAGGCCAGATCGTGGGAGCGGGGAGGTGGGCCTCGGCGTCCTCGTGCTCGGGGGTCTCCCCCGGCCGCTCTAGATCGTCGGCCACACGGCTCCCTTCTGCCAGCGCTCGCTGTTACAAGCGCCGGCATTCTCCCCGCGGTCGCCGGTCTCTGTCAACGACGTACCTTTTGCCTCAATACCTGGGAAATTCGCCCGTTCGAGGCGGCCGGAGACTCGATCCCGTACTCCTCCCATCGCCGGTCGACGGTGTCACGAACCTCAGGCGCCATCTCGATCCGCCCCGGCCACTCGCGCGCCCCTTCCTCCGGCAGCTTGTGCGTCGCGTCGATGCCGAGCTTACCGCCGTAGCAGGGCAGCACGGCCGCGTGGTCGAGCTGGTCGAGCGGCCCCTCGCTCAGGAGCACGTCGCGCTTGGGGTCGACGTTCGCGCAGACCGTGAAGAAGACCCGCTCGTAGTCGTGCACGTCGACGGCGGCGTCGACGACGACGACCGACTTCGAGAGGCTCAGCATCCCCAGGCCCCACATGGCGTGCATGACCTTCCTCGCATGACCGGGGAACGCCTTGCGGATCGACACGATGACGCAGTTGTGGAAGGCGCCCGCGACGGGCAGGTCGTAGTCGACGATCTCGGGGACGGTCATGCGAATGGCGGGCAGGAAGATGCGCTCGGTCGCCTTGCCCAACCAGGCGTCCTCGGCGGGCGGGACGCCCACGACGATCGACGGATAGATCGCGTCGCGGCGCATCGTCATCGCGGTGAGGCGGAAGATCGGGAACGGCTCGGGCGGCGAGTAGTAGCCGGTGTGGTCCCCGAACGGCCCTTCGACGCCGACGTCGCCGGCCTCGATCGTCCCCTCGAGCACGATCTCCGCGGTGGCCGGCACCTCGAGGTCGACGGTCTTGCACTTCACGGTCTCGACCGCCTCACCCCGGAGGAAGCCCGCGAGCATGAGCTCGTCGATGTGCTTGGGGAGGGGGGCGCTTGCCGAGTAGGCCGTCACCGGGTCGAGGCCGAGCGCGACGGCGACGGGAATCGAGCCTTCGGCGGCCAGCCAGTCGGCCCGCCCGTCCTTGTGGATCTGCCAGTGCATGAAGGTCGAGCGCGAGTCGATCTTCTGCATCCGGTACATCCCGACGTTGCGGACGCCGGTGCGCGGGTCCTTCGTGATCACGGCAGGAAGCGTGATGAAGGGCGCCGGGTCACCCGGCCAGCAGTGCTGGATCGGGAGCGCGTCGAGGTCGGGCTCGAGCACGAGCTCCTGACAGGCGCCGCGCGAGACGCTCTTCGGCATCGAGTCCGCGAGGCGCTTCAGCTTCCCGAGCCCCTTGACCTTCTCCACGAGCCCCTGCGGCGGCTGCATCTCGAGCACGTCCTCGAGCTTCCGCGCGACGGCGTCGAGGCTGTCCTCGCCGAATGCCAGGCACATCCGCCGCTCCGTGCCGAACTGGTTGATCAGGAGCGGCCGCTCGGAGCCCTTCACGTTTCGGAAGAGGAGCGCCGGGCCCCCGCCTTTGACGACGCGGTCGACGATCTCCGTGACCTCGAGGTACGGGTCGACCTCGGCCTCGACCTCCACCAGCTCGGCCTCCCGCTTGAGCAGGTCGATCCACGAGCGAAGATCGGCGACAGGCACCAATTCGAGTCTATCCGGGAGGGTGCTCCCGCCGGGGAGCTCAGTGAGTCCTAAGACTCGTTTCGGGATGACGCCTCGCCGCCGGGGTGCGATGGTCGTTCCGAGACAAGGACGCAGGGAGCGTTCGTAGCCGGAAGCTACGGGCGCGACTGAGGACGCAGCTCTCGGGGCGAGCAGCGCGGCCCGGCGGCACAGGGCTTCATTCTGAGACGAGTCCTTAGTGGCTGCGGCCGCGGCGGTGGCCCAGCCAGCGACCGAGCTGGCCGAGCGCGATCACGCTGCAGAAGATCAACCCGACGACGAGCATGGAGACGATGATGTCGCGACCCTCTTCGGCCGTGGACTTCTCGGCGGCGAGGATGAGCGCCGTCAGCATGGCGTCAGCTTAATCGACCAGGGCTCTGTGAAGGGCGAGGGCTCGTCCGACGGCATCCGAGCCGGCCTCGAGCTCCGCCACCGCCTTGAGCGGGGCGGGGTCTCGGTGCAGGCGGAGCGAGGCACGCGCGCGCTCCAGGCGGCCGTCGCCGCGTCCGAGCAAGGCGACGGTGCCGGCCCATGCGGCGCCCTCCCCACCGCGCTCCTCGGCGCGGAGCTGCGCGCAAAGCGAGATGAGCTCGGCGAGGTCGGAGACCACGGCCACCTCCTCGTGTTCCGCGACGCGAACGAGGCCATGCGCGTAGAGATAGTCGCCGAGGAGAATCGCGGTGTCGGAGTCGGCAGGCGCGAAGAGGCGCGGCCGCCCGAAGTGGAGAAGGTAGCCCTCGTAGATCGACTCGAGGCCGAGCGCGTAGCGGTCGTCTGCCAGCGCGGAGAAGACCGGCGTATCGTCGCGGTCGAGCTCCGGGCGAAGCGCGGCCGCCCAGAGAGCGCTCTCGCGACCCGCTTCCTCGGCGATCGTCGCCCAGATGCCCAGATCAGCTGCCGAAGAGCTCACGCGCGGCCTCCACGAGCCCATCGATCTCGGCCTCTCCGTGCGCCGTCGAGACGAAGAGCGCCTCGAACTGCGACGGGGCGACGTAGTGACCGCGGTCGAGGGCATGCCGAAACCAGGCGCCGTAGCGCTCCGTGTCACAGGCGGTCGCCTCGTCGAAGCTCCGCACCCGCCCTGCGCGGAAGAAGAGCGTCGCCATCGCGCCCACCCGCTGAACGGCGACGGGCGCGCCGTCTCCGGCCTCCAGCAGCCCTGCCTCGAGGCGGGCACCCGCCTCCTCCAGCCGGACGTAGATGGCGGGATCGCGCAGGCGCCGCAGGACGACCAGGGCCGCCGCGGTCGCGAGGGGGTTTCCGGAGAGAGTGCCGGCCTGGTAGACAGGCCCGACCGGGGCAAGCTCGTCCATGACCTCGCTCCGCCCGCCGAACGCCGCCAGCGGCAGGCCGCCGCCGGCGATCTTGCCCAGGATCGTCAAGTCGGGGAGGACGCCGTAGCGTTCCTGGGCGCCACCGCGGGCGACCCGGAAGCCCGTGATGACCTCGTCGAAGACGAGCAGGGCGCCGGAGCTCGAAGCGAGCTTGCGCACGGCCTCGAGGAAGCCAGGCTCGGGCGGCACGACGCCCATGTTCCCGGCGACAGGCTCGACGACGATCGCCGCCAGCTCCCCGCCGTGGCGGTCGACCGTGGCCGAGATGCCCTCGACGTCGTTGAAGGCGCAGACGAGAGTGTCGGCGGCCGCGCCGGCGGGAACGCCGGGCGACGACGGGATGCCGAGCGTGGCGATCCCGGAGCCGGCGGCGGCGAGCAGCGAGTCGGCGTGGCCGTGGTAGCAACCCGAGAACTTGAGAATCCGGTCCCGGCCCGTAACGCCGCGGGCCAGCCGGAGCGCGCTCATGGCGGCCTCGGTGCCGGACGAGACCAGGCGCACCTTCTCCACCGAGGGCACGGCGTCGACGAGCTCCTCGGCGAGAGCCACCTCGCGTTCTGTCGGCGTACCGAACGTCGTCCCGTCGGCGGCTGCCTCCTGCACCGCCTCGACCACCTCGGGGTCGGCGTGCCCGAAGACGAGCGGGCCCCACGACATCACCCAGTCGACGTACCGGTTTCCCTCGGAATCCCACAGATGAGCGCCCTCGCCGTGGGTCGCGAAGAACGGTTCTCCAGCCCCCACCGCGCCCCAGGCCCGGACGGGGGAGTTGACCCCACCCGGGATGACGGTCGAGGCGCGCCGGAACAGGCTGGTCGGGGTATGAACCCGGGTCAAGACGAAGCCCTGTCCCGCCGGACCGCGCAGGACGGCACGATGCGGCGTCCTCGGTTGCGCCCGTAGCCTCCGGCTACGAACGCGTCCTCCGTCCTTGCCTCGCACTCGCCCAGCACACCCCGGCGGGGAGGCATCATCTCGACCCGGGTTCTCAGAGCCACTCCGCCAGCTCCCGCGTCCAGTAGGAGACGATCACGTCGGCACCCGCACGCTTGATCGCGGTGAGACCCTCGAGCGCCGCCTGGCGCTCGTCGAGCCACCCGCGCGCGGCCCCGGCCTTGACCATCGCGTACTCGCCGCTGACGTTGTAGGCGAAGAGCGGCGCGTCGAACCGCTCGCGCACGGCGCGGATCACGTCGAGGTACGGAAGCGCCGGCTTGACCATGATCGCGTCGGCGCCCTCGGCGAGGTCGAGCTCGCACTCGCGCAGGGCCTCGCGGACATTGGGCGGGTCCATCTGGTAGCTCCGCCGGTCGCCGAAGGCGGGGGCAGAGTCGGCCGCCTCGCGGAAGGGCCCGTAGAACGCCGAGGCGTACTTGGCCGAATAGGAGACGATCGGCAGCTGCTCGTGGCCCTCGGCGTCGAGCGCCCCTCGGATCGCGCCGACGCGGCCGTCGAGCATGTCGCTGGGGCAAACGGCGTCGGCGCCGGCCTCGGCGTGGCTGACGGCCGTCTTCGCCAGCAGCTCGAGCGAGACGTCGTTCAACACCTCGTCGCCCTCGACGACTCCGCAGTGGCCGTGGGACGTGTACTCGCAGAGGCAGACGTCCGTCATGAGCACGAGCGCGGGGGCCTGCTCCCGGAGCGCGCGCAGGGCACGCTGGACGATCCCGTCGTCGTCGTAGGCCCCGGACGCGGCCTCGTCCTTCTCCTCCGGGATCCCGAAGAGCAGCACCGCGCGGACTCCCGCTCGGTGCGCAACCGCGGCCTCGCGGCAGAGCTCGTCGACGGAGCGCTGGGCGATGGCCGGCAGCCCTTCGAGCGGCCGGTCGACGCCCTCCCCCGGGCACACGAAGAGCGGGTGGACGAAGTCGTCGAGGTCGAGCCGCGTCTCGCGGACGAGCGAGCGGAGCGCCCCCGTGCGCCGAAACCGGCGCAGCCGCGTGAGCGGAAAGGTGGACACGTTGCCGGAATCTTCGCAAACGCGGAGTGCCGGGGCCGGGCAACGGACGCGCGGAGCGATGCGCCGTCCTCCCCGATCGAGGCCTCGATGTCACCTCGCGTGATCGGCTTCCCCGACGGCGGGGTCGTCCGCATCCCCTGGCAAGGTGGCTGCACGGCGACCACGCCGCGAGGCCAGTCGATGCCGGTCGGTTTTCACGTCTACGACCAGGAGCACGAAGCCCCTGCGAGGCGCGGGAACGTCGTCGACCTCTGGGCGGTCGAGGAGGACTGGGAGTTCCCGACGCACGGCGCGCTCGCGCTCCAGCCCGAGCCCGTCGAGCCCGACGACGAGGCGCAAACCTCCCGGAAAGAGCGCCAGTTCGGTTTGAAAGCGCTGGCAGGCTTCGTTACCGTGCCGCGGATGGCTACGACGGAAGCCCCGGGCTTCGCCGCGCGCGCGAGGCAGCGCCAGCGTGAAGAAGCCAGGGCGAAGGCCCGCCGAGCGCGCCGCACGGCGGCCCTCGTGGTCGTCGCCTGCGGATGTCTCGTGGCGCTCCTGCTCACCGCCTTCGGCCGGGGCGGCGAGTCCGCCGTGACGGTCACCGGTCCTGAGCCGGCCTCGCGCCTGCTGCCGGCCGGCCCGCCTCGGCCTCAGATCGTCGCCACGCAGGATTCCCTGCAGATCCAGCTTCCGATCGACCAGAGCCGGGTGACCGCGCTCGGCTACCACGCCAGCGGGACGCTGGCGCTCCCCCTCGAGCCCGTCGGCACCCAGGCGAACGCGGGCCTCGCCGAGCGGATCTTCCGCCGGCTCTTCGGTTCGACCGGCTCGGAGGTTCGCTACTACATGCTCGAGGGAGGCGTGGGCGCCGA
The DNA here is from genome assembly GCA_963838795.1 of uncultured Actinomycetes bacterium. Lineage (GTDB taxonomy): Bacteria > Actinomycetota > Thermoleophilia > Gaiellales > Gaiellaceae > JAIBJN01. The sequence goes on from CAWISL010000010.1 coordinate 166,439, forward strand.
GACCGGAGGCCTCGACGTTGGAGCTCCGGTCGACACCGACGTCTACGCCCCCGTCGACGGCACCGTCATCGCCATTACCGACAACGTCGTGAACGGGACGGTCTACGGCGTCCGCATCGACATCCAGCCTTCCGGCTCTCCCGGCGTCGTCGTCTCGCTCTCCAACCTCCGGTCCGACCCCGCGCTTACGGTCGGCTCCACGGTCTCGTCCGCCCTGACGAAGATCGGCCGCGTCATCGACCTCTCGGAGGTGGAGCGGGCAGGGCTCGCCCGCTACACCCAGGACAACGGCCAGCACGTGCACATCGAGGTGCAGCCGGCCACCGCCCTCACGAGCCCCTAGAAACGAGCTCGCTGAAGCTGCTCTTCATCGGTGACGTCTTCGGCCCGCCCGGCCGTCGGGCGGTGACCGATCGTCTCCCCGAGCTCCGGCACGAGCTCGGGGCGGACGTCTGCGTGGTGAACGGAGAGAACGCGGCCGACGGCGTCGGCCTGACGGCCAAGCTCGCGACGCGCCTGCTCGAGGCGGGCGCCGACGTGATCACGACCGGCAACCACGTCTGGCGCCATCGCGACCTCGTGCCCGTTCTCGAGTCCGATCCGCGCGTCCTTCGCCCGGCGAACTTCGGGGAGGCGGGCATTCCGGGACGCGGGCTCACGGTCGTGGAGGCCCGCGACGGCACGCCTGTCGCCGTGCTCAACCTCCAGGGCCAGCTCTTCCTCCAGACGCAGATCCATCCGTTCCGGGTCGTCGACGCGCTGGTCGAGGAGGCCCGGTCGCAGACGCCGGTCGTCCTCGTCGACTTCCACGCCGAGGCGACGAGCGAGAAGATCGCCCTCGCCCGCATGCTCGACGGGCGCGTCACCGCAGTGATCGGGACGCACACCCACGTGCAGACGAACGACGCCCGCGTCCTCCCTGGAGGCACCGCGGCCATGACGGATGCGGGCATGACGGGCCCGCACGACTCCGTCATCGGCGTCCGCGCCGAGCTCGCCATCCAGCGAATGCGAACCGGGATGCCGGTGCGCTTCCATCCGGCGGACGGGGACGTCCGCATCGAGGGCGTCCTGGTCGAATGCGGCGCCGACGGGCGGGCTACCCGCTGCGAGCCGCTGCGCGTGCCCGTGCCGTAGGAACTCGAAGCAGAAACGAAGCCTTGAGCCGCCGCGACGCCCTGGGCGGCGCGCTGCAGCGTCCTCGGGTTGCGCCCGTAGCCTCCGGCTACGAACGCGCCCTGCGTCCTTGCATCGCACTCACCCAGAACGCCGCACCGACGAAGCGTCATTCTGCTTCGAGTTCGTAGCCACCCCGAGAACGACCGCAAGCCCAACGAGGAGAACGTTCCTGGCAAGCGCGAGCCAGCCCACCGGCTCGAGGTCGACCAGGTCCCAATAGCGCGTCGGGAACCAGAGGTGCGTCGTGACGAGGGCCGCGCCGAGGAGAGCGCCGGCCGCGAGGCCGGCGCGACCCGCCACGAGGGCGACCGCCGGGAGAAGCCAGATCAGGAACTGGGGCGAGAGCACCTTCCCGAAGGCGACGAACACGACGATCGAGGCCGCGCAGGCGGCGACGAGCCGACGGGGAGTCGCAGGGCCGCGCGCGAAGAGAAGCCACACGGCGAAGAGCGCCCCTGCCTGGAGCACGGTCTGGCCTGTGGCAAGCGCGTCCGGCAACGAGCCGTCGAGGTTCTGGGAGCCGTACGAGGAGACGACGACCGGGTCGTAGAGCCCGAGCTGGTGCGCTGCCAGCAGGAACGAGGCGCCGAGGCTCTCGATCTGGAGCGGACGGCCGAGCTGCCGCTCCACCGAGTCGAGCAAGCCCTCGGGCGCGACGATCGCGAACGGCAGCACGACCACCGCGAGCGTGGCCACGAAGGCGGCGAAGCCGAGCGCCGCCTCTCTTCCGCCCTGCCGCCGGGCCACGTAGACGAGCAGCGGGGGAAGGAGGACGAGCGGGTAGATCTTTGCGGCGACGGCGATTCCGAGAACGGCGAAGCCGACGCGCTCGCGGCCCGCGAGGACCGCGGCGAGCGCTGCCGCAGTCAGGGCCGCCGGCCAGAGGTCGTAGCGCGTGAGCACGACCGTCCCGAGCGCGAGCGGGAAGAGCCCGACGACGACCGCGACGGTGAGCAGCCGTGCCGGTGAGACTCCGAGCGACGCGGCGCCACCCACCGCGAGCACGAGCAGCGCCGCGGCGCAGATCCACATCAGCGCCTCGAAGATCGATTCGTAGTGCTCGGCGGGGCCGAGCGTCGGCAGCCAGAACACCGGGAGCGCGCCCGGCGGGTACTCGAGCTCGAAGTCGCGATAGGGGACGGCCCCGGCCGCCATCGCTTCCCCGTATTCCTTGTAGACCGGCGTGTCGACGATCTGGTAACGGTCGAACGGCGGCAGGTGCAGGGCCCCCCACGACGCCGTCAGGAGCCCCAGCCCGACGGCCAGGGTGAGCAGGACGAGCCGGGCGTCAGCGGATCGGGAGGAGCTCTCCGACCTGACGCTCATCGCCCGAATCCTCGGGTACCGGCTCCGGCTCCGCCGCTCGGACTGCAGCGGGCACGAGCAGCGCGAACGCGACGAAGGGGAAGAACCAGGGGATGTAGAGGTAGAACCAGTGGGTCAACACGAGCTCGAAACCGATGAGGAGCGCGCCGGTGAGGGCCGACAGCTGGACGACGTTCCGCGTTCGCGGCACGAACGCGAGCACGCACGCGGCCCCCAGGAGCACCCCCTTGAGGACCGTCTGCGCGACGTGGAGGTCCGGGTACCCCGGGTACTCGTCCCAGTCCCAGATGGAGAAGGGAGACGGGCGCGAGAGCTGCCAGCCGAACGTCCGGTCCCAGAAGACGCGGGCGGCGTGCAGCGGGTCGGGCTCCAGCAGGAGGATCCAGAAGGCCAGGGCGCTCGCCACGAGAAGGCCCACGACGAAGAGGAGCTGCTGGCGCGGCCACTTCCACGCCTTCGGGTAGGACGCCCAGAGGGGGAACAGGAGGAGAGAGGCGAACTTCGTCCACGCGGCGAGGCCTACGAAGAGCCCTCGCGCCGCCGGCGCCGTGACGAAGACGAGCCCCCAGACGAGCAGCGCGGGCATGATCGCGTCGTTCGAGTTCGAGCTCGAGACGTACTGCGTGAAGGGGTAGGCCGCCCAGGCGAAGGCAAGTGTCGTCCCGAGGCGCAGCCCGCCGAAGCGGAAGCCGAGCGCGCCCATCCCGATCAGCGCGAGCGTGTCCCAGAGGAGCGACGTGAAGTGGGCGGCCGGCAGGTAGTCCCATTCGTAGTCGTAGCCCATGGTCACGAATCCCGGGACGTAGGCCAGGTAGCTCATGGGGCCGTACGTGTCGCCGCGGCCGTTGGCCACCTCGCACCGCCCATTCGTCTGGATCCGCTCGCGGACGTAGCCGTCCGCGTCCGGCTCGCCGCACTCCTCGCCCTCGTCGTCGGGCATGTTCCCGTAGGGCGACTGCCCGTCCTCGACGATCCGCTGGGCGCCGATGACGCCGGCGAGGCCGACGTCGATCACGTTGGACGCCCGCAGGTTCATCCCGAAACGAAAGCCGGCCAGGAAGACGGTGGCGGCGAGCAGCACCCAGACAGGCCACAGCGACCGCGTCGGGCTTCCACGACCCTTCCAGCCGATCCAGGCCATGCGCCCGAGCAGGTAGAGGAGCGGTGGATAGACGAGCGGCATAGCGGTGAACACCTCGCCCTGGTTGAAGAAGTAGAGCGAGACGCCGAACGAGAGCAGGACGAGCAGGTCGAGGTTGCGGACGGAGAGCGGCCGCCGCAGGTTGGCGAGACCGAGGAAGAAGACGGCGCAGAGCGAGCCCCAGATCCACGGGTTGTTGATCTTCCGCCCGAAGGCGCCGTCGTAGCCCCGCGCCATCCTCCAGGCGACCTGGGGGCCCGTCCAGGCCTCCGTGACGGAGCCCGAGGCGTCGTCCACCTTCGCGAGCACGACCTGGCCCGCGTCGGGAAGGTCCGACCAGACCTTCACCGTCCAGACCCCGCTGTCCTCGTCGAAGGTGCCTTCGTCCGTCAGGCCTTCCTCGGGATAGCGCTCGAGCCAGTCCGCGACCTTGTCGTTCGCCAGCGCGCGGCCGACGGCGTCTTCCTCGGTGAGAACGGGCTCGGCGAGCGGCGGGACGAAGGGCGTCCCGATCAGGTTGCCGCGCGCGTCGTAGACGGGTGAGGTGGGGACAGCCGCGGGCGCCGTGCCGACGAGCGCGAGCGCCCCGACGAGCGCGACAGCCAGCCCGCCTAGGCCGCGTGTCGCCGTCGGAAGCTCCAGAGCTTGTTGGCGACGAAGTTCCACGGGGTGACGAGCGCGATCGCGATCGCCTGCGCGGGCAGCTTCGGGACGCCGAGGGCGACGAGGGCGCTCAGGAAGGCGAGGTTCGCGCCGAGCGCGACCGTCGAGACGAGCAGGAACCGGAAGCCCTGGAAGACCGGGTGGCCCCGCTGGTGCCTGAACGTCCAGGCGCGGTTCCACAGATAATTGTTCGTCACGGCGACGAGGAATGAGCAGACCGCCGCCAGGAGGTAATGGACTCCGAGCGCGAGCAGGGTCGCGTAGACGGCGAGGTTGACGACGTAGCCGGAGGCTCCGACCGCGCAGAATTTCGCAAGCTGGACCCAGTTCGCGGGTCGGCGAAGCGCGCCCGAGGCAGCGTCGGTGAGCGCATTCGTGCGCGAGGTCGTCAGCTGGGCTCCTTTCGCCACGAAGCGAAGGTTAGATCGTCGGTTCAGACGGCCGAGCGGAGAACATGGTTCCCGACCACCAACCTCGCGTCCCCGAAGGCGACAGGTCGACCGACGAGCGCGCCGGTCCGATGAAGAGACCCCATTGCCGCCGGGAGGATGCCCTCGCGTCCCGCCCGTGAAACGCTCAGTACCCCTCCTCGCCCACCAGCGGGACGAAGCGGCACTCAACGGAATGCGCGACTGCCGGTCCTTCCGGGCTCTTGACCACGACCTCGAGGCGCTGGCCGCGGCGACCGCCGACCGGAATGACGAGGCGGCCTCCCGGCACCAGCTGCTCGTAGAGAGACTCGGGGAGCCCGGGCGCCGCCGCCGCGACCGTGATCGCGTCGAACGGAGCATGCTCGGGATCGCCGAGCGAGCCGTCTCCCAGGTGCACCTGCACGCGCTCATAGGCCGCCGCGTCGAGCTTCCCGCGCGCTCGCTCGGCCAGCTGGCGGAGCCGCTCGATCGTATGCACCTCCCGCGCCAGCTCGGCGAGCACGGCTGCCTGATACCCGGAGCCCGTGCCGACGTCGAGGACTCGATCGCCCGACCGCACCGCGGCCGCCTCGCAGATGAGCGCGACCATGTACGGCTGGGAAATCGTCTGGCCCCACCCGATCTGGATGGGGATGTCTTCGTAGGCGCGCTTGCGGTCGTCGGCGTCGGTGAACGCCTCGCGCGGCACGGTCCCCATCGCGTTCAGAACGCGCGGCTCCGAGATCCCGCGCCGCTCGAGCTGTTCCGCGACCATCTGCGCGCGGAGCGTCTCGAAGTCAGGCTCGCGCCGCCTCACGAGGCTTCCGCATCGACTCCGGCACGGACACGTCGAAATGATCGAGGACGAGTGGGGCGAGATCGGTGATGCCGGGATCCGCCGGGAACGGAGGCGCGTCGAAACCGGCGGCGATCAGCGGCACGTACGAGTCCCCAGCGACAAGCGAGCCGTGGCTCCCTCCGCCGGCGTGGTGCCTGCCCCCGCCGTCGGCCAGCTCCCAGCCCTCGGCCGCGGAGACGAGCACGTCGCCAGAGGTCGGGGCGAGCAGCGCGTGCCACGCCCGCTCGAGCCCGTTCGGGTAGCGCTCGAGGTCGAGCACCGCCGCGTCTCCTTCGAGGCGCCAGTCTCCTCCCTCCAGGGCGAAGCGAAGCTCCGAGCCCTCGCGCCGGGCGACCGCGGCGTCGTCTTCCAGGAAGAGCACCACGTCCGCCCACGGCTCACCGTCGAGCCGCGCGGCGAGCGCGCGCGCGCCGAGCCGGCAGCCCGGGAGCCGATAGACCATGCCCGCGCGGTTCGAGGCTACTGCCAGGACGCCGTCGAGGTTCGGAGGGAAGGCGTCCTGCAGACGGCCCGCGCGCTCCACGCGCGTTTGGCCGTGGTCGGAGGTGACGATGACGGCGTAGCGCTCGAGGAACGGCTCGGGGCCCCCCGCTGCCTCGAGCAGGCGCGCGAGCGCGCCATCCGTGCGCTCGAGCGCGTCCAGCGAGGCATCGGGCCCGGCGAGGTGCGAGGCGTAGTCGTAGTCGGGGAGGTAGAAGACGAGGAAGTCGAAGGCGTCGCGGGTGACGAGCCAGCGACCGACCACGGCCGCATACTCGTCGATCGACCCCTCCTGGCGCGAGCGGATCGCGAGTGGAGCGCCTGTGCGCTCGGACTCGAAGAGGTTGAAGTAGAAGAAGTGCTTCGGGCCGTAGACGGCCTCGTACCAGCGGTTCCTCCGGGCCAAGGACGGGAGCTTGATCGCGTGGCGGGTTCGCCCCCGGTAGCAGGTGAAGTTGATCGCCGCCGGCTCGAGATCTGCGTCCTCGAGCGCTTCGAACACGGTGGTCGCCCCTGCGGAGAGGTGCTCCCCGCTCATGCCGAAGATCGTGTCTCTGATCGCCTGGCGCGCGCCCACCGCGCGCATCGCGGGAAACGAGGAGCCGTACTCGATCACGCGCTCCTCATTCCGGTGGTACCAGACCAGGTGCGGGATGTGGTGGACGTCCGGGAAGGATCCGGTCGCGATCGACGTCAGACAGACCGGCGTCAGCGAAGGGAAGACACTCGTGGCGTGGCCGGTCCAGCCCGCCTCGGAGAGAGCCGCGAGAGCGGGCAACCGGCCCGCGGCGAGCCCGTGCTCCAGCGCCTCCGGCGTCAGCCCGTCGATGACGACGAGCACGAGCTTGCGGCGCTCGACGCCGGTCAGCTCAGTCCTTGGCGAGGATCCTGAGGCCCGCATGGCGCGACTCGGCCCGACGGTTCAGACGGGCGCCGGCGATCGGCGTCGCCACGACGGCCACGTACCCGAGTAGCGGGATCGCAGCTGCGACGACGGCGCCGAGGATGGCCGCGGGAACGGCCTCGACCGAGAGTCGTCGCAGCGACAGGAACGCGACCACCAGGGCGACGGCGAACGCGGCGAACGCCCACCACGGAAGGACGGCCAGGACCAGGGCGAGCGCCGCGACTCCGACGACGACCGCGACCGCGACCCAGACCGCCGCCCGCGTCGCCCCGACGACGGCAGCTCCCGCGGCGATCCCCAGCCCGAAGACGACGCCGAGCACGTACCAGTCGAGAGCTCCGTCCATCGCCCGGATACTAGCCGCGCCTCGCCGTATCCTCGCCGGATCGACCTCGGCACCGTCTTTGCGATCGGGATCTTCGTCCTGATCCTCGTCCTCTTCGGTACTCCCGTGCTCGCGCAGCGCGCGCTGCGTGCCCAGCGGAAGCGGGCGTTCACCGCGCTCGAACGCGCACGCGGCACGCGCCTGATCGCGATGATCCACCGCCAGGAAACCGTCGGGGTGTTCGGCGTCCCGTTCTACCGCTTCATCGACATCGACGACTCGGAGGCTGTCCTGCGAGCGATCCGGCAGGTGCCCGCAGACGCGCCCATCGACCTGTTGCTACACACCCCCGGCGGGCTGGTCCTCGCATCGGAGCAGATCGCCTACGCGGTCCGTGCCCACCCGGGGAAGGTGACTGTGCTCGTCCCCCACTACGCCATGTCCGGAGGGACGCTGATAGCGCTCGCAGCAGATGAAATCGTCATGGACGACGCAGCGGTCCTCGGTCCCGTCGACCCGCAGCTCGGCGACATGCCGGCCGCCGCGCTCGTCCGGGTCGTCGGCAAGAAGCCGATCGAGCGGCTGGACGACCGCACACTGCTCATGGCGGACGTCGCGGAGCGTGCGCTGCGGCACATGAAGCAGGTCGTCCGGGAGCTCCTCGCCGACCGGTTCGAGCCGGAGCGCGCCGAGACGATCGCGGAGGAGCTCGCAGGCGGCCACTACACCCACGACGATCCGATCACCGTCGCTGAAGGGACGGCGCTCGGCCTCCCGATCTCGACCGACCTGCCGCGCGAGGCCTACGACCTGATGGACCTGTTCCCGCAGGAAGGCCGGCGTCGACCGAGCGTCCAGTACGTCCCGCTCCCCACGCCCCCGGCCCAGGCCCCGGTGCGGGGTGGCGGCGACTAGATAAGGGGAGAACGGGGGCGGACCGGCCGCCCCCGTCTCGCAACTTGCCCTCGAGCCGGAACCTAGAAGTTCCCGCGGATCTCCCCGGCCGGAAGATCGCCCGGGCCCGTGCCGGCAGGGGGCACGCCGTCGTTCGTGTGCACGTTGACGTACGCGTTCCCCGAATTCAGAGCCTCGACCAGCGCCGAGAACGGCTGACCGAGAAGCGGCCCGGTGAGATTCGCCGCGGTGATCGTGCCCTGCGCGATCACGCCGTTCGCGGTCCCACCTGCAGGCGGAGCGCTGAAGAGCAACGCGACCACGGGGCCGTTCACGCCCGGCGGACCGACGTGGATGTGCGCCGCAACCGGGTTGTCCAGATTGGCGACGATCAGCTTGTAGTCGAGCGACGCGCCGTCCGCGCTCAGCTTGAAGATCGCCTGGCCGGCCGCCTTCGAGGCGTTCGCCGGTACCTCCGTGTCGCCGTCCAAGTGAACCGAGTAGTTGTTGTTGTCTCCCGCCGCCGCCAGTCCGGCTACCGCGAGAAACAGCACCAAGGCGGCGCCTACCCCCAAGAGCTTCCGCATGTGTATCTCCCCTTTCTCCCGTGCGAACACACGAATAGCAAGCGGGACTGTAGCGCGCCTCAGCGTCCCGGCCAAAGGGGCGGGCGGGGGCGGCCGGGCGACCGCCCCCTGCGCGCCTTCGGCGCGGTCCTAGCCGCGTTTGATCTGACCCCGGATCTCGCCGCCGAGGTACATCGGGTCGGAGTGCACGTTCGCGTACGTCAGCCCTGCGCGCATAGCGCTGATGAGCTCGTCGAACTCGCCTGGCGCGATGCCCTGTCCTGCAGGGCCAATGACGTCAGCCGAGTCGATGACGCCGGTCACGGTCCCCGCCGTGGCGGGACAAGGCGGCTTGTCGCCGCCGCCGCAGAGGAACGCACTGACGCCGCCGTTCACGCTGCGTTGGCCGAAATGGATGTGCGCAAAGACGGCCGTGCCGCCCTCGATGCCGGAGTACGATAGCTCGTACGAGAGCTCGTCGTCGTCCAGCGTGGCCACGAACCTCCCGCTTGCGGCCGTGGAGATGGCGGGCACCTCCTGGAAGCCCGTCAGGTTCGTCGAGAACCTCTTGCCGCCGCCGCCGCCGGTGGCGAGCGCCGTCGCCCCTGCGATCCCAAGCGCCACCACCACGAGCACTGTGAGGAAGAGGATCTTCCTCATGCTGCCTCCTTTCTCCCCAGGTCCCTTACTACCGCCCTATACGAGCCGCCTCGCCGGGCGGTTTCAGACCGACTCTGAGAGCTCCAGCCGGCCGATGACGGCCAGGAGAAACGCGCTCGCCCGGGCGCCGTCCACGACTCGGTGATCGAACGTGCAGGCGAGCCAGCCAACCTCGCGAACGACGACCTGGCCGTCGACGACGACCGGACGCGGGGCGATCCGGTGCAGGCCGAGGATGCCGACCTCGGGGTGGTTGACGAGCGGCGTCGCGAAGAGCCCGCCGAGCTTGCCCGCGCTCGTCACCGTGAAGGTCGATCCCTTCAGCTCCTCGGGCCTTAGAGTCCCGGCACGGGCGCCCTCGGCGAGTCGCTGCGCCTCGGATTCCAGCTCGTCGAGCGTCCTCTCGTCCGCGCCGCGGACGACGGGCACGACGAGGCCTTCGTCGGTCTGAACCGCGATGCCGAGGTCGTAGCGTCCCCAGAAGACGATCTCGTCGCCGTCAAGCGTCGCGTTTAGCTCCGGGAACTCCTTTAGCTCGGCGACGACCGTCTGCAGGAGGTAGGGGAGGTAGGAGCGCTTCCCGCGGACCCCCGCGAGCGCAGTGAAGTCGCACTCCTCGACGACGGTCACGGCCGGCACCTCGCGATGGGAGGTCGCGAGATGGTGGGCGATCTGCCGGCGCACCCCGCGCAGCGGGACACGCCTCTGGGGGCCACGGCCCGGGGTCTGACCCCCGGAGAAGGTGGAGAAGCGCCGGACATCCTCCTCCGTGATCCGCCCACCCTGACCGGTGCCGGCAAGGAGGGCTAGGTCGACGCCGAGCTCGGCGGCGATCTTGCGGACGAGCGGCGTCGCCTGGACGCGCTCGGAGGGAGCGGCCGCGGGCTCGGCCGGTAGCTCGCCGTCACCGCCGATGACGACGAGAGGCGTGCCGACGGCGACGAGCTCGCCCTCCTCGACGAGGATGCGCGCAACCTTCCCGGCGGCAGGCGACGGAATCTCGACGGTCGTCTTGTCAGTCTGGACCTCGACGAGCGGGTCGTCCTCGTCGATGACCTGGCCGACCTCGACGAGCCAGCGGGCGATCTCGCCCTCGGCCACCCCTTCGCCGAGGTCCGGAAGCTTGAACTCGTAGGCCATCAGTAGGCGAGGACCTTCTGAGCCGCGGCCGCCACCCGCTCGGGCGTCGGCAGGTACTCGTGCTCGAGCGACCAGTACGGGAAGGGAACGTCGTAGCCCGTCACCCGCAGGATCGGCCCCTGGAGGTCGAGGATCGCCTTCTCCGCGAGCACAGCTGCGATCTCCGCCCCGAAGCCGGCGACGCGCGGGGCTTCCTGCACGATCACCGCCCTGCCGGTCTTGCCGACCGAGGCCAGGATCGTCTCCTCGTCGAGCGGCTTCAGCGAGCGAACGTCGACCACCTCGGCGCTCGCGTCGAGCAGCTCGGCGGCCTCTAGGCAGGTCGACACCATGGCGCCGTAGGCGATCAGGGTCACGTCTTCCCCCTCGCGCGCGATTCGCGCCTTCCCCAACGGCACGACGTGCTCGCCTTCGGGGACCTCGCCGCGTGGGCTTCGATAGAGCACCTTCGGCTCGAAGACGACGACGGGGTCGGGGTCGCGGACGGCCGCCGCAAGCAGCCCCTTCGCGTCGGCCGGCGTGGATGGGATCGCAACCTTCACCCCGGGCGTGTGCACGTAGTAGGCCTCAGGCGAGTCCTCGTGCAGCTCAGGCGCCCGGACGCCGCCGCCCGTCGGCATGCGGATCGTCAGCGGGAACTCCATTGCGCCGCGGGTGCGCCAGCGGTAGCGGCCGACGTGCGTGATCAGCTGGTCGAGGCAGGGGTAGCTGAAGGACTCGTACTGCATCTCGCAGACGGGCCGCCAACCCGCCATCGCGAGGCCGATCGCCGTGCCGAGGATTCCCGCCTCGGCGAGGGGCGTGTCAACGCAGCGGTCGGCGCCGAAACGATCGCGCAAGCCCGCCGTCGCTCGGAAGACGCCCCCGGCGCGGCCCACGTCCTCGCCCAGGACCATGATCGCCCCGTCGCGCTCCATCTCCACGTGGAGCGCGTCGTTGACGGCCTCGACCAGCGTCCTCTCAGCCATCGCGGAGGCTCGGCGGCGGATCGACGTAGGCGTGGGTGAAGACGACCTCGGGATCCGGCGGCGGCAGCGCCTCGACCGCCGCGATGCCCGCCTTCATGCGCATGAGCGCGTCGGCCTTCGCCTCCTCGGCCAGGTCGTCCGTGAGGATTCCGGCCCGGCGCAGGTAGCGCTCGTAGCGCCCCAGGCACTCGTTTCGGCGCTCGGCCTCCACCCGCTCCTCGTCCCAGTAGACGCTCGGGTCGTCGGCGGTGGCGTGCGGCGCGGCGCGATAGGTCAGCGCCTCGATGAACGAGGGGCCCTCGCCTGCACGGGCTCGCGCCAGCGCCTCGGCGGTTGCCTCGTAGACTGCGAGGACGTCGCCACCGTCGACGCGGACGCCGGGCATCCCGTAGCCGGCGGCCTTGTCCGCGAGCGACTCGGCGCGCGTCTGCGCGGAGAGCGGCGTCGAGATCGCCCACTGGTTGTTGTTGCAGAGGAGCACGACCGGCGCGCCCATGACCGCGGCGAAGTTCGCGCCCTCGTGGAAGGCGCCCTCGGAGGTGGCGCCGTCGCCGAAGTATGCGATCGCGCAGTCGCTCCGGCCCTTCAGCTTCGCCCCCCACGCGTAGCCGACCGCGTGGGGGACGTGCGTCGCGATCGGCACCGTGATCGAGGCGACGCCGAACTCCCGCGGATCCCACCAGCCGGCGGGATGACCGCGCCACCACGCGAGCACCGTCTCGGGGAGCATGCCGCGCAGGAGCCCGATCGCCGACTCGCGGTAGGAGGGAAAGATCCAGTCTCCCTCGGCCAGCGCGAGCGCCGATCCGACCTGGATCGCCTCGTGGCCCCAGAAGATCGCGTAGGTCCCGATCCGGCCCTGACGGTGGTAGACGACGGAGCGCTCGTCGTAGGTTCGAAGCAGGACCATCCCGCGATACAGGTCCAGGAGCGCAGCGTTGCCGAGGCCCTCGACCTCGCCGTCCGCCACCTCTTCCCCATCGCCGATGATCCGCCGAACGCCGTGCTCGGCCGGAAGCACCTGTGCCACGTCCTAAGTATCGCCGACGAGGACTCGGAGCGCGTCTCGTTCCGCGTCGAAGTGAGCCGCGTCCACGTCCCCGAGATCCTCGCCGTCCACCTGAAGCGGCATAGGGGCGTCGCACTCGATCTCGATCTCGTCCAGGTCGTGGAGGTAGAGGGAATGCGAGGAGCTCACCTGCCCGCGGCCGGCGAAGGCCCAGGCCGCGAGCTGGGGCAGGCGCCACGGCGCCACGTCGCGCGGCGCGACGAGATCGAGCCCCAGCTCGAAGCGTGCTCGCGGCGCAACATGGACGGGTAGCGAGCCGACATAGGTGTAGGGGTCGCAGTTGGCGACCATGGCGAAGGCGACGCGCCCGTGGCTCGTCACCGTCATCGCCGGGCGGAGCCGCCCGCCTCGGTGCGCGAGGATGCCGGCGAGCGCCCCGACGAAGGCGGTGTCGCTCGGCCGCTTGCCGTTCGGGCGACCCCGATCGTCGATGCGCCGGATGAGCTCGGCGTCGAGACCGAGCCCAGCGCTGAAGGTGAAGCGGCGGCCGTTTACACGGCCGAGCGAGATCGTGCGCTCGCGGGTCGCACCGGCGAGCAGGGCCGCGCACGCAAGCGGGTCGCGCGGAAGGCCCAGGGCCCGGGTGAGCACGCTCGTGCCGCCGCCCGGGATGAAGCCGACGGGAACGTCGGCGTCGATGCCGTTCACCACCTCGTTGAAGGCGCCGTCGCCGCCGAAGACGTAGAGCCGGTCGTACGTGTGCGCGGCCGCCTCGGCCAGGTCGGCGGCATGCCGGGGCCCCTCGGTGATGAGCGTGTCGATGTCTCCGCCGACGGCGAGAGCCCGCTCTACGCCGACCGTCAGCTCCGGGGTGACCCGCGAGGCCCGGGGATTGACGATCAGGGCGCTGGACACGCCGCCACTGTAGTGGGGAAGTCGCTCAGGCCGGGGTCGAGTAGCCACGCATGCCGTCGACGAGAAGCGCGTGGAACGCGTCCGCCAGGGCATCCGTGTCGGCGCCCGCCCGAAGCCACGTGAAGGCCCAGTTCGCGGCCGAAAGGAAGAGGAGCGCCGCCACATGTTCGTCGAGGTCCGAGCGCAGCTCGCCCTGCTCGCGGCCTTCGCGGAAGAGCGCCCGTATCCGCTCCTCGTAGCGCCGCCGCTCGGCCACGAACTGCTCCCGGCGCTCGTCGTCGAGGTAGCGCCACTCCTGCACGAAGACCGTCGCGAGCTCGAGCTGGCCGGCGACGACCCGCAAGTGGGCGCGGAGCGCGAGCCGGATCTTCTCGGTCGCCGGCAGCTCCTCAGGGATCTCGTCGAGCGCGCCGTGGAAAGCCTCGGCGCCTTGCCGCATCGTCTCGTAGAGGAGATCCTGCTTGCCCTCGATGTGGGCGTAGAGCGAGCCCTTCTGGACGCCGATCGCGTCCGCCAGCGCCCCGATCGACGTGCCGTGGTAGCCCTTCTCGGCAAAGAGACGGGCGGCCTCGCGCGCAAGCTCCTCGCGGCGGGTCATGGTACGCTGGCCATACTAACGATCGTTCGGTTGGGAGGTGCCGTGCTGGAGCGCATGACCGACGAGGAGTTCCGCGCCTACGTCCAGGAGGGTGGCCAGGTCGAGGTCAACGACCCGCTGCCGGAGGACTACCGCAAGGCGCTCGTCAAGTTCATCGAGATGCACGGGAACTCGGAGCTCATGGGCGTCCTCCCCGAGCGCGAGTGGATCCTGCGGGCGCCGACGCTCCAGCGGAAGCTCGCCCTCACCGCGAAGGTGCAGGACGAGGTAGGCCACGGCCAGCTCATCTACCGGGTCGTCGAGGACCTCGGCAAGCAGCGCGAGGCGTGCTTCGACGACCTCGTCGCCGGGAGGACGAAGTTCCACAACGTCTTCCACTACCCGACCAAGACCTGGGGGGACGTGGGCGTGATCGCCTGGCTGGTCGACGCGGCGGCGATCATCTCTCAGAAGGCGCTCCTCAAGTGCTCGTACGCGCCGTACGCGCGGATCATGAAGAAGATCTGCTGGGAGGAGTCGTTCCACATCCTCCACGGCCGCGACGTTGTGCTGACGATGATGACCGGCACGGACGAGCAGCGGGAGCTCGTGCAGGAGGCGCTCGACCGCTGGTGGGGCCCGCTCATGCAGTTCCACGGCAACCCGATCCCGGCCGAGAACGACCCCATGTACCAGTGGCGGATCAAGAGCCAGGCCAACGAGGAAGCCCGCCAGCAGTTCCTCGACGGGTACGTGCCGCAGATCTGGGAGCTCGGCCTCACCGTGCCGGACGCGGCGCTTCGGAAGGACGAGGCGACCGGCCTCTGGCACTACGCGGAGCCCGACTGGGACGAGCTCAAGTGGGTCGTCACCGGTCACGGCCCCGAGACGGAGCGGCGATTGGGCCTCCGGCGCGCATCGCGCGAGGAGACGGCCTGGGTTCGCCGGGCAGTCCTCGCCGACGCGGCGTGATCTGGGAGGTCTTCCGCCAGGAACGCGAGGGTCAGCCGTTCCAGCACGGCGGCTCGCTCGAGGCGCCGAACCGTGAGTTCGCGGAGGCCTACGCGGTCGAGTTCTACAGCCGCCGCGCCGAGTCGGTCTCGCTCTGGGTCGTCCCGCGCGAGGAGATCCTCGAGATCGACGATCCCTACGTCGCCGACGTCTTCGACCGCGACTACCGGCGCGTCGACGGCTATTCGCTCAAGGTCAAGCTTCGGGAGGCTCGTGAACGCGCAGGCCCCGCCTAGCTTCCTGGTCGAGACCGTCCTCGCCTATGCCGACGACGAGCTCGTCCTCGGCTGGCGGGACTCGGAATGGACCGGGGTCGCCCCTTTCCTCGAGGAGGATGTCGCCTTCTCCTCGATCGCGCAGGGCGAGATCGGCCACGCCCGGGCCCTGTACGAGCTCGCGGCCGGGGTGGTCGGCGGGGACGCGGACGCCCTCGCCTTCGACCGTGGCCTTCAGGACTATTGTTGCGCGCCCTTCGTCGAGCTCCCGCTGGTCGGGGACTGGGCGGCGACGATCGCGCGCCACTGGCTCTACGAGACTGCCGACGCCATCCGGGTCGCGACCCTCATGGAGTCGGACTGGCCCGAGCTCGCCGGCCTCGCGGCGAAGATGGACCGCGAGGAGGCTTATCACCGCATGCACGCCCAGATGTGGCGCGACAAGCTGCCCGGCGAGGCGCGCTTCGAAGCGGCGGTCGAACGGCTCTGGCCCTACGCTCTCGGCGTCCTCGAGCCGGAGCAGCGCGGGCGCCTGGCCGAGCTCGTCGGGCGCGACGAGGTCGAGCCGGTCGAGCGTGGCTCCCACGTCGACGGCTTCGCGGCCCTGCACGAGGAGATGACGATGGTGCGCCGCTCGGTACCGGGTGCGCAATGGTGACCGCCGAAACGGTCTGGAAGGCGCTGGCCGACGTTCCCGACCCTGAGATCCCGGTGATCTCGGTGGTCGATCTCGGCGTCGTCCGCGAGGTCGAAGTGGACGGCAATCGGGTGCGCGTCGAGTTCACGCCGACATTCCTGGGCTGCCCGGCGCAGGAGGTCATGCGCGCCCAGATGGCCCAGGTCGTCCGGGCCCTCGGCGCCGAGCCGGAGATCGACGTGGTCCTCGACGACTCGTGGTCGACCGACCGCATCACGCAGGAGGGCCGCCGCAAACTGGAGGAGTCCGGCTTCGCGCCGCCGCATTCCCGCTCGGCCGCCGCTCCGACCCTGGTGCAGCTGGACGCCCGTGCGTTCCGCTGCCCGTACTGCGGCTCGACGGACACGAAGCTGGAGAACATCTTCGGCCCGACGCCGTGCCGGTCGATCCGCTACTGCGAGAGCTGCCGCCAGCCGTTCGAGCAGTTCAAGACAATCTAGCATTCTCGCTCAACCATGCGGGTTAGTGGGCCGCTTGCTAACGAGACGCTAACGAACGAGGGGTGGGGGTGCTAGGCCGCCGTGTCCTTCGAGGTAACCCCCGCCCCCGGGGCGGTCCGCGGTCGCGACACGCCGCAGGCGCTTCACGTCGGAGAGCCAGACGACGAAGAGCTGGCAAATCGGTCGACGTCCTTTCCACCGAAAAGGCTGCGATCTCCGCGGGGTTCTCACGGAGATGGCGCGTCCTGGCCAATCGTGGATTCATGCGGATTTCGGTGGCTCGACATGCCCGCCGATCCCGATGACGGGAGAGGGTTTCCGGATTCGCCGGCTTGCCCTCGTGGTCGGCTATGCGGCTGGGTACGAGCTGCCGCATACAGGAACAGGAGCGCGAACTGCGTCATCGCTGCGCGGCGGGCCGAGCGGGCTCGTCGGGGGTCGAGAACACCATGATGAAGCGGGTGGTCGAGCGTTTCGGGTTGCGGTAGGCGTGTGCGGTGGCTGCGTCGAACCATGCGCTGTCGCCGGCGCTCAGGCTGATGGTCTCATGACCGACGTCGAGGTCGAGGATGCCGGCCGTTACGCTGAGGAGTTCGACGCTTCCAGGGCGGTGCGGCTTGCTTTCGTACACCTCGCCGGGTTTCAGCGTCCATGACCACAGCTCGAGCGGACCGTGGCTGAGGAGCAGCGTGCAGGTTCCCCCTCGCGGTCCGTCCCAAAGTTGCAGCGTTTCGCTGGCAGGACGTACACCGACAGTCGCCGCTGGCTGCTCTGGAAGGAGCTCGCTCAGAGTCACCTCGAACGCGTCTGCGAGGCGTAGCAACGTGCCGATGCTCGGGTTTGCTTGCGCCTGTTCCATCTGCACGATGAGTCGGCGGCTTATGCCGCTTCGGGCGGCGAGTTCGTTGAGCGTCCACGACTGCTCGGTCCGGAGACGGTGAACCGTCTGAGCGATCGTGACGGCCACTCGGTTGTACTCCTCTTGACCCCGCGCGGGCCCCGCGTGCATTATTTTGCATTCTATCGTGCAGCGAGGAGCCGCCAGCCACTGGGGCGGTGATCGGCGCGGGGGCGCGTCGATGAGGGCTCGCCGCTGCGTCGTGACCATCGGCGACGACGTCGACGCTGACGCAGCCCCCATGGGCGCGGGGCTGACGAGCATCCTCGCGCTTTGCGGGACGACCGCGCAGGAGGGTGTGTGAAGCGTCGCGTTGCGCCCCAATGTGGGCGTCGCGAGCCTCGCCCCGCTTGTCGGAGACCGCGAGCAGTGAGGCGATTGCTTGCGGAGCGGCGATTGCGGGCGACCGGGCCGTCCGCCGAACGCAACCGACGAAGGGGCAGTCGACTCGCGAGGATCACTAAACCGCGCTCGGTCGGGGCAGCGTTAGTCGGTGGTGCGGTCGTGGTCTGGTTCGTCGGCAATTTGGCGGCCAGCCCTTCGTCGTTCGTGTTTCTCTTGTTTGTCGGTGTGACTAATGGCGCGATATACGCCCTGGTCGCACTCGGCTTTACGTTGTCGTACCAGCTGATCGGCCTGATCAACCTTCCCCAAGGTTTCGTCGTTGTAAGCGGTGCCGCCTTGTGCGCCTATTTGCTCGACGCCGCTGGCGTGAATGAGGGCAGTAGTTTCGCCGGGGTCGCGCTCGCGGTCCTGATCACGCTTCTCCTCGTTATGGGTTTGTGTGGGTTACTTAGCGCCGCAATCGAGATCGTCGCCTACCGACCTCTAAGCAACGCGCCGCGCCTATCGAGACTCGTGACCGCAGTAGGGGTTCTATTTATCCTGGAGAACATCATCCTCGTTTGGACAGGAGGGGCACCCATCACGCTTCCAGTTCTGCTTCCACGGGGAACCGTGTTCAGCGTGATGGGGGTTGCATACACTTTGGATAAGTTAGTAGTTCTAATTAGCGCGGGTCTTGTTCTCGCGGGCCTGTATTTCGGACTACAACGAACCAAGGGCGGCAAATCAATTCGGGCTGTTAGTCAAGATTACATCGGCGCCCAGCTCGTGGGCATCAATGCCGCCCGTACCGTCACGCTCGGGTTCTTCGTTGCCGGCGCGCTTGCGGGCGCTGGCGGGGAACTCTACGCTCTTTACTTCACGGTGGTGACTTGGGATCATGCGCTTCGCCTGACCTTGATCGCGTTTACCGCCGTAGTCCTTGGCGGGATCGAGAGTTTGGTTGGTGCGGTGATTGGCGCGATGATTATCGGGATCACCGAAAGCTTCGCGAATGGGTTCACGTGGTACTCACCTGGGAGCGACTGGACGCTGTCGGTCGTGCTTTCGATCATGATTATCCTGCTCGCCGTTCGACCAGAGGGATTACTCGGGAAGAACCAAGCGTAAGGTCGCCTGAAGTTGTGTCTTCCACGGCCTTCCAGTAAACCTCCTCCGCCTCCCGATGGGCGAGCAGCGCCTCGCGCACGTGCTGCCAGAACCGTGCCAACGCGTCTTCAATCTGCTCGATGAACTCCTCGTCGTCGCGGGAGACGGCCTGCCCGAGATGGAAGCGGGGAAGCTTCGTGTCCCAGCCTCCCTCCCGTGCGTGGGCGACGTTACGAAAGATGCCGGCGAAGTCGCGCAGGCCGTCCCGTCGATGCTCGAGCGCCTCGGCGGTCTCCTCGAGCTCTCGCACGGGCACGGCTTCGAGCGAGGCGAGCGCCTCCGCCAGGTGCCGGTCGATGGCATCGCTCACAAAGAGGCGGGCCCCGCTCCGCCGCGAAGAGCGGAGCCCGCTGAGGACCTTCTACGGGGCGGCCTGCCCCTTCGGCTTCACGATCCAAAGGCCGCTGCCCATGTCGCTGGCGAAGATGACCCCGTCGGACCGGATCGCCACGCCCCAGATCTCCGGGAACGGGAAGGTGCTCTCCGGTGCGTCTGGGACGAACTGCCCGACCATCCTGAGGTTGTCGTTCTTCCTCTTGCCGAGCCGCCCGAGGTCGATCGCGACGATGCCGTTCGTGTACCACGAGCTGTACGCCCGGTCGCCGGCCACCTCGGTGTTGTGGATCGACCAGTCACCTGGCGGCGCCGGGAGCGTGTGGACGTTCGCCGCCTTGTCGAACTTCGCGACCTGCTCGCCTGTTTCCGCATCGAAGATGCGGAGGAAGCCCCATGACGGCTTGCGGGCCATCAGCCTGGCCTTGCCGGCCGCGACCATCCCGGCCGCCGTCTCGTGGTCGGCGAACAGCACCGGGATGCCAACCTCGGCGAAGTCGAACCACTGCGGTGACGTGTTCTCGGCCACGAAGTCGTGCACGACCGCGACCGCGCCGGCCGCCTCGGCGGCTGCTTCCTGGTCCGCCATGGCGCAGAGCGGATCCTCGGTCGTCCCGGGCGGGTCGAAGAACGGAACCGGCGTGTAGACGACCGCGATCTTCCCTGCCGTGTTACCCGGATAGTCGGCCGCGACACAGCCCTGCTCGGCCGCCATCACCACCTTGGCTCTGATCAGGTGCCTCTCCTCGAGCCAGAGCGGCGTGCCTCCCGGGCCCTCGGGCGCGACGCCGCTACCGCCCTTGAAGCCGATCTCCGCCGGCGTCCGCACGTCGAAGTCCTCGTCGTTCTGGAAGATGAAGCTGCCCCGGCTGTTCTCGTAGGGCGTCATCGAGTGTGCATCGCCGTCCGCAGACGGCTCGAACGTCGTCCGCGTGAGCAGGACGGGATCCGTCACGTCGCTGATGTCGAAGGTGAGGACGCCCAGGTCCCAATAGGACACGTAGGCCTTGGTCCCGTCCTCGCTCGCCCGGGCGCTGTGCCCGAACATGGAGCCGAAGCTGCCCTGGCCCCAGAACGGCCCGCGCGAGAACCCGTTCGCGCCGGCTCCCCAGTCAGCCGTCATGACCGGAAGGTTGGGGTTGGTCACGTCGACGATCATGAAGTCGCCATGACCGGACGGGTCGAACCATTCGCTGAACGGATGCGCCAGAAGGGCATAGACACGGTCGCCCCGCTGGAAGAGGTCGAGCTCGTGGACGCCGCCCTGACCCGTGGCGACGCCGAACTCCGTCAGGAAGACTGGCGCGCTCGGATTCGTCACGTTCCAGAGCTGAAGCCCGAACTCCTGCGAGTCGAGGGCCGGGTCTTCGCCACAGCGCTGAATCCCGACACCCATCAGGTCTCCGCTGAAGAACGGAGTCGAGACCCGGCGGACGACCATGTCCTCGGCGCTCGTGCCTTCTCGGGCCGCGAGCGTTCCGATGAGCTGTGGATCTCTGAGGTTGCTGACGTCGAGGATCTTGACGCCGCGGCCGTTGCACGGATCTGCCCAGGTCCCGACGTAGGCGAAGTTCCCGTGCACCCAGACGTCACCGTTCGACTCGCTCAGGCCGAGATCGTTGTGCCCGAGCACCTTGAAGTTCCTCGTTCCGGAACCGTCAGATGACCCTTGGCCGCCCCCCTGTCCGACATGGTGGGCGCCGAGCTTCTGCTTCACCACCTCATCGCCGGCGGGCGGCACTGCAAGCGCCGCAGGCGTTACGGCGAGCAGCACGCCGCAGACCGCGGCGAGAAACCATCGCTGGAGCATGGAAGCCCCTCCCTTCCTCCCCCAAGTGACAACCGCGGCTATCAAATCTCACTGCGTTCGGGAATGCAAGCACCCGGGATGGCATGTCGGCAGGGGCTACCGGAGCAAACCTGCTCTCTCACGAGTGCAACGAGCTGAGACATGCCGATGACCTCGCTCCCGGTGGTGAGGGAGCGGTGTCACCAGCAGGGATCCGCTGAACGAGGCGACGTACGCAAAGAGGCCGACGCTGCCGCCGACTAGACTCGCAGCTCGGGATGAGAACGCCTCTGGGAACGCTCGCCGCTTGCCTCGTGCTGGCCACGGTCGCCTGTGGCGGGGGCGGGGGCGACGGCGACGAGTTCGTCTCCCAGGTGAACGCGATCTGCGCGGACTACGGGCCGAAGCTGGCGTTGATCCCGCCTCCGGCGGAGGCCAAGGACGAATGGGCCGCGGTCGGGGCCGACATGGCCGACCTGCTCGAGGCGTCCGTGAACGAGCTGCGCCTGCTGGAGCCGCCCGAGAGCCTGAACGAGGGGTTCGCCGAGTGGCTCACGCTCCGAGACGAGCTTGCGGCTGCGATGCGAGACGTTCAGACCGCGGGCGGGCTCCATGACGATGCCGGCCTCGAGGCCGGCCTTCAGCGAGCCGACTCGACGGTCGCCGAGGCAGACTCGCTCGCGGAGGAGCTCGGCTTCGCCGAGTGCTCTCCCACCGGCATCAGGACCACTCTCTAGTAGGAGGCTTTGACGAAACGCAGTCTGTGCCGCCGGGCCGCGCTGCGACGAGCGACGTTCCGCCAAAGCCTCCTAGAGGCCGCGGAAGCGCGGCTCGCGCTTCTCGAGGAACGCGGCCACCCCCTCGGCGAAGTCCTCGGTGCGGGTGGCCGCAACCTGGAGCTGGGCCTCGAGCTCGAGCTGCTCGTCGAGTCGGGAGGACGGCGCGCGCTCGAAGAGGCGCTTCGTCATGGCGATCGCCCGCGTCGGGAGCGCGGCGAGCGCAGCGGCGCGCTCCCGGGCCCGCGGCAGCACCTCGTCGGCCGGGGCGACCTCGGATACGAGCCCCCAGGCCAGCGCCTCCTCGGCGCCGATCTTGCGACCGGAGCACATCCATTCGAACGCCCGGCCGTAGCCGAGCAGCCGGGGAACGAGCCAGGAGGCGCCGGTGTCCGGCACCAGGCCGACGTTGACGAAGGCCGGGACGAACGCGGCCGAGTCGGCCGCGAGCCGCAGGTCGCAGGCACAGGCCAGGGAAAGGCCTGCTCCCGCAGCTGCGCCGTTGACGGCCGCGACCACCGGCTTCTCGAGGCCGCGCAGCCCGAGGACGTGGCGGTTCCAGCGTGCGCGCAGAAGCGCGCCGACGTCACGCTCGCCCTCGCCCAGCTCGGCGAGGTCCTGCCCGACGCAGAAGCCGCGGCCCGACCCGGTCAGGACGACCGCGCGCACCTCATGGTCGGCTGCCTCCTTCAGCGCCCCGGCAAAAGCCGCGTGCATCGCCGCGTCGAACGCGTTCAGCTTCTCCGGCCGGTTCAGCGCGATCGTCAGCACCGCGCCCTCGCGTCTCGACTCGACCTCGGCCATCCCGCCTCTCGGTAGACCTGCCTGCGTCCGGTAGCTTGACCGGATGGTCGATCTTACGTTCATTTCCTCCGGTGAAGTGGGCGAGGAGGAGGCCCTCGACGCGTACTCCCGCGCGGTGGTCACGATCGCCGAGCTCCTCTCCCCCTCGGTCGCGAACCTGCGGGTCTCGCGACGGGTTCGCGGCGGCCGGAGGGCCGTCGGCGGCGGAAGCGGAGTCGTCATCACGCCCGACGGCTTCATGCTCACGTCCGCCCACGTCGTCGCCGGAAGCGACGGCAAGGTAGAGGCGTCCTTCGTGGACGGTCGCGAGGTGGTCGCCGAGGTCGTCGGCGCGGATCCGCTCTCCGATCTCGCCGTTCTGCGCTCGGAGACGGCCGACCTCTCGCCGGCCGTGCTCGGGGACGCCGAGCAGCTCCGCGTGGGCCAGCTCGTGGTCGCCATCGGCAACCCCAACGGCTTCGCGGGCTCGGTGACCGCCGGCGTCGTCTCGGCCCTCGGCCGGTCGCTCCCGGTGCGCTCGAGGACCGCGGGGCGGATCGTCG
Organism: uncultured Actinomycetes bacterium; assembly: GCA_963838795.1. GTDB lineage: Bacteria > Actinomycetota > Thermoleophilia > Gaiellales > Gaiellaceae > JAIBJN01. The sequence continues at coordinate 189,457 of CAWISL010000010.1, forward strand.
AGAACGTCATCCAGACTGACGCCGCCCTCAATCCCGGCAACTCCGGAGGAGCGCTGGCGGACGGCCGCGGCTGTGTCGTCGGGATCAACACGGCCGTCGCGGGCGTCGGCCTCGGCCTGGCGGTCCCGATCAACGAGACCACTCGGAGGATCATCGGCGCCCTCATGCGCGAGGGCCGCTTCACGCGGGCCTACCTCGGCATCGCCGGCGGCTCGCGACCGCTCCCGCCTCGCCTGGCTCGCGAGCTCGGCCGCAGCGCCGGCGTCGAGGTGGTCGAGGTCGTGCAGGGCAGCCCGGCTGCCAAGGCGGGCCTGAGGCCCGAGGATCTGATCGTCGCCGTCGCCGGCACGGCGGTCGAGGGGGCCGACGACCTGCAACGTCTTATGGCGGGCGAGCTGATCGGCAAGCGGGTCACCGCCGAGATCGTGCGCGAGGGCAAGCAGCTCGACATCGAGCTCGTCCCTGTCGAGCTCGAGGTCTAGCCCCCAAGCAGTCATCATCCCGGCGTGAGCACCGCGCACGACTGGAGCCTGCTCCGCCCCCCACAGCTGCGCACGCTCGACGAGGACGGCGAACGCCACGCGAGCTGGCTGGAGCTCTTCTTCGACGTCGTCTTCGTCGTTGCCATCGCCCAGCTCGCGGACGAGCTCGTGGTCGACCACTCGCTTCGGGGCTTCGCGATCTTCGTGGCGCTCTTCCTGCCGGTCTTCATCGCCTGGCAGGGGTTCACGATCTACGCCGACCGCTTCGACACCGACGACGTCGTCTTCCGACTCGCCATCTTCGCGGCGATGCTCGCGATCGCGGCGCTCGCGGTGCAGATCCCGGACGTCGCTCACGACGAGAGCACGGGGTTCGTCGTCGCCTATGTCGTCCTCAGATCGCTGATGATCGGGCTCTATGCGCGCTCGTATCGCCACGTTCCCCGGGCGAGGCCGCTGATCGTGCGATACGCGTCCGGATACTCGCTCGGCGTCGCGCTCTGGCTCGTGTCCCTTGCCTTCCCGGCGCCGGCGCGCTACGTCCTCTGGGGCGTCGCACTCGCGTGGGAGTACAGCCTGCCGGTCCGCTTCCGCCGCTTTCACTCGGCCATCCCCGTGAGCACGAGCCACGTTCCCGAGCGGTTCGGGCTCTTCACCATCATCGTCTTCGGGGAGACGATCGTTGCGGTCGCGCTCGGAACCGACCTGAGCGACTGGGCGTTGGAAGCTTCGCTCGCGGGCGCGCTCGGCTTCGTCGTCTCCGCGCTCCTCTGGTGGGTGTACTTCGGGACCGGCGCCGGGCTGGTGACGCTTCCCACGGCCCGCGCGATCCTCGTTTTCACCCACGCACATATCCCGGTGCTCGCCGCGCTGACCGCCGTGAGCGCCGGCGTCGCGCTCGCGATCGACCAGGCGCCACACGACCATCTCGACGCGGGCACGCGCTGGGCGCTCTGCGGCGGCGCCGCCGTCTACCTCCTTTGCCTGACAGTGGCGCAACGCGCGCTCGTGAGAGGGGTCTCGCGGCGGAAGGTGATCGCCCGCGCGGTAACCGTGGCGGCGCTCGCGCTGCTCGCCGTCGTCGGCACCGACCTCCAGCCGTGGGTCTTCGTCGCCGCAGCCGCCGCCGTGCTCTTGGCGCTCGTCACCTTCGAGATGTGGGCCTACCGGCAGGCCCAGCTCGCGGCCGGCTAGCCGATTTCGATCCCGCCCTCCTCGTGGCGGTGCGACTCGTGCGTCGCGAGCTCGAGCACGATCTGGGCGGCAAGGGCCGCAGCGAGGATCGCTAGGAAGGGGACGATGCCGAGCTCGGGGCCGAGAGCGCCGAGGCCGAGGGCGAGCGCCGCCGTCCCGAGGCGCAGCCAGAGATCGACGTCGTGGCGGGAACGGCTCGTGACGAAATGTATGACCGCGACGGAGCCCATGAAGAGCGCCACCCCTACCCCGATGATCCAGGAGACCTCATCCGTCAGTCCCGTCTCCTCGGTTGCCTTGATCGCGAGCTTGATGCCGGCCCCGAGCGCGGCGAGCCCGATGAGCAGCGGCAGGTGCGCGTAGAGGTACGTCTGGGCGGCCGTGATCGACCGCGTGACGATCGAGGAGTCGACGTAGTCGAAATAGATCCACCAGAGCGCGCCCGCGATCGCGAAGCCGAGCGCTGCGGTCGCGGCCGACTCGACGCCCCAGCTCACCGTCGTCGTGCCGAGGACGACGGCGAGGATGCTCTCGCCGAAGACGATGATCGTGAAGAGGCCGGAGCGCTCCCGGGTGTGGGAGGAGTGGATCGGCACCTGCCGGATCCGCTCCTGGCTCGCGAGCGGCGTGCCGAGGTCGATGAGGAGGGCAAGCGCCCAGATCCAGTAGCGGTACGGCGGCTCGACGGCGACCGAGACGAGGAAGAGCGCGATGCTCGCGGAGAACGCCGGGATATAGACATCGAGGAGCGGGCGCGCCGCCGGCAGGTGCCACCAGGCCCGAGCGTTGAGGACGACGACGATCGCCCGCACGCCCGCGTAGGCGAGCGCGAAGGTCGCGGTCTCGCCGTGGAAGGCGTCCGGAATCACGGACGCGAGGATGGCCACGGCGAACATGCCCGCGAGCATGAGCACGCGGTGGGAAGGGTCGTCCGTGTCGAAGCGGTCGGCGTAGAACGTGTACCCGACCCAGGCCCACCACACCGCGACGAAGAGGCCGGCGAAGATCAGGAAGCCGCGGAGGCTCGGATCCTCGGCGAGCCCGTCCGCGAGCTGGGCGATCGCGACGACGAAGACGAGGTCGAAGAAGAGCTCGAGCCACGTGGCGTGCCGCTCGTCCCCGTCGTCGTCGTCGACCGTGCGGAGCCGAGGGGGGTCGTGCCAGCGCGACGCCGTCGCCATGTGAGCGCGAACGCGTCTAGCGGCCGCCGAATTCCGGCTTGCGCTTCTCGGTGAACGCGGTCAGGCCCTCGTGGGCGTCTTCGGACGCGAAGGCGAGGTAGAGCGCCTTGCGCTCGTAGTCGAGACCGGTCTCCAGCGGTGACTCGAACGCCCGGTTGACCGACTCCTTGGCCAGGCGCTGGGCAATCGGCCCCTTCTCGGCGATCGCGCGGGCGACGCGCTTCGCCTCCTCGAGCCACGCCTCCTTCGCCACGACGCGCGCCACGAGCCCCGCCCTCTCGGCCTCCTCCGCGGCGAGGAAGCGCCCGGAGAGGATGACGTCCATCGCCTTCGCCTTGCCGACGGCGCGGGTGAGACGTTGCGTGCCCCCGGCGCCGGGGATGATCCCGAGGCCGGTCTCCGGCTGGCCGAACTGCGCCGTCTCCGAGGCGACGATCAGGTCGCAGGCCATCGCCAGCTCGTTGCCGCCACCGAGGCAGAAGCCCGAGACGGCCGCCACCACGGGAGTGCGGACGCGGCGGATCGCGTCCCACCGGTCGATGCGCCGCGCCTCGTACATCTCCATGGCGCTCGCTTCGGCCATCTGACCGATGTCCGCCCCCGCGGCGAAGGCGCGCTCGGAGCCGCCGAGGACGATGCAGCGGACCTCCTCGTCGTCGTCCAGCGCGCCGAGGGCCTCCACGAGCTCGCCCATGAGCTCGTCGTTGAGCGCGTTCAACGCGTCCGGGCGATTCAGCAGGACGACCGCGATCGGCACTTCCCGCTCGACGAGGACGAGGCTCACTCTCCGCGCTCCAGGAACCTCTCGACGGCCGCCCTGGGCTCTTCGGTCGCCATCGAGAGCGCCAGCCAGTCGCGGGCGTGATTGACCGTCCCGTGCCAGGCAAGGTCGCGCCAGAAGTTCAGCTGCTGTTTCGTGTAGCGCACCGTCTGGGGGAGCTTGGCGGCGAGCTTCTCGACCAGCTCGTCCACCACGCCGTCGAGCTCGGAGGCGGGAACGGCACGGTTGACCAGACCCCATTCCGCCGCCTTCGCCGCCGGGATCTCCTCGCAGAGGAAGATGATCTCCCGGGCACGGCGCTCGCCGACCATGATCGGCAGCCACTGGGTGGCGCCGCCGGCCGGGACGGAGCCATGCTGGGGGCCGACGTGGCGGATGTACGTGTCGTCTGCGATCACGGAGAGGTCGCAGGCCATCTGCAGCTCGTTCCCTCCGCCAACGCAGACGCCGTTGACGCGCGCGAGCGTCGGCTTCCCGATCTCCCGGAGCCTGTCGTGGGCGTCCTTGAAGGCGCCGAACCACTTCCAGTACTCATCGGGCTTGCCGAGATAGTCGCGGCTCCATGCCTTCAGGTCGGCGCCGACGCAGAAGGCCCGCCCCGCGCCCGTGACGACGACCACGCGGACGTCGTCGTCCCAGGAGGCGTCCTCGGCCGCGCGCGCGATCTCCCGCAGCATGCGGAAGTCGAAGGCGTTCAGGACCTCGGGCCGGTTGAGCGTGATCGTCGCCCGCGGCGGCGCCTTCTCGTACACGATCGCCTCGAAGCCGAGCTCACCGGGGTCGCGCGGCGACGGGTACGACGGCTCGCTCATTCGACCGTTGCGAAGTGAACCTGGAAGGGGACTCCCAGCCCCATGGCGTCCTTCCCGGTCGCCAGGAACTCCTCCGTCCGCGCGGCCGCCTTGAAGGCGTCCAGGTCCGGAAACTCCCACTCGGCGTAGTAGAGATACGCCGGCTCTCCCATCGGCGCGCCGAAGACCTTGCCATGCCGGAACGTCCCGCCGGGGACGGCCCGGCAGAGCCCGGCGTGGCGCTCGTAGCGCTCCGGGTCCGGCTCCTCCTCGTAGACGACGAACACCCTGACCAACGGTCCCCCTTCCTCTGGAGTTGTCGCGGGAAGGATTCCCGATCCGGGCGTCAGGCGCTCGCCGAGCCGGCGACGAGCGACTCCTCGAGCAGCTCGAGGCCGCGCTCGAGATCCTCGTCGCCGACCACGAGCGGGACGAGGATCCGGATCACGTTGCCGTAGAGGCCGCAGGACAGGAGCACGAGCCCGCGCTCCCGCGCCGCAACGACCGTGGCGCTCGCGAGGCCGCCCGCCGGTGTCTTCGTCTCGCGGTCCTCCACCAGCTCGAGCGCCAGCATGGGCCCGAGCCCGCGCACGTCGCCCACGGCGCCGACGCGCGAGGCGATGCCTTCGAGCGCCTCTCGGATCCGCTCGCCCAGCTCGCGCTGCGCGCTGCTGGAAGGTCTCGGTGACGATCTCGTCCAGGACGGCGATCGCCGCCGCACAGGCGACCGGGTTCCCGCCGAACGTGCCGCCGAGGCCTCCGGGGCCGACCGCGTCCACGACCTCGCTCCGCCCTGTGACGCCGGCGAGCGGAAGCCCGCCGCCCAGCGACTTGCCGGAGACGAGCAGGTCGGGCTCGACGCCGTAGTGCTCGATCGCCCACGCCGGGCCGGTGCGGCCGACGCCGCTCTGCACCTCGTCGTCGACGTAGAGGATCCCGTGGCGGTCGCACAGCTCGCGCAGACGAGGGGGGAAGTCCTGCGGCATCGGGACGAACCCGCCCTCACCCTGCACGGGCTCGAGCACGACGCAGGCAACCGACTCGGGATCGACGTCGCCCTTGAACAGCGCCTCGAGCCCATGGATCGCGTCGTCCGTCGAGACGCCGCGGTACGGATACGGCGCGGTCGCGCGGTAGATCTCGGGCGCGAACGGGCCGAAGCCGCGCTTGTAGGGGACGACCTTGCTCGTCATCGTCATGGTGAGCAGCGTCCGTCCGTGGAAGGCGCGGTCGAAGGCGACGACCGCCTGGCGGCCGGTGGCGACACGGGCGATCTTGACCGCGTTCTCGACCGCCTCGGCGCCCGAGTTCACGAGCAGGCTCTTCTGCTCGCCACCTCGGCAGGGCGAGAGCTCGGCGAGGCGCCGGCACACCTCGACGTAGGGCTCGTACATCCCCACCATGAAGCACTGGTGGAGGTAGCGGTCGACCTGCTCGTGGACCGCGGCGACCGCGGCGGGAAGCCCATGGCCGGTGTTCTGGCAGCCGAGGCCGCCGGCGAAGTCGATATAGGTGCGGCCGTCGACGTCCTCGATCCGCGCGCCCTCGGCCCGGGCGACGACCAGGGGCGGGGTGGCCACGCCGGCCGCGACGTAGCGCTCGCGGGCGGCGACGACGGCGTCGGTTGCGCTGCGCTCCTGCAGGGCCATGCCGCGAGTCTACTCCCGACCGGCCTCGCTTACCTTGATCCGCGCGCCCCCAGGCCGGGCGGTATCCTCGCCGCCGTGTCCGCCACGTCGTTCGCGGTCGTCCTCTCGCTGATCGCCGGCGTCGCAGGATCGATCCAGGTTGCCGTCAGCGGCGCGTTCGGGCGGCGCATCGGCGTGCTCGAGGCGACCGCGTTCGGTTCGATCACCGCGGCGCTGATCGTCTGCGCCGTCCTCCTCGTCGCGCGGCAGGGAGTCGGGAACCTCGGCGCAAGCGTGCGCGAGCCGGCGTGGCTTTGGCTGGGTGGCGTCATGGGCGCGATCGTGGTCACCTCGATCACCTTCACGGCACCGCGAATCGGGACGTTCGCCACCATCGGGCTTCTCATCGCCGGGCAGCTGGCGATGGGCGTGCTCATCGACGCGTTCGGCCTCTTCGGCTTGGAGAAGATCCCGGTCACCCCGGCCCGCGTGGCCGGCCTGGCGCTGCTCGCCGCCGGCGCCGCGCTCGTCCTCAAGCGCTAGCCACGTACAGACAGTTCCTTGGGAGGGCTCAGAGACCCCAGGGGTTCGTCGGGCTCGCGCCGGTCGAGAGGAGGACGGCCTTCGTCTCGAGGTACATCTGCAGCGTCTCGAGCGCCTGCTCCCGGCCAAAGCCGGACTCCTTGTAGCCGCCGAACGGGATCCCGGGGAAAGCACCGTACGGCAGGTTGATCGTGAACGTCCCGGACTTGATCTTCCGGGCGAGGCGGTGCCCGCGCGCCGGGTCGCCCGTCCATACCGTCGCCATCAGCCCGTAGCGGACGTCGTTCGCGATCCGGATCGCGTCCGCCTCGTCCTCGAAGGGGATGACCGCGAGCACCGGGCCGAAGACCTCTTCCTGCGCCACGGTGTGGCTGCTCTCCACCCCGGCCAGCACGGTTGCCGGGTAGAAGGCGCCGTCGCCGTCAATGGGCTCGCCGCCGGTGACGATCTCGGCGCCTTCGCCGTGGCCGGCCTCGACGAAGCCGTGCACCTTCTCCCGGTGCGGCCGCGAGATGAGCGAGCCCATCTGCGTCTCGGGGTCGAGCGGGTCTCCGACCTTGACGGTGCCCGCCTTCGCCGCCACCAGCTGGACGACGTCGTCATAGGCGCTCCGCTCGACGAGGAGGCGCGAGCGGGCCTCGCAGCTCTGGCCCGCGGAGTAGTAGATCCCGTAGGCGGTCGAGGCGACCGCGTCCTCGAGGTCGGCGTCAGCGAAGACGAGGGAAGGGCTCTTGCCGCCCAGCTCCAAGCTCACACGCTTCACCGGGTCGGCACAGAGCCGCATGATCTCCGACCCGGTCGCGGTCGAGCCCGTGAAGGACACCTTGTCCACGCCCGGGTGGGCGACGAGGTGGGCGCCCGTCGTCGGCCCGTCGCCGGGAACGACGTTGATCACGCCCGGCGGGATCCCGACCTCGGCCGCGAGCTCGGCCAGGCGCAGCGCCGTCAGCGGTGTCGCCGGGTCCGGCTTGAGGACCGCGGCACAGCCCGCGGCCAGCGCAGGAGCGAGCTTCCAGCCCGACAGCATGATCGGGTAGTTCCAGGGCACGATCTGGGCCGCGACTCCGACCGGCTCCTTGAGCGTGTAGGAGAGGATGGAGCCACCGATCGGCCGCGTCCCGCCCTCGATCGAGCCGAGCGCAGAGGCCATGTACCGGAAGCTCTCGGCGGCGACGATCACCTCCGGCTTGGTCGAGCTCACCGCCTTGCCCACGTTGCGGGCCTCCAGCTCGGTAAGCTCCTTGCGGTTGGCGACGATCGCGTCCGCGAGCGCGTGCAGAAGGCGCGACCGCTCGTTCGGCGGCGTCCTGCCCCACGCGCCCTCGAGCGCCGCCCGCGCCGCCGCGACCGCCCGGTCGACGTCGGCCGTCCCGGCCATGGCCGCCCTGGCGAGCGGCTTCCCCGTCGCGGGCTCGACGAGCTCGCGAACGTCGCCGTCCGTCGGCTCCGCCGTTTCCCCGTCGATGAAGAGGCCGTGCTCCCGCCCTGTCGCCACTGCCATCGACCCGGACGATACCGCCGACGCGTCCTGCTAGTCGCGTAGAGTCGAGAGCATGTCGGAGGGGAGGGTCGTTTTCTACGGCTTCGCCGTCGTCTACCTGCTCGGCGTCGTCGCCCAGTTCTTCCTCGCGGGCCTGGCCTTGTTCGGCTCGACCAGCTACGACGCGCACCAGGCCCTCGGCTACGTTCTCGGCATCGTCGCCGTCGTCCTGCTCGCGATCGCATTCTTCACCAAGCTCCCGCGGGCGCTCACCGGCCTCTCGATCACCCTGCTCGCCCTCAACGTGATCCAGATCGCGCTCCTGCAGGCCGACATCGCCGAGATCGACGCGCTGCACGTGGTCAACGCGCTCGCGATTGCCTTCGTCGCCAACATACTCGTCCACCGCTCGCGGCGCTTCCTCGCGGCGAGGCTGGCCGACCAGCCCTAGTAGGAGGGTCTAGCGCTCGAAGAGGGCCGCCTGGCCCTGGCCCACGCCGACGCAAAGCGTCGCCAGGCCGTAGCGCCCGCCGCGGCGGCGCAGCTCGTGCAGGAGCGTGACGACTAGGCGTGCTCCGCTCATGCCGAGCGGGTGCCCGATGGCGATGGCGCCACCGTTCACATTCACCCTCTCGGGATCGAGCCCGAGCTCGCGGACGACCTGCAGGCTTTGCGACGCGAAGGCCTCGTTCAGCTCGACGAGGTCGAGCTCGCCCGGGTCGACACCGGCGCGCGCGAGCAGCTTTCGCGCAGCCGGAATCGGGCCGACGCCCATGATCCGCGGGTCGACGCCGGCCACGGCGCTCGCCACGAAGCGCCCGAGCGGCTCCGTGCCGAGCGCGGCCGCCTTCTCCGCGCTGGCGATCACGAGCGCGGCAGCGCCGTCGTTGATCCCACTCGAGTTCCCGGCGGTGACGGTCCCGTCCTCCCGAAACGCAGGCCGCAGCGCGGCGAGCTTCTCGAGCGACGTGTCCGGCCGGGGATGCTCGTCACGGGTGACCTCGCCCACCGACACGAGCTCGTCGTCGAAGCGACCGGCCTCGACGGCCGCGGCGTGTCGGCGCTGGCTCTCGAGGGCGAACGCGTCCTGGTCGGCCCGGGTCACGCCGAAGCGCTCGGCGACGTTCTCGCCCGTCTCGCCCATCGACTCGAGCGGAAACATCGCTTCGAGGCGCGGGTTCGGGAAACGCCAACCGAGCGTCGTGTCCCAGCTGGTCTGGTTCCCGCGGGGAAAGGCGTGCTCCGGCTTCCCGGTGACGAAGGGCGCGCGTGTCATCGACTCGGCGCCGCCGGCGACGAAGAGCTCCCCGTCGCCGGCCTTTACGGCGTGGCACGCGGAGACGACCGCGGAAAGGCCGGACGCGCACAGGCGGTTGAGGGTCACCCCCGCCACCTCCTGGGGGAGCCCGGCGAGCAACGAGGCCATGCGGGCGACGTTGCGGTTGTCCTCGCCCGCCTGGTTGGCGGCCCCGAAGTAGACATCCTCGATCTCCCCGGCTGGGACTCCTGCCCGCTCGACCGCCTCGCGGATCACGAGGGCGGCGAGGTCGTCGGGACGCTCCCCCGCCAGCGCGCCGGCGTAGCGCCCCACGGGCGTGCGGACGGCCGAGAGGACGACGGCCTCGGGCACTACTCCACGAACTCGACGCGAATGGGGCGCTCGAAGGCGCCCGCTTCCTCGCCGCGGCGGAGGAGCTCGGCGACCGCCTGGCGACCCTCCTCACCGTAGTCCTCGGTCAGCTCGTTCACGTACATGCCCACGAACTGATCGGCCAGCTCGGTGGTGAGGCCCCGGCCGTACTGAAGCGCGTAGGCGAGGGCCTCGTCGCGATTGGCGAGGCCCGCCCGGATGGAGTCGCGAAGCACGTCCGAGAGCTCGGGGAGCACCTCGGCGCCGAGGTCGCGGCGGGCCACGTTGATCCCGAGGGGCAGCGGCAGGCCTGTCTCGAGCAGCCACCACTCGCCGAGATCGACGATCCGCTCCAACCCGCGGCGCTCGTAGGTCAGCTGGCCTTCGTGGATGAGGAGGCCCGCGTCGGCCGCGCCCCGCTCGACCTCGTCCATGATCTCGTCGAACGGCACCTCGCGGTAGCGGAAGTCTCCGCCCAGGTAGAGGCCGAGGGTCAGGAACGCCGTGGTCATCCGGCCCGGGACGGCGATCTCGACGTCGGCCAGGTCCGCCTTCTCGAGCGGGCGCCTGGAGACGACGACGGGGCCGTAGCCGGAGCCCATGCTCGCCCCGTGCGGAAGGATCACGTACCGATCTTGCACGAACGGATACGTGTGGAGCGAGATGGCGGTCACCTCGAGCCGCCCCTCGAGCGCCCACTCGTTGAGAGTCTGGATCCCTTCGAGCACGTGCTCGAACTCGAAGCCGCGCCCGTCCACGCGGCCGGCTGCGAGACCCCAGAACATGAATGCGTCGTCCGGGTCCGGGCTATGTCCAAGGCGAATACGCAGAGGTGGCGAGGCTAGCAAGCCGACCTCGGCGACCGTCCGGGCAACGCCCTCCGACTAGAATTGAGACATGTCTAAACCTCATCTCTCGGCCGCGATCCAGGACTACCTGAAGGAGATCTACAAGCTCGAGGCCGAGGGAACGCGCCCGACGACGAGCGCGATCGCGCGCCGCATGGGAGTCGCGCCCTCGTCGGTGACGTCGATGCTGAAGAAGCTCGCAGCGCTTGGCCTGGCCGAGCACTCGCCGTACCACGGCGTCCTGCTCTCCGAGGCAGGGACCAAGATCGCGCTCGAGGTCATCCGGCACCATCGACTCCTCGAGCAGTACCTCGCGGAGACGCTCGGCGTCCCGATCGACGCCGTGCACGCGGAGGCTGACAGGCTCGAGCACGTCCTCTCCGAAGAGCTCGAGGCGCGCATCGACGAGCAGCTCGGCTACCCCACCCACGACCCGCACGGGGATCCGATCCCCGACGCTGGGCTGCGAATGGAGACGCAGCGCCTGCGCTCCCTGGACGCGCTCGAGCCTGGCGAGCACGCCACGATCAGCCGCGTGCCGGACGCCGACTCCGACCTCCTGCGCTACCTCGCGGGGATGCGCCTGGTTCCCGGCGGCCGGGTCACGATGCGCCGCGCGGAGCCCTTCGACGGCCCGGTGACGGTCGCCGTCGAAGGCCGGGAGCACGCGATCTCGCGCGAGCTCGCCATGCAGATCGGGATCGCGTAGCGCGGTTTCACGCTTCCGTCACGCTCCGCGCGCTACGGGTGCGATTTTCCTCGCTACGCTCACAGCGGGTGGAGGCACGGGGTGGCCCCTGGTGACCGGAGGCGTCGGCCCGTGTCCCATGGGGCTGGGATCAGGGCTTGTGGCCGAAGAACCAGCGCTCCAGCGGCTTCAGGAGCTCGTCTTCGGCGAAGAGAGGCACGCTCTCCGTCAGCCCCTCCTCGGCGGACACCTCGAGATCGTCCTTGAGCGCTGTGTTGGCCGCGTCGAGCGCATCGCCCATCTCGTACCCCTCGAAGACGTAGTCGTCGGGCCGAGGGTGCGGGGTCCTGCGGGTGCCGATGTCGATAGCACGCCCCACCGCCCACAGAGCTCCCGGCCGGCGCTCGATCCAGATCATGATCTCCTCGCGCCCGCCGTCCTCGCCCAGCCCCTGCAGGGTGCGCGCGGCAAATCGCATGCCATCGGGCTCCACTGGCGCAAGGATACAATCGCGCCGTGGGATTCTTCTCCAAGCTCTTCGGCAGGCCCGACGAGACCCGCGCCGAGCCCACGCGCGGGATCTCGAAGGAGGAGGCTCTCGCGTCCTACGTCGTCCGCGAGCACCGACAGGGCCGTTCGCTCGAGGACATCCTCGACGACCCGTATCTGAAGAACCGGGCGACGGACGAGCAGCGTCTGCGCCTGCTCGAGCGGCCGGAGGTCATCCGCGCAGTCGGCGAGGACACGGCCGCGGTGGCCGCCGAGCGCGTTCGCGACACGACCTGAGGGATGGCCTCCGAGCGCCTCCGCGGCGAGCGGGTGACGCTCCGGCCGCTCGAGGCCTCCGATGTGCCGCGGCTGGCGGAGATCGCGGCTGAGCCCGAGGTCGCCAGGTGGTGGCTGGGGTTGTCCGCGCAGGATCTTCTCGAGAAGACCGGTCCGGACGAAGACGACTTCGTCTTCGCAGTCGAGCTCGACGGCGAGGTGATCGGGCTCGCGCAGGCCGGCGAGGAAGACGACCCCGACTACCGGCATGCGAGCGTCGACCTCTTCCTCGCAACCGCCTGGCAAGGTCAGGGCCTGGGAGCGGAGACGGTGCGGACGCTCGCTCGCTGGCTCATCGACGAGCGCGCCCACCATCGCATCACGATCGACCCGGCCGTCTCCAACGAGCGGGCGATCCGCTCCTACGAACGCGTCGGCTTCAAACGGGTGGGCGTCATGCGCCGCTATGAGCGCGGCGCGGACGGTGACTGGCACGACGGCCTCCTGCTCGACCTCCTCCCCGAGGACCTTCGCTAGAGCTCGGTGCCGACGCCGCGCTCGAGAGCCCGGTCATAGACGAACGCGGCCGCCGCGACGTCCTCGGAGGCGATGCCGAGGCTCTTGAAAACGACGATGTCGTCCTCGTGCTGGCGGCCGATCGCTTCGCCGCCGACCACCTCGGCCAGCTCGTGCACCTCGAGCCAGTCGAGGACGCCGCGCTCGACCGGCTCGACCAGGTCGCCGGCCTCGAGACGGGCCTGCTCGAGGGAGTCGCAGCAGACGAACGTCGCGCGCTCGAGAACGGTGTTGTCCAGCTCCCGAGCCTCGATCCGGTTCGCGCCCGCAGCGCACACCAGGGCCCCCGGCCGCAGCCACTCGCCTCGTAGCACCGGGTCGCGCGAGCTGGTGATCGTGACGACCACGTCCTGCTCGGCGGCATCGCGGTTGTACTCGCCCGGCTCGCAGCCAAACCGCCGGCAGAACTCCTCGAGCCGCTCGGCGTTTCGGGAGTAGGCGACCACGTGCTCGAGCCCGGGAAGGGCCGCACGCACGCAGGCCAGCTGGCTCTCCGCCTGCCAGCCGGTGCCGATGAGGCCCAGCGTCCGGGCCTCGGGCCGCGCGAGACGGCTCGCGGCCACCGCGCTTGCCGCTCCGGTGCGGAGCTGGCCGAGCCGATCGGCCTCGATCAGCGCGAGCAGCTCGGGGCGGTCGGCGGCGAAGAGCGCGAAGACGAACCGAGCCCCCTCCGCGAAGCCCACATACGTCTTTACTCCGGCGCGGCGAAGCTCGAGATCGGACGCGGCCATCACGTGCAGGCGCCCGCCCTCGAGCCCGATCCGGCGGCGCGGCTCCAGCTCGACCATCCCGCGCGCCATCCGCGCGAAGCAGGCGTCGACGACCTCGACTGCATCAGCCGGGCTGAGAAGCTCCTCGACGTCGGCTTCGCGCAGGAAGAGCGGCACAGGAGCGGGATAGTCTAGGCCGGGTGGAAGAGGCATCCTCGAGCCGGCGCTGGCTCGGCGTCTCGGCGACGACCCTCGTCGCCGGTCGAGCCGTGGTCGACGCCGGCGACCGGGAGATCGTCGTCCTGCAGGTCGACGGCGCGCTCCATGCCTTCGACAACGCTTGCCCGCACCAGGGCAACCCGCTCGTCGACGGCGAAGTGCTCGGCGACGTCCTCGAGTGCGCCTACCACGGCTGGCGCTTCGACCTCTCAACCGGCGCCTGCCTCGTCGGCGACGAGGCGGCCCGTCGCTACCCGGTCGAGGTCGTCGCGGGGGAGCTTCGCATCTACCTCGACGGCTAGAGTCGCACGCGGCTCCAGAGAGCTCCGGGGTCCGGGTACTCGCCCGGGTGCAGCAGGTAGGCGAGCAGCTCGACCCCGTCGACGACGCGCGGCCCCGGCCGCGAGAAGAGCGCGTTCGCGTCGACGGCGAAGACGCGGCTCTCCTGGCGGGCGGACGTTCCCAGGAGATGCGCCGAGAGGTCGAGCGGGACGACCTCAGAGAGCGTGCGGTCGAGGTCGAAGCCGCAGGGGGCAAGGACGACGACGTCGGGCTCGAGAGCGACGACGTCCGGCCAGCGCATGCGGTGCGACGGCTCCCCCGACATGCCCGCCACGTCCGTGCCGCGGGCCGCGACGACCATGTCCGGCACCCAGTGCCCAGCCGAGTACGGCGGCTCGAGCCACTCCGTGACGAAGACGCGTGGAGACGTCTCGACGGCCGCGAGCGCCGACGACACGCGGTCGAGCCGGCTCTGCATTCCGGCCGCCAGGTCCTCCGCCGTGCCGGCGGCGCCCAGCCACGAGCCGAGCTCGCGGATCGCCTCCTGGATGCCCGGGAGCGTGGCCGGGGAGAAGTCCAGCACACCGACGTCGAGAGGTCGCGCCCGCACTGCGCCCTCCACCTGGTCGGTCGAGACCGCGCAGACGTCGCAGAGCTCCTGCATCACGACCACGTCGGCCTCGATCTGGGCCCAGAGCTCCTCGTCGATCGCGTAGAGCGGCCTGCCGTTCCGCGCCGTCTCGGCCACGACGCTGTCGATTTCGCCGCTCGCCAGGTCGCCCGTCTGAATGAGGGACACCGTGACGATCGGCTTCTCGGCTGCCTCGGGCGGCCAGTCGCACTCGTGCGTGACGCCGACGACGTGGTCACCGAGCCCGAGCGCGAAGAGCACCTCGGTGGCCGCCGGGACGAGCGAGCAGATCCGCACACGCTCAGGCTACCGGCGGCGGCGGGATAGCCTGTGGGCGACCGAAGTCGCCCTGGGAGGTGCGGAGGATGAGCGCGTTCGTGGACATCGACGATGTCGGGCCCCTGCGGATCTGGAACGACGTCGTGGCCCGCGAGGTGCACGGCCAGGAGACCACCCTGGCGGTAGTCGAGCTCGGGCCAGGCGCCCTCGTACCCGAGCATCACCACGTCAGCGAGCAGCTCGGGATGGTCATCACCGGGAGCGTCGAGTTCCGGGTCGCGGACGAGACGAAGGAGCTCGGCCCAGGCGCGACCTGGAACATCCCCTCCGACGTCCCCCATGAGGTCAAGGCCGGCCCGGAGGGAGCCGTCGTGATCGACGTCTTCTCGCCAACGCGGCAGGACGACTGGCGAGGCCTCGAGCGGGAGGAGCCGCGCACGCCGCACTGGCCCTAGCCGCGACCTGGCGAAGAGGAGGTCGGCCCGGCCGGCCTCCTTGTGCGAGCACGGAGGAGTGCGCCCGGCACGATTCGAACGTGCGACCTCTGCCTCCGCAGGGCAGCGCTCTATCCCCTGAGCTACGGGCGCGGGGGAGTCAGTGTAGCGGCCGGGCTTTCGACTGACCGACGGCGAGCTCGGCGTCGGCGGGCACTTCGGTGCGCACGTAGGCGAGCGCGACAATGCCGCCGTTCGCGCGGGCGGCGCTCGTCACCCGGCCGACGACCTTCTCCCCCAGGTGCAGCTCGGCGTCCGGACCGGGAAGCTCCTCCCCCTCGACGGCGAGCACTCGGAGCCCGCGGTTCGCGTGACCGCGGTAGTGGAGCCGGGCGATCGGCTCCTGGCCCGGGTAGCAGCCCTTCGTCAGGCTCACCGCCCGCTCGATGAGCCCGGCCTCGGCGGGGAGGACCCGGCCATCGATCTCCCTGCCGAAACGTGGCGTGCCGGCCTGGATCCGCATGGCCTCGAGCGCCTCCTCGTCCAGCGTCGGCTCGAGCCCGGCGTCGAGCACCTCGACTGCCGCCTCGCCGTAGTCGTCGTTCGGAAGCCCCTCGATCCCGTCCCCGAAGACGAGCGTCGCGCTGTGCTCCTCCAGCTCGATCTCAGCCTTGGCCGCGAAGCGCATCCGGAGGAGCTGGTCGCGAACCGTCTCGCCCAGCTCGGGCTCGGTGAGGAGCAGAAAGTCGTCCTCCGACCGCCGGAGGACGCGCATCGGCGCGATCACGCGGGCCTTGGGCGTAAGAAGCAGCGCCTCGCACGACTCGCCAGGCACCAGCGCGGCGACGTCGTTGGAGAGCATCCGCTGGAGATAGTCCTCAGCGTCCGGCCCGGCGACCCGGACGAACGCGCGCGGCCGGCGGGCGATTGCAGTCGGCATCGAGGCCTCCACATCTCCATTAAAAGCAAAAGGGCCGGCTCCGCCGGCCCTTTTCGCTGTGCCAACTTCCGAAGAAGCGGGCCCACGGGGGAAACATGTTCCCCCGTGACGTCTACATCATGTCCGGCATACCGCCCGGCATCCCGCCTCCGCCGACGCCCGCCTTCTCGGGGGCCTCGGCGACGACGGCCTCGGTCGTGAGGATGTTCTTCGCGATCGAGGCGGCGTTCTGGAGCGCCGAGCGCGTGACCATGGTCGGGTCGATGATCCCGGCCTTGACCAGGTCCTCGTACTCGCCCGTGTCGACGTTCAGGCCCTGACCCTTCGTGCCGGTCCGGATCTTGTCGACGACGATCGAGCCCTCCAGGCCCGCGTTCTGCGACAGCTGGCGAACGGGCTCCTCGAGCGCGCGCGCGACGATCGAAGCGCCTGTGCGCTCGTCGCCCTCGAGCGTGTCGAGCTTGATCGCCTTGCCGGCGTTGAGGAGCGCGACTCCGCCGCCCGGCACGATGCCCTCCTCGAGGGCTGCGCGGGTGGCCTGCAGCGCGTCCTCGACGCGGTGCTTCTTCTCCTTCATCTCCGTCTCGGTGGCCGCGCCGACCTTGATGACGGCGACGCCGCCGGCGAGCTTGGCCAGCCGCTCCTGCAGCTTCTCGCGATCGAAGTCCGAGTCGGTGGTCTCGATCTCAGACTTGAGCTGCTTGATGCGGCCCTTGATGCCCTCGGAGTCGCCCGCGCCGTCGATGATCGTCGTCGTGTCCTTTGTGACGACGACCTTGCGCGCGCGGCCGAGCTGCGAGAGCTTCGTGTTCTCGAGCTTGAGGCCCATCTCCTCGGTGATGACCTCGCCGCCGGAGAGGATGGCGATGTCCTCGAGCATGCGCTTGCGGCGGTCACCGAAGCCGGGCGCCTTGACGGCGACGGCGGTGAACGTCCCGCGCAGCTTGTTGACGACGATCGTCGCGAGCGACTCGCCCTCGACGTCCTCGGCCACGATCAGCAGCGGCCGCCCGGCCTGGATGACCTGCTCCAGCACGGGGAGGATGTCCTTGACCGCGCCGATCTTCTGGTTGGCGATGAGGACGTACGGGTCGTCGAGCACGGCCTCCATGCGCTCGGCGTCCGTGATCATGTACGGCGACAGGTAGCCCTTGTCGAACTGCATGCCCTCGGTGAACTCGAGCTCGAGGCCGAAGGTCTGGCCCTCCTCGACGTTCACGACGCCGTCCTTGCCGACCTTCTCGATCGCGTCCGCGATCACGTCGCCGATCTCACGCTCGCGCGAGGAGATGCTGGCGACCCGGGCGATGTCCTCCTTGCCCGAGATCTCCTTGGACTGCTTCTTCAGGTCTCCGACGACCGTGTCCACCGCCGACTCGATGCCCCGCTTGAGGCCCATCGGGTTGGCGCCGGCCGCGACGTTCTTCAGGCCTTCGCGGACGATCGCCTGGGCGAGCACCGTCGCGGTCGTCGTGCCGTCGCCGGCGACGTCGTTGGTCGCCGTGGCAACCTCGCGAACCAGCTGTGCGCCCTGGTTCTCGAAGACGTCCTCGACCTCGATCTCGCGCGCGATCGTGACGCCGTCGTTGGTGATGGTGGGCGCGCCGAACTTCTTGTCGAGCACGACGTAGCGCCCCTTGGGGCCAAGGGTGACCTTGACCGCGTCAGCGAGGACGTTGACGCCACGCTCGAGCGCGCGCCGCGCATCCTCGTTGAAGAGAAGCTCCTTGTGAGCCATTCATCCTCCGTTTCGATACGAGCGACCAGAGCGCGCGCCTAAGCGGCGGCGCCGGCCAGCTCCTTCTTCTTGCTCTTCGACTTCGTGTCGGCAACGACCTTGGCCAGCACGTCCGACTCGCGGAGGATGAGGTACTCATCCGCGCCGAGCTTGATGTCGGTGCCGCCGTACTTCGAGAAGATGATCTCGTCGCCGGGCTCGAGATCCATCTTGACGTACTCACCGTCCTCGTCCCGGGGGCCCGGGCCGACGGCGAGAACGCGGCCGCGCTGAGGCTTCTCCTTGGCCGTGTCAGGGAGAACGATGCCGCTTGCGGTCATCTCCTCCTCGTCCAGGGCCTCGACGATCAGCCGATCGCCCAGTGGCTGAAGGTTCATCCAGCACTCCTCCTTACGCAATGACTTGTGGCTGGCACTCGATACGTCGGAGTGCCAGGAGCCATCCTAGCGAACCTGGGGAGCCGAGATCAAGAATTCTCTGGCACTCGGGCCAAAGGAGTGCCAAAGAGATGGCGGCCGCGGGTGACGGCGACGAGGGAAAACGCGCTCGCGAGCGCCATGAGCAGGTACGGGAGCGCGTCCCCTCCGACCTCGGCGAGCGCGCCGCCAAGCAGGGGGCCGACCGAGTTGCCGGCGCCCCAGGACGCGTTCAGAAGCCCGAACGCGAGACCCTGCGCCAACCCGATCCGCTCGGCGCCGTCGGAGAGCAGCGCCATGGCCGGCGCCCAGAACGCTCCGAACGTGACCGCCGCGGCGACGAGGAGCGCGGCGATGACTCCCGGCCGACCGGCGACGGCGAGCCCCAGGGTGGCAGCAACGCCCCCGCCGAGAGCGATCCGGAGCGGCAGAAGACGGCCGCGCCGGTCCGAGAAGCGACCCCAGAGCGGCGCGACGATCGTCTCGATCGCCGCGGCCGCGATGAAGGCCGCGGCGATCGCGACGGCGTTCCAGCCGGCTGCTCCGAGGTCGAGAGGCACGAGGACGGTGATCACGCCGAAGAGAATGGCCGGGAGGACAATCAGCCAGAGGGCGCCGAGGACGATCGGCTCCCGGAGGCCCTCGAGATAGGCGCGCGCCGGCTGCGGATCCGCCGGCGTCGGAGGAGTTCGAAGCGCCCAGCCGACGAGCACGAGCGAGATCACGGCGATGGCCGAGAAGGCGGTCCGGGGACCGAGCCACTCCGCGGCGGCGCCGACGGCCGGACCGAGCAGCGCGCCGAAGATTGCCGCGCCAATGGCCGTGCCGATCATCTCCCCACGGCGCTCGCGCGGCGTCCCGGCCACGAGCCACGTAAGGCCTCCTGTCCAGGAGAGGGCGCTGCCGAGCCCCTGGGCGAAGCGCGCGCTGCCGAGCGCCGCGGCCGAGCCCGCAAATCCGAAGGCGACGCTGGCGACGGCCATGAGCAGGAGCCCTGCGATCACGGTTCGGCGAGGACCGAAGCGAGCGGCCGCCAGGCCACCCGGGAGAGCCGCGACGAACGCGCCTGCCGCGTACGCGCCGACCAGGAGCCCCGCCTGGCCTTTGGAGAGCCCGAACTCGTCCGCGTAGTGGGGCAGGAGAGGCGCGAGAGCCGCGAAGAGCATCGTGTCCGCGAGCACGATCGCGCAGACCAGGGGAAGCAGGCGGCGCACCCCTCGATGCTAGCTTCGTGGCGTCGATGCGCCGCGAATTCTCAGCAGGAGGCGTCGTCGTCCGCCGGCTACGCGGAGGCTGGCACGTCGCGGCGATCCGGCCCGGTGGCAAGAACGTGTGGGCTCTCCCCAAGGGCCTGGTCGGAGAGGGCGAGAGCCCCGCGGACACGGCGCGCCGTGAGGTCACCGAGGAGACCGGAGTCGAGGGCCGCCTCGTCGAGAAGCTCGGCGATGTCCGCTACGTCTACACGTGGCAGGGCGAGCGCGTCTTCAAGATCGTCAGCTTCTACCTGTTCCGCTACAGGCGCGGGCGACTCGGCGACATCCCCGAGGAGCACGCGCACGAGGTCGACGCGACCCGCTGGCTTCCGCTCGAGGACGCGCCACGGCTCCTGGCCTACGGCGGCGAGCGGGAGATGGCCGAGTTGGCACGGAGGCTCCTCGCCGAAGAAGCCGTATGATGGGGCCGCTTCGTCCCCTGACTGGCCGATGTACGCCCTCAACTTCTACTCGCCGATCGTCGCCGACCAGCTCAGGAGCAGGCGCAAGACCGCCACGATCCGCCTCGGCGACAAGTCGAGGAAGTACAAGAAGGGAATGGTGGTTCAGGTTCTCGTCGGCCAGCGCTACGGCCCGCGAGCGAAGATCTTCGACGCGGTCATCGACAAGGTCGAGGTGAAGCCGCTCGCCGACTGCTCGCCCCGGGAGGTCGAGAAGGACAACCCGGAGATCAAGCGCACCGACGACATGGTCACGTTCCTGGGCCAGATCTACAACCGCGACGTGACCGAGGAGGACACGGTCACGGTGATCCACTTCTCCGAGATCCACGCGTAGCCGCAGGCGGCCGGCGGATCGGGCCGCCGAAGAGCTCGGGGGGCCTCAGCTCGGCGTCGCATTCCTCGCAGGCGACCGCGAAGGCCGAGGCGATCGGCGTGTCGCAGGCCGGACAGCGGACGCGCAGCTCGCCCGCGCAAGTCGGGCAGGCGGGGGGCAGGCCGGGCTCGTCCTCGGCGAAATAGCGCTGGACGTGACCGCAGCGAAGACAGAACGCGACCCAGTCGCCGAGCGTCCGGCGGCGCTCCTCTCGGAGCCAGTCGGAAGCCTTGGCCATGCGCTCACCCTACCGCTGAGCAGCCGCTAGAGTTCGACGCGCGACATGGCGATCGCCAGGGAAGCAGAACCGGTCTCCTCGCTCACAGAGGTCAGAGAGTTCGGCCTCGACCGCGAGGACCTCCTCGACATCTACCGCCACCTCCTCACCACGAGGGGCATCGAGGAGCGCGGGCACATCCTCTACAAGCAGGGGAAGATCCCGGGAAGCTTCTATACGGGGCGCGGCAACGAGGCAGCCGCGGTCGGGATCGCCACAGCCATGGGCCCCGAGGACGTGGGCACGCCGCTGCACCGGGACATGGGCGTCCACGTGGTGCGCGGGGTCGAGCCCTGGCGGATCTTCGCGCAGTTCATGGGCCGCATTGACGGCCCCACGCAGGGCAAGGACGGCAACGTCCACATGGCCGACGACCGCCTCGGGCTGATCGCCATGGTCAGCCACCTGCCGGCGATGCTGCCGGTCGCGGTCGGCTGCGCGCTCGCCTTCCGGATCCGGGAGGAGAAGCGCGTCGCCCTCGGCTGGTTCGGCGAGGGCGCCGCCGCGCGCGGCGACACCCACGAGGCCATGAACCTCGCCGGCGTCCGACGCCTCCCGATTGTCTTCGTCTGCGACAACAACCAGTGGGCCTACTCGACCCCCACGCACCTCGAGTACGCGGTGGAGCACATCGCCGATCGCGGGAAGGCGTACGGGTTCGACGGGGTCGTCGTGGACGGCACCGACGTGCTTGCGGTGTACCGGGAGGCCAAGCTCGCCGTCGAGAAGGCGCGCGAGGGCGGCGGGCCGACGCTGATCGAGTGCCTGACGCTCCGCATGGAAGGCCACGCCGTGCACGACGATGCCTTCTACGTCCCCAAGGAGATGTTCGAGGAGTGGGCGAAGCGCGACCCGCTCGAGCGCTTCCGCACCTGGCTCCGCGAGAACGCGGACTTCACGGACGAGCAGGAGGACGAGATCCGCGGCGAGGTCAAGAAGATCCTGAACGACGCGGTCAAGCGCGCCGACGAGAGCCCGATCCCGGACGAGTCGACGCTCCTCGACGGCGTGTTCGCGACTCCCGAGGACCTCGAGACCCCCCACCACAAATAGGTGGCTTGCTGATGGCCGAGAAGACCTACCTGCAGGCGATCTCCGACGGGCTGCGCCAGGAGATGCGCCGCGACAAGCGCGTCTTCGTGATCGGCGAGGACGTTGGCGTCTACGGCGGCGCCTTCAAGGTCACGCAGGGCTTCCAGGAGGAGTTCGGGCCCTGGCGCGTGATCGACGCGCCCCTCGCCGAGACGGCCATCGTCGGCGGCTGCACAGGCGCCGCCATCATGGGGATGCGGCCGGTTGCCGAGATGCAGTTCGCGGACTTCGTCTCGTGCGCCTGGGATCACCTGGTGACAGTGGCGGCCAAGCAGCGCTACCGCGCCGGGACGCCGGTTCCGATCGTCGTACGCTGCCCCTCGGGCGGCGGCTTCTCCGGCGGGCCGTTCCACTCCCAGAACCCGGAGTCGAGCTTTGCGCACATCCCGGGCCTGAAGGTCGTCTGCCCGGCGACGCCCGAGGACGCCAAGGGCCTCATCGTCACCGCGATCGAGGATCCGAACCCGGTTCTCTACTTCGAGCACAAGCACCTCTACCGCCGGATCAAGGCGGATGTCCCCGACGAGCGCTACACGATCCCGTTCGGCGAGGCCCGCCTACATCGCGAGGGTGACGACGTCACCCTCGTCACCTGGGGAGCGATGGTCTATACCGCGGCCGAGGCCGCGGAGAAGGTCGCCGAGGAGGATGGGATCTCCACCGAGATCATCGACCTCCGCTCGATCATGCCCTGGGACAAGAAGGCGGTGCTCGCCTCGGTGGAGAAGACCTCGAAGGTGATCGTCCTGCACGAGGACACGCATACCGGCGGCTTCGGCGGCGAGATTGCAGCGACGATCGCCGAAGAGGCGTTCGAGCAGCTCGACGCCCCGGTCAAGCGGATCACGGCACCGGACACGCCGGTCCCCTTCTCTCCGGCGCTCGAGAAAGCGTTCCTGCCCCAGGTCGACGACGTCGTCGCCGGGCTTCGCGAGGTGGCCGCGTACTGATGGCCACGGGGACGCTCGTCGACGTGGTCATGCCCCAGATGGGCGTCTCCGTCTCGGAGGGCACGATCACGAAGTGGCTCAAGTCCGAGGGCGAGGCGATCGAGGCGGACGAGACGCTGCTCGAGATCTCGACGGACAAGGTCGACACCGAGGTTCCCAGCCCGGCCACTGGGATCGTGCAGCAGATCCTCGTCCAGGAGGGCGAGACCGTCGAGGTGGGGACGAAGATCGCGGCGATCGCGCCCGAAGGCGCCCACGCTCCGCCGGCGGCTCCGGCCGCTCCGGCCGCTCCGGCCGCTCCGGCCGACGAGGCGCCTCCCGAGGCGCCGGACATCGCCGAAACGCTCGAGCCCGAGCCAGCGCCCGAGCCGGTTGCCGAAGCCCAGCCGCCGGTCGCGCCGCCGGCCGGCGCGGGTCAGGAGAACGGAGCGCGCTTCGTCTCGCCGGTCGTCGCCCGCATCGCCGCCGAGCACGGCGTCGACGTTTCGCTTGTTCCGGGAACGGGACGCGGCGGGCGGGTAACCAAGAAGGACATCCTCGGGTTCATCGAGGCAGGCGGCGCGCCCGCGCCCACCGAGGCGCCCATCGAGGAGCCGGCGCCGACGCCGACGGCGGCACCCGAAGCTCCGGCGCCCGCGCCGGCACCTGTTGCCACGCCTGTAGCGGCGCCCCAGGAGGGCGAGTCGGTCGAGGCCATGTCGGCCATGCGCCGCGGCATCGCGGAGCACATGCGCCGCTCGCTCGACACCTCAGCGCACGTCACGAGTGCGATCGAGGTCGACATGTCCAAGGTGGCCGCGATCAGGCAGACGCTGAAGAAGGAGTTCCAGGCGTCGTACGGCGTCAACCCAACCTACCTCGCCTTCGTGGCGCGCGCAGCGGTCGAGACCCTGAGGGACTACCCCTGGATCAACGGCGAGCTGCGCGGGGACTCGATCGTCACGCGAAGCTACGTCAACCTCGGCTTCGCGGTCGAGCTCGCGGACGGCAAGGGCCTGATCGTGCCGGTGGTCAGGAACGCGGAGACCTTGAACCTGCTCGGCATGGCCAAGGCGATCGCGGACATCGCGGCGCGCGCGAGAGAGAAGAAGCTGCTCCCCGAGGACGTGCAGGGCGGCACCTTCACGATCACGAATCCCGGCGGCTACGGCACCTTCCACGGCACCCCGGTGATCAGCCAGCCCCAGGCCGGCATCCTCGGCACGTACGCGGTCGTCAAGCGGCCGTGGGTGGTGCAGGACGAGATGGGCGAGGATGTGATCGCGATCCGCTCGATCATGAACCTGACGCTCACGTACGACCACCGCCTCGTCGACGGCGCCCTCGCCGGCCGCTTCCTGCGCGACCTGCGCGAACGGCTCCAGACGATGGGCGAGTCGGACTACTAGCCGGCCGCAACTACGCTTACGGCGTGAAGCGAGGCGCGTACCTCCTCAACCTCGGGCCGACACCCTACGCGGCGGCGTGGGAGCTCCAGCGGGCCCTCGCTGCCGCCGTCTCGCAGGGCGCTGTCCCGGACACGGTGGTGCTCGTGGAGCACCCGCCGGTGATCACGCTGGGACGCCGGACCGACGAGAACGCCGAGCTGCACGTCCCCGTCGACGCCGCAGTCGAGGTCGTCGAGACGGACCGCGGCGGGAAGTCGACGTTCCACGGCCCCGGGCAGCTCGTCTGCTACCCGATCCTCGATCTCAACCGCCACGGACGCGACGTGAAGCGCTACGTCCGCGACCTCGAGGAGGCAGCCATCCGCACGATCGCGGCCTTCGGCCTGGAGGCGACGCGGATCGAAGGCCTCACCGGCGTCTGGCTCGAGCGCCCTCCTCGGAAGCTCTGCTCCATCGGCGTGCACATCGCGCGCTGGGTGACGACGCACGGCTACGCGCTCAACGTCGATCTCGACCCCGCGCCGTTCTCCGAGTGGATCACCGCCT
Organism: uncultured Actinomycetes bacterium; assembly: GCA_963838795.1. Classification (GTDB taxonomy): domain Bacteria; phylum Actinomycetota; class Thermoleophilia; order Gaiellales; family Gaiellaceae; genus JAIBJN01. The sequence goes on from CAWISL010000010.1 coordinate 214,036, forward strand.
GCGGGCTCGAAGACGCGGCGTTCACCACGATGGCGACCGAGCTCGAGCGGCCGATCGCCGTCGCCGACGTGCGCCCGCAGGCCGCGGCGGCCCTCGAGGAGGTCTTCGGCCTTGCGCTCGAGGAGATCCCAGCAGAGGACGGAGGCGGGCTCTGGCCTCAGCCGGTGCATGACAAGATCTCGGCAAAGCCGATGCGTAGCGCCACACGATCCGGAGAGGCCGTCGGAGTTGAATCGGTCACTGCCAGTCGCTGAGCGCCCCCGGCGTCCTGAGTGGATGAAGGTGCGCGCGCCAAGCTCGGGCTCGCGCTACTTCGAGGTCCGGGAGCTCCTGCACGGCCAGCGCCTGAACACGATCTGCGAGGAGGCCCGCTGCCCGAACATCGCCGAGTGCTGGGGGCGAGGGACCGCGACGTTCCAGATCCTCGGCGACACGTGCACCCGCGCCTGCCGCTACTGCTACGTGCACTCCGGCAGGCCCGACTCCCCGCCCGACCCGCTCGAGCCGCTGCGGCTGGCACAGGCAGCCGCGCACATGGAGCTCAACCACGTCGTCGTTACGTCGGTCGACCGCGACGACGTCCCGGATCGAGGCGCCGGGCACTACGCCGCCACGATCCGCGCGCTCAAGAGGAAGCTGCCCGACGCGTCGGTCGAGGTGCTCACGCCCGACTTTCTCGGCGTCGAGGAGGAGGCCCTTCGAACGGTGCTCGCCGCTCGGCCCGAGGTGTTCAACCACAACATCGAGACCGTCCGCCGCCTGCACCGGAGGATGCGCGGCGCCAAGGCGTCCTACGACGGTGCGCTCCGGCTGCTCCGGCGGGCGAAGGAGCTGGCCGCCTACCCCGTTCTCACGAAGTCGGGGATCATCGTCGGGCTGGGGGAGACGAACGACGAGGTCGTCCAGACGATGCGCGACCTCCGAGCCCACGACGTCGACGTCGTCACCATCGGGCAGTACCTGCAGCCGTCGTCGCGCCACGCCACGATCGAGCGCTGGGTGCACCCCGACGAGTTCCGCTGGTTCCGGGAGCAGGGGGAGGCGCTCGGGTTCGGATCCGTCTTCTCCGGACCGCTCGTCCGCTCCTCCTACCGAGCCGACGAGCAGCGCCACGCCGCCGAGACCGGCCGAGGCGCGCTCGCCTACTGACGGCGAACGGAAGGAGCCGCCCGATCGGCGGCTCCTGCCCGCGGCTCTCCCCCCAACGGTCGACCGGAGGTCGCGACGGACGAGCTCGTGGCCCACCGGCTCGAGAGTTCTCCCCTCGCGGCGTTCCGGCAAACGCGGTGGGAACCAGGAAGTTAATGACACTAAGACACGCGTGTCAAGAGCCGCTTCAGTCCATGTGCGGCCGTGCCATCCCGCGGTAGTCGAGCGCCTTCTCGAGCGTCTCCTCGTCGACCCCGGCCTCACGGGCGACCTCGCGCAGCGAACGACCGGAGGCGGCCGCTTCCTTCACGATCTCGCTCGCCCTGTCGTAGCCGATGTGCGGGTTGAGCGCCGTCGCCGCCGAGAGCGTCAGCTCGGCATAGCGCTCCAGCGTCTCGAGGTTCGGCTCGATCCCGTCGACGCACTTCTCCGCGAAGAGCCGGGAGGCGGCTGCCAGCAGCTGGATCGACCCGAGCAGGTTGCGGGCCATCATTGGCACGAACACGTTCAGCTCGAAGTGGCCCTGGAGCCCGCCGACGGTGATGGCGGCGTCGTTGCCGATCACCTGCGCGGCGACCTGCGTGACGACCTCGGGGATCACCGGGTTCACCTTGCCGGGCATGATCGAGCTGCCCTTCTGCAGCGCCGGAAGGGCGATCTCCGCGAGGCCGGCTCGGGGCCCGGAGCCCATCAGCCGGATGTCGTTGGCGATCTTGGTGAGCGAGACGGCCACGGTCTTGAGTGCGCCGGAGGCTTCGACGAGCGCGTCCCGCGCGGCCTGCGCCTCGAAGGAGTCAGCCGGGGGGAGAATGGTGAGACCGGTCTCCGCCGCGAGCTTCGCCCGAACGCGCTCGGCGAACTCCGAATGGGTGTTGAGCCCGGTGCCGGTCGCGGTGCCACCGAGGGGCACCTGGCCGACCCGGTCAAGCGTGGACTCGACGCGCGCCACCCCCTCGCGGACCTGGGCGGCGTAGCCGCCGAACTCCTGGCCGAGCGTGATCGGCACCGCGTCCATCAGGTGCGTCCGGCCCGACTTGACGAGATCGGCGAACTCGACCGCCTTACGCTCGAGCGACTCGGCCAAGACCGTAAGGCTCGGGATCAGGTCGCTCACGAGCTGTTCGAGAGCGGCGAGGTGCACCGCCGATGGGAAGACGTCGTTCGACGACTGGCCCATGTTCACGTCGTCGTTCGCGTGGATGTCCTCGCCCGCGAGCGAGGCGATCACCTCGTTCGCGTTCATGTTCGAGGACGTGCCGGAGCCGGTCTGAAAGACGTCGATGGGAAACTGGTCGTCGAACTCGCCCGCAGCGACGCGATCGGCGGCTCGGGCGATGCGCTCGGCCTTGTCGGGCTCGAGAAGCCCGAGCTCGGCGTTGACGCGCGCGGCGGCCGCCTTGATGCGACCCAGCCAGCGGGCGACGGACGCCGGGATCGGCTCGCCCGAGACCGGGAAGTTCTCGACGGCCTTCATCGTCTCGCCTCCCCAAAGCTCGCCGGGAACGGTCTCGCTCACGCTCTGAGTCTAGTCGCGACCAGCTTCGGAGCCACCCCTCTGTCTTTGGGGCACCCCTCTCCCACCACCCGCTCACCAGCGTAACGGTGAACTTCGCGCGCGTGGGACACGGGACCGTGCCGAAAGCGTGACGTTCGCGCGGGGTGCGCTCAGTCCGTCGAGTACTTCGGCTGGACCTTCTCGCCGCGGATCTTGGCGACGGCCTGGTTCGCGGCGACGGCGGCCTCGCCGAAGCCCACGGAGATCAGGGTGATCTTCCCCTCGTAGCCGGCGGCGTCGCCCGCGGCGTAGACGCCGGCGATCGTCGTCTCCATCGTCGACGGGTCGACGAGCACCTGGCGCTTGCCGTGGAGCTCGAGGCCCCAGTCGGCGATCGAGCCGAGATGGGAGTGGAAGCCGAGAAGGGTGATGAGCGCGTCGCACTCGACCTCGAAGAGCTCCCCGGTCGTCGTGTCCTCGAGCGTCACCGCCTCGATGTCGCCGTCGCCTCGGACGCCGCGCACCTCCGCGGGGATGCAGATTCGAACGGCGCCGTGCTCCTCGAGCTCCCGCGCCTCCTTGACCGAGGTCTCGAGCGCGCGGAATCGCTCGCGCCGATGGACGAGCGTGATCGGGAGCCGAGCCGTGTCCTGCAGGCCGAGCGTCCAGTCGAGGGCAGAGTCCCCGCCGCCGACGATGACGCACGCCTTGTCCCGGAAGACGTCCTTCCGCCTGACGAAGTAGTGGAGCCCGCGGCCCTCCCAGTCATCGATGTCCTCGATCTCGAGCTTGCGGGGCTCGAAGGCCCCGTGCCCGGCCGTCACGATGAGCATGCGGGTCGGGAACGTCTCGCCCTGGTGCGTGGTGAGGATGAGGTGCTCCTCGCCGTTGACGCCGACCCGCTGGAGGTCCTTCACCTCCTGGTTGAGGAAGGCCTCGGCGCCGAACTGGAGGCCCTGCTCGACGCAGAGGTCGACGAGCGCCTGGCCCTGGATCTTCGGATGTCCGGCGACGTCGTAGACGTGCTTCTCTGGGTAGACAGCGGCGACCTGGCCGCCGAGCTGACCGAGGCTTTCGACGAGCCTGACCGAGGCGTCGCGGTGGCCGGCGTAGTACGCCGCCGCGAGCCCGACGGGGCCGGCGCCGATGATGGTGATGTCGACGACGTGGTGGTCGCTCAAGGCGACCTCAGATTAGCGACGTGCTCCGCGAAAGCGCGCTTAGTGAGAGCAGCCGGCGCCGCAGCCGCTGCCGCCGGCGTGCGCATGGGCCGGCTCGCCGCCCGCCTCGTCTTTCGCCTGGAAGGAGGAGCCGCAGCCGCAGGCCGCCTCCACGTTCGGGTTGTTGATCGCAAAGCCCGCGCCCATCAGGGCATCGACGAAGTCGATCTCGGAGCCGGCGAGGTAGGGAGCGCTGAAAGGGTCGACGACGACGCGGACGCCGTGCATCTCGACCTCGTTGTCACCGTCCTGCGGCCCCCGGTCGAAGCCGAGCGCGTACTGGAAGCCCGAGCAGCCCCCGCCTTGCACCGCGATTCGAAGGACGCTGACGTCGCCTTCGGGCTCCTGCAACATCAGCTCCTTGATCTTCGCGGCGGCGGTCTCGGTGACGGTCACCATTCTCGTCTGAGTGTAGCAACGGGCTCCGCCGCGCCAAGACCCTGACTTTGTGACGCCCGTAGCACGGCGTTTCTTCAGGCCCAGAGCCGGTTTCCGACGACCCGCGCAGACCACTTGTGAGCGCTAGGATGCCCGATGTGCAGGCCGTGCTTCTCGCCGCGCTTGACGACTGGTTCCCCTTCCTCGTCTACGCGCTCCTCGCGGCGGCGATTCCGGCGTCGATGCTCTTCGCCTCGTTCGCGCTCTCGACCCGGCGGACGCAGGCTCGCCCCAAGGCTCAGCGTATGCCCTTCGAGTCGGGAGTCTCGACCGGCCCGCCCAAGCAGCAGCGGTTCACGGTCAGCTTCTACCTGACGGCGATGCTCTTCATCGTCTTCGACATCGAGATCGTCTTCCTCTATCCCGTGGCGGTCGTCCTCGACCGGGTGGGGACGTTCGCGCTCGCCGAGTTCGGATTCTTCATCGGGATCCTCGCCATCGCGTACGTCTACGTCTGGAAGCGGGGTGCGCTCGAGTGGCGGTGAAGCGAAAGCGGCTCGCCGACTACGGCCTCCAGTCCGAGCGGACGCTCATGTCCGGGAAGGGCCCCGGCGTCTTCGAGAAGGAGCTTGGCGCGGACGAGCTCGAGGAGCGACTGCTCCTCACCACGGTCCAGAAGGCGGTGGCGTGGGCGCAGGGCTACTCGATCTGGCCGGACACCTTCGGGCTCGCGTGCTGCGCGATCGAGATGATGTCGATCGTCTCCTCGCGCTACGACGTCGCCCGCTTCGGCGCCGAGGTGTTCCGCTCCTCGCCACGCCAGGCCGACCTCCTCATCGTCTCTGGCCGGGTCGCGCACAAGATGACGAGGCCGCTGCGCGAGATCTACGACCAGATGCTGCAGCCGAAGTGGGTCATCGCCATGGGGGCATGCGCGAGCTCGGGCGGGATGTTCAACAACTACGCGATTCTCCAGGGCGTCGACAAGATCGTCCCCGTGGACATCCACGTGCCCGGCTGCCCGCCGCGGCCCGAGGCCCTGCTCGAAGGGATCGTGCGGCTGCAGGAGAAGATCCGCGCCGGCGTCCCGCCCGCCTACGAGATCCGCGGGGTCGCCGAGTGACGGCTTCCTACGCCGGTGTCCCGGGCTTCGTCGAGGAGCGCGTCTCCCACGGCGAGGCGACGGTGGTCGTCGAGCGCGAGCTGCTCGCCGCCGCGGCTCTCTGGCTTCGGGACGAAGCCGGCTTCAACTTCCTCTCCGACGTCGCGGCCGCCGACTACCTCGACTGGGACCGCCCGCGCGTGGCGGGCTACTGGGGCGACCCGGGCGGCCGCGATCTCAACAGCCCCGGCTCCTGGGGCCTCCAGCAGCAGCCCGAGCCGAAGCCGCGCCGCTTCTCAATCTCCTACCACCTGCTCAAGGTCGAGTCGGGTGCGGGCGAGGCTCCGCGGCTGCGCCTCCAGGCCTGGCTGGAAGATGGCGAGCCGGTGCCGAGCCTCGTCGGCGTCTGGCCGACGGCCGACTGGCACGAGCGTGAGGCCTGGGACATGATGGGCATCCGCTTCGAGGGTCACCCCAACCTCGTCCGCATCCTGATGGAGGACGACTGGGAAGGTCACCCGCTCCGCAAGGACTACCCGCTCGGCGGCGAACCGGTGCGGTTCTCCGGGGAGGAATGATGGCAATCGTCGAGCCCGGAGCGGCTATCTACGAGGGCACGCGCGTTCCCCTCCCGATCCCGACCGTCCTCCAGGTCGACGCGGCCCTCCGCGAGGAGGGGGACATCCTCGAGGTGAATTTCGGGCCCAACCATCCGTCGACCCACGGCGTGCTCCGCCTGGTCGTCGAGCTGAACGGCGAGAGGGTGGTCGGCCTGCGGGCCGTCGTCGGCTATCTCCACACCGGCTTCGAGAAGAACATGGAGCACAAGACCTGGTGGAAGGCGATCACGTACCCGGAGCGGATCGACTACGTCTCCTTCCAGAACAACGAGCTCGTCTTCGTGCTCGCGATCGAGAAGCTGCTCGAGGTCGAGCCACCGCCGAAGGCCCAGTGGATGCGCATGCTCCTCTGCGAGCTGAACCGCATTCACTCTCACCTAGTCTGGCTCGGGACTGCCGCGCTCGAGTTGGGGGCGATCTCGATGTTCTGGTACTGCTTCCGCGAGCGCGACGCCATCCTCGACCTCTTCGAGCTGGTCACCGGCGTGCGAATGCACACCCGGTATTTCCAGGCGGGCGGGCTGGCCGAGGACATTCCGGTCGGCTTCCACGACGAGTGCCGCGCGTTCGCCGACACGATGCAGAAGCGCGTCGACGAGTACGAGGCTCTCCTCTCCGGCCAGGCAATCTGGCTCGAGCGGACGAAGGGGATCGGCCTCCTCTCGGCCGCCGACGCGATCGCGCTCGGCCAGTCCGGGCCCGTCCTGCGGGCGTCCGGAGTCGACTGGGACCTCCGCAAGACACAGCCGTACCTCGCCTACGACCAGGTGGACTTCGACGTCCCCGTGTACGAAAACGGCGACGTCTTCGACCGCTACAAGGTTCACATGGACGAGATGCGCCAGTCCACGCGCATCGTCCAGCAGGCGCTCGACGGAATGCCCGAGGGACCGTGGATCGTGGACGACCGCAAGCTCGTCCTGCCGCCGCGCAACGAGCTGCACACGTCGATGGAGAGCCTCATCCACCATTTCAAGCTCGTGACGGAGGGTTATCGCGTGCCCGAGGGCGAGGTCTATGCAACCGTCGAATCGCCGCGCGGCGAGCTGGGCTGCTACCTCGTGTCGGACGGCGGCTCGAAACCCTGGCGCGTGAAGTTCCGCGCGCCGTCGTTTGCGGCGCTCGAGGCGACCGCGACCTGCATGAGCGACGCGCTCGTCGCCGACCTGATTGCGATCGTCGGCTCGCTCGACACCGTGATGGGAGAGGTCGACCGATGACCGTCACTCGCCTTCGGCTCGCTTCCGTGGGGGAAATCGTGTTTCCCCCACAAGCCCCCTTCTTTGAGACAGTGAGGGAACCTCTCGGTTCCCTCACACACCCTCCACACGCTCATGGACCGATGGGCCCATGAGCGCCCTGTACAACCGCATCCAGGAGATCGCGGCCCAGTACCCGGAGAGCCGCTCGGCCGTCCTCCCGGCCCTCCGGCTGGCCCAGGAGGAGCACGGCGGCTGGCTCCCGCCCGAGGCCTTCCGCGAAGTGGGCGACGCGCTCGAGCTCACGCCGGCGTACTGCAAGGCGGTGGCGAGCTTCTACGACATGTTTCAGCTGGAGCCCGTCGGCCGGCACATGGTCGAGGTCTGCACCAACGTCTCCTGCGCGCTCGTCGGCGCGCAGCAGGTCCTGGAGGCGTTCGAGCGCGAGCTCAGGATTCACGCCGGCGAGACGACCCCGGACGGCGAGGTCACCCTGCGGACGGTCGAGTGCGCCGGCGGGTGTGGCTGGGGGACGGTCGTCGCCGTCGACCACCGCTACCGCGAGCCGGTGCAGCCAGCGGACGTCACCGGGATCGTACGGGAGCTCCGAGATGGCGCTTAGGGAGTTGCTTCTCAAGGACGCCGACACGCGAGACCTGACGAAGCTCGCGGAATACGAGGCCGTCGGCGGCTACGAGTCGCTGCGGAAGGCGCTCGGGGTGGAGCGGCAGGCCGTGCTCGACGAGCTCCTCGCAGCCGACGTGCGGGGGCGCGGCGGCGCCGGCTTTCCCATGGGGCGCAAGGCGAGCTTCCTGCCAAAGCCAGAGGACGCATCGAAGCCGATCTACCTCGTCGTCAACGCGGACGAGTCCGAGCCCGGGACGTTCAAGGACCGGGAGATCATGCTGCGCGTCCCGCACCTGTTCATCGAGGGAGTCTTCATCGCCGCGCACACGATCGGCTCCAACCTGGCCTTCATCTACGTGCGCGGGGAGTACCTGACCGAGTACGAGGTCCTCGTCGCCGCGCTCGAGGAGGCGCGGGCGGCGGGCTACGTCGGCAAGGACGTGCTCGGCTCCGGCTGGGACCTCGCGGTCGTCGTCCATCGGGGCGCCGGCGCCTACATCTGCGGCGAGGAGACCGGCCTGCTCGAGTCGCTGGAGGGCCGTCGGGGCCAGCCGCGAACGAAGCCGCCGTTCCCGGCCATCTCCGGCCTGTACGCCTCGCCGACGCTGATCAACAACGTCGAGACGCTCGCGACGGTGCCCAAGATCGTCCAGATGGGGGGCAAGGCCTACGCGAGCCTCGGCGTGGAGCACTCCGCCGGCACGCGCGTCTTCTCGCTCTCGGGGAACGTCGTCAACGGCGGGAACTACGAGCTCGAGCTGGGGACGCCGCTGCGCGAGCTGATCTACGACCTCGGCGGCGGGATCCCGGACGGACGGGAGCTGAAGGCGATCATCCCCGGCGGCTCGTCCGTTCCTGTCATGAACGCCTCCGAGGTGGACACCCCGCTCGACTTCGACTCGATGGCCGAGGCGGGCACGATGCTCGGCTCCGGCGCGGTAATCGTCATCGACGACCGCTGCTGCATGGTGCAGCTGGGCCTCCGCGTCGCCCAGTTCTACATGCACGAGTCGTGCGGCAAGTGCACCCCCTGCCGCGAGGGAACGCGCTGGATGGTCCAGCTGCTCCGAAAGATCGAGCAGGGCGAGGCGACCCAGGGCGAGCTGGACGTGCTCCTGAACGTCTGCGACCGGATCCTCGGCAACTGCCTCTGCCCGCTCGGGGACGCGGCGGCGCTGCCCGTGGCGAGCTACGTGGCGAAGTTCCGCGACGAGTACCAGCGCCATATCGACGAGGGCGGCTGCCCCTTCGGAGGCGAGTCGTCCCTCGAGGGCGTGCTCGCGCCCGTCGACCAGCACCACGAGAGCGTCCGAAGCCACATCGAGGTGCCTGCCGGGCCATGACCTGCGACCGGCGCTTGGTCACCACGGGGCACCCCATCCCACCACCCGCTTTCGAGCGTACCGACGAGAAGCGCACCCATGGCGCGCGAAACGCGCCGAGAGCGTGCCGATGAGCGCACAGGCGCAGCCCGAGCTCGTCACGGTCACGATCGACGATCAGGAGCTCCAGGCCCCGAAGGGACAGGGAATAGTGGAGACGGCCGCGTCGATCGGGATCGAGATCCCGGTCTTCTGCTACGAGCCGCGGCTCGGGCCGCCGGTGGGCGCCTGCCGCATGTGCCTCTGCGAGGTGGAGGGGCTGCCGAAGCTCCAGGCTGCCTGCACATTGACGGCGACTGAAGGACTCGTCCTCAGGACGGCGCTCACGAGCGAGAAGGCCTCCCACGGCCAGCACGCCATCCTCGAGTTCATCCTCCTGAACCACCCACTCGACTGCCCCGACTGCGACAAGGGCGGCGAGTGCCCGCTCCAGGACCTGACCTTCCGCTTCGGCCCGGGCTCAACGCGGATGCACTTCCCCAAGCGGACGTTCGACAAGCCCATCCCGGTGTCGCCCCTGATCGCGCTCGACCGTGAGCGGTGCATCCTCTGCTACCGCTGCACGCGCTTCTCGGAGAACGTCTCCGAGGACGGCCAGCTCGTCGCGATCAACCGGGGAGCATCGTCCGTCATCGCCACCTTCGAGGACGAGCCCTATCGGGCCCACTTCTCCGGCAACGTCGTCGAGCTCTGCCCGGTGGGAGCGCTCACCTCGACGACGTATCGCTTCCGGGCGCGGCCGTGGGAGATCCAGAACGTCCCGACCGTCTGCGGGCTCTGCCCGGTGGGGTGCAACGTCTGGGCGACGACGCGCGAGGGGAAGGTGGCGCGAGTGCTCTCCCGCAACCATCCCGAGGTGCACGAGGGCTGGCTCTGCGACAAGGGGCGTTTCGCGTACGACCACCTGCAGGCCGAGGATCGCATCCGCGCGCCCCTCCTCCGCGTGCGCCGGCGCGGGTTCGAGGAGGCCTCCTACGACGACGCGCTGGACGCCGCGGAAGCCGGTCTCCGCGGGGCCGGGTCGTCGGTCGTCGTCGCCTTCTCCGGCGGGGAGACGGCAGAGCAGGCGACGGCGCTCGCCCGCATCGTCCGCGAGGGGCTCGGGTCGCACGCGGCGCTCCTACCCGACGACTGGGACGCCGGCCTCTCCGCCTTCCGCGCGCCGCTCTCCGCCATCTCGAACGCGGAGGTCTGCCTCGTGCTCGGAGACGACCCCGTCGTCGAGCGGGCTCCGATCGTGGACCTCTGGTTGCGAGCGGCACGGCGGGCGGGGGCGGAGGTGATCACCGTCAATCCCGCAGGCGACGTGCAGGTGGCGCCCGGGTCGGCGCCGCAGGTCTGTGCCGGCCTGCGGGCAGGGAGCGACGCACCGAAGGAGCTTCGCGAGACGGCGAGGCGCCTCCAGGCCGCGACGCGAATCGCCCTCGTCTGGTCGGATGACGACACGACCGGAGGACGCCATGTGGGCGCGCTTGCCAGCGATCTCCACGAGAACGGAAAGGCCGACGTAGGCGTCTATGCGTTGCCGCGAACGCCGAACGGCCGTGGAGTCGCCGACGCCTGGTACGCGCTCGGCGAGGAGCGCTCCGAGCCGCCGCCGGAGGGCGAGATCGGCGCGCTGATCGTGTCGGGCGACGAGGCGGGCTACGACCCCCGCGTGGCCGAGCTGGCGGCCCGCGCCCGCTTCGTGCTCACAACGGCCATGTTCCAGAGCGACGTGACGGCCTGGTCGCACGTCGTTCTCCCGGGGACGAGCTACCTCGAGCGTGAGGGCACGTTCGTCAACCTGGAGGGGCGCGTGCAGCGCGTGCGCCGAGCCGTCGTCCCCAACGGGCCCGACGAGCTCGAGTGGCTCGCGCGGCTCGCCGAGCGCTTCGGGATCACCGTCGATCCATGGGCGGCTCCCAGTGCCGCCGAGCAGGCGTCCCTCCCCGCCGGCGACGAGTTCGCCTGGACGCAGCCGGATCCGCAGGCAGCCACCGGGAAGCCGGCCGGGCCGGGGCTCGAGCTCGTCCGCTATCGCTCCCTCTTTGCCGGCCCCGCGGTCGAGCGAGTGCCGCAGCTCCAGTTCCAGCGGCCGGCGACCGAGGTCGAGCTGGCCTACGAGGACGCGACCACACGTGAGATCGCCCCGGGCGAGACGGTCCGAGTGAGCTCGAACGGAACGTCCAAGGAGCTCAGAGCGACGCTCAGTCGCAAGCTTCGAGCCGGAGTCGTCCGGATCGCCGAAGAGCACGCCGAGGGCCTCGCGGACCGGGTGCAGGTGGAACGGGCCGATGCCTGAGCAGCTGAACCAGCCCTGGTGGATCGACGCGATCAAGGCGATCGTCGTCATCAACCTCGTCATGGTCTGCTTCGCCTACGCGACCTGGCTCGAGCGCAAGCTGCTCGGACGCATGCAGCTGCGCTACGGGCCGAACCGGGCGGGGCCCTACGGGCTCGGCCAGCCGATCGCCGACCTCGTCAAGCTGATCCGCAAGGAGAGCTTCTCGCCCACGGGTGCAGTCGACCTTCTCTACTTCGCGGCACCGGTGGTCGCCGCGTTCACCGCGCTCGCCGCGTTCAGCGTCATCCCCTTCGGCGGAGTCTGGGAGATCGGCGGCTACGACGTCACCGGCTGGGTCGCCGACGTCTCCATCGGCGTCCTCCTCATCTTCGCCCTCGGCGCGATCGGCATCTACGCCTTTCTCGTCGGCGGCTGGGCGAGCGACTCGAAGTACTCGCTCCTCGGCTCCATGCGCACTGCCGCCCAGCTCGTCTCCTACGAAGTCTCGCTCGCGCTGTCCGTGCTCGGCGTCGTGATCATGGCGCAGAGCCTCTCCCTCGTTGACATCGTCGCCGCCCAGCAGGGCTCGGTCTGGTACGCGCTCCCGCAGGTCGTCGGGATGCTCGTCTTCTTCGTCGCCGGGGTGGCCGAGACAAACCGCCCGCCGTTCGACCTGCCCGAGGCCGAGACCGAGCTCGTCGCCGGCTACCAGACCGAGTACAGCGGAATGCGCTACGGCCTCTTCGCGATGGCCGAGTACGTCAACATGATCACCCTCTCGGGCCTCGCGGTGACCCTCTTCTTCGGCGGTTGGAGCGGCCCGGTTCTCCCCGGCCCCCTGTGGTTCGTCCTCAAGCTTGCGCTCGTGGTGTTCGTCTTCATGTGGCTGCGCGCGACACTGCCTCGCCTCCGCTATGACCAGCTGATGCAGGTCGGTTGGAAGGTGCTCCTGCCGGTCGCCACGGTCAACGCCGTCGTCACCGCCGTCCTCGTGGTCGCAATCGACTGATGCCGCAGCCGTTCTCGAGCCTCAAGGGGTTCGCCGTCACGTTCCGGCAGATGTTCAAGAAGCCGATCACGCAGCAGTACCCCGACTACAAGCGGCCCGTCTATCCGCGCTTCCGCGGCCGGCACCGGCTCTGGAGGCACGAGAACGGGCTGGAGAAGTGCGTCGGCTGCTCGCTCTGCGCGGCCGCATGCCCCGCCGACTGCATCCGGGTCGTCGCCGCGGAGAACACGCCGGAGAACCGCGTCAGCGCCGGCGAGCGCTACGCCCGCATCTACGAGATCAACCTCTCACGCTGCATCTTCTGCGGCTACTGCGAGCTCGCCTGCCCCTTCGACGCGATCACGCTCGAGGCGGAGTACGAGCTCTCGGAGTACTCGCGCGACGACCTCATCTACACGAAGGACATGCTCCTCGCGGAGCCCGAGAAGCGGATGCCGGTCGCCGACCGCGACCTGTACGACACCCCGATTCCGGTGTGGAGGTCTGACTCGTAGTGTCGCTGCTCCTCGCCGCCTCGGCCGGGAACGTCCTCGTCTGGGTCGTGTGGATCGCGGCGGCGCTCGCGCTGCTCGCGTCCGGGGTGGCCGTCGTGCTCTTCGCCAACCCGTTCTTCAGCGCGCTGGCGCTGATCGGCAACCTCGCGTCGCTGGCGGTCCTCTACCTGCTCCTGGCCGGGGAGTTCGTCGCGGGCGCCCAGGTGATCGTCTACGCGGGTGCGATCGTGATCATGTTCGTCTTCGTGCTCGCGTACCTTGGCGGCCGCGCGGACGTCCCCTGGGCAGGCGGGCCGACCCTCCAGAACGTGACCGCGATCGTCGCGGCGGCCGCCATTGCGCTCGAGGTCATCGTGGTGATCGCGCTGAAGGCTGGAGACCAGCTGAGCGACACGGCGACGATCGACGGCGCCTTCGGCTCGCCGGCGCAGATCGGGGAGCTCTTCCTGTCCGATCACCTGCTCGCCTTCGAGGTGACCTCGATCGTGCTGCTCGTCGCGGCGGTCGGCGGCGTCATCCTCGGCAGCGCCATGCCCTCGTCGGACGAGGAGGGCGAGCGCTGATGCTCGGGCCCGGCATCGCCGCGTACCTGATCCTCTCGGTCGTCCTCTTCGCGACGGGCGCCTTCGGCGTGCTCATCCGCCGAAGCCCGCTGATCATCCTGCTCGCGCTCGAGCTGATGCTGAACGCCGGCAACCTCGCGCTGATCGCGTTCGCGCGTCAGCTGGGCGACGCCGACGGGCAGATCTTCGCGCTCACCGTCATGGTCGTGGCCGCCGCCGAAGCCGTCCTCGGCCTCGGCCTCATCGTCGCCGTCTCGCGGAAGCGGGTCGAGCTCGACGTTGACAGGCTCACGAGCTTGAGGGGCTAGCGTTGAAGATCAGCCTGATTCACGCGCCGTACTGGCTCGGGAACGCAGAGTCTCCGCTGGCCGCGGGCCCGACCAGGATCGTCGAGGCGGGCGCCGCCGAGGCGCTGCGCGAGGCCGGGCACGACGTCGAGCTCGTCGCCGTCGAGAGGGACGACCGGGAGAGCGACGACATCTACTGGAACGAGATCGAGAGCTCGTTCGTGGTGATGGGGCTCGTCGCGGACCGCGTGCGCGAGGCGGTGGAGCACGGGTCGCTCCCGGTCGTGCTGGCCACCAACTGCTTCAACACGGTGGGGATCGTGGCCGGAACCGCCTCCGACGTGGGCGTGGTCTGGTTCGATGCCCACGCGGACTTCTCGACCACGGAGCTGTCGCTCTCGGGCTTTCTCGACGGCATGGGTCTCTCGATGCTCACGGGCACGAGCTGGGATGCTTTGCGTCGATCCGTGCCCGGCTATCGCGTCGTGCCCGAGGAGAACGTCGTCCTCGTCGGCGTGCGGGACGCGTGGGACCACGAGCTCGACCGGCTCGAGCGGTCCCGGATATCGGTCGTCCCGCCGGGGGAGATCGGGGACGGGCTCGCCAGTCGGCTCGACGCTCTGCGGGAGCGCGTCACGGATGTCCATCTGCACCTTGACCTGGACGTCCTCGACCGCAGCGAAGGGTTCGTGAATCACTACGCCACCGAGGGCGGGCCTTCAGCCCGGGACGTGGCGGCGGCGATTCGGGCCATCGGAGAGCGGTTCGACATTCGCTCGGCGGCGCTGACCGCGTACGTCCCGGGTGCGGATCCCGAAGGACGAGTGCCGCCGACTGCTGTCCGCCTGCTCGTGGAGATCGCCGAGGCGGCCATGCGAAGCCCAGTGACGGCGTGAACGTCCTCGCCTGGACAGCGCTGTTCTCGCCCGCGGTCGCGGTCGTCGCCATCGCACTCCTCGGGGATCGGATCGACCGCCGCGGCGCGGGACTCGCCGCTGCCGGGGCGACGCTCTTCTCCTTCATCTGCACGGTGGCCATCTTCTTCGACCTGCTGGGGCGCGAGCCGGAGGAGCGCTCCGAGGTCTCGACGATCTGGACCTGGCTCACGGCCGGCGACCTCCGTGTGGACGCGTCGGTCCTGATCGACCCGCTCTCCGTCTTCATGATGCTGGTGGTCACGGGCGTCGGCTTCCTGATCCTCGTCTACGCGATCGGCTACATGCACGGCGACGAGGAAGAGCGG
The DNA here is from genome assembly GCA_963838795.1 of uncultured Actinomycetes bacterium. Taxonomy (GTDB): domain Bacteria; phylum Actinomycetota; class Thermoleophilia; order Gaiellales; family Gaiellaceae; genus JAIBJN01. Next base: position 229,070 of record CAWISL010000010.1, read on the forward strand.
CGCTACCACGCGTACAAGGCGCTCTTCATCTTTTCGATGCTCCTGCTCGTGATGGCGGGGAACCTGCTCCTGCTTCTCGCCGGCTGGGGCATGGTCGGCCTCTCCTCGTACCTGCTCATCAACTACTGGCATCAGCGGCAGGCCCCGGTCGAGGCCGGCAAGAAGGCCTTCGTCATGAACGCCTTCGGCGACGCGACCTTCGTGCTCGCGCTCTTCATCCTCGTGCAGCAGATCGGCTCGTTGGACTTCAGCATCGTCTTCGCGGAGGCGCCCGAGGCGCTCGGCGAGGGCTCGACACTCGCCGTGCTCGTCGCGCTCGGCCTTCTGGGCGGCGCCGTGGCCAAGTCGGCGCAGATCCCCCTCCACACGTGGCTCCCAGACGCGATGGAGGGTCCGACGCCGGTCAGCGCCCTCATCCACGCGGCGACGATGGTGACCGCGGGCGTCTACCTGATCGTGCGCACCAGCCCGCTCTTCGAGCTTGCGATCGACGTGCAGGAGCTGGCGGGAATCCTCGGTGCGATCACGCTCCTGGCGGCAGGACTGATCGCGCTCGTGCAGACGGACATCAAGCGCGTGATCGCCTACTCGACGATGAGCCAGATCGGCTACATGTTCGTCGGGGCCGGGCTCGGGGCCTACGGCGCGAGCATGTTCCACCTGATGACGCACGCCTTCTTCAAGGCGCTGCTCTTCATGGCGGCCGGCCTCGTGATCCACGCCCTCTCCGGCGAGCAGGACATCCGCAAGATGGGCGGCCTCGCTCGCGAGCTCCCGTGGACCTACCGAGCCTTCCTCATCGGCGCGCTCGCGCTGGCGGCGATCCCGCCGTTCGCCGGCTTCTTCTCAAAGGACGCCATCCTCTCGAGCCTGATCGACCAGGGCTCCCTCGGCGTCATCCTGTGGGCGGCAGGCATCACGGGCGCGTTCCTCACCGGCCTCTACACCTTCAGGCTCCTCTTCATCGTCTTCTTCGGCGAGGTGACGCCGTACGCGCGCGAGCACCTGCACAAGGAGCGCTTCGAGGGCCCCGTCTCGATGATGTGGCCGGTCGGCGTTCTCGCCGTGCTCTCCATGATCGCTGGCTTCCTCCAGGTTCCCGGCGGCTGGCACCTGGTCGACACGTGGCTCGAGCCGGTCGCCGAGTCGGTCGAGGAGGCGAGCGGCGCGCTCGCCGTCTTTTCCATCCTGGCCTCGCTCGCCGCCGCGAGCGGCGGGATCGCCGTCGCGTGGGCTCTCTACCGGAGGCCCGGAGATCGCCCGGCGGCGCTCCGGGAGCGCTTCCCCTGGGCGGCACGGACCCTCGAGCACAAGCTCTACTTCGACGAGGCCTACGACCTCGCGTTCTACCGGCCGGCTTCAGGGCTGGCGACGTGGCTCCTGGGGCGGATCGAGGGGCCGCTCGTCCTTCGCTCCCTGGGCGGGCTCGGCACCGGCGTCCGCGACGTCTCCGACCGCGTGGCGGCCGTGCAGACGGGCCGCGTACGCGCCTACGTGCTCGCGCTCGCCGTCGGCCTCGCAGTTCTCGCCGTCGTCTTCCTGGTGGTTGCATGATTACAACGGTCCTCATCCTGCTCCCGATCGTCGCGGCCGTCGCGATCTGGATCACCCCGTGGAGCTCGCCGCGCTCGGCCGGAGGGTTCGCGCTGCTCGTGGCGCTCGGCGAGCTCGCGCTCTGGGTCGGGACGGCGCTCAACTTCGACTTCGGCGCGAGCGGCCTGCAGAACGAGGCCGATGTGACGTGGTTCGGGGATCTCGACGTCTCCTACCAGGTCGGGTTCTACGACTACTCCCTCTGGCTCGTCGGCCTCACGGTCGTCGTCACGGTCGCCGTGGTCGGGTATGGCCTCTGGGTCGGGCGCGAGCGGCTGGGCGTCTACCTGAGCCTGCTGCTGTTCCTGGAAGGCGCGACCGTCGGCGTCTTCGCTGCCCAGGATCTCCTCGTCTTCTACGTCTTCTGGGAGGCCATGCTCATCCCGCTCTACGTGCTGATCGGCGTCTGGGGCGGGCCCGGCCGGCTCGGGGCGACGTACAAGTTCGTCGCATACACGGTCGCCGGCTCGCTCCTGATGCTGGTGGCGATCATCGCCGCCGGGCTCGACGCGGGGACGTTCGACATGACGGAGCTCGTCGGCCGGGGTACGAGCACCTGGATCTTCCTCGGCTTCGTCGCCGCCTTCGCGGTCAAGGCGCCGCTCTGGCCGTTCCACGGCTGGCTGCCCGACGCCTACCGCGAGTCTCCTGCCGAGGTGGCGGCCGTCCTCTCCGGCGTCATCTCGAAGACGGCCGCGTACGGCTTCCTCGCCATTGCGATCCCCTTCTACCCCGGCCCGGCCGAGGACTGGCGAACCCCGCTCCTCGTCCTCGCTTCGATCGGCCTCGTCTACGGATCCCTGCTCGCGTTCCGCGCACCGGACGTGCGCGGAGTGATCGCCTACTCGAGCCTTGCGCAGATGAACCTGATCCTGATCGGGATCTTCGCAGTGAACGCCTCCGGCTACACCGGCGCGCTGCTGCAGATGGTCAATCACGGGCTCATCTCGGCGACGCTCTTCTTGCTGGCCGGAACGATCGAGCGGCGGACGAGCACCGGCGAGCTGCGCCTTCTGGGCGGCATGGCGCGCGGCAGGCCGGTGCTCGCGACGGTCCTGATCACGACAGGGGTGATCGCACTCGCCGTTCCCGGCTCGAGCGCCTTCGCCGCCGAGTTCCTCGTCCTGAACGGCATCTTCGACATCGGCTGGGGCTGGGCAGTCGTCGGCGCCGTCGCCATCGTGCTCGCGGCCATGTACATGCTCAGGCTGATTTCCGCGGTCCTCCATCAGGACCCCGGCAGCGCGGTCCCGGTAGAGGCGCTCGACCTCCGTCCTGCCGAGGTCGGAGTGATCGCGCCCCTCGTGGTCGTCCTCCTCGTCCTCTCCTTCTGGCCGGCGGCGATCACGGAGCGCGTCTTCGGGAGCCTGTTCTAGTGCCTCACCAGGCAGTGCACACCAAAACGAGGCCGCATCACCTGGCGAAGCACTGATGGAAGACTTCAACGCTCCCGTCATCGACTGGTACGCGCTCTCGCCGATGCTCGTGACGCTGGGCGGCGCGGTCGTCGTCCTGCTCGTCGCGCTCTTTCTGCCCGCGCGCGTCCGGCCCGTCTTCGGCGCCGTGGTCGCGGGGCTCTGTTTCCTCTCGGCGGTGGGCCTCGCCATCGCGCTCTTCGCCGCCGACGACACGGGCCGCGGCATCGTCGCGGACGCGATCCGTCGAGACCGGCTCGCCGAGCTCGCCCAGGTCCTGGTTATGGCGACCGGGCTCCTCACCGTCCTCGTCTCCTTCCGCGAGCCCGCGCGGGACGATCGGGCCGGCGAGTACTACGCGCTTCTCCTGACCGCTGCGAGCGGGATGGCGTTTTTCGTCGCGGCGAACAACCTGATGACGCTCTTCCTCGGGCTCGAGTGGTTCTCGATCTGCCTCTACATCCTCACGGCCATCGCCGTCGAGCGGCTCACGGGGCTGGAGGCGAGCTTGAAGTACCTGATCGTGGGGAGCTTCGGGTCGGCGATCCTCCTCTTCGGAAGCGCGTTCGTCTACGGCGCCACCGGAGCGCTCGGCTTCGAGGAGATCGCGGCCGGAACCGACGGCGCCGAGCGCCTCTTCGTCGTCGCGGGCCTGGCGATGATCATCGTCGGGCTCGCCTTCAAGGCCTCGGCGGCTCCGTTCCACATGTGGACGCCCGACGTCTACGAGGGCGCGCCGACGCCGGTGACCGGGCTGATGGCCGCGGCCACGAAGGTGGCCGCTCTCGTCGTCACGCTCCGGCTGCTCGTCACGGCTTTCCCGAGCGAGGAGGAGCTCTGGACGGTCGCGCTCGCGGTGATCGTCTGCATCTCGCTCGCCTGGGGGAACCTGGCCGCGATCGTGCAGACGAACGTCAAGCGCCTGCTCGCCTACTCGAGCATCTCCCACGCCGGCTTCCTGCTGATGCCGATCGCCGCCGGAAACGAGCTCGGCGGCCGCGCGCTCCTCTACTACCTCGTTCCGTACGCGGCCATGAGCCTGGGGGCCTTCGCGGTGGTCGCAGTCCGGGAGCGGGAGCTTCGGGCGCCGGTGACGCTCGCCAACCTCGCCGGCTTCGGTTGGGAGCGCCCGTTCCTCGGCTTGTCGATGGCCCTCTTCATGTTCGGGTTCATCGGCTTTCCGCCCGCGGGCATCTTCCTGGGGAAGTTCTACGTCTTCTCGGCCGTGATCGATCGCGGCTGGGCCTGGCTCGCGATCGTGGGCGTCGTCGCCACCGCGATCTCCGTCTACTACTACGCGAACGTGATCCGGGCGATGTACATGCAGCCGCGGGAGCTCGCGGTAGTGGCCGCCGGCGGCTCCCCGCCAACCGACCGCCTCCTCGTCGGTGCTGTCGCGGCGGCCGGGCTCGTCGCCGTCGGCAGCTTCGTCTTCGCCGACGCCGTCCTCGACATCGCGACGGACGCGGCTGCGTCCCTGTCGTTCCCGGTTGGGTAGGCGCGTCGTCGTCCTCGGGGCCGGGGTCACCGGCGAGGCCTTCGTCTCCGCGCTGCGGAAGCTCGACCCCGAGGTCGAGATCACCGTCGTCGAGCACGAGCTCGTCGGCGGCGAGTGCTCCTACTGGGCCTGCATCCCGTCGAAGACCCTGCTCCGACCGCTCGAGATCGTCGCTCGTGCGCGGCTCGCGCCTGGCGCGACCGAGGCCGTCGGCGCCGTGGACGCGGCCCGGGTGTTCTGGTGGCGCGACCAGGTGGCCGGCAAGGACGACGCGAGCCAGGCCGACTGGCTGGCGAAGAAGGGCGCCGAGCTCGTCCGGGGCACCGGAGTCGTCTCCGAGCCCGGCCTCGTCGTCGTCGGCGACCGGGAGCTCCCGTACGACGCCCTCCTGGTGGCCACCGGCTCCCTGCCGGTCGCGCCGCCGATCGCCGGGCTCGCCGAGGTCTCGCACTGGGGCAGCCGCGACGCGACGAGCGCGAGCGCTGTCCCCGCAAGCCTGGCGATCGTCGGCGGGGGAGCCGTCGGCTGCGAGCTCGCCCAGTGCTACGCGCGCCTCGGCTCGAAGGTGACGCTGATCCAGAGCGGCGACCGGCTTCTCCCGAGGATGGATTCCGACGCCGGGGGAATCCTGGCCGAGGTCTTCGCCGAGGAGGGGATCGAGCTTCGCTTCGGGGCGCAGGCGACCCGGGTCGACGGAGGCGCCGGCGCGGCCTTCAGGCTCGAGCTGGAAAGCCAGGAGCCCGTGGAGGCGGAGCGGCTCCTCGTTGCGACCGGCCGCAAGCCGAACGTCGACGGCTTCGGTCTCGAGCATCTCGGCCTCGCGATCGAGAAGAAGGGGATCGCGGTCGACGAGGGTCTCGCGGCGGGCCACGGCGTGTGGGCCGCCGGCGACGTCACGGGCGTGGCGCCGTTCACGCACGTCGGTAAGTACCAGGGGCGCATCGCGGCGGCGAACGTGGCCGGGGGCGATGCCCGCGCCGACTACCGCGCCATTCCCGCCTCCATCTTCACCGACCCGCAGGTCGCCTCGACCGGGGACACGAGCGGCGCCGGAGTCGTCACGTCGTCGTGGCGGCTCGAGTCGGTGTCGCGCACGGCGACCTTCCAGCGGCCGAAGCAGCCCGGGCTCGTGAAGCTCTACGCCGATCGCGAGCGGCGCGTGCTCGTCGGGGCGACGGCGGTGGGTCCCGAAGCGGGAGAGTGGATCGGGCAGCTGACGCTGGCGATCCGCGCCGAGGTGCCCGTCGACGTGCTGCGCGACACGATCCAGCCGTTCCCGACCTTCTCCGAAGCCGTCTACTTCGCAGCCCGCGACCTGGCCTTGTAGCCTCGCACCATGGCGACCACCGAACGCGACGAGCTCGTCCGCAGCCTCGCCGGCCTGTCGCTCTTCGCCGATCTGCGCGACCCCGACCTCGGGGCGATCGCCGATCCGGAGTGGGAGCGCCGCTTCAGCGAGGGCGAGCGCGTCCTTCGGCGAGGGCTCTCGGGAGGCGGGCTCTTCGTGATCCTCGACGGCGAGGCGGCCGTGGAGATCCCGGACAGCGAGCCCCGCCGGCTGCACCGGGGCGACTTCTTCGGCGAGGTCTCGACGCTGCTCCAGTGCACGCCGACGGCAGACGTCGTCGCGCGCAGCTCCTTGCACTGCCTCGAGATTCCGGGCCCGCAGCTCGAGGCGTTCCTCCTCCAGTACCCGCAGGTCACCTACCGGATGCTGCAGACCGTCACCCGCCGGATCCGCGACCTCCTTCAGTAGTGGATCACGACGAGCGGCCGTTTCCGCCTGGGGACTACCCCGTGGTCGTCGTCGGAAGCGGGCCGGGAGGCTTGCAGGCGAGCTACTGCCTCTCGCGGCTCGGCGTCGAGCACGCCGTCATCTCGCGCGACGAGGCGCCGGGCGGGATGTTCCGCCTCTACCCGATCTTCCAGCGGCTCCTCTCCTGGTCGAAGCCCGACGCCCCGGTGGAGCCGGGCACGCGCGTGTACGAGTGGTACGACCACAACAGCCTCGTCGCCGAGGAGGCCGGGAACCAGGCGCTCTGTCCCGCGGTCATGGACAGGTCTTTCATGGTTCCCTCCCGCGAGGAGATGGAGCGGGGGCTGGCGACCTTCGCCGGCCAGGTGCCCGTCCCCGTGCGCTACGGCTGCGCCTGGGAGGCGACGCGACGCGGCAACGACGACCGTCTCGTGCTCGTCACCACGGACGGCGAGTACCGGGCCCAGGCGGTCGTGTTCGCCCTGGGCGTGACGACGCCGTGGTTCTCGCCCATCCCCGGAATCGAGACCGTGCCCCACTACGTCGACACGCGGGAGGCCCGCGAGTATCGGGGCCGAAGCGTGTTCGTGATCGGCAAGCGAAACTCCGGCTTCGAGATCGCCGACGGCCTGCTCCCCTGGGCACGGCAGGTGATCCTCGGCTCGCCCCGGCCGGTGCAGACCGCCGTGATCGCGCAGGCCTCCGTCCGCGTGCGCTACCTGCAGCCCTACGAGGACGCCGCGCTCGGCGGCGGCACTTTCGCTCTCGACCTCGCGGTCGAGCGCATCGAGAGGCGCGAGCGCGGCTGGCGCCTCGTCGGCAGCGGGACGACGCGACCGGGGCCGATCGACCTGGAGGTGGACGAGGCCATCGCAGCGACAGGCTTCTCAACCCCCCTCCTCGATCTCGGAGAACTCGGCGTGCGGACGGTCGCTCAGGGTCGTATCCCGGCGCTGACACCGTTCTGGGAGAGCGAGCCCGGATCCGGTATCTACTTCGCGGGGAACGCAACGCAGGGCGCGCCCGGACTGCGGAAGCACGGCGTCGGCGCGGCGTCGGCAGCGGTGCACGGCTTTCGCTACAACGCACGTGTGATGGCCCGGCACCTCGCGAGGACGAAGCTCGACCTCGAGGTTCCCGCCAAACGTGTCGAGGGCGACCCCGTCCCCTATCTGCTGGAGGAGCTGACGACCGCGCCCGAGCTCTGGGCTCAGAAGTCCTACCTCGCCCGCGCCGTGTCCTCGGAGGGAGAGGCCGACATCGTTCCCCTGGCCCACTTCATCGACGAGAAGGGGCCCGACTCGGTCGCGGTGACCGTGGAGATGGACGCCGACGGGAGCACGTACCCCGCCGTCTACGTGCGACGCGGCGGGGAGATCCGCGAGCGGCTCTTGCCTCCGCACCTGCTGAACAACTTCCGCGGGCTCGACTACGAGCGGGAGCTCCGCGCCGTCCTGTGAATCGAGCCCTTGCCACGGCCGGGCTGCTCGCCGTTCCGCTCGCCGGGCTCTTCCTCCTCCTCGGCGTTCCCGACTTTGACGTCACGTGGGAACACCACCCGTCCCACTTCTGGCTCGTGCTCGCCTCGGCGCTTCTCAGCTTTCTGCTCGGCTTCCTCATGGCCGAGGCAGCCGCCCGGCGCGGGGACGCCCGCGTGCTCCTCGTCGCGCTCGCGTTCCTCGCCAGCTCGGGCTTCCTCGCCCTGCACGCGCTGGCCACGCCCGGCGTTCTCCTGACCGGAAAGAACGCCGGCTTCCAGATCGCCTCGGCCATCGGGCTCCTGATCGCAGCCGGCTTCGCGGCTGCCTCGGCGCTCCCGCTCGGCGGGGCGTGGGCCCAGGCTGTCCTGCGCGAGCGCCGGCTCCTGTTTGCCTCGCTCGCCGTAGCACTCGTCGTCTGGGCCGTGCTCGCGCTCGGGACCTTGCCGCCGCTCGAAGAGGAGATCACCTCGGAGGCAGCGCGCGGCCCGCTCCTCCTCCTCTGGGGGCTCGGGGTGCTGCTGTACGGCTACGCGGCCTTCCGTTTCGCACGCCTCTACGTCAGGCGCCGAGCACCCGTCGCGCTGGCCGTCGCCTCCGCCTGGGTCTTCCTCGCCGAGGCGATGCTAGCGATCGCCATCTCCCGGAACTGGCGTGTCAGCTGGTGGGAGTGGCACGCGCTCATGCTGCTCGCGTTCGCACTCGTCGCGCGAAGCGTGTGGGTCGAGTGGAAGCGGGAGGGGTCCAGCGCGGAGATCTTCGCCGACCTCTACGAGGATCGAACGCTGGGGCGGCGGGAAGAGATGAGCGTTCTCTTCGCCGACCTCCAGGGGTTCACCACGTTCGCCGAGCGAACGCCGCCGGACGAGGTGCGGACGATGCTCGACGCCTACTTCTCGGTTGCTGCACCGGCGATCCTCCACGAGCAGGGCGAGATCGTCCAGACGGTCGGCGACGAGGTCTTCGCGAGCTTCCGCGGCGACCACCACGAGGCGCGCGCCGCACGGGCTGCGCTCGCCCTGCAGGAGGCCTGCGACGCGACTCCCGGACGCCGGCCCGACTGGCCGCGCTTCCGGGTCGGGGTCAACTCGGGCGAGGCCCACGTCGGCCTGGTTCAGGCGCCCGGGGCCCGCTCGTTCACGCCGACCGGGGACATGGTCAACACGGGCGCGCGCTTGCAGCAGCAGGCGCGGGCCGGCGAGGTCGTGATCGCGGAGTGGACGCGCGGCGCCCTCGGCGAGGACGCGGCCGTCGACGACCTTGGCGAGCTGCCCGTGAAGGGCAAGGAGCGTCCGGTGCGGGCCTACGTCCTACGCGCGCTGGCGGGGCACGGGGGCAAGAGCGACGAGCGCTTGCAGGATCAGGACGCAGAAGGAGACGCCTAGCGCACCGCCGGCCAGACCGGGAACCGAGCCCTCGGGCAGGACCGGAGCCCGGATCGCCGCCCCGATCACGATCGTGAGGACGAGCACGCTGGCGAGGGCCGCCTGCAGGCGGCCGAGCGGATCGCCGTCCGCACCGCCTGCGCCGTCCACGACCCGCGCGAGGCAGACGAGGCCCGCGGTCGCTGTCACGGGAACAGCGAGGACGAGGAGATAGAAGGAGGCGGCGGCGTGGCCGAGCGCGTCCGACACGGCGACGGCGAGGAGGAGCGCGCCTGCGATCTCGACCGCCATCGCGCCGGCGCCGCTTCGCGTCTGCCACATAGGGCGTGCGTTCGCCTCCCGAACGCGTTCTCCTTCGTTACCCTGGCCCGCAGCGAGACGAAGGAGGCTGAATGGCGGACACTGCGGTCACGTGGCTCGGTCACGCGGCCTTCCGGATCGACACACCGGGAGGCAAGCGCGTCTACGTCGATCCCTGGCTCCAGAACCCGAAGTGTCCCGAGAGCGAGCGCGAGCCCGAACGGATCGACCTGATTGCGCTCACGCACGGGCACGACGACCACCTCGGCGAGACCGTCGAGCTGGCGCAGCGCTTCGGCTGCTCGGTCGTCGCGCTCCTCGAGCTGCGCGACTGGCTCTGGACGCAGGGGTTGCCCCAGGATGACAGCGAGGCGCCCAACAAGGGCGGGACGGTCGAGAAGGAAGGGATCAAGATCACGCTCACGGACGCGAAGCATTCGAGCAGCGTGTTCCGGGACGGAACCTTCGTCTACCTCGGCGAGCCGGCCGGCCTCGTCATCGAGGTGGAGAACGGCACGAAGCTCTACGTCGCCGGCGACACGTGCGTCTTCGGCGACATGGCTCTGATCCGCCGGATCTACGAGCCGGACGTCGCCGTGCTCCCCATCGGCGGGCACTTCACGATGGACCCTCGCGAAGCCGCCGTCGCGATCGAGCTCCTCGGCGTGAGCCGCGTCATCCCGAGCCACTACGGGACGTTCTCACTTCTCCCGGGGACGCCCGAGGAGGTCCGCGAGCTGCTGACCACGGACTGCGAGATCCTCTCCCCAGAGCCCGGCGGCACCGTGCAGGTCTAGTGCCCCTCCAGGCAATACATGCCTGCTCCTGCAAGGCGGCATCACCTGAAGGGGCACTGTGATGCGTGAGCGCTGGTTCGGCGCCACCGGACGCCGCGTAGCTGAGATCGTCGTCGAGGGCGAGATCGACCTCGGCGAGGCGCTCGTCCTCGACAACGTCGCCGAGCAGGAGCGCCTGCGCGAGGCGCACGCCGCCGGCCGGCCCGTGGTCGTGCGCGCCGGAGACCCCGAGTCGGTGGCGAGAGCCCTGGCGCGCCCGGAGGTTGCGTGCGTGCTCGTGCCGGCCGACCGCCGTGAGCTGCTCGACCTCGACCTGCGCCGAATCACGTACGGCCCATAGCCGCGCCCCTCACGCGGTCAGCGCCGCACAAGCCTTCTCGACGTTTCCTGCGGTGCTGTGCTGCGGCTCGTGGATCACCTCGCCGGTCGTGAGGTTGATCTTCAGGGCACCCGTGAAGTCGAACGGTACCTGCCCGATGATCAGGAGGATCTCGGTGCCGTCCCTCTTCACCTGGACGTGGTCCGCGCCAACGTCACGGAACCGGTAAGTGTTGTCCCCCGACATCGCCGTGAGCGCGATGTTGAGCGTTCGGATCTCGAGCGGGCCCGCGCCGTTGCCCGAGAACGAGCGCACGATCACGTGTCCCTGCGCGCGGGTCGTGACCGGGACGCCGCAGGCCTCCGTCAGGAAGTCGTCGGGGAAGGTCTCGTCGACGTCGAAGCGCTCGATCGTCGGCTTCCCGGCGAACGCGCCGGGAGCGATGAGCGCCGCGAGAACGAAGAGACCGGCCAGCCACACGCTGACAACCCGTTTACTCATTGCTGCCCCTTTCTTTCCCCCGTCGCCGGCGAAGCCGACGAGTTCCCGTCTCGCGCGCTTGTATCACGTTCGCAACGGACAACGCAAGCGGCCCCGCTCAGCGATCGCCGGGGAGGCGCGCGCCCTCGGCCCGCTCCCGGAGGCTCGGTACCGGATCCGCCCGCGGCCTCGCTACGAGCAGGACCGCACCGAGGCCGTCTCCCGCCAGCGAGTCCACCAGGAGCTGTAGGCCGAGGGCGAGTGCGAACGCCTTGTGCGCATGCTCGCCGCCGAAGGGGACGAGGTCGTCCGCCGACGCCGTGCCGGCGAGGACGTCGCCGTGAGTGACCGCGCCCATGGACACGTCGACGACGATCGGGTCCCCGCCCGAGCTCGGGATCCCGATCGCGAGCGGGTTCGTGCCCGTCAACGGTGGGCCGCCGGCGGGGTGGGCCAACCGCGGCGGCGAGGTCGCCGTCAGGGCCGCCACGAGGCCCCGCTCGGCGAGCCGGCGCACCCAGGAGCCGAGGACGCCCGTCGGGAAGCACTGGCGCGCGACGATCACTCTCGCCTGCCGCGGAGGCGATGCGAGCTGCGCCTCCACGATCGCTGCGAGCGTCAGATAGCCGAGCGCGCCTCGCCCCTCCCAGCGCTCGTAGCAGTCGTCCGCGACGACGCGCTCGGGCGAGGCGCGCGGATCCAGCCCGGGCAAGGCTGCCAGCCAGTCGATTCGGGAGGCTCCGTGGGCGGTCTTTCCTCGGCGATCGGCTTCGAGGAAGTGGTCGGCGAGGATCACGGCCTCACGCTCGCCAAAACCGAGTGCGCGCAGGCGGCCCGCAGCGTCTGCGGGGCTCAGGTCGTGACCAGCGGGAGCGGCTTGACGATGCCGACGCCCTGCTCTCGCCGCGTCGCCGCGATCGCCTCCGCCAGCTCGACGATGGCCCTGGAGACGTCGGCCTCCGGCTCGGCGAGGACGATCGGCTCACCTTCGTCGGCGAGGGCCCCGAGACGCGGGTCGAAGGGGATCCGGCCAAGCAGCGGCGCTTCGACCTCGGCGGCCAGCGCCTCGCCGCCGCCGGAGCCGAAGAGCTCCTCTCGCGAGCCGTCCTCCCGAGTCATGTAGGCCATGTTCTCGACGACGCCCAGCAACCGCATGTTCGTCTTCCGCGCCATCTGCGCAGCCCGCACGGCCACCTGCTGGGAAGCGCGGTGCGGCGTCGTGACGACGACGGCTTCCGCCCGGGGGAGCAGCTGGCCGAGCGAGATGGCAACGTCCCCCGTCCCCGGCGGCATGTCCACGACCAGCGTGTCCAGCTCGCCCCAGTGGACGTCCGTGAGAAACTGCTCGAGCGCGCGGTGGAGCATGGGCCCACGCCACATGACCGGCGTGTTCTCGTCCAGGAAGAAGCCGATCGACATGACCTTGAGGTCGCCGCGCACGGGCGGGACGATCATCGCCCGCTCGCCCCCGTCGACCGCGACGGGGCGCTGGTGGACACCGAGCATGTGCGGGATCGAGTAGCCGTAGACATCGGCGTCGAGCACGCCCGTCCGCTGGCCGAGGCGCGAGAACGCAGCCGCGAGGTTCGCTGCGAGCGAGGACTTGCCGACGCCACCCTTGCCGCTCGCAACCGCGAGCACACGCGTCGAGGAGTCGACCGAGATCCCGGGCGTCCGCTCGCTGACGCCGCCGCGGAGGCGAGCGGTCAGCGCCGCTTTCTCCTCCGGGGACATGACGTCGAAGCCGAGCTCGACCTCGTCCACCCCGTCGAGCGGGAGAAGCGCCTTCTCGACCTGCTCCTGGAAGCTCGCGCGGAGCGGGCAGCCGGGCACGGTGAGGGCGATCACGACGGCGACGCGGCCGCTCTCGACGGTCACGTCGCGCACCATGTCGAGCTCGATCACCGAGCGCCCGAGCTCCGGGTCGTAGACGCCTTCGAGTGCGCTCATGATCTGCTCGGACGAGGCCATGAACCTAGGCTAGCAGTGGCGCCGTGCAAGATTGAGGCCGTGCGCATCCTCCTCGTCGAGGACGATCCCTCCATCCGGGAGACGACTTCGCTCGGCCTGGAGAGCGCCGGCTTCCACGTCACCGCGACGGGAGATGGGCTGGATGGGCTCGAGCGGTTTCGCCAGGAGGCGTTCGATCTCGTGGTGCTCGATCTGATGCTGCCCGGGCTCGACGGCTACGAGGTCTGCCGCGAGATCCGCAAGACGAGCACCGTCCCGATCGTGATCCTCTCGGCTCGGAGCGACACGGTCGACGTCGTGGTCGGCCTCGAGCTCGGCGCCGACGACTACGTCACGAAGCCGTTCGAGCTCCCCGAGCTCGTCGCACGCCTTCGCGCGACGCTTCGACGGGCCTCCGCCGACCGCGTGGGCGAGCGCCTGGCCGCGGGCGACCTCGACGTCGATCCCGAGGGCTTCCGCGCGCGCAAGGGCGGGCGGGACCTCGACCTCACCGCCACGGAGTTCCGCCTCCTACTCGAGCTCGTCCGCCGGCCGGGTCAGGTGTTCACGCGCGAGCTCCTGCTCGAGCGCGTCTGGAACTACGAGTATCTGGGCGACTCCCGGCTCGTGGACGTCGCCGTCCAGCGGTTGCGCGCCAAGGTCGAGGACGACCCGCGGCATCCGAAGCTGATCGTGACGGTGCGCGGCGTCGGCTACCGCTTCGAGAAGCCGTGACCGAGCAACGGCGCGCAATCCGTCCCGGACGGCTACGCCGACGCCTGACGCTCGCGTTCGCGCTCACGGCCGGGATCGCGGCGGCGGCGCTCGCGGCCGGGTCGTTCTTTCTCGTCCGCGATGCCCGCCTGGCCGACTCCCGCGACCGTGCGCTCGAACAGTCGCGCTTCAACCTCGTGCTCGGCGCCGAGGTCCTCCCGACGGACGGGCCGGAGGCACTGCTCGAGTCCTACGAGCGCCGCGGCCGCTTCGAAACCGTCCTCCTCGTAGACGGCACGAGCTATCCGTCGAGCCTCGCCCTCGGCGAGGAACAGGTCCCCGAGGATCTCCAGACGCTCGTGGCCGGCGGCGAGCTCGCCTACGAGCGCACCGAGGTGGCCGACACGCGCTACCTCGTCACGGGCGGACAGATCCCTGGAAGCGAGGAGGGCGAGGCGTACTTCTACTTCTCCGAAGAGGAGCTTTGGGACGACCTCGACGGGCTGCGGACGATCCTGCTCGTCGGGCTGGGCGTCGTGGTGATCGTGGCCGGCCTCGCGGGCGCCCTGCTCGCCCGGCGGATGCTCGCCCCCGTCGGGCGCGCGAGCACGGCCGCGCACTCGCTCGCGGAGGGCCTCCTGGACACGCGGCTCCCCGTGGAGAGCGCGGACGAGTTCGGGCTCTGGGCGACCTCGTTCAACGAGATGGCCGCCGCGCTGGAGACAAAGATCACGGCGCTCTCGGAGGCCCAGGCGCGCGAACGGCGCTTCACAGCCGACGTCGCCCACGAGCTCCGCACGCCGCTCACCGCGATCGTCAACGAGGCTTCCCTGCTGGCGGAGCACGTCGAGCGGATGCCGGCGGAGGCGCGCCGGCCGGCCGAGCTTCTCGTCGAGGACGTGAAGCGCCTCCGCGACCTCGTGGACGACCTGCTGGAGATCTCCCGGCTCGACGCCGGCACGCAGCCCGTGCGCAGGGAGCGGGTCGACCTCGGCTCGCTCGTCTCCGCGGCGATGCGGGCGCGAGGCTGGGAGAAGCGCGTCCAGCTCCACGCCGTCCCGGTCGTGGCCGTCACCGACCCGATGCGGGTCGAGCGCATCGTCGCAAACCTCGTCGGCAACGCGCTCGAGCATGGTGGCCGTGACGTCACCCTCCGAGTCGACGCGGACGGGCTGGGCGCTTTCGTGGAGGTCGCCGACCACGGCCCCGGGATCGCGCGCGAGGACCTCCCGCACCTGTTCGAGCGCTTCTACAAGGCCGACACCGCTCGAACGGGACGCGGCACGGGCCTCGGGCTCGCCATCGCGCTCGAGAGCGCCCGCCTCCTCGGCGGTGACATCGAGGTCTGGAGCGAGGCGGGCGTCGGCTCGCGCTTCACGCTCCGCTTGCCTGTTACGGAACTGTTACCCGGCGGAGAGGAGCGCGTTGCAGGGGACGTGCACGCTTGAGGCACGTCGTCTCCCAAGGAGCGCTCATGAAGGCCTTGATCCTCGTCCCCGCCGCCGTCCTCGCAGCGTCGCTCGGCTTCCTCGTCGCCAGCTGCGGCGCGGACGACGACGCCACCTCCGCCGGGCCAGTTCCGTCGGTGGGAACGACGACGGACGCCGCGACCGAGCCGGTCCCGACGATCACGAGCAATGAGCCTCCCTACTCCGAGACCAGTACCGAGCCCGGGGAATCGAAGGTCACGTACCAGGTGTGGTTCACGGACGCGGCGGGACTCTTCGTCACGTACCGCACCGTGCCCGCGACCTCCCGCGTCGGCACCGCCGCGCTCATGTCGCTGCTCGAGGGCCCGGACTCGTTCGAGCAGAGCTACGGGCTTCGGACCGAGATCCCCGACGGCACTCAGCTTTTCGGGCTCGAGATCGACGGAGGGATCGCCCACGTCGACCTGACCTCCGAGTTCGAGTCGGGCGGGGGTACCGCCTCCATGGAGGCGCGGGTCGCTCAGGTCGTCTACACCCTCACGCAGTTCCCGACCGTCAAGGGCGTCCTCTTCAGCCTCGACGGAGTGCAGACCTGCGTCCTCAACTGGTGCGACAAGCCGCTGACCCGTCGTGACGTGGCGGACGTCTTGCCGGCAATTCTGGTGACGAGCCCGGCGCTCAACCAGGCCGTCGGGAGCCCCGTCGTGATCCGCGGAAGCGCCAACGTCTTCGAGGCGAATGTGGGCATCGAGATTCTCGATCAGAATGGAGACGTGCTCGTCGAGACCTTCACCACCGCGACGTGCGGCACCGGCTGCCGCGGCACGTTCCGTGCGAGCGTGAGCTACCAGGTCGACCGCGAGCAGGACGGCACCATCGTCGTGCACGACGACGATGCCGCCGGCACCGGGACCTATCCGCACGAGGTCCGCATCCCCGTGCGACTCCTGCCATGACGCGTGCTCCGTCGACAAGGGGCGCGCCGTCCGACGTCGAAGCAAGGCTCTTCGTCGTTCGCCTCGCTCCTCCGAGCCCGCCCAGGACCGTGACGCCGTGAGCAACCGCAGGTACCGCATAACGCGCCTGGGCGCTCGCGCGGTGACCCTGGTCGCCTTCGCGTCGGCGATTCTCATCGGCATCGAGGCCGCGGCCCGAACGCAGGAGGCGGGCGGGCAGCCGGAGAGCCCCGGCCAGAGGACGACCATCGCCGGCGGCGTGACTGTCTCGGGCGTCCTCGTCGGCGGCATGCGCGCCGAAGAGGCCGAGCGCGCGCTGGCGCGACTCGCGTCGCGCCCGCTGACCGTCGCCTTCCGCGACACCTGGTGGCGCTTCGCGCCGCAGACTCTCGGCTCCGCGCCTCAGGTGGAGTCGGCCGTGCAGGCGGCGCTGAAGGCTCCCGAGAGCACGGCTCTGTCCCTTGACGTCGAGGTCCGCGAGCGACAGCTCGCCCGCTGGGCGCGCTCGTTTGCCCGCAGCTTCGACCAGCGGCACCGGAACGCCGCCATCGTGCTCCGCGGGAACCGCCCCGAGCTGGATCGCGCGCGGGTCGGCCGCGAGCTCTCCCAGGGCGAGGCGCAGCTCGCGGTACGGGGTGCGCTCGAGCGGCACGAACGCGCCGTCGTCGCGCTCCCGGTTCGCGCGGTGCCGCCCCGTCGGGGGAACGCGGACGTCGGGCTCGCGATCGTGATCAAGCGCGCCTCCAACAGGCTTGTCCTCTACCGACCGGGCGGGCCGAAGGGGATGAAGGTCGCCAGGAGGTTCGGCGTCGCCACCGGCCAGGCGTCCTATCCGACGCCGCTCGGGAGCTACGAGATCGTCACCAAGCAACGGGACCCCTGGTGGCGCCCGCCCGACTCGGACTGGGCCGAAGGAGCGGAGCCGATCCCGCCCGGCCCCGGAAACCCCCTGGGCACCCGCTGGATGGGCCTCTCGGCTCCTGCGGTCGGGATCCACGGCACGCCGGACGCCGCCTCGATCGGCTACTCCGCCTCCCACGGCTGCATCCGCATGCTCGTGCCCCAGGCAGAGTGGCTCTTCGACCGCGTCAAAGAAGGCACGCCGGTCTACATCCTCGACGCTTGACCTGGGAGCGGATCGCCGACCGGCTCGAGGGAGACCTGGTCGACGTGGAGCCGCTCGGGCCGGAGCACGAGGACGATCTCTGGGAGGCGGCACAGGATCCCGAGGTCTGGCGGTGGCTTCCCTGGTTCGCGGCGGCCGACCGCGAGAGCTTCCACCGCTGGCTCGAGGACGCTCTCGCCCGCCGGGACGCTGGGCTCGACGTTCCCTTCGCGGTCGTCGACCGGCGCAGCGGCAAGGCGATCGGCAGCACGCGGTTCCTGACCCTCCGCCCGGAGCACCGGGGGCTCGAGATCGGCTGGACCTGGAACGCGCGCAGCGTGTGGGGAAGCGGCGCGAACGCCGAGGCCAAGCTCCTCCTGCTTCGGCACGCGTTCGAGACGCTCGGCTGCATGCGGGTCGAGTTCAAGACCGACGCCCTGAACGAGCGCTCGCGCGTCGCTCTCGAGGCGCTGCCGGCCCGCTTCGAGGGCATCTTGCGCAAGCACATGCTGGTACGCGACGGGGCTCTGCGCGACTCGGCCTACTATGCGATCACCGACGACGAGTGGCCCGCCGTCCGAGCCAACCTCGAGCGGCGCGTGCAAGCCAAACAGACCGTTACTTGAGATCGAGGCGCGCGTAGAGCTCGGCGCAAAGCTCCGGGGTCGACGCGGCGACGACGCGGGAGCGGGCGCCCAGATCGAGCGGAGCCGCCGCAAGCGGAGGGGCTTCCGGGAGGTCGATCGCCAGGCCGCGCTCGCGGACGAGGAGCTGGGCGGCCGCGATGTCGACGCTCCTGGCCGGCTTGAGCGAGACGACCGCGTCCACGCGCCCGGCCGCGAGGTGGCAGAGGGAGAGCGCCAGCGAGCCCATGACGCGCGTGCGAACGGCGAAGCCGACGAGGCCGGCGACATGCTCCGCGACGAGGTCGGTGCGGGTCGCCTCCAGCGACAGAATCTCGATGCGCTCCTTCGGGCCGAGCCCGTCCACCGGGCTCCCGTCCAGAAACGCGCCCTCGCCGCGTTGCCCCACCCACTCCTCGCCGCTTCCGAAATCGTGGACGAAGCCGAGCCACACGTCCTCCATGCGCCGCCCCGAGGCCACGGCGAGCGAGAGGGAGAAGAACGGGATCCCGCGCTTCGCGTTCAGGCTTCCGTCGATCGGGTCGCACACGACCGTCAGCCCGTCTCCGCCGTCTCGGAAGACGCGCTCTCCGAGCTCCTCCGACAGGAGCGTGAAACCGGCCGGGACGGCCTCGAGCACCTCGACGACGGCCGCCTCGGCCGCGGCGTCCACCGCCGTCGTCTCGTCGCCGCCCTCGCCGACTCCCAACCGCGGCTCCCGCTCGACGCGGGTCGGGAGCTCCTCGAGCACGCGCCCGACCGCCGCCGCCGCGTCCCGGCAGACGTGGAGCCAGTCGGTCACTCGTCGAACGGGGCGAGGAGAAGGCCGCTCGTCAGCTTCGGGAAGAAGTACGTGCTCTTTGCGGGCATGCGCACCCCGGCGTGCGCGAACTCCTCCACCTGCCGCACCGTCGGCGGCCGCACGAGGAACGCTGCGGTCGCCTCGCCGTCCACAACGGCCCCCTCGGCCTCGGCGGCGCTCGCCGTGTACGCCACCTCGGAGAGCTGCAGCGAGTCCACGAGCGCCGTGTCGAGGCCAGGATCGCTCCCCTCGACGAGGGCCGCTCCGTCGGGCCGGACGAGCACGAAGGCGGCATGGTCCCGCCCGACGGCCGCGAGCACGGCGGCAGCTTCGTCGGGACTGGCCAGCGGCGTCTGCCGGAGCTGTCCGTCGAGGTCGGGCACGACGCCCGTGGTCACCCGGTGCGTCGGGAAGATCTCCAGCCCGTCGTCGTCGATGCCCACGAGCACCGCGAGCACGTAGGCGGTCGCCTCGGTCCCGTCCTCCTCGTGGAAGCGAAGGCCGGTCTCGTAGCGGTGGTGGCCGTCGGCGATCAGGAGGGGGCCCCCGACGCCGGCTGCGACGCGCTCGATCTCGCCCGGATCGTCGATCCGCCAGAGCCGACTGGTGACGCCCTCGAGCTCCGCCTCGAGATCCGGGTCTCCCAGGGGCGCCGGCGCGCTCCCATGCTGGAGGAGGAAGATCGGCGACGGCTTCACCCGCGTCGCGCGAAGGAGCCGCAGGCGGGCCTCCTTCGGGGCGGCGAACGTCCCCTCGTGGGGAAGGACGACGCCATCGCCGTATGGCTGCAGGCGCACCCGCGCGACGATTCCCCGCCGGGTCCGGCTGATGTCGTCCGGGCCGGTGAACTCCTCCTCGAGCAGCCAGACCGCGGGCTGCTCCTCCCGGACGAGCACTCCACGCTCCTGCCACTCGGCGAGCTCGCGGGCGGCCTCCGCAGGGTCGTCGGGGCGAACGAGCCGCACGGCGTTCCATGGGCTTCGCGCCAGCAGCCGGTCGCGCGCCTCCGGCGAGATCACGTCGTACGGAGGTGCGACCAGATCGTCGAGCGGCCCCGCCGTCCCTTCGTCGTAGCGAAGGGCGCGAAACGGCTTCAGCAGAGGCACTGCGAGCCAGCTTACCATCCGTTCCCGGACCTAGAATCGCAGGGTGTCGATCGCGGAGCTGGCCGAGGACCGGGTCGTCGAAGGCCTCTATGCGGTCGCCCGGAAGCAGCGGCTCCGCACTCGCTCCGGCAGCCCCTATCTCGCCCTCGAGCTCGTCGACCCGACCGGCAAGATCGAAGCCCGTGTCTGGAACGACGTCGAGCTGCTCGACAAGCGCTTCGGGGAGGGAGACGCCGTCCGCGTGCTCGGTCGAGTGGAGCGCTTCCGCGACCGACTCCAGCTCGAGGTGCGCTCGCTCGAGGCCGCGGAAGCCGATCCCGCCGAGCTCGTGCCCGAGCCCAAGCGCGACGTCGAGGAGCTGGACGGGTTCTTCGAGTTCCTGGCCGCCGAGATCGCCCATCCCGGCCTACGCGGATTGGTCGCCGGGCTCGTCGCCGACGTGGACTTTCGCACCCGCCTTCGCATCCTGCCCGCCACGCAGGAGGGCCACCACTCGTGGCCCGGCGGCCTCCTCGAGCACACGGTCGGCGTCGCCTCGCTCTGCCGCGAGGCCGCACAGCTCCACCAGCGCCTGCGCGCCGACCTCCTGCTCGCGGCGGGGCTTCTCCACGACGCGGGTCGGACGCGGGAGCTCGACCGCGGCCCGCTCTTCCTCCCAACCCCCGAGGGGCGCCTTCTCGGCCACGTCCACCTCGGCCTTCGCCTGATCGAGGAGCGCGCGCGTGACCTGGAGCCGGCCGCGCTGGCGGAGGTGCTCCATGCCGTCTCGGCACACCATGACGCTCGCGCGGCGCGCACAGCTGAGGCGGCGGTCCTCTACCACGCCAACCAGCTCGACGCCGCCGCGGCGACGCGGCCGGTGACGACGGAGGGCTAGGCTGGAGCGCGACCACTGGCAGCGCTGGTCTCCGCTCGCCGGCGTGGCGTTCGCCGTGCTCGTGCTCGCCGCGCTCGGCGTCAGCGGGAGCGGCCCCGGAGACACTCCCGAAGAGGTGGCGGAGTGGTACGGGGACGAGGGCAACCGCGGAGCGGCGTTCTTCGTCTTCTTCCTGCTCGTCGGCGCAGCCCTCGCCTTTCTCTGGTTCCTCGGCGCTCTGCGCGGCGTGCTCGTCCGCGCCGAAGGCGACCCGGCTCGCTGGACCGCGCTCGCTTTCGGGGCCGGCGTGGCGAGCACGACGCTCCTGCTCGCCTCCGCGTCGGCCTACATCACCCCGGCGGCCACGGCCGGTCAGGATGCCTTCCCGTTCGACCCCAACACCGCGAACGCGTTCACCAACGCCGGCTTCGCGCTGCTCGCCTGCTCGACCATGACCGGTGCGCTCGTGGCCCTGGCCACGTCGATCGTCGCCCACCGGACCGGGTTGCTGCCCCGCTGGCTGGCGCTGGCGGGCTTCCTCGTCGCGCCCGCCCTGCTCTTCGCCGTCTTCTTCTTCCCGCTCTTCGTGTGGCTCGCCTGGGTGCTGGCGGTCAGCCTCGTCCTGCTCCTGCGGACCGCACGCGTGGCCGGCTGGCGCAGCGGAGCGGCGGGCTAGTACGGCTCGAACCGGAGCTCGATCGCTACCGCGGCGGGCTGAACCTCATGGTCAGCCCAGAGCGCCTAACCATACGGGCTCTGGGCTCTCTTGCAACAGGGTGCTAACGCGGCCGGGGCGAAGGAGACGTTCGACACGATGGCGGCGAAGCCGGCCGATCACGTGTTGCCGAACTTCGCGCAGCTGGCGATCCTTCACGCGCAGACTGCGGACGACTTCCGCGCTCGTTTGCATGCCGGGGTCGCCGCGGTACCGCCGGGGCTCTTTGCCGGTGAAGATCGCCGGGGGCACGATCGAGAGCTTGCGAAGATCACGAAGTCGATCGCCGAGCGCGAGCGCGTCTTGGCCGAGCGTGATGCTCGGCGCAGCGAGCTCGAGCGGGAGCTGGCACAGGTGGCCAGGCCGGGGGGAGGCCGCATGACCCGCACGACGGGCTGGCGTCTGGACGACCAGGATCACGCCGCCGACCTCTGCCTCCACCGCGGCGAGCTGAGGACCATCCTGTTCCACGATCCCTGCATCGCGAACATCCCGGACGTCCTCGCCGCCTGCTGTGGGCATCGGCAGTCCGGGACGGACGTGTACGTCTACGGCGGGTTCGGCTACCTGGACGGCCCCGGGGCCGCTCTCAAGATGAAGGAACTCGGCGGTCGCTCGCCTGCCGCCGCGTTCGCTGACCTAGGGGCCGCGGAGCTAGACGGCGGCTCGGTTTCAGCGTCCCTCGGCCTCAACCTCACTTACCGCGAAGTTGTCGAACTGCACTTCGAGGGTCGCCCCGGGTGCGGCGGCGGGGCCTAGAAGTGCGTTCAGGCCAACGGCGGCTGTCTCGAGGGGATCAGGGTCGGTTGCGTGGATCACCTCGTCGTTCACGAAGAAGTCGAGCTCGGCTGCGCCTTCCGGCGTGGTGACACACTGGGCCCGCAGCTCCGTGGCCTCGCCGACGCCCGGGGCTGGTTGATCAAGTGGTTCATCTGCAAGAGGCAGCCACACACGGTCGAGGCGCTTCTGGATGTGGGCGCCCGGTTCTTTCGGCCAGTACGTGAACCTGTAGAGATCGTCAAAATCGTCGGCTGCTCTGCAGACGATCCCGTACGCATAACCCTCACCATTGGTGACGGCGGTTCCGCGGGTCACCACCGCCTCGACGTCGATCCGCACGTTCTCGGCGGTTGGCGCGTCCGCGGGTGACACGATGACCCCCACCCGACTCGACTCCTGGGGATCGATTTTCTCAGCATCGATCAGGTAAGCGCCGTCCACGTAACTGCCGCCGTCCTGTTCCTCAGCGACATCCCGCCAGCCCCGCTCCTGGCTTGAAAAGTCGTCCTCGAACAGGAGGGTCGTCGTTGGACCGTCCGAAGAGCCCCTTATCAGGACCACGACCGCGACCACGGAAACCAAGGCGACCGCCACACCGCCCAGGATCAGGAACAGACGTCGGCGCTCGCGTTTGCGCTTCAGACGTTGTTCTCGCTCCTGCCGCTCAGCCGCCTCCTGCTGTAGGCGCTCGGCTTCCTCCCGCTCTTCGCGCTCCCGCTCCGCGCCTTCGGCCGCCTGCGCCTTCAGCCGGGTCGCCTCGTCGTCATCGGCGCGCGCCCCCTCCAGGTCACCGATCTGACGGCGGGCAATGGCGCGGTTGTTGAACGCGACCGCATATTCGCGGTTGAGGCGAACCGCTTCGGAGTAGTCGGCGATCTTGCCTTCCTGATCGTCGTCTGGTCGGGCATACGCCCGCTCGAAGTACTCCTGCGCGTTGAGCTGGTCTTCCGTGACAGCGGGCGCTGCCCTCGCCGCTTCGTGCAGCCGGTCGACGATCTTCTGCTCTTCCGCCGACGGCGCGGCGGCCTCGATCTCGGTGGGTACCAGGAACTCCTCGACGAGTTGCTCCACCGCTTGGTTGAACCATTTCTGCGGCAGTTCCTGTGCCTGGAACCGTTTCACCTCTTCACCGAGGTCATTCGGCAGAAATCGCGTAAATTCTCCGAAATCGAAGTTCGGCGTGTGGACTGGCACGATCATCCGCTGTGTCTTGAGCGCCTGCTCGATCTCACGGCGCAGCCAATCAGTCGGGTCGACGCAGCGCTCGAGAGTGCCGGGAGTGAGGACGAGGACGAAGTAGGGGCGTGCCGCTATTTGGCTGAGGATGATCGTGTCGAACTGGCCAGCCCGGATACTCACGATGTCGTAGAAGGCATCCAGCCCGTGCTCAGTGAGGTGCTGGTGCAGCGCCATCGCAAGGATCCCACCAACGTCGCGTCGATAGGAGATAAACACCGCGTTGCTCGGCTCGCCCATGCACTGCCTCCATCGCGCTGTTTCGCGACACGAAGATACAGCGTTCCGCAATGCGGGTCGGGGCCCTGGCCTAAAGCGACCCTAGGACTTCCCTGCCCACGCCCGGCGACGGTCAGCCTACGGCGCAACGGGGCCGCTGCCTAGATGGCCGCGCGGGGCCGTCACTGGCCGAGTCTCGTCCATCGGGCCACGACCGAAAGCCGCTCGGCCCAGTTTTCATGCGCCTCGGGCGAACTAGACGCTACCGGCCAGCACGGGGAGGCGAGAACCTGATGTTGAGGACGTCGCCGTCCTCGACGAGGTAGCCCTTGCCCTCGAGCCGCTGGAGGCCTCGACGGGCAGCCTCCGCGTGGGAGCCGCAGGCGACGAGGTCGGCCCAGCGGATCACCTCGGCGCGGATGAAGCCCTGCGCGAGATCCGTGTGGACCGAGGCGGCCGCGTCGAGCGCCGTCGCCCCCCGCGGCAGCGTCCAGGCCCGCGTCTCTGTCTCGCCCGCCGTGAAGAACGTCACGAGGTCGAGCGCGTCGAACAGTCGCCTCACCACCTCCTCCAGCGCCGAAGCGCCTTCGCGGAACGCAGCGGCTTCGCCTTCTCCGAGCTCGGCCAGCTCCGACTCGAGCTTCAGGTCGATCCCCTGAGGCCCGTTCACCAGCTCGAGCAGCGGCTTGGTCGTCAGCGGGTCGAGCTGCGAGGGGATCGGCTCCGGAAAGCTCACCACGGTCTCGCCGGCGTCGAGGTGCCCGGCGAGGCGCTCGAGAACGGCTGCCTCGTCCTGCAGTACCGGATCGCCGGACTTGGCCTGCTTGGACACCCGTTCGAGCCGCCGCCCAACGTGGTCGCGGTCGGCCAGGAGAAGCTCGAGGCCGACCCTGACGCGGTCGTCCTCGGGTCTTCGCGTTCCCGACCAGCCGTCGAGCACGAGGAGCAGCGCGTCGACCTGGCGGAGGTTCCCGAACAGCTGGGCTCCGCTCCCGGGGACGTCCACGACCCGGATCGAAGCCGGCGTGACCTTTTTGGCACCCGCGACCTGCGCGACGCGGCTGAGACGCTCGTCCGCGACCGGTGCCATGCCGACGTTCTCCTTCCCCGAGACCGTGGCGCCGGCGCCGGTGAGCACGTTGAAGAGCGTCGTCTTCCCCGCATTGGGAAGGCCAACGATTCCGGCGTCCAGCGGCACGTCACGACTCTAGACGGCGCAGGCTCGACGCCAGTACGATCGCGCCATGGCGATCGACACCGTCGAAGCGCTGAGCCGGGTCCCGCTTCTCTCCGGCCTCGAGCCGAAGGAGCTCGAGCGGCTCGCACGCTCCTTCACGGAGCGCGACTTCCCGGCGGGCACCGTCGTCGTCAAGCAGGGAGATGAGCGGGGTATCGGGTTCTTCGTCATCACTGACGGCTCCGCCCGGGTCTCCGCCGGCGGACAGAGCCTGGACGTCCTCGGTCCCGGAGACCACTTCGGCGAGATCGCCCTGATCGGCGACCGCATCCGCACGGCAACGGTCACCGCCGAGACCGACCTCCAGACTCTCGTCACGTCCGTATGGGAGTTTCGAGGGTTCGTCAAGAACGACCCCGACGTGGCCTGGAAGCTCCTCGAGCACCTGGCCCAGCTCCTACACGAAGCTAGGCAGTAGCGGCGAAGCCGATCTGCGTCTCGCGCTCGGAACGGCGCACGTAGACGACCTTCGCGAGCGCGAGCAGGTACGTGCCGTCCTCCGTGGGCAGCTCGAAGACGGCCTCCGACGCGGCGAGCGCCGCCGCGAGCCCGTCCGCGACCTCCTGGGAGACGTTTGCACCGACCGACTGGCCGCCCTCGAAGGCGACCTGGATCCGAACCGAGTTGTCAGACACCGACTACCTCCGCGAGAACGCCGTGCAGGGAGTGAGGATGGACGAACGAGACGAGGTGACCGCCGAGCCCGGGCCGAGGCTCGGGATCGATGACTTCTGCGCCCCCGGCGGCGAGCTCGTCGAGCGCGGCAGCGATGTCCGCAACGCCGATGCCGACGTGGTGCATGCCCGGGCCGCGACTGGCCAGGAAGTGCCCGACGTGCGTCTCGGCACCCAGCGGGGCGACGAGCTCGATGCGGCCCGCCCCGAGACGCAGGTACACGGCCTCGACGCCCTGTTCCTCCAGACGGTCGCGCACCTCGACCTCGGCGCCGAAGAGCGAGCGGTACGTCTCGACCGCTGCGTCGAGGTCCTCGACGGCGAAGGCGACATGGTGCACGGAGCGCACGTCCACGCCTCCGATCCTAACGACTGGCCATTAGTCAGCGGCGGAAACGGCGCGCGGCGTCCCGACGCGCTCGGAGGCGTTCGACTCGGGCTGCACGTTGCCGAGGATGGCCTCCAGCTCCTGCCGGTTGAGCGTCTCCTTTTCGAGCAGCTCGGCGGTGATCCGGTCGAGCGTGCTCCGGTGCTTGGAGATGAGTCGCACCGTCTCGGCGTAGGCCTGGTCGGTGAGACGCGCCTGCTCGTCGTCGCGCAGGCGCTTCGTCTCCTCGGAGAGGGCGTAGTTGTCGGCTCGCAGCGTGCGCGAGGAGACCTCGTCGCCCATCCCGTACTCGAAGATCATCGCCCGCGCGATCGCGGTCACGCGCTCGAGGTCGTTGGAGGCCCCGTTCGTGACGGCTCCGAAGACGATCTGCTCGGCCGCGCGGCCGCCCAGGAGCACCTTCATGCGATCAACCAGCTCCTCCTTGGTCGAGAGGAACCGGTCCTCCTGCGGCGTGTGCAACGTGTACCCGAGCGCGAGGCCGCGCGAGACGATGGTCACCTTCTGGACGGGCTGTGGCTCGCCCACCAGATGCGACATGAGCGCGTGGCCGGCCTCGTGGTAGGCGACGACGCGCTTTTCCTTCTCGGTCATCGTCTTGCGCTGCTGGAGGCCCGCGACGACGCGCTCGAACGCGTCGTCGAAGTCCTTGTTGCGAATGTGATTCTGGCCCTCGCGGCCCGCGAAGATGGCCGCCTCGTTGCAGAGGTTCGCGAGGTCGGCGCCGGTCAGCCCGGCGGTCTGGCGCGCGAGCCCGGCGAGATCGACGTCCGGGGCCAGCGGCTTGCCTCGGGTGTGGACGCCCAGGATCGCCTCGCGGCCGGCGAGGTCCGGCTCGCCGACGAGGATCTGGCGATCGAACCGACCCGGGCGCAGGAGCGCGGGGTCGAGATCCTCGAGCCGGTTCGAGGCGGCGATGATGACGACCTGCTCGCTGTAGTTGAAGCCGTCCAGCTCGACCAGCAGCTGATTCAGCGTCTGGTCGTGCTCGCGGTTGAAGCTCGACCCGCTCCGGCGCATGCCGACCGCGTCGAGCTCGTCGATGAAGACGATCGCGGGTGCATGCTTGCGGGCGCGATCGAAGAGCTTCCGAATGCGTGCAGCGCCCAGCCCGGCGAACATCTCCACGAACGCGGAGGCGCTCTGGGAGTAGAAGGTGGAGCGGGAGGCGTGGGCGACCGCCTTGGCAAGAAGCGTCTTCCCGGTACCGGGCGGCCCGTAGAGGAGGATTCCTTTCGGCACGCGCGCGCCCAGCTTGGAGAAGCGGCGCGGGTCCCGCAGAAAGTCGACGACCTCCTGCAGCTCGGCGGCGGCATCATCGACGCCGGCGATGTCGTTCCAGGTCACGGACGACTTCGACGACGGCTCCACCTCAGTGGGCCGCACGCGCGGCATCAGCGAGAGCGACTTCCAGATCAGGTAGACGATCAGCCCGAGGAAGATCAGGGGCAGCCACGTGAGGGCGATCCCTGGAAGATCGTTGAGGAAGTTCGCGAGCCAGTCCACCCGCCGCTTGCATCGGCAGCCGTGGCGGAAAGCTGAAGGACCGCTCTAGTCGACGAGCTCGAGCCGCGGATTCGGTCGGTAGGTGCGGCCCACCTTGGCCGCAGGGAGGCCGTCCGCGAGGACGATGTCGGCGGTGAAGTCGTTGTCGCCGCGGATGAGCGACGAGCCGACGCCGTAGGAGTCGACGGGCACGTCCTTCGCCTCGAACTCTCGGATGCGGTCGACGTCGAAGCCGCCCGAGACGACGATCTTCACGCGCTCGAAGCCGTTCTCGTCGAGCGCGTCGCGCACCTTGCGGACGAGGCGCTCGTTGACGCCACGGGGATCGAAGTCCCCCATCTCATGCCACAGGGAGCGGTCGACGAGCGTTCGCGACGTGTCGAGGCGGACGCCCCAGAGCCGCTCGCCCATGGCGCGCGCGACCTCCAACGACGTGCGCACCGAATCGTTCTCGAAGTCGACGAGGACGACGACGTTCACGTCCTCCGAGGCCGACTCGGCGAACTTGGTGGCGGCGAGGACGGTGTTTCCGCCGTAGGCGGCGATGAGCGCGTGCGGGACGGTGCCGATGCCCCGGCCACCCCACCAGGAAGCCTGCGCGTCCGTGGAGACGCCGATCGCTCCGGCCACGTGGGCGGCGTACCCGTCGCCGGTCTGCACCCGGTGGTGGTCGTGGCGCGCCGGGAAGAAGAGGATCGGCTTCCCACGGGCGGCCTCGACGACGCGGCGGACGTTCGTCGAAACGAGTGTTCGCCGGGCAAGTACACCCAGGTATGGCGTCTCGAGGTGCGCGAAGAGCGTGTAGTCACCCTCGATCGCCATCACGGTCTCCCAGGGACCGACCTCGTCGCCGTCGTAGAGCGCGTGCACCGTGAGCTCGTCCCAGTCGTCGGCGCACAGCTTGAGGATGGCGATCGCCTCGTCCATTCCGCCCAGCACCGCGTGCTGCTTCTGGAAGACCTGCATCACCACCCGCGGATGCCTTCCGTCCCGAAGCAGCGTCTCGCGCGCGTGGTTGAAGTAGACGTCGGTGTAGTAGCCCTCCCGCATCTTTTCGACCGGGAGGTCGAAGATCTCAGGCGGGAGGCGCCGCTTCTGTGTCGAGAGGGCCATTTGCAGGGGACTCTAGATCGAGACACGCGGCCAAGGCCGCGTTGGCCACCTCGAGCTGCTCGGCGGAGGGCTCTGCCGTGACGAGCCGCTGCTGGAGCTCATGGCCGGGCCGGGCAAGCGCGCGGGCAACGGGATGGCGCTCGTTGGCCACCATCCAGGAGAAGACCTCGACGGCCGCGGCGACCGAGCCGACGCCGGCGGCCGCGCGGGCGACCGGGCGCAGGTGACGAGGGGCCCGCGCGGCGAGCGCGCTCCCGACCGCGGTGGTCGCCAGGAGCGGCCCGATCATGTGCGAGCCGCAGCGCTCGTGCTCGCGCGTGCGGGGGGCCCCGTGCTCGTAGCTCCCGATCGAGATGTGCTCGGCGCCGTGGTATTCGGCGAGCGCGGTGCCGCGAAGCGCGACCACCGCCGGCCCCAGGGCGAGCAGCGCGGCCAGGGACTCCTGGGCGAGCGGCGAGAAGCGCGTGCGTCGCACGGCCTGGATGGCCACGATGCTTCCCGCCATCGCGCCGAGGACGCCGGGCCGCTGGAAGGGCAGCCTCGCCTCGGGAAGCCGGCGGCGCACCTCGGGGAGCAGGGCGAAGATCTCGGCCACCCGCGCCGGCCCGCGCACGAGGCGGTTCGTGACGTCGGCCGCACGCACCGGCTTCAACCCCGAGGCGACCTTCAGCTCGCCGTCGTCCGTGCGAACCGCGCAGGACCAGTGGCGCGGCCCGTGCACGAGCACCCCGTTGGCGAGCGCCATTCCGCCCAGTCGGATCTGCGGCTTCGGGCTCACCGTCCCACAGTAGCTGCAACGTGGCGGAGGAACCGCACTCCCAGCTCGAGGTCCTCGACGGCGATCCGCTCGTCCGCCGAGTGAATCAGCCGGGCCGCCAGCTCGGGGTCCATCGTGCGCATCGGGAAGAAGCCGTAGGCGACCGTTCCGAACGCCTGGCGGAGGAAGTGGCTGTCGGTGAAGCCGGGCGAGACGACGGGGACGAGCTCAGCGCCGGGATCGGTCTCGGCGAGAAAGGACTCGATCGCGTCCCAAAGCGGTGTCCCGAGCGGCGAGCCCGTGCCGCCGATGGCCTCCATCCACTCCAGTTCGTAGGAGTCCTCGCCGAGAGCGGCGCGGATCGCCGGCTCCACGCCCGCCGGCGTGTCCCCGGGCAGCAGGCGACAGTCGCAGACCACCTCGCAGAGGCCCGGGATGACGTTTGTGCGCTCGGAGGAGGCCGAGATGATCGTCGGCGAGATCGCGAAGCCGAGCATCGGCTCGACCATCTGGCGCACGTCCGGCGGCAGGCTCGCGACGGCGCGGTCCAGCTCGGCCCGTGACGGAACCTCGCCGAGCCTCGCGAAGAGCGCCTCGGTCTCCGGGATCAGACG
Source organism: uncultured Actinomycetes bacterium (assembly GCA_963838795.1). Classification (GTDB taxonomy): domain Bacteria; phylum Actinomycetota; class Thermoleophilia; order Gaiellales; family Gaiellaceae; genus JAIBJN01. Next base: position 258,872 of record CAWISL010000010.1, read on the forward strand.
TGGCGGCTGGCGCAGCTCGGCCACGCGCTCGATCAGCCGCGCTGCCCGCACCAGCGCGTTGTCGGCGATCCCGGGCATGGAGGCGTGGCCGCTGCGGCCGCGCACCTCGAGCCGAAACGGCGCGCTCATCTTCTCGGCGGTCGTGCAAAGGTAGGCATTCCGGTCCCCGATCGCGACACGTTCCCCGCCGCCCTCGTTCACGCAGTAGTCCGTCCGCACGGCGTCGGGATGGGCACGGCAGAGCCATGACAGGCCGACGTCGACCCCGACCTCCTCGTCGGCGGTCGCCGCGAAGACGAGATCGCCGGCCGGCTCGAAGCCTTCCCGGGCGAGCGTCGCGATCGCGGTCGCAGCGGCGGCAACGTGGCCCTTCATGTCCAGCGCGCCACGGCCCCACACGCACGCGTCGAGGAGCTCGCCCGACCAGGGGCTCACCGACCACTCGGCCTGGTCGGCGACGACCGTGTCGGTGTGCGAGAGAAGGAGCAGGCTCGGCCCCTCGCCTCGTCCCGGAAGCCGCGCGACGAGATTGGCGCGCTCGGGCTCGAGCGCGTAGAGCTCACACGAGACACCGGAACGTTCGAGATAGGCGCGCAGGAGCTCCGCCGCCATCGTCTCGTTTCCCGGCGGGTTGACGGTGTTCAGGCGCAGCAGCTCCTGGAGGAGCTCGACCGCTTCGTTCCGGAGGGTCGTGGTCGCCATGTCCCGGCGGCGAGCATACTGGTCCCGTGAGCGACCTCTTCTCCGATGCCGCCGAGGCGCGCGCGCCCGAGGTGGCGCCGCTGGCGGCCCGGTTGCGCCCCGAACGGCTGGAGGACTTCGTCGGGCAGAGCGAGATCGTCGGCCCCGGCTCGGCGCTCGCGCGGGCGATCGCCGAGGACCGGGTCGGCTCCGTGATCTTCTACGGGCCGCCGGGAAGCGGGAAGACGACCCTCGCGCGGATCATCGCCGGGACGACCGGGGCCGACTTCGAGGAGCTGTCCGCCGTCTCGGCCTCGGTCGCGGACGTTCGGGCGGTGCTCGCGCGGGCCAGGGAGCAGCTGGGATCGGCGGGGCGCCGGACGATTCTCTTCCTCGACGAGATCCACCGCTTCAACAAGGCGCAGCAGGACGCGCTCCTGCCGGCGGTCGAGTCCGGGCTCCTGACACTGATCGGGGCGACCACGGAGAACCCGTACTTCGAGGTCAACTCGGCCCTCCTCTCGCGCACGCAGGTCTACGAGCTGCAGCCGCTGGGGCGGGAGGAGGTGGCGGTCATCGTCCGCCGCGGCGCGGAGAGCCTAAGCGCCTCGCTCTCGGACGAGCTGCTCGACCTGATCGCCGTGAAGGCCGGCGGGGACGGCCGGGCGGGGCTCAGCATCCTCGAGCTGGCGTGGTCGACGGCGCAGTCCGAGGGCGTGGAGCTCGAGCCCCGGCACGTCCAGGACGCGGCGCGGCGGCGGCCGGTCGTCTACGACAAGGGCGGGGACGCGCACTACGACTTCACGTCGGCCTTCATCAAGTCGATCCGTGGCTCCGACCCCGACGCGGCCCTCTACTACCTGGCGGCGATGCTCGAGGGGGGTGAGGATCCGCGCTTTATCGCGCGGCGGCTGATCGTTCACGCGTCTGAGGACGTCGGCATGGCCGACTCGCAGGCCCTCCTCGTGGCAGCCGCAGCGGCGCATGCGGTCGAGCACGTGGGCCTTCCCGAAGCTCAGCTCAACCTCGCGCATGCGACGATCTATCTCGCCACGGCGCCGAAGTCGAACGCGGTGCTGAAGGCGATCGGCGCCGCACGAAGCGACGTGCGCGAGCGGGGCGCGATCCGTCCGCCGAAGTCGCTCCGGGACACGCACTACCGTGGCGCCCAGAAGCTCGGTCACGGCGAGGGCTACGTCTACCCGCCCGACGACCCGGCGGGCTACGACGTCGACCACCTCCCAGAGGAGCTCCGCGGCCGCCGCTACTACGAGCCGCCCGGCGAGTAAGCACAGCCTTTCGCGCCATCCGGCGGGGACACGATGCCGTAGGTGGAAAGGGCTTGGCCGCAGGAGCAGACAGCTGAGTAGCGCGTATGGGCGGATAGGCTCCCGGCGTGAAGATCGTCGTCCTCGTCAAGCAGGTGCCGAGCCCCCAGCACGTGCGACTCGACCCGGATACGAGGCGGCTGGTGCGCGAGGGGGTGCCGCTCGAGCTGAACGAGTTCGACGTCTACGCGGTCACGGCGGCGATCCGGCTCCGCGACGCGCACGGCGGCGAGGTGGTGACCATGACCATGGGCCCGCCCCAGGCCGAGGAGGCGCTCCGCATGACGCTTGCCATGGGCGCCGACCGGGCCATCCACTTGAACGACGAGATCTTCGCCGTCGCCGACACGATCGGCACCTCCCGCACGCTGGCGCTGGCGGTCGACAAGGAAGGCGCCGACCTCGTCATCTGCGGCCGCAAGACGGTCGACTCCGAGACCTGGCAGGTGCCGCCGGAGGTCGCGGCGTTTCTGCGCTGGGAGCAGCTCACGAACGTCGATCGCCTGGAGCTCCTCGCCAGCGGCCTGCGTGCGCGCCGTGAGACCGACGAGGGCTACGACACATACGAGCTCGGGCTGCCGGCCGTAGTCTCGGTCACCGAAGGGGTCGACGAGGGCATCTGGCCGGCGAAGCGCGACGTCGAGGCGACCGCTACCGAGGGACGCATCGCGACCTGGACCGCCGCAGACCTCGTGAGCGACGTCGAGGAAGACGATCGCCGCTTCGGCCAGACCGGCTCGCCGACCCGTGTCCTCGCCGTCAAGGACGTCACGCCCGATCGGCATGGCGAGATCGCCCCCGACTCGGAGCAGGCCGCCTCCCGCATCCTCGAGCTGCTGGCCGAGGTAGAGGGACCGCCCACCTCGGCGTGGGAGAAGCCCCAGCGCCTCGGTGCTGAGCCTGGGCGGAGCTACGACTGCTGGACGGTCGTCGAGCTCCTCGACGGCGCTCCGCGTCGCCTCTCGCTCGAGCTCCTCGGCAAGGGCCGCGAGCTCGCGGGAAAACTGGGTGGACGCAACGTTGCGCTGATCCTCGGCAGCAACCTGGCAAACGCCGCGCACGAGTCCGTACGCCACGGCGCCGAGCGCGTCGTCCTCGTCGAGGACGCCCGCCTGGCCGACTACCACCCGGACACGTTCGCCGCCGCGCTCCGCCGCGTCGTCGAGAGCGAGCGACCGCATGTCGTCCTGATTCCCTCGACGGCGCAGGGCCGCGATTACGGTCCGCGCGTCGCCGGGGAGCTCGAGCTGGGGATGACCGGCGACTGCGTCGACCTCGGAATCGATCGAGCCGGGCGGCTGATCCAGTACAAGCCCGCATACGGAGGCAACATCGTCTCCGTGATCATGGGCGCCACCACGCCGCAGCTCGCGACCGTTCGCCCCGGCATGTTCGCGCCCGTGGAGCCGCGCGAGGACGCCGAGGCCGAGCTGATCGAGCGACCTGCGGGCGGCCTTCCCGAACCGCGAGCCCGTCTCGTCGCACGTGAGCGCGAACACGCCACCGCCGGCTACGAGCTCGATGCCGCAGACGTCTGCCTCTGCGTGGGCAAGGGCGTCGGCGGGCCGGAGGCGCTCCCGGAGATCGAGGCCCAGGCGGCCCGGCTCGGCGCGGCCGTCGGTGGAAGCCGAGACGTCACGGACGCCGGCTGGCTCCCCAAGAACCGCCAGATCGGGCTCACGGGACGGGCAATCGCGCCCCGCCTGCTTCTCGAGATCGGCGTCCGCGGGGCGTTCGAGCACAGGGTGGGCTCGGTGCGGGCCGGAGTCATCGTCGCCCTCAACTCCAACGAGCGCGCCCCAATCTTCGAGCACGCCGACGTCGGCGTCGTCGGAGACTGGCGCCGAACGCTGCCGCCGCTCGTGGACGCGCTGGAGGGAAAGCTGCCCTGAGGCTGAACGAGCACGCCTGGGGCCTTGCGGGCTCCGCCTCCGTTGTCTGCCTTCACGGCGTTTGCGCACACGGGATGCGCTTCCGGCGGCTCGCCGAGGATCGGCTCGCGGATCGCTACCAGGTTCGGGCCTTCGACCTCCGGGGTCACGGCCGCTCCCGCTGGGAGGAGCCCTGGACGATCCCGCAGCACGTCGAGGACGTGCTCGAAAGCGTCAACGAGCCGGCGATCTGGATCGGGCACAGCTTCGGCGGGCGTCTGACAGCCGAGGTGACGGCGAGACGTCCCGAGCTGGTCGAGCGGGCGATCCTGCTCGATCCTGCGCTCTGGGTGCCGCCGGACGTCGCCGAGGAGATTGCGAAGGGCGAGCTCGCAAAGACGCCGCATGCGTCCCGGGAAGAGGCTCTGCGAGCGCGAGCCGCAGGCCTCGAGCGCACCCCTCCCGAGTTCCTCGAGGAAGAGATGCAGGAGCATCTCGTCGAGCAACCGGACGGGGGCTACTTCTACCGCTATTCCCGTGAGGCCGTCGCCGAGGCCTACCGGCAGATGTCGACGCCGCCACCGGCGTGGGGGTCCCTGCGGGTGCCCACTCTCCTGGTCGTCGCCGAGCACGCCAAGCTCGTCAGCGCAGCCGAGGTCGAGCTCTACCGAACGGCCCTGGGCGAACTGCTCCACGTCGTCGTCGTCCCTGGCGGTCACATCGTCCTCTGGGACGCGTACGAGGAGACCGCCGCCGCGATCGACTCCTTCCTCGCCGGCTAGAGGATCCGCGCGCCGAAGGCGCTGGCGGCCAGCTCCACCGCGAGCGCGGCGGTCTCGTTGCCGCGGTCCAGGATCGGGTTGACCTCGACGATTTCGAACGAGCTCATGAGGCCTGACTCGGCCACGAGCTCGAGCGCGAGGTGCGCCTCGCGGTAGGAGAGCCCTCCCCGTACCGGCGTCCCCACGCCCGGCGTCATGTCCGGATCGACGACGTCCATGTCGAGCGAGACGTGCACGAACGGCGCGCCCTCGACGCGCTCCAAGGCCTCGCGGACCGCTGGCTCGATGCCGCGACGATCGATCTCGCTCATCGTGTAGACGCCGAGCCCGCTCTCGCGCACGAACGCCCGCTCACCCTCGTCGAGGGAGCGCACTCCGATGAGGACAACGCGCTCCGGCGCGAGCGCCGGCAGCGGCCAGGCATCGCTGGCAAACGCCTCCGGGTCGCGACCGAGCGCCGCCGCGAGCGGCATCCCGTGCACGTTCCCGCTCGGGCTGGTCGCAGGCGTGTTCAGGTCGCCGTGCGCGTCCAGCCACAGCACCCCGCCCGGGCCGTAGACGGAGGCGAGCCCGCCGAGCGTCCCGAGCGCGATCGAGTGGTCGCCGCCGAGGACGATCGGCGTGCGCCCCTCCTCGACGGCCCGGGCGACCGCGCGGGCGATCCGCTCGCAGGTCTCCTTGATCTGGTCGAGGAAGCGCGCCTGCGGGCTCCCGCTCGCGGTCGCTTCCGCGACGACCGTGTCCACGTTCCCCCAGTCTTCGCACTCGATGCCGAGCTCCTGGAGACGATCCTCGAGACCCGCGTAGCGAATGGCCGACGGGCCCATGTCGACGCCGCGGCGCCCGGCGCCGAGGTCGAGCGCGGCGCCGATGATCGCCGCCTTCCGCTCCTGTCCGTCCGCCACGGCCCGTGAGGCTACACTTCGGTGCCTCGGCGAGGTAGCTCAGTCGGTAGAGCACACGGCTGAAAACCGTGGTGTCGCCGGTTCGATTCCGGCCCTCGCCACTCCCCGCCTATCCGACCTCCGGCTCGGGCTCGCGAGTCCGATCCAGCCGCCTGCGGCGTGTCCTCGTGGCCGGCCACCGGCGGGGGTCGAGCGCGTCGCCGAGCCCGTCGGCCAGCAGGCCCGCTCCGACGGCGAAGATCCCGATGGCGAGGCTGGGGAGGAAGACAAGCCAGAGCCGTCCGAACGTGATGCCTTCGAGGGCGATGTTGCCCCAGGTCGCCGTCGGCGCCTCGGGCCCAAGCCCGAGCACCGCGAGGAAGGCCTCGCCGAGGATCACGGCGGGCAGCTCGAGGAAGAGCGCCACGACCACGATTCCGAGCGAGTTGGGGATGACGTGCCGTCGAGCGACGGCGGAGCGCCCCGCCCCGAGCGCGCGAGCGGCCCGCACGTAGTCCTGCTGCTTCAGCAGCACCACCTCCCCGCGAACCAGGCGCGCGGTGATCATCCAGTTGACGATGGCGAGGGCCAAGACGACCGTCTGGACGTTCTGCGCTTGGAGGCCGACGAAGACCAGGATGACGATGCTCACTGGCAACCGGGGAATGGCAAGCAGGCCGTCCAGGAGACGCATCATCACCGCGTCCACCCTTCCGCCGAGCAGGCCCGAGGTCGCGCCGTACCCGACACCGAGGACGAAGATGACGGCCAGAGCGGCGCCGGCGATCAGGAGCGTCGTCCGCCCGCCGACTGCGAGCCGAGTGAAGATGTCGCGCCCGTATTGGTCGGTGCCGAACCAGTGCTCGGCGCCAGGCGCCTCCCGTACTGCCGAGAAGTCAGCCGCGTTCGAGTCGTACGAGGAGATGGCTGGGACAAGAACGCAGTAGGCGACGATCAGCAGAACGACTGCGATTCCCAGGCAGGCGGTCGGGTTGCGCACGAAGGCCCCGGCCATCCGTCGGCGGCCGCTCACCGGTCCAGCATCCTCGGGTCGAGGATCGCCATGAGCACATCGGCCACGAGGTTGACCACCAGGACGAGGACTGTCAGCGCGACCGTGAGACCGAGGATCATCGGGTAGTCCTTCGCCCGGGTGGCGTCCAGAAACTCGTTCGAGATGCCGGGCACCGCGAAGGCCGCCTCGACGAAGAGAGCTCCGGTGACCAGGAGGGCGAGCATCGGCGGGGTGGCCGAGAGGATGGGAACCGCTGAATTCCGGAGGACGTGAAGGCCGATCACGCGACGCTGCCGCAGCCCCTTCGCCCTGGCGGTGCGAACGTAGTCCGACTGGAGCGTCTCGACGGCGGCCACGCGCGTCAAGCGGGCGACGTAGCCGGCCGGGGCCAGGCCGAGTGCGAAGACGGGCAGCACCTTCCCCTGCCGGGTATCCCAGCCGAGCGGGAAGACGTCCCATTCGAACACCAGATAGCGCGAGAGCACATAGGTGACGAAGAAGATCGGCACCACGAGGAGGACGCTCGCCGCCGACGTCGCCAGGTGGTCGAGCATCGAGCCTCGGCGGACCGCAGCGAAGAGCCCGAGCAGGACGCCAACGGGGATCGCCCACAGAGCCGCCAGCAGGACCAGCTCAGCCGTGACCGGGAACCCCTCCTCCACCGCGGCGTCGACCGATCGATTGCGGTTGACCAGGCTCGGGCCGAAGTCGAGCGTGGCAACGTTCTTCACGTACGTTGCGAACTCGATCGGCCACGGCTCGTCCATGTTGTAGAAGTCGGTCAGGTCCCGCTGAAGCGGCGCCGGCAGACCGGGCACGCCCTCAGGGGGCTCGAACGGGGTTCCGCCGGCGCCGCGCATGAGCGCGAACGTGAGCAGCATCACCAGGAGAAGGACCGGGATCGCCCAAAGCAGGCGCCGGAGGATGAAGCCGGCCATCGACACCTAGATTTCGGACGGTCCGGTCGCCAGGTGGTTAGCCGGTGCCGTCGTCAGCCTCCCGGCGCCGCTCGAGCAGGTCGAAGTAGAGCAGCGTGCCGGCGATGGCCGTGTACGGAAACACGACCATGTAGACGACGGAGCCGACCACGTCGATCAGCACGGGGGACAACCCGGTCTTGAAGAGGAGCACGAAGCCGATGATCGGCCCGGTTCCGACCAGGATGAGATAGAGGAGACCGACGAGAAGCGCGGTTCGCCACCAGTGCCCGCGCACGAGCGCGGCCGAGGCGCCCTGTGAGGACCTGGCCGAGTGCCCGTGGAGAACGACCTCGATGAGAACGAACACGCGCCTGATCAAGCGGTAGATCGCCACCGGGATCCCGACGATCGTGATCGCGATCGCCAGCTGGACGAGCACGGCGAGCAAGGCCGCCCCGAGGAGGCTCCAGAAGCGCCGGAGGACGAGCCTGTACGCCTGCACGCAGCCGACGGTACGGCCCGAGTCGAGGTTCCTGAGCACGAGCGCGATCGCGGCGCTCACCAGGATCGTCGAGAGCACGGTGAGGGAGATGGAAAGCTGGACGTCGGGGAGAAACGTGGTCACGAGCCATTGCAGGCCCGCGGCGACCGCCTCGAGCAGGAGGAAGACCGCGCCGAGCGCGAGAAAGCGAAGCGGCCTGCGGGCGTAGATCCTCCCGGCGGAGAGGACGATCTGCCCGATGCCGCGCTGCATCCGAATCGGATCCGACCGGACCGGCCGCCAGCGGGTGCGCCATAGGAGGAGCCCCAGCAGCGCGAGCACGACGGCAATGGTGGCCACCGTCACCACCGGCTGGTCGAAGTAGTCGGTGAGGAGCCCGGCGGCGAACTCGACGCCGCCGCAGAACGCCCCGCTCACGCTCGGGCCGAACGTCCGGCCGGCCGGCACCGCCACGCTGCCGCCGCGGAGATCGTCCTGCCAGGTGATCGGCTCCAGCCAGCGATCCTTGGTGTTCGGCCCGGTCGGGCCGTTGTTCGGCGCCTTCTCCTTCTCGCCCCAGAGCCCGTCGTACGCGAGCCAGGCCAGGTTGCCGTCGCGAGACGCCGGCTCCGTCGGCACGACGACGGCCGCCAGCTGGACCCGGTGCGAGGGGCCTGTCGAGTCGTCGCAGCCGATCCCCTCGCTCGCCGTCCTGCCGAGCCACAGCCGGTCCGAGTAGTAGCTCGCGTGCGAGCCCGCCGCCGGGTAGACCACCGGGTGGTCGCCGACTTTCTCGAGCTTGTCGTCGTCCCAGTCGGCGCGCTCGCCGCCCTCGTGCTGGGCATACCCGACCTCGCTGGGCCCGGCGAGGAGCGCCTCCTCGACCGTGTCCGCGTCGAAGACGAGCTGGATGCCCTCCCAGTCGCTCTCGTGCTTGTTGTTGAAGTCGTTGAAGTAGTAGTAGAACCAGTACTCGAGGGCGAGCTTCCCGGGCGCGCCAGCCTGAGTGGTGACGTGGGCATAGGCGAGAGAGGGTTTCCCCTCGGCGAGGCGCATGCCGTCCGCCTCGTAGGTGCACCCTGGTTCGAGCGGGTTCCCGGGGAAGTCGAGGAAGTAGTCCTCTCCCTTGCCGTAGAGGTCGCCCGCCATCGGCGCGGTCTCGACGACCGGGCTGCCCTTGCCGGGCCCTCGCAGGACGACCTCCGGGCTCCCGAGCACGATCTGCACCGTTGTCGGGCGCCAGGGCTCGCCCTCGAGCGTCTTCGCCCCGCACGGGCCCTCCTGGTCCTTCAGCGCGACGATCGGCGCGTAGCGATCCGCGAGCTCCTGCTCGGGGCCGGCCGCATCTGCGACCGACGCGACGGCGAGCGTGAGGAGCGCCACCGCCGCTCGAACGAGCAGACGCGCGCTAGCGGCCGTCAATCTCCGGCCCGCCCGGAGCCTCCTTCGGCGGCTGTGGACTGGGCGCGCCGCCGAGCAGGTCGTAGACGCGGGTCTGGCGATGCTGCCAGCGCTCCCGCCGCTTGGCCTCTCGCGCGACCGCCCGCCGAAACTTCCGGCCCTTTCGCCCCTCACCGCTCGGATCGTAGAAGCGCCGCGCCCACCAGGAGCGAGGCTTTGCCAGGCGCAGGGCGCCGAAGAGCGCAAACGGAGGGAAGATCACACCCGTCAGGGCCAGCTTCAGCTTCCCCTTCAGGAAGGTCACGACCACGAGGATCACGTTGAGGCCGATCGCCAACCAGAAGTCCGAAGCGGTCTGCTCGCCCCGCTCCGCGCCGAACGGCGCGGTGGCGACGAGGCCGAGCAACAGGATCACGATCGCGGTCACGACGGCATCCACCGAGGCACGCCCCTCGGTCGACCAGTAGACGTCGTCGAGGTGGAAGACCATCGCGAACTCGTCGAGCGTGAGCGCCGCGCCCACGCCGAATGCGATCGCGAGCCATTCCGTGAAGACCTCCCCCGGAGAAAAGCCGAACGCGATCACTCCCGAGGCCGTCATCAGGACGATGCCGACGACGACGTGGTGCATGTGCACGTCACCCACATGGGTGCTGCCCCAGCCCCGCACCCGCGCGATGCGGGTATACGCGCGTGTCAGCACGAACGTGACGAGGAAGGCGAGCAGGAGAAGGAGCAGAGGCTCCTTCCCGGCCTCGTAGACATAGTCGGTGTAGCCCGGGATGAAGCGGAAGAGGTTCATCTCGCAGCGGGGCGGCCCTGGGCGGGGCTGTGCCAGGGGAGTCTAGTCGCCAGTAGGTTTCCGCCTTGCAGCTCGTCCGCCGGCGTCACGAGATCGAGATCACCCTGCCCTTGCCCGCCCCGGCGAACCTCTTCGTTGCCCCCGATGTCGGCCCGTTCTCTCCGCAGTACGAGACCTACGGCGATCGGCCCGGCATGGACGTGATCGCGTCCCGGCTCAGGACGGAGAGCCCGAGGTCACCGGTCCGGGCAATCGTCGAGCTTCCGGCGGAGGCCATCGAGCCGGGTCTCGAGGAGCGGGCCCAGGCCGCCGCCGGAAGATACTGCCGCGTCAAGCTGGACGAGTTGGATCGGGGCCTGCGAGAGGTGACGTCACACGGAATCCGCGCTCTTCTGCTCGGCCTCCTGGCGGTGCTCGTCCTCAACGGCCTCGCGCGGCCGCTCGAGCGGAGCGGCGACGCGCTCCTGGAGCTCCTCGCGCAGGGGCTGCAGATCACCTCCTGGGTGATCCTTTGGGTTCCGATCGGCCTGCTCGTCTACGACCGCTGGTACTACACGCGCGACCGCAAGATCTATCGTCGGATGGAGACGATGGAGATCAGGGTCGTCCCTCGGCGGACCTAGCCCGACCGAAAAAACGACGTCCGGGCCGGTGCAACCGTGCCGCGAACGCCGTTTCGCCGGATCCTACTCCCCAACCCGTTTTCGCGCCAGGAGCGCCGTGCCGGTTCCGGCCGCGAGCTCCTCGAAGCTCGTGAAGCCGAACGGCGCCAGCCCGGCGCGCAGGGTCTCGGGCGGCGTCCAGATCGGCGTCGAGGGGCCGGAGACATGGGCGACCACGACGGTTCCACCCGGCGCCGTGACACGCGCGAGCTCGGCGAAGAAGGGGATCATGTTGAGCAGGACGACGAGGTCGAACGCCTCGGTGCGGACGGGGAGCGCAGAGGCGTCGGCAACCTCGAAGCGCACGCGCGGAGGGAAGTCCGCCGGCAGCAGGCGACGCGCCTGCTCCACCATCGCGGGCGCCAGGTCGACGCCGAGAACCTCGGCTTGCGGAAAGCGCTCCGCCACCAGGCGGGCCGCCTTGCCGGTCCCGGTTCCAAGGTCGAGGGCGCGCGCGGGAGGGTGGGCGAGCCGTTCGAGCGCCGCCGAGAGCGGAGCGAGCGACTCCGGTCCGAGGATCCCGTCCCATTCGGGCGCGAGCGCCTCGAACTGGGCGCGCAACGGCCGGCGAAAGACGCGCCAGAGCGCCGGCCAGGCCACGACGGCGCGCGTCGCCAGGCGTGCGAAGCGCTTCCCCGCTCCGATGACGAGTGCATTCACCGAAGCGCCGTCAGCTCGAGCTCCTGCCCAAGGACTACCCCGAACATCTCGGCCGCGTTGCCCTGGTTGATCGCCAGGGAGATGTTCCGGTAGGCGTCCTCGTAGAGGACGATGTCCCCTCTGCGGACCTCCGCGAACGTCGCGGCCACAACCGCGAAGTAGCGTTCGAAGCCGACCGAGACCTCGACCTGCGGCCCCGGCGCGATGCCGACGCTCTCGAGGTCGGCGCTCGTGAGGTTGAGCTGGACGTTTCCGAAGCGATCCGTGTGGACGACCGTCGCTCGGAGGCGCCGCGTCCCGACCTTCGGCGCCGGAAGCTCGAGCCGGACGAGCTCCGCGGCCGGGACGGCCGGGCCCAGCGCCTCCAGCTCGAGCCCGGCGGCGAGGTGAGCCGCAGCGGGAGCGAAGACGTCGCGGCCGTGAAACGTCCTCGCGACCGGGTCGAGCCGGTACGCCGGCTCGACGAGCTCGACGGCCGCGTCGATCCCACCCAGACGCTCGGCGGCCACGAGGAGAAGGCCGTTGTCGGGGCCGACGTAGAGGCGACCGTCGCCGCCCCGCAGAGCGAGCGGCTTTCGCTCGCCGCCGACGCCGGGGTCGACGACCGCGAGATGGACTCCCTCGGGCATGTACGGCAGCGTGTTGGCGAGGACGAGCGCACCCTGCAGGACGTTCGTCGGCGCGATGCCGTGCGTGATGTCGATCACCTCGACCTCGGGCGAGATCCGCTTGATCACGCCGCGACAGGCGCCGACGAAGTCGTCCTCGAGGCCGAAGTCGGTCAGGAAGGTGATGAACCGAGGGATGCCGCGAGCTTAACCGCTTCGACGAGCCCCTCCCGGTCGTGCGTGCCCGCCTCCGCGACCACGCGCAACCCGCGTCCGCGCGCCACCTCGGACGTGACCGGGCCGATCGCCACGCACGGGAGGTCGACGCCGAGCGCTGCGAAGCTCCGCGCCGCGGATGCCGAGGCGAGGACCACCAGGTCCACCGCCGGAAACCGGTGGGGCCGCAGCTCCACGGTGCGGTAGAGGGAGACGAAGTCGGCCCCGAGCTCGCGGACGAGCACGTCGCGCGCGTCCTCGGCCCCGGCGAAGAGCACCCGCCCGGCGGGCTGGGGCAGCGCCGCCGCGAGGCCTTCCTGGGTGGAGGGGACGGCGACGAGCTCCGGCTCGACTCCGCGCTCTCGCAACGACTCCGCGGTTCCCCGCCCGACGACGGCCACTCGAGGGAGCGAGCCCTGGAGCCGCGCGAACAGAGCCTCGACGCCGTTTCGGCTCGTGAGAAGAAGCCAGTCGTACTCCCCGGCCCGGATAGGCGGCCCGGCGATCGGCTCGACGGCGACGAGCGGGCAGGCCGCGACCTCGAAGCCCAGGCCCTCGAGCTCCTCGGCGAGCCGATTCGAATGGTCCTCCGTTCCGGTGAGCGCGACCTTCACGTGCGCAGGGCTGCGGTGGCCGCCAGCAACTCGTCGGCCAGCGCGGTCGGGTCGACGCCGCTTCGCCGCTCGATCCAGGCGCCGTCCTCGTCGGCCACGAGCGCCGTCAGCTGGGCGCCGTCGTGGTGGGCGGCGACCGGCGCCAGGCACCCGCCGCCGATGCGCGAGACGCACGTGCGCTCGGCTTGCACTCGCTCCCTGGTCGGCCGGTCGTCGAGGGCCGTGACGAGCTCCTCCTCCCCCGCCCGCACCTGGAGCGCCACCGCGCCCTGCCCTGCTTCCGGGAGCAGCTCCTCCGGCGCGAAGCGATGGCCGATCTCGCGCGAAAGGCCCAGCCGCTCGAGTCCGGCCGCCGCGAGCACGATCGCGTCGAGGCCCCGCTCGCCGCGCTTGCGCAGGCGCGTGTCGACGTTCCCCCGCAGCGGTTCGATCGAGAGGCCCGGCTCGAGCGCCAGCAGCTGTGCCCGGCGGCGGACGGAGGCTGTGCCGATGCGCATCCCGGGGCGTAGGCCACCCGCGCCGCAGAGGGCGTCCCGCGGGTCCTCGCGTCGCAGGTAGGCGCCAACGCCGAGCCCGTCCGTGTCGGTCGAGGTCATGTCCTTCGCGGAGTGGACGGCGACATCGATCCGCCCAGCGAGCAGCGCCTCCTCGATCTCCTTCACGAACACCCCGCGGGCGCCGATCTCACCGAACGGCTTCGATCGGTCGCGGTCCCCCGCGGTCGTGATCGGGACGATCGCGACGTCGGCGTCGGCACGCACGCGGCGGAGCGCGTCGGCGACGAGCTCCGCCTGGGTGAGCGCGAGCCTACTGCCGCGGCTTCCGAGCCTGACCAGCATCCTCGCCGAGACCGAAGAGATGGCGCACCGCGTCCGCGTAGAGAACGCCCTCGGCCCCCGCCGCCGCCTCCTTCATGCGAACGGTCGGCTGGTGCAGGAGCTTCGCCACGATCTGGCTGGTGAGCGCCTCCACGGCCCGCCGCTGGCTGGGCGAGAGGGACGCGAGGCGACCTTCGGCCCGCTCGAGCTCCTCGCGCCGGATCGACTCGGCCCGCGCTCGCAGAGACGAGATCGCCGGCACGACGTCGAGGGATAGCTGCCAGGCCCGGAAGGCGTCGGCCTCCTCGCTCACGATCGCCTCGGCCCGCACGGCCTCCTCGCGGCGGCCGGCGACGCTCTCGGCAACGACGCGCTCGAGGTCGTCGATGTCGTAGAGGTAGCACCCTTCGAGCTCGAGCACGGCCGGGTCCACGTCCCTGGGCACGGCGATGTCGATGAAGAACACGGGCCGCCCCCGCCGCTCCCTCATGGCACGCTCGACCTGCGCGGCGGAGAGAACGAAACCCTGCGAGCTGGTGGAGGCCACGACGACGTCGACCTGCGCAAGCTCGGGCTCCACCTGGTCGAGGCCGACAGCACGGCCGCCGAAGCGCCGCGCCAGCGCCTCGGCGCGCTCCGGCGAGCGGTTGGCCACGACGATCTCGCCGACGCCGCGCGAGATGAGGTTCGCGGCGGTCAGGTCGGCGGTCTTGCCCGCGCCGAGCAGCAGGATGCGCCGCCCGGCGAGGTCCTCGAAGACGCGCTCGGCAAGCTGCGCGGCGGCCGACGAGACGGACGCCGGGTTCTCGCCGATCGCCGTCTCGGTGCGCACGCGCTTGCCAACGCGCAGGGCTTGCCGGAAGAGCCGGTGGAGCGTCGCACCGGTCGTCTCGGTCTCGCGAGCGGCCTCGTACGCCTCCCGCACCTGCCCGAGGATCTGCGCCTCGCCGGGCACCATCGAGTCGAGGCCCGCCGCGACGCGAAAGAGGTGAACGGCGGCCGCCTCGTCGCTCACCGAGTAGAGCGCCGGCGCGAGCTCCGTGTGCGAGAGGCCCGAGAGGTCGGCGAGCTCGCCGTAGATCCGCTCCTCGAGCTCCGAAGGCTCGGCGCTGACCCCGTAGACCTCCGTGCGGTTGCAGGTCGAGAGCACGGCCGCCTCGGCGCCGTCCGAGCCCAAGCGCCCGAGGGCCTCCCGCCGCAGCCCCGGGTCGTAGGCGAGCAGCTCCCGAAGCTCCACGGGAGCGCGCTGGTACGACGTGCCGACAAGGAGCAGGCGCATCAGAAGTGCACGAAGGGCGTCAGGACGATGCGGACGAGGACGACGAGCAGGAACCCCGCCAGCGCGAGGTACGCGGTGCGCCTGCCGCGCCAGCCCGCCTCCCAGCGAAGGACGAGGAAGGCAGCGTAGACGATCCAGGTGAGGACGGTCAGGCCCATGATCGCGTCGAACGAGGCGCCGTCGGCCTGGAGACGGGCTAGCCCGATGCCGGCGCCGACCGTCAGCGCCGGTAGGGCGAAGGCGATCGTGCGCCCCGTGAGCTGGTCGAGCGTTTCGAGCGAGGGCGAGCGCAGGCGCAGGACGCCCGCCGTGCGCCGCTTCAGCCGCTGGTCCTGCCAGAGGTAGAGCGCCGACAGCGCCGCCGCGAGCGTGAAGCCGGCGAAGGCGGCCAGGATCAGGCCCACGTGGGCGGCGAGGAACACGTCCCCGAACTCGCTTCGCGCCGGCTCGCCGACGCCTCCGGCGGCCCAGGCGAGCGCGAGCAGGACGGCCGCGAGGGGCATGACCACCAGGCCGAGCAGCCGGAACGGAGCCCGACAGCCCCAGATCAGGTAGACGCCGACGCACATCCAGACGAACAGGTTCAGGGAGCCGGCCCAGCTGCCCCAGGGGAAGCCGTCGGCGCTCGCCGCCTGGGCGACGAGGAGGGCCGTCTGAGCCAGCCAGCCGAGGCGGACGCCCCAGATCGCGTAACGAACGAGCCGCCCGGGGCGAACCGTGTCGCCGGCGTAGGCCACCGCAGCCTCTGCATAGCCCGCCAGCGCCGGCCAGAAGAGAAGCAGCGCCGCCTCAGTCACGACGCGGCCTCCTCCTTCCGGCGCCGGGCGAGCTCGGCCAGCTCGGTCACCTCGCGTTCCAAGCGCGAGAGCTTGAAGGCGTAGATGACGACGTACGCAAGCACGACGGCGAGCACGACGAGGTAGGCGGCCGTGACGTATCGCTCGGCCGAGGTCACGTGAGCGCCTCCCTGAGCTCGGACAACCGCTCGTCGAGGCGCTTTCCGGTCAGCTCGTTCACGTAGAGAGAGCCCGCGAGCGCCAGCATGCCGGCGAAGCAGACGACGAACGTCAGGATCTGGCTGCCGGCGAGGTTCGAGCCCACGTCCCGATCGAAGACGACCGGGTGGATCAGGCCCTCGGCGAGCCGGATGGCGAGGAAGCTGACGGGGATGAGGACGACGCCGAACAGCGCGTAGACCGCCGACATGCTCGCCCGCCGCGGGCCCGGCTCGACCGAGTAACGGAGCATGAAGTACGCCGAGTAGAAGAGGAAGAGCACGAGGAAGAGCACGAGCTGCCGCTCGCTCCAGGTCCACCACACCCCCCAAGACGTCCTCGCCCAGATCGAGCCCGTGACGAGCGTCAGGATCCCGAAGATGACGCCCATGTGCACGGCCGTGTAGCTCTCCAGATCGTACCGCTGGTCGCGCGTCCAGAGCAGCCGCAAGGCCTTCCAGGCGGCCCAGACGAAACAGGCGTAGGCCGTGAGCGCGATCGGGACGTGGATATAGAAGATGCGCTGCCTGAACCCCTCGACCGGCGCGTTCGGCACCCAGTAGAAGGCCAGGGCGATGCCCACGAGCAGGAGGCCCGCGGCTGCGGCCGCGAGCACGACCGCGCGGCTATTCCGTAACGACGTACTCAAAGCTCGCCCAGGACAGGATCGCAAAGATCAGGTCGTAGAGGGCGAGGAAGCCGAGGTAGCGCCCCGGATCGTCGGCGATCGAGGCCCCCACGCCGCCGACGACGATCGGGATCACGAGCGGCAAGAAGAGGAGCGGGAGGAGCAGCTCCCGGGCGCGGCTGGCGGCCGCCATCGCCGAGAGGAGGGTGCCGACCACGGCGAACCCGACGCTCGCGAGGGCCACCGCGACGACGAGCTCCCAGCTCACCGGCTCGAAGAAGAGCGCGAAGGCGGGCAGGGCGACCACCTCGGCAACGGCGAGGAACGCGACGACGGCGATCGCCTTCCCGAGCCAGATCGCGCTCCGGTCCGACGGCGCAAGCACGAGGCCGTCCAGGACCCGTTGCTCCCGCTCGGCCGCGAAAGCGCGGGTGAGCCCGAGGATGGCCGTGAAGACGAGCGCCGCCCAGAGGAGGCCGTAGGCAGCGTCTGGTGAGGCACCGGCCGGCAGCGCGAAGTTGAAGACGACGAGGGTGGAGACGACGAAGAGGAGCATCGCGGGGACGGTGTCTCGGGAGCGCAGCTCGAGCAGCAGGTCCTTGCGGGCGAGTGTGCCGACGTCCGCGAGATACGTCATGCGAGCGCCAACCTTCCCGTGGCGAGCGGTTTCACGCGGTCAGGATCGTGAGTGGCGAGCAGAAGCGTCCGCTTCCCCGCCAGCGCCGCGAGCTCGGCGTCGAGGAGCTCGACGCCCTCTTCGTCCAGGCCCGCGTACGGCTCGTCGAGGAGCAGCAGGTCGGGCTCGTGCAGGAGCGCGCGGCAGAGAGCGAGTCGCTGCTGCATCCCGCGGGAGAACGCCGCTACCCGCTCGCGGCGGGCCTCCCAGAGCCCGTAGCGCTCGAGGAGCATCCCGATGCGTTCGCGCCGCTCTGGAACGTGGTAGAGGCGCCCGTACAGGTCGAGGTTCTCGAGCGCGCTCAGCTCCCGGTAGACAAGCGGCTCGTGGGCGAGGTAGCCGATGCGGCCGCGCTCGACCGTCACGTCGAGCTCGCCCCGCGTCGGGAGAAGCAGCCCGGCGCAAAGCGCCAGTAGCGTCGACTTCCCGGATCCGTTCGGTCCAGTGACGAGAACGAGATCGCGCTCGGCCACGTCGAGGTCGAGATCGCGGAGGACGGTCTTCGCGCCGAAGCTGCGGCCGAGGCCGCGTGCCGCGATCACACGATCACGTCCCCGAGCACGAAGAGGAAGAAGGTGACGCTCAGGACGCCGTTCATCGTGAAGAAAGCCAGGTCGAGACGGCTCGTGTCTCGTGGAGAGACCAGCGAGTGCTCGTACGAAAGGAGCCCCGCCACGACAGCGACCCCGGCCCAGTAGAGAAAGCCGACGCCGATGGCCAGCCCGGCGAGCACGAGGAAGGCGACCGTAGCGACATGACAGGCCCGGGCGACTGCGAAGGCCGCGGGCACGCCGAACCTCGCCGGCACGGAGTGGAGCCCGTGCGCACGATCGTGGTCGAGATCGAAGAGCGCGTAGAGCACGTCGAACCCGGCGACCCAGACGGCGACTGCCGCGCCCAGGAGCCAGGCTTCGAGCGGGAGATCGTTGGTGATCGCCGCCCAGGCGCCCACCGGCGCGAGCCCGTCCACGGCGCCCAGCCAGAAGTGTGAGAGCCACGTCGCCCGCTTCAGGTACGGGTAGACGACGAACGCGGCGACCGGAATCGGCCAGAGCCAGCGGACGATCGGAGCGAGCTGGTAGACGGCGACGAGGAAGACGGCGAGCGAGACGAGGCAGAAGAGGCCGACCTGCCAAGGCTTCAACGCGCCCCGAGGGAGCTCGCGGCGCGCGGTTCGCGGGTTCCGGGCGTCGATGCCGGCGTCGATGAGCCGGTTGAGCGCCATGGCGAGGCTGCGCGCGCCGATCATCGCCACCGTGATCCAGAGGAGGTCGGAGGCGGCCGGAACGCCGTCGACGGCCAGGAAGGCGCCGATGTAGGCGAACGGGAGCGCGAAAACGGTGTGCTCGAACTTGACGAGCGAGAGAAAGAGCTTCGGATAGCGGAGGACCGTGGCGCTCAATGCCTCTCCTCGTGAGACATCAGGTCTGGCGGTGGGCGGTCGGCTCGCCGGCCAGGAGCTCGAGCGCGTGGCCCAGCGCGGGCCGGAGCACCTCGAAGCCGTCGCGGGCGCCGCCCGGGGAGCCCGGCAGGTTGACGACCAGCGTCGAGCCGAGCACTCCGGCAAGGCCCCGGGAGAGCAGACCGTGCGGGGTCTTGGCGGCGGAGTCTGCCCGGACCGCCTCCGCGATGCCGGGGGCGAGGCGATCGAGGACGTCGCGCGTCGCTTCCGGCGTCACGTCGCGCGGCCCCATGCCCGTGCCGCCGGTGGTGAGGACGACCTGCGTCGAGCCTGCGAGCTCCCGGAGCGCTTCGGCGATCGCCGTACGCTCGTCGGGAACGATGCGGCGCTCGACCTCGTAGCCTTCGCCTCCGAGCAACTCGGCCAGGACCTCGCCGCTTCGATCCTCCCGCTCGCCCGCCGAGACGCCGTCCGAGACGGTCAAGACGGCCGCCCTCACTCGACGACCTCCTTGGTCTTCTCCAGCAGGCGCACGTCCTCGACGACCATCTCCTTGTCGATCGCCTTGACCATGTCGTAGACAGTGAGGGCGGCGACCGCGGCCGCCGTGAGCGCCTCCATCTCGACTCCCGTTCGGGCCGTCGTCTCGGCGCTCGCCTCGATCGCGACGCCAGCCTCCTCGACCTCGAGTCGTACGTCGACGTGCGTGAGCGGGAGCGTGTGACAGAGTGGAATCAGCTCGGCGGTGCGCTTCGCAGCCATGATCCCAGCGAGCTGCGCGGTCGTGAGGACGTCGCCCTTGGGAAGCTCGGCGAGCCGCGCGGACGTCCCCGGGCTCAGGCGCACGAACGCGCGGGCCCGAGCGCGGCGCTGCACGGCCGGCTTCGCGCCCACGTCCACCATCCGGACGGCGCCGCGCGCGTCGACGTGGCTGAGCTCCTCGCCGTGCACGCCTGAAGCCTACGTCGCGAACGTCATCTTCATGGTTTCGAAGTCGAGCGTCCACGCGTACTCGCGCAGGAAGCCGTGGCTGAGGATGCCGTGAACGGTGATCCCACCCAGCTCGGTCCACGTGTCCGGGAAGACGCCGAAGAGGCCCGACGCGTCGGGTTGGGACAGCGGCCCGAGCCCCACCCGCTGCACTGGGAAGCGCCCGAACCGGTCCGAGAGCGTGCCGGCCCCGGACTCGCCGACCTCCTCGGTCAGCGGCGGCGGCAGGATCCCGAGGAGGTCGAGGGTCGCGCGCGGGAGGGCGACGGACGCGCCGCCCTCGTCCTCGAGGCCGGAGTCGACGATGAACGTGAGCAGCTCGTGGTCGTCGAGCGCGCCCCGGGCGAGCAGGAGGTGCGTCGCTGCAAGCGCGAAGGGGACTTCCACCCCGCCGTCCGGCAGCACGCTCGAGGGCGGGCGGAGCACGAGCCGTCCGCGCGGGTAGTCGAGGGTCGCGAGAAACTGGCGCAGGAGCCCCGTGCCGAGAACGGGACGTTCCAGACCCATAACCGCCACCGGTACCCCCTCGACCTTCAGCGGCCCGACACGCACCGTGTCGACTCGCCCGTAGCCGATCTCGCCGCGCGCGCCGGCGGCGAACTCACCTTCCGCTCGCGCCACAGGGACCACCCCGAGGGCGTCGGCGACATCGGGAGACAGAGTGAGAAGCTCGCCGCCAGTGTCGATCCGGGCGGCCACCTCGAGGCCGTTCACCTCGAGCCTGACACACGGCAGCTCCCAGATCGTCGTCTGGACGAAGGGCAGAACCACCTCGGAGGCGCCTCCCCAGTCGAGGCGGTATGGCGGCTCGTCCCCGAAGGATCTCATCAGCTCCCAGATCGGGAGGTCGATCGCCTCGATCCCGGCGAAGAGGCGGCTCGCCTCTTCGTAGCGGTTTGTCTGCAGGTAGACGAGGGCGAGGGCGACCTCGGCGTCCACCCGCGGGTCGACGCGCCGACCCGCTTCCTTCACGACCTGATTCAGGAGCGGCTCCGCCGCGGCGTAGTCGCCGAGGAGGTATTCGACCTCGGCCAGGCCGCGCAAGGCCTCGAGGGACGAATCGCCGTCCGCGACCACCTCGCGCGCCAGCACCCGCGCCCTGGCGAAGTCGCCGGCTGCGTGCGCCGCCGTGGCCTCCTCGAACCGAGGATCGCGCGAGCGCCGCCGCAATCGGTCGAGCACGGTCATGAGCGGTCCTTTCGGTCGAGGGTGAAGCGCAGCTCCAGCACCGGGCCGAGCCCGCGCTTGCGCTTGCGCCGGCCCCCGAAGCGCTTGTGTACCGCCTGGCGGGTGACGCCGAGGCGCGCAGAGATGTCAGCCCACGACGCCCCGGCCGCTCGGGCATCGGCGATCCGCGCCTGGGCGAGGTCGTCGACGAAGTCCTCAACGACCGGGATGTCGGCAACGAGCTCGAGCGGCTCGCGGCTGGCGCTGAGACCGGCCAGCACGGCGTGGAGCTCGCGCCGCAGGATGGTCTCGCGTCCTTCGTCGGTCATGGCTGTCAACCTAGCGTTGACAGCCTCCCGTGTCAACCCTTCGTTGACAGCGCGGCCAGGTTTCGGGCCTCATCGAGGTCGGCGAGCTGCGCCGCGATCCAGCGGCCGATGTCGTGCCCGCGCACGTGGGCGACGATCGCCTCGCGGCGACGTCGGCGCTCCGCGGCCGACATCGTGAGAGCGTCGTGAATCGCCTCGGCCTGTCCGGCGACGTCGAACGGGTTAACCGTCAACGCCCACTCGCCCAGCTCATCGTGCGCGCCGGTGTTCTCGGACAGCACGAGCACGCCGTCGCGGGCGTTCACGAGCGGCGCCTCCTTGGCGACCAGGTTCATGCCGTCGAAGATCGCGTTCACGAGCAGGACGTCGAACTGCTTGTACGCCGCGACCGCGTGGGTGAAGTTGTCCTGGATCTGCAAGTCGAGCGGCACCCAGCCCTCGCGCTGGAAGCGGTCGTTGACGGCGCGGGCGGCGCGCTGGATGGCCCCCAGATACTCGGCGTACTCGGGGATGTCCTGGCGAGAGGGATCGAGCAGCGCCAGCATCTGGACGCGCCCGTGCATCTCCGGATGGGCGTCGAGGTAAAGCTCGTAGGCCCGGAAGCCGCGGACGACGTTCTTCGACGGATCCGTGCGATCGACGCGGAGAACGAGAAACTCGGGACGTGCGGCCTCGATCCCCTCCTCGGCGGCGAGCACGGCCTCGCTGCCCGCGAGCTCGTCGAACTCGTCGGGGTCGACCGAGATCGGCCGCGCGCGCAGCCGCGCCACGTGGTCCTCGAGCGGAATCTCGAAGGTCGCCCGATCTGGCTCGACCCCGAGGATGTCCACGCAGGAACGCTGGAAGCTGTGCCGCCAGCGGGGCGTGTGGAAGCTGATCACGTCGTTGGCCAGCAGGCCCTCGTGGATCGCGCGTCGGATCGGCTCCGGGAGGACCCGCCAGTAGTCCGGCATCGGCCAGGGGACGTGCACGAAG
This sequence comes from uncultured Actinomycetes bacterium, assembly GCA_963838795.1. Classification (GTDB taxonomy): domain Bacteria; phylum Actinomycetota; class Thermoleophilia; order Gaiellales; family Gaiellaceae; genus JAIBJN01. Next base: position 281,056 of record CAWISL010000010.1, read on the forward strand.
TGGGCCAGGAGCGCGTCGGGCGCCCGCTCCCGCACGAGCGCCGGGGCAACGTAGAGGTGGTAGTCGTGGAAGAAGACTGCGGCGTCGGGCTCCCGCTCGAGCTCGGTGACGACAGCATCGGCAAAGGACTGGTTGATGACGACGTACCCCTCGCTCCAGGCGTGGTGGAGTCCGTGGTCGACGTTCGGCGCGGCGGTGAGACCCCAGAGGTAGTGCTGGATGAACCAGAGCATGGGGTTGGCAATCACGTTGTAGTACCAGTCGTAGGCGGTCGGGTCGTGGGCGACCAGCCGCAGCCTGTAGGAAGCGCCGCCGCGCGCGACCTCCTCGATCGGCTCTCCCCGTTCCTCTTCGGCCACCAATCGATCTTCCTCCGACATGGCGCTCGCGATCCACGTGACGTCGTGGTGCTCGACGAGGCTGCGCAAGGCCGTCACGAGCCCGCCGCCCCCCCGGCGGGCGACGCGATCCCCGCCCTCGGCTCGGTCGTAGACGACCGGGCCGCGGTTGGAGACGACGATGAGCTTCCGTCGGTCCGCCATCGACGGGAACCTTAGATCAGGCTCCCTTGGCCGGCCTCTAGGCGCCGCGGAGCGACTCGGCGAGCTCCGGCACGCCGACACCGTTTCCCTCGAGCTCGTTGAAGTGCACGAGCCAGTCGCGCAGGAGACGCGGGGTGAGAAAGTGACGCCGAACGTGCTCCTTGCCCCTGAGAGCCAGCTGCCTGCCCCGCTCAGGGTCGTCGAGGACGAGCTTGGTCTTCTCGGCGCATTCCTCCACCGAGGAGACGAGGTAGCCGGTCTCGCCGTCCTCGATCTGGTCGACGATCCCCCCGACCCGGCCCGCCACCACGGGGCGTGACTTCCACAACGCCTCGGTCACGGTGAGCCCGAAGCCCTCCCGGATCGACTTCTGCAGGACGGCCGGCGAGTGCACCTGGAACGCGTTCACCTCGACGGAGCCGACGTTGTTCAGGTTCGAGAGGATGAAGATGTCGGGATCGCCGTCGGCCGCGGCAACCGTGCGGTTGTAGTACTCCCAGCCTTCGGGGTCGTCGTGAGCCATCGAGCCCACGAGCGCGAGCTGCACCGTCGGATGCGACTCGCGCACGATCCGCCAGGCCTCGATGACGCCGAGCGGGTCCTTCCAGGGGTCGAAGCGGCTCACCTGCGTGATCACCGGCCGATTGACGTCGATCCCGAACTGATCGACGATGTAGCTGGCGTCCTCGGCCGAGAGCGCCATGTTCTTGGGAGCGAGCGGGTCGATCGCCGGCGGCCAGACCCACGCCGTCGGCAGGTCGTCCGTGGCCGGCACGTACTGGCGGCGGTGGAAGACGGCCGCGTCGTGCGCGCAGATCGAGGGAAGCAGGAACTCGAGGACGGATTGGTTCGGCTCCGACAGGTCGATGTGGCAGCGCCAGGACCAGTGGCGCCCGACGTCCCGGGCGTGCTCGATCACGCCCACCGGCTGGGGATCGTGAACGATGACGAAGTCGTACGAGCCCTCGATCGCCTCGGCGTTCAGGACCTGGTAGCGCTCGAAGATCTGCTGCTGGTCCGGCGTGAGCCCGTGGGGATCGCCCTGCAGGGCGTTGTGGATCGCCTTCGTGACGTCGAAGAACTCGTCCTGGCCCTGAATGACGCGCCACTCGACGTCGAGGCCCGCATCGCGCATGAGCGGCACGAGCGTGTAGAGGATCTCGGCCACGCCGCCTCCGAACGCGGTCGCAGAGAGGTGGAGAACGCGCTTGCCCTCGAGCGGCCGGGCGAGCTCCCGGATCTGATCCATGAGGCCGCGCGTGGCGATGGATGCGTAGTCGGCCAACAGCTTCGTCCCGACGTTGACCAACTGAAGCGGCACGGAGGCGGACGATATCGCGCCGGCCGGGTGCGCCCGATAGGTTTCCTAGGCCAGGCTCTTGGTGAAGCGGACTCGGTAGCCGGCGCCGCCGGGGCAGGGCCCAACATGGAGGTCGTCGCTGAGCGCGCGGATGATGGCCATGCCGAGGCCGCCCTCCTCCGGCGCGTCGGGCGCAGGCTCGAGTAGGACGGGATCGAAGCCACCGCCCTCGTCCAACACCTCGACCGCCAGGCTCGAGTCGGCGAGCTCGTAGCGGATCTCGACCTCGCCCTCCCTCCCGTCTGCGTAGGCGTGCCGGATCGAGTTCGAGCAGGCCTCCGTCAGCGCGAGCTTGACGTCGGCGATCACTTCCGGCTCCACGGCTCGCGGGCGCAGAAGCCCGGCGAGTGCGAGCCGGCCGAGAGCGATGTACTCCGCCTTGGCCGGGATGACGAGCGAGACCACGCCCGCTGAGATGCCGTTCTGGTTGGTCACACGCGAATTCTTGCCGCAGACGGCGAAAATCTACCCTCTGCCGGCGGAAGCCTGCGATTCCCGCGCCCGCTCGAGCCGCCGCCGGGCAACGTCGACCGCCTCGGGACTCGAGTCGACGAGGACGAAGCGGCGCCCGAGCCGCGTGCAGACGGCGCCCAGTGTCCCCGAGCCGGCGAACGGGTCGAGACACCATTCGCCCTGCCGCGACGAGGCCTGGACGATGCGGCGCACGACGCCCTCCGGCTTCTGCGTCGGGTAGCCAGTCTTCTCCTTGCCCGTGGGCGAGACGATCGTGTGCCACCAGACGTCGGTCGGCAGCTTGCCGCGGGCCGCCTTCTCGGCGGTGACGAGCCCAGGAGCCATGTACGGTTCGCGCTCGACCGCCTCGGCGTCGAACCAGTAGCGCTCGGGATCCTTGACGTAGACGAGGATCGTGTCGTGCTTCGCCGGCCACCGGCGCCGTGGGCGGGCTCCGTAGTCGTACGCCCAGACGATCTCGTTCAGGAAGCACTCGCGTCCGAACAGCCGGTCGAGCAGCACCTTCGCGTAGTGGGCCTCGCGATAGTCGAGATGCAGGTAGAGCGTTCCGGTCGGAGCCAGTAGGCGGTGGAGCTCCCGCAGCCGTGGCTCCAGGAAGCCGACGTAGTCGTCGAACGAGTCGCCGAACGAGGATTCCGCGAGCACCCGGGTCGCGTAGCGCCGGCCGCCGAAGCCTTCTCGGTCGCCGGCGGGGCTGGCCCGCGTCGCCAGGGTGAGGCGCCGCTGGCGCCGCCCGGTGTTGAAGGGCGGGTCCGCGTAGACGAGCTGGAAGCAGCCGTCGTCGAAGCCTGGAAGGACGTCGAGGTTGTCCCCGAGGAGGACCAGATCCTCGCTGGGCAGCACGCGCTCCAGTGTAGGACGCCGAAGGGCTAGCAGGCGAGGGCCGGGGGGTTCGCCGGCCGGTCGCCGAGCGTGGCGGTGAGCTCCAGGCGCTGACTGCCGCGGAGGACGACGAGGTGGATCTCGTCGCCGGGGAGGCGCTGCTGGTTAACTGCCCTGACCACGTCCTCGGCCGAGCGCACCGGAGTCCCCTCGATCTCGACGATGAGGTCGCCGCCCGGGCAGAACGTCAGCCCGTCGACCTCCTGCTCGGCGCCCCCGCCGACCAGGCCGGCGCGGTCGGCCGGGCTTCCGCCGGCGACCGACTGGACTGCGGCGCCACGCATCTCGGCGAAGCCGAAGCGCTCGGCGATCCTGGGCGTGACCGTCTGAGTGGTCACCCCGAGCCACGCATAGCGCACCTTCCCGGTCTGGATGAGCTGCTCCATGGAACGCTTGGCCGCGTTGATCGGGACCGCGAAGCCAACGCCCTCGGCGGTGCCGGACTCGCTTCGGATCTGCGCGTTGATGCCGATGACGTCACCCGCGGCGTTGAACATCGGCCCGCCGGAGTTGCCCCGGTTGATCGGAGCGTCGGTCTGGATGGCGTCGACGAGGTTGAAGCTCGAGGTGATCGAGTCGATCGAGCGCTCGGTGGCCGAGACTACGCCGACGCTCAGCGAGCTCTCCTGACCGAACGGACTTCCGATTGCCGCCACCGGCTCGCCGACGACGACGGTGCTGGAGTCGCCGAGCGGCACCGGGTTGACGGCGTGGTCGCCCGGGTCGACCTTGAGGACGCCGACATCGTCGAAGACGTCCCAGCCGACGACCGTCGCCGGGACCCGCTCGCCGTCTCGAAACTGGACATAGACCGTGTCGGCCGCACGCGGCGTGTCGCCGGGGTCGGACTCCCCCGCGGTCGTCACGACGTGGGAGTTGGTGAGGATGTAGCCCTCGTCCGAGACGACGAATCCCGATCCCTGGGACGCGGTCACGTTCTCGTCGTCGATGCTTCCCTCGCCGAAGAGCGCGAAGATGGTCACTACGCCGCCGGCGCGCTTGCGGTAGAGCTCGGCCGCGTCGAAGCCGTTCCCCACGAGCGGCTTCGCCGCGTCCGCATCGGCGTCGTCCGCCGCCGGGGTCGCCTCCTCCGGGGTCGGGACGAGCACGGTCTGAACTTGGCTCCCGTCGTCGATCCAGCCCGCCGTCTTTCCGAGCACGAGCGCGAACGTGCCGCCCAGGAGGGCGGAAGCGACTGCGATGGCGGCGATGGCCCCGGGGCGGGTCACGTCCGACTCATCGTAGTGACGCCGAGCGAGTCTGCACCGTCCTCTAGCTTGCTACTCCTGCCACGATCTCGTCGCTCGGCGTCCCTGCCGGCGCGCCCGGAAGATTCAACGTGAAAACGGTGGCCCCGGGGCGGGTGGAGAGCTCGATCGACCCGTCGAGCCGGGAGGCGAGCTCCGAGGCGATCGCCAGGCCGAGGCCGCTGCCGGACGCCTTGCCTCCCGCCGCACGATAGAAGCGTTGGAACAGGTGCTTCTGATCCTCGGCTGGGATCCCGGGCCCGTCGTCGCGGACCTCGAGGACCGCATCGGCGCCGCGCCTGACCGAGCGGACGATCACGCACGTGCCGGGCGGCGTGTGCCGAATCGCGTTCTCCACGAGCGCCCGCGCGATCTGCTGCACGCGCACCTCGTCGCCGAGAGCCTCGACTGGGACCTCCGCCTCAGCCTGCAGCTCGTGCTCGGCGGACTCCGCCACTGCCCGGAACTCGTCGGCCACGAGCCGCGCGGTCTGCGCCAAGTCGAACGGCAGGATCTCGACCTCGAGCTGGCCGGCGTCGAGACGGGAGAGGTCGAGGAGGTCGGTTGCGAGCCGCGTCAGCCGCTCGATCTGATTCCGCATCTCGGCGAGGAAGTCCCGCCGGACGTCAGGATCGATCTCCTCGTCGTCCAGGAGCTCGACGAAGCCTCCCAGGGAGAACAACGGCGTCCTCAGCTCGTGAGACGCGTTGGCGATGAACTCCCGGCGGGCGCGATCGAGCACGGCCAAGCGCACACGCATGCCGTCGAAGGCGTCGGCCAGCTGTCCGACCTCGTCACGGCCGCCGTCGACGACCGGCGTCTCGAAGTCCCCGTCGGCGAGCCTCTCGGCCGCAGCCTCGAGCCGCCGGATCCGGCGCGTGAAGCTCCAGGCCAACAGGTACCCCACCAGCCAGGAGATCGCGAGCGCGGCCGCCCCCGCGGCGAGCAGGCTTCGGCGCATGAGACGGACGTTGGCCAGCACGTCGTCGAGCGGGGCAGCGAGGAGCACGACACGGTCGTTCGCGGGATGCCCGGACTCGGCGTACCGTTCGCCGTCGTGCTCGACCTGGCCCGACGAAGGCCTTTGCGTGCGGGCGACCTCGAGCGCGATCGGGTCCGTCGAGAAATCTCCTAGTCGACTGTCGCGCGAGTCGGCGACGTTGAGGAGCTGGTCGTCCGTGAGCTCGTCGAGCACGACGACGCGCGAGCCGAGCCTCTCGGCCTCCGTTCGCACGACCGTCTGCATGGCGAGGTTGTCGAGCTCGCGCACCTGCTGGGCGACGGTTGGGGCCGCCTGCTCGAGCTCGCGGATCTTGGCGTCCACGAGGCGGTTCTCCAGCTGGGGAACGACGGCGATGTAGACGATGGCCAGCGCACCGGCGACGACCGCGAAGAGGACGAGCCCGACCTTGACGCTGAGGCTGACGAGCGGCGGGCTCCTCATCGCGCGTCACGAAATCGGTAGCCGGCGCCTCGCACCGTGAAGATCAGCTCGGGCTCGCCCGGATCCTGCTCGATCTTCTCCCGGAGGTGCCGGACGTGGACGTCGATCGTTCGTGGATCCCGAAACTCCGAGCCCCCCCAGAGCTCGTCGAGCAGCGCTTTTCGCGTGAAAACGCGCCCGGGGCTCGTTGCCAGCATGCGAAGAAGCTCGAACTCGAGGTACGTGAGCTCGACCGCCGCTCCACGCGCCTCGACGGTGCGCCGGCCCGTGTCGATCCTGATCCCGTTCGCCTCGATCACCTGGTCGCGCCCACTGGACGGCGGCAGCTGGGCGCGGCGCAGGAGCGCGCGTACGCGGCTCATGAACTCCCGGATGGAGAACGGCTTCGTGATGTAGTCGTCCGCGCCGAGCTCGAGACCGAGCACCTTGTCGCCCTCGTCGCCGCGGGCCGTGAGCATGATGATCGGAACGGCGCTCCGCTCCTCCCGCAGACGGCGGCAGACGGCGAGACCGTCGAGCCGCGGGAGCATGAGGTCCAGGATCACGAGATCGACGGGCTCGGCTCGGTAGCGCTCCAACGCCTCCTGGCCGTCTCGGGCCTGCACGACGCGATAGCCCTCGCGCTCGAGCGGATAGGTGAGGACCTTCTGCACCGATTCCTCGTCGTCCACGAGGAGCACCGTCGGCCGCGCTTCCATGGCTGGCCTAAGGATAGGGATGGCGCGGGGCGGGTCGAGCCGAACCGCCGGTGCTGCCGGTCGGGCATCTACACTTGGCGGGCTCATGGCCGCAGAAGCGCCACGCCGTCGGCCACGGCGCGGGTCCCTCGAGCGGCCGGTTTCGACGCGCATCTATCGCGCCGCCTGGCTCGTCGTCGCCGTTCCCGTGCTCGTGGCCGCCTTCAGCGTCGGGAGACCCGACGCGCTTCCGGCCCCCCGCACCCAGCCGTTCTTCGACCAGGCCACCGCCCTCCAGTTCGCGTCGGAGCTGACCACCTTTCCGAACCGCGCGCCGGGGAGCCCGGGGCAGCAGGACGCCACCGACTGGGTCGAGGACCGGCTGCAGAGCTACGGCTTCACGGTCGAGCGTCAGGCGTTCTCCGCCGACATCCCCGGCCTGGGCACGGAGGAGCTGGTCAACCTCGTCGCGGTCGCACCGCGCACCGCGCCTGCGGGGACCCAGGCGCAGCGCCCCATCGTCGTGCTCGCCCACCGCGACAACATCGGCACCTCGCCCGGGGCAGACGACAACGCGTCCGGCACCGGCGCCCTGCTCGAGCTGGCGCGCGACTTGGGCAGCGCCTCGCACTCCCACCCGATCGTCCTCGTGTCCACCGACGGAGGCGCGTACGGCGGCCTCGGCGCCGCGCATTTCGCCGAGAGCCTGCCCTACGCCGATCGGCCGGCGGCGCTCGTCAACCTCGACGCCATCGCCTCCCCAGGCCCACCGCGCATCGAGTTTGCCGGCGATACGGCGCGGGTGCCCAGCCCGACCCTCCTCGCCACGGCCGACGAGGTGATCGAGGCGCAGGTAGGCGCCGAGCCGAGCCGTCCCGGGGCCCTCGCGCAGCTTGTCGACCTCGCCTTCCCGTTTAGCTTCTACGAGCAGGCGCCCTTCGTGTCGCACGGCGTGCCCGCCGTCACCGTCACCACCAGCGGCAGTCGCCCGCGCTCGCCCGACGGGGACTCGCTCGCCAACCTCGACGAGCAGCGCCTCGGCGAGCTCGGCCGGGCCACGCAGATGCTCGTCGCCTCGCTGGACGAGTCCGCCGAGGTCGCGAGCGGCACGCAGTCCTACCTCTACTTCGGGACCCGCCTCCTGTACGGCTGGACTCTGCAGCTCCTGCTCGTCGCAGCGCTCATTCCCTTCCTGGCGGCGACGATCGACCTCTTCGCGCGCTGCCGCCGCCGTCACATCACACTCATGCCCGCGCTTCGCAGCTATCTCAGCCGGCTAGCGGTCTGGCTCTGGCTGGGTCTCGTCTTTGCGCTCTTCGTCGCGGTAGGCCTGCTCCCGAGCGGCGAAGGCAGGCCGATCGGGCCCGACACTCCCGCGGCCGGCGACTGGCCAGTGGCCGCGCTCGGCGCCCTGCTCGGGGTCGCGGCGCTCGCCTGGCTCGTCGTCAGGCCACGGCTGACCCCCTCCCGCTCGATCTCGCGGCCGGAAGAGCTCGGCGGCCATCTCGCGGCAATGCTCGTGCTCGCGGTCGTGGCGCTCGTGGTCGCCGCCGTCAACCCCTACTCCTTGCTCTTCGTCCTCCCTTCGCTGCACGCCTGGCTCTGGCTTCCACAGGCGCGCGACCGGGGCCGGGGGGTTCAGATCGCGGTCTACGCGCTGGGCCTCGTCGGGCCGCTGCTCTTGCTCGCGTCGTTCGCGATTCGCTTCGACATGGGTCTCGACGCCGTCTGGTACGTCCTCGCCCTCACGGCGGTCGGCTCTGTGCCGGTGCCGCTGGTCGTCGCCTTCCTCGCCTGGGGAGCCGCGGCCAGCCAAGTCGGGGCCGTCGCGCTGAAAACGTATGCGCCCTATCCCGACGTGAGCGAGCGGACCCCGGGGCCGTTCCGGGAAGCCGGTCGCCGGGCGATTCTCGCGGTGCGGAGATCCCGGCGGCGGCATCTGGTTGCCGTCGACTCCGGCGAGGATCGGGCCGAGAACCCGTAGAGCAACGAGAGCTACAGCTCGAGGAACTGGACGGTCGAGCCGGCGGAGAGCTCGCCCTCGCCCTTCTCGATCCAGACGAGCGCCGCCGCGCGGCCCGCTCTCACGATCATGTGCGACTCCTGCCCGGGCACCGGGCTCAGCATCGGCTCGCCGTCCTCCGCCGTCAACGTCGCCCTGACGAGCTCGTCCCGCTCGGGATTGCGGCGCGCCGCCACAGCCAGCGTGCCCGAGCGGAAGGCCGGCAGCGGCCGCGGCAGGCCGAGCAGCGCGTTGACGGCCGGACGAACGAGGAGCTCGAACGTCGCCAGCACCGACACGGGGTTCCCCGGCAGGTTGAATACGAGGTGGTCGCGGCGAACGCCGAACGCGACGGGCTTCCCCGGCTTCATGGCCACGCCCCAGAAGATCTCCTCGACCCGAAGCTCGGCCTGCACCTTCCGCACCAGGTCGTGCGGCCCGACGGACGCTCCACCGGTCGTGACGAGCATGTCGAAGCCGAGCAGCGCGCGCTCCATCGTGCGCCGGTGCTCCTCCTCCGTGTCGGCGACGACGCCGAGCTGGGCTGGCACGGCGCCAGCCAGCTGCAACGCCGTCGCGAGCAAGAGCCCGTTCGACTCGTAGATCTGCCCCGGCGCCAGCTCCTCGCCGGGCTGGCGCAGCTCGGATCCCGTCACGAGAATGCCGACCCGCGGGCGCTTCGCGCACCGCACCTCGGCGACGCCGGCGGCAGCGAGCGCCCCGACCTGCCCGGGCCCGAGCACGACCCCCGGCTCGAGCACCCGCTCCCCGGCATGGACGTCGCCACCTCGATCGCGGACGTTGGCGCCGGGTGAAACCGGCGCCCGCACGACCAGGCCGTCGTCGCCCTCCTCGACGAGCTCGATCGGGACGACGGCGTCCGCGCCGGGGGGAACCGCGCCGCCCGTGGCGATCGCCATCGCCTCGCCCGCCTCCAGCCCCCGCGGAGCCGGGCTGCCGGCCGCGATCCGGGCGACCACGGGCAGTGTGAGCGGCGCACCCTCCGTGTCGGCCGACCGGACTGCGAAGCCGTCCATCGCCGAGCTGGCAAAGGGTGGGAGGTCGACCGCAGCCGCCGGAGCCTCGGCCAGCGCGCGGCCGGCCGCCCGCTCGATCGGCACCCGCTCGGCTTCCAGCGGCTTCGCCCGCTCCAGCACGAGCCGCTGCGCCTCGGCGACGGAGATCAGCGCTCCCACGACGCCGTACCGTAGTCCACAGCATCGTGCCCCGCCCGACTTCCACAGCTGCCTGTGGCGGAGCCTAGATCGGGACGGCGGCCCTCAGGAGGTACGCACTCAGGGCAAGCGCGAGCACGCGCGCGGTTCGGTCCTCCTCCACCGCCGCCAGCGGGACTGCCCACACCGCGTACCAGGGAACCAGCCAGGAGGTGCAGACGAGCAGGAGCCCCGCCGTCAGCGCCAGCCTGGCGCGACCTCGCCAGGCCTCGCGAAGGAGCCACGCATACGCCGCAACGAATGCCGCCGCGAAGAGGACGGCGACCCCGCCCTCCGGCAGGCCGAGCGACGCGATCCTGGTCGGGATCGCATACGACGCCCGGTCCTCGGCGAGGTTCGTCGCCAACGGGCCGACGGCGCCGAGCCACGCGAGGCCGTAGCGCCATGTGGCGATTGCCACGATCACCCCCAACGCCAGCGCCAGGCCGCGATGATCGACGCGCCTGCCGGCTCTCCGGGCTTCGAGGAACCGCAGCGGCAGGAAGAGCAGCGGCACCCACTTGATCGTGATCGCGAGAGCCCAGGAGACGCCGGCGAGCGCCGTCCTGCCAGTCGCGGCCAGCGCGAGCGCGGCGAGGACGAAGACCATCATCCAGGCGTCGTTGTGGCCACCTCCCGCGAAGTGGACGGCGAGAAGCGGGTTCCAGCCGACGAAGGCCGCCGCGAACGCCGGCCGGGAGGACAGGCGCGCGGCGAGCAGGACGAGCGCGACCATCGCAGCCGCCGCGAGCGCCCGGTAGCCCCACGCCGCCAGATCCGGCGAGTCGGCGACGACCACCGCGTGCGCCTCGGAGGCGAGCGTGAAGCCCGGCCCGTAGACCGAGGTCGTGTCGTACCAGTGGGAGCCCATCAGGGGATACGCGACGTCGTCCGGAAAGTCGCTCGGCACGTCCACGTAGGGGTTGCCGTCGTGCTCCGTCGAGATGCGGGCGTAGTCCCAGTAGGTGTAGGCGTCCGTCGAGAGGAGGACGGGGCCAGCGAGCGGCAGAAGCTGGATCGCGCACGCGAGGCCGATCACCGCCTTCCTGCGGGCGAGCCCTCCCGCCCGGTCGAGCAGGTAGAGGCCCGCGAGGTACGCGACGAAGGCGGCGACCAGCGCGCCGAGATACAGCCAGGCCCAGCTCGAGTCGTCCCCGTCGTGCTCGGGCACCAGGGGCGACGAGGAGGGGTATGCGAAGGCGACGGCGGTCGCCGTCAGGCCCAGGACGAGCGCCCCGGCGACGAGCGCCAGGCCCGTTGCTCGGCTACCGGCCCTCTGTGGTGGTGGGGGGTGGCTCAGTCGTGGTCGGCGGGGGCGCCGTGGTCGTGGACCCAGGCTTCTCCTTCTCCGTATCCTCTTCCTTCTTCGGCTTGGGAGGGGCGCCGACGAACGCGAACTCGCCCACGAACGGCACCCAGGCTGCTGGGTTCTTGGGATACGGCCAGCCGCCCCGTGGGAGGTCGCGGAGCGCGCGAGCCATGAACAGCTTCCAGATCGACGCGGGGAACGAGCCGCCGGTCACGGTGATGCCGTGGACGCTCGTCATCGAGATCTGAGCGTTGGGATAGCCGACCCAGACGACAGTGGACGCCCGCGGCGTGTAGCCCGCGAACCACGCGTCGGCCGAGTTGTCGGTCGTGCCGGTCTTCCCCGCCGCGGCCGGATCGCCGTAGTTCGCGCCGGTTCCGGTGCCGCCCGTGATGTTGTTTTGCAGGATGCGCGTCACCTCGTAGGCGACGCCGTCGGACATGACGCGCTTGCGCTTCGAGACTCCCCAACCGGCCTCTCTGTCGACGCTGCCGTCGGCCAGGACGACCTTGCGAATCGCCATGGGCTCGGAATGGACGCCGCCGGCCGCGAGCGTCGCGTACGCCGAGGCCATCTCGAGCACCGACACGGCGTTCGAGCCGAGGCCGATGGAGGCGACCGGCAGCAGCTCGGTCTCGATCCCCATCTGCTTCGCCACCCTGACCACGTTCTCCGGCCCGACGTCGAGCGTGAGGCGCGCGAAGACGGTGTTGTCCGAGCTGAGCGTGGCCGTGGCGATCGGGACGGCGCCGATGTAGGAGTGGCTGTAGGTCGCCACGTCCCATGGCTCCGAGTTGGGGTCCGGCTGCCAATGGAAGGGCGCGGACAGGTACCTGGTCGTATACGGGTTGATCCCCTGGCGAATCGCCTCGGTGAGGACGAACGTCTTGAACGACGACCCCGACTGTCGCCGACCCTGCGCCGCGAGGTTGAACTGGATCTCCTTCTTGCCCGGGACGACCGCGGTCATGGCCCGGATCGCGCCGTTGCCCGGGTTGATGGAGACGACGGCAGAGGCTGGGTCGCCCGGCTGGTTGAGCACGCCCTTCATGGAGTCGATGGCGATGCGCTGGTAGCGCGGGTTGATCGTCGTGTAGACCTCGAGGCCGCCGCCCCGCACCGCCGTCGCGCCGTACTCGTCGATGAGCAGCTCGCGAACGTAGCTGAAGAAGAACGGCTCGCGGATCCTCGTGTAGATCTGGCCCCGGTCGAGCTCGAGCGGCTGCCCGACGGCCGCCTGGAAGGCCGACTCGCTGATGGCGTCGCTTTCCCGCATGGCCCTGAGAACGTCGTTGCGGCGGGCGAGCGCCTGGTCGGGGTTCTGGAACGGGTCGAAGATCGATGGCGCCTGCGGGAGCCCGGCGATCAGCGCCGCCTCCTCGAGATTGAGGTTGACGGCGTGCTTCGAGAAATACGTCTGCGCGGCCGCCTCGGCCCCGTACGCGTGAGCGCCGAAGTAGACCTGATTCAGGTACGTCTCGAGGATCCGGTCCTTCCGCCACCGCTTCAGCTCCTCCGGCGCCAGGCCTGCGGGCGAAGCTCCCCAGAGCTTTGGCAGCCCCTCGTCCTCGAGCTTCAGCGCGAGACAGGCCTCCTTGGTCTTGCGCTCCCAGGAGACGTCCCGCCCGATGTAGAGGTTGCGGACGAGCTGCTGCGTGAGCGTCGAGCCACCCTGGACGATCTCCCCCTCCTGGAGGTTCTTCACGGCCGCGCGGAGGATGCCCTCGTAGTCGACGCCGGAGTGCGAGTAGAAGCGCCTGTCCTCGATCGCCACGGTGGCCTGCGCCAGGAGCGGCGACATCTGGTCGAGCGCCACCGGCTGGCGGTTCTGCTCCGCGGGAATCGAGCCGAGCACGGAGCCGTCGGCGGCGTAGACGAAGGAGTTCTCCCCGATCGAGACCGGCTTCAGCGACGCCAGCGAGCAGCTGTTGATGAAGGCCTGGGCGCCGGTGAACGCAGCGGCAGCGAGCACGCCGCCGCCCGTGAGGAGGAGCGCGATGACGACCACGATGACGAAGCGGCGAGACTGGGCCCTGTCACGGCGGCGGCGATTGCGGCGACGGCGACGGTTGCGGTTGTCCGCGAGCCGCTTTCTGTTGCCGTTCCTGCCGTTGCCGTTCGCGGCGCCGTTGCCCCCGTTCCCTGTCACGTGTAGATCCCCTCGGCCTTGAGCCGGTCGACGACGGTGTGGCGGAGAGTCGAGGCAAGCTCGGTCGCCTGAGAAGCGCTCCGGGCCCAGGCCTCGACGGTGACGACGACCTCGTCCTGGTCGACCTGGCTCACGTAGACGGTGGGTTCTCGCACGATCACATCATCGGGCAGTCGCATGGCCTCCTCGAGCAGCAACTCGAGCACGCGATCGAGGTCGGCGCTGAGTGGCACGGCAACCTTCACCGAAGCCAGATGCTCCGCACCGGCAATGGTCGCGTTCCTGATGGTATCGGAGGCGAGCTTGGTGTTCGGCACGTAGTACCGAGCGCCGTCGGCCGCGCGAATGACGGTATAGGTGAGCCCGATCTGCTGCACCGTTCCGGAGGCGCCCGCGACTGCGACGCTGTCCCCGAGCCGCAGCGGCTGGGCGAAGGCGACCAGGATCCCCGCGACGAAGTTGGAGAGGGTGGTCTGCGCTGCCAGCCCGACCACCAGGGCGATCACCGCCGACGAGGCCAGGATGCTCCCCGCGACGGTCTGCACAGCCGGGAAGACCAAGAGGGCGCTCAACACCCCGACGCCGATGATCACCGCGAGGACGCTCCTGCGCACGACCCGGTAGACCGTGAGCGTCTCCGGGCGCAGCTCGAAGTGCCTCGAGATCACCCGGTCGGCGATCCAGGCGACGACGATCGTCGCGAGCAGCACGACGCCGGCGACTGCAAGCCGCTCGATCCATTCGGTGTCCATCATCCCGGAGTTCTCTAGAAGGGGAGCGGCTTCCTGCCGGCGAATCCGGTCTCGAGGTCATGCCAGTGGGCGACCTCGGGCTCGCCGAGCTCCCAGCAGAGGAGGACCGTGTCGCCGCTCTCGGGATGGCGGGCGGGAAAGTCAACCAGGCCCCGGTCGAGATCCTTCACCTGCACGCCGAGCTCGTGAATCTCGTTGACCACGCCGGCGACGCCGGCCGCAGCGTGGGCGACGGCCTCCTGGAGCTCGCCGACGCGGCTCGGGTCGAGGCTCCCGCCGTTCCCGCCGATGAGCGCCTGCATCGCCTCGAGCTCCTCGCCGAGGGCGACGAGCGCGTGCCGCTCGGCCACGAGGCGCTCCACGAGCGGCCGCACCTCGGGCAACACCGTGTTCGCCTCTTCCTGCGTAAAGAGCCGCATCTTCGCCATAGTGCCAAGCGACGTGAGGGCGTGCCTGGTCTTTCTGAGCATGGCCGGCGTGCTGCTCGTCGCCGTCGGCTGCGGCGCGCGCTCGGAGCCGCTCGGCGAGCTGGAGCAGCCGTACCCGGTCACCGTGCAGGGCGCGGGGGAGCAGCCGACGGTCCTCCAGAGCCGGCCCGAGCGCATCGTGGCGCTCGACCCCGGCGCCGCCGAGCTCGTGATCGCTCTCGGCGCCGGTGACCGGCTGGTCGGGATCCCGGCCGGCGTCCGCAAGGGAGACGGCCCGAGGGAGGCTCCGGCCTCCGCCGTGGAGGTCGTGTCGCCCAACCGCCGCGTCCGGGTCGACGAGGTGGTCGAGCTCGAGCCCGAGCTGGTGGTTGCGTCGCCCACTGTCGATCAACTCGACGTCTCGAAGGTCCAGCGGGAGACCGGCGCAGCGCTCTATGTCCAGCCGGGCGCCTCGATCGACGATGTCCTGCGAGCCACGCATGACCTCGGCTTCCTGGTCGGCGAGCCCGTCGAGGCGAGGACCGTTGCCTCCCGGATTCGCTCCGAGGTCGCGGTGGTCGAGGATCGCATCGCCGAGGAGCCGGTGCCCACGACCTTCGTCGACACGGGCTTCTTCGTCACGGCCTCGCCGCGGTCGCTCTTGGGGGATCTTGTCGCCCGCGCCCGCGGAGAGAACGTCGCCGCCGAGACGGCCGGTGGCGAGCCGGTTCCGGTCAGCCGCCTGCTCAGGCTCGACCCGGAGATCTACCTCGCCACCTCGAACAGCCGCGTGACCCTGAAGAGCCTGCGCCGCGATCCCAAGACCGCGAAGCTGACCGCGGTCGAGAACGCGCGCTTCCGCGTGCTTCCCTCCGATCTGGTCCAACGGGCGGGCCCCTACGTCGCCCAGGCGCTGGAGCGTGTGGCCAGGGCCCTGCACCCGGATGCGTTCCAGAACAACCGCTAGCTCCCTCGACGCGGTCACGGTCGACGCGATGGGAACGCTGGTGGAGCTCGACGACCCCGCGCCACGCCTCCGGCGCTCGCTCGCGGAGCACGGCGTCGAGCGCGAGCTGGACGAGGTGGCGACCGCCTTCCAGGCCGAGGTCGCCTACTACCTCCCGCGCACGCTCGAGGGCCGGGACGAGGGAAGCCTCGCCGACCTGGGTCGGCGCTGCACCGCAGTGTTCCTCGAGCACGCACACGCCGAGCTCGATCCGGCGGAGTTCACGCCGGAATTCCTCGCGGGCATCGTCTTCCGTCCGCTCGCCGGAGCAGCGCCTGCCCTCGAGCGCCTCCGGCAGGCCGGGCTCGTCCTCGCCTGCGTCTCCAACTGGGACGTGTCCCTCAGAGGCCATCTCGAGCGGGCCGAGCTGGCCGGCTTCTTCACCGAGATCGTCAGCTCGGCCGAGGCGGGAGCGGCAAAGCCGGATCCCGCCGTCTTCCTCGCCGCCCTCGAACGCCTCGGGGTTTCGCCCGAGCGCGCGCTCCACATCGGGGACGGGGACGGCGACCGGGAAGGCGCCGCGGCAGCGGGGCTTGCCTTCGCGCCGGTACCGCTCGCTACCCTCCCGGAACGGCTCGGACTGGGCCGCAGACCATGAGCAAGCGCAGGCCAGGCCTGTCGACGCGCGCGATCCATACCCCGCCGCTGCCGGAAGGCTCCGGCGAGCCCTTGGTCGGCCCCATCGTGGCGTCCACGACCTTCTCGTTCGAACAGGTGGCAGGGCTCGGGGCTGTCATCGCCGAGGAAGAGTACGGCTTCACGTACGGGAGGCTCCGCAACCCGACGGTCGAGGAGCTCAACGCCGTCATGGCCGAGCTCGAGTCCGCCGAATCCGCACAGTCCTTCGGAACGGGGATGGCTGCGATCAGCGCTGCCCTCCACTCCAACCTCGGCCCCGGCGACACGCTGCTCCTTCCCCAACAGCTCTACGGTACGACCTACCAGCTCGCCGAGTCCCAGCTCCGCCCGCGGGGGGTGGAGATCGCCTACCTCGACGTCACCGACCCGGCGGCGTGGGACCGTCCCGCGCGCGTGCGTTTCGTCGAGACGATGGCCAACCCGGGCTTCCCGCTCGCCGACCTCCGGGCGCTGTCGGAGACGAAGCGCGACGGACTCCTGATCGTGGACAACACCTTCGCGTCACCCGTACTCTGCCGCCCTCTCGAGCTCGGCGCCGACCTCGTCTGCGAGTCGGCGACGAAGTACCTGAACGGCCACCACGACGTGATGGCGGGAGTCGTCGCAGGGAGGCGTGAGCTCGTGGCGGCGGCGCGAGCCCACCAGATCGTGGTCGGTTCGGTTCTGGACCCGTTCCCGGCCTTCCTCGTCCGGCGTGGCCTGAAGACGCTAACGATCCGCCTCGAGCGCGCGGGCGAGAACGCGCTCGTCGTCTCGCGCTTCCTCGAAGCCCACGCGAAGGTCACGGGCGTCCTTTACGCGGGCCTCGAGAGCTATCCACAGCACGACCTCGCCCGGAGCCAGCTCGACGGCCACGGAGGCATGCTCGCCTTCGAGCTCGGGGGCGGCCGGGAGGCAGGAGAGCGCTTTATGGACGCGCTCGAGCTCTGCGGTCGCGCGACGAGCCTCGGGGGCGTCGACACCGTGCTGCACCATCCAGCCTCCACGAGCCACCGTCAGTACTCGCCGGAGCAACTGGCCGCGGCCGGCATCTCGGCCGGTCTCCTGCGCCTGTCGGTGGGGTGCGAGGATGCCGGCGACATCGTCGCCGATCTCGACCAGGCGCTTGCGCAGGCATAAGACCTGGCCAGCCGTCGTCTGGCTGGGCATCTCGAGCGCGCTCGTGCTCCTGGCGTTCGTCGGCGCCAGCCAGGGCTCCGGCTCGGACGGCGGCGACGTCCTCTTCGACCCGGACCTGGCGATCGGAGGCGTCATCTTCTACGGGCTGATGATCGGCGTCTCGTTCGCGGTTGCAGGCGCCTACCCGAGTCGCGTCGATGCGCTCGGCTTCCGTAGGTTTCGGCTGCGCTGGGTCTGGATCTCGCTCGCCATCGTCGTCGCCACGACGATCGTCGCCGTGGCGGTCGAACCCATCCTCCACGGAGGCGAGGACCAGGGCCTCGGCGCGGACCGCTGGCAACCCGAGCACGCCGGCGCCTTCGTGGCGAATGCGCTCGTGCTCGTCCTGCTCGGGCCCTTCGCGGAGGAGCTCTTCTTCAGGGGCCTCGGCGTCCGCGTTCTCATGCTCTACGGAGGGCTCGTCGCAATCCTCGTCACGGGCGCGATCTTCGGGCTCGTCCACGGCGTGCTGGGCGCCCTCCCGCCGCTCGTCCTCTTCGGGATCGGTTTGGCCTGGGTGCGCCTGCGCTCGGCGAGCGTCTGGCCCGTCTTCATCGGGCACGCGACGTACAACGGCCTTGGGATCCTCGTGCTCGTGATCTCCTGGACCGCGAGCTCGTGACGGCCTATCCTTGCTGCGATGCGGCCGAGCGACCCTGACCACGATCCGGTCGTCCGTGCGCTACGGGAGCGCGTCACGGGCCTCGACCTGGCGCTCCTGTCGACCGTGAACGAGCGCATCGAGCTCGTGCGGGAGCTGCGCGAGCGAAAGCTCGCGCAGGGCTGGGACTTCGTCGACCAGGGCCGCGAGGAGCGCCTGCTCGCCGAGCTCGTCGCGGCGAACCCCGGCCCACTCTCGGAGGCCGGCCTCCGCGAGCTCTTCACGCGGTTGCTTGCGCTTACCAAGCGCGAGCTCGACGTCTAGGAGAGCTTGCCGAAGCGCAGCCTATGCCGCCGGGCCGCGCTGCTCGCCCCGAGGACTGCGTCCTCAGTCGCATCCGTAGCCTCCGGCTACGAACGCTCCCTGCGTCCTTGTCTCGGAACGACCATCGCACCCCTTCGACGAGCGACGTTCCGGCAAGCCCTCCTAGTCCGTCGAGAAGTCCTCCGGCTTGACCTCGTCGAGGAACTTCTTGAACTCCTCGACGACCTCCTCCTCGTTCACGTCCTCGTGCTCGAACTCGATCGCGCTCTCCTCGATCACCGACTCCGCGGCGAAGATCGGCGCGTCGGCGCGCACCGCGAGCGCGATGGCGTCGCTCGGACGGGAGTCAATCTCGATCTCGGTGCCGTCGACGGCCACCGTGATCGACGCGTAGAACGTGTTCTCCCGCAGCTCGGTGACCGCGATCTTGACGACCCGGGCCTCGAGCTGGGAGAGGATGTCCGTGAAGAGGTCGTGGCTCATCGGACGCGGCGTCGCCGCTCCCTGGAGCTTCATGAGGATCGCGGCTGCCTCCGGGTGGCCGATCCAGATCGGCAGGAACTTGTTGCCGTCGGCGGTCTTCAGCAAGACGATCGGCTGCTTGCCGACCATGTCGAAGCTCACGCCATAGATGACCATCTCCTGCATGGGCGGGCCTCGTCTGATCATAGCCGCGCCCTTGAGCACGAAGCCCTCGGACAACTCGCCTTCTCCCGGAGGTGGTCGTGGAGTCCCTTCCGCGCGGCTCGCTGGCACAACGAATGGTCACGGCGTGTCTTTGCCAGCCGTGGGCGCCCTCATGGGTCCCGCCTCATCCGCGGCTCCGTCGCCCTCGATGTCCAGGTGCGGCAACACTTTGCCTAACCAACGCGGGACCCAGAACGTCGCCGCGCCGAACAGCACGAGCATGGCGGGCGCGAGCAGCACCACCATCGTCCCGGCCAGGAACACCGCGACAGCCAGGCCGACCCCGAACTGCTTGATCGTGGGGTCGCCGTTGATGATGAAGCTCGCGAAGACGCAGAACATGATCAGCGCTGCGGCTACAACCACGCGCCCCGCGCTGCCCAGGCCCGACGTTACGGCCTCACGAGGGAGCTTCCCCGCCCCGTGTTGCCGCGCGATGCGGCTCATCAGGAAGACCTCGTAGTCCATCGACAGCCCGAACAGCACCGCGAACATCATGAGAGGCACGTAGCTCGCGATGGGCACCGTCCCTTCAGGGGCATCGAGGCCGATCAAGGAGAGTCCCCACCCCCACTGGAACGTGGCGGTGAGCACGCCGAGCGCCGCGGCCACCGTGAGCAGATTGGTCACGGCGGCCTGGACGGGGATCAGCAGCGAGCGGAAAGCAACCAGCAACAGCAGGAAGCTCAGCCCGATCACCGTGAGGACCACGAGAGGCAGCTTTGCTGTGATCGTGTCCGCGAGGTCGACGTTGCTCGCAGTGGTCCCGCCCACGTGTACCACGACTCCCCCTTCGGCAGTGGCCTGGGGGAGAACCGTGTCTCGAAGCAGCGTGACCAGGTCCGCGGTGGCGGGCGAGGAGGGCGCCCACTCCGGGACGGCATTGATCGTCGCCGCGTCCCCCGGCTGGTTGATCTGCAGCGGCAGCAGGCTCACGACCCCGGGGGTCGCGTCCAGGGCGTCCTGCAGCTTCACGATCCGGGGGTCCGTGCCGCGGGGGTCGCCTCCGGCCATCGTGAGCATGGCCGTCAGCTCCTTCTCGAGCTGCTTCGCCTGCTTCTTCTGGGCCTGCGCCTGCCGCTTGCGCCGTTCCAGCTCGTCGCCCTCGGCTTGAAGCTCGTCGCCCTCCGCTCGGAGCTCGGCGGCTCGCGCCTGCAGCTCGGCGGCTTGCGCCTGTAGCTCCTCGCTCTGAGCCTGGAGCGCGTCGGCCTGAGCCTTCAGCTGCTCCGCCTGGGCCAGCAGGGCTCGTCCCTGCTCGATCAGGGCGTGGAGCTTCGCTCGGACGCTCTGCTCGCGCCCCTCCAGCCGGGCGAGACGGCGGAGAAGCCGCTCGAGCCGGTCGGGGTCGGTCGTCTGCTCGATCAGTCGCTCGAGGAACCGCTCCCGGCCCACGATGAACGCAAGCCGGGCGGCGAGCGGTTTCGCGCGCTCGGCAAGCGCTGCCGCTTGCGACCGCAGCCGAGCCTCCTCCTGCTGGAGTTGCTCCTTCTGCCTCTCGAGCTCGGCCCCCTGTCGCTCCAGAGCGGCCTGCTCACGCTTCAGGTCCGCGGCCTGCCGCTCGAGTTGCGCCTCCTGACGCTGGAGCGCAGCGGCCTCTCGCTCCAACTGCTTCTGCTCCTTCTCGAGCCGCTTCTGGAGCGAGGTCGCTTCGTCGTACTTCTTCGTGTACTCGGCGCTTGGCTTCGCCGGCGGGGACAGCTCCGTCGCGATCAGCAGCGGGCCGTTGTAGCCCACGCCGAACCCGAGCGTCATCAGGTCGTATGCCTGTCGCTCCGTCGTCGACTTCGGGGTGACCCCGATGTCCTCCTGGCCGAGCGTCAGAGAGAACAGCGGCACGATCAACGGGACGAGGATCACAAGCGACGTCCCGGCGGCGAGCCACGGGTGCCGCGCCACCCCACGCGCCCACGCGTCCCAGCGCCGCTCTCCCTCGGGACGCTGTGTCATCCGCAGGAACGCGGGGATTCGCAGGCGATCGATGCCGGTGCCCACGAGCGATAGCAGGGCTGGGAGCAGCGTCAGCGATGTGAGCACGGCGAACACGACGGCGATGGCGGCGGCCAGGCCCAGTGCGCTTACGAGCGGGATCCCCGCCACCGACAGCGAGAGGAGCGCGATGACGACCGTGCTACCGGCAAACACCACGGCGCTGCCCGACGTCGCCAGCGAGCGCGCGATGGACTCGCGCATCTCCACGCCTTCCGCGAGCTGCTCCTTGTGCTTCGTAATGATGAAGAGCGCATAGTCGATCCCCACCCCCAGCCCGATCATCACCGCGAGCGTCGGCGCCACGGTGGGGATGGACATGAAGTGCCCGACCAGGCCGATCACGCTCCTGGCGGCCAGCAGCGCGACGAACGCCGTCACGATTGGAAGCCCCATGGCGACGAGGCTGCCGAACACGAGGGCGAGAATGACCATGGCAGCGAGGTTCCCGATGATCTCGCTGGTCCGGGTGTCTGGAGTGGAGAGCTCGCTCCCGATCGACCCCCCCACCGCCACCTCGATCCCCGCCTCGGAGGCGGGAGCGGTGGCTTCGAGGACATTCTCGGCAAGCTTCTCGGTAATGAACCCGGACTCGACGGAAAGCAGCACGGGCATGAACGCCGTCTGCTCGTCCTTCGTGATGATTCCCGCCTGGGCTCCCTCGCTCCCCACGGGGTTGAGCACGCTGTACACGTCGTCGTTGGCCTTGATCGCCTTGTAGGTCTCTGTGATCGCGGCCTTGTTGGAGGGATCCGTGAGCTTTCCGGTCTCCACGTGGAACATGAACGGGTTGGTGCCGTTCTGCTGCGGCGGAAACCGCTCCGACAGGACGTTGAACGCCGCCTGGCTGTCCGTCCCGGGTAGCGTCAGGGTGTTGTCGGTCTCGGCGCCCGCCACACTCACTGCGACCGCGGTCGCCGCGGCCGCAATGACCCAGACCACCAGCATCGCGAAGCGGTGGCCGGCGCTGAATGCCCCCAGCCGATGGAGCGCGCGACCCATCCTCAGTCGGCGGGGAGGAAAGCTGTGGACGCGGGGAGCCGTGGGCTCCGGGTCGCAGGCCTCATCGCGCGGAACCTACCTGGACGATCGACGACGGGACCGCGCAAAAGTGGGCGATCCTGGATTCGAACCAGGGACCTCCGCCTTATCAGAGCGGCGCTCTAACCGACTGAGCTAATCGCCCGCGCCAGCAGAGTGTAGCGAGGCCCGCTCGAGCGCCTCCACCATCTCCTCGAGCTCGACCTCGTCCTCGAAGTAGAGCTCGACCCGGCCGGCCGCCACCTTGGCCTCGGCGCCGGTCAGCCGGTGAAAGGCGTTCCGGGCCCGCTCGGCGAGGGCCGGGTCGACGGGCTGTCTCCGGCGCGGCTTCGTCCGCGCTCCGGCCCAGCGGGCGGCCCGCTCCGCGGCGCGCACCGACATGCCCCCGCGCACGATCCGCCGGGCAAGCCGCCGGCGCTCCTCGTTGTTCGGGACGGCCAGCACGGCGCGCGCGTGGCCCTCCGAGAGCTGACCGCGCTCCACGAGCCCGAGCACGTCGTCCGGGAGCTCGAGCAGCCGGACGCGGTTCGACACCGTGGGCTTCGAGCGACCGACCTGCTCGGCCACCTCTCCGAGGCCGAGGTCGAACTCGTCCATGAGAGCTGCGTAGGCGCGCGCCTCGTCCACAGGCGACAAGTCCTCGCGGGCGACGTTCTCCACCAGCGCGAGGAGCAGCGCGTCGCGGTCGTCGGCCTCGCGGACGAGCGCGGGAACGGTGGCCAGGCCGGCCACCCGCGCGGCTCGCCAGCGGCGCTCTCCCGCGATCAGCTCGTAGCCGCTTTCCGCCGCGCGGACGACAACCGGCTGGACGAGCCCCTGGGCGCGAATGGACTCCGCCAGCTCATCGATGCCCTCGCCGTCGAGCCGCCGCCGCGGCTGGCGCGAGTTCGGGCGGATCGAGCCGATTGGAACCTGGATGAGCTCGGAGGTGGCGGCGGCGCCTCCCATGAGCACCTCGAGGCCCCGGCCGAGGCCGCGACGGGGGCTGGGGCTAGCCGCGGTCGACAAGCTCGCTCGCCACCCGGTAGTAAGCGTCGGCTCCGGCGGAGCCGCGGTCGTAGACGGTGATGGGAAGCCCGTGGCTCGGCGCCTCCGCCAGGCGGACGCTCCGCGGAACGACCGCCTCGAAGACGAGCTCGCCGAAGTGCCGACGCACCTCCGCCGCGACGTCAGCCGCGAGCCGGGTGCGCCCGTCGACCATGGTCAGGATCATTCCGGCGAGCGCCAGCTTGGGGTTCAGCCGCGCCCGCACCAGTTCGATCGAATGGAGAAGCTGCGCGAGGCCTTCGAGCGCGTAGTACTCGCACTGCACCGGGACCAGCACCCGGTCGGTGGCCGCCAGAGCGTTGACGGTAAGCGGCCCGAGCGACGGCGGGCAGTCGATGAAGACGAAGTCGTAGCGGCTCCGGGCCGGGGCGAGCGCCTCCGGAAGGAACGTCTCGCCGTCCTCCCGGCGAGCCAGCTCGACGGCGGCTCCGGCTAGCTCGGGCCGCGAGGGGACGATGTGGAGGTTGGGCACGCCGGTCTCGTGGGCCAGCTCCTCGAGCGGCGCGCCGTCGAGCAGGTCATAGGTCGAGGTGCCGTTCGCCCGCTCGCCGAGACCCGAGGTCGCGTTCGCCTGGGGATCGAGGTCGACGACGAGCGTGGCCGCGCCGGCCTCCGCCAAGCACGCGGCGAGGTTCACGGCGGTGGTGGTCTTGCCGACACCGCCCTTCTGGTTCGCCACGGCAAAGACCGTCCCCATGGGTGCGATGCTAGTCAGGCCAGAGGACGTTTCCGCGCGAGACCGGGGCGGCGAGGAAAGTCTTCGGGAGTCGGCGCGACCTTGGGCACGATCAGCAGCGAACGGCGCTCCGAGCCCGGGACGACGACCGTCTCGGGGCGCCCGCCCCCGACGGCGGCGGCGACCACGGCGACCTGCGCGAGATCGGCGTCCCCGGTCAGCAGCACGACCCTGCCGCCGCGCCGCACGAGCGGAAGGCACCACTCCAGAGCGACGACCGGTGGCGCCAGCGCCTGGGCCACCGCAGCCCCGTAGGCGTCCCTCCCTTCGCCGCGAGCATGCTCCTCGGCGCGCGCGCAGACCACGCGGGCGTTCGGAAACGCGGCGGCCGCGTCTTCCAGGAACGAGCACCTGCGTCGCTGCGCCTCCAGCAAGTCGATGCGGAGCTCCGGTCGTACCGAGGCAATCGGGATCCCCGGCGAGCCGCCACCCGACCCGACGTCGACGACGGGCCCGTCCGGCACGAACGCGGCGGCGGCGAGCGCGTCGTCGAGGTGCACGCGGCGGGCGTCGGAAGGGTCCCGCGCGGCCGTGAAACCGGGCTGCGCGAGGAGCGCCTCGAGCCAGCGCTCGAGCCGCGGGTCGACGCTCGTCACTCGGGCTGGGCCGGGGCGACGACCACGCGCCGGTTCGGCTCTGTCCCATCACTCGAGGTGGAGACGTCCTCCCGCTCGGCGAGGTGCACGTGGACGATCTTGCGCTCGACTGCCGTCATCGGCTCGAGCGCCACAGGGCGACCGCTCTGGAGCGCATCCGAGGCGGCCCGGTCGGCAATGTCCTCGAGGGAGCCGCGGCGTCGATCCCGATACCCCGCCGCGTCCACCACGACCTCTTTGCGCTCGCCTTCGGCGCCCCGCCACAGGATCGTGTTGGCCAGGTACTGGATCGCGTCGATGGTGTGGCCGCGCTTGCCGATCACCAGGCCGAGGTCAGGGCCGGTCAACGTCGCGGAGATGACCTCGTCATCCTCCGTGATGTCGATCGTGCACGGAGCTCCGAGCGCGGCGCAGACGTGCTCCAGCACCTCGCGGAGCTTCGCAGACGGCGAGCCCGGCTCTTCGGCCGCAGCAGCGGCAGCCCGCCCTACCTCGTCGGCCTTGGCGAGGACGCGCGCCGGCACCTGCCCCACGCCGAGTAGCCCCCGCTCGCCTTCGGAGAGAACGGTGAAGCGAACGTGGGACTTGTCGAGCCCGGGAAACCGCCGCTCGAGCTCGCGCAGAGCCGTCCACTTCGCCTCGCCGACGGTCTCGCCTTCGCTCTCGACGACGGCGTCGTCAGTGGGTGGGCTCTCCGGCTTGCTCACCGCCTGGCCCTCGGGCCCTTCTTCTTCCGCCGCCGAACGCGTTGCTGGCCGCTGCCGGACGGCTTCGCCGGTGCTGCGCTCGAGTCGCTCCCGGCCTGCACCGGCGCCGGCTCCGGCGCCTCCTTGGGCGGCGTCCTCGACGTCCGCTTGGGCGGTGGCTGCGGCTTGGGGACGAGGCGGCGGGTGACGAGTCCCTGGCCCACGGTCCACAGGTTGGTCGTCGACCAGTAGAGCATGAGGCCGATCGGGAAGTTGATGACGAAGAAGATGAAGAGGAACGGCAGCGCGAAGAAGATGTAGCGCTGGCGGGGATCCATGGTCGTCGACATGAAGTAGGTCGAGGCGAGCTGGCTGCCGACGTAGACGACGAGCAGCAGCCAGCCTGACCAATGGGAGTTGATGTTCTCCGTGATGTTGGGGACGATGCTGAGCCAGCCGAGGTCGGAGTTCGGATAGTCGGGGAAGACCTCGTCCTCGAAGCCGTCCAGCACGAAGAAGAGCGCGAAGAAGATCGGGATCTGGAGGACGAGCGGGAGGCAGGAGGCCAACGGGTTGACGTTGTTCTCCTTGTAGAACTTCATGACCTCTTCGTTCATCTTCGGCTTGTCGTGCTTGTACTTCTGCTGAATCGCCTTGAGTTCCGGCGCATGTACCTGCAGCCGCTGCATTGAGCGGATCTGCTTGATCGTCAGCGGCAGGATCACGACCCGGACGATCAGCGTGAGGACGATGATCGCCCACGCCCACGGAAGCCCGATCGAGGCGTGGAGCCACTCGAGGAGCGCGGTGAGGACGTTTTCGATCGGCTGGAGGATGTTCCTCGGGTCCATCAGCGCGCCTTGAAGAGGGTCTGGTCGCACGCGTAGTCCACACCGCCGCGGCTCCAGGGGTTGCAGCGCAGAAGCCGCCAGCTGGCCAGCGCGAGCCCGCGGACCACGCCGTGCTCACGGAGCGCGTCGAGCGCGTACCGGGAGCAGGTCGGGTGGTACTTGCAGCGCTGGCCGACGAGCGGGCTCACCAGCAGGCGGTAGGCATGGATCGGGAGGGCGACGGCGTGTCTCACACGGCCGTCCCCTCGGCGAGGCGAAAGACCTCGTCGACGCGCTCCGTGAGCCACGAGAAGCCGCGGTTGTCGACGGCTTCGGCGAGCCCGGGCCTCGCGATCAGCACGAAGTCGTGCCCAGCCGGAAGCTGAGGCGCGCGCTCGCCGAACGACGCGCGTAGGCGCCGCTTCAAGCGGTTCCGCTCGACCGCGCCTCCGATCTGGCGCGAGACCGCTAGGCCCAGCCGCGGGTCGCCCTCGGGATCGTCCTCGCGCGGAAACGAGTAGAGGACGAGAAACCGGGTCGAGACCGACCGGCCCTTGCGATAGACGGTGTCGAAGTCGCGGGAGCGGGAGAGACGGTGCTGACGTCTGCTCATGAGTCACCCCGTCGCCCATGATCGACGAAGGGGGCTCGTAGGGGAAACATGGTTTCCCCCGCGGGAGCAAGCCGCGGGCGAGCGAGGGTCACGCGGAGAGGCGCTTCCGACCCTTGGCGCGGCGACGCTTGAGGATCGCGCGGCCCGCGCGCGTCGACATCCGCGCCCGGAATCCGTGCCGGCGCTTCCGCCGGCGCACATTCGGCTGATACGTTCGCTTCACGAGAGATGAGAGTGTCGAAACGGCCGCTCGGGCGGCCGGACAACCAGTATAGATGAGCACTCCGCCCGACCGAGCAAGAGACTTCGCACACGAGCGGAATCCACAGGCTCGAAGGCGCATGGAAGGACGCAAGGACCGACCTTTCCACACCTGTGGATAAGCGTGTGGAGAGGGGTAAAATGCCTGCACAGCAGCCCTTTTCGCCATGCGCGATTTCCCCAGGCGAAGCCATTGAAGCGGCGTCGGGGACGCTGCTATAGTCGCCGCTTCTCGTAGACCGGCGGAGGGGCGGAACGACGGCGTGCAGCGGGCGTCAGAGTTGAGTGCGGACGCACTTTGGGGCGACATCTCGTCCCGTTTGCGCGACGCGCTGAACGACGCGACGTACTCGACCTGGTTCTCCGACGCCGAGCCCGGGACGCTCGACGACCAGGCGTTCGTCCTTCTCGTTCCCAACGACTTCACGCGGGACTGGATCGAGGGCCACTTTCGCGGCCTGCTGGAAGCGATCGTGCGCGACGTCCTCGGCGACGAGCGTGCCGTGCGCTTCGTCGTACGGGAGCTTCCGGCCACCGCGCCTCCTGCCGCCCACGAGCTCCACACTCCGCCGCGACCCGCGCGCTCGCTCGACGGGCTCAACCCGAAGTACACGTTCGACTCGTTCGTGATCGGCTCGTCGAACCGCTTCGCGCACGCCGCGGCGCTCGCCGTCGCGGAGGCGCCGGCACAGGCCTACAACCCGCTCTTCATCTACGGCGGCACCGGCCTGGGGAAGACCCATCTCCTCCAAGCGGTGGCCGCGTACGTGACCGAGCACACGGGCGACCTCTCGGCGCGGTACGTGACCAGCGAGACGTTCATGAACGACTTCATCAACTCGCTTCGCGACAAGCGCATCGAGGGCTTCAAGCAGCGCTACCGCCACTACGACGTCCTCCTGATCGACGACATCCAGTTCTTCGAGCACAAGGAGCGGATCCAGGAGGAGTTCTTCCACACCTTCAACAGCCTCTACGAGGCGCGGCGCCAGATCGTGATCTCGTCGGACCGCCCCCCGCGGGCGATCGCCACCCTCGAGTCGCGGCTTCGCAGCCGGTTCGAGTGGGGGCTGATCACCGACATCCAGCCGCCCGACCTCGAGACCCGCATCGCCATCCTCCGCAAGAAGGTGAAGACCGACGCGATCCACGTTCCCGACACGCAGGTTCTCACCTTCATCGCCAGCCGGATCTCCACGAACATCCGCGAGCTCGAGGGCGCGTTGACGCGCGTTGTCGCCTTCTCGTCGCTGACGGGTCGGCCGATGACCGTCGAGCTGGCGCAGGAGGTGCTGAAGGACGTGTTTCCACAGGGCGAAATGCCTGAGATCTCCGTGGAGCAGATCCAGGAGACGGTCGTGGAGCGCTTCGGCATGTCCATGCAAGAGCTCACGGGCGACCGCCGCTCGCAGCAGATCGTCTATCCCCGCCAGGTGGCCATGTACCTCTGTCGGGAGCTGACGGACAGCTCGCTGCCCAAAATCGGCAAGAAGTTCGGAGGTCGCGATCACACGACCGTCATTCATGCGACGTCCAAGATCGCCAAGCTCATCCAGGAAGACCGGAACGTCTACAACCTGGTTCAGGAGCTCACCGCACGCATCAAGCAGGTCCGTTGACAACGGCTGGGGAGAACCTGTCTGTGTGGGGGATTGTTAAGCACGCGTCGCGGTGGCTGTGGGAAGCGCGCGCTTGTCCCCAGTACTCGTCCACCGTCTGTCGCCTGCACTCTCGCCAAAAGACGCCGTCTTCCCCGACATCCACACTCTCTATCACTACTACGAGAGGTTTTCTTTAAATGGCATCCATAGATACCGTTGCCGCCACGACCATGCGCGTGGTATGCGGAAAAGACGAGCTCGCCGAGAAGCTCCAGGTGGTCGGTCGCGGGGTCTCGACCCGCACGACCGTTCAGATCCTGGCTGGCATCATGCTGCGCGCGGCGGGCGGGCAGCTCCATCTGAGCGCCACCGACATGGAGATCTCCGTCCGGGACTCGCTGGGCGCGCAGGTCGAGGAAGAGGGCGCCATCGTCGTTCCTGGGCGCTTGCTCGTCGACATCGTGCGCCTGCTGCCGGCCGGCGAGATCACCCTCGAGCATCGCGCTGACGAGGGTTTGGCTCGGTTGGCGTGCGGTTCCGCGTCCTATTCCCTGAACACGTACGGCCCAGAAGACTTTCCGCGGCTGCCGGAGATCGAGCCCGACAGCGCGTTCTCCGTCGAGCGCGAAGCGTTCCTCGACACCATCGGGCGCGTAGGCCGGTCTGCGTCGCGCGACGAGTCGCGGCCGGTTCTCACCGGGATCCTCGTTCGGTTCGAGGGTGACAAGCTCGTCATGGCGGCGACGGACTCCTACCGGCTCAGCGTCAAGGAGACCGCTCTTCCGAACGGTCCCGGGCGCGAGCTCGAGGCAATCGTGCCCGCCCGCGCCCTCCAGGAGCTTGCGCGCGCAGGACAGACAGCCGAGGGTGAGACGATAGAAGTCGGCGTCCAGGAGAACCAGGTGGTGTTCGGAGTGGACGGCATCTGGCTGACCGCCCGCCGGATCGACGGGCAGTTCCCGAACTACAAACAGCTCCTGCCCGACCAGTTTGAAGCCGAGGTGCACCTCCCGCGTGAGGAGCTGCTCGACGTCGTCCGCCGCACCGGCCTGCTCGCCCAACGAAAGTCGCCGCTTCGCCTTCGCTTCGCCGAAGGCGAGCTCACAGTCTCCGCCCAGACCCAGGACGTCGGCGAGGCCCGCGAGTCGCTGCCGGTCGCCTACACGGGAGAGACGCTCGAGATCGGCTTCAACGCCGAGTTCCTGCGCGATGGGCTCGAGTCGGTGACCGACGAGACGGCCCGCTTGAAGCTGATCAGCCCGCTCAGGCCCGGGCTGCTCCACGGCGAGAGCGACGACTTCCTCTACCTGATCATGCCGATCAGGCTGGCCGGCTGATCGTCGCACGGGCCACGCTCCGGGGCTTCCGCTCGTACGCCGCGCTCGACGTTGAGGTCGAGCCCGGGCTCGTGCTCGTCGTAGGCCGCAACGGCGCCGGCAAGACCAACCTCCTCGAGGCGCTCCACGTCGGCATTCAGGGCTTCTCACCGCGCACCCGCGCGGAGCCTCGCCTCGTTCGCTTCGGCGAGCAGGCGGCCCGAGTGCGGCTCGAGGGAGTCGAAGGCGGGGCCTCGGTCGAGACCGAGGTGACGATCGCGCCCGGAGAGGGCAAGCGGATCCTCCTGAACGGCGCCGCCCTCGCGTCGGCCGACGACCTTCGCGCACGGCTCGGCGCCCTCGCGTTCGTCCCCGACCGGCTGGCCATCGTCAAGGGGGGCCCTGCCGTTCGCCGAGCGTATGTCGATCGTATGCTCGGCCGCTTCGCGCCCTCGCTTGCGGGGCTCCCGGCCGACTACGGCCGCACTCTGGCCCAGCGGAACGAAGCTCTTCGCCGCGTGCGCGCAGGCGCCTCGACCCGCGAGGCGGTCGAGCCGTGGACGAAGCGGCTGGCGCTGCTCGGAACCGAGCTCGACGCCGCCCGAGCCGCGCTGCTCTCCGCGCTCGACCCCGGTTTCGGCGCGAGCGCGGACGCGCTCGGCCTCGCGCAGGCGACGCTCGCCTACGAGGAGCACGGGCTGTCGCTGTCCGACCTGGAGTCGCGGTTCGACCGAGACCTGGCCCGGGGGACCACGGGCCTGGGCCCGCACCTGCGCGATGTGGAGATCCGAGCGTCCGACCGGGACCTGCGCGGCTTCGGCTCGCAGGGCGAGCAGCGCACGGCCGTCCTGGCGCTCCTACTCGCGGAGGCCGCCCTTCTCGCCGAGCGGCGCGGCTCGCCGCCGCTGTTACTCCTGGACGACGTCTTCTCCGAGCTCGACGTCGGCAGGCGACTGGCGCTCGTGGCCGCGCTTCCGCCCGGAGGTCAGACGCTGGCCACCGCAACCTCGGCAGACGCCCTTCCCGCCGCCGCGCCGCCGCCCGCGCTCATCCTGACGGTCAAGCGGGAGGGGAACGAGAGCGTGGTCGAGGCGGCATGAGCCTCGAGTCCATCGGCCCGGAGCTCCGGCGGGAGCTCGGCAAGCTCGGGCCGGGCGGCGCGATCACGGAGATCGTGTCGGCCTGGCCCGCGGCCGTCGGTGCAGCCATCGCGGCCAACGCCTGGCCGGCGCGCATCGGTCGCGACGGGACGCTTTATGTCGCTACCAGCTCGAGCGCCTGGGCGTTCGAGCTGACCCACCTCGAGGGCACCGTACGGGCACGACTCGGGGAGCGGCTGGATGAGGCCCCTCCGCCACGCCTGCGTTTCGCGCCAGGGCGCCTTCCGGAACCGGGCGCCGACTCTGTTGAGGCTTCCGAACGCCCTGTGCCAACTCCGTCCGCGCGGGCCGTCGCGGCGGGGCGGGAGATCGCTGCGGACATCGAAAGCCGCGCCCTCCGGGAGGTCGTCGCGCGGGCCGCCGCGGCCAGTCTGGCGGGTGCGGAGAGACGCCCGGACGACCGGCCGTTCTGATAGACTGAGCTTCAGACAAAAATCCCCTCTGAGCAGGGATTTTTTATGGCAGAAACCGGTTACGACGCCAAGGACATCACCGTTCTCGAAGGCCTCGAGCCTGTTCGCCTGCGACCGGGGATGTACATCGGCTCGACGGGTGCTCGCGGGCTCCACCATCTCGTCTACGAGGTGGTCGACAATTCCGTCGACGAAGCGCTCGCGGGGCGAAACGAGCGCATCGAGATTCGCCTCCATCCGGACAACTCCGTCACCGTCCGCGACTGGGGCTCCGGCATCCCTGTGGGCGTCATGGAAGACCAGGGATTGCCCGCACTCACGGTCGTCTTGACCAAGCTTCACGCCGGCGGAAAGTTCGGCGGCGAAGGCTACAAGGTCTCCGGGGGCCTCCACGGGGTGGGCGTCTCCGTCGTGAACGCCCTCTCGGAGTGGCTGGTGGCCGAAGTCCGGCGCGAGGGCAAGGTCTACCGCCAGGAGTTCGCGCGCGGCGAGGCGACGACGGGCGTCGAGGAGGTCGGGAAGGCCGCCAAGGGCGAGACCGGGACGACGATCTCCTTCCTGCCGGACTCGGACGTCTTCGAGGAGCTCGAGCTGTCGTCGCAGACCCTCGCCCAGCGCTTCCGGGAGACCGCGTTTCTCACCAAGGGCCTCCGCATCGCCTTCGTGGACGAGCGCGAGGGGGAGGAGACGCAGGAGTTCTACGCCGAGGGCGGCATCAGGGACTTCGTCTCCTTCATCAACGAGACGAAGGATGCTGTTCACCGCCACATCGTCTACTTCGAGGGGGAGAGCGACCAGGGCGCCGTCGAGGTGGCGATGCAGTGGAACACGTCGTACGTCGAGTCCGTGTTCTCCTTCGCGAACAACATCAACACCCACGAGGGCGGCACGCATCTCTCGGGCTTCAAGGCGGCCCTGACCGGAACGCTGAACCGCTACGCCCGCGACAAGGGGCTTCTGAAGGAGAAGGAGGACAATCTCGAGGGCGAGGACGTCCGCGAGGGCCTCGGCGCCGTCATCTCCATCAAGCTTCGCGACCCGCAGTTCGAGGGACAGACGAAGACGAAGCTCGGGAACCCGTGGGTGAAGGGCCTCGTCGAGCAGACGGTCAACGCCAAGCTCGCGGAGTTCCTGGAGGAGAACCCCACCGACGCCCGCCAGATCGTCCTGAAGGCGATCTCGGCAGCCCGCGCACGGCAGGCGGCGCGAAAGGCGCGCGAGCTGACGCGGCGCAAGAGCGCCCTCGAGAGCTCGTCGCTCCCGGGCAAGCTCGCCGACTGCACGATCCGCAACCCCGAGGACGCCGAGCTCTTCATCGTCGAGGGCGACTCGGCGGGCGGCTCGGCCAAGATGGGGCGCGACCGCACCTTCCAGGCGATCCTCCCGCTCCGCGGCAAGATCATCAACAGCGAGAAGAACCGCATCAACAAGGTGCTCTCGAATAACGAGATCCAGGCGATGATCACGGCGATCGGAACCGGGATCGGCGACGAGCTGGACATCTCGAAGCTGCGCTACCACCGGATCATCGTCATGACCGACGCCGACGTGGACGGCTCGCACATCCGCACGCTGATCCTGACCTTCCTCTACCGGCACATGCCGGAGCTCTTCGAGCGCGGCCACGTCTACATCGCGGTGCCGCCTCTCTACAAGGTCAAGATCGGGAACCAGGAGTTCTACTTCGAGAAGGACGCGCAGCTGGAGGAGCTCCTGGTGCGCGAGCGCGTAGGCGACGTCGAGATTCGCCCCCGCACCGGCGAGGCGGTCAAGATGACCGTGAGCCGCTGGAGCAAGTTCACCAACGCTCTCGAGAAGTTCGAGGGCTGGCTGCAGCGCCTCCGCGCCGACTTCGGCTCGCCGGCCGCCGACTTCATGGTCACGCACCGGCTCGTCGAGACGGACACGCCGACGCTCGCCGCGCTCGGCGAGGCGGTCGAGGCGGGCGCCGAGAACGGCTACACGCTCTCCCTCGACGGGCGGCGTGACGGTGTCGTCTCGATCCGGGTCGTCGAGAACGAGACGAGCGCGGCCCAGGTGGTAGCCGTTCCGGGGGACCTCCTGACCTCGCCGGTCTACGACAAGCTCCGCACGAGCTACGCGCGGCTCGTGGAGCTCGTCGGCCCCCCGCCCTTCACGGTCGGCGTGGGCAAGAAAGAGCGTGAGCCGGAGACGTTCGGGCGCCTGCGCACCGACCTGCTCGACGCCGCGAAGGAGGGCATCCAGCTCTCCCGGTTCAAGGGCCTCGGCGAGATGAACCACGACCAGCTCTGGGACACGACGATGGACCCGCAGCGGCGCCTGCTCGTGCGGGTGGATGTCGAGGACGCCTCGGCGGCCGACCGCCTCTTCTCGACCCTGATGGGCGACCAGGTGGAGCCCCGGCGCGCGTTCATCGAGACGAACGCCAAGGACGTGCGTTTCCTGGATGTCTGAAGTAGGGGTTCTCGGGCCCGGGCGGATCGAGCCCCGGGAGCTCGAGCAGGAGATGCGCTCGAGCTACCTGGACTACGCGATGTCCGTCATCGTCGGCCGCGCGCTGCCCGACGTTCGTGACGGGCTCAAGCCGGTCCATCGCCGCGTGCTCTACTCGATGCACGAAAACGGGCTGCAGCCGAACCGCCCGTACAAGAAGTCCGCGAACGTGGTCGGCGCGGTCATGGGCAACTACCACCCGCACGGCGACTCGGCAATCTACGACACGCTCGTCCGCATGGCGCAGCCCTTCTCGCTGCGCTACCCGCTCGTCGACGGCCAGGGGAACTTCGGCTCCGTCGACGACGACGCGGCCGCGGCGATGCGCTACACGGAGTGCCGGCTCGCCCGGATCGCCACGGAGATGCTCCGGGACATCGACGCGGACACCGTCGACTACATCCCGAACTACGACGAGTCCCGGCGGGAGCCGCTGACGCTCCCGAGCCGATTTCCGAACCTGCTCGTGAACGGCTCGGCTGGGATCGCCGTTGGGATGGCGACCAACATTCCGCCGCACCGGCTCTCGGAGGTCATCGACGCGATCCTGCACCTGATCGACAAGCCCGACGCGGGCGTGGACGAGCTCATGAAGCACGTGAAGGGCCCAGACTTCCCGACCGGCGCCTACGTCATCGGGCGCTCGGGAATCCGCGACGCCTACCGGACCGGACGCGGCAGGATCGTCATGCGGGCGCGCGCGCACGTTGAGGAGCTCCGGGGCGGCAAGTCGGCGGTGATCGTCACCGAGCTTCCGTACGGCGTGAAGAAGGGCGGCGAGAACGGCGTGATCGCGAAGATCGCCGACCTCGTCCAGGACAAGGTCCTCACCGAGATCTCCGACCTGCAGGATCACTCCGACCGGACGGGGATGCGGATCCAGATCGAGCTCAAGCGGGACGCCGCGCCGTACGTCGCGCTCAACAAGCTCTTCAAGCACACGCAGCTCCAGACGACGTTCGGCTACAACGCCGTCGCGCTCGTGGACGGAGTGCCGCGCACGCTCTCGCTGCTCGAGCTCGTCCAGGAGTACCTGCGCTACCAGCGCGAGGTCGTGACGCGCCGGTCGAAGCACGAGCTGCGGCGGGCCGAGGAGCGGGCGCACATCCTCCAGGGGTACCTGATCGCGCTGGACAACCTCGACGAGGTCATCGCCCTCATCCGCGGCTCGGCCGACACGGACGCCGCCCGCACGGGCCTGATGGACCGCTTCGGGCTCTCGGAGATCCAGGCTCAGGCGATCCTGGACCTCAGGCTCGCCCGCCTCACCGGCATGGCCCGCAAGGAGATCGAGGACGAGTTCGCCGACCTCCAGGAGCGGATCGCCGAGCTTCGCTCGATTCTCGGCGACCCGGCCCGGATCGACGGCCTCATCCGCGAGGAGCTGCTCGAGATCAAGGAGATCTACGGCAAGGCCGACGACCGGCGTACCGAGATCGCCGCTGCCGAGGAGGAGCTCGAGCTCGAGGATCTGATCGCGGAGGAGGACATGGTCATCGCGATCACGAGCTCCGGCTACGTCAAGCGCCTGCCCGTCACCACCTACCGGGAGCAGCGACGCGGAGGCATCGGCGTCATGGGCATGGAGCTGAAGGACGAGGACTACATCGAGCACCTCTTCGTCGCCTCGACCCACGACTACCTGCTCTTCTTCACCTCCGTCGGCAAGGTCTATCGCCTCAAGGTGCACGAGCTGCCGCTCGGCTCCCGCCAGTCGAAGGGCCGGGCGATCGTCAACCTGCTCCCCTTCCAGCCGGGCGAGACGATCCGCGCCGTGATCGCAACCCGCGACTTCAAGGACGCCGAGTACCTGACGGCGGTGACGAGAAACGGGCTCGTGAAGAAGACCCGCTTCGAGGAGTACAACACGCCTCTGAAGGCCGACGGGATCATTGCCGTCAAGCTACGCGACGGCGACGAGCTCGTCGCCGTCCTGCACTCCTCCGGCGAGGACGACATCCTCATGGTCTCCCGCAAGGGCCAGGCGATCCGCTTCAACGAGAAGCTGGCGCGGCCGATGGGACGTGCCACGTCGGGCGTCGCCGGCATGCGACTGCGCAAGGGAGACGAAGTGATTACCGCCGACATCGCGAGGAACGACGCGGACCTTCTGGTCGTGACGATGAACGGCTTCGGGAAGCGGACCCGGATCGACCAGTATCCGGTCAAGGGGAGGGGCGGGCTCGGCGTCAAGACCGTGCAGCTCACCGAAGCTCGCGGTCAGCTGGCCGGTGCGCTCGTCGTCAGGGAGGGAGACCAGGTGATGCTGATCTCGACGGGAGGCACGGTCATCCGCGTTCCCGCCGAGGGCATCAAGCAGAGCGGGCGAGCCACGCAAGGTGTCATCGTCATGCGCCCGCGCGAGGGCGAGCGAGTGTCGACTCTCGCCCGCGTCGTCGAGCAGGACGAGGACGCCGACATCGTCTTGGAGGCATCCGCTACCGAGAACGGCGCCGCCCCCGAGCCCGCGGAGTAGGCGTGCCGTGACCGCGCGGCGTCCGGAGGAGCTGCTGGAGCCGGTGGACGTGATGCGTCATCTCCGCAAGCTGGAGCTCTCTCTCGGGCAGGTCTGCCATGCGGCGGGCGTCTCCAAGACCCAGCTCGACTACTGGACGACACGCGCCCGCATTCCGACGAAGGGGAAGAAGCAGCGGCTCTACACCCTGGACGCGCTCGAGACGGTGCTCCTGATCAAGCAGGGCAAGGACAAGGGTCTCTCCCTGCAGGCCGCGATCGAGGCAGCCCAGCGCTTCAAGGCCGCCAAGGCGCCGAGGGTGCCGAGACGGAACTGAGAGCTACGACTCGCGGAGAACCCCGGCGGCCGACTCCGGCGCCAGCGTGTTGACGAAGTAACCGGCGCCCAGCTCGATGCCTGCGAGGATGCCGAGTCGGGGCAGTACCTCGACGTGCCAGTGCCCGCCTGCGTGGAGCCAGAGGTTGAGGGCGACGGGGCCCTCGGCGATCCGGATTCGGCGGATCCCCTCGGCCGCGAGGGCCAGCGTCTCGCCAAGGCGTCCGCTGGCGAACGGGTCGGCCTCGCACTCGAGCGGCGCCGCCAGCAGCTCGTAGGGCTGGCGGCCGGCAAAGGGGCAGAGGAGGATCACTCCCTCCCGCTCTTCGACGACGCGGATCCGCTGCTCCCGCTCCTCCGCGAGGACCCGGCAGAGGACGCATTCGCCGTACGCGTGCCGTGCCTCGCGCTCCTGCACGACGAGGGGCGGCTCGTGTTCGAGCCACACGAGCTGAGAGTGGCTGTGCGCAAGGCTGGCGCCCGCCCCGGCCCCTTCGTTCACGAGCGCGTGGACGTAGGGAAACCCTGCCTCCCGCGCGGCCGCGGCGCGCGCCTGCCAGGCCTCGGCGACGAGCTCGAGCTCCCGGCTTCCGAGGTCGGCGATCGTCCTCACGTGCCGCGGGGAGTGGACCACGACCTCCTGCCGCCCCACGGCGGCGCGGCGAGCGAAGAGCCCGTCCGCGCGGTCGCCCGATCGCGGCCACGGTCCGAACGCGGGGAACTTGTTGGGAACGACGCGAACCCGCCATCCTGGCGTGTCCGGCGTCCTGCCCGGCGGTCCGATGGCGAAGGTCTCGGGCGGGGTGGCCGCCTCCCGACCCTCGTCGAACGGGCAGCCGGTCGGATCCTCAGGCTCCGCCGCGAGCTCGGCGCGTGGCGCGCCGGGCCGGCGCGCCCGCGACGGCGCGACAACCACCCAGCGTCCTGAGACCGGGTCGTGACGGAGCTCGGGAGGAGTGTGGCCTTCCGTCAGCCTGTGGTGTCGGTGCCCTTGCCCAGGAAGGGCGACAGCACGTCGAGCGGGAGCGGAAGGACCATGATCGTCGCCCGCTCCGAGCTCATCTCGAGGATCGTCTGCAGGTAGCGGAGCTGGAGCGCGATCGGATTCGTCGCCATCACGTTGGCGGCGTCCTTGAGGCGCTCGGAAGCCTGGAACTCGCCCTCGGATGCGATCACCTTGGCTCGCCGCTCGCGCTCGGCCTCGGCCTGGCGCGCCATCGCCCGCTGCATCCCTGACGGGATCTCGACGTCCTTCACCTCGACGATCGAAACCTTGATGCCCCACGGCGAGGTGGCCTCGTCGATGATCTCCTGGAGGATCGTGTTGATCTTGTCGCGCTCCGAGAGGAACTCGTCGAGGACGTGCTGCCCGAGGACGCTCCGCAGCGTCGTCTGCGCGATCTGCGAGGTGGCGACCATGTAGTTCTCGACCTGCACGATCGCCCGCTCCGGGTCGATGATCCTGAAGTACGCGACCGCGTTCACGCGCACGGGCACGTTGTCCTTCGTGATCACCTCCTGCGGCGGAATGTTCAGTGTCACCGTCCGCAGGTCGACGCGCACCATCTTGTCGATGATGGGGATGAGGAGGAAGAGCCCTGGCCCCTTGGGCGGCGAGTGGAGCCGGCCGAGCCGGAAGATCACCCCTCGCTCGTACTCGCGCGCAACCCGCACCGACAGCGCGAGCAGGAGCACGAGAATGACGACGACGGCGGCGACGGCGATGAGGGCAACGTTCATCGGGCTCCTTTCGGGCCGGTCGAGGGCATCCTACGACGAGGCGGCGACCGCCGTGGGCTCCTCGGCTCGCGCCACCTCCAGCACGAGGTCCTCGCCGACGCCCTGCACTCGCACGTACTCTCCCGTGGCGATCGGCTCGCCCTCGGTGTGCGCCTTCCAGATCTCCCCGTGAACGTTGACGAGGCCCGCCGGGGCGATCGCGCTCCGGACGACCCCGAGCTCGCCGAGCATCTCCTCGCGGCCGGTCTTGGTGGGCGCCCGCCGCGCGCGGATGACCTTTGTCGCCACGATCGCCGTGACGAGCGCGAGCGTCCCGCCGACGGCCAGCGCCACCCAGATCGACACCTGGTAGCCCTCGCCGGCGGGGTCGAAGAGCATGAGCGCTCCGACGACGAAGGCGACGGCTCCGGCCAACGCGAGCGCACCGTGGCTCGGGACGAAGGCTTCGGCGACGAAGAAGCCGACCGCGAAGAGCATGAGCAGGAGCCCCGCCCAGCTGACGGGGAGAACCTGAAGGCCGAAGAGCCCGATGATCAGGGAGATAACGCCTACCGTCCCGGGCAGGATGAGTCCCGGGTTGAGGATCTCGATGGTGATCCCGAGCACCCCGATCGACATGAGTAGGACGATGAGGTTGGGGTCGACCAGGGTGTCGAGGATGCGCTTCCAGAGGGACATCTCGACCCGGTCGACTGTGGCTCCCGCCGTGTTCAGGACGAGGCCCTTCGGCTCGGTGCGCGTACCGTCGATCTCCTCCAGCAAGGTGTCGAGGTCGGGTGCCACGATGTCGACGACGTTCTCCTCGAGCGCCTCCTGGGCGCCAAGGTTGGACGCGACCCGGACGGCCTGCTCGGCCCAGTCGCCGTTGCGGCCGTGGATCTCGGCGAGCTCCCGGGCGTACGCCGCGGCGTCGTTGACGACCTTGCGACGCAGGTCCGCGGGAATCTCGCCACCGCCGACGGCGACCGGCGTCGACGAGCCGATGTTGGTCCCGGGCGCCATCGCGGCCACGTCGGCTGCCAGTGTGATGAACGCGCCCGCCGACGCGGCGCGCGAGCCGGACGGGGCGACGTAGACGATCACGGGGACGTCGGCCTCGAGCTCCTTCTTGATGATGGCACGCATGGCGGAATCGAGGCCGCCGGGGGTGTCCAACTCGATCACGACGGCGTCGTAGGCCTCGTCCTCGGCGCGCTCAATCGCGTCGGTCACGTACCCCTCGGTAACTGGGTTGACGTCGTTCGCGAACTCGACGACGAGAACGCGGGGCGCTGTCTCCTGGGCGGCTGCGCCCGCTGCGAGCGCCAGCACGGCCACTAAGAGGGCGAAAGCGCAGAGAAATCCCCGCAAGCGCGGCACTTCGGTGTAAAGATTCTATCAGGGTCCTGCCGATGGCCTTGAGGACGAAGGAGTCCTCTGCTTCGGTACCGAAGGAGCCCGCCGCCCCCATGAGCATCCGCCGCTCGCTCTCGCTCACCCTTGCGCTCACCGCGCTCGCGCCCGGCACCGCCGCCGCCGAAGACGTCCGCGTGGTCGCGCGCGACGTCCCGCTCGCCGCCGCTCGGGCCTCGACGGCCCGCCCGGCGCCGCTGCCTTTCACGATGGTCGGGATCCACTGGCAGGGCTCCGGCAAGGTCTGGTTCAGGACCGCGGCGCGTCCCGGGCGCTTCGGGCCGTGGCGTTCGGCCCGGCCGGAGGCGGAGGACGGGCCCGACGTCTCGAGCGACGAGCTCGACGCGCGCGCCGGTTGGCGGATCGGGAACCCCTGGTGGACGGGCCCTGCCCGCTGGATCGAATACCGCGTCGCCGGCGAGGTGACCCGGCTGCGGACGTTCTACGTCGACAGCCCCGTGACGCCGGCCGACCGCGCCCCGGCGGCCTCCGCCGGGAAGGCGTCAAGTGCGGCTGCGACTGCGGGCCCTGTGCCGCAACCGGCGATCGTGAGGCGCGGCGGGTGGAACGCCGACGAGACGATCGTGCGGGACGAGCCGGCGATCGCGGAGCGTCTTCGCCGTGCCGTGGTACACCACACGGCCGGCTCCAACAGCTATTCCCCCGGAGAGTCAGCGGCCATCGTGCGAGGAATCCAGCGCTATCACGTCCTCGGAAACGGCTGGGACGACATCGGCTACAACTTCCTCGTCGACAAGTACGGCCGTGTCTTCGAAGGCCGTGGCGGCGGGATCACCCGAAACGTGATCGGCGCCCACGCCGGCGGCTTCAACACGAGCAGCGTCGGTGTCGCCGTGATCGGCATCTACGACTCCAAAGGCATCTCGACCGCGGCGAGGAGGGCACTGCAGAGGCTGCTGGCCTGGCGCCTCGACGTCGGCCATGTCTACCCGCGGGGAACGGTCAACGCGGTCTCCGCCGGCAGCTCGCGCTGGCCCGCCGGAGCCGTCGTCCGGCTGCGTGCGATCTCCGGCCACCGTGACACGAGCTACACGAGCTGTCCAGGCACCAGGATCTACGGCCTCCTCGGCTCGATCTCGCGGCGGGTCACGCGCATCGGTCTCCCGAAGCTTTGGAGCCCGGAAGCGGAAGGCAGCGTCGGCGGGCCCGTCCGCTTCACGGCCCGGCTCTCGGAAGCGCTTCCGTGGGACGTCGAGGTAAGGGACGCCACAGGCACAGTGGTTGCGTCGGGCTCGGGCAACGGGACGGCGGTCGACTGGACCTGGGACGCGAGCTCAGCGCCGATCGCCTCCTACACCTACACGATCGACGCGGGAGGGAACGTGAGGCCGTCGACGTTGCCGGTCCCCGGCCCGGCGCCGCTGGCCGTGACCCGCCTCCGGGCCTCGCCGCGCGCGGTGACCCCCAACGGCGACTGGAGCGGCGAGCGCACCACCGTCCGCTTCACGCTCAACCGTCGTGCGATCCTCGACGCCGATGTCGTGAGCGTCGCGACCGGCAACGGCGTCCGGACGCTGCTGGCGAGCTCACGCGCGCGGCGGGCCGCCGCAGCCTGAGTTGGGACGGGACGACCGGCGGCGGGGGCCCCGTCCCCGACGGCCGCTACC
The DNA here is from genome assembly GCA_963838795.1 of uncultured Actinomycetes bacterium. GTDB lineage: Bacteria > Actinomycetota > Thermoleophilia > Gaiellales > Gaiellaceae > JAIBJN01. Next base: position 322,242 of record CAWISL010000010.1, read on the forward strand.
GAATCGAGGTCTCCGCGGAGGCCGGCGTCGAGCAGGTCAGGCGTGCTGTCACGGTCGTCGTCGATAGGACGCTGGGTGACTTCTCCGCGCTGCCGGCCGTGATCTCGCCCAACGGCGACGGCGGCGCCGACGCGCTCGAGATCGGCTACGAGCTGACGCGCTCGGCCGCGGTCCGGGTTCAGATCCGGCGGGGCAAGAACGTCCTTCGAACGCTGCTCGACCAAGCGGCAAGGAGCCGGTGCCCACGGCGTCGACTGGAACGGGCGCGCGCGGGGAGCCCGCCTTAGGGACGGGGCGGCGACCGCCGTCGTCCTCGCGACCACCTCGCTGGGGAAGCGGAGGCTCTCCCGGCCGGTCGAGCTCGACACCAGGCCTCCGGCTGTGCGCGTCTTGTCGCTCAGGACGGTGAAGGGAATCATGCGGCTCCGCCTTCGCCTGAGCGAGCCCGCCCAGCTGCAGGTCTGGCATGGCCGGGAGACCTGGCGCGACGGCGGCAGCTTCGTCGTCGAGCGTCCCGCGGGCGCCGTGTTGATTCGGCGATCGGTCCGGGCGCGGGTCGTCCGTGTCGTCGCCACGGACGACGGCCTGAACCGGAGCGACGCCGTGGTCCGCCGAGCCCGACGGCGCTAGGAGTCAGCGCTCGAAGATGACCTCCCCGCTCTCGACGAGGCGTCGCTCACCGCCGATATCGACTTCGAGCCGGCCCCTGCGATCGATGGCGACGCCGAAGCCGGCCTCACCGTCCACGAAGACGCGGCGTCCTCGCAGGAAGTCTCGTGCGCCGAGGTCGCCGTAGATTGCGTCCAGGCCGCCGTCCCGCCAGCGGTCGTATGCGTGCTCGAGCCGTACGAGGAGCTCGGCCAGGATCGGCGCCCGCTCGCGCCGGACTCCGTCTGCAGTCAGGAGGGACCCGGCAGCAACATTGGTGCCCTCCGGAAGCTCCGCGCGCGACTGGTTGACGTTCAGCCCGATGCCCAGGACGACGGTGCCGGCATCGGCCTCCGCCAGGATCCCGGCGACCTTGCGGCGATTGACGAGGACGTCGTTGGGCCACTTGATCTGCGCCGAGAGGAAGAGCGCCGCTTCGACCGCCTCCGCCACGGCGACGCCACCGACAAGCGCCAGCTCGGCGACCGCGCGCTCTGCCGGCGGCTCGAGGAGGACGGAGCAGAGGATGGCCGTGCCGGGCGGTGTGCTCCACGTGCGGCCGAGGCGCCCGCGGCCGGCGGTCTGCTCGTCGCACACGGCCGCCGCGCCCTCGCCGATGCTTCGGTCGAGAAGGCGCTGGGTTGACTCGCAGCTCTCGCGGTAGAGGTAAGGGCGCCCAAAACGGCCCTGGAGCAGAGGTTCGACCGTCTCCGGCGTCAGCGCGTCGGCCATCGGCCGGACTACACTAACGCGGCCGTGCAACCAGCCGCCGTGCCCGTCCGTCCTACCGAGCAACAGCCGCCTTCGTGGCGGTCGATCGCGTATCGAAAGCTCAGCGACGTGGACCTCGTCAGCAAGGCACGAGACGGTGACGGATGGGCGCTCGACGTTCTCGTCGAACGGCATGCACCCCGCGTGAACCGGCTTGCGGCCCAGCTCATGGGCGACTTCGAGGAGGCGCGGGATGCCGCGCAGGAGTCGCTCGTCAAGCTGTGCACGCGCCTCCGTCAGTTTCGCGGGGAGGCACAGTTCGCCACCTGGCTCCACCGCCTGGTCGTGAACACGTGCCGCGACCGCCTCGCGCGCCAGCGGATCCGCCAGACCGAGCAGCTTTCCCTCGAGGACGAGCCGGCGGGGGAGGAGAGCGATCCCTCGCGGGCCGCGCTGCTGGCGGACAAGCGCCGCGAGTTGGCCGCCGCGCTCGCGCGCCTCACCCCGAGCCAACGGCTCGTAGTCGTTCTCCGCGACGTGTTCGGGATGACCTACGAGGAGATCTCGCGCGTGGCGAGCATGCCCGTCGGGACGGCGAAGTGCTACGTGCACCGGGCTCGCGCCCGCCTGCGCGTACGGCTGGAAGACGCGGCAGGCGGGTGACCTGGCCGGCGTGAATGGCCCCAGCCCGCCGTTCGGCCGGCGGGAGATCGAGCAGATCCTCCCGCACCGGGAGCCGTTCCTGCTGCTCGACGAGGTGGTGGAGCTAGAGCCGGGATCCCGCGTCGTCGCGCGCAAGCTCGTCCGTGACGACGAGTGGTATCTCGCCGGGCACTTTCCCGGCAGGCCGATCATGCCAGGCGTGCTCATGATCGAGGCGATGGCGCAGGCGGGAGCGGTGGCAGCGCTCTCTGCGGAGGAGAACCGCGGCAAGCTCGCCCTCTTCGCGGGGATCGACGACGTTCGCTTCAAGCGGATCGTCGTGCCCGGGGACGAGCTGGAGCTGGTCTGCGAGCTGGAGCGTGTGCGGGGGCCGGTCGGGCGTGGGAGGGCAACGGCGTCCGTGCAGGGCGAGCTGGCCGTCCGAGGAACGTTGACGTTCGCCGTCACGGAGGGCGCATGATCGGCAGCGTCGCTGGGAACGGGCTCGCGGTCGGGCTCACCGGGCTCGGCGCGTACGCGCCCGAGCGCGTGCTGACGAACGCCGACCTCGAAGCGATGGTCGAGACCTCCGACGAGTGGATCGTGACGCGCACCGGGATCAGGGAGCGCCACATCGCGGCGCCCGAGCAGGCCGCGAGCGATCTCGCGCTCCCGGCTGCGCGCCAGGCGCTCGAGCAGGCGGGCGTGCGGCCCGAGGAGCTCGACCTCGTCGTCGTGGCGACGGCCACTCCCGACATGCTCTTCCCGGCGACGGCGGCGATCCTCGCCGACTCGCTGGGCGCCAAGCAGGCAGCCGCGTACGACCTGCTCGCCGGATGCACCGGCTTTGTCTACGCCCTTTCGCAGGCCTACGGCCAGGTCGCCACCGGTCTCTCCAGGAGGGCTCTCGTCGTCGGCGCCGAGGTCCTCTCCAAGATCACCAACTGGAATGACCGCTCGACCTGCATTCTCTTCGGCGACGGCGCCGGCGCGGCCGTGCTCCAGCCGATCGGCAGCGGAGGCATCGCGGGCTTCGAGCTCGGAGCGGACGGCTCGGGCGGCCTGGACCTGTGCGTCCCGGCGGGGGGCTCGCGCGAGCCGCTTTCGCGGGAGGCGCTCGAGGAGGAGCTCCAGTTCATCAGGATGAACGGACCGGAGGTCTACCGCTTTGCCACTCGCGTGATGGTCAGCTCGGCCGAGGAGCTTCTCGGCGTCTGCGGCGCCACCATCGAGGACGTCGACCTGTACGTCCCGCACCAGGCGAACAAGCGCATCGTCGATCACGCGGTCAAGAACCTCGGGATCGACCCGGACAAGGTGCTGATGAACATCGACCGGTACGGAAACACGTCGTCAGCCTCCATCCCGATCTGCCTCGCGGAGGCCCAGGCCGCCGGGCGGCTGGAGGAGGGGACGCGCGTGCTCATGAGCGCGGTCGGCGCCGGGCTCACGTGGGGCTCGGTCTATCTGACGTGGACGACCAGTGGCGGCGAGTAAGAGAGAGTAGGAGAGGAGCTATGAAGATCGCATTCTGCTTCCCCGGCCAGGGATCGCAGGACGTGGGCATGGGGCGCGCGATCGCGGAGGAGTTCCCCGCGGCACGCGCGGTGTACGACGAGGCGTCCGAAGCGGTCGGCTTCGACGTGGCGAAGCTCTGCTTCGAGGGATCGATCGAGGAACTGACGCGAACCGAGCTCCAGCAGCCAGCGCTCGTCGCGACCTCGATCGCCTGCCTCCGCGCGGTCGAAGACGATCGGGTGCGAGCCGGACTTCGTGATCGGCCACTCGGTCGGCGAGTACTCGGCGCTCGCGGCCGCCGGCGCGCATCGGCGCCGGCGACGCCGTCGCGCTCGTCCGCGAGCGCGGCGAGGCGATGGCCGAGGCGGCACGGGAGACGCCCGGGAGCGATGGCGGCGGTGCTCGGCCTCGAGGACGCCGTCGTCGAGGAGCTCTGCCTCTCGATCGACGGACGTCTGGCCGGCGAACTACAACTGCCCGGGCCAGGTCGTGGTCTCCGGCGAGAACGCGGCAGTCGACCGTCTGCATCGAGGAGGCGGCTGCGCGTGGGGCCCGCAAGACCGTGAAGCTGCGCGTGAGCGGCGCGTTCCACAGCCCGCTCGTCGCCCGGGCCGCCGAGCGCCTCAAGCCCGCGCTTGCGAAGGCGACCTGGCAGAACCCGGCGCCGCCGTTCATGTCGACGGTTACCGCGAAGCTCGAGGATGCGCAGCGCATGGCCGCCCTGCTGGTCGAGCAGCTGACGGCGCCGGTCAAGTTCACGCAGGCCGTTCGCGGGCTCGTGAAGGACGGAGTCGGCATGTTCGTCGAGATCGGGCCGGGCCAGGTCCTCACCGGGCCTCCTGCGCCGCTGCGACCGCTCGCTGCGCACGATCTCGGTGAGCGATCCGGAGTCGCTCCGCAAGCTCCGGGAGATGCTCTCGGCAGCGTAGGCCTGTGGCCGACTTCGCGTCACTCGACGGCAAGGTCGCCCTCGTCACCGGGGGCTCTCGCGGCATCGGCGCGGCCGTTTCGCGCGAGCTGGCGTCGGGCGGCGCCAGGGTGGCGGTCAACTACCGCTCCGGGAGCGAGGCCGCCGAGTCGATCGCGGCCGAGATCGGCGGCGTCGCGATCGGCGCGAACGTCGGCGACCCGGGCGAGGCGCAGGAGCTGATCGAGCGCGTCGAGTCCGAGCTCGGAGACCTCGACGTCCTCGTCAACAACGCCGGCGTCACCCGCGACACCCTGATCGCGCGGATGAGCGACGAGGACTGGGCCGAGGTGATCGACACGAATCTCCGTGGCACCTTCAACACCTGCCGCGCGGTCTCGCGGAAGATGCTCCGCCGCCGCGCCGGCGCGATCGTGAACCTTTCGAGCGTCGTCGGCGTGCACGGCAACCCGGGCCAGGCCAACTACGCTGCCTCGAAGGCCGGGATCATCGGCTTGACGAAGGCGCTCGCGCGAGAGCTCGGCTCTCGCGGCGTCCGCGTCAACGCCATCGCGCCGGGCTACATCACCACCGAGCTCACCGACGCGCTGACGGAGGAGCAGACCGGCCTCATCCTCGGGGAACACTCCGCTCGGCCGGCTCGGGACGCCGGAGGACGTGGCCACTGCGGTACGCTTTCTCTGCTCCGACGAGGCCGCGTTCATCACGGGCGACGTGCTGCTCGTGGACGGCGGACTGGGGATGTAGCGATGGCTTCGGAGAACGGACTCAGGCGGGTCGTGATCACCGGCATGGGGGCGGTGACGCCGCTCGGCAACGATGCCGAGACGTTCTGGGAGAACCTCGTCGCCGGCCAGAGCGGGGCGGCGCCAATCGAAGCCTTCGATCCCTCCGAGTTCAGCGTCCACTTCGCCTGCGAGCTGAAGGGCTTCGAGCCGACCAAGTGGATCGAGCACCGCAAGGCGCGCCGCATGGATCGGTTCACCCAGATGATCCTGGCCGCGGCGCGGATGGCGGAGGAGGATTCCGGCTTCGAGATCGAGCCGGAGACCGAGCGGACCGGGGTCTCGGTTGCCACGGGGATCGGCGGGCTGCAGAGCTTCCAGGACTGCTACGACCAGCTTCTCGACCGCGGACCGGACCGAGTCAACCCGCTCTCGATCACGGCGATCATCCCGAACATGGGCGCGGCCTGGGTCTCGATGGAGCTCGGAACGCGCGGCCCGCTCGCGTCCGAGTGCACGGCCTGCGCCGCCTCGAACATGGCCATCGGCGAGGCGAGGGACGCGATCCGGCTCGGTCGAGCGGACGTCATGTTCGCCGGAGGCACCGAGGCGGGGATCACGAAGGTAGGCATCGGCGGCTTCGCTGCCATGCGTGCGCTCTCGCGCCGCAACGACGAACCCGCGCGGGCGAGCCGCCCGTTCGACGCCGGGCGGGACGGGTTCGTGATGGGCGAGGCCGGCGCCATCGTCGTCCTCGAGGAGCTCGAGCATGCGCGGAAGCGTGGCGCGAAGATCTACGCGGAGCTCGTCGGCTACGGGCTCTCCTCGGACGCCCAGCACATCACGGAGCCCGACCCGACCGGGCGGCACCCCGCACGGGCGATGACCATGGCGATGGAAGACGGTCGCGTCGATTCGGATGAGATCGACTACGTCAACGCCCACGGCACCTCGACCCCAGTCGGCGATGCCGCCGAGACGCGCGTCATCAAGGTTGCGCTGGGCGAGGAGAAGGCGCGCCGGACGCCCGTCTCGTCCACTAAGGGAGCCACGGGCCACTGCCTGGGCGGCTCCGGTGCGATCGAGGCGATCATCTCGACGCTCGCCGTCCAGCGTGACGTCGTCCCTCCGACGATCAACTACGACACGCCGGACCCTGAATGCGACCTCGACTACATCCCGAACGAGGCGAGGGAGTGGAAGACGGACGTCGCGCTCTCCAACAACTTCGGCTTCGGCGGGCACAACGCCTGCCTCGTGATCAGGAAGTTCGCCGACTAGCGTGAGCGAGCGCTGGGCGACGTTCGACGTCTACGGGACGCTCGTGGACTGGAACGACGGCATCGGGAGCGAGCTCGCCCGCCTCTGGCCCGGCGCCGACGCCCCGGAGCTCCTGGAGCGCTACAACGAGATCGAGCCGCGGGTCGAGCTCGAGGGCTCGCTGCGCTACCGGGATGTGCTGCGCCAGACGCTGCGTCTGCTGGCGGAGAGCGAGGGTCTCGAGCTTCCCGCCGGCGAGGAGGCCGCCCTCGGAGACTCGCTGCCGTTCTGGCCCGTCTTCCCCGAGGTGCCTGGTGCGCTTGCCGAGCTGCGGGCCCGAGGCTGGCGGCTGGTGCCGCTCTCGAACACGGATCCTGATCTCCTCGCCGCCTCGATGGAGGCCATCGGCGTCCCCTTCGACGGCTCCGTCGTCGCCGGCGAGATCGGCTCGTACAAACCTGCGCACGGTCACTGGCGGGCGTTCACCGAGCGCTTCAGTCCGGAGGCAGGCCGGCATGTGCACGTGGCGGCGAGCCTCTTCCACGACATCGCTCCCGCACAGGAGCTCGGCATTCCCGCTGTCTGGGTCAACCGGCTCGGCGAGACGAGCGACCTGCCGCGCGAGGCCGAGCTCACCGACCTCGGCCCGCTCCCGGACGTGCTCGATCGCGTCATCCCGGCGGAGCCCGCGTCCCGGTAGCCTGGGACGCGATGTCGCGACTCCGGGCCAAGTGCCCTGTCTGCCGGACCCTGACCGCCGTCGCCCTCGACACCGGCGAGTACGAATGCCACTCGTGCGGGACGACCTTCCCGGCCGGCCTCGTCCGGGTGCCGCGCGCCTGGGGAACGGGCGGCGACCGGATGGCCGAGGCGGCGTTTCTCGAGCTCCCGTACCCCGAGACGGCAGTCGTCGACGAAGGCTCGCTCTCCGAGCAGAACCTGGCGCTTGCCGCGGCGCTGCCGGAACGGCCGGTCGTGCTTGGTGGCTGCTGCTGCACCCACGTCGGCGCCGTCGAGGGGCTGGCCACGCGGTACGACCGTCTCGCGGTCGTCTGGTTCGACGCCCACGGAGACCTGAACACGCCGGAGAGCTCTCCCAGCGGAAACCTCTGGGGCATGCCCTTTCGGATGCTCCTCGATTCCGGCAACGTGCATCCTGCTGACGCGGTGCTGCTCGGCGCCCGCAACCTCGATCCACCCGAGGTGGAGTTCATGGCCGCGAGCGGCCTTCGCACCGGAGTGGAGGAGCTCGAAGGAGCTCTGGAAGGCGCGGACGCCGTCTACGTCGCCTTCGACGCGGACGTGCTCGATCCCGAGGACGAGGTTGAGTGCTTCATGCCCGAGCCGGGCGGCTTCACCGTGGTCGAGGCTCTCGCGCTCCTGCGGCGGGTCGCGGAGGAGAGACCGGTTGCGGGCATCGGCGTCACCGGGCTGGGCCCCGCTCCGGCGAACATCGCGCCGGTCGCCCGGCTCGCCGGCGCGGCCGGACTGTGGGTGCGGAGGCCCCGTAAGATGGCCGGCATGGAGAGCCGTGTCGACGTCACCGTCGAGAACCGTGAGGCTGCGCCGAGCGACGACGGAAAGCGGCACCCCAACACCTGTCCGCGCTGTCACTCGCACTATCGCGATGACGAGCTCGAGCAGACGCTGCGGGTCTGTCCTCAGTGCGGCCATCACTTCCCGGTGCGCGCACGCGAGCGGATTGCCCAGCTCGCCGATCGGGGCACCTTCGCCGAGCAGGACGCGGCGTTGCGCTCGGCCGATCCGCTGAGCTTCTTCGACCTGCGGGCGTACACCGATCGCCTGGCCGAGGCGGAGGTCGCGACGGGGCTCGGCGACGCGCTCATCGCGGGCGCCGCGGCGATCGAGCGACGCCCGTGCGAGCTCGCGGTCATGGACTTCGCGTTCATGGGCGGGTCGATGGGGAGCACGGTCGGGGAGAAGCTCGTGCGTGCCTGCGAGCGGGCGGCCTCCCGACGGTTCCCCTCGTCTGCGTCACCGCCTCGGGCGGCGCGCGCATGCAGGAGGGGATCCTCTCGCTGATGCAGCTGCCGAAGACGGTCTGCGCGGTCGAGGAGCTGCGCGAGGCCCGCTGCGCCTTCATCTCCGTCATGACGCACCCGACGACCGCTGGCGTTCTCGCCAGCTTCGCCAGCCTCGGCGACGTGACGATCGCGGAGCCGGGCGCGCTGCTCGCGTTCACCGGCCCTCGGGTCGTGCAGCAGACGACACGCGAGCGGCTGCCGGAGGATTTCGGCCTGGCGGAGTCGAACGCGCGGTTCGGTCACGTCGACGCCATCGTGCCGCGCGCCGAGCTCCGTCCCTTCGTCGGGCGGCTCCTCGCCATGTTCGTGCGGGCGCAGTGGCACCGTGAGCCGAGACGCCGTCGAGCCAGGTCGAGCAGCTCAAGCTGCATGGAGCGGCTCGCGAAGCTGCGGGACCTCCCGCTCCTGCGCGGCGTCGGGCGTGTCGGGCGAGATGTCCAGGCTCAAGCGACAGCTGGACAGAATCGCCTCCGAGCCGAGCGAGGACGAGGTCTGGCATGCCGTCGAGCTCGCCCGCCACCAGGACCGCCCCTACACGCTTGACTACGTCGAGCGGATCTGCGACGACTTCGTCGAGCTGCACGGCGACCGCTCGTTCGCGGACGACCCCGCCATCGTTGCGGGCCTGGCGCGCTTCGACGGCCGCACGGTTGTGCTCGTCGGCCACCAGAAGGGGAGGGACATTCGCGAGCGCACGCATCGGAACTTCGGGATGGCCTATCCCGAGGGATACCGAAAGGCGATGCGGGCGATGGAGCTCGCCGACCGGCACCGCTTCCCGGTGATCACCCTCGTCGACACCCCCGGCGCCTATCCAGGCGTGACGGCCGAGCAGCACGGGCAGGGGGGCTGGATCGCCCGCTGTCAGCTTGCGATGGCCCGGCTCGGGGTACCGAGCGTCACCTGCGTGATCGGCGAGGGCGGGTCCGGCGGCGCCGTGGCGATCGCGGTCGCCGACCGCGTGCTGATGCAGGAGAACGCGATCTACTCCGTCATCTCGCCGGAGGGCTGCGCCGCGATCCTCTGGCGCGACGCCGGCGAGGCGAAGAAGGCGGCGGCCGCGTTCAAGCCGGATGCCCGCCACTGCCTCGAGCTGGGCGTCATCGACGCCATCGTTCCCGAGCCTTCGGGCGGCGCGCACACGGATCACGACGAAGCGGCCACGCTGCTCGCGGGCTCGCTCAAGACCTCGCTGGCCGAGCTCGATCCGCTCGACGCCAACGAGCGCAGGCGCCTGCGGCGGCGCAAGTTCCGCGCCATGGGCATCTACCTCGAGTAGAGGTCGAGAGCTCAGCAATCCACAGCGTCCACAGAGTTATCCCCGCTGCCCTGTGACCGCTGTCTGTGGACAACAACGGGGCCGGCGCAGCCGGCCCCGTTGCCAACCCCCCGATCGGCAGTTCTTACCCGGAGTCGTCATACCCGGCCCACGCGACGCCAAACCTCGGCATGCTTCCGGAGTGGCGCGCCTTCGTGACTACGAGCGGAAGCGCAGCAAGGGCACGACTCCCGAGCCGTTCGGCGGGCGGCGCAGGAGGGCGCGCCGGTCTTCGTCGTCCAGCGCCACGACGCCCGCCGGCTCCACTACGACTTCCGCCTCGAGCGGGACGGGGCGCTGGCGAGCTGGGCCGTCCCCAAGGGCATTCCGCTCGAGCCGGGACAGCGGCACCTGGCCGTCCACGTCGAGGACCATCCGCTCGACTACGCGACCTTCGAGGGTGAGATTCCGGCCGGCCACTACGGCGCCGGCACCGTCGAGATCTGGGACCGGGGGACGTACGAGCTCGTGGAGGAGAAGCCCGACGGCGGTCTGACCGTGCGGCTCGCCGGCGAGCGGCTCATGGGCCTGTGGACGCTCGTCCCGGCACGGCTCGACGGCGACGAGAAGAACTGGCTCCTGGTACGGAAGCGGGACGAGGGCGCCGACGTGGTCAGGCAGCGGGGCGAGTACGCGCCGATGCTCGCGACGCTGGCCGACGCCGTTCCCACCGGATCTGACTGGATCTACGAGGTGAAGTGGGACGGCTATCGCGCGCTCGCCTACGTGAGCGGGGGCGAGGTGACTCTGAAGAGCAGGCGCGGGAACGATCTCACGGAGCGCTTCGCCGAGGTGGCGCGGGCGCTCGAGCGCAGCATTCGCACGCCGGACTGCGTCCTCGATGGCGAGGTCTGTGCCCTCGACGAGGACGGCCGCTCGAGCTTCAGCGTCATGCAGCAGGGCTCGGGCCCGCTCGTCTACTACGTCTTCGACGTTCTCGAGGTCGACGGGGAGCCCGTGCTCGACCTGCCGCTCGTAGCGCGCCGGAAGCGCCTGGCCAAGCTCCTCGACGGGCGGGTGAAGGCGATCAGGCTCTCCGAGGCCTTCGACGACGGCGAGGCGCTCTACGCCGCGGCGAAGGCGCAGGGGCTCGAGGGGATCGTTGCCAAGAAGGCCGAGGCCCGCTACCAGGCGGGGAGGCGGACGCGCGACTGGCTGAAGGTCAAGACCCACCAGGAGCAGGAGCTCATCGTCGCCGGGTACACGAGGGGGAAAGGCCGTCGAGCCAGCTCGCTCGGCTCGCTCGTCCTCGCCGTCAGGCGCGGCGGCGAGCTCTCCTATGCCGGGAACGTCGGCACCGGCTTCGACGACGAGGAGATCGAACGGCTCATGCGCCTGCTCCGCCCGCTCGAGCGCCCCACGTCGCCCTTTCGAGACGTCCCGAAGATGCCGAAGGTGCGGCGCGACGATGTGGTCTGGGTGGAGCCGGAGCTGGTCGCCCAGGTCTCCTTCGCGGAGTGGACCCACGACGGGCGCCTTCGCGCGCCGGTTTACAAGGGGCTGCGCGAGGACAAGGAATCGAGCGAGGTGCGCCGAGAGGAGCCGCTCCCCACCGAGATCCGCAGAGGCAAGCGCGTGCTTCGCCTCTCCAACCTCGACAAGCCCTTCTGGCCCGAGGAGGGAATCGCGAAAGGCGACCTGATCGCGTACTACCGCGACATCGCGCCGGTCCTCGTCCCGCACCTGCGGAAGCGCCCATTCACGATGAAGCGCTATCCGGACGGCTGGGAGGGAAAGCACTTCTTCCAGAAGGACGCGCCCTCGCACATGCCCGCGTGGATCCCGACGTTCTCGTACCGCTCCACCTCGCGGGCGACGCGGGAGAAGCGGACGCTCCGCTACCCGCTCGTCAACGACGAGCTCGCGCTCCTCTGGATGGTCAACATGGGCTGCATCGACATGAACACGTGGTACTCGCAGGTCGACAAGCCGTCCACGCCCGACTTCGTCCTCTTCGACCTCGACCCGTCCCCGGACGTCGGCTTCGCCGAGGTCGTCCAGGTCGCGCTCCTCATCAGGGAGGTGCTCGACGCGCTCGGCCTCGCCGGCTTTCCCAAGACGAGCGGCGCCGACGGCTTCCACGTCCTCGTCCCGATCGCGCGGCGCTACTCCTACGACCAGACGCGCGAGTTCGCCGAGATCATCGCCGGGACGCTAGCCCGCCTGCACCACGGCCTAGTGACGACGGAATGGGCGAAGGCGAAGCGCCGCGGCGTCCTGGTCGACGCGAACCAGAACGGGGAGGGGAAGACGATCGCCTCGGCCTACTCGGTGCGTCCCAACGCGAGAGCTCCCGTCTCGACGCCGCTTCGCTGGGAGGAGGTCACGGCCGACCTCGATCCAGCCGCCTTCACGATGGAGGTCGTCCTCGAGCGGGTGCAGCGCGACGGCGACCTCTACGAAGGGGTGCTGACGATGCGGCAGGCGCTCGGCAAGGCGCTCGCCGCGCTCAGGTAGCGGCGACCTTCGCGGGCTTCCGCAGGAAGTCCCACGTTCGTCCGACTTCCTCGAACCCGAGGCGCGCGTACAGCTCCTTCGGCCAGTCGTCCTCCGCGGCGGTCAGAAAGACAAGCTGGGGGTCGGTCGCCAGCGCCTCTTCGACGGCTCGCAGCACGACGGCGCTCGCGTGGCCTCGGCCTCTGCTGGTCCGGCAGCGTCGCCACGGCCTCGACCTGGGCGATCCTGCCGTCCGAGTAGAGGTCGGCCGCGGCCACGGGCGCGCCGTTCACCCTGACCGCGAAGTAGCGGGCGTTTCCGGCCTGCTCCCAGAGGCGGTTCGCGTCGAGCACCTCGTCGATTACCTCCTCGTCGTCCGCCCAGTCCTCAGCACGGCTGATCTCCTTCCGGAGCAGGAGCAGATCCTCGCGGGCCACCTCCTCCACCGCGGACGTGTCCGCCGAGCGCTCGCCGACGCCTCGGTGGACCATCACCAGCTCCTGATCCACCTGCCAGCCGATTCGGCGGAAGAACTTCTCGAGCGGGGCTCCGACGGCCTCGTCGAGCACCTGGCAGTGACGGTGGGCCTGGCCCGCGTCCGTGTGCAGGAGCTCGGCTTCGGCCGCGAGCTCGCCCGGGTCGACGTCTCTCTTCCCGTCGACGACCAGGGTGTTCAAGTACCAGACCCGTGGGTGGCTGTCGTTGAAGTACGCGTGGCCGAAACGGAAGGGGACGATTCGCTCGGCGCAACGCGTGCGCAGCGTCCCTTCGAAGGCCAGCGCCCGTTCGAGCTCCGATGGCATTGGGGGAGACTAGACTGCGATGCCCAGCGAGAGCGAGGCGTCGCGCGCCAGCACGCGCTCGAGCGCGCGGACACAGGCCGGGTCGAACGCGGACCCCGTCTGCTCGTGCAGGAGGCCAATAGCCTTGTCGTGCGTCCAGGCGTCCCGGTAGACGCGAACCGAGAGCAGCGCGTCGTAGACGTCGCACACCGTGAGGATGCGGGTCTCGACATCCAGCTCGGACGCGGTGCGGCCATTGGGATACCCGTTTCCGTCGAGCCGCTCATGATGGTCGAGCACAAGACGGCGGACGCTGTCCGAGAAGCCGCCGAGCTCGCCCAGGAGCTTGTGTCCCCACTCGGGATGCTTCTTGATGACGGCGAACTCGTCCTCGTCGAGCGAGTCCGGCTTCTTCAGGATCTCGTCAGGGACCGAGAGCTTGCCGATGTCGTGCAAGAGCCCGCCCGTGGCGAGGACGCGAAGCCGGTTCGGGCCGAGACCCAGCTCCTCGCCGACGAGCACCGCGCGGAGGGCGACGCGGCGGGTGTGGCCCTCGGTGTACTCGTCCTTCTCCGCCAGCCGCAGCGTGAGGGCGCGAACGCGGGCGCCGAGGAAGGCATCCTCGGCCTGGACGAGCTCTCCCGCGCGTGGCCCGCCCGTCAGCGAGCGTGAAGGCTGGGCGCGACGGAGATCCGCGGCCACAGGGATGGAGACCAAGAGGATGCCGAGGAACTCGAAGGCGTGCCCGAGCCACCAGCCAAGCTGCATGTAGTTCAAGACGAGCGCTCCTACCACCGCGGTTCCGAGGAACGAGAGGCCGACGACGACGAGCAGATCCGCACGCCGGTGGGTGAGGAGGAAGGTGTTGATCGCGCGAACGCCGAGAAAGGCGTAGAGGAGAAGGCCGGCCGTGAGCAAGACGAGCGCAAGCGGGCTTCCGGCCTCGGGGACAGACGGAACGAAGCCAGGCTTCAGCATCCCGACCGTTCCGACGAGCGCCACCGAGATCAGGAGGAGAATCTGGAGGAAGACGAGGCGCCGAATGCTCTGTGGGCGGTTGACCGACGGAAGAGCGGCCAGGGCGAGCACGGCTGCGCCGACGATGAGGGTCGCGCCGCCCGTGAAGGCGACGAGGCCGTTCCAGCCGACGATCATGCCCGGCGTCGCCAGTCCGTGCAGCGCCAGCAAGGCGGCCATGACCGAGAAGGCCGCGCCGACGAGGACCGTGCGTGCGTCGCCACGGCGGGCCCCTGCGATCGTCAGCACGACCGCCGCGACGGTCGCGATGACGGCGGAGAAGCCGACGCCGTAGAAGTGGAGGCCATCCCCGGGGTGGACCTCGTTGCGGCCGACGAGGATGAGGGTCGCGGCCGGGAGGGCCACGGCCGCCGCGCCAACCAGCAGAGCCGACGCGGTTTGTACCCGCAGCAGTGATCTCATGGACGCTGTTATCGGCGCTGAGCGCTGGGTGGTTTACAGCCGATCTGGTTCGGGTCGCTGCTCGGGCTCGCCGAGGACACGCGGCTGGCCGAGCATGGAGAGCTCGGCGATGTCGCGCCGGAAGAAGAGCGCCACTGTCCAGTCCAGGACGACCCGAAGCTTGCGCGAGACAAGAGGCAGCTGGAAGAGGTGGTAGGTCCGCGTCACGAACCAGCCCGGGAAGCCGCGCAGGCGCAGGCCGAGGACGTCGGCGATTCCCTTGTAGCGGCCGAGCGTCGCCACCTGGCCGAGCATCCGGTAGCTGTAAGGCTGCGCGTTCCCCCTGAGGTTCTTGGCCAGGCGCCGGGCCTGGCGGAGAGCGTGCTGGCAGGTGGGAGGATCCGGCCGGCCCGGGGTCGCTTCGTTCGGGACCCGCGCGCAGTCCCCAAGCGCCCATGCGTTCCAGCGGCCCTCGACCCTGAGGGTGGGGTCGACGAGGATGCGGCCTCGCTCGTCCAGTGGCAGCCCGAGCTCGGCCAGGAGCGGGTGGGGCCTGACGCCCGCGGTCCAGACCAGCGTGTGAGTCTCGAGACGGGTGCCGTCGGAGAGAACCGCTCCCTCCGCGTCGACCGACTGGAGCGTCGTCGAGACGCGGATGTCGACGCCACGGCGCTCGAGCTCGCGGGCGGCGTACTCGCCGAGCGGGGAGGGGATCTCGGAAAGGATCGCCGGCGCCGCGTCGACCAGCACCCACCGCTGAGGAGCCGAGCGGAGCTCGGGGTAGTAGCGGAGCGCGCCCCGGACGAGGTCCGACAGCTCGCCGAGCGCCTCGACGCCGGCATACCCGGCGCCCACGAAGACGAAGGTCAGGTGGCGCTCGGTCTCTCCCAGGCTCGCCGCAGCGGCCTCGAGCTCGCGGAGGACGTGATTGCGCAGGTGGATTGCTTCGGCCAGGGACTTGAACCCGAGTGCGTGCTCTCCCAGCCCAGGGATCGGCAACGTCCGGGGAACGGCGCCGAGTGCGACGACCAGCTGCTCATACCCGACGTCGACCTCGCCCTCGTGGGTACGCACCCGGACGATTCGCGCGCTCTCGTCGAGCGCTGTCGCTTCGCCGAGCAGCAGCTCGGCGTGTGGGCACATGACGCGCAGGGGGACGACGACGTGCCGGGGCTCGAGCGTGCCGGATGCCGCCTCCGGCAGCATCGGCGTGTAGAGCATGAAGTTCTCCGGGCTGACGATCGTCGCACCGGGAGCGCCGAGCAGGCGGGCGACGTATCCGCCGGCGAATCCGCCGCCGAGGACGAGCGTCCCGCCTCGGGCAGCGCGACTCCTCACGGCGCCAGTCATATCATCGGGCCGTGCAGATCGCGGTCATCGGTAGCGGCACGGAGTGGATGGAGCAGGCGGAGGAAGTCGGGCGGCTGCTGGGCGAGCGTGGGTGCGTGGTGGTCTGCGGCGGGCTCGGAGAGGTCATGGAAGCGGCTGCGCGCGGAGCCAAGAGCGCGGGAGGGACGACGCTAGGGATCCTGCCCGGAGAGAGCGGACGGGACGCCAATCCCTGGATCGACTACGTGGTCGCCACGGGCACGGGCCATGCCCGGAACCTCGCGGTCGTCGCCTCGAGCGAGGCGGCGGTCGCCGTCGGCGGCAGGTGGGGCACGCTCGCCGAGGTGGCGTTTGCCCGCGTCCTCGGACGCCCGGTGGTCGTTCTCGGCCCGGGCCCCGGCGCTGTGGGCGACGGGATCGAGCACGCGGAGACCCCTGCCGAGGCGGTCGAGCTGGCGCTCGACTTGGTAGGAAGGCGGTAGGAATGGCGCTCGAGATCAGAGCCGTGTGCGAGCGCTGTGGCGCCGCGCTCGGCGCGGGCGGGGATGCCCGCATCTGCAGCTATGAGTGCACGTTCTGCCCGTCGTGCGCTGACGCGATGGAGTCGATCTGCCCGAACTGCGGCGGCGAGCTGGTTCCGCGCCCCCGTCGTTCTCCCTAAAGGATTCGGGTGTAACTGTCGAAATGTCGGCGCAGCGGCCGATGATCCGAACACGCTCACTCATCAAGGTCCTCGTCGTGCTGGTCGCGCTGGCCGCGGCCGCCCCTGCCCAGGGCGCCGTGAGCTGTGCGTTTGGAGCAGGCACGGCCACCGTGAGCATGACCGCTGCAGGCGACTCCGCCTCGATCGCGGTGGGCACGGGCGCGAACCTCGGCCGCATCATGGTCGGCGTCACCGCGTGCGGCGCCGCCACGACCGCGCTCACCGACACGATCGTCGTCACTGGCACGACGGGCGCCGAGAACGTGACCATCGACCTCAGCGGGGGCCAGTTTGCGCCCGGTGCCGCGGTCGAGGGGTCAGGCGCGCCCGAGATCGAGTTCGTCGTCGATCTCTCGACCGGCGTCGCGGACCGCGTCACCGTGACGGGAGGCTCCTCCGCGGACACGATCATGCTGGGAGCGAGCGGCGTCAACCTGAATGCGGACAACGACGTGGACGTGACCCTCACCAACGTCGAGGTCGGAACCATGAGCGGAAGCGGAGGCGATGACACCGTCTCGGGCGGCGGAGACGCAGTGACTGGAGCCGCGACGATTCTCGTCCTGACGATGAACGGCGACGGCGGCGACGACGCCGTGATGGGCGGCGACGGCGACGACACGATCACCGGCAACGCGGGCGGCAACGCCCTCTCGGGAGGCGGCGGCGACGACACGATCACCGGCGGCCCGGGAGACGACACGCTGGCGGGCGGAGACGGCGGCGACACCCTCACGGGCGGGCTCGGGAACGACGTCTTCGACGAGGAGGCTGTCGCCAACGGCACCGACACGATGGCCGGGAGCGGCGGCAACGACCTCGTCACCTACGGCGCTCGGGCGGCTGGGGTCTCCGTGACCATGGACGGCGTCTTCGACGACGGCGAAGCCGGAGAGTCGGACAACGTCGGCGCCGACATCGAAAACGCTGTGGGCGGTGCCGGCGACAACGTCATGGTCGGGAGCGGCAGCGCGAACGATCTGACCGGCGGCCCGGGCAACGACATCCTCGACGGCGGGGCGGGCGACGACACCCTGAACGGCGGGCCGGCCGCGGACCGGCTCACCGGCGGCTCGGGCAGCGACGTCGTTTTCGGCGACGACGGCGACGACACGATCCTCGAGGGCGCCGGGAACGACGTCCTGGACGGCGGCGCCGATTCGGACACGCTGGACTACTCGGGCGTCGCGGGTGGCGTGACGCTGAGCCTGGCCAACGGCTCGGCTCAGGCGACGGGCGGAGCCGGAACGGACACGGTCGCCGGCTTCGAGAACCTGACCGGAGGGAGCGGCGCGGACGTCCTCGGAGGCGACCCGGCCGTGAACGTCCTCTCCGGTGGCGCGGGCAACGACATCTTCCAGGGCGACGCCGGCGACGACACGATTCACGGCAACCTCGGCGCCGACACGGTCGACTACTCCTCCTTCGCCGAGGGAGTCACCGTCCTTCTTGGCCCGGTGAACGGGGCGAGCCCCGGCTCCGCGGCCACGGCCACGACCGGCACCGACACGCTGTACGCGATCGCCAACGTCACGGGCGGCTCCGGCGACGACTCGATCACCGGTGAGGCGGCCGCCAACGTCCTCGTCGGGAACGACGGCGCCGACACGCTCGCGGGCCTTCGTGGGAACGACACGCTGGAGGGTGGGCCCGGGTCGGACACGCTCGACTACTCGGCCGCCGACGGCGGCGTGACCCTCAATCTCGCCAGCCTGGCCGCGCAGAACACCGGCGGCGCCGGGACGGACACCGTGCTGACCTCGGAGAACGTCCTCGGCTCCTCCTTCGCCGACTCGCTCGCGGGCACGGTAGGAGCGAACAGCCTCGACGGCGGCGGCGGCACCGACACCGCCGACTACGCCTCGGCGACGCTCGCGGTCACCGTCGATCTCTCGCTCGCAGGCCCGCAGGACACCGTCGGCGCCGGAACGGACACCCTGGCCGCGATGGAGAACGTCACCGGCGGCTCTGGTCGGGACTCCCTGGCCGGTGGGCCGACCGCGAACGTCCTCGCTGGCGGCGCGGGCAACGACACGCTGGTCGCGACTGCCGGCAGCGACGTCCTCGACGGCGGCGCAGGCTCCGACACCGCCGACTACTCCATGCAGCCGCCCGGCGTCACAGTCAACCTGACGGCCGGCACCGGTTCGAGCTCCGGCGACACCGACCTGCTGACGGCGGTGGAGAACGTCACCGGAAGCAGCGGCGCGGACGCTCTCACGGGCGACGGCGCGGCCAACGTGCTCGACGGTGGAGACGGAAACGACACGCTTCGCGGGCTCGCCGGGGCCGACACGCTGACCGGGGGCGCAGACACGGACACCGTCGACTACGCGACCTTCTTCCCAGCGAACGGGCGGATCGGCGTCGTCGTCAACCTCGCAAGCGGCGAGGCGGTCGGGGACGGCACGGATTCGCTCGCGCAGATCGAGAACGTCGACGGCTCCAGCTTCGACGACCGCCTCGTCGGAAACGGACAAGCCAACCGGCTGCGGGGCGCGGCCGGACGAGACTACATCGTCGGCTCCGGCGGCCAGGACCGCCTGCGGGGCGGAGACGAGGCGGACACGATCCTCGCCCGCGACGGGGCGCTCGACGACGTCTTCGGAGACGGCGGCCGCCGCGACAAGGCCCGCGTCGACCAGGGGCTCGACTCCGTTCGCGGCGTCGAGGTCCCGGATCTAGCCCGCGAGCATCCGCCGCAGGAGCGTCAGCGCGCCTGCCTTGTCGAGGAACTCGTTGAGGTTCCCGCACTTCGGAGACTGGACGCACGACGGGCAGCCGTCGGCGCACGGGCAGCCGGCGAGCAGGTGCTCCGTGTCGCCGACCCAGCCCTCGAGCTCGTCGTAGCCGCGGCGTGCGATGCCGACGCCTCCTGGGTGGCCGTCGTAGATGAAGACGGTCGGTCGGCCCGTCTGGAAGTGGAGGTTCGTCGAGAGGCCCCCGATGTCCCATCGGTCGCACATCGCCCAGAGCGGGAGGATGGCGATCATGGCGTGCTCGGCCGCGTGCAGCGAGCCCAGGAGTCTCGGGAGGGGCTCGAGGCCCTCGAGCTGCTCGGTTGCGGGCACGTACCAGATCGCCTCCGTCTCGAAGGTGGTCGGTGGGAGGTCGAGGGTCACGAGCTCGAGGGTCGCCTGGTCGCGAATCGACTTCCGCTGGTAGGCGATCACCTGCTCGGTGACGCTGACTCGCCCGAACGAGACCTCCATCCCGAGCCGGCGTGCCGAGAGCTCGGCTTCCTCGATCGCGGTCGTGGTCTCCTTCTTCGGCTGGGTGTAGTAGTCCGCCGTGAAGGCCTCGACGAGTGCAGCGCGGGTGGCTAGGTCGAGCTCGAGCACGCGATACGACTCGCCCAGATGGAGGTACACGGCGCCCTCGTGCACGGTCGAGAACGCGCGCTCCCGCTCCACGAGGCCGAGCACCGCTCCCGTGGCCACGTCGATGACGGCGATCGACTCGGGGCTGGCGGAGCGCAATGCCACCCGCCCGGCCGGATAGTCGCGTCCGGCCCACACGATGCCCGCCGGTGTTTTGCGCAGCTCGCCGGCCTCGACCAGCGCCCCGGCGCGCTCGAGGGCTGCGTCGCCGAGCGTCTCGCGGTCGTGCTCGTCGAGCGGCCCCTCGAAGGCCGCCGAGAGCACGTGCCCGTCCAGGATCCGCGGGTTGGCGTGGTCGAGGATGGCTGCCTCGACCCGCCGGCCCAGAAGCGCCTCAGGCTCGCGCATGAAGAACTGGTCGAGTGCGTCCTCGCTCGCGACGAGCACCGCGAGCCCGTGGCTCCGCCGGCCGGCTCGGCCCCACTGCTGGCGGAGGCTCGCCACGGTGCCCGGGAAGCCGACGGAGATTGCGCAGTCGAGGAGGCCGATGTCGATGCCGAGCTCGAGCGCGTCGGTCGCCGTGACGCCGAGCAGCTCGCCGGCGACCAGCCGCCGCTCGATCTCGCGCCGCTGGGCGGGCGTGTACCCCGCCCGGTAGGGGGAGAGACGAGCGGCCGTCTCGGCGTCGAGCCGCTCGGCCGCGAAGCGGTGGATCAGCTCGGTGGCCTTGCGGCTCTTGGCGAAGCAGATCGTTCGCAGGCCGCGCGAGACGAGCTCGGCGAGCAGCCGCGCGCCCTCGCCGAGCGCGCTCGCCCGCAGCTGCAGCGGCTCGTCCAGCAGAGGCGGGTTCCAGAACGCGATCGTTCGGGCCGCCCGCGGTGCGGCATCGTCCTCGACGACGGTCGCCTCGTGGCCGAGGAGTGAGCGGGCCAGGTCTCCGGGATTGGCGATGGTCGCCGATGCGAACAGGAACTGCGGGTCGGCGCCGTAGATCCGCGCCGCCCGTCGCAGGCGCCGCAGCACGTTCCCCACGTGGGAGCCGAACACGCCGCGGTAGACGTGCGCCTCGTCCACGACGACGTAGCGGAGGTTGGCGAGCACGTCGGCCCAGCGGTCGTGGTGCGGGAGGACGCCGATGTGGAGCATGTCCGGATTGGTCAGGATCGCGTTCGACCACTTCCGGATCTGCCAGCGACGCTCGTGTTCGGTGTCCCCGTCGTAGATCGCGGGCTTCACGCGGGGAACGTTCAGCTCGACGAGCGAGCGCGCCTGATCCTGGGCCAGCGCCTTCGTCGGATAGAGGTAGAGGGCGCGCAGCTTGGGCTCGGCGGCCAGTGCGTCGAGGACGGGGAGGTTGAAGGCGAGCGTCTTCCCGCTCGCCGTGCCAGTCGCCACGACGACGTTCTCGCCACGGCGCGCCGCGGCGAGGGCCTCGGCTTGATGGGCAAAGAGCGCCTCGACCCCGCGGGCGCGCAACGACGCTTCCAGCTGCGGGTGGAGCTCCGGCAGCGGCACGAGCCGCGCCTCGTTGCCCGGGATCTCGGTCAGGTAGGCGAGCTCCTCGCCCTCGAGCATCCCCTTCCAGGTCACGACCGCCATGGAGCCGATGCTAGCTTTGTCGTCCGTGGTACCCCGCTGTCTCACGATCGCCACCTCCGACTCCGGCGGAGGTGCGGGGATCCAGGCGGACCTGAAGGCGTTCGCGGCGCTCGGCTGCCACGGCATGAGCGCGGTCGTGGCGCTCACCGCCCAGAGCACGACGTCGGTCACGGCGGTTCACGAGGCACCGCCGAGCTTCGTGCGGGCCCAGCTGGATGCCGTCATGGACGACATCGGGGTCGATGCCGCCAAGACGGGCATGCTCTTCAGCGCCAGGATCATCGAGACGGTCGCCGACTTCCTCGGCGAGCACGACGTGCCGCTCGTGGTCGACCCGGTCATGGTCGCCGCGTCGGGCGCGAAGCTCCTCGAGGACGACGCCGTGACCGTCCTCGTCGAGGAGCTCTTCCCGCTCGCCACGGTTGTGACGCCGAACCTCCACGAGGCCTGCTCCCTGCTCGGGCTTCCGTACTCGGACGACGCCGACCGGCGGGCGCTCGCCGAGGCGCTTCACGAGCTGGGCGCTCCGGCGGTGATCGTGACCGGGGGCCACGGGACCGAGGCGGTGGACTGGCTCTTCGACGGCGAGCGCCACGTTGCCATCCCGGTCGAGCGTTACGGTGACGCGGCGACGCACGGAGCGGGCTGCACGCACTCCGCCAGCCTGACCGCGCTCCTGGCCACCGGCGAGCCCCTGGAGGAGGCGGCTCGGGGAGCCGCGGCCATCGCCTCGCAGGCTGTCCGGCACGGGCTCGCCGAGCTCGGCGCCGGCTCGGGCCCCGTCGACGTCTTCCACCTTGAGGCTCTCGGAGCTCGGGGAGCTCGGGCTCCTCGCTGAGCTCGAGCGCCGCGGGCTCGCCTGCGGACAGGACGCGGAAGGCGCCGTCCTGGCTGGTGGTGTCGTCGTCACCCAGGACGCCCTCGTCGAGGACGTGCACTTCCGCCGCGACTGGACATCGTGGCGCGACCTCGGCTACAAGGCGGCCGCCGTCAACCTGAGCGACCTCGCTGCCATGGGCGCCGAGCCGGAGGCGTTGCTCGTGGTCCTCGCGCTTCCGCCCGAGACCGACGCGGAGGTGATCGCGGAGCTCTACGAAGGGCTCAACGAGGCCGGTGTCCCCATCTGCGGTGGCGACACGACGCGAGCCGAGACCCTCGTGATCACGGTCACAGCCGTGGGGAGGAGCGAGCGGGTACCCGGCCGCGCCGGTGCCCGTCCGGGCGACGTGCTCGTCGTGACCGGCCCGCTCGGCGCCGCGGCCGCCGGCCTCTACGCGCTCCGCGAGGGCCTCTCCGGCTTCGACGAGCTGGTCGCGCGCCACCGCCGTCCTCCCTCTCGGCTCGCCGAGGGCCGCCGACTGGCAGTCGTGGCCCACGCCTTGGTCGACCTCTCGGACGGGATCGCCAGCGACGCCGCCCGCATCGCCGAGCGCTCGGGCTGCCGGATCGTGCTCGAGCCGGACCGGATTCCCCGCGCACCCGGGATCGAGGAGGTTGCGGGCCTCCCGTTCTGGACGCTGGGCGAGGACTACGAGCTTGTCGCCGCGCTCACGCCCCAGGACGCGGACGAGCTCGGCTTCGCGGTCGTCGGTCGCTGCGAGGACGGTTCGGGCGTCGAGCCGGATCTCGGCGGGTGGGACTCCTTCAGGACGCCGCCGGGATGAGCCAGCGATCCCACGCGGCCTCGTAGTGGCTGCGCGAGCGGGCGCCGACGACGGTCTCCCGCGCCTCGCCGCCCTCGAAGAGGATCACCGTCGGGATCGAGAGCACGCTGTAGCGCGCCTGCGCGGCGGGGTTCTCGTCGACGTTCAGCTTCAGGAAGCGCACGTGGTCGTGCTCGTCGGCCATGTCCGAGAGGATCGGGCCGACCACGCGGCACGGACCGCACCACGGGGCCCAGAAGTCCACGACGACGGGGCCCTCCACCTGGAGGACCTGACGCTCGAAATCGGCGTCTCCGACGGCGAGGAGCTCGGCCACGCGGCCACTATAGCCCGCGTCACAACTCGCCCCGCGCCGCCGCGATACGCAGCGCCGGCACCCGCAGCACGGCTTCCAGGACGATCCCCGGCCCCATCTTCGAGCCCCCTTCGGCGCGGTCGCTGAAGCGGATGGGAAGCTCCTCCACCGCGAAGCCCGCGCGAAGCGCGCGATAGACGGTCTCGATCTGGAACGCGTAGCCGCGAGATTCGATGCGCGAGGGCCGGATCGCCTCCAGCACCTCCCGACGGTAGACTTTGAACCCCGAGGTCGGGTCGTGTATCGGGATGCCGAGCACCGCCCGAGCGTAGAGGGAACCGCCGCGGCTGACGAGCCGGCGCAGAGCCCCCCAGTCCTCCGTGCCGCCGCCGGGGACGTACCGCGAGCCGAGCGCGACCCCCGCTCGGGAGGTCGCCTCGACGAGCCGCGACAGGTCGTTCGGGTCGTGCGAGAAATCGCAGTCGATCGTCGCCACCAGCTCGGCGCCGGCGGACAGAGCCTGCTCGAAGCCGGCAACGTAGGCCGGGCCCAGCCCCTCCTTGCTCTTCCGGTGGAGCACGTCCAGGAAGCCGAGCTCGCCCGCGAGCCGGTCGGCCAGCGCGCCCGTGCCGTCCGGGGAGTCGTCGTCGATCACGAGCACCCTTCCGTCGGGGTCGAGCTCGGTGAAGACAGCACCGAGCGCCCGGACCATCGGCTCGAGATTCTCGCGCTCGTCGTAGGTGGGGACGCAGACGACCAGTCGCACGCGCGTATCATCGCCGCCGTGCCCGCGCAGCTGCCGAGCAACGCCGAGCTGGCCGAGCGCTTCGAGCTCCTGGCCGACATGCTGGAGCTCGACGGCGCGGACGCCTTTCGCCTGGCCGCGTACAGGCGGGCTGCGGCCCGCATCCGGGACTCGGCCGTTCCGGTCGCGCAGCTGGCCTTGGACGGAAAGGCCACTCGTCTCTCGGGTATCGGCGCGACCATCGAGGGCAAGATCGTGGAGGTCGTCGAGACCGGCGACATGGCTGCCCTCGCCAAGCTGAGAGCGAAGCTGCCGCCGGGCCTCGTGGAGGTCATGCACGTTCCCGGCCTCGGTCCCAAGACGGCGCGCAAGCTCTGGTCGGACCTCGGCGTGGAGTCGCTTGACGACCTGCGCGCGGCGGCCCAGCAGGAGCGCCTACGGGCATTGCCCGGGCTCGGCGCGAAGACGGAGGAGAAAGTCCTGAAGTCGCTGGCGTCCCCGCCGAAGGCCTCGGCGGCGACCGGTCGTACGCTGCTCGGCAAGGCTCTGCCCGCTGTCCGCCGCGCCGTGGCGGAGATCGAGGCCAGCGGGCTCGCCGACCGGGTCTCGGAGGCGGGGAGCGTTCGGCGGCGCTGCGAGACGACCAAGGACCTCGACCTCATCGCCACAGCGACCGACCCGCCCGCGCTGACCGCCTTCTTCACCGAGCGCGAGTGGGTCGCTGAGGTGGTGGCCCGCGGCGGCACGAAGGCGACGGTCGTCTCCCACGAGGGCTTCCGCTTCGACCTTCGCGTCGTCCCGCCCGAGAGCTACGGCAACCTGCTCCAGCACTTCACGGGCTCCAAGGACCACAACGTCGCCCTGCGCGAGGACGCCGTCCGCCGCGGCCTCTCGGTGAGCGAGTACGGGGTGCTCGACGTCGAGGGGGGCGAGACGTTCCAGGCCGGCGACGAGGACGCGGTCTACGCCCACCTCGGCTACGCGTGGATCCCTCCGGAGCTCCGCGAGAACCGGGGCGAGCTCGAAGCCGCCCGCGACGGAGCGCTTCCCCACCTTGTGGAGGTTGGCGACTTGAAGGGCGACCTCCACATGCACACGGACTGGTCGGACGGGCGGGCGACTCTCGAGGAGATGGTCCTCGCGGCGAAGGAGCGCGGACACCGCTACGTCGCCATCTGCGACCATGCACGGCGCCTGCGAGACGGGCGGCTCGAGGCGCAGACCGAGGCGATCGCCGAGCTGGCCGGCCGCGTGTCGGGGATCCGGGTGCTCGCCGGCATCGAGGTGGACATCCGCGCCGACGGCAGCCTCGATTTCGCCGACGAGTCGCTCGCCGAGCGGGACTGGGTAATGGCCTCGATCCACTCGGGCTTCGACGGGCCACGGGAGCGCCTCACGGGGCGCCTCGTCGCGGCGATGGAGCACCCGCACGTCGACTGCATCGGCCATCCCACCGGGCGGAAGATCAACCGGCGCCCGCCGTACGAGCTCGACTTCGAGCGGATCTGCGAGGTGGCCGTCGAGACGGGCACCTTTCTCGAGATCAACGCCCAGCCCGACCGACTGGACCTCACCGACACGCTCGCCCGCGCCGCGGCGGCGGCCGGCGTGCGGATCGTCGTCTCGACCGACGCGCACCGCTTGCACGAGCTCGACAACCTCGAGCTGGGGGTTGCGCAGGCGCGGCGAGGCTGGCTCACCCCGGAGCAGGTCGTCAACACGCGCTCCTGGGCCGAGGTCAAGAGGCTGCTGAAGTGATGAGCGACTTCCGGGAGGATGCGGCCGCGACCGCGGAGTGGATCGCCCGGTACCTCGAAGGCGTGCGCGAGCTGCCGGTGCTCTCGCAGGTCGAGCCTGGCCAGATCAAGGCGGCGCTTCCCGCTTCGCCGCCGGAACGGCCGGAGCCGTTCTCCGCCGTCCTCCGCGACCTCGACGAGCTCCTGCTGCCAGGGATCACGCACTGGAACCACCCGCGCTTCTTCGCCTACTTCGCCATCTCGGGCAGCGAGCCGGGGATCCTGGCCGAGTTTCTCGCGGCCGCGCTGAACGTGAACGCGATGCTCTGGCGCACCTCGCCGGCTGCCACCGAGCTCGAAGAGGTGGCGGTGGACTGGCTCCGCCAGCTCGTCGGCCTTCCGGAAGGGCTGCACGGGCACATCGAGGACACAGCCTCGACGTCCACCCTGGCGGCGCTCGCCTCGGCCCGGTACCTGCGGCCCGGCGGCGCAGTGCTCTGCTCGGAGCACGCCCACTCTTCCGTGGACAAGGCGGCAAGGCTCCTCGAGCTTCCGCTGGTGAAGGTCCCCGCCGACGCCGAGTTTCGACTGCGAGCGGATGCCCTGGCCGACGCGTTGCGGGAGCGGGAGGCCGCGGCGGTCGTCGCGACGGTCGGGACCACGTCGAGCACTTCCGTTGACCCGGTCGGCGAGATTGCGTCGCTCGCCGCCGAGGCCGGTGCCTGGCTCCACGTCGACGCGGCCTACGCCGGGCCGGCGATGGTCTGCGAGGAGAACCGCTGGGCCTTTGCCGGCGTCGAGCGGGCGGACTCGCTCGTGGTCAACCCACACAAGTGGCTGTTCACGCCTGTGGACTGCTCCATCCTCTACACGCGGCGCCCGGAGGTCCTGCGCGACGCGTTCAGCATCCTCCCGGAGTACCTGCGGACGAGTGACGACGGCGTCACGAACCTGATGGACTACGGCCCTGCCCTCGGCCGCCGCTTCCGTTCGTTGAAGCTCTGGGCGGTTCTTCGCTGCTACGGCCGCGACGGGCTGCAGGCGCTGATCCGGGAGCACATGCGCCTCGCGCGGCTCTTCGCCTCCTGGGTCGAGGAGACGCCGGGCTGGGACGTCGTTGCCCCGGTTCCGTTCTCGGTCGTCTGCTTCCGCCGCGGGGGCTCTGATGAGGAGAACGCGGCGCTTCTCGACCGCGTGAATGCGACCGGCGAGGCCTATCTCTCCCACACGGTCCTCGACGGCCGCTACGTCCTCCGCCTGGCGGTGGGCCACCATCGGACGACGGAGAACGACGTGGGCCGGGCGTGGGAGCTCCTACAGGAGACGTAGGAGCGCGGCCATCTCCTCGGGGCCGAGGACAACCAGGTCGGCCGCGGCTCGGAGCGCCGACGGGCCCTCGTCGGAGGCGACCGCGACGCAGATCGCGTGCTCGAGGCCGGCGGCTCGGAGGCCGGCGAAGCCGTCGAGGTCGGTCGCGTCGTCGCCGGCGTAGAGGCCGAGCCGGGCGCCCGACCGGCCGAGCAATGCTCGCACGGCCGTGCCCTTGTTCGCCTCGACGCGGGGGCGGATCTCCAGGACCTTGCGTCCCCAGCGGGGGTCGAGGCCCTCGGCCTGCGCACGCGCGGCCACCTGC
Organism: uncultured Actinomycetes bacterium; assembly: GCA_963838795.1. Taxonomy (GTDB): domain Bacteria; phylum Actinomycetota; class Thermoleophilia; order Gaiellales; family Gaiellaceae; genus JAIBJN01. Next base: position 349,698 of record CAWISL010000010.1, read on the forward strand.
TCCAGCTTCGCGCGGGCCGCTTCCTCGTCCTCGGCCTCGCGGTAGTGGTACGTGAGGGAAAGACCCTTGTCCTCGACCGGAAGCCCTATGGCGTCCCTGAAGCGGGCGATCTCGTCGCCGAACGCATGCGCGCGCGGGTCGAGCTCGAGGCCGTGGTTGCCGACGACCGCGATCCCGTCGACTCCGACCAGCGCGCGCGCGTCCTTGCCCGAGCGGCCGCTGACGCAGGCGACGAGCAGGTAGCGGTCCACCAGGCGGCCCAGCTCCGCCCGCGTCTCCACGGGCACGGACGCGAGCTCGGGCCGCGCGACGATCGGGGCGAGCGTGCCGTCCACATCGAGCACGAGCGCGCTCCGCTCCGGAGCGTCGGCGAGAGGGGCGAGGAGCTCCGCGGCCTCCATCGGCCCGCCTAGGATACGGCCGTGCCGCCGACACGCACGCTCCTGATGCTCGCGGGCGTCGGCGTCGCATCGGGCTTCCTGAGCGCCCTCTTCGGCGTCGGGGGAGGCGTCATCGTCGTCCCCGCTCTCGTGCTTCTGCTTCGCTTCGACTCGAAGGCTGCCACGGCTACATCCCTGGCCGCGATCGGCATCACGGCCCTCGCCGGGACCTTCTCTTTCTCGCTCTTCGACCACGTCGATTGGAGCTCGGCTGCGCTCGTCGGGCTCCCGGCCCTGGCCGGCTCGATTGCGGGAGTGCGCCTGCAGCGGCGCATCTCCTCGACGTTGCTCACCCGGCTGTTCGCAGGATTTATCGTCGGCGTCGCGGTCCTCCTCGTCCTCGAATGAGCACGACGACCGTCGTCCTCGCGCTCGTGCTCGGCTTCGGCGCCGGCGCGCTCTCGGGCCTCTTCGGCGTCGGCGGGGGCATTCTCTTCGTCCCGACCCTCGTCCTTGTCGTGGGGCTCACCCAGCTCGACGCCCAGGCGACCTCGCTCGCCGCGATGATCCCGGTCGTCGCCTTCGGCGCCTGGCAGCAGCACAGGGCGGGAAACGTTCGTTGGAAAGTGGGGATCGCCATCGGCATCGCCTCCGTGCTCGGCGTGGTCGGGGGCGCGGCGCTGGCGACGTCGCTGGACGACGAGCTCCTGCGGAGCCTGTTCTCGGTCTTCCTGCTCTTCGTGGCCGCTCAGCTCCTGTGGTCGACCCGAGACCGTTGACCCTCTTCACCCGCCCTCCCGGGCCGATAATCTCCTGATGGTGAGCCACCGCGTCGTTCAAGCGGCGTTCGTCGCCCTCGCGGTACTCGGGCTGGGCGCCTCGGCCGCCGCCCAGGGCGCGCCCAGCTCCTCCGCCGCTGCGTTCGGCATCCGAGTCGTGCTCCCCAACGGCGCCGGCGCGTCGTCGGCCTCCGTCTCGGCCCCGCCGCGAAGGAGCGCGACCCTCGACGGCTGGAGCTACGCCGACGGCGCCGTCACCTCCGGCGGGATCTCGACTACGGCCCGCACGGCGGCGGGCGCCTCCGGCTCGACCGCAGGGGGCAGCGCGTCCGTCCGGTCGGTGTCGCTCTTCGGTGGCGAGGTCACAGTGGACGGCGTCTTCGTGGAGGGGAGCGCTCGGGCGTCGGGCACGGGCGCGAACGGCGATCTCACCGCCTCCTCGCTCTCCAACCTCGTCGTTCTCGGCGAGCCGGTGCGAGCCGGCCAGAACGCCCGCGTACCGCTCGGGGACTGGGGCTATGCGATCACCCTGGAGAAGGCCGTCGTCCGAAGTCGCGGCCCCCGCTTCGGGTACCGGGGCTTCGTCACCGGGCTCCACGTCGTCCTGACGGCGGCCCACGGAGGCCTGCCGGCGGGGACGGAGATCATGGTCGGCTACGCGGAAGCCGCCGCCAGCGCTCCCAAGCCGAAGCCGTCGCCGCCACCGTCGCCCCAGCCGTCCGACGACGGCCCCGCGAAGGAGCCGCTCCCTCCGTCGGCGCCGCAGGTGCCCTCCACCGTGCGAACGCCTCCGCCGGACGTCGATCCCGAGTTGACGGATGCCGGCTACGTATTCCCCGTATACGGCCCCGCGTCGACGTCGGACAGCTTCGGAGCCCCGCGCACGACCACCTGGCACCACGGCGTCGACATCTTCGCCCCGCTCGGGGCGCCGGTGCTCGCCGTCGCCGACGGGACGCTCTTCAACGTCGGCTGGAACGATGTCGGCGGCAACCGGCTCTGGGTCCGCGACGGGGCCGGCAACGAGTTCTACTACGCCCATCTCTCGGCGTACTCGCCTCTTGCCAGGGAGGGTGCCGCGGTCAAGGCCGGAGACGTGATCGGCTTCGTGGGCACGACGGGCGACGCAGCGGGAACGCCGCCCCATTTGCACTTCGAGATCCATCCGCGGGAGCTGCTCTGGATGGGCTACGACGGAGCCATCGACCCGTATCCCTACCTGATGGCCTGGCTCCGCCTGGACGACCTCAACTTCGGCTCGTGGTCCCCCGACCCCGGCCCGGCGCCCAAGGTCGGCGCCGTACTCCTCCAGGCGGACGACATCTCCACGCTCTCGGGCCTCGGCGACGACACGCTCTCCTCGTACCTCATCGTCCCGACCCTCTTCGGCGAGGGCGAACCCGGCCCGGAGATCGTCGGCGCCGAGCCCGGTTTCGGCGCCTAGCCGACCCCACCAGCGTCGCCGGTCCCTTCGAGCCACGCCCTGGGGTCTGACCCGGGGCATGGCCGTCGCGGACGGGATGTGTGTCGACCGCGTGCGTTCCGGCATCGCCTCGCTCCGAAGACTCGTACGGGCGTATAGTCGCTCACCCCGTTAGAAGGAGGCCGCCATGCCCGCAGAGCCGAAGGTGAAGAAGGCGAAGACGGTCGAGGTCAATCCGCATCTCAGCGTGGACTCCCCGATGGTTGCCTGGTTCGTGGAGAGTCTCGATGGAATCACGTCCGAAGAGCTCGAAGGCATCGTGGACACGCCCGGTGGCGGAGGGGTCGGGAAAGCTCCCGATCTCAGCGCACATGCCACGTTCGTCGCAGTCTGCCGGGGCGTCTTTCATCCGCCTGAGGTGACTGGAGCCCTGCCGAACGGCGGCTGGGTGGGCAATTTCCGCGAGCAAGCGGCCGATGCCTTCGGCGAGGCCGCAGGGCATGACGCCGAAGCGCACGACGGACCGCACGCAATCGTGCTGATGTCGATGGGGGCGTCGCTGATCGGCCCGATCAACCAGTTCTAGGCAGCGCCGCGAGTTCTGCCGAGTCCCGGCCGATCGAGGTCGCGTAGCCGCTTCCGGAGCGGCCTCGCGCCTAGTTCTCGTTCGGCTGGTACTCGAACGGCTGCTCGGAGCCGAGGACCTTGTCCTTCAGCCACTTGCGCGTCTGCGGGCCCGTCGCCGGGTTGAAGAGGACGCCGAGCGTGATTCCCGTCAGGAGGAGGAACATGTTGCGCTTCGTGTGGGACTCCTTCCCCTGCACGCGGCCGCCCGCAAGTCGAAGCTCCTCGACGGCCTTCCTGAGCTCGGTCTGGATGTCCTTGTCCTTGGCGACCCGGGTTGCGACCGCCTGTGGGCCGCGACCGCCGAGCAGCTCGTCGTAGATGCTCCGAGCTGACGTGTAGGCGTTCTTGACGTGCTCGTGCAGCTCGTCGTCCCGCGCGATGCGGTCGACGTAGGGTCGAGCCGTGTCCACTGCGCCGTAGACCTTGTCCTTCATGTTCGTCCTTTCGTTGTCGTCGTCGGCGAGATTATCTACCCGCGCGCCGCTTGGGGAAACTCCTTCACCGTCGCGGCGGGGAACGCCGCCTCGAGCACGTCGTCGATCGAGTCCGCCAGGACGAAGGTCATCGTCTTGCGAACGTCCTCGGGGAGGTCGTCCAGGTCGGCTTCGTTCTCCTTGGGGAGGATGACGGTTCCGATCCCGGCGCGCTCTGCCGCCAGTGCCTTCTCCTTGATGCCGCCGATCGGGAGCACCTGGCCGGTCAACGTGATCTCGCCCGTCATGGCCACGTCCTCGGAGACCGGCACGCCGGTGGCCAGGGAGGCGAGGGCGGTTGTCATCGCCGTGCCTGCGGAGGGCCCGTCCTTCGGCACAGCGCCGGCGGGCACGTGGATGTGCACGTCGCGCTCGGCGAACCAGTCCGAGTCGAGCCCGAGAGCGCCGGCGTGGCCGCGCACCCAGGAGAGCGCCGCCTGCGCCGATTCGCGCATGACGTCGCCGATCTGGCCCGTGATCGTCAACTTGCCGCTGCCCGGCATCGCCGTCGCCTCGACGAAGAGGACGTCGCCGCCGACGGGCGTCACCGCCAGCCCGGTGGCGACGCCCGGATCGGACGTGCGCCGACGCGCCTCGGCCGAGAAGCGCCGCTTGCCGAGCCAGGCGCGCACGCGCGCCTCGTCGATGCGCGCGCCTTTGCGCTTGCCCTCCGCGATCTCGCGCGCGGCCTTCCGGCAGAGCGCGGCGATCTCGCGGTCGAGGTTCCGCACGCCTGCCTCGCGGGTGTACTCGCGGACGAGCAACCGCAGCGCCTTCTCCGTGAGCGTCACCTGCTTGGCCGCGAGGCCGTGGGCCTCCAGCTGCTTCGGCACGAGGTAGCGCCGCGCGATCCCGACCTTCTCGTCCTCGGTGTAGCCGGCGACGCGAATGAGCTCCATGCGGTCGAGGAGGGGCGAGGGGATCGTCTCCAGCTGGTTCGCCGTGGTCACGAACAGGACCTGGGAGAGGTCAAAGGGGAGGTCGAGGTAGTGGTCGCGGAAGGTGGAGTTCTGCGCCGGGTCTAGCACCTCGAGCATCGCGCTCGAGGGATCGCCGCGCCAGTCGGAGCCCATCTTGTCGATCTCGTCGATCATGAAGACCGGGTTCTTCGTGCCGGCATCGCGGAGCGCACGGATGATCGTGCCGGGCAGCGCGCCGATGTACGTTCGCCGGTGGCCGCGGATCTCGGCCTCGTCCCGCACCCCGCCGACGGACACTCGCACGAACTTGCGGCCGAGCGCGCGGGCGATCGACTGCCCCAGCGAGGTCTTGCCGACGCCGGGCGGGCCGACGAAGCAGAGGATGGGGCCGGAAAGCTTGTTCGTGAGCTTCTGGACGGCCAGATGCTCGACGATCCGCTCCTTGACCTTCTCGAGGTCGTAGTGGTCCTCGTCCAGGATCTTGCGTGCCGCCTTGAGGTCGAGGTCGTCGTCGGTCGTCTCGTTCCAGGGGAGCGACAGGATCCACTCGAGGTAGGTTCGGATGACCCCGTACTCGGCCGCGGCGGGCGGGAGCTTGGAGAGCCGGTCGAGCTCGCGCCGGGCCTGCTTGTCGGCCTCCTCGGGGAGGCTCGCCTCGTCGACCTGGGCGCGCAGCTCCGCGATCTCGGCCTGCTGCTCGTCGGTCTCGCCCAGCTCCTCCTGGATCGCCTTGAGCTGCTGGCGGAGGAAATACTCGCGCTGCGACTTGTCCATCTCCTCCTGGACCTGGGACTGGATCTTCGTCCCGAGCTCGAACACCTCCAGCTCGCGGGAGAGGATCGCAGTCAGCTTGCGCAGGCGCTCCTCGACGTCGACCGTCTCCAGCAGCTCCTGCTTCTCCTCCGTCTTCAGCCGGATCGTCGAGGCGATCAGGTTGGCGAGGGCGCCCGGCGTCTCCGCGTTGGCGGCGGCGAGGAGCAGCTCCTCGGGAAGGTACGGGGCGAGCGAGATGACCCGGCCGAACAGGGCCTCGACCGAACGGGCGAGCGCCTCTGCTTCCTTGTCCTCCTCGCCGACGTCGGGGAGTGGGGTGAAGCGGCCGGTGAGGTACGGCTCGGTCTCCTCGACCGAGTCCAGGCGGATCCGTTCGAGGCCCTGGACGAGCACCCGCAACGTCCCGTCGGGGACTCGGATCATCTTGTGGATGACGGCCGAGGTGCCGACCTCGTGGAGGTCCTCAGCGCTCTCGGCCTCCTCCTCCGGCGAGCGCGCAGTGACGAGCGCGATCGTCTGGTCGCCGGCGAGCGCCTCGTCGACCAGGCGGATGGAGCGCTCCTGCCCGATCGCGAGCGGCGTCACCGACGCCGGGAAGACCACGCTCTCGCGGAGCGGCAGGATCGGCAGCGTCGCCGTGCCTTCGATCTCTCCGCCCGGGGCCCGCTCCTCGACCGTGCTCACGTGGGTTCCCCTCCACGGATATGCACCCGCACCGGGCCCGCCACCTGCTGCCTGAGCGGCACCGCAATCGTGAGGAGGCCGTGCTCGTAGGTCGCCTCGGCCGCGGAGGCGTCGAAGCCGTCGCCGAGGGCGATCCGGCGCTCGAAGACGCCGTGGTCGATCTCGATGTGCTGGTAGCGTCGACCGTCGCCCTGCGGGCGCCGGCGGCGGCCGGAGATGACGAGGACGCCGTCGCTGACGGCCACGTCGATCTGGTCGGGCTCGACCCCGGGAACCTCGGCGACCACGTGGAGGACCGGCGGATCCTCCGTGCGGAAGACGTCCACGCGTGGACGGAAGCCGGGCCGCTGGGGCGCGAGGCGGTGGTACCAGAGGTCGGCGAACAGCTCTTCCATCTCGCTCGTGAGGCGGTCGATGTTCCTCCGCTGGGTCATGCGAGAATCGTAGCCATGCAACGCTTTCTCGCAGCGGGCGGGGCGGGAATCGGCTTCCTGGTCTACGTCTGGGTCGCCGCCGTCCGCCAGGCGCCGGCGATCCGCGCCCGCAAGGCCGCGCGGCGAGCTGTCCGCCGCTCCTGAGGCTCTCGTCGCCGCTCCAGCTCAAGCCGGCGCGCACGCCGGCACCGAGCGCGACGGGACGCTAGATTCCCTCGCATGGAGCTGGAGGTCGTCGAGGGCAACATCGCCGAGCTCGAGGTCGACGCGATCGCCAACGCCGCGAACGACCACCTCTGGATGGGCGCCGGGGTGGCGGGCGCGATCAAGGGCGCGGGAGGCGCCGAGATCGAGCGCGAGGCGGTGGCGAAGGGCCCGATCGAGATCGGCGACGCTGTCGTCACCGGCGCCGGAAGCCTCCCTGCTCGGCACGTCATCCACGGCGCCGTCATGGGCCAGGACCTCCGCACCGACGCCGACACGATCGCCCTGACGACCCGTCGTGTCCTCGAGGTCGCCGACGAGGTAGGCGCCCGTTCGCTGGCTCTGCCCGCGTTCGGCACGGGAGTGGGCGGGTTTCCGCTCGAGGAGTGCGCGGCGATCATGGTGGGCGAGGCGCGGTCGTACGACCCGGGCGGCCTCGAGCGCGTCGTCTTCGCCGTCTACGGCGAGGATGCCGAGCAGGCCTTCCGCGCCGCCCTCGCGGAGTAGCATCATGCGGTCATGGACGGGAACGGCATCCGCGCGCGGGGGCTGATCTGCGCCGGCGGGGAGGCGACTCGCCTCCAGGAGCTGACGCGCATCACGAACAAGCACCTGCTCCCCGTCGGTCGCTGGCCGATGGTCTACTACCCGCTCCAGCTCATGCAGGAGCTGGGGATCAAGGACGTGCTGCTCGTCACCGGCCAGGGCCACGCCGGCGACTTCATCGACCTGCTCGGCGACGGGCGGGTGCGAGAGCGGGAGGGCGACGGTCTCCTCTTCGACCTCGACCTCACGTACAAAGTGCAGACCGAGCCGGGAGGGATCGCGCAGGTCGTGGGCATGGCCGAGTCGTTCGCCGGCGGGGAGAGCCTCGTGGTCTGCCTCGGCGACAACATCTTCGAGCACGTCGAGGCCGAGGCCGTGCGCGCCTGGGCCGCGGCGCCCGCCGAGGCGCTCATCTTCGTCAAGGAGGTGCCCGACCCGGAGCGCTTCGGCGTCGTCGTCTACGGGGAGGACGGGCGCGTGACCGACGTGGTCGAGAAGGCCGGCGTCGTCGACCTGCGCTTCGACGCGCCTCCGTCGAGCGACGCGGTCGTCGGCCTCTACTGCTACCCGCCGGACGTCTTCGAGGTCATCGGCGGCCTGGCGCCCTCCTCGCGCGGTGAGCTCGAGATCACCGACGTCAACCGCTGGTATGCCGAGCGCGGCCGCCTCCGCGCGGCGCGGGTCGGCGGCTGGTGGCGGGACGCGGGCACCCACGAGGCCCTCGGACGGATCGGGACCCTCATCGACGAGACCGGGGCGAACAAGCAGGCGTGATCCCGGGCGTCCTCCTCCTGCCGCTCGAGGTCTTCGAAGACGACCGCGGCTGGTTCGTGGAGATCCGCCGCGACGGCCGACTCCCGCAGCGCACCGTGCAGACCAACGTCTCGTTCTCCCGCAAGGGGGTGATCCGGGGCCTCCACTACCACGAGCGTGGCCAGGACGACCTCTTCGCCTGCCTCACCGGCATGGCGCGGGTGGTGATCCTCGACCGTGAGACCGGCGAGACGTTCACGGTGGACATCGGCGAAGACCATCCCGCGGCGGTCTACGTGCCCGGACAGCACGCGCACGGGTTCGAGGCGCTGACGGACCTGCTCTTCTGCTACCACGTCACCCGCGAGTACGACCCGACCGACCCGGACGAGCACGGGATCCCCTGGGACGACCCGCGCGTCAGGCACCTGTGGAGCACGGACAGCCCGATCCTCTCGGAGCGGGACGCGTCCTCGTAACGGGGGCCGGCGGCCAGCTCGGCGCCGCGCTCCGCGAGGCGTTCCCGGATGCGGACGCCCGGACGCGGGCCGAGCTCGACGTCACGCAGCCGATCGTGCTCGGCTACGCCCCGTCGCTTGTGCTGCACGCCGCCGCCTGGACGGACGTGGACGGGGCCGAGGCGGACGAGACGGCAGCGCGCCGGGTCAACGTGGTTGGGACGCGGAACGTGGTCGCTCTCGGCGCACCTGTCGTCTACTTCTCCTCCGACTATGTCTTCGACGGGGCGAAGCGCGAGCCGTACTTCGAGTCGGATGAGCCCGCGCCGCTCGGAGCCTACGGGCGCTCGAAGCTGCTCGGTGAGCAGGAGGTGCGGGAAGGCTGGATCGTTCGCAGCTCCTGGCTCTTCGGCTGGACAGGGAACAACTTCGTGCGCACGATGCTCCGCCTCGGAGCGGAGCGGGACGAGGTGCGGGTTGTCGACGACCAGCGGGGCTCGCCCACGTTCGTCGGCCACCTCGCCGTGGCGACGCGCGAGCTTCTCGCGCTGCCGGGCGGCGTCTGGCACGTGGCGGCCGAAGGGGACTGCACGTGGGCCGAGTTCGCCACGGCGATCTTCGAGGAGGCGGGACTCACGTGCCGGGTCTTCCCGATCTCCACGGAGGAGCTGGGCCGGCCGGCGCCGCGTCCGGCGTACTCGGTGCTCCGCAGCGAGCGCGAGGGCGCCCCGCGGCTTCCGCACTGGCGTGAGGGCCTGCGCGCGTGCTGTGCCCGCATTTCGGCGGCCGCCTAGGAGCAGCGGGCGAGCCCGGGCACGACGTCGATCGTGGGCGGAGGAAGGTCTTCCGTGGTGGCGCGCTCGGCGTCCACCGACCGAAGCGCCTCGGCCGCCCGGAGCGCCCGCCCGGACGAGTCGGCGACGATCGTGATCGTCTGGTTGCCGCTGTAGAGCTCAAGGTGGGCGGCGGAGCCGGTCTCGAAGAACGCGCCGGCGACCCCGCGCACGGTGACCCGCCGACAGGGGTCTTCTGGCCAACTGAGCCCAGACTCTTCCGAGATCGGCTTGGTCTCGATCCCGAGCGGCGAGTCGCAGCCCCAGCCCTCTTCCTCGTTGGGCTCGTACTTGCACTCCCCGTAGTCGACCTCCAGCGGCAAGGTCGGCCCGACGACCGCCTTCAGCGGCAGCTCCTCGAAACTCTCGCCGACCCAATACGGCGCCGGCCCCGGGAGAGCGCGGGCCTCCTCGAGTGTGATGAGGTCGGGATGAGGGCCCTCCGTCCACCCACAGCCGGCAGTGGTCACGACCGCGGCCGCGACCGCCAGGAGCGCTCGCGTTGCCTCAGGCATGGACACCAATGGTACGCCGACTACGATCAGTGACGTGCGCGTCCTCGTCACAGGCGGCTGCGGGTTCATCGGCAGCCATTTCGTCAAGCGCCTCGTCGCGGCGGGCGAGGTCGTCGTCGTGCTCGACAAGCTCACCTACTCGGGCCGGAAGGAGAACCTCGACGGGGTCGACGCCGACCTCCGCGTGGGCGACATCGCCGATCCCGAGGCGGTCTCGCGCGCGGCCGAGGGCTGCGACGCGATCGTCAACTTCGCCGCCGAGACGCACGTCGACCGGTCGATCCTCGGCGCCACGGACTTCGGGCGCACGGAGTTCTTCGGGACGCAGGTGCTGCTTGAGGAGGTGCGGCGCACCGGCGCCCGCTACGTCCAGGTCTCCACGGACGAGGTGTACGGCGACCTGGAGCACGGTGGCTCCGCGCGGGAGACCGACCCGGTCAACCCGTCCAGCCCCTACAGCGTCGCCAAGGCGGCCGGCGACCTTCACGTGCCGGCCTACGTGCGCACGTTCGGCGTGAACGCATCGATCACCCGGGGCTCGAACTCATACGGCCCGAACCAGTATCCCGAGAAGCTCGTGCCGCTCTTCGTCACGAACGCCCTCGACGGAGAGCCGCTCCCGGTTTACGGCGACGGACGTCAGATCCGCGACTGGCTGCACGTCGAGGACCACTGCGCCGGCGTCGAGCGTGTCCTGCGCGAGGGCGAGGCGGGCGAGGTCTACAACGTCGGCGGCGGGAACGAGCTCGAGAACGTCGAGATCACCCGCCTGATCGTCGAGCTCACCGGCGCCGATCCCTCCCTCATCCGTCACGTCACCGATCGGCCCGGGCACGACCGCCGCTACTCCCTCGACTCCGCGAAGCTACGCGGCCTCGGCTGGGCGCCGGAGCGAGCGTTCGAAGACGGGCTGGCCCAGACGGTCGACTGGTACCGCTCGAACCGCTCCTGGTGGGAGCCGATCAAGTCGGGCGAGTACGCCGACTACTACCGGCGCCAGTACGCCGAGCGTCTCGCCTAGGGGGCCCGGCGCGAGCTCTCCTCATGCAATCCTTACTGCCCTGACGTACCCTCTCTGCCGATAGGGGTCTTCATGCGTCGGGTTCTCGTGGCAGCCATCGCCCTCGTCGTCGCACTGTCGTGCGCGGCGGCTGCTCGGCCTGCCGCCACGTTCGTCCTCAAGGGGAAGGGCTGGGGCCACGGGCTCGGCCTGGCGCAGTACGGCGCCTACGGCTACGCGCGCGACGGTGGTCGCGACTACGAGTGGATTCTCGGTCACTACTACACCGGCACCACGCTGGGAACAGCGGGCGTCGGGCGCGTCCGCGTCCTCCTCGCCAACAGCGCGGGTTCGCTCTCGATCGGCTCGAGCGCGGCCTTCAGGGTCACCGATGCAAACGGCAGGACCGTCAACCTGAGCGCCGGAACGCACGTCCTCCGTCCGAGCCTCCGCGTCAGGAACGCAAACGGGCAGCGCCGATCGCTCGCCAGCCCGGTCCGGTTCAGGCCTGGCGCCGCCACGCTCCGGCTCTCAGGCGATCGGTATCGGGGGCTGCTCCGGGTTCGCACGCGGAGCGGGCGGCTCTCCGCCGTCAACGACATCGCGCTCGAGCCGTACGTCAAGGGGGTCATCGCCTGGGAGATGCCGGCATCGTGGCATCCCGAGGCGCTCAAGGCCCAGGCCGTCGTCGCCCGGACGTACGGCCTCGTCAGCCGCAAGTCGGGCTCCTGGTTCGACCTCTACGACGATACGCGCAGCCAGGTCTACGGGGGTGTTCGCGCCGAGGACCCGCGCACGAACGCGGCGGTCGACGCGACGCAGGGCGAGGTCGTGCGCTCGGGCGGAGCGCTCGCCTGGACGGTCTACCACTCGACCTCGGGGGGAAAGACCGCGTCGCGCGAGGACGAGTGGGGCCCGCCCGGGATCCCATACCTCGTTGGCGTCGCCGACCCCCATGACGACATCTCCCCGCACCACACGTGGGGCCCGCTGGACGCCGACGATGACTGCCCCGGAGGCGGCAGGGACTGCGTCTGGTCGGCAGGCGCTTTGAAGCGCGCGCTCGGAAGCCGGGCGCCCAGCTCCATTCGCGACTTCACGGTCTCCGCTCGCAACGGCTCCAGCCGCGTCGAGCGGACGAGGCTGACGGGGCCGTCCGGAACGAGGACGATCACGGCGGCGACGCTTCGTAGCGTCCTCGGGCTCCGCTCGACCTGGTTCTCGATCGGCGTCCTGCGACTGAGCGGAGGCGGTGCGATCGAGCAGGGGCAGGCGCAGACGCTTCGCGCCCTCGCGCGGAACCTCAACAACGTGACGCTCCAGCGTCGGAGGGGCTCGGGTCAGTGGGTCGACGTTCGGACGATCCAGGGGAGGGTGAACGTCTCCGTGAGGCCGGCCATGACGACGCTCTACAGGCTGAGGTCGCCGGCGGCGACGAGCGCTCCCTCCAGGGTGAGAGTCCGGCCTGCTCCGCGGTTCACCTCCGGTCAGAGCGCGAGCGCGCTGGCCGGGACAGCGACCCCGGGAGACGTCGTGCAGGTGCAGCGACGGGCTGCCGCAGGCTGGGTCACGATCGGAATCGCGCTCGCGCGCGAGGACGGATCGTGGAGAGCGATGCTCGATGTCACCTCCGGCGAGTACCGCGCCTACGTGGCCTCCCGCGGCCACGTGGGGACGAGCCCTACGCTGACCGTCGTCGCCGGCTAGTCCTCGAGGAGCTCTCCGTCCGGAACGTCGCGGATCCGCCGCGCCGGATTGCCGACGACGACCGCGCGCGGGGGAACGTCGTCGAGGACGACAGCCCCGGCGCCGACGAAGGCCTCCTCGCCGATCTCGACCCCCGGGAGGAGCACGGCCCCGCCGCCGACCCTCGCGCCTCGTCGGATCGTCGGCCCCTGTCGGAGGGCGTGGCGCTCTTCGGTTCGGCCCATCATGTTGTCGTTCGTGGTGACGACGCAGGGCGCGATGAAGACGTCCTCCTCGATCGTCGAGCGCGCGGTCACGTACGCGTTCGACTGGATCCTCGCGCGGGCGCCCACGGTCGTGTCGTTCTCGACCATGGATCCGCGGCCGACGACGACCCCGTCGCCGAGCTCGCAGCGCTCGCGGACGCATGCCTGGTCGCCCACGATCACCCTGCTTCCAATCCGGGTCCCGGCGAAGACGATCGCGCCCGCGAGGATCGCCGTCCCCTCGCCGACGACGAGCGGGGGCAGGGCTTCGCCGCTCGCCGTGGAGCGGACGCCGAGGGTCGGAGCCTTCCCGACGACCGCGTGGTCGCCGATGACGACGTCCTCGCCGAGCACCGTGCCCGGGTAGACGACGGCGGTCTCGGCGATCTGCGCGGTCAAACGCGCTCTCGCTCGAGCGATGCCTGGAGCTGCTCGAGGCTGCGGACGACGGCGAGCCCGGCACGGGCGGAGGCGAGCTGATCCCCCTCGCCGCGGACGAGGGCGAGGAAGTGCGAGCACTCGAGCCGCAGCGGCTCGGCGTTGTCGACTCGCGGGCTGTGGACGTCACCGACGCGCGTGCTCCACTCGCCGTAGGTGCCGAACGGCGGGACCGGAGCGCTGTCGTACACCGTCAACTTGCGGTCGAGCTCCATGTCGTCGAACACGGCCATGCGCTCCTTCCCGACCACCGTCATCCGGCGCATCTTGTGCGGGTCGAGCCAGGAGAGGTGCATGTGTGCTGTCTTCCCGGACGGGAAGCGTAGGTAGCAGAAGACGACGTCCTCGACCGCAGGCTTCAGGAACGACTCGCCTCGTGCCCAGAGCTCGCTCGGCTCCTCGTCGAGGAGGTAGAGGATGATCGAGAGGTCGTGCGCGCCCAGGCTCCAGAGAGCGTTCTCGTTGGCCCGGATCTGGCCGAGGTTCTGGCGGTTCCCGTAGACGTAGAGCACCTCGCCGAGCTCGCCGCTCTCGACGATCTCCTTGAGCTTCACCACTCCGGGGTGGTAGAGGAGGAGGTGGCCGGGCATGAGCACCAGCGCGCGCTCCTCGGCGAGCGCGAGGAGCTCCTCGGCCTCGTCGGCAGCCAGCGCCATCGGCTTCTCGACGAAGACGTGCTTCCCGGCGGCGAGCGCGCGACGCGCCAGCTCGGCGTGCGTGGGAACCGGCGTCGCGACCACGACCGCCTCGACCGCCTCGTCGGCCAGCAGCTCGTCGAAGCTCGTCGTCGTGCGCGCGGTCGGGTAGCGCTCGGCGGCGGCAGCCAGTCGCTCCTCGTCCGTGTCGCAGATCCGGGCCAGCGTGGCCAGCTCGTGGAAGTTCCGGGCGAGGTTCGACCCCCAGAGCCCCAGCCCGGCGACCGCGATCACAGCTTCCACACGCGGCCGTTGAGGCTGCCGTTGACGCCCGTGGCGTTGCGGAAGTCGACCACGAGCTGCGCGCGCGCGGCCAGGTCGTCGTAGTCGATCCCGGAGTGCGCGGTGACGATGGCGACGCAGTCGGCGCTCTCGAGCGCCCCGTCGAGCGACGCCGATTCGAGGTCGTACTCGGGCAGCGACGGGATGTGAGGGTCGTGGTAGGAGACGTTCGCGCCCTCGTCTCTCAGGAGCTCGACGAGCTTCAGGGCGGGTGACTCTCGCAGGTCGCCGACGTCCGCCTTGTAGGAGACGCCGACGAGGTGGACGCTGCTGCCCTTGACCGACTTCTCGACCGAGTTGAGCGCCCGCGTGATCTTGTCCAGGCAGAAGTACGGCATGTTCTCGTTGATCTTCCCCGCGAGCTCGATGAACTCGGTGTAGAAGTCGTACTCGCGCGCCTTCCAGGAGAGGTAGAAGGGGTCGACCGGCAGGCAGTGGCCGCCGAGCCCGGGGCCGGGCTTGAAGCTCATGAACCCGAACGGCTTCGTGGCTGCGGCGTCCACGACCTCCCACACGTCGACGTTCATGCGGTCGCAGAGCTGCGCCAGCTCGTTGACGAGGGCGATGTTGACGCTACGGAAGATGTTCTCGAGGAGCTTCGTCAGCTCTGCGGCCTCCGGCGAGGAGACCGCGATCACCTTGTCCATCGCCCGCTCGTACAGGGCGCAGGCCGCCGCCCGGCACTCCTCCGTGATGCCGCCGACGATCTTCGGAGTCGTCTTCGTCGTCCAGTCCGTGCGCCCCGGATCGACTCGCTCGGGAGAGAAGGCGAGGTGGAAGTCGGTGCCGACCTGGAGACCGCCGGCCGCCAGGATGGGCAGCACCTCCTCCCGAGTGGTTCCCGGGTAGGTGGTGGACTCGAGCACCACCAGGTGGCCCGGGCGCAAGCGCTTGGCGATCTCCTCCACGGCGCCGAGCACGATGGAGAGGTCGGGCTCGCGGTTGACCGAGAGCGGCGTGGGCAGCGCGACGAGGATGGCGTCGGCGTCCGTGAGCGCGTCGTAGTCGGTCGTGGCCGAGATCGCCCCGGACTCGACCAGCGGCCGCAGCTCCGCCGAGGGCACGTCCTCGATGTAGCTCTCGCCGGCATTGAGTGCGGCCATGCGACCAGCGTCCACGTCGACGAGGACCACGCTCACGCCCGCCTCGGCGAAAACCTGCGCGAGCGGGACGCCGACGTAGCCGGCGCCGACGATGGCGACGTCACTCATCGAGACTCATCGTACAAAGCAAGTCAGCGATCTTCGCGGAGGCGTCCCCGTCTCCGTCGAGCGGCGGCCGGTCGCCGCCAGGCGCGGCTTCGCGCACCGCCGCCACGATCCCCTCGGGGTCGCTCCCCGCCCGCCGGTTCCAGCCGCTCGTCACGGTCTCGACCCACTCGGTCGTCGTCCGCAGCGTCACGCAGGACACGCCGTGCCAGCACGCCTCCTTCTGGACGCCGCCTGAGTCGGTGAGAACGACGCGTGCCTGGGGGGCAAGCGCGGCGAAGTCGAGGTAGCGACAGGAAAGGATTCGCACGCCGCCGGCGAATGTAGCCGAACGCCATGACTGTCAAGCTCTTGCTCGGCGGCCTCGGCCTCCTCGCCCGCCCTCTCGGCGCCGGCCGCACCGTGGCCTGGTACGCCCAGCGCCGGCTCGAGCGCCCCGCCTGAGCCCGCTCGGGATACGCTGGGGCCCAAGAGCGGCGCCGCTACACTTGCCACCCCTGGGGCCGTTAGCTCAGCTGGTAGAGCAGGGGACTCTTAATCCCAAGGTCGAAGGTTCGAATCCTTCACGGCCCACCTCCAAAGCCCCCGCAAACAGGGGCTTTCCTGTTGCTCGTCAGGGAGCGGCCTGGCCGGGGTGACAACGCGGCACGGCTCCGGCGATCGTCGGGCGGCAGTCGGGGGGGCGCGAGCTCGATCGTGCCGGTGTTCAGCCGGGAGCGCAGCTCCGAGAAGGTGGCGGTCTTGGTCGTCGCCGTCATCGCCTTCGCCGTCACCTGGAGCCCGGCGCGTCGGAGCCGATCGACAACCTGCGCGGCCGCGTACTGATCCGTGACCACCCAACGGGGCACTGTTCAGATGATTCGCAAACGCTTGGCCGTTCCTGCGTGCGCTCACGTGCGAACATCTGTTCGTGACCTCGCAGGGATCCGCTTATGGCCGCTTCCGCCGCGGGCTCGACACCGGCAACGCGACGATCGCCCTCTCCGCGGCGACAGAGCTCGACTTCGTCAGCGTCCCTGACGCGCTCGACTAATGCCGGCCCCTCTAGTCAGGCGGTGTTAGCCCCAGATGGCGTACTTGCCGTCCATCCCGTACCGCGTCCCCGGCGTCTTGCTGAAGCTGACCTGCAGCAGCGAGTACCTCCGGCAGGTCCGGTACCGGCGGATCTGCGATTTGTAGCCTCCGTACACGGAGCTGCTGACCTGCTTGCCTCGCCTGTCGAAGATGCGGGCGACCCGGTTGAGCGAGTCACCCTTGTGGATCCTGCTGAACTCGCCCCTCGTGACGCAGATGGGCGTGTCGGCGCTCGCGATCGGCGCCGCGGTCAGTGCCGCCAGGATCATGGCGGCGAGCGCTACCTTCTTCTTCATGGATTTCCTTCGGTCGTTAGTCGAGCGGGCGAGCGAGGCGCTGATTCGGTGGGGGGATTAGAGCCACGTGGCGGACACGCTGCGGCCCTGGAAGAACAAGGAGCCCGCTTGGGAGAAGGGGCTCCTTGCTTTCGTTCAAGGTGGGCCCTGCTCTGCGGCCAAGCAGACTCGGCCCGGTCGAAGGACAAACAGCCTTTAGGGCTCCCGTTCGGGTCCATCGGAGCGCGGATCGACCGCCTCTAGGTACTCCTCGGCGATCAGCTTCTCGACAACCGCGTACCCGTCGTCTCGGGAGACGACCCTCTCGATCTGAGTAACGTCGTGATCCTGCTTGATCACGAACCAGGTGGGGTTGGAGCGGACGCGCTCGTACTCCACGACCGTCAGCTCGATTGTGGAGATGCACTCGGTGCTACTGCACTCGCACACGAACTCGCTCGTGGCAGCTTCGGCGTCGTACCCGATACGCTCGTTGACTTCGCCGAGGTACTGGATACGCTCGTTCACCTCGTTGAAGAGGGACTGGTTACGCGCGAGGCGCTCGAGGGACACAGACATAAGCTCCCTTTCGTTGAGGAAAACCTGGGAGCGGAGACCTCTCGAGCACCGCTAGACCAAGGTCGCGGCGGAGGAGGAGAAGCGCCAAAGGGGGCGCACCCGACGGAACGACAATAGCACTCTTGTAGGTCTGAGGCGGGGCGCGGGCCGCAAGGCAACCCTAGGGGACTACCGTGCCGGCGCCCGGCGAGTTCAGGCTATGGCCCGGAGGTCGGACTCCAGAATCTCCGCCCACGCCAAAGGGCTCCAGAAACCATCCTGGAGCCCTTCTCGTCGTTGCGGGAGAACGAGTGGCGAGACGCGCTGGCGTCTAGCGCTTGACGACCTTGTGGATCTTGAGAATCTCCGGATCACCCGAGAGCTCGATCCCAACATCGCTCAGCACCGGCATGAGGCGCTTGCCGAACGCGTCGAACTGCTCCCGCGAGTCCCAGATTTCGCTGACTCGGAACTTCCCGTCCGAAACGAAGGCGACGTGGTACTCGAGTCCCTTCGGCGGCCAGTCGCCGGCCTTCTCAAGACGGCGGCTCGTTTCGTCGTACTGCTCGGGAGTCACACTAGGCGCGCCCGTGAAGCGGACAAGGATGCTTGTCTTGCGATCCTCCATGCTCCGCGTCGCGGACTCAGGGCTGGTGGTGGCCACTCGTGGCCTCCTTCGATGGATTGCTCCCGACCGAGCCGCCTACAAACCGAACACCTTGATCATGTTCGCCTGGCGGGCGAGGAATCTAAGCCAGAAGACATTACGAAGTCTACCGGTTCGGGGGGCGAGTCGTTGTGGCGAAACGACGCTAGACGGGGCAGAGCTACCTCGAGAGGCGTCCCCGGCCAAAGTAACCAAGGACGAGTAACACGACAATGACGATGATCGACTGCGACCTCGACTACATAGCAAACGGCCGCACCGTAAAGATCGGAGAAATCCGAACGGGGGACGGCATCCGTATCCCCGTGTGACCGATGTCTAAGCGGCTCGCCGTCTTCGCCGTCCTCGCCGTCCTCGCGCTGGTCGCCCCGGCCGCCGCGACGGCGGCCACGTTGTACGGGAAGGTCGGGCCAGGCAGGACGATCACTCTCAAGCGGGCGGACGGGACAACCGTCCGCAGCGTGCAGGACGGCAGGCACACCTTCGTCATTCGCGACCGCTCGAGCTCGCACAACTTCCACCTCCTCGGGCCGGGCGTCGACCGGAAGACGGGTGTCGCGTTCACCGGTCGCCGCAGCTGGACCGTGACGCTGGAGCCAGGGACTTACAGGTACCGATGTGATCCTCACCGGACGACGATGCGCGGGAGGCTCAGGGTCGTCTAAGGCCGCGGGCCGCAAGGTCTCCCGTATCGGCTATGGCCCCGCGCCCCAGTCGGCCACCGCCTCGTGGGTGCCGGCGCGCGTGAGGCGGTCCTTGTCGGAGCCATCGGGGAGCATCGTCCAGACGTCGTTGCTGCTGCCGGTGAAGCGCGTGAAGGCGATCCTCCCGCCCCCGGGCCCCCACACCGGGCCGAAGTCGGCCACGGCGTTCCGGGTCAGCCGTCGGAGGCCCCTCCCCGCCGCGGAGACCCGGTAGAGCTCGGTGTCGACGCCGTCCCAGACCTCGAAGACGAGCCGGGAGCCATTCGGCGACCAGGCCGGCGAGCCGAGCTCGCGATTGCTGCGCACCAGCCGGCGGTCGTTCGTCCCGTCGGGGCGAACCAGCCGAATCTCGCTCCCGGTCGCCAGCCGCCTGACGTAGGCGATCCAGCCGGTCGCAGACCACTCCGGGCTGTCGTCAGCTCCGCGGCGGTCGGTGAGGCGGCGGAGGCCGTCGCCGCTCGAGCCGATCGCGTAGATCTCGGCGTTCCTGCCGCCGACGTGGCGCGTGAACGCGAGTCGAGCGCCGTTCGGCGCCCAAGTCGGATCGAGGTCGTCGACGGAGTTCGTCGTCAGGCGCCTCCGGCCGGTCCCGTCCGGTTCGATCACGACGATCTCGGAGGAGCCGAGCGCTCTGCCGGCAGAGAAGGCGATCAGCCCGCCCGCCTCGGCCCACGTCGGGTCAGCCTCGGCGAGCCTGGTGCTGGACAGGCGCAGAAGCCCCGACCCGTCGACTCCGATCCGGATCAGATCGTCGCGGTCGCCGGCCCGCCGGCGGACGAACACCAGCCTCTTGCCGTTCGGCGAGAGCGAGGGCGCCACGTCGACGACCGAGCCGGTGGTGAGCTGGTCCTTCTCGCTCCCGTTGCCCCGCATGACCCACACGTGGGACGAGGAGGCGCTCAGGCTCGTGTACGCGATCGTGGCTGCGCCGGCCGCGCCGACGGCCCCGAGCCCTGCCGCGCTGACGGCAGCCGCAAGAACCAGCTTCGACCTCGCCACGCCCGCTCCTGACGAGAGTCATATACCCCAGGGCCCGACGGAACAAGAGCGGCGCAGCGGTCCCGGCGATCTGCCACCATCCCGGCATGTGGATGGCGTTGCTCATCGCCTGGCTGTCCAACATCGTCGCCCTGTTCGTGGCCGCGTGGATCGTGCCGGGGATGGAGTACGGGGACGACTTCTGGGTCCTCTTCATCGCCGCGCTCGTGTTCACGCTCGTGAACTGGCTCGTGCGGCCGATCGTGATCCTGCTGGCCCTCCCGGCCGTGATCCTCACCTTCGGCCTGGCGCTCATCCTCATCAACACGTTCATGCTCTACTTGACCGACTGGATCGTTCCGAGCTTCGAGACCGGCAGCTTCTGGTGGACGCTTGTCGCGGCCATCATCGTCTCGATCGTGAACCTGCTTCTGGGCCTCCTGATCAAGCCTGACGAGAGACGCTGGGGCGGGTTCGACGCCCCCTCAAGCGGCGCACGCTGACAGCCGATTCCTTATCGATGGCTCAAGCCCAACGCCTCCAGGCGCTTCTGGACTTGTCGCGTGCGCTCTCCTCCAGCCTCGACCTGCGCGAGGTCCTGCGCGAGTTCGCCACGCACGCCGCCCAGCTGACCGGGGCGACCGCAGCGGAGCTCTCGACCTACGACCCCGCGCGGGGCGAGCTCGTCATGCTCGTCGAGTACCGGGAGGGGCGGGACGAGATCACGGCCAGCGGAGGCCAGGTCTACCAGCTTGCGGATTTCCCGGCCACCCGCCACGTGCTCGACACGCAGGAGCCGGTGCAGGTGCGCGTCGAGAACCCCGACGACGACGCCGCCGAGCGCGCGCTGCTCGAACGCCAGGGGCAGAAGTCCCTGCTGATGCTGCCGCTGGTGGCCCGTGGCGACACGATCGGCCTCATGGAGATCGTCGACACGCAGGACCGGGTGTGGAGCGAGGCCGACGTGGGCTTCTGCCGGGCCCTCTGCGACATCGTCGCCACGGCGATCCGAAATGCCGTTCTCTTCGCCGAGCTGCAGGAGACCGCGGCCCGGGACACGCTGACCGGTCTTTACAACCGGCGCCTTTTCGAGGAGCAGCTCGAGGCTGCCGTGGCGCGCAGCCTGCGGACCCGCGAGGACCTCGCGCTCCTGATCGTCGATCTGGACGGGCTGAAGCGGATCAACGACGTGAGCGGTCACGTCGCCGGCGACCAGGCTCTCCGGACGCTGGCGGACGCGCTCCGCGCGACGATCCGGGCGACCGACGCCGCCTGCCGTATCGGCGGCGACGAGTTCGGCGTCATCCTTCCGGGGTCGAGTGCCGAGGACGCGGTCAAGGTGGCCGAGCGGGCCCAGGAAACGCTCGCGCAGATCGGCCACGGGCAGTACAGCTTCTCCGGCGGGATCGCGCGCGTCACGCCCTTGCAGTCCTCCGCGGAGAACGTCTACCGCTCGGCCGACCTCGCCGCCTACCGGGCGAAGGCGGCGGGCGGCGCTCGCACGCTGCTCGCGATCGAGACGAGAGCGGCCGCGACCGGTTAGCCGGAGTAGGCCGGCGCGGCCTTCGCGCGGAGGGCGCCGAGGTCGAGAAGGTCGTCGGCGTGGTCGATCAGCAGCGGGTCGTGGGTGGCACAGACGACGGCGGCGCCGGTCTCCCGAGCGAGGCGGAGGAGCAGCCGGGCGACCGCGAGCGCGTTCGCCTGGTCGAGACGCGCGGTCGGCTCGTCGGCGAGCAGGAGCGCCGGGCGGCCTGCGAGGGCGCGGGCGACGGCCACTCGCCCGCTCTGGCCGCTCGACAGGTCCGCCACCCGTCGGCCGGCCGCCCTCGCGAGGCCGACCGCGGCGAGGGACTCGGCAGCGCGCGCTTGCGCCTCGCCCGCCTCGATGCCGCGGAGGGAGAGGCCAAGCTCGACGTTCTCGGCAGCCGACAGGAACGGGACGAGCCCGGTCTCCTGGCTGACGAGCGCGACCTTCTCGGCCCGTAGCCGCGCGCGCCCGTCGCGGTTCAGCGCCGACAGGGTTTCGCCCAGCACGGTCACCTCGCCGCTCGAGGGGAGGTCGAGGCCTGCGAGAAGGTGCAGGAGCGTCGTCTTGCCGGAGCCGGACGGCCCGGTCACCGCGGTGAGACGGCCGCCGCGAAAGTCGGCGTCGAGCCCGACCAACGCCGTTGCGGCGGCGGCGCCCTCGCCGTAGGTCCTCGTGAGCCCGACTGTCTCGGCGACAGCCGGGCCGGCTCCAGCCGGCTCCGGTAGCGACGCCTCGTCGGCAAGGGGCTCGTGGGCCTCGGTGCCGGGGGCGGCGTGGAGGAGGAGGCCGTGCTCATGCATGCGCGCAGTCGCATGCGAGTGGATCCCGGTGCGGCGAAGGAGCTCCTCCGAGAGCCGGAGCCAGCCGCCCCGACCGACAACGATCGCCTCGTCGCCGCCGTCGGCCAGAGCCGCCTCCTCGCTGACGCGACCGTCGCGAACGCGGACGATTCGATCCGCCACAGTCGCCGACTCGGGATCGTGGCTGACGAGCACCGTGGTCGTCCCCGCAGCGCGGGCCAGCTCGGCGATCGCCTCGTAGACGAGGCGCGCGTTCGCGGCGTCGAGCTCCCCCGTCGGCTCGTCAGCCAGGAGCAGTCGTGGGCGGTGGGCGAGCGCCGCGCAGATCGCCACGCGTTGCTGCTCGCCGCCGGATAGCTCGCGTGGATGCGCCTCGGCGCGCTCGAGCAGCCCCACGCGTTCGATCAGCTCCCCGGCGCGTCCGCGGCGCTGAGGCTGCGGGACTCCCGCGAGGCCGAGCTGGAGGCAAACGAGCTCTCGCACCTCGAGCTCCGGCGCGAGAGCGCGCCAGTAGTGCTGGTCGGCATAGCCGAGCACCTCGGAGCGATAGTCCGCCTTGCCGCGACGGCCCAACCGCGTCAGATCTCGCCCGAGGACGAGCACGCTGCCGGCGGTCGGCGCGTCGAGCGCCGCGAGCAGCCGTAGGAGCGTCGACTTCCCGGAGCCGCTAGGGCCGAGGACGACGCAGATCTCGCCCTCGCGGATGTCCAGCGTCAGACCCTGGAGCGCGACGACGCCCCCCTCCGGCGCGGGGTAGACGCGGAAGACATCCCGGAGCTGGACGGCAGCGTCGGTCATACGCGGCGGGAGGCGGCGGTCACGAGGGTTGCCGCCGCGAGGACTCCGGCGGCGAGGGCCGCAGCCAGCACGGGCCACGCGATCTCCACCCGCAGGGGGAGCTCGGTCGCGCGCGCGTCGGCGGTCACGGTCACGAGGTCGACGACGAGGAGCCCCAGCAGCGCCGCGGTCGCGAGGCCGCCGAGGACGCCCACCGAGACGACGACGAGGCTCCTGAGACGGACGACACGGCGGAGGACGGCCGGCCGAGCGCCCTGCGCCTCCAGGTCGTCCAGCTCTCCGCGCTCGTCCCGCACGTCCGAGGCGACTCCGAGCAGCACGCCCACGAGCGCGAGCCCGAGCGCGACGAGGGCAGCGGCGAGGAGCGTGAGCAGCGTGCCGCGTGCGAGCGGATCGTCTCGCAGGGAGCGCTCGAGCTCTTCGCGCGACTCCAGCGCGAGGACGTCGTAAGGCGGGCGCGCGAGAGCCACGGCGAGCTCGGCGCGCTCCTGCGCCGTCGCCGCCCCGAGCCAGACCTCGTTGGAGACGGCGATGCCGGGCCGGGCGGCGTTGAGCGCGGCGCCGAGAAGGTCGCGGTCGGCGACCACGAAATCCTCGCCCGCGCCGGGAAACCGCTCGGCCACCGCGGCGACCCGTGCGACGACCTGTTCGCCGGCGACGCGGAGGGCGAGGTCCCCGCCCGGGCCAGCGGCGGCAGCCACGGCCGGCGAGGCGATCACCGACAAGGGCTGCTCGTCGCTCGGCTGCGTGGGGCGGAAACGGCTCACCACCGCTTCGCTCAACGTGCCCGTGAGCGCGACGCCGTCCTCGTGCGCGTCCGCCTCGACGCCGTTGACCGCCAACCAGTCGTCGTAGCCGCCGAGCACGACCCTGCCGCCGGGGGTCCGGACCCGGAGCTCGCCGAGCTCGAGCGCGACCTCGAGCGGGCTTCCCTCGCCCCCGCGCTCCTGCACCCTCACCGGTGGCGAGACGGTGAGCGCCACGATCCGGCCGCCCTGCGCGTCCGCGGGCAGGTCCGCGGCGAGCAGGCGCGTGCGCTCGTCGTCGGGCGTCCCGAGCTCCAGGTGTGCGTAGTCGCCTGCCGGAGTCTCCACGCTCGCCGTCAGCACGACTGCCTGCCCCCGCGCCGGCAACTCGACCGCGGTCGCATCCTCGGGGAGCACTGGCCCTCGCGTCGCAGCGTTCCCGGCGGGCTCGATTCGAGCGGCGAGAGCCGGCTGTGAAAGAGACGCGAAGTCGTCGCGCCACCCTTTCAGCGTGGGGATCGCCGATGCGTCGAGGCCGAGCACGGTGATGCCGGTTCGCCCGCCCGTGCGGCCGACGTTGCCCGACAGCCTCAGCACGGGCTCGACCTGGGCTCCCTCGCCCAGGGCTGCGAGCTGCTCCGGCGGAGCCGCCTCCTGCACCTTGATGAGATGGGTGAGATCCTCCCGGAGCGTGAAGTCGAGCGGGACGGCGAAGGCTGCCTGCTCCTCCTGGCCGCGGGACAGCGTGGAGCGGTAGCTCTCCGCGAACACCGCGAGGCCGACGCTGACGAGGAGAAAGGCCGCCGCGACGGCGGCATGGCCGGGATGGCGCGCCAGGGAGAGCGCTGCGAGCCGGAGGGACACCGACCGGCCCCTGGACGCGCGCTCGAGGAGAAGAAGGAGGGGACGGAGGAGCCGGGCGCAGGCCACCGCGGCCACGAACGTGACCAGCCCGGGGAGGAGCACGAGCGCCACCGAGGTGCCGGATTCGGCCGCCAGGGCCTCCTGATCGAGGTCCCCGCGGAGGAGCGTCAGGACGACGACGGCGAGTGCGCCGAGAGCTGCTGCGTCGAGCGCGGAGAAGGAGCGCCTGCCGAGCGCTAGCGGCCTGGCGCGGAGCGCTGCCAGGAGCACCAGGGTGAGCGCGAGGGCGACCGCCCCCGCGGCGATCACCCCTGTCCGCGAAAGCGTCGAGTGCCTGAGGATCTCGCCCACCGGCGCCCCCGCTCGCGAGGCAACGGTCGCTCCGGCGAGCGTTCCGAGCGTCCAGCCTGCGACGGTCCCGCCCACGGCGATGACGGCGGCCTCCATGCCCGTGAAGAGCGAGAGCTGCCAGCGTCGCGCCCCGAACCAGGTGAGCCGCCGCCTGGCGGCGTCGGTGTCGCGGCGCATGCTGACGGCGGCGAGGACGGCGAAGGCAAAGAGAAGCGCTGCGGACTGTCCTCCCACGAGCAGGAGCCGCCGCCCGGCCACGTCGCTCGCCTCCGCCGCGACGCGGAGCTCCTCGAGCGGCGCCGTGAGGTCGAACGCGCTCGAGGCGGTCTGGAGCGTGGACCGTGCCCGGGCGGCGTCGCCCGCGAGACGATCGATGGCCCAGGCTCGCACGGTACCGGCCTCGAGCGGCGTCACCCACGCGTAGCTGCGGTACACGGCGTCGA
Organism: uncultured Actinomycetes bacterium; assembly: GCA_963838795.1. GTDB lineage: Bacteria > Actinomycetota > Thermoleophilia > Gaiellales > Gaiellaceae > JAIBJN01. The sequence goes on from CAWISL010000010.1 coordinate 374,862, forward strand.
GCGCGGGAGCGGAGGCGAGCGTGTCGATCCCCTCGGCGAGGACGAACGGCGCCGGCTCCGGGCGGTGGTACCCCGCGGCCTCGCGATAGATCGGGCTGAGGGCGGCGCGGCTCCGCTCGTTCTTGGTAGGGGCGACGAAGTCGCCGAAGAGCACCGGCGAGGTGACGACTGCGGTCCCGACCTCGACCAGGCGCAGGCCCGGGACGTTCGGGATAGTTCCACGGCCCCGCAGGCGGACGACCTCGCACAGGTCTGGCTCGCATGTTCGGGGCAGGCGTCCCGAGCGGAGCGTGACCCAGTTCGCGAGCCCGTCGACGGCGCCGAGTCCGAGGTAGGTCCCGGCGATGGTGCTCTCCCGGAAGAGCACGAACGCTGTCGGCTCCGCGGGGACGACGCCCGCGAGCGCTTGCGTCGCGGTGCGCTCGAGGGCCGCGTGATCTTCGTCCTGCGCCGGGATCCCGAACCAGGCGGCACGGACCGCGCGCTGAGCGGCGGGGATCTCCTCGACGGCGCGCCCGACGCTCTCGTCACGGGCGACGACGATGCCGGCGAGCACCGTCGCCAGCATCGCGGCTCCGGCTGCGACCCCGGCCGCGGCGAGCAGCGCCGTCGGCGCGCGCCGGGCCATCCGGAGCGAGGCGAGTCTCACGGGGTAGCCGAGCCGGCGAAGCGTGCGCATGCCTCCACGCTGCCACCTGCACGGCACTCCGACCACTCGGGTTGCTTCCCGAATGGTTAAGCTTTGCTTATGCTCGACGTCCGGCGCCTGAGAGTTCTGCGCGAGGTCGCGCTGCGCGGCTCCATCGCCGCCGCGGCGGAGTCGCTCCGGTTCACGTCCTCGGCTGTCTCGCAGCAGCTCGCGAAGCTCGAGCTGGAGGCCGGGGTTCCGCTCCTCGAGAGAACCGCGCGGAGCGTCCGGCTGACGCCGGCCGGGTGGCGTCTCGTCGAGCACGCGGAGGTGATCCTGGAGCAGCTGGCGCAGGCCGAGTCCGACCTGCGCGAGCTCGACGGGTCCCCGCCGGTTCTGCGGGTCGGCGCGAACACGACCGCGGCGGCGAGCATCGTGCCGGAGGCACTGACACGCTTCGCGGCCGCGCGGCCCGAGATCGAGGTGATGGTCACGGAGGCCGATCCCCTCGTGTCGCTCGCGCGCGTGCGGGTGCGCGAGCTCGACCTGGGGATCGTCTTCGAGTACGACCACGTCCCGCTCCCCGCGGACCGGCGCGTCCAGCTCGAGGAGCTGCTCGAGGAGTCGATGCGGATCGTGCTGCCCGCCTCGCACCCGGTCGCGAAGCAGCGGGTCGTCCGCCTCCCCGACCTCGCCGGCGAGACGTGGATCAGGAGCACGAACCGCTCCTCGTGCAACCCGTTCACGGAGCGCGCCTGCCGCGCTGCCGGCTTCGAGCCGCGGATCCGTTTCGAGTTCGACGACTACACCGCGATGCAGAACCTCGTCGCGTCGGGGGCGGGGGTCGCCTTCGCCCCTGACCTCGGCCTCTCGCGTCTGAGTCCCGGCGTTGCCGTACGGCCGATCGCCTTCGGGCCGAAGCGGCGCGTCCACGCGGCCTACCGGGCGGGCGAGCGCGACGCGCGCGGCCTCCCGGAGATGCTGGACGCTCTCAAGGGGACGATCCGCGCCCGCGAGCCGCTCTTCCCGGCCCGCGCCGGCGTCTCCTGAGCGGTTCGGGCTCCTCGAGGACGAGACGGTCCGTAACCTGACCGGAATGCGCTCGGGACGGCTCGCCGCCGCGTCGGTGCTGCTGGCGCTAGCCGCCTCGTGCACGGGCGGACCTGAGGAAGGGGTGACCGAGAGCGCGTCGACGACCGCGCGGGAGCCGACGACCTTGGCCGAGACCTCCACGGAGGAGCGGCCGCAGGAGGAACCGGGGCCGCCGGTTGGAGGCGGCAGGGTCGCGCTCAGGCGCATGGCCGCCGCTCTCGACTCGCCGGTCTTCGCCGCCGCGGCGCCGGGAGAGGAAGGCCGGCTCTACGTCGTCGAGCAGGGCGGGCGGATCCGTGTCCTCGAGGACGGAGAGCTCCGACCGCGGGCGTTCCTCGACATCTCAGACCGGGTCTCGGGCGGCAACGAGCAGGGGCTCCTATCCGTCGCCTTCCATCCCCGGTACGAGTCCAACGGGCTCTTTTACGTCGATTACACGGATCTGAACGGGGACACGCACGTCGTCGAGCTCCGCGCCTCGGACGGGGGACGGCCGCCGGCCGAGGTTCGCGAGCTGCTCTTCGTCCGGCAGCCGTACTCCAACCACAACGGGGGACAGCTTGCCTTCGGCCCTGACGGCCTCCTCTACGTCGGCATGGGCGACGGCGGGGCGGCCGGCGATCCCGAGAATCGCGCGCAGGATCTCTCGAGCAGGCTGGGGAAGCTTCTGCGCCTCGACGTCGACGAGCGCGGCGCCGAATGGGAGCTGGTCGGCTACGGGCTCAGGAACCCGTGGCGGTTCTCCTTCGACCGGGTGACGGGCGACCTCTGGATCGGCGACGTCGGCCAGCAGGCGGTCGAGGAGATCGACTTCGTCCCCGCCTCGCGCCTGGATCGGCTGCACAACTTCGGCTGGGACGTCTTCGAGGGGTCCAACGTCTACGAGGACAAGCCGCCCACGGACCGCGGCACCCTGGTCGAGCCGCTCGATGAGTACCCGCACGATCTCGGCTGCTCGGTGACCGGCGGCTACGTGTACCGGGGCGAGCGGGCCCGGGACGAGGCTTGGGGACGCTACTTCTTCGGCGACTACTGCTCCGGCCGGGTCTGGAGCCTCGTCCCGCGGCGGGGCGAGGTGACCCGCCGGGATCATCCCTTCCGCGTTCCGGAGCTTACGTCGTTCGCGGAGGATCTCAACGGCGAGCTGTACGCGCTCTCGCGCGACGGCGTGGTCTACCAGCTCGTCCAGGCGACGTGAGCGGTGTCGGAACCCGCGACGCGCGGCCGGTGTAGAACGGGTGCAGTGGGGGACCGGCCACTGGCACCAGACGACGATCTCGTTGCCCGTGCACAACGGGGCGACACACGCGCCTACGGCACCCTCGTGGAGGAGCATCAGACGCTCGCGTTTCGCACAGCCTTTCTCCTGACCGGCTCGGCTGCCGACGCCGAGGACGCGGTGCAGGACGCCTTCGTGAAGGCCTACAGGGCGTTGGGGAGGTTCCGACCGGGAGCACCCTTTCGGCCCTGGCTCCTCGCGATCGTCGCGAACGAGGCGCGAAACCGGCGAAGGTCGGCCGGCCGGCGCGAGCGGCTTGCGCTGCGCGCGGCCGAGGATCCGCTCTCGGGGGGCGCGGTCCCGTCCCCCGAGGCGGCCCTCCTCGACGCCGAGCAGCGGGAGGAGCTGCTGGCGGCCGTGAACGACCTGCGCGAGGACGACAGGCTGGCGATTGCCTGCCGCTACTTCCTGGGCCTCTCCGAGGAGGAGACGGCCTCGACGCTCGGCTGGCGGCGCGGCACGGTCAAGTCCAGGACGTCACGCGCACTGGATCGGTTGCGCGCGCAGCTGGGAGCGGAGGCGTGACGGAGCTCGAGCGCGCACTCGCCCGGCTCGGTGACGAGCTCGCCTTCCCGGAGACGCCGGACGTCTCGGGGCGCATCCTGGCGCGCCTTGCCGCCGAGCCGGCGGAGCCCCGTCGGCGCCGCAGGGTGCTGGTGATCGCGCTCGCGGCGCTCGCGCTCGCGGTTGCCGCCGCCCTGGCGGTCCCGCAGGCCCGCACGGCGATCCTGGAGCTCTTCCGCCTGCGCGGGGCGACGGTTCAGCGGGTCGAGTCGCTCCCGCGGGTTCCGCCCCCCTCCGAGAACGCCCTCGACCTGGGGCGGCCGCTGCCCGGTGCGCGCACCGACGTGAAGCTCCCCGAGGTGCTGGTCCCCGCCGCGCTCGGCCCGCCCGACGCCGCCTACACGTCCTCGGAGAGCTACGGGATGCGGCTGACGCTCGTCTACGAGCCCGGACCGGGAGTGCCGGAGTCCCCGTATACCGGCGTGGGCCTTCTCGTCAGCGAGTTCGTCGGAGAGGGCGCGACCCGCTACGTCGAGAAGCTGGCCGACGCGGGGACGCGGATCGAGCGGCTCCAGGTGGGCGTGTATCCCGCTCTTTGGCTGGAGGGCGGTCCGCACTTCGTCATCTTCGAGAACGACGGGCAGGTATTCGAGGACGAGGGCCGGCTCGCGGGCAACACGCTCCTGGTCGAGCGGAACGACGTTCTCGTGAGGATCGAGGGCGAGATCAGCCGCGAGCGGGCGGTCGAGATCGCCGAATCGCTCCGCTAGGCCGCTGCGGCCGAGCCGGCCAGCTCCGCTTCGACGCGGGAGCCGACGTCGAGTGCTAGGTCGACGAAGGCCCGGGCCGCGGGCGAGCGGTAGCGGTCCCGATGCCAGGCGATGCCGATCCGCCGGGCCGGCACGCCGGCGAGGTCGATCACCGCAGTCCCCTCGTGTGCGGGGTCGACCGTCAGGAGCGGGACAAGGGCGACGCCGACCCCGGCAGCGACCAGCTCCTGGATGGTGCCGTTGTCGTCGGAGCGGAAGACGATGCGCGGCTCGAGGCCCGCGTCGCGGAAGCGGTTCTCGATCTGGTGGACGCTCCGGCACTGGCGGTTGCCGATCAGGGGCATGGCGGCTATCTCGCGAAGCGAGGGCGGCTTGAGCCTCGTGGCCAGCGGCGAGTCGTTGGGAAGGACGACCACGTACGGGTCGCGCATGAGCTCGACCGTGTCGAAGGGCCCCTCCCCGACGGGAAGCATGACGAAGGTGAAGTCGAGCTCACCTCGCTCGACGAGCTGGAGGAGCCCGCCGTCGTCGGCGGACTCGGTCAGCTGGACGGCGACGTCCGGCCAGGCGGTCGTGAACTCCCGCAGCAGCCGCGGCAGGACGCGTGCCCCCACGCTCTGGTACGTGCCGACGCGGAGGGTACCGGCCGATCCCTCGGCGAAGGCGGCCATGTCGGCCTGGGCGGCGTGCAGGCGCGCCACGATGCCCGCAGCGTGGCGGAGCAGGAGCTCGCCGGCCTCCGTGAGCGAGACGCGGCGAGGGCCGCCGGGCCGCTCCACGAGCTGCTGGCCCACGATCCGCTCGAGCGCCTGGATCTGCTGGCTGACCGCGGATTGCGTGTAGCCGAGCTGCTCGGCGGCGCGGCCGAACGATGCCTCCTCGGCCACAGCCTGCAGGGCCGCGAGATGGCGGATCTCGACCCCGAGCCATCCATCAGAGCGCATGATCAACATGAATGATAACTCGACTTGTGCTTATTGAAAAGCGAGCCGATGCTGAGGGTATGGCAATCGCATTCCTCACCCTTCTCGTGCTGGTCGGGCCGCTGGCTCTGCTCTTCGGCGCGGACTCCCGCCTCGATGAGCGGATGCGGCTGCCCGAGTGGCGCCGCCCGTAGGCTCTCGCTCCATCCGACTCGACCGGGCGGTCCGCCCGGTCGAGATTTCGGCGGTCGCGTGAAACCATGTCCACACGGCCATGGACGCAGGGCTCTCCGGCAAGCGCGTGCTCGTCACTGGCGCCTCGGGCGGGATCGGCGCGGCTTGCGCGCTGGCGTTGGCGGACGAGGGCGCGCGCGTCGTCGTCCACTACCACCGGGGGCTCGAGCGAGCCGAGGCCGTGGCGTCGGAGTGCGGTGCGGGCTCCGTCCTCGCGCGGGCTGACCTGACCCGGGAGGACGAGGCTGACAGGCTTTTCGAGGAGGCCCGTGGCGCGTTCGGCGGCCTCGACGCGTGCGTCGCCGTCGCCGGCATCTGGCCCGAGGAGGACGTGCCGCTCTGGCGACTGTCGCTGGATCGCTGGCAGGAGACGCTGGCGGCCAACCTGACGGCGACGTTTCTGACCGCGCGCGGCTTCCTGCTGGAGGTCGAGCGGTCCGGCCACGGCAACCTCGTCCTCGTCGGCTCGACCGCCGGGCTGTACGGCGAGGCCGGGCACGCTGACTACGCCTCGGCCAAGTCGGCCATCGTCCGCGGGCTGCTTCTCAGCCTCAAGAACGAGATCGTCCGCATCGCGCCGCGCGGGCGCGTGAACGCGGTTTGCCCGGGCTGGACGGTGTCGCCGATGACCCGCTCCACGCTCGACGAGCCCGGCCTCGTCGACCGCGTCACGCGGACGATGGCCCTCCGCAAGGTCGCCGAGCCGGAGGACGTCGCGCGCCAGATCGTCGTGCTGGCGTCAGACGAGCTCTCGGGCCACGTCACGGGGCAGGTGGTCACGGTGGCCGGCGGCATGGAGGGCCGCGTGGTCCACGACTAGCTGAGGCGGCGCTCGATCCAGTGCCCGCCGACGGTGTCCGTCAGCCGGTTCGGGGCGACCGGTCGGAGCTCAGGCCCGGAGACGGTTGCGTTAGGGTTTCCGTCGGGGCCGTGATCCCCCGCTTCTCCGTGCGGAAACGCTCGATCATCCAAATGACGCTGGTCGGGGTGGCCGTGGGCGCAGCGCTGGCGATCGCCGCCCTCTTCATTCCCTGGCTTCCGGACGCGGCGTCGGAGCAGGCCGACATCATCGACAGCGTCTACTGGGTCGTGACGATCATCTGCGTGGTCGTCTTCGCGGTCGTCGCCGGGGTCTCGGGCTACGCGGTCTACAAGTTCAGGGCGCCTCCCGGGGACATGGACGACGGCAGTCCCATCCACGGCAACACGGGCCTCGAGATCACCTGGACCTTGATTCCGACGATCCTCGTCACGGGGATCGCGGTGTACTCCGGAGTCGCGCTCGCGCAGTCCGAGGAGCTTCCTCCGGACCATCGCATCGTCGAGGTCACCTCCGAGCAGTTCGCCTGGACTTTCACCTACCCCGACATCGAGCTCGAGGGCGGAAGGCCGCTGACGACGGGTGAGCTCGTCGTCCCGATCGACCAGACGATTCGCTTCGAGATCACCTCGAAGGACGTCATCCACTCGTTCTGGGTCCCGGAGTGGAGGATGAAGCAGGACGCCGTCCAGGGCATCGTCACGGAGACGACCGTCAAGCCAACCCAGCTGGGGACGTTCCCCGTCATCTGCACCGAGCTCTGCGGCCTCGGGCACGCGCTCATGCGCTCGCAGGCACGCGTCCTCTCGCCTGCCGACTTCGAGGCGTGGGTGGAGGAGCAGAAGCGCCTCGCGCTGGAAGGCGGCTCCATCCAGGGCAAGGAGCTTTTCACGCAACAGTGCGGGAGCTGCCACGTGCTCGCCGACGCCGGCACTCTGGCCGAGGTCGGCCCCAACCTTGACGAAGCGCTGCAGGGAGTCGACGCAGACTTCATCCTCCAGTCGATCGTCGACCCGAGCGCCGAGATCGCCTCCGGCTATCAGGACGGCGTCATGCCTGCCAACTACGGAGAGCTCTTCACCGATCCGCAGCTCGACGGGCTCGTCGAGTACCTGCTCGAGGCGACGGGAGGAGGGGCGCGGTAGTGGTCGTCGACTTCCACGAGGCCCACGAGGCCGAGCCCGCCGCGGCCCACGGCCCGCCTCCGCCCCGCAGGGGCCTCCGCCGCCTGACTGGTGCCGGTTGGCTCCGGGTGCTCTGGGCGGTCCCGCTCGCCTGGGTGCTCGCGACGCTGCTCGTGATCGGCGCGCGCTCCGCGCTCGGCTACGAGCCGCTCTGGGAGCTGCAGGTACTGATCGTCGCGTGGACGGTGATCGTCCCGCTGGCCTTCCTCGCGGGCCTTGGCGGCTTCGACTACTGGCTCTACTGGATCTCCGGGCGGCCGACGCGGCCCGAGGACCACTCGGGCCACGGTGCCCGGACGTGGAAGGACTACTTCCGCGTCAACACCGACCACAAGGTGATCGGGATCCAGTACGTCGTCACGACGATCTTCTTCTTCGTCGCCGCCGGCCTGATGGCGATGTTCATGCGCGCGGAGCTGGCGCAGCCCGGGATGCAGTACGTGGACACCAACACGTTCAACGGCCTCTTCTCGGTGCACGCCTCGCTGATGATCTTCCTCTTCATCATCCCCGCGTTCGCCGGCCTCGGGAACTACGTCATCCCGCTCATGATCGGCGCGCCGGACATGGCTTTTCCGCGTCTCAACGCGCTCTCGTTCTGGCTTCTCCCGATCGCCGGGCTGATCATGATGTCGAGTTACCTGGTGCCCGACGGCGGCGCGTTCGCGGCCGGCTGGACGAACTACGTGCCGTTGGCCGTCAACCAGGCGGACGGGAACCTGATGTTCCAGATGGGCGTCCAGTGGGCGGGGGCGTCGTCGATCATGACCGCCCTCAACTTCCTGGTCACCATCATCACCATGCGGGCGCCGGGAATGTCCTTCTGGCGCATGCCGCTGCTCGTGTGGGCGAACTTCGCCACCTCGACGCTCGTCGTCCTCGCGACGCCGTTCGTGGCCGGCTCCCAGTTCTTCATCCTGTTCGACCGGGTCCTGCACACGAACTTCTTCAACCCGGAGCTGGGAGGCGACGTCGTCGCCTACCAGCACATCTTCTGGTTCTACTCGCACCCAGCGGTCTACATCATGATGCTGCCCGGCTTCGGCATCGCCTCGGAGGTGATCTCCGTCTTCGCGCGGAAGCCGATCTTCGGCTACCGGCTGATGGCGCTCTCGCTGATGGCGATCCTCATCCTCGGCTTCTCCGTCTGGGCGCACCACATGTTCGTGTCCGGCATGCAGCCGTGGATACGGATCCCGATGATGATCACCACGCTCGTGATCGCCGTGCCCACCGGGATCAAGGTGTTCAGCTGGCTGGCGACGCTGTGGGAGGGGCGTCTGCACTTCAGGACGCCCATGCTCTTCGCCTCGGGCTTCGTGTCGATGTTCGTGATCGGCGGCCTCTCCGGGATCTATCTGGGCTCGGTGCCGGTGGACATCCACGCGAGCGACACGTACTTCGTCGTCGCCCACATCCATTACGTCCTCTTCGGCGGGTCGCTCTTCACGATCTTCGCCGGCATCTACTACTGGTTCCCGAAGATGACCGGGCGGATGTACGACGAGCGGCTGGGGAAGATCCACTTCTGGCTGACGTTCGTCGGCTTCAACGTCACCTTCTTCCCCATGCACTGGATCGGCCTGCAGGGCATGCCGCGCCGCGTGGCCGACTACGCGCCCGAGTTCGGGAACTGGAACTTCGTCATCTCGATCGCGTCGTTCGGCCTCGGCGCCTCCACGGTCGTCTTCCTCTACAACATGATCGTGAGCTGGCGGCGCGGGCCGATCGCGCCCGGGAACCCGTGGCGGGCGCTCACGCTGGAGTGGCAGGTGTCCTCGCCGCCGCCGGTCTTCAACTTCGACGAGGTGCCGCAGGTCGTCGGCAGCCCCTACGAGTACGGGACGCGCGGGGCACGCCATGCGGTGCTGAACGGCAAGCCGGCGGAGACAGGCAAGGCGCCCGAGCCGGTGGAGGCGATCCACTCGTGACAGAGGCCGGGAACCCGTACGAGCAGCCGCGGGCGGAGGCCTCGGCGCGGCCGCGGCACATCCTCGTCCTCGCCAACGAGACCGTCGCGGGACGGACGCTCCTCGAGGTGATCGAGGAGCGCGCCGCCGCGGGCCCGATCCGCGTCACCGTCGTCTCCCCGCAAAACGATCCTCACGCCGGCTACGTGGTCTACGAGGACAGCCGTCGCTCGAGTGCCGACCGGCGCCTGCGCCGAACGCTCGACCTCCTGCACGAAGCCGGGATCGCCGCTCGCGGGGCGATCGTCGACCCTGATCCGCTCCAGGCTCTGCGCGATGCGCTCCACCAGTACGCGCCCGTGGACGAGGTCATCATCTCCACCCACCCCGGCGCCGTGCGCTCGAGCTGGCTGCGCGGAGGGCTCGTCGACCGCGCGCGGAAGGCCGCCAAGGAGATTCCGGTCACCCACGTGGAGGTCGACCTCGCGTCGCCTCGCGAGCGGATCCACGTGCTCGTGATCGCGAATCAGACGATCGTGGGAGGCCCGCTCCTGGAGGCGATCCGCGAGCGTGTCAAGGCAGGCCCCACCGACTTCACGCTGGTCGCACCGGCCGACCAGCCAGGCGTCCAGCAGCGGCTGGAGCAGGCGCTGGCCGAGCTGAAGCGGGAGGGCGTCGAGGCGACGGGCCACATCGGCGACGCGGATCCCGTCACCGCCGCCCTGAACGTCGTTCACGACGAGCAGGTCGATGAGATCATCGTCTCGACGTTCCCGGCAGCGACCTCGGGCTGGCTGCGGCGTGACGTCGTCGGCCGGATCGAGAGCGGGGCCGGCCTCCCGGTGCAGCACGTGGTCGTCGAGCCGGTCGAGGCGGAGGTCACGTCCTAGCCGTGGCCTCGGTCGCGCACACTCAGGATCACGAGGACCACCCGCCGGCGGCGCACCAGAGCTCGCGCGTCGACGCGCGCCTGCTTGGCATGTACCTCTTCATCGCCTCGGAGACGATGCTCTTCGGGTCGTTCTTCACCATCTACTTCTTCGACCGCGTGGTCGGGCACGACGAAGTGGGTTGGCCGCCCGAGGGATTCGAGCTGCCGGTCTACCTCGCGCTCGTCAACACGATCATCCTCGTCACGTCCAGCTTCTCCATGCACTGGGCGCTCCAGTCGATCAAGCGGAACAACCGCTCGGGACTGATCGCCGGCCTGACGCTCACGTTCCTCCTCGGCCTCACGTTCCTCCTGATCCAGGCGCGGGAGTACACCCGCATCGGCTTCGGCCCGTCCGAGAACGCCTTCGCCTCAACCTTCTTCGGCCTCACCGGCCTCCACGGAGCGCACGTGTTCGTCGGCCTCAATCTCCTGCTCTACGCGCTCATCCGCTCGCTCCGCGGCCACTACGGGCCGAAGGCGGAGGACCACCTCGGCGTCGAGCTGCCAGGGATCTATTGGCACTTCGTGGACGTAATGTGGATCGTGGTGTACACAACGGTGTACGTGATCTGAGCCACAAGCTCCAGGAGGGGTAATGCGCAACCCATTCCGGACCGAAGCCGAGGCGTTCGGGTTCGTCCTCGTGTGCGTGGCGCTCTTCAGCCTCGTCGCGCTGGCCGGGATTCTCGCCGGCGGGTGGGTGGCCCTCGCCGTCTTCTTCGTCCTCGCAGGCGCGGTCGCGTTCTACGTGAAGGCCGAGCCCAAGCCCCCGGCCGAGCCGGTGCTGTCGCGTGAAGGAGGCGGCCGCCGCCGCATTCTCGTCGTCGCGAACGAGACCGTCGCCGGCCGCGCGTTGCGAGGGGAGGTCGTCCGCCGTGCGGCCGGGGAGGCCGACGTCCTCGTCGTCTGCCCGGCTCTCAACTCGCCCCTTCGCCACTGGGCCTCCGACGAGGACGGCGCCCGGGCGGAGGCCGAGCGGAGGCTCGCGGCGTCGCTGGGGGCGCTGGCGTCGGAAGGCGTCGAGGCGCGCGGGGAAGTGGGCGATGCCGATCCGATCCAGGCGATGGACGACGCGCTGCGGACCTTCGGCGCCGACGAGATCGTGATCTCGACCCATCCGCCCGGGCGGTCGAACTGGCTCGAGAAAGAGGTGATCGAACGGGCCCGCGAGCGCTACCCGGTCCCGATCACGCACGTGGTCGTCGACCTGGATCGCGAGAGCGCGGGCTCGGCCGCGACCGGCGCCGCGAGTTAGCCCGACGCGGTCTCGGTGTCCGGAGCGTCGCCCTGGTCGCCGCTCGGATCGCAGCCGGGCACGTCCTTGCCCGCGACGCTGGCCACGTACGCGGCAACGTCCACGGCGTCCTGGCCGGTGACGAGGTCGGCGGGCATGGCTCCCGCTGCGAGGTCGATCTGGCCGAGGACGGCGGAGTAGATCGTGCTTTCTTCGAAGCCCTGCGCGCAGCTGTAGCCGAACGCCTGGTCGAGATTGGGGCCCACCGTTCCTGCGGTGCCCGCGTCCAGGAGCGTGTGGCATGACCCACAGCTCGCCTTGCCCTCGACTCCCGAGACGAACAGCGTCTTGCCGGTCGAGCGGTTGGCGTCCTCCTGCCCCGTCACCTGCTCATCGTCTCCTCCGCAACCCGCCACGAGCAGCGCCGAGGCGGCGAGCAGTATGACGACGAGCCGCACCGTCCCTCGCTCAGGAGCGCTGCGACTCGGTGACGCCGGCGCTCTCGAGCGCCTCCGTCCTGTCGGTATGGATTGGGAACTCGCGGTTGAGCCCTGTGATCTCGAAGATCTTGGTGATGTTGCGGTCGTTGCAGACGACCGACAGCTGCCCGTTCTTCTGCCGCAGCCGCTTGAGGCCGCCGACGAGGACCCCGAGCGTCGTCGAGTCGATGAAGGTGGTGTCCGTCAGGTCGACGATGACGTGGCTCGCGCCTCGGGCGATCACGTCCAGGAGCTGCTGCTTGAACTCCGGGGCGGTGTAGAGGTCGACCTCGCCGGTCACGGCGACGACCCAAACGTCCCCCGCGACCTGCTCCGCCTTGCTGTCGAAGTCCATCAGCTCTTCCTCCCTGGGTCGAGCGCCTACCCTAACCGCTCTACCCGCCGTCCGACTGGGCGTCTGGCGTGAGGCCGGAGACCGTCTTCAGCTGGTCGATCCGCTCTTCGATCTGCTCCGCGTTCGGGCTGTTCGGCTGCAGGTCGAGGTACGCCTCGTAGGCGGAGATCGCTGACTCGTAGTCCTGGGCCGTCTCCGCGGCGTTCGCGTACTGGAGGAAGAGCAGCGGATCGTCGTCGACCAGCTCGGTCAGCTCGGAGAAGACGCCGATCTGGGCGAGCGAGAGGCTCTGCACCTCGGCGTTCGCGGCGTTGGCGCGTTCCTGTGCCCGGGCGCTCAGCGACGCCGTCAGGGGGTTCGTGGTCAGCTCCTGGAGGAACTCGCTGTCCTCGGGGGCGAGCGTGTTCGGGAGGGACGCCTCGGCCGCCGCGTTCGAGGCGACGGTCGCGCGCTGCTGGGCCTCCGCGATCTGCGCCCCGTACAGTGCGGCAAGGGCGCTGAGGGCGTCGGTGTCCCCAGGATGCATCGTCCGGTACCTCTCGTACGCAGCGACTGCCACGTCGACCTCGCCCTCCGCCTGGGCGGCGCGCGCGAGGTCGAGCTGGGCCTCGGGGTCGCCGGGGCGCTCGGCTACCGCCTCCTGCGCGTCGTCGAGCGCGGGCGTGTCGCTCGAGACCGGACGGTTGAGGAGGTCGGAGATGTAGTCGCCGATCCCGGAGCCGCCGGCGCCGACGCCGAAGAAGACAAAGCTGAAGGCGAACGCCACGGCGAGGAAGAGGAAGACCCACTTCGCCCGCCGCCGGAGCTTCGGGAAGAACATCAGGTCTTCGGCCTGGGCGGCACGTTGCTGAGCAGGCGGCCGCGGGCGGCGCTTGCGCTGCGTCGAAGCTCGTGCCATTCGAACCCTCCTTCCTCGTACCGAGCCTCGCCCGCGACGAGGGTCAGGAGCACCCTGTCCGGCGAGCCGCCGAAGACCACGGCGGTCGTTGGGTCCTCCCAGGGGAGGAACGGCGAGCCGGCGAGCGAGACGACGGCAAGGTCGGCGCGCTTTCCGACGGCGAGCGAGCCCGTCTCGTCGCCGAGCCGGAGCGCGCGCGCTGCGCCAAGAGTAGCGAGTTCCAGCGCCGCGCTGGCCGAGAGCGCGTCCGGGCGCTGCTCGCGCGCACGCGCGAGGTAAACAGCCGCTCGCATCTCCTCGAACATGTCGAACGACGGCGTGGACGCCGGGCTGTCGGTTCCGAGGCCGACCTGGACGCCGCCCGCCAGGAACGTCGCGAGCGGCGCGGCGCCGCAGCCGAGTACGGCGTTGGAGCGCGGGCAATGGGCGATCGCCGTGTCGTGCTCTGCCAGGAGCTCGATCTCCTCCGAGTCGGCGTGCACGCAGTGCGCCGCCAGCACCGACGGCCCGAGCAGCTCGCGCTCGGCCAGCATGCGGATCCCGGTAGTCCCCGGCGGCGCCACCAGCAGCTCGGCCGCGGCGCTCATCGTCCCGCTCCCACGCAGGAGCCATTCCTGCTCGGCCTCGCTCTCCGCGAGGTGGGTCGTCAGCGGGAGCCCGAGGCCGGCGCAGGCCTCGTAAACCTCCGCGGACGTCGTGTACGGAGCGTGCGGCGAGACCCCGAGAGCGAGACGCTCGGAGAGAAAGCCGGACGCGCCCTCGCGCAGCTCGGCGAAGCGCGTGAGCGCGGCCTCGGGATCGTCGCCGAACACCTCTAGGTACACGATCCCGGCGAGACCGAGGTCGGCGCAGGCGTCGGCTGCGGCGCCGGTGAAGCTCGCGTCGCCGATCGTGGCGATCCCGGAGCGCAGGCACTCCGCCGCTGCGAGTTTCGCGATGGCGATCGCGTCGCCTGCGACTAGGCGGCGCTTCCGGGTCACGTGGAGGTCGATCCACGGCGGAAACGCGAAGCCGTCCCCGAAGCCCGCGTAGACCGCGTACTCCAGATGGGAGTGGGCGTTCACGAACGCCGGGACGATGACGGCGTCCTCGAACGTCCGCCGCTCGCCCGGGAGGTCGCCTGCCCGCCCGACCTCGACGATGCGCCCGTTCTCGACCGCGACGCCTCCATCGCGCACGGGTTCCCCCTCGACCGGGACGACCCAGTCGGCCGCGTAGACGACGGGAGCCACTACGTGTCGGTGCCGGCGTACGCTTCGCGGCGAGCTTCGATCTGTGCTGCCCAGCGCTTCTCCAGGATGACGGAGGCCCAGATCGAGAGCTCGAAGAGGAGCAGGAGCGGGACGACCTCGAACGCGAGCGAGACCGGGTCGACGGTCGGGAGCAGGATGGCGACCAGGAGCACGCTGACATAGCCGATGCGGCGGTTGCGCCTCAGCGTCGCCGACGTGAGGACGCCGAGCCGGACGAGCGCCAGCACGAAGATGGGAAGGAGGAAGACGAGCGCGAAGCCGATCAGGCCGAGGGTCACGAACGAGAAGTAGTAGTTCGCCCTGATCTCGATCTGGAAGAACTCCTCGTTGTAGGTCGTGAGGAAGTGGAGCGCGCGCGGGAGCACGATCCAGTACGCGAAGGCGAGCCCGGCGGCGAAGAGCGCCGTCGAGATGGCCACGAAGACCGCGACGATCCGCTGCGAATGCTCCTGGAAGGCAGGCGCGAGAAAGCTCCAGGTCTGCCAGAGGACGACCGGGAGCGCCAGGGCGAAGCCCGCGTAGAAGCTCACCTTGATCGAGGTGAAGAAGGGCTCCGTGACCCCGAAGGTGATCAGCTCCTTCCCCTCCGGCAGCGGCGCTTCGAGCCAGCGCAGGATGGTGTCCTGGAAGACGAACGCGACGACGAAGCCGACGGCGACGGCGCCGAGCGCGATGATCAGGCGCGAGCGGAGCTCGTCGAGGTGCTCGACGAGCGTGACGCGATCGCCGTGCTCGAGGCGACGCGGCAGCCGGGCCATGGCGCCCTAGCGGGGGACGCGCTCGGTCTCGACGCGCTCGGGGTCGGACGACGGGTGCACGGCTGGAGGAGCAGCGCTCTCGGGCGCCGGAGGGGGCGTCAGCTCGGTCTTCTCCGGCTCTTCCTTGCCCGTGACCGCGTCCTTGAACTCACGCATGCCGTGACCGATCGAGCGTCCCATCTCGGGAAGCCGCTTCGCGCCGAACACGAGCAGGAGCACGACCATGAGGATGACCAGCTCCCAGATGCCGATTCCAAAGGGCATTGAGCTCAGGATACCATCGTCTTCCCGATGGTCGTACCAGGCCAAGTCGCTACACTGTCTCTGTCACGAAGCGGCTCCTGAGGCCGTTTCCGGAGCTTCACTACTCAGTTAGGACCCTTTGGCTCTTCTCGAGATCAAGAATCTGCACGTCGCCACCGAGGACGGGACGGAGATCGTCCGGGGCCTCGACCTGGCGGTGAGCTCGAACGAAGTGCACGCGATCATGGGCCCGAACGGGTCCGGCAAGTCCACTCTCGCCTACGCCCTCATGGGCCATCCGGCGTACGAGATCACGGAGGGGGACATTCTCCTCGACGGGGAGTCGATCCTCGAGCTCGAGGCGGACGCGCGTGCCCAGCGCGGCCTCTTCCTCGCCTTTCAGTACCCGCACGCCGTTCCCGGCGTGACGGTGGCCAGCTTCCTCCGCTCGGCCGCCAACGCCGTGCGCAAGGCGAAGAACGGAGGCGAGGAGGATCCGGTCAAGATTCCCGAGTTCCGGAAGCAGCTGACCGCCGCGATGGAGCAGCTCAAGGTGCCGAAGGAGATGGCGGGGCGCTACCTGAACGACGGCTTTTCCGGAGGCGAGAAGAAGCGCGTCGAGATCCTCCAGATGGCGATGCTCTCGCCGCGGATCGCCGTCCTCGACGAGACCGACTCGGGCCTCGACATCGACGCGCTCCGAATCGTCGCGGGCGGCGTCCGGAGCCTCGTCGGGCCCGACATGGGCGTCCTCGTGATCACGCACTATCAGCGCATCCTCGACTACATCACGCCCGACTTCGTGCACGTGTTCGTCGATGGGCGTATCGTGCAGGAAGGCGGGCCGGAGCTCGCCAAGCGGCTCGAGGCCGAGGGCTACGAGGCCTTCACGCCCGAGCCGGTGGGAGGTGAGTCGTAGTGGCCACAACTGAAACCCAGGTCGTCGGCGAGATCGGCAACGACTACAAGTTCGGCTTCCACGACCCTGAGAACTACTTCTTCAAGTCACAGCGAGGGCTGACGCGCGAGATCGTCGCGGCGATCTCCGAGCACAAGAACGAGCCGGCGTGGATGCGCGAGTTCCGGCTCAAGTCGCTCGACTACTTCGAGGCGCGCCCGATGCCGTCCTGGGGCGGCGACCTCTCCGGGATCGACTTCGACAACATCTACTACTACATCAAGCCGACCGAGACCCAGGCGAAGTCCTGGGAGGACCTGCCGCCCGACATCAAGCAGACGTGGGACCGGCTCGGCATCCCCGAGGCCGAGCGCAAGTTCCTCGCCGGCGTCGGCGCGCAGTACGAGTCCGAGGTCGTCTACCACAAGCTGCAGGCCGACCTCGAGGCGAAGGGAGTGCTCTTCCTCGACATGGACTCGGGCCTGCGCGAGCACGAGGAGCTCGTGCGCCAGTACTTCGGGACGATCATCCCGCAGAACGACAACAAGTTCGCGGCGCTCAACTCGGCCGTCTGGTCGGGGGGCTCCTTCATCTACGTGCCGCCGGGCGTCTCGATCGAGATGCCGCTCCAGGCCTACTTCCGCATCAACGCCGAGAACATGGGCCAATTCGAGCGCACGCTGATCATCGTCGACGAGGGCGCCTACGTGCACTACGTCGAAGGCTGCACGGCGCCGATCTACACGACCGACTCGCTCCACTCTGCGGTCGTCGAGATCGTCGTCAAGCCGGGCGGACGCTGCCGCTACACGACGATCCAGAACTGGTCGAACAACGTCTACAACCTCGTCACGAAGCGCGCAGTCGCCTACGAGAACGCGACGATGGAGTGGGTGGACGGGAACCTCGGCTCGAAGCAGACGATGAAGTACCCCGCCATCTGGCTGATGGGCGAGGGCGCCCACGGCGAGGTGCTGTCGATCGCCTTCGCCGGCGACGGACAGCACCAGGACGCGGGCGGCAAGGCAGTCCACGTCGCGCCGAACACGTCCTCGGTGATCACGTCGAAGTCGATCTCGAAGAACGGTGGGCGGTCCAGCTACCGCGGACTCCTCGAGGTCGCCAAGGGCGCTCACGGGGCGCGCTCCAAGGTCGTCTGCGACGCGCTCATCCTCGACGAGGACTCGCGCACGGACACGTACCCGTACATCCGTATCGACGAGAACGACGTGGACATCGGGCACGAGGCCACGGTCTCGAAGATCGGCGAGGAGCAGCTCTTCTACCTCATGAGCCGGGGCCTCTCCGAGGCCGAAGCGGCTGCGATGATCGTCTCCGGCTTCGTCGAGCCGATCACGAAGGAGCTCCCGCTCGAGTACGCCGTCGAGCTGAACCGCCTGATCCAGCTCCAGATGGAAGGCAGTGTCGGCTAGCGCGATCGGCGTAGAGCGCACCGACTTCATCTCGGTGCCGGTTCGGGACATGGAGCGGTCGAAGAGGTTCTACTCCGAGACGCTGGGTCTCCCGAGCCCGAATCTGAACGAGGGTTGGCCGGAGTTCGAGACCGGGAACGTGAGCCTGTACTTGATGGATCCGACGAACGTAGGCCAGGAGTTCACCGGGCCGCACACAGCGCACATCGCGCTGCGCGTGCCGGACGTCGCCGCCGCACGTGCCGACCTCGAGGCGAAGGACGTCGAGTTCGAGGGCGACATCTTCGACTCGGGCGTCTGCCATATGGCCTTCTTCCGCGACCCAGACGGCAACGCGCTCATGCTCCACCGCAGGTATGCGCCACATGACTAGAGAGCTGGCGCTCGAGCGCTACCAGCAGCTGCCGCTCCCGTCGACGTCCGACGAGCACTGGCGCTTCACCGACCTGCGCGGTTTCGACCCGGAGTCCTACGTCTCGAACGGCGCGGCCGTCGAGTCGGTGGCCGACAGCATGCTCGAGATCGACGCCGCCGGGATCGCGGAGGCGACCGAGGGCGGGATCGAGATCGTCAGCGCGCCTGAGGGGATTACATTCGAGCCGCTCGTCGACCACGCGCTCCTCGGCACGCTGGTGGGGCCCGAGGACAAGCTCACGTCCCACAACGCCGCCGTCTGGCAGCACGGGCTCCTCGTCCGCGTGCCGGCGGGCCTCGAGCTGGAGAAGCCCCTCTACGTGCGCGTCGGGAACTCGACTGCGGGCGGCTCCCTCTTCTGGCGACTGCTCGTCGTCGCAGAGGAGGGCTCGCGCTTCACGCTGATCGAGGAGTCGGCCTCGACCGACCCCGAGCTCGAGTCCTACTCGAACGCGGTCGCCGAGGTGTTCGTCGAGCGCGGCGCGAAGCTCGAGTACGTCTCCATCCAGAACCTCTCGCGCTCGACCTGGCACTTCGCCACGCACCGCGCGCGGGTGGCCGAGGACGCCGAGCTGGACTGGGTCGCGGGCGGCTTCGGCTCCCGCAAGGGCAAGATCACGATCGAGAACCGCCTCGCCGGCAAGGGGGCCACCTCGCGCGTCACAGGCGCCTACTTCGCCGACGGCGACCAGCACCTCGACTACGACACGCTCCAGGAGCACGAGGCGCCCAACACCACCTCCGACTTCGCCTTCAAGGGCGTGCTGCGGGACAAAGCCACGTCCGTCTGGCGCGGGATGATCAAGGTCGAGCGGGACGCGCAGCGCACGAACGCCTACCAGGAGAACCGCAACCTCCTGCTCTCTCCCGAGGCCCACGCCGACTCGATCCCCGGGCTCGAGATCCTCGCCAACGACGTGCGCTGCACGCACGGCGCCACGGTCTCGCAGGTCAACCGTGACGAGCTGTTCTACTGCATGGCCCGCGGCCTCTCCCGCGAGGAGGCCCAGCTCTTGATCGTGCGCGGCTTCTACCAGGAGATCTTCGACCGCATCGAGCTCGCCCCGGTGCGGGACGCGCTCCAGAGCGTCCTCGAGGCGCGCCTGCTCGCGACGTAGACCGTTCGGGCCGGCCGAAGCAGGCCGGGCGGAGAACGACGTGAGACCAAGTGGTGAAGATCCGGCGAACAGCGTGACCCCTCGAGGGCGAGCAGTTACGATCGCGCGGTGGGCGGCGACTAGCTGATGGACGCGAATCAACTCTCCACGCTGCCGGCGTTCGGCGACCTGACCGACGAGGAGCAAGCCCGCATCGCTGAGGCCGGCGACGTGATCGACGTTCCGACTGGGCCCTTCTCACCGCCGAGGGCGAGTTCGGCTACAGCTTCTTCATCGTCGAGGAAGGTACGGCCGAGGTGGCCGAGCACGGTGCGCCCATCTGCGAGCTCGGGGCGGGCGACTTCTTCGGCGAGATCGGGCTGCTCGTCACGGGCCGGCGGACGGCGTCGGTGACGGCGACGTCGCCGATGCGGCTGTTCGCCCTGTTCGAGCAGGATTTCCGCCGCCTGTGCGCGGAGGTCCCGGCCTTCGAGCGCCGGGTGCGTGAGGTCATGGCCAAGCGCCTCGGCTGGCGCTAGAGCTTCTCCGTCCGCGACTAGGCTTGAAGGTCATGAGCGGCTGCTGCCAGCCTCCGCGCGGCTACACGAGGCTCTTCTCCGAGCGTGCCGCTCGCCGGGACGCGAAGCGCTACCGGCGGGACGGTCTCGACGACACGGCCGAGGAGATGGTCGGCTTCCTGCGGGAGCGCGGAGTCGAGGGGGCGTCCGTCCTGGAGATCGGCGGCGGCGTGGGAGCGATCCAGCTCGAGCTGCTCCGGGCCGGCGCCGCCCGCGCGACGAACCTCGAGCTCTCGCCGGAGTACGAGGAGACAGCTGAGGACCTGGTGCACGAGCGCGGGCTCGAAGGGAGAGTGGAGCGGCGCCTCGGCGACGTGGTCCAGGAGCCCGAGCTTGCAGGTGAAGCCGACGCCGTCGTCATGCACCGCGTCGTCTGCTGCTACCCGGACTACGACGCGCTGGTCGGAGCGGCCGCGGAACGAGCGACCCGGGTTCTCGTCATGAGCTTCCCGCGCCCTCGCCGGCTGATCCGGGTCTGGTTCGGCGCGATGAACGTGGGCGCCAGGCTTCTCCGCTGGGAGTACCGGACCTGGGTGCATCCGCCCCGGGCCCTGATCGCCGCCGCCGAGCGGAGGGGTCTGACCCTCGCGACCGAGACCCGCGGCCGCATCTGGCAGGCCGCGGCGCTCGAGCGCAAGTAACGGTCGGTTGCATGGCAGCGCTGGGCCGCCCGCTCCGGGGCCGCGCCGGGCCGTCGCTACGATAGGTCCATGGCGGTGACTGCTCAGCCGAGGCTCGACGCGGAGAGGATTCGCGCCGACTTTCCCATCTTCGAACGGCCGGTGCACGGGAAGCCTCTTGCCTACCTCGACTCGGCCGCGTCCTCACAGAAGCCTCGGCAGGTGCTCGACGCGATGACGACGTTCTACGAGACCTCCTACGCGAACATCCATCGCGGCGTCTACGACCTGGCCGAGCGTTCCACCGAGGCCTACGAGGCCGCGCGCGAGACGGTGCGGGCATACGTGAACGCCGAGTCCGAGCGCGAGATCGTCTTCACGCGAAACGTCACCGCCGCGCTGAACACGGTCGCCTACGGTTGGGGGCTCGACAACCTCGGCCCCGGGGACCTCGTTCTCGCCACCGAGCTGGAGCACCATTCAAACTTCGTGCCCTGGCAGTACATCGCCGGGAGAACCGGCGCCGAGTTCGGCGTCGTCCCCGTGGACGCCGAAGGCGAGCTGGAGCTCGACGACCTGGACGCCCTCACGGCCGGGGGCCGGCCGAAGGTGCTTGCGTGCACCGCAGTCTCCAACTCGCTCGGCACGATCACGTCTCTCGCCCGTCTCGTCGAGTGGGCGCACGGGCAGGGCGCCATCGCGGTCGTGGACGCCGCCCAGGCGGCCCCGCACACGGCGGTCGACGTCCAGGCGATCGGCGCCGACTTCGTCGCCTTCACGGGGCACAAGGTCTGCGGGCCAACCGGGATCGGCGCCCTCTGGGGCCGAGCCGGGCTCCTGGAGTCGATGTCGCCGTTCGAGCTCGGCGGGCACATGATCCGCAAGGTCACGGTCGAGAAGACCACGTGGAACCAGATCCCGCACAAGTTCGAGGCGGGCACGGCGCCCATCGCCGAGGCCGTCGGGCTCGCTGCCGCCCTCGACTACGTCACCGACGTCGGCCTTGCCGCGATTGAGCGGCACGAGCACGAGCTGACCGAGTACGCGCTCGGGCGCCTGGGGGAGGTTCCCGGGCTCCGCCTCTACGGCCCGCCTGCCGGGCGTCGGGTCGGGATCGTCTCCTTCAACCTCGACGGCATCCACCCGCACGACGTCGCCCAGATCGTGGATGCCGAAGGCGTCGCCGTGCGCGCCGGCCACCACTGCAACCAGCCGCTGATGGCGAAGCTGGGCGTCAACGCGACGTCGCGGGCGAGCTTCTACCTCTACACGCTGCCCGAGGAGATCGACAGGCTCGTCGACGGCCTCCACCGCGCGCGTAAGCTTTTCTCGTAGTGCCCATTCAGGTAATCCAGCCTCGACTCTGCGTCGCGAGCACCAAGCGGGAGTTCGCACTCGCACGCGGCCAAGGCTGGATGCCTCGGCAAGGGCGAGGGTGGGCTCCCGCGCAGTGTGATCGCGGGGCAGAGGCAGGCTTGTATTGCCTGGAGGGGCACTGACATGGGCGAGCTCGACAGCCTCTACCGCGAGGTCATCCTCGACCACTACAAGAACCCCCGCGGCCACGGGGTGATCGACGGCGCCGACGCCGAGGCCGAGGGCCAGAATCCGCTCTGCGGCGACGAGGTCTCGATCGCCCTCTCCTTCGAGGGCGACACGATCGCCGACGTGAAGTTCCAGGGCCGCGGCTGCGCGATCAGCCAGGCGGCGACCTCGATGCTCATGGACATGGTCAAGGGTCGCACCGCCCAGGAGGTGGCCTCCATGTCCCGTGACGAGCTCCTGGAGGAAGTCGGCATCCCGCTGACGCCGGTACGCCTCAAATGCGCC
The DNA here is from genome assembly GCA_963838795.1 of uncultured Actinomycetes bacterium. Taxonomy (GTDB): domain Bacteria; phylum Actinomycetota; class Thermoleophilia; order Gaiellales; family Gaiellaceae; genus JAIBJN01. The sequence continues at coordinate 397,230 of CAWISL010000010.1, forward strand.
CTGCTTGGCCTTGGCGTCCTCAAGCTGGCGCTCCATAAGGGCCGGGGCACGCCGCTTCCGGAGGAGTGGGCCGGGCTCGAGGAGCTCGAGCTCTCCTAAGCCGTGCGTGACCTGGTCGTCGGCCCGGTCGAGGAGCTGCCGCCGGGCGAGGTGAAGATCGTCCGCGACGGGCAGCTCGAGATCGGGGTCTACAACTGCGACGGCGCCTTCTACGCGATCGAGGACCGCTGCTCGCATGACGACGGGCCGCTTTGCGAGGGCGACTTCGAGCCCGGGGAGTGCGTGGCCATCTGCCCACGCCACGGATCTCACTTCGACGTGCGCACGGGAAGGGCGCTGACCTTGCCCGCGTACCTCCCCGTGGACACCTTCGAGGTCCGGGTCGAGGACGGGCTCGTGAAGGTTTCCGTGCCGTAGGGTCCCGCGGTCGTCGGGACTACGGCGCGACGGTCGCGCCCCACTCCTCGGGCGCGAGCTCGCGGACGCGCTGGGCGAACGACCACCGGTGGCCCTCGAGATCCTCCGTGTCGTAGCGGCGGTCGCCGTACGCGGTGTCGTTCAGCTCTCCATGGATGCGCGCGCCCGCCGCGATGGCGCGCGCGTAGTGGGCGTCGACGTCCTCCACGTAGACATGCACGAGGTGGGTGAACGCCTGCAGCTCTTTCGGGCTCCGGTAGTCCGGGCCGGGGTGGCCGAGCGACACCTCGCCGTCGCCGATCGTGATCTCGGCATGTGTCACCGTTCCGTCCTCGTCGGCTGAAGCGGAGTCGTTCTCGGGCTCCGAACGCCGTGCCGAGCCAGTCGATCGCCGCGGAGACGTCTTGGTAGAGCAGGAATGGGATCACGGTCTGCACGGTGCTGCCCCTCCCTCTTGGTCGTCCTGACGGAACGCGTATCATGGCCTCAACCACGGAAAGGGGGTGGTCCGACTTTGATTTCCGACAGTACGGGCAGTGGAGGTAGTCGCAGGTAGGGGCGTGTCCCCAGGACCTACGGGGAATCGCCTAGCCAGCGTGGGGGACAACCCAGCGCCCCTGCTACTCCAGGCGATCTACCGAACGAGGGGCCCGATTCGGGCCCCTCGTCTTTACCCGGGCAGGACGCGGTAGCGCGTGCGGCCGGCGAGGTGCCCGGTGTTGACGATGCGGATAAGCTCGTCGCGCGAGACGATCTTGTCGATCGGGTCTTCGCCCCAGAGCAGCTCGAACGTGAGCTCGCCGTGGAGCTCGTCGAGGAGCCACGCGAACGTCTGCGCCAGCCGCTCGATCCCGACCGGCGTCAGGGTCAGCGTGACCGAGTCCGGCGCGGCGCCCTCCTCGAGCAGGAGGTGGAGGCCGGCGAGCTCGAGCAGCCACGGGCCCTTGCGCCCGGCCTGCTGTGCCTCGATGGGCACCAAGCCTGGGACGGCTCGGCTCTCCTCGGCGATCCGATGCGCCTCGTCACCATCCAGCTGGTCGGCGGCCACGACGGCGTAGAGGGCGTCCATGCCCGTCACAATAGAACGACTCGGCTTAGGTCGCGACCGCGCGCCGGACCTGCTCCTCGACCCCGATCGGCCGCACGCCGTAAGCCTCGATGGCCGGCTGCGGATCGCAGACGTTGTCGCCGAAGTCGAGCATCTCCACGGCCGAGCGGGCGCCGTGGAGCGGCGGCAGGATCTGTCCCACCGTCGCCCCCGCCTTCAGGAGCGCCGGAGGCATCGTGAACGCCAGTCGCCGCTTGCCGAGCAGCTTCCGGATGAGCGCGTGCAGGTCGGCCCAGGTGAGCCGGTCGGGGCCGCCGAGGTCGAACGTCCGGTTGGCCGCCTCGTCAGCCGATACGGCCGCGACGAAGAACGCTGCCACGTCGTCCACCCAGATCGGCTGCATGCGGTGACGGCCGAGAACAGGCGTCACCGGCGAGTAGCGGATGAGTCGGATCTGCTGGGCCAGGAGGCCGCCATCGCCTCCGAAGATGAAGCTCGGGCGGAAGATCACGTGCTCGAGCCCCGAGTACTTCACGGCCTGCTCCTCCTCCCACTTGGCATGGTAGTAAGGCGCGATTTCCCGGCCCTCCTCGGTGCCGAGGGCGCTCATGAGCACGACTCTCTTGACGCCGGCGTTCTTCGCCGCGTCCACGAGGTCGCGGGTCCCCTGCGTCATCACGCGCTCGGTCGCCTCCGCGCTCGCGAACGGCGGAAGGGCGACGAGATGGACGACCGTCTCGCAGCCTTCGACCGCCCGGCGCAGGCTCTCGGCGTCGGTCAGGTCCCCCGGAACCACCTCGCAGCCCCACGCCCGGAGCTGCTCCTGCTTCTCCGGCTTGCGGGCGAGAACACGCACGGGCAGCTCCGCCGCCCGGAGGGCGTGGACGACCTTCGTGCCGACGAAGCCGGTTCCCCCGGCGACCAGGATCATTCGGTGGCGAAATTCTTCCAGTAGCGGCTTGGCGTGGGCCCGGACTGCCCCTGGTACTTGGAGCCCAGGGCCCCGGATCCGTACGGCTGCTCCGCCGGCTCGGAGAGCTGCACGAACGAGAGCTGGCCGATCTTCATCCCGTAGTAGATCGTGATCGGGAGGTTGGCGACGTTCGACAGCTCGAGCGTGACATGTCCGTCCCAGCCGGGGTCGATGAAGCCGGCAGTCGAGTGGATCAGGAGCCCGAGGCGCCCGAGCGAGCTCTTGCCCTCGAGGCGGGCGACGAGATCGTCGGGCAGCGTGATGCGCTCGAGCGTCGAACCGAGCACGAACTCACCGGGATGGAGGATGAACGCCTCGTCGGGCTCGATCTGGACCAGCTCGGTCAGCTCCTCCATCTCCAGCTTCACGTCGATGAACGGGTAGCGCGAGTTGCGAAAGACCCGGAAGAGCTTGTCCACGCGGACGTCGACGCTCGAGGGCTGGAGCAGCTCCTCGGCGTACGGGTCGATGCCGATGCGCCCTTCCTCGAGAAGCCGCCGGATCGTACGGTCGGAGAGGACCATGCCTACCGCCAATCTATAAGCTCCTTCCGTGGCGACGACCCGGACAATCGAGCTAAAGACGGCCATTCCCGGCCCTCGCAGCGCCGAGATCCTCGCCCGGAAGGAGCGCGCCGTCGCGGAGCCCCTCTCCATCTACCTCCCGCTCGTCATCGCCGAGGGCAGGGGCGCCACGCTGACCGACGTCGACGGGAACACGTTCATCGACCTCGCCGGCGGCGTCGGCTGCATGAACGTCGGCCATTCGCACCCGCGCGTGGTGGAGGCGATCCGCGAGCAGGCGGAGCGCTTCACGCACACCGACTTCACGATCATCCCGTACGAGAACTACGTCAGCCTCGCCGAGCGCCTGCTCGAGCTGGCGCCGATCTCCGGCGAGACCCGCGCAGGCTTCTTCAACTCCGGCGCCGAGGCAATCGAGAACTCGATCAAGTTCGCGCGGTCCTTCACGAAGCGGCCGGCGGTGATCGCCTTCGAAGGCGGCTTCCACGGGCGCACGCTGCTGGCGCTCAGCCTCACGTCGAAGACGCACCCCTACAAGGCGGGCCTCGGGCCGTTCGCTCCTGAGACCTACCGCGTGCCCTTCGACGATCTGGACGCCCTCTCCTACGCGTTCAAGACGCGTGTCGCGGCCGAGGACGTCGCGGCGATCGTCATCGAGCCGGTGCAGGGCGAAGGCGGCTTCGTCGTCCCCTCGCTCGAGTTCATGCAGGGCCTGAGGCGGATCTGCGACGAGCACGGCATCGTCCTCGTGGCCGACGAGGTGCAAACCGGCTTCTGCCGCACCGGCAAGACGTTCGCCGTCGAGCACTTCGGCATCGAGCCCGATCTGATCGCGGTCGCGAAGTCGATCGCCGCCGGCCTGCCGCTCTCGGGCGTGCTGGGGCGTGCCGAGATCATGGATGCGCCCGGAGACAGCGCCATCGGCGGCACCTACGTAGGGAATCCGGTTGCGATCGCCGCCGCCCACGCCGTGCTCGACGTGATCGCCGAGGAAGGGCTCAACGAGCGTGCCGAGGCGATCGGCGAGACGATCCGGGCCCGGATGGAGAGCTGGCGCAACCGCTTCGACGAGGTCGCGGACGTTCGCGGGCTCGGAGCGATGCTGGCGATTGCCGTCGCCCGGCACGGGAGACCGGACGCGGAGCTCGCCACCGCGGTCGCCGAGGGCGCCGCGCGCCGGGGGCTCCTACTCCTCAAGGCGGGCATCGACTCGCAGTGCATCCGCGTGCTCCTGCCGCTCGTGATCGAGGACGCCGAGCTCGCCGAGGCGCTCGACGTCTGGGAGGAAGCGCTCACGGAAGCACTCGGCTAACCGCCCGGGCTTCTGCGGCAGGAACACTATGGCGGTGCGCGTCGGAGAGTTGATCGTCGGCCGATACGAGCTCGAGGAGCTCGTCGGCGAAGGAGGCATGTCGAGCGTCTACGGGGCGCACGACACGGTCCTTGAGCGCAGGGTGGCGATCAAGGTCCTGCACGAGCACTACTCGCGTGACCCCGAGTACGTCGAGCGCTTCCGCCGCGAGGCTCGGGCGATCGCGCGCCTCGCGCACCCCAACGTTGTCACGGTCATCGACCGCGGCGAGTGGGAAGGTCGCCAGTTCATCGTCTTCGAGCACGTCGCCGGCGAGAACCTGAAGGCGGTGATCGTCCGCGAGGGGCCTCTGCCCGTGGAACGAGCGCTCGCGCTCGCGTGCCAGATCGCCCGAGCGCTCTCCTTCGCGCACGCACTGGGCATCGTCCACCGGGACGTGAAGCCGCACAACGTCCTTCTCGATGCCAGCGGCACCGCGAAGGTGACCGACTTCGGAATCGCGCGCGCACTCGACTCCGACGACGCGCTGACCGCAACCGGGACCGTCCTCGGCACCGGCCAGTACCTCTCGCCGGAGCAGGCGAACGGCGAGCGCGGCGACGAGCGCTCCGACCAGTACTCGCTCGGCGTCGTCACGTACGAGCTGCTCACCGGCCGTGTGCCGTATTCGGGCGACAACCTCATGGCCGTGGCGATGCGCCACGTGCGCGACCCGGTGCCGAGCGTTCGCACCCTCCGCCCCGACGTGCCCGAGCGCGTGGACGCGGTTCTCACCAGGGCCATGGCGAAGCGGGCGGAGGATCGCTTCGGTTCGATGGACGCTCTGGCCGCGGCGCTCGAGTCGTGCCTCTCGGAGCTCGAGTCGAACAGCGCCGGGAGACCGGAGGAGGACACCGGGGTGATTCCGCCCGCGCGGCCGCCTGCTCCGGCAGCTCGCACGGAGGTGCTCGCCGCGGCGCCTCCGACCCAGGTAGCGCCACCTCGCCGGTCCGGCCTGAAGGTCGCAGCCCTTCTGCTCCTGGCGACCGTGATCCTCGTCGGCAACCTCCTGGTCCTCGAGATCGTCTTCGAGGACGGCCTTCCCTGGCTGGGAGGCGGCGACCCGACCCCCGTTCAGGTAAATGCCGTCGCCGACTTCGACCCCAAGGGCGACCTCACGGAGCACCCGGAGTCGGTCGCAGCGGCCACCGATCGCGACCCGGCCACCTTCTGGACGACCGAGGAGTACCGGAGCTTCGACAAGGACGGCGTTGGCATCGTCCTCGACGCGGGGAGCCGCATTGCTCTCTCCAGCGTCGGGCTCGTGACCGACACGCCCGGTTTCACGGCGCAGATCCTGGCGAGCAACGAGCCGGACGTCGACTTCGTGGACGTCTCCGACGAGCACGAGATCGGGCGGCGCACGACGCTCGGCGTCGACACGCGGGGCAAGTCCTACCGGTACTACGTCGTCTGGATCACCGATCCGAACACTCGCGCCCACCTGAACGAGGTGCGTGCGTTCGTGAATCAGTAGCGCAGCCGGCCGCGGCGCTCGTGCCGCTCGAGCGCCAGCTCCACGAGGCGGTCGAGCAGGTCCGGGTACGCGATCCCGCTCGCGGCGAAGAGCTTGGAGTACACGCTCGTCGACGTGAAGCCGGGGATCGTGTTGAGCTCGTTCACGACCACGTCGCCGCCCGGCCTGACGAAGAAGTCGACGCGGGCCATGCCCTCGCAGTCGGAAGCGACGAACGCGGCGACCGCAAGCTCCTGGACTCGGGCGACCGACTCCGCGGCTACGCGCGGAGGGACAATCAGCTCCATTCCGCCCTCGGCGTACTTGGCTTCGTAGTCGTACCAGTCGCTCGCGAGCGGGACGATCTCGCCGGGCACCGATGCGATCGGGTCCTCGTTCCCGAGGACGCTGCACTCGACCTCGACGCCATCGAGGAACTCCTCGACGAGGATCTTCTCGTCGTGGGCGAACGCGAGCTCGACGGCGGCGGCGAGCTGCCCCGCCGACCTGACGACGCTGATGCCCACGCTGGAGCCGAGCCGAGCGGGCTTGACGACGCACGGGTAGCCGAACGGGTTCTCGCCGGGCTCGCCGGCCCGCAGCGCCACGCTCCGGGCGACGGGAATGCCCTTGTCCCGCATGACGGACTTGAAGAGATCCTTGTCCATGGCGAGGGCCGAGGCGGTGACGCCCGCGCCGACGTATGCGACCCCGGCAAGCTCGAGCAGCCCTTGCACGGCGCCGTCCTCCCCGAACGGCCCGTGGAGGACGGGGAAGACGACGTCGAGGCTCGCGGCCTCGCTCGCGTCGAGCAGCCAGGGGCCCTGACGCGGGACCTGGATCGCGACGACCTCGTAGCGGTCGGGATCGAGGCCGGCGATCACCGAGCGGGCGGACTCGAGGGAGACCCCGTGCTCGCTGGAGCGCCCCCCCTGCAGCACGGCTACGCGCAGCTTGGCGATCGGCTCTCCCTAGCAGGCGAGACGCCCGACGGCAATGGTCACCGTCGAGCCGGAGCTCGCCTGCGAGCCGCCGCCGGGATTCTGGCTGAGGACGACGTTGTTCTGACTCGGGTCGGTCACCACCTGGCACACGGCGCTCGGCCGCAAGCCGGCGGCCCGGATGGTCGCCCTGGCGTCGGACTGCAACTCGCCGACCACGTTCGGGACGGTGACGAGCTGCGGCCCGGTCGAGATCGTGATGGAGACGGTCGAGCCCTGGGCGGCCTCGGTGCCGGCAGAGGGGCTCTGGGACGAGACGAGGCCTTCGGACGTGTCGTCGCTCGGCGCCTCGGTCACCGCGACCTCGAAGCCGGCGCCCTCGAGCTCGGCGCGCGCGCTCGACTCGGGCTGACCGAGAACGCTCGGAACCTCGACCTGGCGCACGCCCCTGGAGACGCGCACCTCGACCTCGGTGCCCTCGTCGATCTGCTCGCCCGCCGCCGGGTCCTGCGCGGTCACCTGGCCGAGGGGCTTCTGCGAGAAGACGTCGACTCGGCGCGGCTCGAGGTTGACTTCGTTGAGGGCGTCGATCGCCTCCTCGTAGGTGAGCCCGACGAGCCGAGGTACCTCAACCTGTCGCGGCCCCGAGCCCACCGTGATCGTGACCGTGTTCCCTTTCGGGATCTGCGTGCCCTCCTTCGGGTTCTGCTCGAGGACGAAGCCCTCCTCCTCGTCTGTGCTCGGCTGCTCCTCGACCGTGGCCTCGAGGCCCGCGTCCTCGATCACCTGGATCGCCTGTTCCTCACGCAGTCCCTCCACGAGCGGAACGCCGACCGGCTCTCGCTCCTCGAGCTGCTCCTGGATCTGGTTGTAGGCCCACCACCCCGCAAGCGCCGCGGCGGCGATGAGGAGCGCGACCAGGAGCCAGGGCACCCAGCGCCGCCGTCGCTTCGGAGGCTCGTCGTACGGGCTCGCCGGCGGGTAGGTGGGCGGGCGTCTGGGCGTCTGCGGGGGTGGAGACGGCGCGACTACCCGCGTCGGGCTCTCGGACAGGAGCTCCGTGGCCTCGCCGACAGCCGCGCCAGCGAGGAGCGCCGTCGCCGCGGTCGACGTGGCGCGCGAGATCGGGAGGCCTGCCTCGAAGCGCTCGAGGTCCTCGATGAACTCCTCTGCCGTCTGGTAGCGCTCGGCCGGGTCCTTGGCGAGCGCGCGGAGGACGATCTGGTCGAGCTCGGGCTCGATCTCGGGACGCAGCGACGACGGGGGCGCGGGCAGGTCGTTCACGTGCTTCATGGCGATCTCGATTGCGGAGTCGCCCGTGAAGGGCACCTTCCCCGTCAGCATCTCGTAGAGAACGACCCCGGCCGAGTAGAGATCGGACGCGGCCGTCACCGGAGCACCCCGAGCCTGCTCCGGCGAGAGGTACTGCGCCGTGCCCATGATCGAGCCGGCCTCGGTCATCTGGGACGCGCCGAGGCGCGCGATCCCGAAATCGGTCATCTTCAGCCGCGGCTCGTTCGCCTTCACCTGCTGGTCGGCCGACACGAGCACGTTGTGCGGCTTGACGTCGCGGTGGATGATCCCGTGCCGGTGGGCGAAGCGGAGCGCCTCGAGCAGCTGCTTCTCGTATGCGATCGCCGTCTCGACCGGGAGCGCGCCCCGCGTCATGATCAGCTCCTTGAGGCTGCGGCCCTCGATCACCTCCATGGCGATGTAGTAGGTGCCCTCGGCCTCGCCGCGGTCGTAGATGGAGACGATGTTGGGGTGGGAGAGGCCGGCAGCCGACTTCGCCTCACGCCGGAAGCGTTCGATGAAGAGGTCGTCGCCCGCATAGCGCTCGTTCAGGATCTTGATGGCGACGCGGCGGCCGAGCTCCTCGTCCTCCGAGAGATAGACGTTCGCCATGCCCCCGGAGCCGAGCTTCCTCAGGATCCGATAGCGGCCGTCGAAGAGTGTGTTGATGAGGGAGTCGGAAGCGCCGGCCATGGCGGAATCTCTAGAGGTTAGGGATTTCTCCTAAGGGCCGCCTCGATGATGGCCCGGGCGATCGGGGCGGCGGTCGCGCCGCCGGTTCCGGCCTGATCCGAGAGTGCGACCGCGACTGCGACCTCCGGCTGGTCCGCGGGCGCGAAGGCGATGAACCACGTGTTGTTGCGGCCCTGGACCCCCGTCTCGGCGGTCCCGGTCTTGCCGGCGACGGAGATGCCGGGGATCTGGGCGGCGACTCCGGTGCCGGACTGCACGGCCAGCACCATCATCTCGGTCAGGTCGGCTGCCGTGGCCGGCGAGACTGCGGTCGACCACTCCTCGGGCTCGAAGCGCTGGATCACGTCGCCGTCGGGGGCGACGATCCGCTCGACGAGCTTCGGCTCCATGACGACCCCGGCGTTGGCGACCCCGGCGGCGACGAGGGCCATCTGCAGCGGCGTCACGACGAGGCGCTCCTGTCCGAAGGCGAGCCGGCCGGGGTCGACCTCGCTCGAGCTCTGAGGGTCGTAGAGGCGGCCGTTGCGGTAGAGGCCGCTGATCAGCACCTCCTCCGAGGGCAGATCGATCGGCGGGCGCTGGTAGAAGCCGAACCGCTTCGCGTAGTCGAGCACCGTCTCGGCCCCGAGCTCCTTGCCGATGTTGCAGAAGACCGAGTTGATCGAGTTCTGCACGGCCTGGGACAGCGTCACCCTCCCGAACCCGCTCGGGCGGCCCTGATCGGAGAAGTTGAAGACCTGCTGGCCGAAGAGGGTGCAGAAGCCAGGGTCGTCGAACTGGCTCTCCGGCGTGTAGACGCCGGTGTCGAGCGCCGCGGCCGCGGTCACGATCTTGAAGGTGGAGCCCGGCACGAAGCGCCCGGCTGTCGCCCGGTCAAGGAGCGGCGCGGCCGGCTTGCACGGGGCCGTGATCGCCTCGATGGAGTCGAAGTCGGTCTCGACGAGGTTCGGGTCGAACGACGGGGACGAGGCGAGCGCGAGGACGCGACCCGTCGAGGGCTCGAGCGCGACCGCGGCGCCGCAGTTGCCCGCGAGGCCACGCGCGGCCGCGCGTTGCGCCTCCAGGTCGAGCGTCGTCACGACGTCGTTGCCCACGCGCGGTATCCCGCGGACCTTGTCCAGAGCCGAGTCGATGACCGTGCTGAGGTTGGCGTTCGAGCCCGTCAGGAAGTCGTTCATCGAGAGCTCGAGGCCGGTGCGCGACTGGCCGATCGTGGAGTAGCCGACGGCGTGGGCGGTCAGCGACCGCTCCGGGTAGCGCCGAAGCCACCAGACCCGCCCGTCCTCGAGCTGCCGCCGCCGGTTCGCCGCAAGGGGCGTGCGTCCGTCCGCGGTCAGGATGAGGCCCCGCTTGATCTCGAGCTCGCGGACGATGAGGATCGGGTTCCCCTGCCGTGCCTCGAGGTCGGGTGCGCGCCACAGCCAGTAGGTCGCGGTGGCGATGAGCGCCACGAACAGGAAGGCGAAGACGAGGAAGAGGCGGCGGATCTGTGGGTTCACGTGCGCTCCTCCCGGTTGACCCGTTCCGAGACCATCAGGAGCAGCGCGAGCACGACGAAGTTGGCGACGATGCTCGAGCCGCCATAGGAGACGAAGGGCAGCGTGATCCCGGTCAGCGGGATCAGCCCCATGACGCCGCCGATGATGATGAACGCCTGGATGGCGACCGCGGCAGTGAGCCCTGCGGCGAGGAGCTTCGAGAAACCGTCCTGCGCCAGCATGGAGATGCGAAAGCCCCGGTAGGCGAAGATGAGGTAGAGGAGGATCACCCCGGCCGCTCCGGCGAGGCCGAGCTCCTGCGCGATCGCCGAGAAGATGAAGTCGGTCTCGAGGTAGGGGATGTAGGAGCTGCCCTCGGGCCTCAGGAGCACGCCGTTTCCGAGGCCGGATCCGAACACGCCCCCGCTCGACACCGCGTAGAGGGACTGGACGAGCTGGTAGGAGTTGCCCTCGGGGTCGGCCCAGGGGTCGAGCCAGCTCTGGACGCGGTCCTGGACGTGCGGGATCACCTGGTAGAGGGCGACGGCGCCGGCGAGGAAGAGCGCGAGCCCCGCGGCGACGAACGACCAGCGTGCGGTCGCCGTGTAGAGCATCACGAGGAAGATCGCGAAGTAGAGGAGCGCCCCTCCCAGGTCCCGCGTCTGGAAGAGCACGAGCATCGCCCCGCCCCAGATGAGCAGCAGGGGGCCCAGGTGCTTGGGGGAAGGCAGGCGCCCCTGGCCGGCGGCGCCGTAGGAGAGGAGCTCGCGGTTGTCGCGCAGGTATCCGGCCAGGAAGACGACGAAGAGGACCTTCGCCAGCTCCCCCGGCTGGAAGACGAGCCCGCCGCCGAGGTCGACCCAGAGCGTCGCTCCGTTGATCGTCCGCCCGATGAAGGGAAACGCGGGCAGGATGAGGAGGACGATCGCGGACACGCCGAGGATGTACTTGACGTTGTCGAGATCGCGGTAGTCGCGGAGGAAGAGGACGAGCCCGGCGAAGACGGCGACCCCGACCACGACCCAGAGCCCCTGCCGGAAGGCCAGCTGCGGGTCGATCCGGTAGATCATGGTGATCCCGAGCGCGGCGAGCAGCCCCCCGAGCGGCAGCAGGTAGGGATCGGCGTGCGGGAGGCGCACCCGCAGGATCACGTGCGCGATCACGAACAGCGTGATGAAGAAGGCCGCGTACGAGAGGGAAGCGGCCGAGACGACGTCCGATCGGGCGATGTAGACGGACGCGAAGCCGGCCGCCGTCAGCAGGCCGACCATCCCGAGATTGACGAGCTCCCGGTTACGGAGGCTCAGGGAACCGCCTCGGCTTCGTAGACGGCGACGCGGGCGAGCGCCCGGTCGTACGAGACGAGCTGGTGGTCGAAGAGCGAGGCGCGTTCCTCCGGGGAGAGCTGCGAGGCCTGGAGGCGGCTGACGTAGCGCTCCCGGTAAAGGCCGGTGCCGGCGGTCAGATCGAAGGGCACACCTTGGTAGACGACGACGTTGCCCTGTTCGTCAGCGCCGACGAAATACGCGCGGGAGAGCCCGAAGAGCGCGCCGCCGAGCAGGAACGCCACGGCAGCGAGCGCGAGAACGGCCCAGAGGACGCGCCGGCCCCAGCGCCGCCGCTTCTTTCGAGGCGTGACCGGAGAGACGCTCACGGGGACCGGCTTCGCGGCGGCGACCGGCTGCAGGTTCGTGAGCGTGTCCTCGAGCTCGTCGGCGTCGCCCTGACCGTTGCCCTCGACCACGACCGGGGCGACCAGCGTCTCCTCCACGGTCTCGTCCCCGACGACGCCGAAGAGAACCACGGTGACGTTGTCCTCGCCGCCGCCCGTGTTCGCCGCCCGCACGAGCTCCCGGGCGGCGTCGTCGAGGGTCGGCGCCGCCGCGAGGATGCCGAGGATGTCCTCGTCCGCCACCATCGTCGTCAGGCCGTCCGAGCAGAGGAGGAAGAGGTCGCCCGGCTGAGCGTCGACGACGCTCGTGTCGACGGTCACCTCAGGATCGGTGCCGAGCGCCCGGGTGATGACGGAGCGTTGCGGGTGTGCCTCGGCCTCCTCCGCCGTGAGCCGTCCACTTCGCATCAGGTCGCCGACGAGGGAGTGGTCTTCGGTCAGCTGTTCCAGCTCGCCCTCGCGGATCCGGTAGGCGCGGGAGTCGCCCACGTGGCCGAGCGTGACCCGGCCGCCGATGAGGAGGGCGGCGGTCACCGTCGTCCCCATTCCGGAGACGTTCGAGTCCGACCGCGCCCGGTCGTAGATCCGCCGGTTTGCTTCCTCGATGATCGCCTGCAGGCGATCGTTCGGCGCGAGCCGGTCGGCCTCGTGGTACTCGCGAAACGCGGCGGCAGCGAGCCGTGACGCGACCTCCCCGGCCTGCGCTCCCCCCATGCCGTCCGCGACCGCGAACAACGGCGGATCGAGGACAAAGGTGTCCTCGTTTCGACGCCGCACTCGCCCCGGGTCGGTCCGCCCTGCGCTCTCCCCGAGCCTCATCGCTCGAACCGAAGCTCCGTGTCGCCGACCTGGAGGAGATCACCCTCGTGCAGCCTCCGGCGCCCCTCGAGCCGCTCGCCGTTCACGTACGTCCCGTTCGTGGAGCCCAGGTCGATGACCCACGTGCCGTCGAGCCCGCTCTCGACGCGGGCGTGGCGGCCGGAGGCGTAGTCGTCGCCTGCGAGCACGATCACATTGTCGTCGGAGCGGCCGATGGTCGTCGGCACCGGCCCCGGCTCGAAGGCCGCGCCAAGTGGCACGACGGTCGAGCGGGTGACGACGAGCCTGCCGGGCACGACGCCTGCCTCGGCCCTGGCCTGTGCCACCTGCGCGGGCGCGAGCACGAAGCTCTCCTGAGGCGCGGCCGGAAGGCCGCGCTCGGCCGAGCGAACCACGCGCCAGATGAAGAGGTAGAGGAGGACGACGAAGGCGGCCTGCAGCGCGATCAGAATGGGCTCGACCGACACGGTCCGAGACCTAGTAGCCGCGTTCGAAGTGGACTTCGGTCGTGCCGATGAAGATGTCGTCCTCCGCCGCGAGCCGGGCCCTCTCGACCCGCTTCCCGTTCACGGTGACGCCGTTCGTCGAGTCGAGGTCGACGATCCAGTAGGCGCCGTCCTCGCGCCGGATCTCCGCGTGCCGGCGCGAGACGTTCGGGTCGTCCACGCTGATGTCGCACTCGCTCGAGCGGCCGAGGACGATCGCCTGGTCGGAGAGCTCACGGCGCGTCCCGTTGACCACCACGGCGGCGGGCGCGCGGGCCAGGTCGTGCGCGTCGGCGAGCTCCGGGGAGACGGCCTCCGTGGGGGGCGGACGGTAGATCCTCGTGGCGCTCGGCGCCGCCTGGGGGACGACGTCGGCCGGAGCGGGCGCGCGTGGAAGGTCAGGCTGCACCATGCGGGTGGCGATGCCGAACTCGCCGACGCCCAGGTCCTCGTCCTCCTCGATGAGGACGGTTGGCGTCGAAAGGAGGGCATAGCCCTCCCGACGGGCATGCTCGGAGAGGTAGTCGGAAAGCTCGGTGAGGAGCGAGTCCTCGTAGCTCGAGAACTGCTCGCGGTCACCGGGGCACAGGTAGAGCGTGTACTCGTTCGGGACGTAGACCCGCGACACGGAGACGCTCTTCGCGTCGTCCATCTCCTTTGCGAGCTTGCGCGCGAGCTCGACCGGCTGCACGTGCGTTCGGAAGGCGCGTCCGAACACGCCCTCCACGATCGACTCGATCCTGTGCTCGATGCTTCGCAGGACGCTCATACCGGGCACCATTGTGCCCGCGGAGCACTCTATCGAGGCGTCCGAACCAGCGGAAAGGCGAGCGCAGCCGTCGCGAGCCAGACTGCCGGGGTAGCCCACAGGGGGTCGACGGGCACCCCGCCTGCGGCCAGCGGGACGAGGAGCAGGCCACCGAGGAACGCCGCCCCCCAGGCGGCGACGCCCCACAGGCCTCGACCCCGCGCGAGGCCGGTCGAGGCAGCAGCGATGGCGAGGATCACGAGCGCCGCCGCGATCGTCGGTCGGCTCGTCAGGGCGGCCAGCGCGCCGTCGAGAGCTGCGCTCGGGCGTTCCGCGCCGCTCACACCTTTGGGCTCGGGCGGAGACTCAGCGGTCAGAGGGAGGCGAAGCCCGACCACGGCGACGGTCGCAACCGCCGTCACGACCGCCGCGACCGCGAGAGCCGCGCGCCGGACCGGCCCGCGGGCCGCGAGCACGATCACGGGCACGAGGGGAAGAAGGTGCACCAGGGCGAGCAGGGGGCCAGAGAGGAAGAGCAGGCTCGAGCGGGTGTCGCGGGCGAACAGGACGACCCAGGCGACCGCGAGCGGGACATAGGCGATGGCCAGGCCGAGCGAGATGTTGCCGAGCGGGAGCACTGGGACGGCCAGCGCGACCGCGAGCCCGGCGGCCGGGCTCAGGAGCGCGGTGAGCCCCGCCGCGGCGCCGAGGAGAAACGGCCAGGCCGACGGATAGAACGGCAGCAGGAAGGAGGCTGCCCCTGCGAAGAGCGCGGCGAGCGCAGCGTGGGGCGCGCGCTCGCGAAGGACCGCCGGCGACGTGGTGCCTCGGCGTCGCTCCGAGCGGCCCTGCTCGGCGGCCCGGAGGAGGTTGAGTGCCTGCTTCGCGGTCGGGCGCTTGCGGGGATCGACGGAGAGCATGCGGTCGACGGCCCGGCAGAGCTCACGTGGCAGGTCCGGCCGCAGCTCGGCGAGCGGCTGTGCGCCCTCCCCGACGCGGCGCGCCGTCTCCAGCGGCGAGACGGCCCAGAACGGGTGCCGTCCGGCAAGTGCCTCCCAGAGAAGGACCCCGACGGCCCAGACGTCGGCTGCGCCCGTCGCCTCCGCGCCGGCAAGGCGCTCGGGCGCGATGTAGGCGAGCGTTCCGGGGACGTCCCCGACCGCCGTGAGAGTGTCGGCGTGCTCGAGCTGCGCCAGCCCGAAGTCGAGGAGCCGTACCGAGACCTCGTCTCCCTCCTCGAGCATGACGTTGGCCGGCTTGACGTCGCGGTGGACGACCCCCTTCGAATGCGCGTGCGCGAGAGCCTCGAGCACCTGGGCCCCGACCTCGACCGCGCCCCAGTCGTCCACTGCGCCGCCGCGCAGGGCGTCACGAAGCGTGCGGCCGGCAACATAGGGATAGGCGACGTACACGTGCCGCTCGTCGCGCGCCAAAGCGAGCGCGCGCAGGCAGCGCGGGTGGCGGAGCCGGGTGGCGGCATCCACCTCACGCTCGGCCCGCGCCCCGGGCTTCCCCTCCCGTTCGACGACCTTCAGCGCGACGTCCCGGCCAGCGTGCTCGTCGCGTGCCAGCCAGACCGATCCGCCACCACCGCTTCCAAGGGGCCGGAGCGGCCTGTAGCGGCCGAGGACGAGATTGTTCTCGGTGAGCGCGACGGCAGTCTGCATCGCTGGTAACCGGCTCTTGGCTCTCGGTCGGGAAAGTCCTGCAAAGTCCGAACTGAGTGGTAGACTCGGCGACTTCCTCGACCCGGATCGACCCGTGTTCGACCGCGAGAAGAGCGACCCTCAGACTGACATCGAGTTCGACTTCTTCGACGAGTCGCCGACCGCCGAGTCGACGCCGAAGAAGGATCGGCCGCCCGGCAAGCGACGCAGGCTGCCGAAGCGGCCGCCCACGCCGCCCGGAGGGCCGCAGCTCTATCGGCTCGGCGTGCTGATCGCCGGCGCCATCCTCCTCGCCGTCATCTTCATCCTCGTCATCAACAACTGCCGAGGCGACCAGAAGCAGTCGGCGTACGAGGGGTATGTCGAGGATGTCGACGTCGTCGCGGCCGAGTCCGCGGAGCTCGGAAGCCAGCTCAACGCCCGGCTGACGACTCCGGGGATCAGACTCGAGGCCCTCCGGTCGGACGTCGAGGGACTGCGAGAGCAGCAGCAGCAGATTCTCGACCGTACTCAGGAGCTCGGCCCGCCGGGGCCGCTCGTCGAGCAGCAGGAGGCTCTGGTCGAGACGATGCAGTTCCGGGTCAACGGTCTCGCCGGCCTTGCCCGCGGGCTCCAGCTCGTCGCCCAGACAGACGATCCGCAGGAGTCCGGCCAGAACCTGGCCGACCAGGCCCAGCGGCTCGTGGCCAGCGACATCGTGTACCTCGACGCCTTCAAGGCCGCGGCCGAGTCGGTGCTCGAGCAGCAGGGCGTGACCAACGTCGCCATCCCCCCATCGGTCTTCGTCCAGAACCCCGAGTTCGCCAGCCCCTCGTTCTGGACTCAGACGGTCCAGCGCCTGACGCAGGGGCCCGAGGCGGCCGGCCCGCGCGGCAACGGGATCGTGGGCGTCAGGGTCCAGCCGGGTGGACAGGAGCTCGTCCGAGGCGAGGACAACACCGTCGAGCAGAGCGCTGACCTCGCGTTCGAGGTTCTCGTCGAGAACTCCGGCGGGAGCCAGGAGACTCAGGTGAAGGTGACTCTCATCGTCCGCCAGGATCCGCAGATCCGGAAGGAGCAGACGATCGACGTCATCAACCCGGCCGAGACGAAGACCGTTCGCTTCACCGGCTTCGAGAACCTCGAGTTCTCGGCCCAGACCACCCTCCAGGTTCAGGTCGAGCCTGTCGAGGGCGAGGCCAATACCAACAACAACACGATCGAGTACCCGATCATCTTCACGCTCGCCTGAGAGCGCGTCTCAGAACAAAGCCCTGTGTCATTCTGAAATGCGCTCTGGGGTAGGCTAGAGCTCGATGTCGGACCTCTCCGACGCCGCTCCCTGGATCGCCATCGGCGCCGCGGCGGCGGCGGTCGCGGCGCTGCTCCTATCGCTCGCCTTCTACGTGAAGCTGCGGGCCGTCCGCAAGGCGCAGCTCGTGCTCATGGGCAGGGGCAAGGACGATCTCGTCAACTTCGCAGTCTCCCTCCAGACGCGGATCGACGACCTGCACCGAGTCGTGGACGAGGTGGCCGCCGGCCTCGCGCGCATCGACCGGCGCGTCGACGGCTGTTTGTCCCACACCGCCCTCGTCCGCTACAACGCCTACGAGGACGCGGGCGGGCACCAGTCGGCCTCGCTCGCCTTCCTGGACGGAGCCCGCTCCGGCGTTGTCATGAGCGCGATTCAGGGTCGAGACTATGCCCGCATCTACGTGAAGCAGCTCGACCGCGGCCGCGCGCCCGTGGCGCTGTCGCCGGAGGAGCAGGAAGCGGTCGAGCGCGCGATGGCCCAGTGACCTACCGGAAGGCCGAGATCCGTCCCTATCGCCCGGCCGACGAGCCGCTCCTCTTCGGGCTCGCCAGGCTGGACCGGGGCGCCGACCGGCGCACGCTCGCGGTTCTGGAGCGGGAGACCGTGTTCGTGGCCGAGGTGGACGGCGCTCCGGCAGGTTACGTCGCCGTCGAGTGGGCGCAGGCGGCGATGCGGGTCGACCAGCTCTTCGTGAGCCCGGAGCACGAGGCCGAAGGCGTCGGGCGGCAGCTGTTCGAACATGCCGAGGGCTACGCCATCTCGGAAGGGGCGCTCGTGCTGCAAGTCGTCGTGTCGAGCGGAGACCGCCGGGCACTCGACTTCTACCTGGGGCGCGGCTTCGTGCAGGCGGGCGAGGACCTGCTCGAGCTCGTGCTGCCGCGGCGCTAGGAGCCGGTAGGCATCCGTCGCTCGACTACGATTTCGAGAGATGCAGCAGGTTCTCGTCCTGAACGCGAGCTTCGAGCCCCTCAACGTGTGCACGGTGCGGCGAGCGCACGTGCTCGTCTTCAAGGGCAAGGCGGAGGTGCTCGAGGACCTGGGCCAGCGCCTGCACTCGGCCTCCGACACGTATCCCTGGCCGCACGTGATCCGGCTCCTGGCCTACGTTCGCGTTCCACGCGCCGTGAAGCGGAAGATCTCGCGCCGGGCGCTCTTCGCCCGGGACGGCCACCGGTGCGTCTACTGCGGCTCGGCCGGCCGGCTGACTCTTGATCACGTGGTCCCGCGCTCCCGCGGCGGCGATTCGGTGTGGGAGAACGTCGTCACCTCCTGCGCCCCGTGCAACCTGCGCAAGGGCAACCGCCTCCCCGAGGAGCTGGAGATGCGCATGCTGGTGAAGCCGCGTGTGCCCACGCCGGCCCTCTTCGTCACGCTCTCGTCGCCGCGCATCCCCGAGGGCTGGCAGCCGTACCTCGCGGCCTTCGCATAGGGCGAGGCCGGCGGGCCCGACACAGTCTCGACTCACACTCCTCCCCAGCGGCCAGCCCTGGGGTCAGACCCCAGGGCGTGGCCGCGAGGGACAGGGCTACGCGTCGTAGTAGAGGGCGAACTCGGCGGGGTGCGGCCTGAGGGCGACGACGTCGACCTCCTGCTCCCGCTTGTAGTCGATCCACGTCCGGATGAGCTCCTCACTGAAGACGCCGCCGGCCAGGAGGAACTCGTGGTCGCGCTCGAGCGCGTCGAGCGCCTCGGCGAGCGAGCCGGGAACCTGGGCGATGTCCGCGCGTCGCTCCTCGAAGAGGTCGAAGTCCGCCGGCTCGCCGGGATCGAGATCCTTCTGGACGCCGTCGATGCCCGCGAGCAACATCGCCGCGAAGGCGAGGTACGGATTGGCGGTTGCGTCCGGGCACCGGAACTCGATGCGCTTGGCCGTCGCCGAGTCCGAGTACATGGGGATGCGGATCGCCGCCGACCGGTTTCGCTGCGAGTACACGAGGTTTACCGGGGCCTCGTAGCCCGGCACGAGCCGGCGGAACGAGTTGGTCGTCGGCGCGCAGAGCGCCAGCAGCGCGGGCGTGTGCATGAGGATGCCGCCCAGGTAGCACCGCGCGAGCTGCGAGAGGCCGGCGTAGCCCGACTTGTCGGAGAAGAGGGGCGTGCCCTCCTTCCAGAGCGACTGGTGGGTGTGCATGCCCGAGCCGTTGTCGCCGAAGATCGGCTTGGGCATGAAAGTCGCGCTCTTCCCGGCCGCCCTGGCGACGTTGCGGACCACGTACTTGTAGCTCATGACCTGGTCCGCCATGCGCGTGAGCGGCTGGTAGCGGAGGTCGACCTCGCACTGGCCGGCCGTGGCGACCTCGTGATGGTGGAACTCGCAGGGGATCCCGAGCCGTTCGAGTGTCAGCACGATCTCGGAGCGCAGGTCGTGCAGGGTGTCGTGTGGCGCCGGCGGGAAGTAGCCGCCCTTCTCGCGCACCGTGTAGCCGAGGCCCGGGACCGAGGAGTTCCAGTGGCCCTCGGCCGAATCGACGGCGTAGTGCGAGCGGTGCGGCGAGAGCTCGTAGGAGACCTCGTCGAAGACGAAGAACTCGCACTCGGGCCCGAAGTTGGCCGTGTCGGCGATCCCGGTCTGGGCGAGATACGCCTCGGCGCGGCGGGCGATCCGGCGTGGATCGCGCCCGTACGCCTCCCCGGTCGTCGGGTCGGCGACCTCGCAGACGAGGGAGAGCGTCGGCGCGGCCGTGAAGGGATCGAGCACGGCCGTGGCGGGATCCGGCAGGAGCAGGAGGTCGCTCTCGTCGATGCCCTGCCAGCCGCGGATCGACGACCCATCGAACCCCAGCCCGTCCGTGAACGCTGACGTCCCGAACGCCCCGATCGGCAGCGTCATGTGCTGCCAGCTCCCGAACAGGTCGCAGAACTTGAGGTCGACCAGCTGGGCCTTCTGCTCGGACGCCCACGCTACCGCTTCCTCAGCCTGCGGATGAGTGCCGTTCGCCAGGTATGCCTTCGCCTCGATCTCGTGCATTCGTTCCTCCTTCGGTCCACGAAAAAAGCCCCAGCGGTCGAATCGACCTCTGAGGCTGCATCGCCTGCTGCGGCGCGCCGCCGTCGGCGCCTCGCTCTCTCACCATAGCGGGGAACCTGGACGGACATCAAGGTCGGAGGTATCCTCGTCCACGGATGCACACCGAGCGAGTCTGAGACACCAGGTGCCGCGGCCCCCCTGCTAGGGGCGCCGACCTTTCGCCCTGCCGTTCCACTCGACTCGTGAAGGAGCTTGTGCATGACCGCAGTCCACGTCTCCGATCTTCGTAAGGAATTCCTCCGCCGCAACGGGCACCGCGTCCGCCGCGAACGCGTGCCCGCACTCCGAGATGTCTCGTTCACGATGGAGCGGGGCGAGTGCGTGGCGATCCTGGGTCAGAACGGCTCCGGGAAGTCCACGCTGGTGAGGCTCCTCTCGACGCTGTTGCTCGCCGACGGGGGAAGCGCCAGCATCTTCGGGCACGACATCGGGCGGGAGGCGCGCGCGGTGCGCCGGCTCATCAACCGCGTCTCGGTCGAGGCCTCCTTCTTCAAGAAGATGTCGTCGGCGGAGAACCTCGCCTACTCCGCGCGCTTCTACGGGATGACGCCGGCTCAGACGGGCCCTCGCATTCCCGAGATCCTCGAGCGAGTCGGCTTCCCGGTCGACCGGCGGGGCGAGCCGATGGAGAACCTCTCGCGGGGCATGCAGCAGAAGGTTGCGCTCGCGCGCGCCCTGCTCACGTCGCCGGTCCTGCTTCTGCTCGACGAGCCGACGACCGGGCTCGATCCGCGCTCGCGCCTCGAGGTGCGCGACTTCGTCCGCGAGCTGAGGGATACGCACGACGCAACAGTTCTCCTGTGCACCCACGACCTCGGCGAGGCCGAGGCGCTCGCCGCCCGCATCGGCATCCTCGACCGCGGGAGGCTCGTCTGCCTCGCGTCGCCGGAGGAGCTCGAGCGGGGGTACGGGGTGGAGACGCTCGAAGAGGTGTTCTTCGCTGCCACGGGCCGAGCGCTCGAGGACGACGAGGGAGGGGGCGAGGACTGATGAGAGGCGCGGCGCAGGCACTCCGAGCCGAGCTCGTCGGCCTCGCCGGCGTGGTCGAGCGGAACGCCTACCTGGTGCGGCGCTACCTCTGGTGGGAGGTCGCGTTCTTCCTGTGGACGGTGGCGAACACGCTCACGATCGTCTTCATCGCCGAGGGAATCGAGGCGACGGGCGGTCGAATCGACGTCGAGCAGACGACGACCGTCCTGCTCATCGGCGCCGTCATCTGGGCCTACCTCGGGATGATCTTCGAGATCCTCACGGAGACGGTGGCGTGGGAGCGGTGGGAGGGCACGATCGAATACACGTTCATGGCCCCACTCTCGCGTGCGGTCCATCTGACGGGCATGGGCCTCTTCGCAATCGTCTACGGCCTCTTCCAGTCGGTGCTCCTCTTCACCGTGGTCGCCTCCTTCTTCGACCTCTCGATGCCGGAGGCGAACTTCGCTGCGGCGCTCGTCGTCCTCGCGGTCGCGTCGGTCTCGTTCGTCGGGATCGGGATGATGACCTCAGTTCTTCCGCTGATCTCACCCGAGAAGGGAACGCAGCTCGGCTTCATCGCCCAGGGGCTCCTCCTGGTCGTCTCCGGCGTCTACTACCCGGTCAGCGTGCTTCCCGAGTGGATGCAGTGGCTCGCCACGATCTCGCCGGCCACGTACGCGCTCGAGGGAACGCGGGATGCGATCCTCGAGGGCGCCGGCCTCGACGAGCTCCGAGACGAGCTGTGGCCGCTGCTCGTCATCGGGTTCGTCTCGATCCCGCTCGGCCTCCAGGTCTTTCGCCTCGGCGAGCGGCACGCAAAGCGGCACGGCAAGTTGAAGCGGTCGGGGTGACCGAGGCGTGTTCCCCGTATAGACTGAGGTGGTCATTTGAGGCGACGAGGCCTCGGGCCGACGGCGGCCCGGGGCTGTTTGCGTTTAAAGAGGAGGTTGCGGACATGGCGCAGGTCGAGACCGGCAGGGCGAAGAGCGACCCGGCCGCGCGCAAGGACGTGCTCAAGCGAGTCAAGGATGAACAGGTCGAGTTCGTCCATCTCTGGTTCACGGACATCGAGGGCCACCTGAAGAGCTTCGCGGTCACTCTGCCCGAGCTGGAGGGGGCGCTGGACGACGGGATGGGCTTCGACGGCTCGTCGATCACGGGCTTCAACGCGATCGAGGAGTCCGACATGGTCGCCATCCCCGATCCGACGACGTTCCAGCTGATGCCCGAAGGCGGCTACACGGTCGGCCGCATGATCTGCGACGTCGTCACCCCGGACGGGGAGCCGTACATGGGCGATCCGCGCCATGTCATGCGACTCGCGCTCGAGCGCATGGAGAGCATGGGCTTCGACACGTTCAACGTCGGACCGGAGCTCGAGTACTTCCTCTTCAAGAGCGACGAGGGGACGGAGACGCTCGACGAGGGCGGCTACTTCGCCATGACGACGATGGACGCCGCCAGCGACCTGCGCCACGACACCGTCAAGGCGCTGGAGAAGATGGGCATCCCGATCGAGTACGTCCACCACGAGGTCGGCCCCTCCCAGCACGAGATCGACATGCAGTTCTCCGACGCACTCGCGATGGCCGACCACACGATCACCTACAGGCTCGTCGTCAAGGAGATCGCGAAGAAGGCGGGCTACCATGCGACGTTCATGCCGAAGCCGATCTTCGGCGAGAACGGCTCGGGGATGCACACGCACCAGTCCTTGTTCGCAGAGGGCAAGAACGCCTTCTTCGACGCGGACGACGAATGGAGTCTCTCCGAGGTGGGCAAGGGCTTCATCGCCGGGCAGCTGCGCCACGCGCGCGAGATCTCGGCCGTCTTCGCCCAGTGGGTCAACTCCTACAAGCGACTCGTGCCGGGCTACGAGGCGCCGGTCTACGCCGCCTGGTCGCGGCGCAACCGCTCGGCGCTCATCCGCATCCCGCTCTACAAGCCCGGGAACGAGCAGGCGACGCGGGCGGAGATCCGCTGTCCCGACCCCGCCTGCAACCCGTACCTCACTTTCGCGGCCCTGCTGCACGCCGGCCTCGAGGGGATCGAGCACCGGTACGAGCTGCCCCCGCCGATGGAGTCGAACCTCTACAAGTTGAGCGCCGAGGAGCGAAAGGCCCGCGGCATCGTCGCCCTGCCGGAGACTCTCGGGGAGGCGATCGACGAGTTGGCCGAATCCGACCTCGTTCGTCGGGCGCTCGGCGACCACATCTTCGACAACTACGTGAAGCTCAAGCGGCAGGAGTGGGACGAGTACCGCGTCCAGCTGACGCCCTGGGAGCTTGAGAAGTACCTCCCGGTCTTGTAGGCGGGAGCCTGGAGGCGTAAGATTGACAGCGGTGTCGCCGCTTCTCCTAGAAGCGGGGGACTGACTGACGGCCGACTGCGAGCTGCTTGCTGAGCAGCTCGTGGTCGTTAAGGAGCTAGCCGCGAGGAACGACGCTCTCGACGGCCGCGGTCAACGCGAGCTCGAGCTCGGCGAGGGCGAACGGCTTCACGAGGTAGGCGACCGGCCGTAGCCCGCGTGCCTGCCCGGAATCGGGATAGATGCTGGCGCAGACGACTGGAATCCCCTCCTGTCGGCGCAGCAGGGCTTCGGCCGCGGCCCGGGCGCCCGCGTCGGCGGGCTCGACGAGGACAACGTCCGCGCCGCCTGCCGGGAGGGTGTCGTCGGGCCGGCCGACCGGGAAGACCGGCTCGTGGCCGAGGCGCTCCACGACGTGCGCGAGCAGGTCGCGCACCTCGGTCTGAGGCTCGCAGACGAGGATCCGCACTCTCTCAGCATCGGATTCGAGCGGGCGGATCGCGGCGGGATCTGGTATGGAAGCGGTATGAAGGAGCCCCGGCGGGGACATGTCCTCGTGGTCGACGACGACCCCGACATCCGCGTACTGGTCAAGGAGCTGCTCGAGCGCCAGGGATACGGCGTCACGGAGGCGTCGAACGGCAAGGACGCTCTCAGGGCCCTCTACTCGACCTCGCCCGACGTCGTGCTTCTCGACGTCTCGATGCCTGAGCTCGACGGCTGGCAGACGCTCGAGCGGATCCGCGACCTCTCCGACGTCCCCGTGGCGATGCTCACCGCCCGCGCCGCCGAGCTCGAGAAGGTGCGCGGGCTGAAGGCCGGGGCGGACGACTACATCACGAAGCCGTTCGGACGCCAGGAGCTGCTCGCCCGCGTCGAGGCGATGCTCCGTCGCGCGGGACCTCGCGAGGAGACGAAGCGGACCTACGCCGACTCGCTTCTCCAGGTCGACTTCGTGCAGCGGAGCGTCACGGTGAACGGTTCCTCGGTCGGGCTCACGCCGCTCGAGTTTCGCCTCCTGGCCGCGTTCGTCCGCCACCCCGGCCAGCTGCTCTCCCACGACCAGGTGCTCGAGCTGGTCTGGGGCGACTCGTTCTCGGCCTCGCGCGACCAGGTGAAGCTCTACGTCGGCTACCTGCGGCGCAAGCTCGAGGCCGCGGGCGCCGACGCGTCCGTGATCGAGACCGTGCGCGGGTTCGGCTACCGCTACCGGCCGGGCGCTGCCTGAGCGTTTCCGCCCCGCGTCAACCCTCGGCGGGAGCGGCTCGGCCCGGGTGCCTACGCTCACGAGGCGACCTCCCTGCGCTCCTCCATCTCGGCCGGCTGGTGAAGCGGGAGCGCGACATGGAACCTCGTTCCGGCGCCTTCCTCGCTCGCGACCGTGATCTGGCCCGAGTGCGCCTCCACGATCGCCTTCGAGATCGCCAGGCCGAGCCCAGTCCCCTGGATCGCCTGCTCGGTCGCCGTGCTCGTGCGGAAGAAGCGCTCGAAGAGGAACTCCTGCTCCTCCGCCGGGATCCCCATGCCGCTGTCGCGAACCTCGAGGATCGCCTGGCTCTCGCCCGCGCGGACGCGCACGTCGACACGTCCGCCCTCCGGGGTGAACTTGACGGCGTTCGAGACGAGGTTGTCGAGGAGCTGGGCGAGGCGCGCGCGATCCCCGGCCACCACGGGCACGGGGCTCGTCGCCAGCGTGAGCGTGATCGCCTTGGCCTCGGCCTGGGGACGGGCCGTCTCGACGCTCTCGGAGGCGACCGCGCCGAGGTCGAGGGTGCCGACCTCCAGGACGAGCTTGCCGGCTTCCACCTGGGCGAGGAAGAGCAGGTCGCCGACCAGATGGAGCAGCCGGTGTGAGTTTCGCTCGACGACTCCGAGGAACTGGCGCTGGTCGTCGGTAAGCTCGCCGGCTTCGCCGTCGAGGAGGAGCTCTGTGTAGCCGCGGATCGAGGTCAGCGGGGTACGGAGCTCGTGCGAGACGAGGGCGATGAACTCGTCCTTCAGGCGGTCGAGCTCGCGCAGGCGCTCGTTCTGCGCCGAGAGGTCCCGCTGCGCGGCCTCTGCGAACGCGCGCGCTTCCTGCTCCGCGGTCAGGAGCCGTTCGCGGTCGGCCTCGGCCTGCTTGCGCTCGGTGATGTCCTGTCCGATCGCCGAGACGCCGACGACCGTGCCCGCGGAGTCGCGGATCGGCGAATACGTGAACGCGACCTGCACCAGGCTGCCGTCGTCTCGGCTGCGCTCCGTCTCGAGGTGGCCTACCCGATCCTCCGCTATCACCAGGAGCAGAACGCCGAGCGCCTCCTCCCTGCGCTCGGCCGGAACGAGCGTCGTGAGCGGCCGGCCGAGCATCTGCTCGGCCGAGTAGCCGAACATGCGCTCCGCTCCCTGGTTCCAGCTCGTGTAGCAGAGGTCGAGCGAGGCGCTCGTGATCGCGTCGCTCGACGACTCGACGATCGCGGCCAGGCGCGCTCGGGTCTCCTCCGCCAGCTTGCTCTCCGTGATGTCGACGAGGAAGCCCTGCACCCACAGGGGCGTCCCCCGCTCGTCCCGCACGAGGATCGTCTCGTCGAGCACCCAGACGACGCGACCGTCCGCCGCGAGGTAGCGGTACTCGGAGCGGAGCGGCTCACCTGTCTCGCGCAGGCGCTCGGCGGACGCGAGCACGCCGGGGAGGTCGTCCGGATGAACGGCGTCGTTCAACAGGTTCGGGTTCTCGATCCACTCCCGCGCCGAGTAGCCGAGCAGCGCCTCGACTTGCGGGCTCACGTAGACGTTCCCCACCGTTGCGTTCGCCGGGCTGATGTAGGTCACGAGCGGCAGATGCTCGACCAGCGTGCGGTAGCGGAGCTCCGCCTCGCGGAGAGCCGCCTCGGCTCGACGGCGCTCCTGCAGCTCGTCCTGGGCGGCGGCGTACAGTCGGGCGCTCTCGAGCGCGAGGGTGGCGAGGTGGGCGAAGCGCGAGAGCAGGGCGATCTCCGCCTCTCCGAAGGTCTTGCCCGGGCGCTCGAAGGCGAGCCCGAGCACGCCGACGACCTCGGTGCGCGAGCGGAGCGGCACGCCGACGACGGCGTGAAGCTGCGAGTCTTCAAACTGCGAGAGGCGTCCCGCCCAGGCCGTGTAGTCCTCGACCGCGAGCGGCTGCCCGGATTCCCAGACCTGACCCGCGAGGCCATCCCCCTTGCCGATCCGCAGCCCGACGCTCTCGGCGAGCGTGCCGGTGCCGACGGCGACGCTCAGCTCGTCGCCCTCCCGCAGGTAGACGTAGGTGCTCCGGGTGCCCACCAGCTCGCCGGCCTTCGCCGCGATCCGTTCCAGCAGCTTCTGTGGGTCGAGCTCGTCGATGAGGAGCAGGGCGGTCTCGTGCAGCGCTCCCAGCTCCGCATGCTGGCGCTCGAGCTCCTCCTGGGCGGAGGCCTGTGGCGTCACGTCGACGAGGAAGCCCTGCGCGTGCAGGGGCCGTCCTGCCGGGTCCGTCGCGATCGTCAGCTCGTCCTGCACCCAGACCGCGCGCCCGTCCTTCGCGATCAGGCGGTATTTGATCGAGAAGGACTCTCCTGACGCGAAGGCCTGCTTGTGCGCGGCGAGCGTGTGCTCGCGGTCGTCGGGATGAAGGATCTTGACGAAGAACTCGGGGTCGCTCATACATTCGAGCGGCGTGTAGCCGACGAGGTCCTCGATCTGCGGGCTCATGTAGATGCAGGAGCTCGTCTCGTCGAGGCGCGTGACGTACATGACGAGTGGCAGCTGCTCGACGAGGCTCCGGTAGTTGCGTTCGGCTTGGCTCACCCGCACCTCGGCCTTGTCCCGCTCCTCGAGCGCCTGGGCGAGCGCCGTCGCGTGCTTCTCGAGGCCCTTGTGGCGGTTTTCGAGAGCCCTCGTCACCTGGCGCAGGATCGGGAAGAGCGTCGCGTACAGGAGCAGCAGCGCGAGGCCGAGGGCGACGCCGGCGGGCGTCACCGTTTCCTGGATCTCGGCGGCCACAGGCTCGTATGCTTCGTAGACCTCGAGGATCCCGGCCGGCTCGCTGCCCTCGCCCGTCAGGACCGGCACGTAGGACTCGAACGCCTTCGCGTCCTCGCCCCCCGCTCCGGCGCTATGGGCATTCAGCGAGGAGACCTCCTGCCTCATCTGCCCCGCCAGCGGCTCCTGGAGCTCCGAAGGATCGTCCGTCCGCTCGCCGATCAGATCGTGGTCGGTGGCGTACGTGACGATTCCGTCCGAGCTCAGGAGCTTGATCCGCAGGAGGTTGCCGACCAACTCGCGCTCGAAGAGGGCGTCCAGCTCGGCTCGGCGAGTTGCGGGCGCAGGGTCGGCGAAGTCGGCGTCCGTGAGCGAGGGCGCGGTTCTGGCGGCAAGCTCGGTCGCGTGTGCGGCGACCTGCTCGCGGCCGCGCTCCTCGGCCTCGCGGCGGATGAGCCAGAAGATCGCCACCCAGGCGAGCGCGAGGGCGATCGCGCTGTAGACGGCGAAGCGCAGGACGAGGCGCGGCGGCCTCTTCGGCGCAGGCGGAGCCGAGAGGGTCACGCCATTGGTTATCGGTGCGGCGAAACCCTTGCTTGAATGTCGAGCACGTGGATCGCTCCGCCCGCCACCTGCGTTTGCTGACCGAGACGATCGCGGCCGTGAACTCGACTCTGGACCTCGACGAGGTGTTCGAGGTGATCGCGTACAAGGTGGCCGAGGCGCTCGAGACCGACGCGTGCTTCGTCTACCTCTACGACGAGTCGGCGGACCAGCTCGTCCTGCGGGCGTCGTACGGCACGAGGGTCGAGGACATGACTCGGGTGCCGAAGATGCGCCCCGGCGAGGGCATCACCGGTGCTGCCGCGGACGAGCGCGCGCCCGTGATGATCGCCCGCGAGGCACATCTCGATCCTCGCTTCAAGCACTTTCCGAACCTGCGCGAGGCGCACTACCAGTCGATCCTCGCGGTTCCCATCCTCGCCCGCGAGCGGCTCGAGGGGGCGCTCAACGTCCGCACCGAGGCGCCGCGCGAGTTCAGCCGAGACGAGATCGACCTGCTCATGGCCATCGCCGGCCAGGTGGCCCAGGCGATCGAGAACGCCAAGCTCTACGACCATGCGCAGCGGCGGGTCGCCGAGCTCGAAGCCCTCGCGGCGATCTCCGAGGCGGTCTCGGAGTCGCTCTACCTCGAGGAGTCCCTCGAGGCGATCGTGAACACGACCATCGAGGCCGTGGACGCCTCCGGCGCCGCGCTCGTCCTCGAGGACGGGACGATCGCCTGGCCCGAGGGTCGTCCGGGCGCGCACGCGGTGCGCTTTCCGCTGCGCTGGAAGGGGCGAGAGGTCGGCGAGCTCGTCTGCGACCGCGACACGCCGTTCTCGGACGAGGAACGGCGCCTCTTGTCCTCCATCGCGCGCCAAGCGGCCGTGGCGCTCGAGCACGGGCGCGCCGTGCTGCGCGGCGTCCTCGCCCAGGAGATCCACCACCGGGTCAAGAACAACCTCCAGACGGTGGCGTCGCTCCTTCGCCTCCAGGCCGCGAGCGCGGAGCCCATCGACCCCCGCAAGGCTCTCGGCGACTCCGTCAACCGCATCCTGGCGATCGCGGCCGTCCACGAAGTGCTGACCGAGCGCCGCGACGACGACGTCGATCTGGGCGAGCTCGTCGACCGGCTGCGGTCGATGCTGGTCCAGGGGATCGGAGCCGGCAAGCAGGTCAGCTCACGCCTGGAGCCGGTCTCGCTCCACGGCGAACGGGCCACGGCGCTCGCCCTTGTCTTTTGCGAGCTGCTCGGGAACGCGCTCGAGCACGGCGGCGACGAGGTCCAAGTCAAGCTCGCGCGCACGAACGGCCGCGTTCACCTGACCGTGGCCGACAACGGCTCCTGGAGCGACGGGTCCCGGGAGGGAACCGGCCTCTCGATTGTTCGCGCGCTCGTTCGCGAGGAGCTCGACGGCGAGCTCCTGCTCGTCTCGGACGGTGGCCTTCGCGCCGAGGTCGCCTTCCCGGCGCAGTAGCGAAGTTGGAGACCATGGGCCCGGCGACTACGAGTTACGCGCGCGACTCTGGGAGACCCACCTCCCCGACCCATGGCTCCAGCCTACTCCGGAAATGCGCGCGCGTGGCACGCCGAGCCGTGCCGAAAGCGCGCTGGGTGCCAGCGTCGTCGCGGAAGGCAGCCGAGCCGAGGAGAGCCGCGTGAGGATCCTGATCGCCGAGGACGAGACGATCATCCGCCTCGACCTGCGCGAGATCCTGGAGCGGGGAGGCTTCGAGGTCTGTGCGGAGGCTCGCGACGGCGAGGAGGCCGTCGAGCTCGCGCTCCGCGAGCAGCCCGATCTCGCCATCCTCGACGTCAAGATGCCTCGGCTGGACGGCATCGAGGCTGCCAGGCGAATCCTCGGCGAGCGGCCGATCCCGATCGTGATCCTCACCGCCTACGGCCAGGAGGAGCTCGTCTCCCGGGCGGTCGAGGCCGGCGTCTTCGGCTACCTCGTCAAGCCGTTTCGCGAGACCGATCTTCTCCCGGCAATTCACGCAGCCCGCGCTCGTCACGCCGAGCTTCAGGCGCTTCGGGAGGAGGCAGAGTCACTGGCCGAAGCCCTCGCCACCCGCAAGGTCGTGGAGCGGGCGAAGGGGCTCCTGATGGCTCGCGAGAGGCTCAGCGAGGACGAGGCCTTCGCCCGGCTCCGCCGGGCGAGCCAGGTCTCCGGGCGGCCGATGCGGGTCGTCGCGGAGGCCCTCATCGCCACGTTCGGCGAAGAGGGCTAGGCGACTAGGGCCAGGACTGCCGCTCGGGGTGGCGGTCGAGCGGGCCGCCGTCGTAACAGTCGCTCGAGCGATAATCCGCGGGGAGCACCGGCTGCACTTCGCGCACGATGTACGAGGCGATCGCCAGCGCGTCGTCTCTCCGGGCGCCGAGGCGCATCGCCGTCTCGGCGTTCGTCTGCAGCGCGTAGCACTGGGTCACGGCCTCGTCCCTGACTCCAGCGAGATGCCAGGCCTCGTGGGAGAGCACATTGACGGCGATCGCCGCGTCGCGGACGTCGCGCGGGCATGCCCGCTCCCGGGCGAGGCAACTCAAGCCCCCGATGCCCCCGTGGAGGAACTCGCGGAGCGTCGAGCATGTCTGGCCGGAGAGCTTCGCCTCGTCTGCAGGCTTGCCCTCGGGTGAGAAGAGGACCGACCCGTCCTGCGCTGAGGCCTCCGTCAGGGAGGCGAGCGTCCCGGGGCACGCGATCCGAACGTGCCGGCCCGCGATGACGGTGGCGATACCGGCCAGCTCGGCCTCGTCGGCCTGCAGGGTGCGATGCGGTCCCATGTAGAAGCCGAGCGCAGCAAGCGCTGCGAGGCAGGCGAGGATCCGCGTCGCCGTCATGCCCAGGGAGGTCGGCACGCGCGGCCGCTCCCTTGAGCTAGGAGGGTATGACGACCATCGCACCCCTGCGACGACCGACGTTCCGCCAAACCCCGCTAGGACGAGGGGCCTGCCACCTCCTCGAGGAGGGTCTCCCACCGCGCGAGGAGGGCCTGGAGGTCCTGCCGAGCGCGCGCATGCGCGGCGATCGTCTCAGTGTCCGTCCAGTCCTCCGCGAGCTTCTCCTCGAGCCGGGCGACCTCGCGCTCCGAGCGCTCGATCTCCGCTTCGATCTCGGCAAGCCGGTCCGGCTCGGCTCGCAGCTTCGGGGTGGGCCTGGGCTTCGGCTGCTTCGCGGTCGGCTCGGGCGCCGGCGCCGGGGCATCCCGCTCCTCCCGCGCGCGGACGAGGTCGGCCCAGCCCCCGTCGTACACCCTGATCGTCCCCTCCTCGATCGCCGCCGTGCGCTGTGCGACGGCGTCGATCAGCGCGCGGTCGTGGGAGACCAGGAGCACGGTGCCCGCGAAGCCCTCGAGAGCCGCCTCGAGCGTCTCCCGCGAGTCGAGATCGAGGTGGTTCGTCGGCTCGTCGAGCACGAGGAAGTTTGCTCCGGAGGTGACCAGGACGGCGAGGCCCAGCCGCCGACGCTCGCCGCCGGAGAGGTCTCGCACCTGTTTCATGTGCGCCTCCCAGCCCGAGAAGAGGAAGCGCCCGAGGAGCATCTGCGCCTGCGGCCTGGTGAGTCCGGTCATCGCCTGGACGCAGTCGAGCACGCTCCCACGCTCGTCCAGCTCGAGCCCGTGCTGGGAGAAGTAGCCGACCTCGACGCCGTGACCCAGCTTGAAGTCCCCGGCCACTGCGTGCTCCAGGAGGGTCGTCTTGCCACTCCCGTTCGGGCCGACGAGCGCGACGTGGTCTCCGCGCTCGAGAGCGAAGCTGACGTCGTCGAGCAGCGCGCGTCCGGCCACCTCGACGGTGTCGTGCTCCAGGACGAGGACGTCGCGGCCGCTCCGCTTCGGCTGTGCGAAGTCGAAGCCGAGCCCGCGAGTCCTGCGCATGAGAAGCGCCGCCTCGGACGCTGCCTCGTCCTTCTCCTTCGTCAGGCGGCCGATCTGGGTCAGCTTCGCCTGAGCCTGCTTGGCCTTGTTCTTCTTGTAGCGGAAGCGCGCGACGAAGCGCTCCAGCCTCGCGATGTCGACGGCGACGCGGTCGGCGGTCTTCTGCGCGTGCGCCGCGCGTTGCGCCTTCTCCAGGCGCCAAACGTGCCACGGCCCGGGAAAGTAGGTCGCACGTCCGGCCTCGAGCTCGAGCGTGGCGTTGGTCACCGCCTCGAGGAACCAGCGGTCGTGCGCGACGACGATGCAGGCGGCGTCCAGCCCGGCCAGCTCGCGCTCGAGCCACTCGAGGCTCGCCACGTCGAGGTGGTTCGTGGGCTCGTCGAGCAGGATGAGATCGGGATCGCCCGCGAGCGCCCGCGCCAGCGAGGCGCGCGTGATCTCACCGCCGGAGAACGTGGTGAGCTGCCGGTCGAAGTCGTCGTCGTGAAAGCCGAGGCCGCGGGCGACGGCGCCGATGTGGTCTCGCCATCCGTAGCCGCCGGCGTGCTCGAGGCGAGCCTGGGCGCGCGCGTAGGCGGCGAGCGTCGCAGCGTCGTCCCGGCCCCCGGCCATCGCTTGCTCGAGAGCGGTCAGCTCGCGCTCGGTCGCGAGAAGATCCGACGCTCCGGAGAGGACGTACTCGCGCAGGCTCAGCGCCCGGCCGAGCGGAGGTCGCTGGTCGTGGAGGGCGACGCGCGTCCCCTTTTCGACCACCAGCTCTCCGCCTTCGATCGAGGTCTCGCCCATGAGCATGCGGAGGAGGGTGGTCTTGCCGGCGCCGTTCGGGCCGGCGAGCGCGAGCCGGTCACGGCGCTCCAGCTTGAACGAGACCCCCTCGAAGAGAAGGTCGCCCGCGAACTCCTTGCGCAAATTGGAGGCGATCACCACGGCCATGCCCGCATGGTGGCACGGCCGGACGCATGGGTGCGCTACGCGGAGGCGGCCACCGCCTCACCGCTGGCGCGCTCGGCGCCGAGGGCGAGGCTCGCCTTCGCGGTCACCAGGTGCGTGGCGGTGGGGCTACCGGGGTAGGATGGCCGCCATGAGCGAGCAGGAGCGCTGGCGAGAGCTGGGACAGCAGCTGCGCGTGGACTCCGTTCGCGCGGCCGCGGCCGCGGGGTCGGGCCATCCGACGTCCTCGATGTCGGCCGCCGATCTCATGGCGGTTCTCCTCGACAAGTACCTCCACTACGACTTCGACGATCCCGAGAATCCTGCGAACGACCATCTCGTCTTCTCCAAGGGCCACGCCTCTCCGCTCGTCTACTCGGTCTTCAAGGCGGCGGGCGCGATCAGCGACGAGGAGCTCCTCACCTTCCGCAAGCTCGGAAGCCGCCTGGAGGGGCATCCGACGCCTGCCCTCCCCTGGATCGACGTCGCCACGGGCTCACTCGGCCAGGGGCTGCCCATCGCGGTGGGCATCGCGCTCGCCGGCAGGAAGCTCGACCGGCTGCCGTACCACGTCTGGACGGTCTGCGGGGACAGCGAGATGGCCGAGGGCTCGATGTGGGAGGCCTTCGAGCACGCCGCCAACGCGGAGCTCGACAACTTGACGGCGATCATCGACGTCAACCGGTTGGGCCAGCGCGGCGAGACGATGCACGGCTGGGACCTCGAGTCCTACGTTCGGAGGGCCGAGGCCTGCGACTGGCATGCGATCGCGATCGACGGCCACGACGTCGCCGCCATCGACGCCGCCTACGCCGAGGCGCTGACCGTCGAGGGCCGCCCGGCCGTCATCGTCGCGCGCACGCTCAAGGGCAAGGGAGTCAGCGCCGTCGAGAATAAGAACGGCTGGCACGGGAAGCCGCTGGACGATCCGGAAGCTGCCGTCGCCGAGCTCGGCGGCGAGCGTCACCTGCGAGTCGAGGTGCACGTTCGCGACCGCGCCGAGCCGCGCTCCTTCCCGTCAGGGCCGCTCGAGCTGCCCCGGTACGAGCTCGGCACCGAGGTCGCCACCCGGAAGGCCTACGGCGACGCGCTCGCCGCCCTCGGGGACGCCGACGGTCGGGTCGTCGCGCTCGACGGGGAGGTCTCCAACTCCACGTACTCGGAGATCTTCCAGGCCGCCCACCCCGACCGGTTCTTCGAGATGTTCATCGCCGAGCAGCAGATGGTCGCGTCGGCCGTCGGCCTCCAGGTGCGGGGCTGGAAGCCGTTCGCCTCCACGTTCGCGGCCTTCCTCACGCGCGCCTACGACTTCATCCGCATGGCAGCCGTGAGCCGCGCGACGATGGCGCTCGCCGGCTCCCACGCCGGCGTCTCGATCGGCGAGGACGGCCCCTCCCAGATGGCGCTCGAAGACCTCGCCATGATGCGGGCTGTCGGCGGCAGCACCGTCCTCTATCCGTGCGACGGCAATCAGACGGCGAAGCTCGTGGCCGCGATCGCCCAGCTGGAGGGGATCTCCTATCTGCGGACGACGCGAGCGGCGACGCCGGTCGTCTACGGCGCCGACGAGGAGTTCGAGGTCGGCGGCAGCCGCGTCCTGCGCTCGTCGGAGGAGGACGACGTCACGATCGTCGGCGCCGGCATCACGGTCGGCGAGGCGCTGGCTGCGGCGGAAGCGCTGGCAGCCGAGGGGATCTCGGCGCGCGTCGTCGACTGCTACTCGGTGAAGCCGATCGACGCGGACGGCTTGCGGGACGCCGCCGTGGCGACCGGCGCGCTCGTGACCGTCGAGGACCACTGGCCGCAGGGC
Organism: uncultured Actinomycetes bacterium; assembly: GCA_963838795.1. GTDB lineage: Bacteria > Actinomycetota > Thermoleophilia > Gaiellales > Gaiellaceae > JAIBJN01. The sequence goes on from CAWISL010000010.1 coordinate 431,513, forward strand.
GGCCTCGGCGAAGCCGTGCTCGCGGCGCTCGCCGACCTTGACGAGCATCCGCCGGTCGCGCGCCTGGCAGTCGTCGGCATGCCGACGTCGGGAAAGCCGGCCGAGCTGATGGCGGCTGCGGGCATCGACAGGGACCACATCGCCGAGGCGGCGCGGCAGCTCGTGCGCGCCCGCGCGCTACGGTAGGGAGTGGAAACCCGCCGACCCGGGAAGGACGGCATCATGGCCAAGTCTCGACTGCACCAGCTTTCGGACCTCGGGCAGAGCGTCTGGATCGACTACCTCTCGCGCGACATGCTCCGCTCCGGCGAGCTCGCTCAGCTCCACGAGCGGGACGCCGTGGTCGGCGTCACCTCGAACCCCACCATCTTCCAAAAGGCGATCTCCGCGGGCGACGCCTATGACGAGCAGCTCCGGGAGGAGCTCGAGGAGGAGCGCGATCCCAAGGAGCTCTTCCTCCGTCTCGCGATGCGAGATGTTCAGGACGCGTGCGCCGTCCTCCACTCGGTCTGGGACGGAGGCGGCGGCCAGGACGGCTACGTCTCCCTCGAGGTCGACCCGACCCTGGCCTACGACACGGAGGCGACCATCGCCGAGGCGGTGCGCCTGCACGAGCTCGTCGACCGGCCGAACCTGTTCGTCAAGATTCCGGCGACCGAGCCCGGGCTGCCCGCGATCGAGGAGATGATCGCGCGGGGGAGGTCGATCAACGTCACCCTGATCTTCTCGCTGGAGCGCTACTCGGAGGTCGCGGAGGCGTACGTCCGCGGGCTCGAGCGCCTCGTCACGGCGGGCGGCGACCCATCCCGCGTGGCGTCCGTTGCCAGCTTCTTCGTCTCCCGGGTCGACACCGAGGCTGACCGGCGCCTCGAGGAGCTGGGCGCGCCCGAAGAGCTCCAGGGGAAGCTGGCGGTGGCCAACGCGAAGCTCGCCTACCAGCGCTACCAGGAGATCTTCGCCGGGGGGCGATGGGAAGCGCTGGCGGCCCGGGGGGCGACGACGCAGCGTTGCCTCTGGGCCTCGACCTCGACCAAGAACCCGGCCTACCGCGACGTCCTGTACGTGGAGGAGCTGATCGGGCCGCGCACGGTCAACACAATGCCGGAGGAGACAATCGCTGCCTTCCAGGATCACGGTCGCGTCGCGCTGACGCTCGAGGCTGGGATCGACGAGGCGCACGAGGTGTTTCGGCGGCTCGCGGAGGCCGGCGTCGACTACGACGACGTTAGCGCGACGCTCGAGCGAGAGGGCGTCGAGAAGTTCGCCGACTCGTTCGCCGAGCTGCTCGAGGGCATCGGCGCCAAGTCCGGCGAGCTCGTTCCCGGCTAGTGAAGCTCGGAATCGTCGGCCTCGGCCGCATGGGCGGCAACATGACGGAGCGCCTCCGCAAGGGCGGCCACGAGGTCGAGACGTACGCGCGCACCGCGCCCGACCGCACCGCCGACTCGCTCGTCGAGCTGGCCATGAGGCTCGAGCAGCCGCGGGTCGTCTGGCTGATGATCCCCGCCGGCGAGCCGACGGAGCTGGCGTTCCAGACGCTCCTACCGCTCCTCGAGGACGGCGACGTCGTCGTCGACGGCGGCAACTCGAACTTCCGCGACTCGATCCGGCGCGCGGAGGAGGCGAAGGCGAAAGGGGTCCGCTTCCTCGACGCCGGCGTCTCGGGCGGGATCTGGGGCCTTGCCGAGGGCTACTGCGTCATGGCCGGCGGAGACCCGGCCGCGTTCGCCACGGTCGAGCCCGCGCTGGCCACGCTCGCCCCGGAGGGCGGCTATGCCCATGTCGGCCCTTCGGGTGCCGGGCACTTCGTGAAGATGGTGCACAACGGGATCGAGTACGGCCTCATGCAGGCCTACGCCGAGGGCTTCGAGCTCCTGCGCGAGGTCGATCTCTTCGAGCTCGACCTGCCGCGGGTCGCCGAGCTCTGGCAGCACGGCTCCGTGGTTCGAAGCTGGCTGCTCGAGCTCCTCGGGCGCGCGTTCGAGGCTGATCCTGGCCTCGAGCAAATCCGCGGGGTCGTTCAGGACTCGGGAGAGGGCCGATGGACGGTGCACGAGGCGATCGACGCCGCGGTTCCGACGCCGGCGATCACGGCCGCTCTCTTCGCCCGCTTCGCCTCGCGCCAGGAGGAGTCCTTCGCCGCCAAGGTGAACGCCGCGCTTCGCAACCAGTTCGGCGGCCACGCTGTCGAGGCTGCGACTGGCGCCGACGAGACGAAGCCCGCATGACCCAGGCAGCCGTCGCCGAGAACCCGCTGGCCGAGGGCCTGCGGATGCGCAGGCCGCCCGAGCCGTTCGCCCTCACGATCTTCGGCGCGTCGGGTGACCTCACGCAGAGGAAGCTGATGCCCGCGCTCTACTCCCTGGCCTATCGCGGCTTGCTCCCCGACCACTTCGGCGTCGTCGGCGTCTCGCGAACCGGGATGACGACAGAGGAGTTCCGCGAGAGGATGCGCCAGGCGATCGTCGAGCACAGCCGCGACGAGCTGCGAGAGGACGTCTGGGAGCGGTTGGCCGAGAGCCTTTTATACGTGGCGGCCGACTTCGGCGTCGAGGGTGGGGAGCAGCCGCTGATCGACTGCCTCGACGACCTCGACCGGAGCCGGGGGACCGCCGGCAACCGCGTCTACTACCTGGCCGTGCCGCCGAAGGCGTTCGCGCCCATCGTCATGGCCCTGGGCCGCGCCCGCACGACCACTGGCTGGACGCGGCTGATCGTCGAAAAGCCGTTCGGGCACGGTCTCCCAAGCGCCCGGCGGCTGAACGAGCTCGTCCACGAGCGCTTCGAGGAGCGTGAGATCTACCGCATCGACCACTACCTGGGCAAGGAGACGGTCCAGAACATGCTCGTCCTGCGCTTCGCCAACGGGATCTTCGAGCCCATCTGGAACCGGCAGTTCATCGACCACGTCCAGATCACGGTGGGCGAGTCCCACGGCGTCGCGGGACGCGGCGAGTTCTACGACGAGACCGGCGCCATGCGGGACGTCGTCCAGAACCACATGCTCCAGCTCGTTGCGCTGACGGCGATGGAGCCGCCGATCGACTTCGACGCCGATGCGGTGCGAAACGAGAAGGTCAAGGTGCTCCGCGCGCTCCACACTCCGGGCCCGAAGCACGTCGTCCGGGGACAGTTTGGCCCCGGCTTCATCGAAGGCGAGCCAGTGCCTGGCTTTCGCGAGGAGCCCGGCATCGCGCCCGATTCCGAGACCGAGACCTACGTCGCCGCCAAGCTCTACGTCGACAACTGGCGCTGGGCGGACACGCCGTTCTACATTCGCACGGGCAAGCGGCTGCCGCGGCGCGAGACCACGATCGCGATCCAGTTCAAGCGCGCGCCCCACCCACCTTTCGAGGTCGACGACGAGGAGGGTCTCCGCCCCAACGTGCTCCTCATCCACATCCAGCCGGACGAAGGCGTGTCCCTCGCGGTCGGCGCCAAGGTGCCCGGGCAGGGCGTCTCCATCCGGACGGTGCACATGGACTTCCTCTACGGCGGCGCCTTCCGGGTCGGCCTGCCGGAAGCCTACGAGCGGCTGATCCTCGACTGCCTGCTCGGCGACGCCACCCTTTTCACCCGCGCGGACGAGGTGGAGGAGCAGTGGGCGCTCGTGGACGCGATGGTGGCGCCCTGGCAGCGGGACCGTCCGCACTTCCCCAACTACGCCGCGGGGACGTGGGGGCCCCTTGCGGCCGACGAGCTCCTCCGCCGCGACGGCCGCTCCTGGCGGCGCCACTGATGCCCACGACCTCCCTTCGGGAGCTCGAGCGCGAGCTGGCCGAGCTGCGCGACGCCTCCACCGAGCCGGGGGCGGCGCCGCGACTGCGAGCCAGCGTGATGACCCACATCGCCTGGGTGCCCGAGCGCTGGGTCGAGGCGGCCACCGACACCCTCGCCGGCCTCGCCGAGCGGCATCCCTCGCGCACGATCCTGCTCTTCCCGCGGCCGGAGGACCCGCGCGACGTCCTCGAGGGCGAGGTGGACTTCCGCTGCTTCGTCCGCGGGGGCCAGCAGCGCCAGATCTGCTCGGAGGTCATCTCCGTGCGCCTGTGCGGTCGCCGGGCCGCGGCGCCCGCCAGCGTCGTCATGCCGCTGCTCGTGTCCGACCTGCCGGTCTTCCTGCGCTGGCGGGGGCCCCTGCCTTTCGGGGCGACGGAGCTCGAGCAGCTCGTCGGCGTCGCCGACCGGCTGGTCGTGGATTCGCGCGAGTGGCCCGAGCCGCGCGGCGATCTCGCCCGGCTCCCGGAGCTCTGCGACCGGATCGCCGTCTCCGACATCTCCTGGTCCCGCACGGAGCCGTGGCGCGCCGCCGTCGCGGATCTCTGGCCGAGCGTTGCCCAGGCGTCCAGCCTGCGGGTTGCCGGCCCGGAGCCGGAGGCGCTGCTCCTCCAGGCGTGGCTCGCGGCCCGGCTCGGCCGGGAGGTCCGGCTGGAGCTCGAGCCGGCCGGCGAGATCGAGCTCGTCGAGGTGGACGGGCGCGAAGCTCTCCCTATGCGGCTCGAGCGCCTGACGTCCAGCGATCTGCTCTCGGACCAGCTCGAGGTCTTCGGCCGCGACCGGATCTTCGAGGAGGCCGTACGCAGCTTCTCGTCTCAGCCGATCTAGCGGAGCTCGCGTCGGACTGGATCGCCGAGCGAGCGCGCGGCCGGTCGCCCTTCCGAATCGCCCTGACGGGAGGGACCACCCCACGGTCCGTCTACGAGCGTCTCGCCGAGCTCGACCTCGACTGGCCTTCGTGGCACGTCTGGTGGAGCGACGAGCGCGTGGTCCCGCCCGTGCACCCGGATTCGAACGAGCGCCTGGCCCGCGAGTCCCTGCTCAGCCGGGTGGCGATCCCGGAGGGCCAGGTCCATCCGCTGCGTTCCCGGGACGTCGAGCTGCCTGACGCTTTCGACCTCGTCCTCCTGGGAGTCGGGAGCGACGGCCACACGGCCTCGCTCTTCCCCGGCCACGCGGAGGAGCTGTCCGACCCCGGGCCGCTCGTCTACGTCCCCGAGCCGGGCCTGCCTCCTCCGCATCCGCGGATCAGCTTCTCGCTGGCCTACCTGAACACGCAGCCGCTTGTGGCCTTCCTCGTCGGAGGGGAGGGCAAGCGCGAGATCCTCGCGCGCGTGCTGGAGGGCGACGAGGCACTCCCCGCGGCGCGGGTCCACGCGGCGAGAACGGTCGTCCTCGCAGACGAGGCCGCCGCCAAGTAGCAGATTGTTACTTGGCGAGGGCGCGCTCGAGCGCCTCGCCCACGGCCAGGACCACCGCGTCCTCGCCGGGGCGGGCGGCGACCTGCAGCGACGCCGGGAGGCCGCCCTCCGCCGGGCCGCACGGGAGAGCGAGCGCGGGCCAGCCCGTTGCGTTGAAAGGCCTCGTGAGCATGATCATGCGCTCGCGGAGGACGAGATCCCCGGGACCGACCGGCGGCGCCACCATCGGCATCGTCGGCGTAAGCAGGACGTCGAAGCCCTCGAGCGCTTCGAGGGCGCGCTCACGGTATGCCTCGCGCTCGGCCCGGGACACGGACACGGCTTCGTCGGAGACCGTGAACGCCGCCTCCAGCTTTCGACGGACGTTCTCCCCGTAGAGGTCGGCATGGTCGGCGAAGAGCTCGCGGTGGACATCGGCCGCCTCGGCCTGAAAGGCTGGGTTCAGGTCGCCGGGGAGCGGAACGTCGATGTGCTCGACCCGCGGCAAGAGCGTGGCGGCCTCCTCGACGCGGGCGCGGACGAGCGGATCGGCATGCTCCGTCCAGGCGAGCGCGGCACGGGGGTCCGCGGAGGCGCTCTCCGGACCGGCGCCGAGCGCGCTGAGCATCGTGGCGCACGCGCCGACCGAGCGGGCCATCGGCCCCACGGCGTCGAAGGTGGGCGCGAGCGGAAACACGCCGTCCGTGGGCACCAGGCCCCAGGTCGGCTTGAAGCCGACCACGCCGCAGCACGCGGCCGGAAGCCGCACCGAGCCCGCGCTGTCCGTCCCCAGGGCCACGTCGCAGAGCCCGGCCGCGAGAGCGGCGGCGTTGCCGCCGCTCGACCCGCCCGGGATCCGCCCGGAGTCGAGGGGGTTCACGACCGCGCCGAAATGCGGGTTGTCCGAGGTGATCCCGTAGGCGAACTCGTGCAGGTTCGTTTTGCCGACGATTCCGTACCCGGCCTCCTCGAGCCGGGTTACGGCGGTGGCCGTGCGCTCGGGGACGTGGTCGCGGAAGATCTCCGAGCCGTAGGTGGTCACGAGCCCGGCGGTGTCGATCAGGTCCTTGACGGCGAGCGGGATCCCTGCCGGCGCCTTGTCGGGAACGGCAAGGAACGCGCGGTAACGATCAGGCAACTGCGTCGTAGATGACCGCGATCGCGACCGAGCCGGCAGCCAGCACCAGCGCGATGCCGAAGAGCAGGAGCCCGAGGCGCACGTTCTTTCGGGAGAGCTCGGGGTCCATCTCAGTGCCCTACACGATCACCGGGTCGATCGCCATGGCCACGAAGAGGAGCGCCAGGTACGCGAGCGAGTAGCTGAAGAGGCGCCGCGCCCGAGCGGGCGTCGTCTGCCGCTGCAGCGCCAGCGCGAGCGCGACGAACACGAGCCCGAGGATCGCGGCGGAGACGAGATAGACGGAACCGAGCGTCCGCCCCAGGACGGGCAGTAGCGTGACGCCGACCAGCACGAGCGAGTAGAGGACGATCGAACGGGCCGTCTCCCGCTCACCGCGGACCACGGGCAGCATCGGGATCCCGGCAGCCGCGTAGTCGCGCTTGATCAGGAGCGCGAGCGCCCAGAAGTGCGGCGGAGTCCAGAAGAAGACGATCAGGAAGAGCGCGAGCGCGACGAGCGTGAGATCGCCGGTCGCGGCCGAGTAGCCGACGAGCGGGGGCACGGCGCCGGCGGCGCCGCCGATGACGATGTTCTGCGGGGTCGAGCGCTTCAGCCACCGGGTGTAGACGAGCACGTAGAAGAGGTTGCCGGCCAGCGCGAGCAGCGCGGCGAGCACGTTCACGAAGCTCGTGAGGACGACGTAGGACAACGCCGAGAGCGCGAGCCCGAACTCGAGCGCACGCTCCGGGGGGACGCGGCCGGACGCCACCGGCCGGAGCGCCGTACGCTTCATGTGCCTGTCGATGTCGCGGTCGAGCACGTGGTTGAGCGCGCTCGCTCCGCCGCAGGCAAGCGCCAGCCCGCCGAGGGTGGCCAGAGCGAGCCCGGCCGGAGGCATTCCCCCGGCCCCGACGACGAGACCGCCGGCGCCCGTGATCAGGAGGAGCACCATGATCCGCGGCTTCGTCAGCGTCAGGTAGTCCCGCCACGAGGCGTGCGGGACCGGTCTCCCTCCGCGGAAGGCGCTCGCCGCGCACACGCATGCAGCGGCCAGAGCGGCGGCGCCCAGCGCGACGTGCACCCAGCTGGGCGCGCCGGCGAGCGCCGCCAACCCGGCGCCGGCGAAGAGGAAGAACGACGCCGAAGCGGCCGCCAGCAGCTCGCGGCGGTCGGGGTGCGCGAGCCGCGCGGCCAGCGCCGTGGCCGCGAGGAGGGCGAGGGCCACGTGAGCGGCAACGTCGTGGGCGAGCCCCCACGAGCCGGTCGCGACGACCACAGCCACGCCGGCTGCGCCCGCGATCGCGGTCAGGCGAAACCAGGGCCCAGGTTGCGGGGTCAAGGCTGCAGCTCCCTGAGCTTGAGCCGCAGGTCGCGGAGCGGGCGCGGGCTCGAGACGTAGGGGACCTTGTCGAAGTTGTAGGCAGGCGGAGGCGAGGTCGCGTACCACTCGAGCGTGTCGCCCGTCCACGGATCGTTCCCGACCCGCTCGCCGTTCCGCCAGCTCTTGGTCGCGTTCCAGATGAAGATGAGGAGCGAGATACCCATGAGGAACGCGCCCAGCGTCGAGATCAGGTTGTACCACTCGAAGAGCCCCTCGCGCTCGTACGTGTAGACCCGCCGCGGCATCCCCATCAGCCCGAGCATGTGCTGCGGCAGGAACGCCGCGTTGAACCCGACGAACATGAGCCAGAAGTGGAGCGTCGCGAGGCGCTCGTCGTACATGCGGCCCGTGATCTTCGGGAACCAGTAGTACGTGCCGGCGAAGACTCCGAAGACGGTGCCGCCGAAGAGGACGTAATGGAAGTGAGCGACCACGTAGTAGGAGTCGTGCGCCTGGTAGTCCACCGGGTAGGCGGCCAGCAGGATCCCCGAGAGGCCGCCCATGACGAAGAGCGCGATGAACCCCAGGCTGAAGTAGAGCGGCGCGCGAAACCAGAGGTGACCTTTCCAGAGCGTCGCCAGCCAGTTGAAGATCTTGATCGCCGTCGGCACCGCGACCGAGAAGGAGACGATCATGAACCACGCCTGCAGCGGATCGGAGAGGCCCACGGTGAACATGTGGTGGGCCCAGACGAGCATGCTCGCGAAGGCGATGCCGATGGTCGAGAAGGCGATCGCCTTGTAGCCGAAGATCGGCTTCCGCGAGAAGACCGGAATGATCTCGGAGAGAATCCCCATCGCGGGCAGCACCATGATGTAGACCTCGGGGTGGCCGAAGAACCAGAACATGTGTTGCCAGAGGAGTGCCCCGTTGTCGCCGGTGAAGAAGGTGGTGCCGGCCTGCCGGTCGAGGAGGAGCAGGGTCACCGCGGCCGAGATGGTCGGCAGGACGAGGATGAGCAGCACCGCATAGGCCTCGATCGTCCAGACGAAGAGCGGGATGCGCATCCAGGTCATCCCCGGCGTGCGCATGTTGTGGATGGTGACGACGAAGTTGATCGCGCCGGCGAGCGAGGAGAGCGACGTCAGGTGAAGGCCGAGGATCCAGAGGTCCTGTCCAGAGCCCGGGCTGAACTCCTCGGTCGAGAGCGGCGTATAGGCGGTCCAGCCGGAGCTGGCCGCGCCCCCGTCGGCGAAGAAGCTCCCGAGTATCACGAACCCGCCCAGCAGGAAGAGCCAGTACGAGAGCGCGTTCAACCGGGGGAACGCCATGTCCTTCGCGCCGATCATGAGCGGCACGAGGTAGTTGCCGAACCCGGCCAGGATCGGCACGACGAAGAGGAAGATCATCATCGTCCCGTGGACGGTGAACAGCTGGTTGTAGGAGTTCTCGGTGATGAAGTCGTTGTTCGCCTGGGCCAGCTGTGCCCGCATGAGCAGCGCCATCACGCCGGCCGCGAAGAAGAAGAAGAAGGCGGTGACGATGTAGAGGATCCCGATGCGCTTGTGATCGAGGGTCGTCAGCCAGCTCGTCACGCGGCCGTCGTGCCAGGTCGGGGTCGCCGTCTCCGTGCGGACCGCCACTAGTCTTGACCTTCCGGCTGCGGCGGCGCCAGCGCCGGGTTCGACCTGATGTAGGCGATCAGCGCCCGCACCTGAAACTCCGGCCACCCGCGCCCGACCGGAGGCATGTAGTCCTCGTTGCCGGGGAGGTCCTGGCCGTTCTCGAGCAGCTCGGCGAGCGCTTCGGCGTCGATCAGGGTGCCGTTCTGGGCGATCGGCGGCCCGAGGTCCCCCTCCCCGGCAAGCCCGTGGCACTTGGCGCAGACGCGGTCCCAGGTCTCGCGCCCGAGGGCGAGCTGGGAAGCGCCGGGCTGATCTTGGCCGGCCAGGAACTGCAGGCGGCCCTCGTACTCCGCCTGCGAGACGACCTCGACCGTGGTCGGCATGACCGTATGCAGGACGCCGCAGAGCTCGGCGCAGCGCCCCTCGAAGACGCCTTCGCTCGTCGGGGTGAACCGCAGCTCGTTCGTGCGCCCCGGGATCGCGTCGCGCTTCCCGGTGAGCTCCGGCACCCACCAGCTGTGGTTGACGTCGTAGGAGACGAGCTCGAGCTTCACCGGCCGGTCGACCGGGAGCACGAGCCTGTCGATCGCGATCTGGCCCTCGGGGTAGACGTACTGCCAGTAGAACTGATGGCCTTGCACCTCGACGACGAGCTCGTTGGCGCGGTTGCCGCTCGTCGCCTCGACGGCCGACGAGCGGGCGAGGACGACGACCGCGATGCCGACGAGGATGACCGCGGGGATGAGCGTCCAGATGATCTCGAGTCGCGTGTTCCCGTGGATCTGCGGGCCCTCGGTCTCGTCGGCGGTCGAGGAGCGCCGCCGCCGGAAGCGGATGACGAAGAGGACGAGCGCCGCCTCCACGGCGACGAAGACGACGGCGCAGATGGCGAAGACGAACCAGTAGAGCTGGTTGATCGCCTCTCCGCTCGGGGTGGCAGACTCGGGAGGGCCGATGCCGCCGTTGCCGGGATCCTGCCCCAGAGCGACCGGTGCCGCGCCGAGCGCGAGCACCGCGAGGGCGGCGGCGATGACGGCGGGGGAGCTCCTCCGCATGGGCCGGTGCGATTCTATTCGGCTCGCCGGGAGCCCGGCTTCGCCACGAATGTCACCCGTTCGGGTGAGTTGCAATTCACCCGAAATGTGGTTCAGTGAGTGCAGGCGAGGCTCCCTCTTTAGCGGCAAAGAGGGCCACGCATCGGCATCGCCGGAAGCTGGGAGAGGTTTTCGCGCGCCGAGGGGAGAGATCGCTTGGGGGAACCCTGTTTCCCCCAAGATCCCCCTCACGGCCGGACTAGTCTTGTCGGCATGGCCGCCGGCGAATCCTGGATCGTCACGCTTCCCGCCGACGTGACGGAGCCCTACGAGGTCTTCGTCAACGGCGTGCGCCAGGAGGCGGGGGTCGACTACATGGCCTTCGGCGCAATCCTTCGCTTCTCGAAACCGCTCGCGCGGGAGGGTCGGCTGGGCCTCCTCCGCTGGGCGAGCATGTTCTTCGGCGTCGCGGGCACCTATCGGAAGAACGACTCGGTCGACGTCGTCTACGAGGTGGCCGGCCGGCGCGTGGTCGCCTCAGGGCTCCCGATCATCCCGCCAGGCGAGTCAGAACCGCCCCCGTCGAGCTGACCGCGACGGCGGTGGGGACGAGGGCGACACCGTACTTTCGCGCCAGCTCCGGGCGCCGGGAGACGTCGACCGTGACGACGTCGCGGCCCTCTTCGCGCAGCCGGCGCTCCAGGGCGACGCAGTCGCTGCAGAGCGGGTGCGTGAACTGCACGACGACCTCGCCGTTGGGGGCAAGGTCCAGGTCTCCCAGCTCGACGCGGTCGAGCCGGTGGGAGCGGATCCCGCGGATCCTCGCGCCGAGGCGGTAGATCTCGCAGCCGGCGCAGAGGCCGATGGCAGCTGCCAGGAGGGCGAGCGCGGCGACGAGGAGCCCGAGGGCGGCGCCGGCCGCGGCGAATCCGAGCGCGTACGTCAGCGTGGAGACGCCGAGAACCGCGACCCCGACGAGGTTCGCGAACCGCGGCGGCCGCGAGTCCTCGATCGGCCCTTCGCCGAGACGCGGCTGTACCAGCTCGAAGTACGCGAGGCACGGCAGGCAGTAGCGCCTGCCGAAGGTGAGGCCCACAGCCAGCTGCGCCGCCAGCAGCCCGAGGATCACCCACCAGCCCGTCAGGACGGCCACGAGCGCGAGCAGGCCGACCGTCGCTTGGTTGAAGCGCGGGGCCCGCGAGTCGATGACGTCGAGGTCCCGGTACGGGTCGGCGGTCCGCTGGCGCTTCACTTTGTGAAGCTTACTGCCAGGCGGATGCCGAACGCTATTGTGAGGGGGCGGAGTGGAAAGCGACCAGATAGACGATCTCAACAGCGGCTTCGTCCAGGAGCTGCTGGCCGACTACCTCGCCTCCCCCGAGTCCGTCGACCCGGAATGGCGGGCTCTCTTCGACGCCAACCCCGAGCTGGTGCTCCGGCGTCTGCCCAACGCGACGCGTTTGCGCGAGCTCTCGCGCGACCGCGACGGGAACGGCGCCCAGGCGCTTGCCCCGACCCCGCCCGCGCCTCCGGTGGCCGAGCCGGTCGCGGACGAGCTCCTCGGCGGGGTCGCGGCCGCGATGTCGCTCGTCAAGGCGCACCGGACGCACGGCCACCTGGCCGCGCACATCGACCCGCTCGGCTCCGAGCCTCCGGGAGATCCCGCCCTCGACCCCGACCGGCTCGAGCCGCGCCTGACGCCGGAGTTGCAGTCCCGGATCCCCGCGCGCTTCCTGCGCCTCTTCGTTCCCGCGGAGACGCTGGCCGAAGCGCTCCCGAAGCTGCGCGAAACCTACTGCGGGACGCTCGCCTACGAGATCGAGCACATCTCGCGCCACGAGCAGCGGCTCTGGCTCCGCGACGCCATCGAGTCGGGGACCTACCGCCAGCCGCTGACGCCGGATGAGCGGAAGGCGCTGCTCGGGCGGCTCTCGGACGTCGAGGGCTTCGAGCGCTACCTCCGCCGGGCGTTCCTCGGTCAGAAGCAGTTCTCCATCGAGGGCCTCGACGTGATGGTGCCAATGCTCGACGAGGCGATCGAGCTCGCAGCCGCCAATGGCGCCAACCACGTCGTCATCGGTATGGCGCACCGCGGTCGCCTCAACGTCCTCGCGCACACCGTGGGCCGCGCGGCCGACGCGATCCTGCGGGAGTTCGAGGGCGAGCGCGTGCTGGAGGCGGTGGCGACCGACCTCGAGACCGGGTCCGGCGACGTCAAGTACCACCTCGGCGCCGAGGCCCCGCGCGAGACGCCCAGCGGAGAGGTCACGGTGACGCTCACCTCGAACCCGAGCCATCTGGAGTACGTCGACCCCGTGGTCGAGGGCGAGGTACGAGCGTCCCAGACGAACCACGATTCGGCCGCCGGGGATCACGACCCGAACCTGGCACTCGCCGTCCTCATCCACGGCGACGCCGCCTTCCCCGGGCAGGGGGTCGTCGCCGAGACGCTGAACCTTGCCGGCCTCGCCGGCTACACCACCGGCGGCACGCTGCATGTGATCGCCAACAACCAGGTCGGCTTCACGACCGACCCTGACGAGGGCCGCTCGACGCGCTACTCGTCCGACCTGGCGAAGGGCTTCGACACGCCGATCATCCACGTGAACGCCGACGACGCCGAGGCGGCGATCTCGGCGATCCGGCTGGCGATGGGCTTCCGCGAGCGGTTTCACCACGACGTCGTCGTCGACCTCGTCGGCTACCGGCGCTTCGGCCACAACGAGGGCGACGAGCCGAGCTATACGCAGCCGCTCATGTACAAGCTGATCGACGAGCACCCGACCGTCCGGGAGCAGTACGCGAGCCGGCTCGTCGAGCTCGGCCTGATCACGGGCGAGGAGGCCGAGCGCCTGCTCGAGGACGTGCAGGCTCGCCTCCGTGCTGTGCACGAGGAGCTCCGCGCGTCCATCGAGACGAGCGGACGCCGCAAGGAGCGCAGGATCGGGCGCGGGGCCGACGCCCAGATCGACACGTCGGTCCCGGCGGACAGCCTTCGCACGCTGAACGACCAGCTGCTCGCCGTGCCGGACGGCTTGACCGTCCATCCGAAGCTGCGGACTGCGCTCGAGCGCCGGCGCGACGCGATCGGCGAGGAGGGCGGCATCGACTGGGCGCAGGCCGAGGCGCTCGCCTTCGGGAGCCTCCTCGCTGACGGGACGCCGATCCGGCTCACCGGCCAGGACACCGAGCGCGGCACCTTCTCGCACCGCCACCTCGTCCTGAACGACTACGAGACCGGCGAGAAGTACGCGCCCATCCAGCACCTCCCGGAGGCGCGGGCGCCCTTCCAGGTGCACAACTCGCCCCTCTCGGAGACCGCTGCGCTCGGATTCGAGTACGGCTACTCGGTCGAGGTTCCGCGCGCTCTCGTCCTCTGGGAGGCGCAGTTCGGCGACTTCGTCAACTCGGCGCAGGTGATCGTCGACCAGTTCATCGTCGCCGGGCTCTCCAAGTGGGGCCAGAGCTCGCGACTGACGCTGCTCCTCCCGCACGGGTACGAGGGCAACGGGCCCGAGCATTCGAGCGCGCGGCTGGAGCGCTTCATGCAGCTCGCCGCACAGGAGAACATCCGCATCGTCAACCCGTCGACGGCTGCGCAGTACTTCCACGCCCTTCGACGCCAGGCCCTGCAGCCGAAGGGCCGTCCGCTCGTCCTGCTTACGCCCAAGGGGCTCCTCCGCCTCAAGCAGTCCACCTCGCGTCTGGAGGACCTCTCGATGGGCGGCTTCAAGCCGCTCCTGGACGACCCTCGGCTCGACGCCGACCAGAAGCGGGAGGCTGGACGCCTCATCCTCTGCTCAGGCAAGGTCTACTACGACATCGTGGGTCACGAGGCGCTGGAGGAGACCGAAGGCGTCGCGGTCGCCCGGCTGGAGCAGCTGTACCCGTTCCCGGTCGCCGCGTACGACGAGCTGCTCTCCCGCTACCCCTCGCTGACCGAGGTGGTCTGGACGCAGGAGGAGCCGCAGAACATGGGCGCCTGGCGGGCGATCCGTCACCGCCTGGAGGAGGGCCTTCCGGCCGAGGTCGACCTCCGCTACGTCGGCCGTCCGTGGCGGGCAAGCCCGAGCGAGGGCTACCCGACCGCGCACCGCCTGGAGCAGGACCGCATCGCGCGCGAGGCGCTGGGCGCGTTTTAGCTTCTAGACTCCCGCGCGTGATCGACCCGACCGAGCGCTGGCCACGCGGGCACGAGGAGAAGCCGGACTACGCCGGGCTCCTCACCTACGCGGGCGCGCCCTACACGCAGGACCCTGCCGAGCTCGGCGGCGTGGACGTGGCGATCGTGGGCGCGCCGACCGACGACCTCGTCTCGGACCGGCCGGGAACGCGCTTCGGCCCGCGGGCGATCAGGGCCGCGAGCTGTCCGCCCGGGCCGCACCTGGAGGCGAGGCTGGACGCCTTCGAGGAGCTTCGAGTAGTCGACTTCGGGGACGCGCCGGTGATCCCGGCCGACCCCGTCCGGACGCACGCCGCCATCGAGGCGCTCGTCGGGCAGGTGCTGGCGGCCGGCGCGATCCCGCTCGTCCTCGGCGGCGACCACGCGATCTCGGAGCCCGACATCCGCGCGGTCGCGGGCCGGCACGGTCCGATCGGCCTCATCCACTTCGACACTCACACGGACACGGGCACCGAGGTCTACGGCGTGGAGGTCTCCCACGGCACGCCCTTCTACCGCCTGGTCGAGCAGGGCCACCTCGACCCCCGCCGCTACGTCCAGATCGGCCTGCGGGGCTACTGGCCTGGCGAGGTGGAGTTCGCCTGGCAGGCGGAGCGCGGGATCACGAGCTTCTTCATGCACGACGTGCGTGAGCTGGGGATCGGGGAGGTCGTGCGGCGCGCGATCGAGGTGGTGAGCGTCGGCCCCGTTTTCCTCACGATCGACGTGGACGTCCTCGACCCCGTCTTCGCGCCGGGCACGGGCACCCCGGAGCCGGGCGGGATGACCAGCGGCGACCTCCTCTGGGCCGCGCGGACGCTCGCGGCGGAGCTCGAGCTCGTCGGCGCCGACGTCGTCGAGGTGATCCCGACGGGAGTCGGCTCCGCTGACATCACCGCGCTCGCCGCCGACCGGATCGTCCGCGAGATCCTCACCGGGATCGCGCTCAGGCGTCGTTCTGCCTGACGTCGTCTGCCTCGGGATCCTGGTCGCGGACGTGATCGCGCGGCGTGTCGACAGCGTGCCGGCACGCGGCTCGCTCGGGCTCGTCGACGAGATCTCGCTGCGGGGCGGCGGGTGCGCGCTCAACACCGCCAGCGTTCTCGCCCGGCTTGGGCTCTCGGCCTCGGTCGTCGGGAAGGTGGGGACCGACCCATTCGGGGACTTCGTCCTCGGGCTCCTGGACGAGCGCGCCGTCGAGCGTCACGGCGTCCTGCGGGATCCGGACGTGGCGACGTCCGCGTCGGTCGTCCTCGTCGACTCCGGCGGCGAGCGCACGTTCCTCCATCTTCCCGGGGCGAACGGCCACGTCCGGCTGGAGGAGCTCGACGAGGACGTGCTCTTCTCCGGCCGCGTGTTACACCTCGCGGGCGCCCTCGTCATGCCGGAACTCGACGGCGAGCCCACGGCCGCGGTCCTCGGGCGGGCGAAGATGCGCGGTCTAACGACGAGCCTCGACACGGTCTGGGACGCCACCGGCCGCTGGGGGCGCCTCCTGCCGAGCTTGCCCTTCGTGGACGTGTTCGTTCCCAGCCTCGCCGAGGCCGCGGCGATCTCGGGCGAGCACGAGCCGTCGCCGGCGGCCGCCTGGCTACGAGAGCGCGGCGTGGGCACGGTCGCGCTGAAGCTGGGCGCCGAAGGGTGCTACGTCGCCGGCGAAGGATTCGCGAGCTTCGTGCCTGCCCCGGCGGTGGAGGCGGTGGACAGCACAGGAGCGGGCGACGCGTTCGCCGCCGGCTTCCTCTACGGCCACCTGGCCGGCTGGCCGCTCGAGCGGACGGCGGCGTTCGCCAACGCAGCGGGCGCCCTGGCGGCCACTGCGGTCGGTGCCGTGGAAGGCGTCACCGACCTCGACGGGGTGCTTGCACTCGTGCAGACCTGAGTGCCCCCGGCACGAATCGAACGTGCGCACGCGGTTTAGGAAACCGCTGCTCTATCCACTGAGCTACGGGGGCCGGCGCCCACAGTAGCACCGGGTTCCTACGTGCTCGCGAGGCCCTCGCGAGGCTCCCAGCGGAAGCGACGGACGGCGACGATCAGGCCGAAGAGGCCCCAGAGAGAGAGTGCGGCGAGCGCCGACGCATCGACGCTTTCGCCCGCGACGAAGCTCGCGCGGATGAGGTCGAGGAAGTACGTGAGCGGGAGCACCTCGGAGATCGCCTCCAGGAAGGCGGGCATCTCGGCCGTCGAGAAGAAGACGCCCGAGATGAACGCCATCGGCAGGTAGATGGCGTTGACGACCGCGGACGAGCCCTCGGCGGTGCGGACGATGGTGGTCACCGCGAGGCCGAGCGCCGCGAAGGCGGCGGCGCCGAGCAGGATCGAGAGCCCGAAGGCGAGGGGGCGCTTCGGCCAGTCGGCGTCCAGGACGTACACGCCGAGGAGGAGCTGGGCGATCGCCTCGAGCGCGATTACGACGACCGTGGAGCCGATCACCGCCGCGAGATAGGTCCCGGCCCCGAGCGGCGTCCCTCGCACTCGCTTCAGCAGGCCGGCCTCCCGGCGGACCACGAGCGTGATCGCGAGGCCGGCGAAGGCGGTCGCCGACACGCCGTAGCCGAGCAGCCCCACGAGGAGGTAGGTCGGCGCACTCACGTTCTCGATCGACTCGTCTCCGTAGACCGAGCCGATGAGGACGAGGAGCAGGATGGGGAAGAGGAAGCTGAAGAAGGCAGCTTCGCGGTTTCGCCAGAAGAGGAGCTGCTGCACCCGGAGCTCGTGGACGAAGAGCCTCATTCGCCCTCCTCGCCGGTGAGCTCGAGGTAGACGTCCTCGAGGCTGCGCCGGTGCACCTCGAGCCCCTCCAGCTCGGCGCCGTCGGCGAGGGCCTCGGCCGTCAGCTCGTGCAGGACGCGCGTCGGCTCCTCCGTGGCGATCACGACCTCGCTTCCGTTCCGGCGGTAGCGGATCTCCACGGAGGCGTGGCCGGAGAGCAGCTCCCGCGGGGAGCCCGTGCCGACGATCTCGCCGGCGCGCAGGATTGCCACGCGATCGGCGAGGCGCTGTGCCTCTTCCATGTAGTGCGTCGTCAGGAGGATGCTCTTCCCGAGGGAGCGTAGGTCGCGGATCGTCTCCCAGGCCTGGCGCCGGGCCGCGGGATCGAAGCCGGTCGTCGGCTCGTCCAGGAAGACCAGCTCCGGGTCGCCGACGAGCGCCAGCGCGAGATCGAGGCGCCGAAGCTGGCCGCCGGAGAGCGTTCGCACGCGCGCCTCCCGCGTCTCGGCCAGTCCGACGAGCTCCAGCACCTCGCCGGCGGGCCGGGGGCGCGGGTAGTAGCCGGCGAAGAGCTCGACGATCTCGCGCACGCTGAGGAGGTGGTAGACGGCCGAGGACTGGAGGACGATGCCGATGCGAGCCTTGAAGCTGCGGCTGCCGCGCTCCGGGTCTTCGCCGAGAACCGTCACGTCCCCGTCATCCCGGCGCCGGTAGCCCTCGAGGATCTCGACGGTGGTGGTCTTGCCGGCTCCGTTGGGGCCGAGCAGCGCGAAAACCTCGCCGACCTCGACGCTGAAGGAGAGCCCGTGCAGGACCTCGCGCTGCCCGTAGGACTTCCGGAGGCCGGAGACGGCGATTGCGCTCACGGCGAGCGAGGATACCGGCGGTGGGCTCTAGTCTTGCCGTGTGGACGTCCCGCTGATCCGTTCGCCGCGGCTCGATCTCGTTTCGCTGTCGCCTGCGGTCGTGGAGGCGGTGCTCGAGGGACGACGTGAGGAAGCTGAGACGCAGCTCTCGTTCCCGCTTCCCGACCTCTGGCCGGACGACGTCGCGCCCTTCCTGCGTATGCGACTCGAGCAGATGCGATGCGATCCCGGGGCGCAGAAGTGGCTCATTCGCGCGCTCGTCCTGCCAGGCGACCAGCAGATGATCGGGCACGCCGGCTTTCATGGGCCGCCGGGGACGACCGGGCTCGCACCCGGTAAGGCAGAGCTCGGCTACACGGTTTACCCGCCGTTCCGCGGTCGCGGCTACGCCACTGAGGCGGTCGTCGCGCTCATGGATTGGGCCTCGACTGAAGGCATCCGGCAGTTCGTTGCCTCGATCGGGCCGTGGAATGAGCCGTCGCTGGCGATCGCACGCAAACTCGGGTTCGTCCAGACCGGCGAGCAGTGGGACGAGGAGGACGGCCTCGAGCTCGTCTTCGAGCTCGAGCGCTCGGCCTGATCTGCTCCGGGTCCTTAGAGTCCGGCTCGTGGCGACCTACCGCTACGTCGTCGCCGACGTCTTCACGGACACGGCGCTCGAGGGGAACCAGCTCGCGGTGTTCACGGATGCGCGCGAGATCCCCGAGGAGCTGCTGCAGCGGCTGGCGAAGGAGATGAACTACTCGGAGACGGTCTTCGTGTTCAAGCCCGAGGCCGACGGGCACGCCCGCATCCGGATCTTCACGCCCGTGTCGGAGCTTCCGTTTGCCGGTCATCCCGTGCTGGGGACGGCCTTCGTGCTCGCCGGGCCGCTCCAGCTTCCCGAGATCAGGCTGGAGACCGGCATGGGCATCGTTCCCGTGGTGCTCGACCGTGACGAGTCGGGCCACATCGTCTTCGGCCGCATGAGCCAGCCGGTCCCGACCGTGCGGCCCTTCGAGCGGGGCGAGGAGCTTCTCGCGGCGCTCGGGGTCGAGGGCTCGGAGCTTCCGCTGGAGTTGTACGAGTCCGGCGTGGGCAACGTCTACGTCCTGCTGCGGGACGAGGAGGCGGTCGCCGCGGTCGAGCCCGACCTCGCCGCCGTCGCGCGGATCATGGGCGACATCCACGCCAACTGCTCGGCAGGCTCCGGGGCGAGCTGGAAGACGCGCATGTTCGCGCCCGCGGACGGCGTCCCGGAGGATCCCGCGACGGGCTCGGCGGCCGGTCCGCTCGCCGTCCACCTCGCGCGCCACGGTCGCATCCCCTTCGGCGAGCAGATCGAGATCACCCAGGGCGTCGAGATCGGCCGCCCGAGCACGCTCCACGCCAGGGTCGACGGCTCGACCGAGCGGATCGACGTGGTCGAGGTCGGCGGCTCCGCGGTCGTCGTCGCCCGCGGCGAGTTCAGCCTTTAGAGCCATGTCCAGGGGTCTGACCCCAGGCCATGGTCGAAGGTGAGGTGGTTCGGGCGCAAGAGCCTGGGACGTGGCCCGAGGGGACGTGGCCTCAGCCCCACGCCACGTCGTGGATCTCGGGGAGCTCGACGGCCAGCGCACGCCAGAAGCGGCCGCCGTCGCCCGAGACGAACACACGGTTGCGGGCGCCGTAGAGAACGTGGTCGGGGTTCTCCCTGAGCGCGACGGCGCGGCCGGCGGGGAGGCCGGCGCCGCGCTCGTCCCACGTCCGCCCGCCGTCGTGGGAGACGAGGAGCGGCGGCTTGCGGTCGAGCAGGAGGACCACCGTCGAGCCGACGGCGTCCACGTCGAGGACGTGGTCCGCGGCCCACGACGGCGCGAGCCCGAGCGGGCGCTCCCGCTCGACCACCGCTCCTGGCTGTCGGCCGGCGAGCTGGTCCTCCTCGGCGCTCGCGCCCACCTCGACGAGGTACGTCCCCTCCTCGCAGCCGGCGATCACGATCAGTGGCCGGGTCACCGGCCCAGGAGCGCGCCGACGGCGCCGTTCGCGAGCCGCGCTGCGGACACAGGTGAGTGCCGCCGGCGCCGAAAGCCGAGGTAGGACGTCGCCCAGGAATCGCCGGCCCCTGTGGGGTCGATCCCCTCCAGCGGGATCGTGGGCACGTGCTCGGCCAGCCCCTCCGCGTAGACCACCGCGCCTGTCTTCCCGAGCGTCACCACGATCTCCCTCACCCCGAGGGAGCCGAGGGAGCGCTCCGTGAGCTCGAGCCCGAGCGCGTCGAGCTCGTCTCGCGCCAGCTTGAGGACGCTTACGTGGCGGAGGACGTCCGGGTCGTAGTCGGAGTCGAGGACGAGGTCGCCGATCGCTGCTCGCCGCACGAGGCCCTGGCCGTCCAGGCTGAGCACGCGCCCGCGGGCCAGCGCCGCCAGCGTCTCGGCAGGGAAGTCGGCCCTGGTGAGTGCCCCTGCGTGCACCCAGTCCGCATCTGCGAGCGCGCGCGGTAGCCAGCCGCGGGCCTCCGCCGTGCTCCACGGCTCGCCCAGCTCGTCGATCGCCATCCGGCGATGGTCGCCGTCGTTCTCGATTCGGAACTCGATCGTCCGTGGCGCGCTCTTGGCCACGATCGGCAGGCCCAGGCCGGCCAGACGCGGGCGGTCCTCGTCGGCCAGCTTCGTGGCGACGACGGCCGGCTGACCGAGCAGGCGGAGCGCTCGGGCCGCGTAGACCGGCGCTCCGCCCAGGCGCGGAATGTCGCCGTCAACGCGATCCAGCGAGACGAGCCCGACGACGCCCAAGCGGCGCATGGGCGGAGCGTACGCCCGCGTAGAGGAAAAACGCGAGGCCGAACGCCGGAAGCGACCCTCCGATCGTCACGTCCCCCGCTCCCGGAACGTCGGCGAGCAGCTCGGTCCACCACTCGGGGCCGGTCGGGTGAATCCACTGGTAGAGGCCGAAGCCTGCCGTCCAGGCGGCGACGCCGCTCCAGCGCACCGCCACCGCCGGGCCGGCGCCGAGCAGGAAGTCGGCTGCCAGGACGCCGAAGAGCGGCACGAAGAAGGATCCGAGCAGGAGAAGGAAGGTCTCGTAGGCGACGATGTCCACGGAGATGGCGCCGATAGTGGCCACGATGGCGACCGCCACGATCAGGAGCCTCTGCGAGAGGGTCGGCATGAGGTTCTGGATCGACACGCTCGCCGAGTAGACGTTGGCGAACGGCTCGTCCGCCTCGTCCACGGTCAGCGCGAGGAGCGCGATCGCGCTCCCGGCGCCGCCGGCCGCGATCGCGGTGAAGATCGCGGCGGGCTCGGCGAGGCCTCGTGAGAGCGCGAGCAGCGCGCCCAGCCCGAACAGGAGCGCGAGGGGGACGAGGTAGCCGACCGACGTGCCCCAGAACGCCGCCCGCCGGCTGCGGGAGAAGCGCGTGTAGTCGGCCGCCAAGGGCAGCCAGGAAGCGGCCATTGCCACTGTCAGGTCGACGCCCTGGAAGAAGCGCATCCCGCCGGCGCCCTCCGCGGACCAGAGCGCCCCGACGTCGGCGCCGTCGAGCGCCCACCAGACGAGATACGCCGTCGAGGCGGCGACCACCCAGATCGCGAAGCGCCGAACCCAGCGGCGGACGAACGAGATCGGGCCCGCGAGCGCGAGCCACAGGGTCAGGGCGCCGAAGAGCAGGACCCAGAGCCAGCGCGCTTCAAAGCCGAACACCCGGTCGGAGAGCGCGCTGGCGGCCAGCGACATGACGTAGAGCTCGAAGACGGCCCAACCCAGGTTCTGGAGCACGTTGAGCGCGGTCGGCGCGTAGGAGCCGCGCACGCCCAGGGGGTCGCGGAGCAGGACCATGCCCGGGACACGTCGCTCGAAGCCGATCAGCCCGGCGAGCCCGAGCAGCGCGGTCCCGAGCACGGCGCCCACGACGACGGCGAGCAGGGCCCGCTGCAGCCCCAGGCCTGCGAGGAACGTGCCCGTGAAGAGGACGAGCAGGCTGATGCCGAGGTTGCCCCAGAGCAGCCCAACGTCGACCCCTGAGAGCGTCCGCAGGCGGTCAGGGACGGGGCTGACGCCCCACGTCCCGTCGGTCCGTTGCATCGCGCCTCCCTTCGCTGGCATTACCCAGATCAGGTTCGGCGGGTCGGGGCTCCCGAGCCCCCTCTCAGCCGCTAGGAAGCGGCTCCCCGGTCTCTTGGGGGCGATGTTAGCCGTTCGATCCCGTGGACGGCCCGGGCGAGCGCCTCCTCGTCGAAGAGGTACGGCACGGCGTTCGAGATCTCGTGCGCCGGCCCGTCGAGGGAGTCCGAGCCGGCGGCGCCGTTCAGCGCGTAACGGATGGGGATCTCGTGGCAGACGACGAGGACGGAGCGCCACCGCGAGTCGAGGAGTCTGCGGAGCCCGTCGGCGTATCGCCGCGCCGCGTCGTCGAGGCTCTCACCGCCCGGGAAGGCCACGTCCCGAGAATGGCCGTGCTTCCACGCCCGATAGGTCTCAACCTGCTCGCCTTCGAGGTCGCCGATGTCGATGTCGTCGAGCAGCGCCTCCTCGACGAGCGGGACCTCCTCCCGCGCGCCGAGCGCGACCTCGGCCGTCTCCTTCGTGCGAGGAAAGCGCGTGTGGACGCACGCGTCGAGCGGCAGCTGGGCCACCTGCTCGCCTAGGCGGCGCGCCTCCTCCCGCCCGCGCTCCGTGAGGGCGACCGGCACTGCGGGGTCGCCGTTCACCCGCCGCTCGATGTTCAGCGTCGACTCCCCGTGGCGAGCAAGGACGAAAGTCCGCAACTACACCACGAAGCGCTCGTGCCGCTCGCCGCCGCTCGCGAAGCGGTCGAGGGAGAGCGGCGAGAGGTCGAGCGACGGCTCGGCGCCCACGACGAGCTCGGCGAGGTGCTCGCCGACCGCGGGCGCCTGCTGGAAGCCGTGGCCGGAGAAGCCGGTCGCATACAGGAAGCGCCGCGGTTGCGAGACCTCGCCGACGATGGCGTTGTGGTCGGGGCTCATCTCGTAGAAGCCCCACCAGGAGGACTGAATGGGCAGCTCCGCGAGGACGGGCAGCCGCCGTGTCCCGTGGCTCGCGACGCCCTCGATCGTCGGCTCGCGCCCGCCGAAGACCAGGCCGGCGCCCTCGCGGTGGAAGTAGAAGCCGGTGGCGAAGTCGACGGTGAGCGGGAGCTCCTCCGGGAGCCCGCCGTCCTCGGGCGTGAAGTGCATCCAACGGGCTTCCCCGCGCACGGGAATGTCGAGCCCGGCGAGGTTCCCCACGTCCCTGGACCAGACGCCTGCGGTGCAGATCACGGTTCCCGTGCGGATCCGCCCCGCGGAGGTCTCGATCGTGACGATCTTGTCCCCGAGGACGGCGATCCGGTCGAGCGACGTGCCCTGGAGGATGGTGACTCCCTGCGCCGCGGCCGCGCCGGCGTAGGCCTGAACCACCGATTCGGGCGACGCATGCCCGTCGATTGGGCAGTAGGCCGCCGCCAGCAGGTCGGACGTCTCGAGCGCCGGGATCAGCGCGCGGACGTCGTCAGGGGAGATCAGCTGCGACGGGACCCCGAGGTTCTGCTGCAGCGCGAGCGCGTTCTGGAAGCTCTCGACGTCGACCTCGTTGGTGAGCAGGAAGAGGTAGCCGTTGCGCTTGTAGTCGATACCGCTGACGCGATCGAGGGCCTGGAACTCCGCCATCGAGCGCAGCGCGATGCGCACGTTCAGCTCGTCCGCGAACTGGGCGCGAATGCCCCCGGCGGACTTGCTCGTGGAGCCGCTGGCGAGCGACTCGCGCTCGAGCAGGACCACGTCCTTCACGCCCTTCTTCGCCAGGTGGTAGGCGACGCTCGCGCCCATGGCGCCGCCACCGACGATCACGATCTCGGCCGAGTCCATGCGGACGAGGCTATCTCGTTCCGCGGCTGACTGAGGCCCCTGGTCAGCTTCATCTGCGAGGATCTGGCCCATGAGCGAGGTCGCCTACGAGCCGCTTGGCCTGACGCCCGAGCAGCGCGAGATCCGAGACGTCTGCCGGGAGTTCGCCGACCGCGAGATCCGGCCGATCGCAGCCGAGGTCGACGAGGCGGACGTGGAGACGCCGTGGGAGGTCTGGTACAAGGCCGCTGCGCTCGGCCTGACCTCGTTCATGCTCCCCGAGGAGTACGGTGGCGGCGGCCTCACCGATTGCGTTACCGGCGTCGTCGTCCAGGAGGAGCTCTGCCGGGGCTGCGCCGGGATCGGCAACCTCATCACCTCGGGCGGCTTCTTCGCGGAGCCGGTCGCCGAGCTGGGAAGCGACGAGCAGAAGCGCCGCTGGCTCGAGCCGATCGCCGGCGAGCGGCCGCCGCTGACGGCGCTCGCCACCACCGAGCCGGGCGCCGGGTCCGATGCCGCCTCGATCTCGACAACCGCGGAGCGCACCGACGGTGGCTACGGCCTCCGCGGCCAGAAGACGTGGATCTCGAACGGCGGCCTGGCCGACTACTACGTCGTCTTCGCCACGGTCGAGCCGGGCTCGCGCTCGCGCGGCATTACCGCGTTCGTCGTCGAGAAGGGCGACCCCGGCGTGACTTTTGGCGAGCCCATGAAGAAGATGGGCCAGCGCGCGA
This sequence comes from uncultured Actinomycetes bacterium, assembly GCA_963838795.1. Classification (GTDB taxonomy): domain Bacteria; phylum Actinomycetota; class Thermoleophilia; order Gaiellales; family Gaiellaceae; genus JAIBJN01. The sequence continues at coordinate 456,071 of CAWISL010000010.1, forward strand.
TCGTGAACGCCGAGATGTTCCTCGAGGACGCCGAGCTGCCCGAGGATCGTCGGCTGGGCGACGAGGGGCAGGGCTTCTACGGGCTCATGCGCACATTCGACCGCTCGCGCATAACGCTGGGCGCTTCGGCCACCGGGATCGCGCGCGCCGCCCTCGAGTACTCGGTCGAGTACGCGAAGTCGCGGGAGCAGTTCGGGAAGCCGATCGCCGAGCACCAGGCGGTCGCCTTTCGCCTCGCGGACATGGCGACGCGGGTCGACGCCGCGCGCCTGCTCGTCCACCGGGCCGCGCGCAGGATCGACGCGGGCGAGCACGTGCCCATGGAGGCGGCGATGGCCAAGTTGTTCGCCTCCGAGACGGCCATGTGGTGCACGTGGGCGGCCGTGCAAACCCTCGGCGGCTGGGGTTACTCGCGGGAGTACCCCGTGGAGAAATGGATGCGGGACGCGAAGCTCGAGGAGATCGAGGAAGGCACCTCCGACATCCAGCGTCTGATCATCTCCCGGAACCTCTTGAAGTGAGCCGCGACCTCTCGGCCCTCTTCGACCCCCGCTCGGTCGCCGTCGTCGGTGCCTCAACGGTGCCGGGGAAGTGGGGCTACCTGCTCGCCAACGGCGCGGTCCGAGGCGAGGGACGGCGCTCCGTCTACCTCGTGAACCGTAAGGGCGGCGAGATTCTGGGCCGGGAGGCGTACGTCTCCGTGACCGATCTCCCGGACGCCCCCGAGCTCGTCGTCATCTCCGTGCCGGCCTCGGGCCTCGAGGAGGCGGTGGCGGACTCGCTCGCGGCGGGAGCGAGGGCGCTCGTCGCCATCAGCGCGGGCTTCGGCGAAATGGGCGCCGACGGGCGGGCCCGCGAGGAGGCGATCGTCGAGCGTGTTCGCGCTGCCGGCGCGGTCCTCGTGGGGCCGAACTGCCTCGGCGTCTACGACGCGGACGCCTTGCTCGAGCTCTGCTCCGAGGACCTCGTGCCCGGGTCGATCGGCCTTATCTCGCAGAGCGGCAACCTGGCCCTCGAGGTCGGTCTGCTCGCGGCGGACTTCGGGCTCGGGTTCTCGCGCTTCGTCTCGCTTGGAAATCAGGCCGACGTCGAAGCCTGGGAGCTCGTCGAGTCCTTTGCCGCGCACGAGCAGACGAAGCTGATCGCCGTGTACCTCGAGGACTTCCGCGACGGGAGGGCCTTCGCACGCGCTTGCGCCGCTGCCGGGAAGCCCGTCGTGCTCCTCGCCGGCGGCGCGACCGAAGCGGCCGCGCGGGCCGCACGCTCGCACACTGGGGCGCTCGCGAGCGACCTTTCCGCCATCGAAGCGGCTTCGATCGCGGCCGGGATCGAGCTCGTCTCCTCGCCGAAGGAAGTCGTCGACCTTGCCCAGGCCTTCCTCACCGGACGCCGTCCGCGCGGGAAGCGTGTCGCGCTCGCAGCAGACGGTGGCGGACACACCGTGGTCGCGTCCGATCTTGCCGCCAAGGCCGGGCTCGAGCTGCCCGCGCTCTCGGAGGCAACGCGCGCACGGCTCGCCGAGGCCCTGCCCGCGACGGCGACGCTCACGAATCCTGTCGACTTCGCGGGCGGGGGCGAGCAGGACATCTCGAGCTTCGCCAACGTCGCGCGGGCGCTGCTCGAGTCCGGGGAGGTCGACACCGTCCTCTTCACCGGGTACTTCGGCGGCTACGCCCACTACTCGGACGAGTTCGAGCGCAACGAGGTTCAGTCGGCCGAGGGCATGGCGGAAGCGGCCGCGGAGACAGGAGTGCCGCTTCTCGCCCACACAATGTACTGGCGCTCGCCGCCCGCCGAGATGCTGCGGGAGAGGGGCGTTCCCGTCTTCCGCGAGGTCGAGGCCGCGGTGTGGGCGGCCGGCCGGCTAGCGCGCGTGACGCCCGAGGCGCTTCGCAAGGTCCCTGATCTCCCGCCTCCTGCCGCGCGGGTCGTGGGAGAGCCCGACTACTTCGCCTCGCGCGATCTCCTCGCCTCGGCAGGGGTCGCATTCGCCGAGGCTCGCAGGGCCGCAGGCGCCGAGGACGTGGTGGCCGCCGCCGCCGAGATCGGCTACCCGGTGGTCCTCAAGGCGCTCGGCGAGCTGCACAAGTCGGACTCGGGTGGAGTCGCGGTCGGCCTGCAGGGCCCCGAGCAGCTGAACGAAGCGTTCGCGCGCATGGAGACTGCGCTCTTGCCGCCCTCGTACTCGGTCGAGGCCATGGCCCCCCTGTCGCAGGGACTCGAGCTCATCGTGGGCGCGAAGCGCGACCCGAGATTCGGGCCGATCCTGCTCGTCGGCGCGGGCGGGCTCTATGCGGAGATCGTCAAGGACGTGGCGGTCGCGCTCGCCCCCGTGACGGAGGCGGCCGCCGAGGCTCTCTTTCGTTCGCTGCAGATCGCCCCGCTCCTCGACGGGGCGCGGGGAAAGCCCGCCGTGGATGTGGGGGCCGCCGCCCGGGAGACCGCCGCGCTCTCGCGTTTCGCCGCCGAGCATCCGGAGGTCGCCGAGGTCGAGATCAACCCGCTGCTCGCCCTCCCGGACGGCGCTCTCGCCCTCGACGCGCGTATCGTCCTCGGCTGACGATGCTCGCCGAGGGCACATTCGAGGGCAAGGTCGCGATCGTCACCGGCGGTGGCAGCGGCCTCGGCCGAGCGATCGCGCTCGAGCTGGGCCGGCTCGGGGCCTCCGTCGCGGTCGCCGGGCGGCGGCCGGAGCCTCTCGACGAGACCGTCGCGCTCCTCGGCGGCGCCGGGCTCGCCGTGCCCACGGACGTGCGGGACCCCGAGGCCGTGGATGCGCTCCTGGCGGCCACGGTGGAGGCCTTCGGACAGATCGACGTCCTCGTCAACAACGCCGCCGGCAACTTCGTGGTCAAAGCGGAGGACCTCTCTCCGAACGGCTGGCGCGCCGTCGTCTCGATCGTCCTCGACGGCGGCTTTCTCTGCTCGCGTGCAGCAGGAAAGCAGATGATCGAGCAGGGCGACGGTGGCGCCATCCTGAGCGTGATCGCGAGCTACGCCTGGACGGGTGGGCCCGGGACGGTCCACTCGGCCGCGGCGAAGGCGGGGTTGGTGGCCATGACGAGGACGCTCGCCGTCGAGTGGGCCCCGCACGGCATCCGGGCGAACTGCATCTGCCCCGGCCCGACCGACACGGAGGGCGCCGGCGCGGCGCTCTGGCCCACGGAGGAGGAGCGGGAGCGGGTGGCGGCGACCGTCCCGCTCGGCCGACTGGCGACGCCCCACGAGGTCGCCGTCTGGGCCGCGGCCCTCTGCTCACCCTACGGGGGCTACATCACCGGCGAGACGCTGACGATCGACGGCGGCCACTGGCTCGAGCAGGAGAGCTACCTGCCCGCCCTTCAGCCCCGCTCGTAGCCCGGTTCAGCGGAGGTACGTCTCGACGCCGCGCTTCAGGAGGCCGCGCGAGACGATGAGGCGCTGGATCTCGCTGGTGCCCTCCCAGATCCTGTCGACCCGCACCTCGCGGTAGAAGCGGGCCACCGGGCTCTCCAGCATGTAGCCGCGCCCACCGAGCACCTGCAGGGCGCGGTCGACGATGCGGCCGGCCGCCTCGGAGGCGAAGAGCTTCGCCATCGCCACCTTGCCGTGGACGATGCGCCGGTCGGGCTCCGCGTCGAACGCGTGCGCGGCGTGGTAGGTCAGTAGGCGGGCGGCCAGGAGCTCGGTCAACGAGTCAGCGAGCTGGAAGGAGACGCCCTGGTGCTCGGCGATCTTGGCGCCGAAGGCCTCGCGCTCCAACGCGAAGGAGCGGGCCAGCTCGAGCGAGCGCTGGGCCGCGCCGCAGCAGCGTGCCGCGATGAAGAGGCGCTCGACGAGGAACCACTCCCGCGCGCCCTCGCCGCCGCCCTCCGGGATGCGGTTCTCGTCCGGGACGCGAACGTTGGTGAGCGCGATCTCGGGGTGATGGTCGAGGTAGGGGTCGTGCAGGAAAGCTGGGGTCTTCGTGATCTCGAGGCCGGGCCGCCACGGCTCGACGATGAAGAGCGCCTGCTCCCCGTCGGCCACCGCGAGCACGAGATAGAAGCCGGGGTCTCCCTCGCTCGTGACGAACCACTTCTCGCCGTTCAGGACCCACTCGTTCTCGTCGCGCTCCGCCGTCGCCTCCAGGGCGCTCACGTCCGAGCCGGCGCCCGGCTCGGTGACGGCCCAGGCCTCGCGGAACTCGCCGCGCAGGACCGGCGCCACGAACTGCTCGCGCTGCGCCGGCGTGGCGATGTCCCAGAGCTCGGCCGGGCCCCGGTCGACCACGGTGAAGCCGAGGCCGTTGGTGGCCTTCCCGGACTCCTCCTCGAGGGCCACCTGGCCGAGCATCGGGAGGCCGCGCCCGCCGGCCTCCTCCGGCATGTTCAGCATGGCGAAGCCCTTGGCCCAGGACTTCCTGCGGAGCTCGTGCACCCACTCGGGATCGATGCGCCCTGCCTCGGCGACCCGCTGCTCCAGCGGATAGACCTCGCGCTCGAGGAACTCGGAAACCCGCGCCTTCAGCTCGCGGACGTCGGCGGGCAGCTCGGGGACGGTCGGGACCACCCGCGGATCCTACGCACCCGCGAGTGCGGCGCGCTCCACCTCCATGAGCGGCCGCGGGCGGCGCTCGTCGTCGCAGGCGACGAGAACGGCCTTCGCCTCGGCCGCAGTCTCGCCCCCCGGAACGACGAGCTCCTCGAGGGTGCGAATGCTCGAGGTCCCCAGCGAGTCGAGTCGGATGCGCGCCGTCACCCGGTCGTCGCGAAGCGTCAGCTCGCGGCGGTAGTCGATCTCGACCCGGGCGACCACGTAGTCGATCGTGTCCCCTCCCACTGCGGAGACCAGCCACTCGTCCCGCACCTCCTCGAGGTAGGTGAGGAAGATGGCGTGGTTGACGTGCCCGAACGGGTCGAGGTCGTTCCAGCGGATCTCGATTTCCTTCTCGTGCACGGTTGCCGGCGGGCCGGGGGCGATGATAGTAACTCGGTCGGTGCAGGCAGAAGGCGTGACCCGCGTCGTCGTCGGAGACGACGTCTACGACCCGGAGCGGGTTCGCGAGCTCCTGGCCGGAACCGGCGTGACCGTCGCCGACGAGCGCGAGCCGTGGGGCGGCGAGGACGTCGTGGGCCTTCTCGTGGGCACCGAGACGGAAGTGCGCGCGAGCGATCTCGACCGGTTGCCGGCGCTGCGCGTTGTCGCCACCTGCAGCGTCGGCTTCGACCACCTGGACGTGGACGAGGCCGAGCGGCGCGGCGTCTGGGCGTGCAACGTGCCCGACTACTGCGTCGACGAGGTCGCCGACCACTCGCTCGCTCTCGTCCTCGCGCTCCTCCGCGGGGTCGTCGTGCTCGATCGGAACGTTCGCACGGGGGGCTGGGACTGGACGGCGGCCGGAGAGCTGCGGCGGTTTCGGGGGACTCGGCTCGGCGTGGTCGGCCTCGGTCGCACGGGGCGGGCGCTCGTGGAGCGCGCGGCCGCGCTCGGGTTCGAGGTCTGGGGGACGGATCCGGCGCTCACGGCGGACGCGATCGCCCAGGCCGGCGCGCGGCCCGCTCCGCTCGCCGAACTCCTCGCCGCCTGCGACGCCGTCTCGCTCCACGTGGCGCTGACCGACGAGAACGCCGGACTGATGGGCGAGGAGGAGCTCGCGCTCATGCCCGACGGCGCGGTGCTCGTCGACACGGCGCGCCCGCAGCTCGTCGACCTGGACGCGCTTCGGCGCGAGCTCGAGAGCGGACGGCTCGGTGGCGCCGCGCTGGACGTCCTCCCCGTCGAGCCGCCCACGGTCGAGCATCCCGCCCCCGCCTGGCCGCGGCTGATCGTGACGCCTCACGTCGCCTGGTACAGCGCGGAGGCCGAGGAGGCCTGCGTCACCAGGCCCGTGCTCTCCGTGCTGGCCGTGCTCGAGGGCCGCGAGCCGGAGGGAGCGGTGAACCGTCCGTGATCGCCCTCGTGACCGGCGGCGGGACCGGGATCGGCCGTGCGACGGCGCTCGAGCTCGCCCGGGCCGGGGCGTCGGTGATCGTGTGCGGTCGGCGGCCGGAGCCGCTCGGGGAGACGCAGGCTGCCCTCGTGGAGCTGGGCGCCGAGTGCCTGGCGGTGCCGACGGACGTCCGCGAGCCGGAGCAGGTGGCGGCTCTCGTGGACGCCGCGCTCGAGCGCTTCGGGCGCGTCGACGTCCTCGTCAACAACGCAGGCGGGCAGTTCATCGCGCCGGCCGAGGAGATCTCACTCAAGGGCTGGCGGGCGGTGCACCGGCTTGCAGTCGACGCGGCCTGGGACGTCACGCACGAGGTGGCGACACGCTCGATGATCCCGAACCGGAGCGGCGTCGTCGTCTTCGTCGGCTTCAGCCCGCGCCGCGGCATCCCGGGCTTCGCCCACGCCGCCGCTGCGCGCGCCGCCGTCGAGAACCTGGCAGCTGGTCTCGCCGGGGAGTGGAGCCGCTACGGGATCCGCACGGTCTGCGTCGCGCCGGGCACGATCCTCACCGAGGGTCTGGAGGGCTACGGCGCCGAGCAGATCGCCGCGTGGGAGCAGGCGATCCCGGCGGGCCGGCTAGGGACGCCGGAGGACGTGGCCGGCGTGATCGCCTTCCTCGTCTCGCCGGCCGCCTCCTACGTGACCGGGACGACCCTGGTGGTCGACGGCGGTGCCGACGCCTGGGGCCATGCCGAGCCGCCGCCTTCGGCGGAGTAGCCGTGCCGACCGTCGTCCGCCTCTCCACGACGCCTGTCAAGAGCCTGCTCCTTCACCATCCCGAGGAGATCGCGCTGGAGCCGTTCGGGGTCGCTTCCGACCGGCGCTTCTACCTGATCCGGGAGGACGGGCGCCTGCTCGCCGGCCTCCACCACGGGCCGCTCGCGCTCGTCCGTGCGGACTGGGAGCCGGAGCCGGATCGCCTGACGCTGACGTTCCCGGGCGGCGACGTCGTCGAGGGCGAGGTTGGCCTCGCGGAGCCGGTGCTGACGGACTTCTGGGGGCATCGAGTTCCCGGGCGGGTCGTGGTTGGGCCGTGGGCCGAGGCGCTCACCGGGTACGCGGGCCGGACGGTTCGCCTCGTGAAGGCCGACGCGTCTGCGGGCGCCGTGGACATCGAGCCGCTCACACTCGTCTCGTCCGAGTCGGTCGCGGAGCTCGCTCGCCGCGCGGGCCGCGACGAGCTCGACGGTCGGCGCTTCCGCATGCTTCTCGAGGTCGAGGGGTGTGAGCCGCACGAGGAGGACACCTGGATCGGCCGGCGCGTCAGGCTCGGCTCGGCCCTGGTCGAGATCCCCGGACCGGTGGCCCGCTGTGCGACGACGACGCGCGACCCGAGCACCGGCCTGCGGGACTTCGACACGCTACGCGAGATCGCCGCCTACCGTGGAAAGCGGGAGGGGAAGAACGTCGATTTCGGCGTCTACGCGCGGGTGATCGAGCCCGGCCGGGTCCGTGTCGGCGACCCGGTCGAGCCACTAAGGGAAGGAGATGCATGACAGAGTCGACGACACCCCGCGTGCTCCGGCCCAACGACGGGAGGGCTGGAAGACTCGGCCAGATCGGCGTCCGGTTCATGATCGACGGAGACGACACGGGAGGCGGCTTCTCGCTCGTCGAGCATCCGATGCCGCCGCGTGCGCTGGCCGCGCCGCTTCATCGCCACAGGCGCGAGGACGAGTACACGTTCGTGCTCGAGGGTCGAGTCGGGGCGCTGCTCGGCGACGACGTCGTCTACGGGGAGCCCGGCGACCTGATCTTCAAGCCGCGCGCGCAGTGGCACACGTTCTGGAATGCGGGAGACGAGCCCGCGCGCATCCTCGAGCTCATCTCCCCGGCGGGGTTCGAGCACTACTTCGAGGCGGTCGTGGATCTCCTCGAGGCCGGCCCGCCAGAGCCGAGGGCGCTGGCCGCCGTTGCTGCCAGGTACGGCCTCGAGCTCGACCTGGAGAGCGTCCCTCGCCTGGTGGAGACCTACGGTCTCCGCTTTCCGGCTCCCACGTAGTTGCTAACCGCCGCTCTTGCGGGTGGCGAACGCTTCTCCCGCGGCCTTGGACTCGTCCGTCTGGGCCAGCGCGGCGTAGGCGAGGCGCTCGAGCATGATTCCGGCCTCGCGGCTCGACTCGGCGATTGCGTTCGCCGCCTGCTTCGCCGCGGCGACCGCGAGCGGGGGGAGCTCCGCGACCTGGTGCGCGAGCTCGAGCGCCCGCGCGAGCGCCTCGCCCTCGGCCACGCTGCCCTCGGTGACGATGCCGAGGCGCTCGGCCTCCGGGGCGTCGATGCGCTTGCGGAGGATCAGGAGCTCCTTCGCCCGCGCCGGCCCGACGGCGCGAACGAGCCGGTAGGTCCCACCCGAGCTCGGAACGATGCCGAGCTCGACCTCGGGGAGGCCGAAGACGGCGGTCTCGGACGCGATCCGGAAATCGGTGGCGAGCGCCAGCTCGAAGCCGGCGCCGAGGCACCAGCCCTCGATCGCGGAGAAGGTCGGCTGCGGCAGCGCGGCGACCCGCTCGTAGACGTCGCCCGTGTCGCGGTAGTACGCGGCGATCCCGCCTGGGCTCTCGTCCCGCGCCTCCTTCAAATCGGCTCCGGCCGAGAACGACCGCTCGTTCCCAGTGATAACGACGCAGCGGGCCTCCCGCACCTCGGGCCCGGCGAGTGCGTCCAGCAGAGCGCGTTCGACCGCCGTCGAGATCGCGTTCAGCTTCTCCTCGCGCTGGAAGGTGATGATGCAGACGGCGTCCTGCCGCCGGACCTCAGGGAGTCCCTCAGGCAAGGGCGCTCACGGGACGCTCGCGGACGAAGGGGAGCGGCACGGCTGGATTCTCGCTGTCGATCTCGCGTGCGAGGCGGTGGCCGTCAAAGATCGCGTCGGCGATCAGCTGGGGTGCGACGCAGTCGCCGATCCGGTACACGGCCTCGATCCCCTCGGCCTCCAGCCGCTCCTCGTCGGCGCGCAGCTCGTGGTAAAGCGCGTCGTCGGAGACGCGTTGCGCGACGAGGACGACGGCGTCCGCCTCCAGCTCGAACGGCTCCTCGAACTCGCCCTTGCCCGCTACTTGCCCGGCCTCGATGCGGTCGAGGACGACACTCCGATGCATCCGCACGCCCACGTCGTGCAGGCGTTGCTTCAGGAAGACCTGCTCCAGCGTCTCATCGGAGAACGGCGACACGTCGTCCAGCGAGGTCACGAGGTCGACGGCGAAGCCGTCACCCGCGAGCTTCTCGGCGAGATCCGGTCCCATGAAGTAGCCGTCGGAGTCGTAGACGACGACCTTCTCGCCGGGAGGCGTCTTGCCGTCCACCATGATCTGCTCGGGGGTGAGGACGTGCGGCAGCGAAGCGTCAGCGCCCATAATCGGCTCGTGCGTCTCGCGGTTGAGGCCTACCGGCGACCAGAACGCCCCGGTCGCGATTACGACCAGCTCGGCCCCGTACTCGCGGACGCCATCGGCGTCGAGCCGGAGACCCGTGAGCACCTCGACGTTCCTGAGCTTCTCGAGCTGGATCCTTCGCCAGTTCAGGACCCGACCCCACTCACCGCGACCGGGAAGCTGTGGAACCCACCGCATGATCCCGCCGATGTCGTCCCCCGCGTCGATCAAATGGACGCGTCGGAAGCCGCGCTTGCCGAGGACGATCGCGCACTCCATCCCCGCCGGCCCGGCGCCCACCACCAGCACGTCGCGGTTGCGGTTCTCTGCCGGCTCGAACTGCTCCGGATGCCAGCCGCGCCGGAACTCCTCGCCGGCCGTCGCATTCTGCGTGCATCCGATGTTGCCGCCGGGATCCGACTTCGGGATGCAGATGTTGCAGCCGATGCATTCCCGGATCTCGTCCAGGCGCCCCTCCTCGACCTTCCGCGGGAGGAACGGGTCGGCGATCGACGGTCGCGCCGCGCCGATCACGTCCCAGGCGCCGCTCGCCACGATCTCCGCCATCCGGTCCGGATCGGTCATCCGCGAGACGCCCACGATCGGCTTCGCCGTTGCCTCGCGGACGCGTCCGGTCCACTCGAGCTGCCAGCCCTGCTGGAAGAAGCGTGAGGCGCCCGAGTCGATCGACCACTCGGTCGCCGAGCCGATGGCCACGTCCCACAGATCGACGAGGTCGTCGGCGAGGCGCACGAACTCGAGCCCCTCCTCGAGGTCGACGCCGTAGGGGCTGAGCGCCGCCACCGAGATGCGCGTCGCCACGGCGCACTCGCCGTCCACGGCCTCGCGCGTCAGCTCCAGCAGCTCCAGCCAGAAGCGCGCGCGGTTCTCGAGAGAGCCGCCGTAGGCGTCCGTCCGGTGGTTGTAGAACGGCGAGAGGAACTGCATGGGCAGGTAGCTGTGCGCGCCGTAGACGTAGACGATGTCGAAGCCGGCCTCGCGGGAGCGGCGTGCGGCCGCGGCCCAATCGGCCTGCACGCGCTTGATGTCGTCGCGCTCCATCCTCTTGGGCGTGACGAGCAGGTAGTCGCTGGCGAGCTGGGAGGGCGCGATCGCGGGCAGCCGCCACTCGCGCCGCGGGCAGTGCGCGCCGGAATGGTGGAGCTCGACCCCGGCCAGCGCCCCGGCCTCGTGCACCTCGTCGCACATGAGCGCCAGGGCGCGCAGGTCGCCGTCGTCCCACATTCGGGCCGAGATGAAGGGCGTCTCGTCGGAGTCGGGGCTGACGGCGCAGTACTCGGTGTTGACCGCCGCCCAGCCTCCCTCGGCCTTCATCGAGCGATGCCGCGCCTGCCCGCCGGGCTTCTGCACGCCGAACCCGGTGCAGTGAGGCACCTGATAGAAGCGGTTCCTGAGGGTCTTCGGGCCGATCTCGAGCGGCTCGAAGAGGACCGCGTGCTTCGGGTCAGTCGCCACTGAGGGCGTCGTGAACGAGCGCCTGGAAGCGCTGGATGAGGACCTCGCTGGAGGGCAGCAGGCGCCCGTGTGGGATCATCCCGGACGTGAGGCCGATCTGGACGGAGGCGACGAGGGAGGCGTCCTCGCTGCCGACCTGGTTGGCAAAAGCCATCATCTCCGCCGCGGTCTCGTCGGAGACCTCCTCGTAGAAGAAGTACTCCGTGGAGCCCGCGCAGCGGCCGGGGCCGGCCGGCCGGGTCACGTCAACCGACATGTTCCCGGGGCCCGGGTCGATGTTGAGCGTGAAGTTAGGGAAGAGGAGGTGGTACTGGGGCACCATCACCTCGTCCCCCTCGAGATAAGCGGGCTTGCCGTTCGCCTTCGCCTTCTCGCGCAGGTGAGCGAACTGCATCAGGGCGAGCCCGTCCGACCGGTACTGGTACTCGTCGGGTGCGACGTCGATCACCTTCGAGAAGCCCGGGTGCGCGACGGAGCAGTGGTAGCACTCGAGGTAGTTCTCGATCGCGACCTTCCAGTCGCACTCGATCTCCCAGTCGTTGCGCACGCGGAAGCGCAGGCGGTCGACGTCGAGGCCGCTCTCGGCGATGTATCCGGGCAGCGGGCCGAGTGCGTCGGCCAGCGGGCCGATCTCCGGATCCGGGTTGACGAACACGAGCGGTCCCCAGGCCTCGGTGGCCACCGGCAGCATCGAGAAGCTCTCCTTGTCGAAGTCGGGCTCGCGCTCCGAGCGCGGGGCCTTGCGCAGCGTGCCGTCGAGGTCGTACGTCCAGGCGTGGTAGGGGCACTGGAGCGCCTTCCGGTTGCCGTCGCCCTGCGCGATCAGGTGGCCGCGGTGCCGGCAGACGTTGACGAACCCGCGCAGGACGCCCTCGTTGTCGCGGACGACGACGATCGGGATCTGGCCCGCGAAGCACGTGAAGAAGTCGCCTGGATTCGCGACGCGGTCGGCGCGCCCCGCGTACTGCCAGGAGCGCGAGAAGATGCGCTTGCCCTCCAGGCGCTGGATCGCCGGGTCGGCGTACCAGTTCGCAGGGAGAGTCGCTCCGGCCGCGAGCGCGGCCCCTACATCCCCTTCCATGCCCAAATTCTACGCCGTCAGATCCGAGGCCATCTCCTCGAAGGCGGCGACGAACGCGTCGCAGTCCTCGGCGGAGTGGACGACCGACAGCGTCCATTCCTCCTCACGGCCCGGAGTCATGAAGACGCCGCGGTTCATGTTGTAGAGCCAGGCGAGGTCGGCCAGCTCGCCGTCCTGGTTTTCCTTGTAGGTCTCGTAGTCGACGATCTTCGTCGGCGAGAAGGTGACGCAGCCCTTGGCGCCGACGCCGACCGCGTAGCCGGGCAGCCGGTAGTCGTCGATCACCTTTTGGCAGCCCGCGAGGATGCGGTCGTTGAGCGCGTCCAGGTGCTCGTAGGCCTCGGGGGTCAGCACCTCGAGGAGGCTCGCGCGCGCCGCCGCCATCGCGAGCGGGTTCCCGTTGTAGGTCCCCACCTGGTAGACGCTCCCGTTCTCGACGACCTCGAAGACCTCCTCGGTGCCGCCGATGGCGCCCGAGGGCAGCCCACCGCCGAGCGTCTTCGCCAGCGTGACCATGTCCGGCAGGACGCCGAAGCGGTCCGTGGCGCCGCCGGGCGCGATGCAGAGGCCGGTCTTCACCTCGTCGAAGATGAGGATGATCCCGTGCTTCCGCGTCAGCTCGCGGACGGCCTCGAGGTAACCCGGCTCGGGGAGGACGACCCCGAGGTTCATCATCGCCGCCTCCATGATCACGCAGGCGGGCTTGCGCCCCTCCTCGATGAGGCGCTCGATCCGCCGCTCCATCGCCGGCGCGTCATTGAAGGGCACCGGGATCGTCATGTCTGCCACCGACTGCGGGATGCCGGCTCCGTAGGGGAGCGACTCGTAGTGGTCTCGGTCGCCGATCTTGTCGTACTCGACGCCGATCGAGACCATCACGTAGTCGTGGTGGCCGTGGTAGGAGCCGAAGATCTTGACGATCGTGTCCCGGCCGGTCGCCGCCCGGGCGATCCGGATCGCGTCCATGGTCGCCTCGGAGCCCGAGTTGGTGTAGCGCCACTTCGGCAGGCCCCAGCGGCGGGCGAGCTCCTCGGCCACGTCGACCCCGTCCTCGGTCGGGGCGGCGAAATGCGTCCCCTGCGGGTAGCGCTCCGCCAGGGCCTTCCCGATCGCCGGATGAGCGTGGCCCTGCACCATCGAGCCGAACCCGTTGTGGAAGTCCAGGAGCTCGTTGCCGTCGACGTCCCAGACCCTCGCGCCGACGCCGCGGGAGAGGTAGATCGGCCAGGGATCGCGCACCTGGTAGGAGGAGGCGACTCCGGCGGAGAGGGTCTTGCGCGCGCGCTTGTACAGGTCGCCCGAGGCTTGCGTTCGCGCGTCGAGCCGAGCTTCCTCGCGCTCGGTCAGCTCCTTGATCCGCTCCCTCTCGATCTCGACGATGGTCGCCTCAGTTGCCATCCCGTAACTCTAGGCGGATTCGCCCCACCTGTGGAGGAGGAGCGCCAGAACGGTGGCGACGTCTACGATCGACTCGAGGTCAACCCATTCGTCGACACCGTGGAGACCGTCGCCCGTCGGCCCGTAGCAGACCGCCTGGCCTGGCCCGAGGGGCGGCGCGAAGAAGCGCAGGTCGGTCGTCGCCCGGGAGGGCTGGGGCTCGGGCCGGCGGCCGTGGACGGCTTCGTGGCAGTCAGAAAGCAGCGTAACGAGCGGGGAGCGCTCGTCGAAGGCGTAGCCGCGCGCCCGGAAGCCGCGAAAATCGACCCGGGCTTCGGGTGCGACACCTAGGACTGCTTGGAGCAGGCGAGCCTGGCCTTCTGACGGCTCCAGCCGGAGTGGAAGCCCCAGTCGAACGTCCAGCTCGGCCTTCCCGGGCGTCATAGACGGCCAATCCCCCGCATGCAACGCGCCGACGTTCAGGAGGTAGGGTCGCTCCACACCCGCGAACTCCGGCTCGGGGTCGGCGTTCAGCTCCGCCTCGAGCGCTCGCAGTGCCTCGACTGCGGCGAAGGCGGTCTCGATCGGGTTCGAGCCCTCGTCGGCGTGCGAGGCGTGGCGCGCGGGCGCCTCGAAGGTGAGCCGCGCCCAGATCACGCCGACGGCGACCACGTCGAAGCCGCCGTTCGTCGGCTCCGCAATGACAACGCCGTCCGCCGACGGGCCCTCCAGACACGCAGCGAGAGCGCCGTTCCCTCCGCATTCCTCCTCGATGACGCTCTGGTAGACGACCGGGCCTGGCAGCGGTCCGGAGGCAAGCGCGGCTTCGACGCCGAGAAGCATCGCGGCGATCCCGCCCTTCATGTCGCAGGCGCCCCGTCCGTACAGGCGTTCGCCTTCCACCTCTGCTGCGAATGGCGGCTTCGTCCATCGCTCCGCGGGAGCTTCGCTGACCACGTCGACGTGACCGTTCAACAGAAGCGAGCGTCCGGATCCGCCGGCCAGCGCGCCGACGAGGCAGCGTCGCCCCTCGTAGGAGATGAGCGGAATGCCGCTGTCGGGATGCGACGTGAGCTGCTCCGGGCTGGGCTCGATCGACTGCACCGTGAAGCCCAGCTCGCGCATGCGCGCCTCGACGAGCTGCTGAGCCGGCTCTTCTTGCCCAAGGAGGCTGGGAGCGCGGACGAGCTCCTGGAGGAAGGCGACGGTGTCCGGAAGCCCGTGTTCGACGGCGCGGCGGAGGGAGTCGGGGTTCCTCACGCTCGCGAACCCTATGCCTCCCTTGGAAAGGTGCGCACTAACTTGAAGGCAGGAGCTGCGTCTGAGACCCTGCGCGCCTTGCGAGAAGCGCCTGGCCTTCATCGTGTGGAAGGAGAGCGACGATGACGTTTCATCCCAGGGAGAGGAACGCCACGCTCAATCGGCGGGACTTCCTCCTCCGCTCTGCGGCGGCCGCCACGGTCCTTTCCGGGTCAGCCGGCTTACTGGCGGCCTGTAGCTCCGAGACGACTCCGGAGGCGACCACCGGCGCGAGCGGCGAAGCGCTCGGGCCCGGCGGCCTGCCGCTCGCGAGACCCGACAAGCGCGTCACCATGCCTCTCTGGGAGGACCCGATCGAGTCCGGGCTCGAGCCGGAGACTGGCGGGACCTTCACCGTCTTCAACTATCCCGCGTACCTCTACAAGAAGCTCCTGAACGAGTTCTGCGAGAAGTACGGGGTCGAGCCCCAGTACACCGCCTTCGACAACATATCCTCCGGCATCCAGCGCCTCGCATCCGGCGCGGTCGCACCGGACGTAATGGAGATGACGCCCGACAACCTCTCGCGTGCGGTCGCCGGCAAGCTCATCAAGCCGCTCAATCTCGACTACATCCCCAACCTGCAGAAGAACGTCTGGCCGGACCTCGTCAGCCCCTTCTACGACGTGGATTCGCACTACACGGTGCCGTACACGATCTACGCGACCGGCATTGCCTGGCGGACGGACAAGATCACCGAGGACATCGCCGGGATGCCGCAGCCCTGGGACATCTTCTGGGAGTCGGGTGACTACGAGGGGAAGGTCGCTCTCTTGAGCGAGGAGCGCGAGACGATCGGCACGGCGCTCCTGCGTAAGGGGATCCTGGACATCAATACCGAGGACCCGCAGCTGATCGACCAGGCCGTCGCCGACCTGAAGGAGCTCTACGGCATCTGCAACATCAAGGTCGACGACGTCCAGTACCAGTCGATCCCGGAGGGCACGAGCTGGCTTCACCAGGCGTGGTCGGGCGACATGATCGCCGGCTACATCTACTATCTGCCGAAGGGCACGCCGGCGACCGCGCTCGGATACTGGAAGGCCGACCACGGGAAGGTTCCCGTTCAGAACGACTGCTGGTCGATCTGTGCGACGACGAAGAAGCCCGTCCTCTCGCACCTCTGGCTGAACTACATCCTGGACAACGGCGTTGCCTACTCGAACTTCGTCGATTTCAACGGCTACCAGCCGCCGATCAACGAGATCGACCCCGCCACGCTCGTGGCCGACGGCGTCGTGCCTGAGCACCTGGCGAACAGCGTTCTGACGAACGACGACCTCGGACCCGACTCCCTGCAATACGGGACGCTCACATCGCGCGGTCAACAGCTCTGGCAGGACGGCTACTCGGACTTCACAGCCGGGGGCTAAAAGGAGCTCCGTGTACCGCCGCTGGCTCTGGCCCGGGTTCGCGCTCCCGGGAGTCGTGTGGCTGATCGTCCTCTTCCTCGTCCCGTTCTATGCGGTCGTGGCCACTGCGTTCGGCACCGTCGATCCCGTCCTCTTGCAGGCTGTCCCCCTCTGGAACCCGCTCGACTGGAACGTCGGCTGGATCGTGGAGGTTCTCGAGCAGCTGGCTCCCGGCGGCAGGTTCTTCGGGGCCGCCGTGCGCACGATCGTCTACGTGGGCATCGCGGTCGCCTTCTCCCTCCTGATCGGCTATCCCGTCGCCTACTACATCGCCCGGCACGCCGGCAGGACGAAGAGTCTGCTCCTGATCCTCCTGATCGCTCCTCTCTGGATCAACTACCTGATGCGGATGCTCGCGTGGGTGAACCTCCTCGCCCCGGACGGGTACGTGAACCGTTTCCTCACGTTCACTCATGTTCTCGCGGAGCCGCGCGACTGGCTGGGCGGGCGGGCGTCGACCGTGATCCTCGCCCTCGTCTACGGCTACATCCCGTTCATGATCCTGCCCCTGTTCGCGGCGCTCGACCGCATCGACCGGAGCCACCTCGAGGCGGCGCGCGATCTCGGCGCGAGTCGGCTCAGCACCTTCATGCACGTGACCCTTCCCTTGTCGAAGGTCGGGATCCTCGGCGGCGCCGTCCTGATCGCTCTCCCGATGTTCGGCGACTACTACACGCCCAACATCGTCTCGAGCGCGCCGACGACCTCGATGATCGGCAACCAGATCGACTCCTACTTCCACGTCGGTGGCCAGCCGACGATCGGGGCGGCGATCACCGTGGTGCTTGCGTTGTTCCTCACCGTCCTCATGGCCTACTACCTGTGGACGATCCACAAGGCGTCACGCGAGGCGCGGACCGCATGAGCACGGTTGCCGGGGTGCAGGCGCCGCCGCGTCTCTCTGCCTGGACCCGGTTCCGCGGCTGGCTGACGAACCCCTGGGGGCGCCCCCGCTTCCTTGTCCTTTTCACCTGGGCGTACATGATCTGGGCGCTCGTGCCCGTCCTGATCGCGGTGCAGTTCTCGTTCAACGACTCGCGCTCGCGAACCGTGTGGCAAGGATTCTCGACCCGCTGGTACTGGGGAGACCCGGTCGACTCGGTCTGGCACGACCCGGCCCTCCGCAACGCCCTTGCCCAGAGCCTCAAGCTCGCCACGGCCGACGTCCTTATCGCGACGCCGATCGGTGTCCTGCTCGCGATCGGCCTGGCGCGCTGGAGCGGCTGGGGTTCGAGGCCCTCGAACTTCCTTATGCTTTTTCCGCTCGTGACGCCCGAGATCGTCATGGGCGTCTCGCTCCTCCTCCTCTTCACCCACGTCTTCACGTTCGTCGGCACCGGCACTACGGCCCAGATCCTCGGCCACGTGACCTTCTCTATCTCCTTCGTCGTCGTCATCGTCCGGGGTCGCCTCTTCTCGATCGGGAGACAGTACGAGGAGGCGGCCGCCGATCTCGGCGCTTCCCCCGCGGTCGCGCTCTACCGCGTCCTCCTCCCGCTCCTGATGCCGGCGATTATCGCCTCGGCAGCGGTCGTCTTCGCCATCTCGCTCGACGACTTCGTCATCAGCCAGTGGCTCTCGAAGGGTGGAGAGACCGACACCGTCCCCATTCAGATCTATGCCGCCACCCGCGCGGCGCCGCTCCCCTCCACGAACGCCATCGCGACGGTGATGATGGTCCTAACGCTCGTCTCGGTCACGGCCGGCTACCTCGTCTGGCGTGCGTTCACCCGCGGCGAGCGCCGCGCGGGCAAGTCCGTCGCCGAAGACGCCGGGGCGGCATTCGAGATGAGGTAGCGTCGAGGACGACATGGCCCGCGGAAAGATCCTGCTGATCGAACTGAGCAAGCGGTTCGGCGAGCTGACGGCGGTGGACGGCATCGACCTCCACGTCCCCGGCGGCGAGTTCTTCTCGCTGCTCGGCCCCTCCGGCTGCGGCAAGACCACGACACTGCGCATGATCGCCGGGTTCGAGCAGCCGACCGAGGGCCGCATCCTGCTCGACGGCGTTGATGTCGCGTACACGCCGCCACACAAGCGGAACGTGAACACCGTGTTCCAGAACTACGCCCTCTTTCCGCACCTGAACGTGTTCGACAACGTCGCCTTCGGGCTCCGGCGCGCCAAGCGGCCGAAGGACGAGCTGACGCGGCGAGTCGGAGAGGCGCTCGAGCTCGTCAGGCTGACCGGCCTCGAGCGCCGCAAGTCGTCCCAGCTCTCCGGCGGTCAGCAGCAACGGGTCGCGCTTGCGCGCGCGCTCGTCCTGAACCCTGCGGTGCTCCTCCTGGACGAGCCGTTGGGCGCCCTCGACGCGAAGTTGCGCAAGGCGCTCCAGATCGAGCTGAAGACGCTGCAGCAGGAGGTCGGGATCACGTTCCTCTACGTGACGCACGACCAGGAGGAGGCGTTGACGATGTCGGACCGGCTCGCCGTCATGAACGGCGGGCAGATCGAGCAGATCGGCGCGCCTCAGGACGTCTACGAGGATCCCGAGACGCTCTTCGTCGCAGACTTCCTGGGCGTCTCGAACCTCATGGACGCGACCGGCCGGGGCTCGGTCGACGGGCGCTGCCGCGTGGAAACCGGGAGGTTCGAGCTCGATGCGGGCGGCGGCCCGAGCGACGTGACCGGCCCTGCGAAGCTCGTCATTCGGCCCGAGCGGATCGAGCTCGAGCCCCACAAGGCCGACTCGCGTCCGAATTGCCTACCGGGGATGGTCGAGCGAGTGGTGTACGTCGGCTCGGCCGTCCAGGTTCTCGTCCGCGTCGCCACCGGCGAGACCCTTCAGGCGCTCGTGACGAACACCGGCAAGGAGCTCCCGTATCAGCAAGGGACGCCCGTGCAGCTCCACCTCCCGGCGGACGCCTTGCGCGTCATTCCGGCCCCGGGCGAGATCGAGGCAGAGACCCCGGTGGAGGACCCCAGCTTGTCAGGCCTCGAGAGTCGCTGAGGACTCCAGCAGCTCTCCACGGACGTCGGCCACTTCACGCGCCACCCGCTCCATCATCGGCACGGGCCCGGTGGTGATGCGGACATGGCCGGCGAGCCCGAACTCGCTGCCGGCGCGCACGAGGAATCCGCGCCGTGCGAGACCGTCGGTGATAGCAACGTCGTCCACGCCGACGTCCACGAGCAGGAAGTTCGCCTGCGAGGGGTACGGCAGGGTGCCCCCCTCGCGCAGGCGCTCGGCGAGTCGCTCGCGGCCCGCCTCGTTGGCGAGTCGTCTCGTCTCGACGAGGTCGGGATGGAGCAGGCTTGCCCGGCCCGCGGCCAGGGCCGCCCGGTTGACGTTGAACGGCTCCAGGACGACGTCGATCATCTCGGCGAGCGGCTCGCCCACGATCGCGTACCCGAGGCGGAGGCCGGCGAGCCCGAAGATCTTCGAGAACGTGCGCAAGACGACGACGGGAAGGCCCGCCTCGACGTTGCGCACCCGATCGATGCGAACCGCGGGATCGACGTACTCGAAGTAGGCCTCGTCGACGACGATCGCGCAGCGGTCGGGGATGCCGGCGAGCAGGCGCTCCCACTCCTCGTGCGTCAGCAGTGCGCCCGTGGGGTTGTTCGGGTCGCAGAGCCAGACCAGCCGAGCGTCGTTCTCGCACGCGGCTGCCACGAGGGCATCGACGTCGTGCCGAAGCTCGCAGTTCGGCACCGCGACGACCCGCGCGCCGGCTGCCGCGGAAGTCGTCGCGTAGAGCCCGTACGTCGGGCTGGTCTGGACGACCGTGTCGCCGGGCTCGAGGAAGGCGTGGACGACCGTCGCGATGAGCGCCTGGATCCCGTGGCTGGGGACGATCCGGTCCGGGGAGGTCCCGAGCCAGCCGGCCACGCTCTCGCGCAGGTCGGCGTAGGCCTCGGCCGGATAGATCCACGCGTGCTCGAGCTCGGTGACGATCGCCTCCTCGACGCCGGGAAACGGGCCCTCGAGGCCCTCGTTCCAGTTGAGCTTGACGATCTCCTCGAGCCCGTAGGCCTCCTTCAGCTCCTCCAGGCTGGCGCCTGGCCGGTACGGCTCGAGGCCGATCAGCGACGGGCGTACGATCCGGCTCCAGTCCGTCACAAGTGCCTCGCCTGGTGGTGTTGCCGTGGTTCTGGCGCGCGAAAAGCCCGCCAGGGAAGGACGCAGGGAGTCCGCGTACCAGCTGGTACGCGGGCGACTGAGGACGCAGTCTGGCGGAGCTTTGCAGCCGTCAGAAGTACGGTGGGCACCGCCCGGCGAGGCACTATGACCACATCTCCAGGACCGTGGGAACGTGCACGACCGCCGGCCCGTCCTCGGCGAAGGCGGCGGTCAGCGCATCGGCCAGCTCCTCCGCGGTCACGGAGACCACCGGAAGCCCGAACGCCTCGGCGAGCGCCCGGAAGTCGGGCTGGAAGAGGTCGACGCTGGTCGTCTCCCCGAACTGGTCGCGTTGGTACTCGCGCAGGATCCCGTAGCCGCCGTCGTCGACGAGAAGAAGCTTGGCGTCGAGCCCGTACTGGCGGGCGGCGGCCAGCTCGGCGATCCCGTAGTTGAAGCCTCCGTCACCGGCGACCGCGAGCACCCTGCGCCCCGGCGCCGCGAGCGAGGCGCCGAGCGCTGCTGGCCACGCGTAGCCGAGCGTCCCCGAGCCTAGCGGATACAGGAACGTACGCGGCTCGTAGACCGGGAAGTGCGCGGCCGCCCAGTAGGCGAGGATCGTCATGTCCCAGGCGGTCACGGCGTCGCGCGGGAGAGCGTCGCGGACGGTTCGCAGGAGCCCGAGCTCGGGCTCCTGGCGCCGCTTCGCGATCTGCTGCCTGAGCGCGGCCACCCGGGCGGGGCCATCGTCTCGCGGCGGCCCGGGCAGGCGCTCGGCGAGCGCTGCGAGCACGGCTCGGGCATCGCCGGCGAGCCCGAGCGCCTCGTAGGTTGCCCCGATCCGGCGCGGGTCGGCATCGACGTGGACGAGTCGCCCGGAGAGGCGCAGCCCGTACTGACCCGTCGTCTCGGCCCCGAGCTCCGTGCCGACGGCGAGCAGGACGTCGGCTCGGCCCAGCACCTCCTTGAACGCCGGCTCGTCCATGGCCGTGCCGAGGGCGAGCGGGTCGTCCTCCGGGAAGGCGCCCTTGCCCATGTACGTCGTCGCCACGGGCGCCCCCAGCAGCTCGGCCACGAGCCGGAGCTCGTCCCAGGCGCCGGCGCGGAGGACGCCGCCTCCCGCCCAGACGACCGGTGAGCCGGCGCCTGCGAGCAGGGCGGCCGCCTCGTCGAGCGCCGTGGCGCCCGCAAGTGGAGGCGCGGGGGAACTCATGTCCAGCTCGCCCACCGGCGCGGCGGTCTCCTCCGCCAGCAGGTCGACGGGGATCTCCAGGAACACCGGTCCGCTCGGCGGAGTCATCGCCCGGCGCCAGGCCTCGGCGAGGAGCTCGGGGATCTCCTCGGCGGCTTCCGCACCGGCGGCCCACTTCACCACCGGCTGGAAGGATGCCTTCTGGTCGGCGAGCTCGTGGAGGAACCCGCGTCCGGCGCCGAGCAGGTCGCGCGGGATCTGGCTCGCGATCGCCACCACCGGCACGTGCGAGCTGGCCGCCTCCATCAGCGCGGCGAGCGAGATCAGCGCGCCAGGGCCCGTGGAGAGGAGCAGAGGCGCGGGTCGTCCCGTCGTGCGCGCGTAGCCGTCCGCGGCGAAGCCGGCAGAGAGCTCGGTCCGGAGGCCGATCGCGGCAATCGAGCTCGTCCGCAGGCCGTCCCAGATCGCCAGCGCGTGGATCCCCGGGACGCCAAAGGCGACCTCGGCGCCGAGCGCCTGGAGGCTCTCCGCGACGAGGCTCCCGCCTGTATGTGCTTTGACCGTCTGCGCCACAGCAGCGATCCTATCCAGGCTCATGCCACGCGATCCCCGCCACGACATCCTCTTCGAGCCGGTCCAGATCGGGCCGAAGACGCTCCGGAACCGCTTCTACCAGGTGCCGCACTGCACCGGGTTCGGGAGCGAGAAGCCGGGCTCGCAGGCGCGCTTCCGCGCGATGAAGGCGGAGGGGGGCTGGGCCGCGGTCTGCACCGAGGAAGCGCTCGTCAGCCCGGATTCCGATTTCTGGCCCGTCGTGTCGCAGCGGGTCTGGGACGAGGACGACGTGCGCAACCTCGCGCTGATGGCGGAGGAGGCGCACCAGCACGACTCGCTCGCCGGGGTCGAGCTGACGCACGGCGGCGTGCACGGCACCACGCGGGAGACGCGCTGGCCGGCCATCGGCCCCTCCCAACTGGCGAGCGACTACTACTCGTTCGTCGTCCCGAAGGCGATGGAGCTCGACGACATCCGGCGTGTCCGCGGCGACTGGGTGCGCGGCGCGAAGGCCGTGCGCGATGCCGGGCTCGACATCGTCTACGTGTACGGGGGCCACTCGTACCTGCCGCTGCAGTTCCTCTCGCCGTTCTACAACAAGCGGGCGGATGAATACGGAGGCTCATTGGAAAACCGTGCCCGCTTCTGGCTGGAGACGCTCGAGGCCGTCCGCGAGGCGGTGGGTGACGACTGCGCCGTCGCCGTCCGGTTGTGCGTCGAGGCCCTAGGGCCGGCCGGTGTCGAGCTGGACGAGGGGCTGGGCTTCGTCCGCCTGGCGGATCATCTCGTCGACCTCTGGGACGTGAACGTCGGCTCGATCATCGAGTGGTCGAAGGACTCGGGCACGTCACGCTTCTTCTCCGAGGGCTACCAGCTCGAGTGGACCGGGCGCGTGCGCGAGGCGACGGCCAAGCCGATCGTCGGCGTCGGGAGGCTCACCAACCCCGACCGTATGGCCGAGATCATCCGCTCGGGCGCGTGGGACTTGATCGGTGCCGCCCGCCCCTCCATCGCCGACCCCTTCCTCCCGAAGAAGGTCGAGGAGGGCCGCTACGGGGAGGTGCGCGAGTGCATCGGCTGCAACATCTGCGTGCTGAAGGCGGAGGGCGGCAACCACATCGGCTGCACCCAGAACGCGACCGCGGGCGAGGAGTACCGGCGTGGCTGGCATCCGGAGCGATTCGAGCCGGCCGAGAACTTCGACCGCGACGTCCTCGTCGTCGGCGCAGGGCCGGCCGGGATGGAGTGCGCGATCGTGCTCGGCAAGCGCGGCTTCCGCCGTGTCCACCTCGTCGACGCCGAGGCCGAGATCGGCGGGATCATGCGGTGGATCCCGAGGCTTCCCGGGCTCGGCGAGTGGGGCCGTGTTGTGAACTGGCGCGCCGTCCAGCTTGCGAACCTGGACAACGTCGAGCTGATCACCGGCGCGCGCCTCTCCGCGCAGGACGTGCGCGAGTACGGCGCCGAGGTCGTCGTCGCCGCCACCGGCGCGCACTGGGCGCCGGACGGGCTCAACTTCGTCACTCACGAGCCGATCCCGGGCGCGGATGCGTCGCTTCCCCATGTCCTCACGCCCGAGCAGATCATGGTCGAGGGCAAGACGCCGCCCGGGGAACGCGTTCTCGTCTTCGACGCCGAGGGCTACTTCATGGCCGCGGGGCTCGCGGAGAAGCTGGCCGCGGACGGGCTCTCCGTCGTGATCGCGGCGCCGCACGAGCGAATCGCGCCGGTCTGCGACGAGACGCTCGAGGGACCGCTGCTCCGCCAGCACCTGCACGAGCTCGGTATCCGGCAGCGGCCCGGGACGATGTTGACGGCGATCGAGCCGGGGAGCGTGGCCGCCGTCGACGAGTTCGGAGAGCCCTTCGTCGTGGAGGCGGACGCGGTCGTCCTCGTCACCCAGCGCGTTTCGGACGACCATCTCTACCGCGAGCTCAAGGCGGACGCGGATGCTCTGGCAGGGGAGGGAATCGAGGCGGTGTACCGGATCGGCGACTGTGTCGCGCCGCGGCTCATCGCCGAGGCGATCTTCGACGGCCACCGGCTCGCGCGCGAGATCGACTCCGAGAACCCCACCCTCCCGCTTCCGTACAGGCGGGAACGGCTCATCCTCGAGTCGGTATCGACCGCGTAGTGGCGAACGTCCGGACCGAGTTCCCGCGCCGAATCCGGGAGATCGAGAACACATGGCTCCACCTCTCCGACGGCACGCGTCTCGCCGTGCGGATCTGGCTCCCGGAAGGGGCCGAGAACGAGCCCGTCCCGGCGATCATGGAGTACCTGCCGTACCGGAAGGTGGACGGCACCGCCACTCGAGACTCCCAGCGCCAGCCGTATCTGGCCGGGTTCGGCTACGCCGCCGTACGCGTGGACATGCGCGGCACCGGCGAGTCGGACGGCGTGCTCACGGACGAGTACAGCCAGCAAGAACAGGAGGACGCGCTCGAGATCCTCGCGTGGATCCGCGAGCAGCCCTGGTGCGACGGGACGCTCGGCATTTGGGGCATCTCCTGGGGCGGTTTCAACGCCCTCCAGATCGCGGCGCTCCGCCCTCCGGGGCTCGAGGCGATCATCACCATGTGCTCGACGGACGACCGGTACTCGGACGACGTCCACTATCGCGGCGGCTGCGTCCTCGCCCTCGACATGCTCCACTGGGCCTCCTCGATGCTGACCTGGAACGCGCGGCCCCCGGACCCGCGGCTCTACGGCGAGGGCTGGCGCGAGGCCTGGCTGGAGCGCTTGGAGACGCTCACGCCTTGGATCGAGCACTGGCTCGGACACCAGCGCCGTGACGGATATTGGAAGCACGGCTCGGTCTGCGAGGACTACTCCGACATCGAGTGCGCTGTCTACGCGGTGGGTGGCTTCGTGGACGGGTACACGAACGCGGTGCCGCGGCTCCTCTCCGGGCTCTCCTGCCCGCGCAAGGGCATCATCGGGCCCTGGGCGCACGACTTCCCCGAGAACGCCTCACCCGGGCCGTCGATCGGCTTCCTGCAGGAGTCGGTGCGCTGGTTCGACCACTGGCTGAAGGGGATCGACACCGGGATCATGGACGAGCCGATGCTCCGCGTCTGGATGCAGGACTCCGTGGAGCCGCGGCCGATGTACGACCTGCGGCCGGGCCGCTGGGTCGCCGAGGAGGAGTGGCCGTCGCAGCGGGTCGGTTCGCGCGTTTGGGAGCTGCCGGTCGAGGAGCCGCGCGAGCTCCTGGGCGTGCAGTCGTGCGGGACCGAGGCCGGCGTGTGGACGGCCGAGGGCCAGTCGGCCGATCTGGCCGGTGATCAGCGGCCCGACGACGCGCTCTCGCTCACGTTCGACTCGGAGCCCCTAGCGGAGCCGCTGGAGATCCTTGGGCTGCCGGAGGCGACGCTGGAGCTGGCCGCCGACCGGCCGAGTGCACTCGTCGCCGTGCGGCTCTGCGACGTCTTCCCGGACGGCACTTCGGCCCTCGTCACGCGCGGGCTCCTCAACCTCTCGCACCGCGTGAGCCACGAGCACCCAGAGCTGCTGGAGCCCGGCCGGCGCTACGAGGTGCGGGTTCCGCTCGACGTGATGGCCTACTCAGTTCCGGCCGGCCACCGGTTGCGCTTCGCGGTCTCCCCGACGTACTGGCCGTGGGCCTGGCCCTCGCCGGAGCCGGTTCGGCTGACCCTCTTCTCAGGGAGTGTCGAGCTGCCAGAGCGCCCGCCCCGGCCGGACGACGCCGACTTATCGGACTTCGGCGAGCCCGAGCAGTCGGCCAAGCTCGAGGTCGAGGCGGTCGCGGGCTCGCCGCAAGGACGCTCCATCCGCCGCGAGCTGGCGACCGGGCTCGTCGAGCAGGTCTTCGACTGGGACCTCGGCGGCTCGCAGCGCTTCGTGGACATCGACCTCGGCTCCTCGGACACGAGCCACACGGTCTACTCGATCCGCGAAGGGGACCCGCTCTCGGCGGAGGTGCGCTTCCACGCGACCTCCGGCATGGGCCGCGGCGACTGGAGCATGCGCTCGGAGGTGACGAGCGCGATGACCTCCGACGCGGAGGCCTTCCACGTCACGACGCTGCTCGAGGTCTACGAGCGAAACGCGCGCATCTTCGCGCGCACGTGGACGCACCGGTTTCCCCGGGATCTTGTCTAAGGCAGCCGGTAGTAGCGCTCGCCGCTGAAGTCGACCATCAGGGCGCGACCGTCCACCAGCGCCTCGAAGCGCATCCGCTCCGGCGACCACTCGTCGCCGACGCGGTACCTCCCGTCCGGCAGCGGCTCGAGCGTCAGCTCCATGCCCCAGGGGAAGATCACGAGCAGCTCGGCTCCTCGCATGACGATGCGGAAGTTCGAGTACCAGGGGTTGTACGCTCGGTAGTGGCCGGGGTAGGCGCCCCACGCCTCGGGAGGGGCCAGAGCGGGGGCTGCCGGGACGTCCTCACGCCGGTAGATGTTGCCTCCATGCACGGCCGCCACGATCCGGCCGCCCTCGCGGCGGAAGCGGAGGAAGTAGAGGGAGAGGTCGGGCCGGCCGGCCAGGAAGCGATTGCCGCGCCGGACCGTGAGCGGCTCTCCGTCGAGGAAAAGGTGGCCGCCCTTCACCTCGATTCCGAGGCGACCGGCCTCGCCCAGGTACACGCCCGCATAGTCCGCCGCGTCCTCGACCGCCAGGGGATCACGGACACGGGGGGATATGCCGTCGCGGTAGAGGGCGAGTATCGCCTCGGCGACCCCTTCGGTGAGGTCCTGCTCGTCGGTCGCGTTCACGCCCACGACGACCCCCAGCCCCGAGTCCAGGTCGCCGAGCATCGTCGACCCGAACCCCGGCATCGAGCCGCCGTGGCGGATCTCCCGCCGCCCCTCGCGCTCGCGGAGCTCGAGCCCGAGGCCATACCACCAACCGTCGTTGGCCTCGATCGCCGGCGAGGCCATGAGCTCGAACGACTCCGGCGAGAGGACGCCCTCCCCGCGGTTCAGGAGCGTCCGCAGATAGGCCGCGAGGTCCTCCATCGTCCCGGCCTGTGAGCCGTCGCCCGTCGCGGTCTCGAGCCAGGGCGCGGGCACCCACGGATCAGTCCGCCGCGCTGGCCGGTCGTCGTGCAGGCGTTCGTAGGCGACCGCCAGCCGGCCACGACCCTCGCTGGTGATGGCGGGATCGGTGGACTCGAGGCCCAGCGGTTCCAGGATCCGCTCACGGAGGACGTCGGCGTACGGCAGTCCGGTCAGGTCCTCGATGACGAAGCCGAGGGCCCGATAGCCGACGTTCGAATAGAGGTAGCGGGTGCCCGGAGTGAACCCGACCTCGGTCTCGCGCAGGGCCCACACGTCGTAGCGCGAGCTCGCGCTCAGGTCGGCGCCCGTCATCAGCCCGCTCGAATGCGTCATCAGATGGCGGATCGTGATCGGGCCATGCTCTGAGCGGACCTCGAACCACGGCAGGAAGCGGACGACGGGCTCGTCGAGGTCGACCGAGCCCTCCTCGTGCAGCTGCAGCAGCAGGATCGCGGTGAAGGTCTTGCCGATCGAGCCGAGCTCGAAGTACGTCTCCCGGCTCACGGGCACTCCCGCATCCACATTCGCCAGCCCGAACGTCTCGGACGCCACGATCTCGCTCCTGTCGGTCACCGCCACCGAGAGGCCCGGAAATCCTTCGACGACCAGCGTCTCCTCGGCGTAGGCGCGGAGTGTGTCGACGGCCACAACGTGGCGATCTTAGGCCCGATACTGTGAGCGCGTGATCGACTGCGACATCCATCCGCAGATCGGCGACCCCGAGGAGCTGCTCGCCTACGTTGACCCGGCGCAGCGCGAGTGGTTCCGGGCGCAGGGGCCTTCGCTCGGGCTTCCGGGCTACTCGTGGACGCACCCTTCCTCCTGGTTTCGACAGGACATCGAGCAGAACGGGCGCCCGCCGGCCTCCGACGTGGACGCCGTACGGCGCGAGCTGCTCGACCCGAGCGGCACCGACGTCGGCGTGCTCAACGGAGACGATGCCGTGCTCGTCTCGTTGATGCCGAGCCCGTACCGAGCCGCCGAGCTCGCGCGCGCCCACAACGAATGGCTTCGCGAGCGTTGGCTCGACGCCGAGCCACGCCTGCGCGCTTCCATCCTCTGCCCGGCACAGGATCCTCAGGCGGCCGCGGCGGAGATCCGCCGCGCGGCCGACGACGAGCGCTTCGTCCACGTGCTCCTCTGCGGCGGCGCCGACCGGCCCTACGGCGAGCCCCGCTACCTGCCCATCTTCGAGGCGGCCGCCGAATGCGGGCTGCCCGTGGCCATCCACTCCGGCGGGGAGGGCATGGGCATCGCCGCGCCGCCCGGCGGGGCCGGCCCGGTCACCTTCTACATCGAGTGGCACACGCTCGGCTCCGCCTGCTCGACGATGTCGCACCTCGTCTCGCTGCTCTGCCACGGGACGTTCGAACGGCTTCCGAGCCTCAAGGTGTTGCTGATCGAGGGTGGGATCGCCTGGCTGCCGGGCATGCTCTGGCGGCTCGACACCAACTGGCGGGCGCTCAGAAGCGAGGTGCCCTGGCTCGAGCGCAAGCCGAGCGAGGTCGCGCGCGAGCACGTTCGCTTCTCGACCCAGCCCCTGGAGCACACCGACGGCCGCGACGAAACGCTCTTCGAGATGCTCGAGGCCGTCGGTGCGCCTGACAACCTCTGCTTCGCCTCGGATTACCCGCACTGGGACTTCGACGATCCCGACTTCATGCTCAAGCGGCTGCCCGAGGGCTGGCGTGCCGGGGTCCTGCACGAGAACGCGGCCGAGCTCTACGGCGCGCGGCTGAACCTGCCGGCCGTTGGCTAGCGGAGACTGGGTCGACGTCGGCGCGGCGGCCGACCTGGAGCGCGCGGGCCGCCTCGTCGCCCGAGTGAACGGCCGCGAGATCGGAGTCGTCGCCGAGCCGGACGGCACCCCGCGCGGGATCCGGAATCGCTGCCCGCACCACGGCGGGCCGCTTTGCCTCGGACGCCTGGGCGAGCGCGTCGGGGGTGAGCCGGGCGTCTACCAGCTCACCGGGACGCGGACGCTCCGCTGCCCGTGGCACGGGTGGGAGTTCGACCTCGAGACCGGCGTCTGCGTCGACGAGCCGTCGCTCAGGGCGGCGGTGTATCCCGTGCGCGTGGCCGACGGCCGGGTGCTCGTGCGGGCTTGATCGGTCGGAGCTGCTGTATGCGACGCTGCATCATGCCGCTCTGCATACGGATCGTATGCAATACTGCATAAGGCAGTAGTGCATACCAACCCCTTCACCTTCGGCGCGCTCGCGCTCGACCGATCGTTCACCGACCGGGAGCCGGAGCTCCGCGAGCTTGTGCGCGACATGCAGAACGGACAGGACGTGCTCGTCTATGCCCCGCGCCGGTACGGGAAGTCGTCGCTCGTGCTCCGCGCAGCTCAGCGGGCGATCAGGAAGGGGATCCTCGTCGGCTACTGCGACCTGATGCGGACGCCGACGAAGGAGCGGTTCGCCGCTGCCCTGGCGAAGACGATCTACGGCGACCTCGAGTCGGCGGCCGGGCACGCGATCGAGCGCGCGACGCGCCTCTTCCGCGGCCTCCGCATCACCCCGACGATCGAGGTCGACCCGATCGACGGAAGCCTCCGCTTCGTCTTCCATGCGGGCCGGCGGCGGGCCGACGTCGACGACACGATCGAGGCGCTGCTCGCGCTCCCGGGCCAGATCGCGACCGAGCGCAAGCGTCGCGCCGTCCTCGTCTTCGACGAGTTCCAGGAGATCGTCACGCTCGATCGCCGGTACCCGAACCTGCTGCGCGCCGTGTTCCAGGAGCAGCCAGAGGTCTCCCACGTCTACCTCGGGAGCAAGCGCCACGTCCTCGAGCGGATCTTCGACGACGAGAACGAGCCCTTCTGGCGCAGCGCGAAGCGCCTGGAGGTCGGCAGGATCGCGCCGGCCGAGTTCGCGGGTTTTCTCCGCAAGCGCTTCGAGGAGACGGAGAAGGCGATCGACGACGAGGCGGTCGAGCGTCTGCTCGAGGCGACGGGGGGCCACCCCTACGGGACACAGGAGCTGGCGTACTTCCTCTGGGAGCTCGTCCCCACCGGACATTTCGGCCGGCTCGGCGACGTCGAGACCGCCCTCGCACAGGCCCTGCGCTCCGAGCACAACCACTTCGCCAAGCTCTGGGACGACGCGCCGCACGCCCAGCGGCTCGTCCTGCTTGCGCTGGCGGACGAGCCGACGCGCTCGCTCTACGGGGCCGACTACGACGAGAGGCACGACCTTCCTGCGAAGCCCGCCCTCCAACGGGCGATCGGCGCCCTGGTCGGGAAGGAGCTCGTCGCCCGCGGCGACGACCGCGTGTATCGGATCGTGGAGCCGTTCTTCGCCGATTGGCTCCGGAGCGAGCAGGAGGCGCTAGGCCTGAAGGACGAGCTACGCGGTCGCTGAGCGCTACCAGCCGAGCGCCGGATCGGCGTAGACCGGCTCGCCCTCGACCAGGGTGAGGAGGACGCGGGCGTCGCCGAGCGGGCCCGAGCCTGGATCCAGGATGTCCCGGTCGAGCACGACCAGGTCGGCGAGCTTCCCGAGCTCGATCGTGCCCGTCTCGCCGTCGAGGAAGTTCACGTAGGCCGAGCCGGCGGTGAAGGTTCGGAGCGCCGTCGGCAGGTCGATCGCCTCGTCGGGCAAGAGCGGCGCCCAATCGCGCGTCTCGGGATAGATCCGCGTCACCGCCACCTCGAGCTGGGGCAGCGGGTCGGGGGTGGACACGGACCAGTCGCTGCCGAAGGCAAGGCGCGCTCCTGCCTGGAGCAGGCTGCCGAACGGGTACATGCGGGCCGAGCGCTCGGGGCCGATGAACGGGACCGTCAGCTCGTCGACGTAGCCGCTGCTGCAGGCCCACAAGGGCGAGACGTTGGCCGCGACGCCGAGCTGTGCGAAGCGCGGCAGGTCGTCCGGGTGAACGAGCTGGAGGTGGGCGAAGTGATGGCGCGCGTCGCGGGCGCCGTTCGCGAGGGCGGCGGCCTCGATCGCGTCGAGCGCGTCGCGCACGGCCCGGTCGCCGATCGTGTGCACGTGCACCTGGAAGCCGTGGGCGTCGAGGAGCACGACCGCCCGCTGCAGCTCCTCCGGGGTGAGCATGGAGATGCCGTAGTTGTCCGTTCCCACGTACGGCTCGAGCAGCGCGCCGGTGAAGTTCTCGAGGACGCCGTCGGCGAAGATCTTCGCGCCGCGAAGGCGCAGCCTTCCCACCGAGCCTTCCGCCCGCTGCGCCAGGAGCGCATCAATCTGCTCGCTGCCTCGTGTGCGATCCCAGAGCAGGTTGCCCTCGACGCGCATCGTTAGCTCGCCCCGCTCGGCGACGGCGCGGTAGGCGGCGAGCATCGCCTCGTCGTAGACGCTCGCGTCCTGCCAGGCAGTGATCCCGAGCTCGTGGTAGAGCGACTGCGCTCGGAGGATTCCCGCCTCCCACTCGTCCGGCGACGTCGGTGGGAGCAGGTCCGCGACGAGGTCCGCCGCGTGTTCGTGGAGCGTTCCCTGGGGCTCACCCGCCTCGTCGCGCTCGATGCGCCCGCCTGAGGGGTCCGGCGTGTCGCGCGTGATCCTGGCGAGCTCCAGAGATCGGCTGTTCACCCAGGCGCCGTGCCCGTCTCGGTTTTCGAAGAAGGCGGGCCGGTCGGGCAGGATCGCGTCGAGATCGACTCGGCTCGGCGTCCCGTGCTCGAAGGAGTCGATCGACCAGCCCGAGCCCACGATCCAGTCGAGCTCCGGATGCGCAGACGCGTAGGCGGCGATCGCCTCCAGGCAGGCTTCGCGTGAGTGTGCGTCGCTCAGCACGCAGCGGGCGAGCTCGACGCCGCTCTCGGCGGGGTGGCAGTGAGCGTCCTGGAAGCCAGGGACGACGGTGTGGCCCACGAGGTCGATCACGCGCGTGTCGCGATCGATGTGCTGCGCAGCTTCCGATGCCGGGCCGACCCAGGCGATGCGGCCCTCCCGCACGGCGAGCGCCTCGGCGACGGTGAGCCTGGCGTCGGCCGTGAAGACCCTGCCTCCCGTGAGAACGAGATCCACGCCCGGCTAGGCCCTGATGCAGGCTGCGAGGTGCCCGGCTCTCGCCCCGGCGGGAACGCGCAGCTCTGGGTCGGTGGTCCGGCAGTCGGGAATCGCGATCGGGCAGCGCGGGTTGAAGCGGCAGCCCGGAGGGATGTTGATCGGGTTCGGCGTCTCGCCGACCAGGATCTGCGGCGCTGTCGACGCGCGCGGGTCCCGCTGGGGAACAACCGAGATGAGAGCCTTCGTGTACGGGTGCTTCGGGTTGGAGACGACCTCCCGCGCCGGGCCCTCTTCGACTATCCGTCCCAGGTACATCACGGCGATTCGGTCCGCGTAGTGGGCTGCGGTGGAGAGGTCGTGAGTAATCATCAGAATGCCGAGTCCACTTCGACGCAGCTCGTCCAGTAGGGCAAGGATCCCGGCGCGGACGGAGACGTCGAGCATCGAGACCGGCTCGTCGGCGAGCAGGAGCTGGGGATCGAGCACGAGGCTCGCGGCGATGGCCACCCGCTGGCGCTGGCCGCCCGAGAGCTCGTGTGGGTAACGGTCGATAAAGAGCTCGGGCGGAGTGAGCCCGGCGCGTGTGAGCGCTTCGCGGACGCGCTGCTCACGCTCGGCGCTGCCGCCACCTTCGCTGTGGATGAGGAGCGGCTCCTCGACCGTCGCCCGCACGCGAAAGCGCGGGTCGAGTGATTCGTACGGGTCCTGGAAGATCAGCTGGGCGTGCCGGCGGAGCGCCTGCATCTTTCCGCTCGACACCTTCGAGATGTCCTCGCCGAGGAAGCGGATCGCCCCCGATTCGGGCTCGACGAGCCGGAGGATCGACTGGGCCGTCGTGGTCTTACCGCTTCCGGACTCGCCGACGAGCGCGAGCATCTCGCCCTTGCGGAGCGAGAACGAGACGCCGTCGACAGCGCGGACGGCGCGCTTGGGGCGGCCAGTGGCCGCGCCGACGAGCCCGCGCGGCACGGGGAAGCGCGTGACGAGGTCCTCGACCTCGAGCAGAGTCGGCTCGCCGTTCTCGCTCGCGTTCACGAGGCCGCCTTCATGGCCGGGTCGTTCAGATGGCACGCGGCCAGGTGGTCCTGGGCGGTCGAGATGAGCCGCGGCTTGGTCTTCGCGCACGGCGTGAACGAGCTGTCGCAGCGCAGCGTGAACGGGCAGCCCGTGAGCTCTCGGTCGAGCCGTGGCGGCGTGCCGGGGATGGAGACGACCTCGTCCTCCCCGTAGAGGTCGGGGCTGGCCGCGAAGAGGAGCCGTGTGTACGGATGGCGCGGGTCGTGGTAGAGCGTGTCCGTCGGGCCGAGCTCCACGATCTCCCCCGCGTACATGACCGCGGCCCGTTCGCAGACCTGCGCGACGACGGGAAGGTCGTGGGTCACCAGGATGAGCGCGAGGCCGAAGTCGTCCGCGAGCCCGACGAGGAGCTGAAGGATCTGCGCCTGGACCATCACGTCGAGCGCCGTCGTCGGCTCGTCCGCGAGGAGAATCTTGGGCTTGCAGGCGAGCGCCATCGCGATCGCGGCCCGCTGGCGCATCCCGCCCGAGAACTGATGCGGGTAGCTGGCTGCCCGCGCGGCAG
Organism: uncultured Actinomycetes bacterium; assembly: GCA_963838795.1. Lineage (GTDB taxonomy): Bacteria > Actinomycetota > Thermoleophilia > Gaiellales > Gaiellaceae > JAIBJN01. The sequence goes on from CAWISL010000010.1 coordinate 489,422, forward strand.
GGATCCCGACTCGCTCGAGCAGTTCGCCCACCTGCCTCCGCGCCTGTTTGCCGCTCGCCGTGCCGTGGAGCTCCATCGGCTCGACGATCTGCTCGCCGACCGTCTTTACTGGGTTGAACGCGTTCATCGCTCCCTGGAAGACCATGGCGATGTCAACCCAGCGGTGCGGGCTCATGGAGTCCTCGCCGTCGGCGAGGATGTCCTCGCCGTCCAGGAAGACGTGCCCCGCGACGCTCGCCGAAGGCGGCAGGAGCCCCATGGCGGCGAGGATCATCGTCGTCTTGCCGCACCCTGACTCGCCGACCAGCCCGACGCGCTCACCCTCGTCGAGCTCGAGGCTGACTCCCTGGACCGCGTGCAGCTCGCGGCCGCCTTCGAGGTCGAACCAGACGTGCAGGTCCTCGATCTGGAGTAGGGGAGCCGTCATTCCGACTCCAGCGCTCCCTTGAGCGGCCGGAGCCGGAAGCGGTGCACGGACAAGTGGCCGACGCGGAGCCGTGGGTTGAGGGCGTCCTCCATTCCCATGCCGATCATCGTGCAAGCCAGAATGACGAGCGTGACGCAGACGCCTGGCGGGACGATCGCCCACCAGGCCTCGTTGATGACGGCGTCGCCGGCGAAAGCGTTCTCGATCAGCCCTCCCCAGGAGATGAGATCCGGGTCGCCGAGGCCGAGGAACGTGATGTACGTCTCGGCGAAGATCGCGATCGCGATCGTGAGAACCGTGTTCGCGATCAGGAGCGGCAGCACCTGCGGCAGCACGTGCTTCCCTATCAGGCGCTGGTTACCGGCACCCAGCGCGCGGGCGCGCGTCACGTAGGCCCGCTCGCGGACGCTCTTCGTCTGCGCGCGGATGAGCCGCGCCGTGCTCGTCCAGTAGATGATCCCGATGATGAGGATGATGTTGGTCAGACTCCGACCGAAGAGCGCGGCGACGATGATCATCAGCGGGATGTCGGGAATGACCAGGACGTAGTCCGTGATGCGCATGAGCACCGTGTCGCTCTTGCCGCCGTAGAACCCCGACCAGAGGCCGATCGTCCCGCCGATGAGCATGGCGACGAGCGCCGCCGCGAAGCCGACGATGAGCGAGACTCGCGATCCCGCGATGACGAGCGAGAGCATGTCCGCCCCAGCGTCGTCCGTGCCGAGCCAGTGGGCGCTCGATGGGGCCTCGTAGACGTCGCCCGTCTTCTCCCGTGGGTTGTAGGGCTCGAGGAACGGCGCGAAGACCGCGACGAGGATGAAGATGACCAGGACCGTGAGGCCGAAGATCATCGACGGCCTCCTGAACGTGGACGAGCGGAGGAAGGCGAGCCGCCCGCGCGGCTCGATGCCGGCGATGTCGGCGACGGCGGCCTGCTCGTCGAACGCGGTCGGGGGAAGCGACGGGACGCTCATCTCACGCTTCCACGACCCGCGGATCGAGCTTCACGTAGAGAAGGTCCGCGATCAGGTTGAAGAAAATCACCGAGAACGTGAGGAGCAGGAAGATCGCCTGCAGGAGCGGCCAGTCGCGCTGGTCGATCGCCTCGACGGTCTCGAACCCGATTCCTGGATAGGAGAAGACGTACTCGATCGTGATCGCGCCGCCGATGATGAACCCCAGCGAGAGGGCGATGAGCGTGACGATGGGCAGGAGGGCGTTCCGGAAGCCGTGCTTCCGCACGATCTGCCAGTTCGAGAGCCCCTTCGCCCGTGCGGTAAGCACGTAGTCCTCGCCCAGCGTCTCGAGCATCGCCGAGCGCACGATCAGCGCGTAGTCGCCGTAGAGGACGAGCCCGAGGGTCAGCGCGGGCAGGATCATGTGCCGGAGCCGGTCGACAGCGACCTCCAGCCACGTGGGGTCCTCGAGCACGCCGAGCGTCGGGTCCTCGATCCCCGAGGTCGGTAATCCGATGGCGCCGGCGACGAAGAGGACGATGAGCAGCCCCAGCCACTGCGCGGGCATCGAGTAGAAGGCGAGCGACGTCCAGAGGCCGCCCTTGTCGACCACCGTGTCCCGTCGCCAGGCGGAGATCACCCCCGTCAGCGTGCCGAAGAAGATCGCGAACAGCGTCCCGAGTGCGACCATCGGGATCGTGTTCCTGAGCGGCTCCCAGAGCTCGGTCCGGACCTCCTTCTGCGTCCGGAGCGACTTGCCAAGATCACCGGTCGCCAGACCGGCCAGGTAGAGGCGGTACTGCTCCCACGTCGACTTGTCGAGGCCGAGCTCCTGGCGCTGGAGCTCCTTGAACTCAGCGCTGCACTGGCGGCAGCGGAGCGCGTCCACGGCGTCGCCGGGGATGGCGCGGAAGAGCACGAAGTTGAGCGTGATCGCGACGAAGAGGGTCACGATCGCGAAGAAGACGCGCTTGATGACGTAGTCGGCCGACCTCACGCTCGAGCCTTGCTCGCCTCGTTTCTGTTTTGGCGCTTACTCGACCATGTAGGGCGACGTCCAGTACTTCTTCGAATAGGCGTTGAGATCTGTCTCGATGCCGGCCCACTTCGCCGAGTGCGCGTCGATGTACACGTGGTTCGTCAGCTGGGTGTAGACCCAGTTGTCGTAGATCACCTGCTGCATCTCCCAGACGAGCTCCTTGCGCTCTTCCGGGTCGACGAGCGTCCCCTGCTTCTCGTACATGGCGTCGTACTCGGGGTTGTCCCAGCCGGTGTCGCTCCACGAGCACCACTGGCTCTTCGTCACGACGGAGAGCATGAAGTCCGGGTCGACGTAGCCGACCCAGTCCCACATGGCGATGTCGAAGGTCGCGTAGCCCGTCGAGGTCTTCGCGTCGCAGTCCTCGTCGGTCTCGAGGGCATAGGTCTGGGCTGTGTCGCCGCCTACTTTGGACGTCACCTCGACGCCCGCCTCGGCGAAGCCCTCCTTCACGATCTCGAGCGAACGCTCGACGTTGAAGTCGGTCGTCGTGGGCCAGACGATCTCGTACTTCATCGGGTGCGCTTCCTGCGCGTACTCGCCGGTCGTCGCCGGGGCGACGCGGATCCCGTCGGACCCCCGGGCGTACCCGAGCTCGTCCAGCATCCGGTTGCCCTCGTCGCAGTTGTACTCGAGCGGGCCAAGGTTGGGATTCTCCATCTCGCCGGTGATGTGACCGGGGAGGCTCTCGACGAGGGTCGCATAGCCGTTGAAGACGACCTCGATGATTCGCTCGCGGTCGACGCACATCGAGAGCGCCTTCTTCACCTGGGGGTCGAGGAGCTCGCGGTTCTTCGGCTTGCGCGGGTTCGAGTTCCAGGTGATGTTCGTCGTCTCGGCCCCGGGCACCTCGTTCACGACCAGGCTGTCGTCCTCCTTGAGGACGTCAACCGCGTTGAAGGGCACCTGGTCGACCCAGTCGAGGTTGCCCTGCCGCAGCTCGGAGATCATCGAGTCCGAGTTGGTGAAGTAGGTGAGCGTCACCGCCTCCGCGTTGGAGGGCTCCCCGTAGTACCCCTCCCACGGGATGAAGACGGTCGTGCCCTTCTTCTCGTACTCCTTGATCGTGTACGCGCCGGCGGAGACGACTGGCAGGTTCTGCTCGGGGTGGAACGTCTTGAGCCCCTTCCCGTCCGAGCCGACCAGCGGCTCCCAGACGTGCTGCGGGAGGATGAAGAACTGCTCGAGCTGCGCGAGGACGTTGCCGACCGGCGCCTTGTAGTGGAGCACGAGCGTGTTGTCGTCGACAGCCTCTGCGTCCTTCACGTGCAAAAGCGCGGCCGCGGCGACGGCGGTCGGGCCGCCCGCGTACTCGAGCGTCGTGTTGATCGTCCACGCCGCGTCGGCGGCTGTCAGCGGCGTCCCGTCGGACCACGTCCCGCCCGGCTTGAGCTTGAACGTCCAGTCCAACCCGTCGGCCGACGTTTCCCACGACTCGGCCCAGTCGCCCTCGATCACGAGGCCGTCGTCGCCGGGGGCGTACTGCACGAGCTGCGGGAAGATCATGAGCATGCCCTGATAGGCCTGCGACTCGATGTAGTTGAAGGGGTTGAGCGAGTCGATGTAGTTGATCGAGCCAACCCGCAGGATCCCGCCCTCGACGGGTGTCCCCTCGGTCGCACCAGTCCCTTGCTGCGCCCCGGTGTCGTCGTCTCCACCGCAACCGGCGACACCGACCACCATGACCAGGGTCGCGATCAACAGTAGCGCTCGCTTCCTCATGCTCTCACTCCCTCTTCGTCGCCAGGCCGGATTGCTCGATGGTGAGCGTCCTCGCGTCTGCGTCGAGCGTCGCGGCGACGCCGAGCGGAATGGCTGCGAGGTGCTTCCCGTGCCCCAAGGGAAGCTTGTATAACACGGGGACGCCCAGCGGCTCCAGGTGAACCTCCAACACGTCCTCGAGCGTTCGGGTGCGCGGCCACCCTGCCGGGTGGTCTCCCCAGTCGCATTTCTCCATGTCTCCAACTACGACTCCGCGGACGCCGGCGAGTTTGTCGGCCTGCGCGAGCTGGGTGAGGCTCCCGTCCAGGTAGTAGGGCGGGAGGTGGTAGTCCTCGAAGAAGAGGATGCTCTCGTCGAGGTCGATCTCCCACGGCGTCCCCATGGTCTGCATGAGGAGCCAGAGGCAGCCCCCCGCGAGCGGCGCGGTGACCTTGCCGCCGCGGATGACGCGCAGGAACGGGTCGTCCGGCTTGGGCGGGACCTCTCCCGCGCCAGCTCCGCGCAGCACCGCGAGCAGGCGCTCCTTCGAGAACGCGGTCGTCTCGGGGTCGCCCATGCCCAGGAGCCCGTTCCCGTAGAAGGTCGCGAGCCCCGTCCGCTGGCGGATGGCGACATGGAGCGCGGTGATGTCGGAGAAGCCAACGAACGGCTTCGGGTTCGCGGCGATTGCGTCGAAGTCGAGGTAGGGGATCACCTGCGCCGAGCCGTAGCCACCCTGGAGGCACTGGACGACGTCCACCTCCGGGTCGGCGAAGAGGGCGTTGAGGTCGGCGGCCCGCTCCCGCGCGTCCCCGGCCACGAAGTCGTCGCGGGCGAGCGCGTGTCCGCCGAGCTTCACGCGGTAGCCCTGAGCCTCCCACCACTCGACGCTTCGCAGGACGTCGGAGCGGCTCTCGTACGGGCTCGCCGGCGCGGCGACGCCGATCGTGCCGCCGTCGGGGAGCGGCTTGCCGAAGAGGCTCGCCGCGATCAAAAGCTGTAGACCTGCGCCTGCGAGTCGCACGGATTGCCGCGCCCGTACGTGATCTCCCCGGCGGTAACGTCCGCGACGCACCAGAAGACCGTCTTGACGGCCTTAGGCTCGTCGGCGTGGCGGCAGATCGCGTTCTCGCCGTTCTCGTGGTCGGAAAGGGCCTCGCGGAGGCCCTCAATGGTGAAGCGCTTGCCGACCGCCAGCTCGCGTGCACGGTCGAGGCGGGCGCAGGAGCTCTCGTAGTCACCCGGCCGCTCGAACGGCCGCATGTCCTCGCGGGCGTAGTGATTCGTGTGCACCAGGAAGCCGTCGCCCGGCTCATCGATCCCGGCGCTGGTCGCCGAGGCTTCGACGTTCGCCGCCGTGCTCTCGCGGTGGGCGAGGACCCAGTTGTAGGCGGAGGAGCGGGCCGGGTGGAGAGTTGCGTCCACGGCCTCGGCCAGCGTTCGGCGAGTGAGGACGTCGCGCACCTGGAGGAGACGCGGGATCCCGACGCGCTCGTCGTTCGGCGAGACCTCGTTGCCGGTGACCGACAGCCCGGCGTCGTTCCAGCCGACGCTGATCCAGGGACCGCTCCCGAGCGTGAAGACGACGGGCTCGCCCGGGACGCGCCATTCGATGGCGACGATTCCTTCCTCGTCCTCCGCGTAGAGGTCGTTCGTGTGCGCGACGAGGAGATGGCCATCCGCCGTGCGGGCGCCGGTCACGGCGATGTCGCTGCAACCGGTGGGCGCCTCGGCCGGCGCGAGCTCCTCGGTGGAGGCTGCGAAGACGGCGAGCGGATCGAGGCCCGCGCCTTCGGCCGCGCCGTCCAGCTCCTCGACGATCCACGGGACGTGCTCCAGCGTGACCGCCCGGTAGCGGCCGACGAGCTCGCGGTCGGACACGGCCTCGCCGGCCATCCGTCGCATCTCGCCCGCGGTCGCGGCGCCGATCTGGCGGCCGACCTCGTGATGGCCGCCGGCGACGCGGAGGAGCGGGATCGGCGCGGGCGTCACAGCGTCTCCTGCGGCTCGCGGCGCACAGGCAGCGGCTTGGCGAGCAGGTCGCGGACGAAGCCGAGGCACTCCTCGACCGCCGCCTCCAGAAAGGCCTCCCCTTTCTCGGCCGTGCCTTTCGAAGCGTCGCCCTGGATGCCGGTGACCGAGAAAGCCGACCACCACGGCATCACGCGCATGGGCCCGTCGGACCACTCCATGTACGAGTACTCGCCCGCTGGGAAGCCGCGCTCGTCGAGCGCTTTCTCCATGTCCACGGCGTCCGGATCGACCGCGAGGTAGATCGAGGTCTCGAGCTCGCAGGCGTGAGCCATCCCGCCCGCGTCCGAGTCGCGAATCTCCTCGATCCGCTCCAGCGCTCGCTTCCCGGAGAGGTAGAAGGCCGACCCCGCGAGCACCTCCGGGTGCTCCACGCCGACGAGGCGCGCTGCGGCGTCCACGAACGGCTGGTTGGAGCCGTGGCCGTTCAGAAACAGCATCCGGCGGAAGCCGTGCCGGGCGAGCGAGCTGCCGACGTCCTTGCAGTAACGGGTGAACGTGTCCCAGCCGATCGTGATCGGTCCCGGGAAGTCCATGTGGTGGGGCGAGTAGCCGTGCGGGATCATCGGCAGGAGCACGATCTCGTCCGCCGCCGCCTCGGCCGTGCGCGTGCAGACCTCCCAGGTGATCCGAACGTCCGTGTCGATCGGCAGGTGAGGCCCGTGGTCTTCGAGCGTGGCGACCGGGATGAGACACACGCGCTCCTCGGAGGCCGCGCGGCGCACCTCCGGCCAGCTCAGGCGCTCGTACAGGAGAGGGCTGCCCCACATGGCTACGTCAGCGACGCGTCCAGCGTGATCTCGGGGACACCGGCGAGGGCCTGCGAGACCGGGCAGTTCACCTTCGCGTCCTCGGCGGCCGCACGAAAGCCGTCCTCGTCGAGGCCCGGGACGGTGCCGCGAATGGCGAGCATGACCTTTGTGATCCCTTCGCCCGGCTGGAAGGTGACCGTCGCGGTCGTCTTCAGCTGCTCCGGCGGCGTGCCGGCCTCGGCGAGCCCGTGCGAGAGGGCCATCGAGACGCACGCCGCATGGGCCGCGGCGATCAGCTCCTCCGGGCTGGTGCGGCCTCCCGGCTCCTCGGCCCGCGACGCCCAGGTGATGTCGAGCGGCCCGAAGGCGGCGCTTCCGACGCTGTCGATCCTGCCGCTCCCGTCCAGCAAGCTGCCGTGCCAGGTGACCTGGGCGTGACGGTCGGTGGCCATCCATCTCCCTTCGCGTAGTCGTTGACGCCCGCGACTGTACCGCGGGCGCCTCGCCCGCTGCTGCTAGGGTTTCTGGACCAGGCCGGCATTCGGTCGGCCGTGAGATGAGCTTCTCGTTCCTCCTTCGGACGTTCGGGCAAGGCGAGTCTCGAACGAAGTCGAAGGAGTAGAACACAGTGTCTCAGAAGTCTTTCCAGGGGCTTGGCGTGTCGCAGCCTGTCGTCGCCGCGCTGGGAGCCCGTTCCATCCACGAGCCCTTCAGCATCCAGGCGCTCGTCCTCCCCGATGCCCTCGCGGGCCTCGACGTGCTGGCGAAGTCGCCCACCGGATCGGGCAAGACGCTCGCCTTCGCGCTGCCGATCGTCGAGCGCGTCGAGCCGCGCGACGGGAAGCCGAGCGTGCTCGTGCTCGTCCCGACTCGCGAGCTCGCGCAGCAGGTCACGGACGAGCTCCGCTTCGTGGCGAAGCCGAAGGGCCTCCGGATCGCTCCGGTCTACGGCGGCGTGCCGCTGAAGAGCCAGGCGGCCAAGGCCCGCGAGGCGCACGTGATCGTCGCCACGCCGGGCAGGCTCGAGGATCTCGCGCAGCGGAAGCTGCTGAGCCTCGACCGCATCCGCATCCTCGTCCTCGACGAGGCCGACCGCATGCTCGACATGGGCTTCAAGCCGCAGGTCGACAGGCTCGTTCGCCGCGTGCCGAGCAACCGACAGACGATGTTCTTCTCGGCGACGCTCGACGGTGAGGTGGGCGTGCTGGCGCGCGCCTACACGTCGAGCCCTTCGCGCGTCTCGGCTGACCTGCCGGCCGACCGGGCCGTCGGCGAGATCGAGCACCGCTTCGTCTCGGTCGACCCCAGCACGAAGGTGGAGACACTCGTCGAGCACCTCGAGGCCTCGACCGGCCTGACGCTCGTCTTCGTTCGCACCAAGCGCGGCGCCGATCGGCTCGTCAAGCGGCTCGTCCGCCACGGCGTCAAGGCCGACTCGCTCCACGGCGACCTGTCCCAGTCCTCGCGCCGGCGCGCGCTCGACCGCTTCGAGCGCGGGAAGGTCTCCGTCCTCGTCGCCACCGACGTCGCCGCCCGCGGCCTCGACATCGACGACGTCGAGCACGTGATCAACTTCGACCCGCCGGAGGAGGACAAGGGCTATCTCCACCGCACCGGCCGCACGGGCCGCGCGGGCCGCAGCGGCATCGCGATCACCTTCGTCCTCCCGGAGCAGCAGGCCGACACGAGCCGCGTCGCCAGCCGCCTCGGGCACCGCGAGCAGTTCGAGAGCGCGGGCATGAAGTCGGCGCGCCCGAAGCTCGTGTACACGAGCCGCCGCGGCCGTCGCTCGAAGTGGTAGGGCGCGGCTAGCGGGCTCGGGTGTCGCCGGGCCCCGTTCTTCTGGCGAACTTCCTGGTCGCGGTGGCTCTGCTTGCAGTCGCGTCCAGCGATCGCCTCGTGCGCTCGCTGTCACGGCGTTCTGCGGCCCTCGCCGCCCTTCCGCTCCTGAGCGCTGTTCTGCTCACGGTGTACGTCTTTGGCGAGGACAGCTACCGGCGAAACGGCATCAGCCGCTGGGACGCATACCGCTCGCCGGGCGGGGCGCTTGGCCCGATGTTCGTGCTCTCGGTTGCGCTCATGGTCGGATGCGCCGCTCTGCTCGTCTACGCCGGCCTCCAGGGAAGCGACCGCCTGTTGCGGGTGACCGCCCTCGTTGGTGGGCTCACGTCGTCCGTCCTCCTCACGGCGACGATCATCGGGTTCAGCGTGAACTGAGTCACGCGAACTAGCTAGTAGCCCAGCTTGCGCGCGAGGATCGTGTCGCGCACGGCCAAGGCCACCACCACGGCCGTCGCGTAGACGCTCAGGACGAGGGCCGACGATACGGCGGCCACCGGGACGAACGCCGCGAGCGCGACGATCGCCACCACGCGCGTCCAGGGCACGTGCTCAAAGAGCGACCACTTGAAGAGGGCGTTCCCGGCCAGGAAGAGGGCCGGCCCGCCCAGGATCAACGCGGTTGTCTCGACGGTCGCGGGGTCGCCCGGATGAGCGATCGTCACCTCGTCAGCGGCCGCGGCCACGATGACGCCGGCGATCATGGGGACGTGGAAGTAGGAGTACGCGGAGCGTCCGAGCCGGCCGGGGTCGGACGACTCAGAGATCACCCGCGCTCCCAGCTCGGCGCCCCGGTCGAAGTAGATCCACCAGAGGCCGACGCTGCCGACGAACGCGACCAGGAACGCGATGACCGTTCCGGCCGAGAGCGAGAGCTCGCTGAAGCCGGCGCCGGTGATGATGATCGACTCGCCCAGCACGAGGATCATGAACAGCTGGCAGCGCTCGGCGAGGTGGCCGCCTGAGATCGTCCATTCGACTGTTCGCGACCTGCCGAGCCCGGGAACGGGGAACCCGCCGAAGGCGGCGACGAACTCGAGGACGACGGCCAGGAGCCAGAGGGAAATGCGGGCATCGCCCTCCACGAGCGCGCCCGCGATCCAGAGAATGCCGCTCCCGACCAGCCACACGAGCACGCGCCGAAAGTTCGCGCTGAGGTCGTGATCGCGCCCGAGCACTCCGAGCACCCACAGGGTCCTGCCCACCTGGATGGCGACGAAGGCCGCGGCGAAGCCGAGCCCTCGGGCGCCGAAGGCCTCCGGGATGGAGGCGGACATGACCAGGCTCCCGAGCATCGCCCCGACGAGCATCAGCCGGACCGGTAGGGCGTCGGGATCGAACCAGTTCGCGATCCAGGTCGTGTAGATCCACACCGCCCAGACCGCCATGAGGAGGAGCAGCGTCTCGCCGGCGCCGCGGAGAGTCAGGTGGGTCAGCAGGTAGTGGGTGAGCTGGGTGACGGCGAGGACGTAGACGAGGTCGAAGAAGAGCTCGATCGACGTAACGCGCGGCTCGTCCCTCTCTCGCGTGCGTAGGAGTCCGGCGTGGGCGGCCACCACCCCATCTTCGAGCGCCGGGCGGACGCGGTGGAGCGCGTCCCAGCAGGCAAGCTTCCGGGATGGCTGGACGTCGTGGCCGCTGGGACTTCTCGCCGGGTGAGGCACCGGAGCGTCCCGCCGACCCCGCGGTGCGGAAGGCGAACTTCCGCCGGATCGTCACCCTCTTCCGCCCCTACCGGCGGACGCTGCTGGCCGTCAACGCACTGATCCTTGTCTCGGCCACGCTCGGCGTCATCCCCTCCTTCCTGCTGCGCGAGGTGCTCGACGTGGCCATCCCGGACGAGAACGTCGGCCTCCTGACCGCGCTCGTGGCCGGGATGATCGCCATCCCGGTCGCCACCGGCGTGCTCGGCGTGTGGCAGACCCTGCTCTCGAACCGCGTCGGCCAGGCGGTCATGCACGACCTGCGCACGGCCGTCTACCGGCACCTGCAGCGGCTCTCGCTTGCGTTTTTCACCCGCACGCGCACCGGCGAGGTGCAGAGCAGGATCGCCAACGACATCGGCGGGATCGAGAACGTCGTCACCTCGACGGCCACCTCGGTCGTCTCCAACGTGACCACCGTGCTGGCCACGGTCGTCGCGATGCTGCTCCTCGACTGGCGCCTCGCGGTCTTCGCGCTCGCACTCCTGCCGCTCTTCGTCTGGTTGACGAAGCGCGTCGGCGACCGGCGGCGCCAGGTGACGGCGGAGCTGCAGGCCTCGCTCGCGGACGTCTCCTCGATCGTGCAGGAGTCACTCTCGGTCTCCGGGATCCTGCTCGGGAAGACGATGGGCCGCTCTGCCGACCTGGCCGACCGCTTCGGCGCCGAGTCCTCCCGGCTCGCGGACCTCGAGGTGCGGAGCCGCATGACCGGCCGCTGGATGATGGCCGCCATCCAGACGACCTTCGCAGTGATGCCGGCGCTGGTTTACTGGTTCGCCGGCTGGACGATCGCCAACGGGAGCGAGACGATCACGATCGGCACGCTCGTCGCGTTCACGACCCTGCAGGCGAGACTCTTCTTCCCGATCGGCTCTCTGCTCGGCGTCCAGATCGAGGTGCAGAGCTCGCTCGCTCTCTTCGACCGGATCTTCGAGTACCTCGACCAGCCGGTGGACATCGAGGAGGGCACCCGTTCGCTCGCCCGACCGCGCGGCGACGTGGCGTTCGAGCGCGTCCGCTTCCGCTACGGGGGCGAGACCTGGACGCTCGACGACGTCAGCTTCACGGTGCCGGCGGGAACGACCACGGCGCTCGTCGGCGAGACGGGTTCCGGCAAGACCACATGCGGCTATCTCGTCGCCCGGCTCTACGACGCGACCCAGGGCAGGGTGGCGATCGACGGCGAGGACGTCCGCAGCCTGACCTTCGAGTCGCTGGCCGCCGCGGTCGGGGTCGTCTCCCAGGAGACCTATCTCTTTCACGCGAGCGTGCGCGAGAACCTGCGCTTCGCCAAGCCCGAGGCGACCGACGCGGAGGTGGAGGACGCGGCTCGAGCGGCGCAGGTTCACGACCTCATCGCCTCGCTGCCGGAGGGCTACGACACCGTCGTCGGCGAGCGCGGCTACCGCTTCTCGGGCGGCGAGAAGCAGCGGATCGCGATCGCGCGCACGATCCTCCGCAATCCACCCATCCTCGTCCTCGACGAGGCGACGTCGGCGCTCGACACGCAGACCGAGCAGGCCGTGCAGAGCGCGCTCGAGCGCCTCGCCGAGGGTCGCACGACCATTGCCATCGCCCACAGGCTCTCGACCGTTCGCGACGCCGACCAGATCGTCGTCCTCGACCATGGCCGGGTAGTCGAGGTAGGGACGCACCAGGAGCTGCTCGCCCGCGGCGGGCGCTACGCGTCGCTCGTCTTCAGGGACGCGGACGCTCCGGCGGCCGTCCTCGCCGAGACGTAGAGAGCGTCCCGTAGCCGGGGCTGGGCACCCGTTCGGGTGCCGAATTTCCTAAAGCTTCCGCGACAATTGTCGATGTGGGGCGGATGAGCGTCTATCGTCCGGACGGCCCCCGGTCCCCGTCCGCCTCCCCGCGTTGGATCGATCGCTGGCTCGCCGCCTGCAGCGAGCTGGCCGAGCTCGAGCGATCGAATCCGATGACCGACGCCGTCATCGACGAGATCGACGGCCGGATGATCCGGATCGGCGACAAGTGGCTGGCAGATTTTGCCTCCTGCAACTACCTGGGATTCGACCTCGACCGCGAGATCATCGCCGCGGTTCCCGAGTACATCGAGAAGTGGGGCACGCACCCAAGCTGGTCGCGGATGCTCGGCAGCCCCGTTCTCTATCCGGAGATCGAGGAGCGTCTGATCGAGCTGCTCGGCTGCGAGGACGCGCTCGTCATCCCGACGATCACCTTGATCCACCTGTCCGTGATCCCCGTGCTCGCCGGGGACGGGACGATCTACGTGGACAGTCGCGCGCACAAGACCATCTACGACGGCTGCCAGTTCGCCTCCGCGCGAGGGGCGACCGTGAAGCGCTTCCGCTACGAGGACCCGGACGATCTCGAGCAGCTCCTGCGGCAGGACCGCTCCTCGACGCGGCTCGTGTGCATGGACGGGGTCAACAGCATGACCGGGAACGCGCCCGACCTGAACGACTTCGCCCGGCTCGCGCGCCACTACGACGCGATCCTCTACGTCGACGACGCGCACGGGTTCGGCGTCATCGGCGAGCGCGCGTCGGACGAGTCGAGCCCGTACGGCGTCCGTGGGAACAGCATCGTCCGTTACTGCGGCGAGTCCTACGACGGGGTCGTGCTCGTGGCCGGCTTCTCCAAGTCGTACTCCTCCCTGGCGGCCTTCGTCGCCTGCCCGACCGATCTGAAGGAGCTCCTGAAGACCGCGGCGCCTCCGTATCTCTATTCGGGCCCGTCGCCGACCGCTTCGCTGGCGACCGTGCTCGCCGGCTTCGACGTCAACGACGCCCGTGGCGATGCGATCCGCGCCGACCTGTGGCGGAAGACCGACGCCGTGCTCCGCTGTCTCGATCGCCTCGGAGTCCACACGCCGAACCGCTCGGGGTTCCCGATCATCGAGGTGCCGCTCGCGCGCCACCAGGACATCGACGCGGCCGGCCGCTTCCTCTTCGACCACGGAATCTACGTCACCCTCGCCGCCTATCCGCTCGTGCCCAAGAGCGAGGTCGGCTTTCGGATCCAGGTAACCGCCTCAAACTCCCAGGCCGAGATCGACCAACTGGTCGACGTCCTCGGGAAGCTCGCCAATGCCTTCGACCTGCGACCCGCGACCCGGCAGGAGTACGCAGCTTGAGCCCAGCTCGGGGCATCGACTGGCGTGGGCGGGCCTGGATCATCTACCTCGCCGCCGGGGTCGTCCTCACGGCGGCGTACCTCTGGTTTCCCCCGCTCAAGGGGAACGGGCCACTGATCAACCTCCTGGGGCTGTCCGGATCGGTCGCCGTCGCGGTCGGGATCTACTTCCATCGCCCCAAGGCACGGCTTGCCTGGGTGCTCTTCATCATCGGGCTCTTCCTCTTCTTCGCCGGTGATCTCTACACGTACAGCTATCCGAAGCTGACCGGCGTCGAGGTCGAGTTCCCGTCTATTGGAGACGCCATCTACCTGGCGGTCTATCCGCCGCTCGTGGCGGGCCTGCTCGTCCTCGTCCGCCGGCGAAACCCGCAGGGCGACCGCGCAGGCGTGATCGACTCGCTGATCATCTCCGTCGGCATTGCGCTTCTCTCCTGGGTCTTCCTCGTCGCTCCGAACATCCACCTTTCGGGCTTGACGGCGCTCGAGAAGGGCGTCTCGGCCGCCTACCCGCTCGGCGACATCCTGCTCCTAGCCGCCACGGTGCGGCTCGCGGTGGACAACGGGAAGCGCGCCCCGGCCTTCTACCTCCTCGTCGGGAGCATCGTCTCGCTGCTGGCCGTCGACTCGGCGTACAACTACGCGCTGCTCACGGGGACGTACAACCATCAGCTGAGCTACGACGTCGGCTGGATCGCCTTCTACCTCCTCTGGGGCGCCGCCGCGCTCCATCCGTCGATGCGAACCCTCGAAGAGCCGGCGGTCGAGTCCCGAACCCGGCTCACCCCGCTCCGGCTCGGGCTGCTAGCCGGCGCGTGTCTGATCGCGCCCGGCGTCCGCGCCTGGCAGTCGTTCGGGGACTACGACCGTCTCGTCCTCATCTTCGCCTCCGCCGTGCTGTTCCTGCTGGTGGTCGCCCGCATGGTCGGCCTCGTCCGTCAGGAGGAGCGGGCCGCCGCGCGGGAGCTCGCGCTGCAGCGGGCAGGCGTCGAGCTGGTGGCTGCGGCCGGCCGCGAGCAGGTTCACGAGGCCGCTATCTCGTCGGTGCTCGCGCTCGTCGAGCGGCCGGTCGAGGTCCGCCTCGTGCTCCTGAGCCCCGACGGAGCACTCGTGGCGGCGTCGTCAGGAGACCAGGGAGACTGGCCGCTCGCCAAGATTGCCGGCGGCTGGCTGCGCGATCCCGCCGTCGCGGGGCGGCAGATTCCGATCACGCAGGCGCCAGACGAGGTCCGGCGCGAGCTTCGGCTCGAGGAAGGCCGAGCTCTCCTCCTTCTTCCTCTCACCGTGCGCGATGCGACGCGCGGGCTCCTCGTTCTCTGCTCGCCGCTGGCCGTGTCCCGTGAGCTGGTGGACTCGCTCGAGTCCCTCGCGTCGCAGGTGTCGCTCGCGCTCGAGGGCGCCTCGCTGGCCGAGGATCTGCATCGCCGCCAGAGCGAGGCGCGGTTCCGGTCGCTCGTGGCCCACTCGAGCGACCTCATCACCGTGCTCGACGCCCACGGCACCGTCACGTACCAGAGCCCCTCGGTCGAGCGCGTGCTCGGCTACCGGGCCGACGAGATCGAGGGCCGCGACTTCGCGCGCCTGCTGGCCGAGACCGACCGAGGCCGACTCGCCCAGATCGTCTCGGGCGTCGGCGAGGCGTACGCGGGCGGCGGCTCCGAGACGCACGTGATCGAGTGCTCGCTTCGGCATCGCAGCGGCAACTGGCTCCAGTTCGAGGTCCAGCACACGGATCTGCTGCAGGACGAGCACGTCCGCGGCGTCGTCCTGAACAGCCGCGACGTCAGCGAGCGCAAGGCATTCGAGGATCAGCTCGCCCACCAGGCCTTCCACGACCCCGTCACGAGCCTCGCCAACCGGGCGCTGTTCGCAGACCGCGTCCAGCACTCGATCATGCGCTCGATCCGCGGCGGTCCGACGATCGGCGTCATGTTCATCGACCTGGACGACTTCAAGACGGTGAACGACAGCCTGGGTCATGCGGCCGGCGATACGGTGCTCCAGGAGGTGGCGCGCCGCCTGGTCGGCGCCGTGCGTCCCGCCGACACAGTCGCTCGCTTCGGCGGGGACGAGTTCGCCATCCTCCTCGACGGGGTCCGGGATTCCGAGGAGGCCGCGGACGTCGCAGGGCGGATCCTCCGGGCGCTCGAGCTCCGGTACGACGTCGACGGCAAGCACGTCTACCCTCGCGCGAGCGTCGGCATCTGCCTGGCCGGGCAGGAGCTTGGATCGTCCGACGCCGAGGAGCTTCTGCGCAACGCCGACGTCGCGATGTACATGGCCAAGCGCGACAGCAAGGGCAGCTACCGCGTCTTCGAGCCGGCGATGCACGAGCGCGTGGTCGAGCGGCTCGAGCTCCAGACAGAGCTGCAGCGCGCGCTCGAGCTGGATCAGCTTGCGATCCACTATCAGCCCGTCGTCCGCCTCGACCAGCGGGCCGACTACGGGGTCGAGGCGCTGCTTCGGTGGATGCACCCGGAGCGCGGCACGATTCCGCCGCTCAACTTCATCCCGCTGGCGGAGGAGACCGGCCTGATCATCTCGATCGGCCGCTGGGTGCTCGAGGAGGCATGCCGCCGGGGCGTCCTCCTGCACGAGCGCTTCCCTCGTACCCCACCGCTCACGATGAGCGTGAACCTCTCCGTCAAGCAGCTGCAGTCGGACACGATCATCCGCGACGTGGGCTCCGCCCTCGAGTCGAGCGGGCTGCCGCCGTCGAGCCTCGTCCTCGAGATCACCGAGAGCGTGATGATGGCGGACACCGACCTCGCCGTGCAGCGGCTCCACGAGCTTAAGGCGCTCGGGGTGCTCCTGGCCATGGACGACTTCGGCACCGGATACTCCTCGCTCTCGTACCTGAGCCGCTTCCCGGTCGACATCCTGAAGATGGATCGCTCGTTCCTCTCGTCCGAGCACGATGAGTCGGGCTTGGCGGGCGCGATCATCGCGCTCGGGAACAGCCTCAACCTCGACGTGGTAGCCGAGGGAATCGAGCAGCCCGAGCAGATCGCCTCCCTCCGCGAGCTCGGCTGCGACCTCGGCCAGGGCTTCCTCTTCGCCAAGCCGATGGATCACGAGGCGCTGGTCGAGTACCTCAACGTCAGCGAGGACACGGCCGGCGAGCCACGCTCGCATGCAGCATAGTCACGAGGGGCTCGACCGCCCGGGCGGTTTCTCCCGAGTCAACCTCCTGACGCCGTTTCGGCACCGGGACTTCCGGCTGCTCTGGGCCGGGATGACCGTCTCACTCGTCGGCGACGGAATCTTCCTCGTGGCGATGGCGTGGCAGGCCTACGAGCTCTGGAACGCGCCCGCCGCGCTCTCGCTGCTCGGGATCGGCATGACCATCCCGACGATCGCATTCCTGCTCCCGGCCGGCGTGCTCAGCGACCGGCTCGACCGCCGCTCACTGATGCTGTGCTCGGACATCGCTCGCGCGGTGATCATCGCCGCGCTGGCCGTCCTTGCGCTGACGGGGCTCCTCACCTTCTGGGAGCTCCTCGCCATCGTCGCGCTCTACGGCGTGGCGACCGCCTTCTTCACGCCGGCCTTCGAGGCGATCGTCCCCGACATCGTCCCGGCGCCCGACCTGGCGGCGGCCAACGCCCTCGATCAGTTCGTGCGGCCGATCACGCTGCGCCTCGCGGGCCCCGCCCTCGGCGGGGTGCTCGTCGCGACCGTGGGCACCGGCGGGGCGTTCGCCGTGGACGCCGCGTCCTTCGTCGCCTCCACCGTCGCGATCGCGCTCATGCGCCCCCCGGCGCATGCGCGCTCGGAGCACGCGACGTCGTCCGTGAGCGCCGTCAAGGAAGGGCTTCGGTTCGTCCGCGGGCGCGTCTGGCTCTGGGGAACCCTCCTCTCGGCCACGATCGCCTACCTCGCGTTCATGGGCCCTGCGGAGGTACTGCTCCCGTACATCGTCAAGAACGAGCTCCACGCCTCCGCCGGCGACCTCGGGCTGGTGTTCGCGGCCGGTGGCATCGGGGCGATCGGCGCCGCGCTGATCATGGGGCAGCGCGGCCACCCGCGCCGGGACGTCACGTTCATGTACGGGACGTGGACGATTGCCACGCTGGCGGTGGCCGGCTACGGGCTCGCGACAGCGTCCTGGCAGCTGATGGTCGCCTGCCTCCTCTTCAACGCGCTCGAAACGGCAGGGACGATCGTCTGGGCGACGATCAAGCAGCACCATGTCCCGGCCTCGATGCTCGGCAGGGTCTCCAGCCTCGACTGGCTGATCTCCATCGGGCTCCTGCCACTCTCGTTCGCCCTCACCGCGCCCGTCGCCGCCCTCGTCGGCGTCCGGGCGACGCTGATCGGCGCGGCCGTGATCGGCGGAGTCGCGACGCTCGGAGCCCTCTTCCTCCCGGGCATGCGGGACATCGAAGGAGTCGCCGCCGACATCGACGTAGCGGCCGGGGAGGCTCCGGCGGGCGAGGTCGAGCTGCTGAGGCCGCCGGTCTTCGTCGACGTTCAGCGTTGACGGCGACGGCAGTGCCTTAACGCTGTCTTAACCTGCCGCAACCAGGGCTTCATGGACGCGGGGTTATAAGGAGACTCATGGATTCCGGCATCGGCTGGGCTCGCATGGGCTCATTCGTTTTCGCGGCTCTCCTCGGCGGCGCGGCCGCCGTCGGGATCAGTGCGGCGATCGAGGAGGACGACGGCACCGAGACCGTCGTCAGCACCGTGGCGGGCAGCGCGCCCGCTGCCGCGATCTTCGAGGCCAGCGAGACCGGCGCCAAGTCCGTTCAGGAGATCTACGAGATGGCGGCCCCGGGCGTCGTTCAGGTGACGTCGGAGTCCGTGGTCTCCGCGACCCCCTTCTTCGGCCCGCAGTCCGCCACCTCCCTCGGCTCCGGCTTCGTCGTCGACCGCGACGGCTACATCGTCACGAACTACCACGTGATCGAAGGCGCGGAGGAGATCGAGGTCAATTTCTCGGGCGACGACCGCCTCCCGGCGAGGGTCGTGGGAAGCGATCCTTCCACCGACCTCGCCGTCCTCAAGATCGGCGCGCATTCTCGCGCTCTGACTCCCCTCCCCCTCGGTAACTCAGACGCGGTGCACGTCGGGGATGCGGTCGTCGCCATCGGGAACCCCTTCGGGCTGGAGCGGAGCGCCACCGCGGGGATCGTGAGCGCGCTCCAGCGCAACATCACGGCGCCGAACGGCTACACGATCGACAAGGTCATCCAGATCGACGCGCCCATCAACCGCGGGAACTCCGGCGGCCCGCTCCTGAACGCGCGGGGCGAGGTGATCGGCGTCAACTCGCAGATCGAGAGCGAGACCGGCGGCAACGTCGGAATCGGGTTCGCCGTCCCGGTGAACACGGTGCGCGAGGTCGTCTCGCAGATCAAGAAGAGCGGCAAGGTCGAGCACGCCTACCTCGGCGTCGAGATGCAGGCGATCACCGACGAGCTCGCCGAGACCGTCAATCTCCCGGTCGCCCAGGGAGTTCTCATCGCCAGGGTCGCGGAGGGCAGCCCCGCCGACCAGGCAGGACTCAAGGGCGGCAACCAGTCGGTGATCGTCGACGGCACGAGCTACGCCCTCGGCGGCGACATCGTCACCAGCGCGGACGGTCGGGCCATGACCTCCCCCGACGACCTCCGCACAATGATCATGCAGAAGAAACCCGGCGAGTCGGTCACGCTCAACATCCGACGAGGGGACATGCAACGAACTGTGAATGTCACGCTCGGGCAGCAGCCCGCCCAGCCGGGCGGCTAGCGCGCCCGCGGCCCCTCCCCCCAGGGGCCTGACCGGTCGGAGGCCCGCATTGCCTGCCCGGGCCTCCGACCACCCCTCTTCCTTCCACTGACCTAGACTCGCGCCCGATGGTGCCGCACCGCTTCGGGGAGTCCTCGGCGTTCTCCGTGGGCCTCGAGGAGGAGCTCTTCGTGCTCGACGCCGAGACACTCGAGCCGGCATCCGTGCCGGACGGCGTGCTCGACGGCGAGCGGCTCAAGCCCGAGCTCTTCACGACCATGCTCGAGCTCAACACCGGCATATGGGCCGGGGTGGCGGAGGCCGTCGAGGAGCTCGGCGCTCTGAGGCTCGAGGCCCGCCGGCGCTCGCGGGAGCACGGCCTCGAGCTGGCCGCGGTCGGGACGTGGCCGACCGCTGTCCTGGGACAGCAGCCCGTGGCGCCGCTCGAGCCGTTACGGCGCTTCGCCGACTACGCGGGGCCCTCCGCTCTCCGCCAGCACTGCTCGGGGCTCCACGTCCACGTGGGCGTGGGAAGCCCGGACGAGTGCATGGGACGGCTCGAGAGCGTGCTCTCCTGGCTTCCCCTCGTCCTGGCTGTGTCGGCCAACTCGCCGTATGTCGGCGGCGAGGAGACCGGGCTCGCCTCGACTCGCGCCGAGCTGCTCGCGCTTCTCCCGCGAGCGGGGGCGCCGCCGGTCTTCTCCGACTATGAGGACTGGGCGAGCTTCGCGGAGTTGCTCGTCGAGCTCGGCCTCGCCGACGACCTCATGCGGCTCTGGTGGGACGTGCGGCCACACCCGCGGTTGGGGACGCTGGAGATCCGCATGCCCGACCAGCCGACGCGGCTTGCGGCCACTGCAGCCCTGGCCGAGCTATGCCACGCGCTCGTCGTCCGAGCCGACCCGGCCGGGGCCGCGGCCGACCGCGGCCTCTACGCCCAGAACCGCTGGGCCGCGGCGCGGTTCGGCGCGCAGGCCGCCCTGATCCACCCGAAGACCTGCGAGCTTTGCGCTCCGCACGAGCTGCTGGCCGAGCTCGGTCTCGACGGCATCGACGGGTTGGACGGCCTCGACCAGGCGCGCGAGCAGCTCGAGGTCGGGCGCCGCGACGGGCTCCGCGCGGTGCGCGAGTGGCTGGTCGCGCTCACGTACGATCGGCTGTGATGGTCCAAACCGAGACCATGCAGGTGAGCGGGATCCGCTGTGAGCGCTGTGTGCTGCGACTCGGCGGAGCGCTCGGTGAGCTGGACGGGCTCGAGTCCGCCCATGCGAACCTGCTCGGCGAGGTGACGCTTGCGTGGGACGACGACCGTGTCCGGCGCGAGGAGATCGTCGCTGCGCTCGACCGCGCAGGGTTCCCTCAGCTCGCCACCTGACCCGGCCGCCGGAATACCTGCTGGGAGCAGGGCGTTAGCTTGTTAGTGTCCGACGGATGGCAGAGGCCGAAACCGACGCCCGCCGCCTGGCGACCGAGGCCCGTGACCGTGTCCGTTTCGAGGAGGAAGTGCTCGAGCTGGCGGACCAGGTCTATCGGGTCGCGAGACGCCTCGTGTCGAGCCGCGAGGAGGCTGAGGACCTCGTCCAGGAGACGTACGCACGCGCCTTTCGCAGCTGGCGCTCCTACACCCCCGGCACCAACCTCCGGGCCTGGCTGATGCGGATCCTGACGAACCTCAACATCGACCGCGGCCGCCGCGAGCAGCGGGCTCCCGACATGCAGCCGATGGAGGAGGGCGACTACTTCCTCTACAACCGCCTCGAGGAGACGAGCGGGCCCGCCGACGACGAGCGAATCGTCGAGCGGCTCTCCCAGGACTCGATCGTCCAGGCGCTCGCGGGCGTCCCGCACGACTTTCGGGACGCGATCGTCCTCGTCGATATCGGCGACTTCTCGTATCAGGAGGCCGCGCAGATCCTGGACGTCCCGATCGGAACGGTCATGTCGCGGCTGCACCGCGGGCGGCGGATCCTCAAGGGCGAGCTCGCGGAGTCCGCCGTGGGGGAGGAGTCGTGACGCAGTTCGATCCGATCTGCGAGAAGTGCGAGGAGCTGATCCAGCCCTACCTCGACCGCGAGCTGAGCGAGAGCGAGCGCTTGGAGGCCGAAGGTCATCTCGAGGGCTGCGGGTACTGCAACAAGCGGTACCGGTTCGAGGTCAGCCTGCGCCGTTACGTGCGCAAGGCCTGCTGCAAGGAAGAGATGTCGCCGGAGCTGAAGGCGAGGCTCGCTTCGCTCCGAACGCCGCTGCAGTAACCGCTCAGCTACGCGCCAGGCCGACGATGACGACGAGGCGGTTCGGGTCGTCGCCGCCGGGGAGCGCCGCCGTTTCCACGGCGAGCTCGACCGCGAGGCGCTGCGCGATCGCCTCGGCGCCCGGCGGGTAGTACACGCGGGTCTCGGCGTAGTTGCGCCGGTCGGCGTTTCGCACCTCGCCGATGCCGTAGGCGAGGCCGGCGATCTCGTTGGCGAGGCTCGAGGCCGCGTTTCCCTGGCGTGTGCCGTTGTAGACGTCGACCTGGATCTCCCAGCGCTCGGGGAGCGGGAGGGCGGCCGAAGGCTGCTGGGCGATCGGGAGCGCGGGGGCGGAGGGCGTGCCGGCCGGGAAGACCTGCGGCCTGAGCGCGAAGACCATGAAGGCGGCGATGACCGCGACGAAGCCGAGCACGATCGCCCAGCGTCGCAGCGACCAGCGCTCGACCACCGAGTGGATCGGCAGGCCCGCGAGCTCGCGCGCCTCCCGCTCGGTGATGCCGAGGGCCGAGGCGTAGACGACCGTTGCGGCGATTGCATCGGCGGTCGAGGGGAAGCGATAGGTCCGGCTCTCCTCGAGCGACTTGATGTCGTCGACCTCGAGGCTCGTGAGCGCGGCGGCCTCCTCCAGCGTGAGACGCCGGCGCAGGCGCGCCGTGACGAGCGGGGAAGATGCTGCGTGTGCCTCCATCTCGACCCTCAGTGTTCGGCGGGCGCCTCCTTCACCCTGCCCTTCTCATCGGCACGGACGCGAGCGGCTTGAGGGCCTATTCGGGCTCGGGACAGGGACCGTCGCCGCTCTCCACGGAGAGGACGAACGTCGGCTCGCCGACATGCCCCGGAGCCATCCCGTACGTGAACAGGCTGAGGCAGTCCTCGCCGCGCGAGAAATCGACTCGGAAGGAGGCCGGCGCTGTCTCCTCCTCGGCCGCCTCGCTCGCCCGCACGACCCTCGTCCGCGCCTGCCAGGCGGGCTGAAGGCTCTCGGCGTAGAAGGCGACGACGTCTTCCTGGGTGGCGTCGGCCGGCGGGGCGTAGAGGGCGCTCGTGATGATCTCGTCGGGTATGGGCAGCGCGTCTTCGCCCGTCTGCGTCTGCGTGATCCGCTGGATCTCCCGCGCGCCGGGGTAGAGCGGGAGGGAGTCGAGGATCGCCTTGTTGTCCTCCACCCGGCCGGAGTCGAGCTGCTGCCAGGCGGCGTAGGCGATTCCCGCTCCCAGGGTGAGGACGACGAAGGCGGGGATGAGGACGGCTGGACGGAGGAGCGTGCGCCTCACAGCAGATCCTCGGGCCGGTCGACGTCTCCGGGCGCCCCGAGGTCGTCGCACGGGACAAGCGTCGGCTCAAGCGCTCGGAGGCCCTCGTCGGGCACCGATCTCCAGAGCTCCCGGCCGACGACGATGGGATGGCCGCGGTTGCCCGCGTAGCTCGCGGCGACGAGCGGCCCGGCTCCGCTTCGCCAGGCGTCGAGCACGCGGCCGACGGCCGCCGGCGCGAGCTCGGGGCCGTCGGCGAGCACGACCACGGCCGCCTCCGCCTGGGGCGCCAGTGCCGAGAGCCCGCAGCGGAGCGACGCGCCGGGCCCGAGCTCCCACTCCGGGCACATGACAACGCGCGCGCCGTCCAGCTCCAGCGGGTAGGCCCCGGAGACGACGATCACCTCGCCGACGTGCGCCTGGCCGAGCCGCTCCAGCACCCGCGGCAGCAGCAGCCGCTGCTTCGGGGAGCCGAAGCGAGTCGCAGCGCCCGCCGCGAGGACGACGGCGCCGACAGGTCCCCGGCGGACACGCCCAGGGGTCTGACCCCGGGTCATAGCCCTTCGAGGCGCCGCCGCCCCCGGCGGGCACGTCCAAGTGCCTGGCACCGAGGCATGGCCCTAGCGGACAGGGTCCAGCGTCAGCGTGAGGATGTCCGCGATGTGGAGCAGGCGGAAGGTCGCGCGGCTGAGCGTCCTCACCTCGGTCTCGTCCTCGGCCTCCGGCAGCGTGCGCCAGAGGTCCCGCGCGGCGCCGAGCAGCTCGGCGATCCGCTCCCGCTCCTCCACGTGCCCGTCGCGCTCCGCGCAGGCGTTGAGGGCGAGGCCGAGCACGCCGATCGTGTCGGCCTGCCTCGTCCACAGGAGGGGCGTGGCCATGGCGAGGTAGTGGTGGATGCGGGCGAAGGCCAACGGCTGCTCGAGCTGCCGGAAGCCACGCGGCTCGGTGAGCGGCGCCGGCGGCTCTCCGTCGGCGATCCGAGCGGCCGAGCGGCCGAGCAGGTCTCGCAGCTCCTCCTCCGAGAGCCCGGCGAAGAGCGCGGTGCGAACGGCGAGCAGCAGAGCCCCCGGCTGCTGTCCATACGGGTAGTCCGATGCGTACAACACCTGGCCGGGCGCGACGCGCGCGAACATGTCGAAGAGGTCGATGGCGCTCCACACGGAGGTATCGAAGTAGACGCGCGGCCGCCCGGCGAAGCACTCGGAGAGCGCGGCGAGATCGGCGATGCCGGCGTGCGCGATGATGAGCGAGGCCTCGGGATACGCCTCGTGCAGCCTGCGCAGGTGCTCGGCGATCGGCGGCAGCCCCCGCCCGCCGTGGATGAGGATCGGCACGCGGCGCTCCGCCGCCAGCGCGAACACGGGCTCGAGCCGCTGGTCGTCGAGCAGGAAGCCCTGTGCCCTGGGGTGGAGCTTGATCCCGCGTGCGCCGAGGTCGAGCGCGCGCGTCGCCTCCTCGATCGGCTCCTCGGCAAGGTCGAGGCGGACGAAGGGAATAAGGAGGCCCTCGGAGCGCTCCGCCGCGGCGAGCGTCCGGTCGTTGGCGGCCCGAAACGCGGGCTCCCGGTCTGGCTCGTCCATGCAGAACGCGAAGGCCCGCTCCACGCCGGACCGCTCGAGGAAGGCGATCAGGTCCTCGTACGGAGCGACCATCCCGTCGATGTCGCGGCCGACGTGGACGTGCGCGTCGAAGAGGGTCGCCCCCGCCGGCAGCAGGCCCCGCGCCTCCGCCTCGTAGGCCTCGACGAGTGCGCGCGCCCGCTCGAGAACGGCTTCCACGCGGTGAATCTACCGGGAGTGGCTACCATCCGGTGCCGTGCCTGACGTCGTCATCTTCGGCGATACCATCCGCTCGCCCGAGCTCCGCCACGAGGTCCCGGTCGCGATCCCGGACCCGTTCGTGTACGTCGAGCGAAACGGGACGCGCACGGCATATGTCGGCTCGCTCGAGCTGCCGCGGCTTCGCGAGGTCGACGGGCTCGAGACGGTGCCGCTCGAGGAGCTCGGGCTCGACGAGCTCGTCGAGCAGGGCCTGAGCTGGCACCGGATGACGACCGAGCTGGTGCTGCGAGCCTGCCGTGCCGCCAACGTCGAGTCGGCGGTCACCCCGCGCGACTTCCCGCTCGAGGTCGCCGACTACCTGCGCGCGAACGCGATCGAGGTCGAGGCCAGGGGCGACCTCTTCGACGAGCGGCGCCGGGTCAAGTCGTCGGCCGAGCTGGCGGGCATCCGCAAATCCCAGCGAGCGGCTGAGCACGCGATGGACGCGATCCGCGCGCGCCTCCGCGCCGGCGGCACGATCACGTGTGAGGACCTTCAGACCGAGGCGATGCGGGTCTTCAGCGAGGAGGGCGTCATGGTCGACGACGTCATCCTCGTCTCGGCAGGGCCGCAGACCACCGTCGGCCATGAGCCGGGCCAGGGGCCGATCGGCGAGGGCGAGCCGATCGTCGTCGACCTCTTCCCGCGCGATCCCGTCTCGGGCTGCTATGCGGACATGACCCGCACCTTCTGCCTGGGCGAGCCTCCCGACGAGCTCGTCCGCTACCACGCGCTCGTGCGCGAGGCGCTCGACGCCGCCTGCGCGACCATCCGGCCCGGGATCACCGGCGCCCAGGCGCATCGCGTCGTCTGCGAGCTCTTCGAGGCCGAGGGCTACCAGACCCAGCTCTCGAAGGAGCCCGGCCAGGTGCTGGAGGATGGCTTCTTCCACAGTCTCGGCCACGGCGTCGGCCTCGAGGTGCACGAGCTGCCGGGCCTCGGCAGGGTCGGCGAGGAGATCGTGGCCGGCGACGTGCTCGCGGTCGAGCCGGGCCTCTACCGCACCGGCTTCGGCGGCTGCCGCCTCGAGGACCTCGTCCACGTCACCGAGGACGGCTGCGAGACCTTGACCGACCATCCGTACGAGCTGGCGCCGTAGCGGTTGCCGGTTGCCAGGCTCTGGCAACCGCATCTACACTCGGTCGGGGGTATGAGGGGACGCCGCCGATTTGGGGGCCTGAGTAGCTGTCTGGCGACGATGCTCGTCGCCCTGGCCTGGGCCGGGGTCGCGAGCGCGCTGCCGCCGCCGGCCTGCGATCCGGCCGTCGTGATCAACGACTCCCACACCGACGGCCACCACGGACCTACCGACGTGCTCAGTGCCTGGCTCTCCGAGGAGGACGGCGGGGACTTGCAGGCGGTGATCAAGGTCGACCTCGGCAACTGGGACGCCGAGCACGACGAGGACGAGATCGTCGCGGGCTACGTCTTCCTGTTCACGGTGAACGGAGCGACGAGGTTCGTCCGGCTGTCGGTCGACGTGGACTTCCAGGCGACGTACGACTACGGCACCTACACGTTTCCGAACACGTTCACCAGCCAGGGCATGACGACCGGCAGACGGGAGCCCGAGCCGACCCTCCCGCCCTGGAGCGGCGACGGGACGGCGGTGATCGACATCCCGACGATCGTGGCGGACGATGGCGACCTCCTCACCGACACGTTCGTCCTCACCTACGACGGCATCGTCGGCGGCCCGCCCAACCCGCCCACCTGGGTCGACGCGGCCCCCGGAGGCGAGTCGCCGGGTGAGGCCGAGTCCGGGCCCTCCTTCCTCGTCGGCGACTGCGCCGGCGTCCGGCTCAACGCGCCGCGGACGGTTACCGGCGCCCGGAGGGTGACGATCTCAGGCGCGCTGATCCCTGCCCAGGACGACGTCGACGTCACGATCACGCGCGGGACGCCGAACGCGATCTTCAACACTACGACCGAAGCCGACGGCACCTTCTCGATCCGAATGTTCGTGCGCGAGAAGACGACGGTCGTCGCGGAAGCCGACGGGTTCACGTCGCAGACCCGGACGATCCGCGTGAGGTCGGAGGTGACGATCAAGGCGAAAGAGCTCGCCAACGGAAAGACGAAGATCACCGGCAAGACCGACCCCGCCCTCCCCGGCCGGATCCAGCTCTTCAAGACGACCGCGTTCTTCCCCACGACGACGAAGCAGATCGGCGGCGGCACCTTCCAGCTTCCTGCGAAGAACCTGAAGCCTGGCCGCTACCAGGTCCTCTACACGCCGAGGGGCGGGCGCGCTCTGCGGGACTTCTCGAACAAGGTCACCGTCGGTTGAGCGCCGGGTTGGAGAACGGCTCGCCGCGTGGCACAATCCCCGCCCTGCCCATGCGCCGTTCTCTCGCCTGGCTGGTCGCCCTGCCGCTGACGGCGGCAGGCACCTATCTGACTCACACCGTCCTCCCCGCTCCGGCCCACGCCGGGGGCGGGCATACGCATCGCACCGGCGACACCGGTGTGGTCGGCTTCCTCTGCAGCGCACCCTTCCTGCTCTCGACGCTCGGTGTCCTGGCCCTGCTCGGGGTCCTCCGGGTCGTTCGGACACGGAGCACGAGCGTCTCCGCCTGGCCGTTCGCCCTGCTCGTCCCGCTCGGCTTCCTGCTCCACCACCATCTCGAGCACTTCGTGGGCGGCCAGCCGATGCCACTCGGGGCGCTCCTGGGCCCGGAGCTCCTGGTCGGGCTCGCGCTCCAGCTTCCCTTCGCGCTCCTCGCCTACCTGATCGTCACGGCTCTCCTCCGGGTCGCCGATCGGCTGGTCGCCGCGTTCGTCGCCCGCCGGCGGCGCCGCGTCGCCCCGGCCGCGCGCCAGCCCGGCCGGATCTCCATCTCGAGCCTGCGGATTGCCCTCCTGGCGACCGCGGCGGCTCCCCGCGCTCCTCCGCTCGGCGCCTAGCGCCAGGCAGTTCGTCCGTTCATGCGGCCTCCGCTCCCACCGGGCGAGCCAGGCTGACTCGAGCAAGGAGGAGAGATCCACATGAAACACGTCAAGCTGCGACTTGCCCTCGGGGTGGTCGTCGTGGGCGCGCTCACGCTGACAGCTCTGGCGTCGGCGCACCCCTCGCTCTACAACGTCTTCGGGAGCGTGGCGAAGTCGCCCGAGATCCAGACGATCACGATCGACGCCACGGGCGGGACCTTCAAGCCGTCCGCCGGAGCGACCTCGGTCGCGTACGACGCTCCTAGCCTACGCCGTCCAGGCGGCGCTCGGGGCCGACTCGGCTATCGGGCGGAACGCGACGACGGGCCAGGCCAACGTGCTGGTCGAGAAGGCTGGCGCCGTTTACACGCTGCGCTTCCAGGGCACGCTGGCCACGACCGACGTGCCTCAGGTCGTCCCGGATCCGTCCGGCCTGACCGGCGGCGCCGCCTCGACGACCGTCGCCACTCAGGTTCAGGGCGGCCTTCCCGACGTCACCTTCGCATCCGATCCGACCGGCGCCACGCTCCCGGACGACATCGAGCGGGCAGTCATTCCGAACGACGGCTACGTGATGACGTTCGTCGAGTCCAACGGCCTGGCCGAGAACGGGTGGCTCAACCTGCGCTTCATGCCGGGCGGCTACCGTCGGCCCGCCGGCGGCGGAGGGATGACCGAGGAGGAGTGGCTGACCTGGCCGCCTGCGCAGACCGGCATCCAGAGCCACGCCACCTGCCAGGACGCTCCGGGGCTGAACACGATCGAGAACATCCTCGCAGTGCAGACGAACGACACCGACCCGTTCTGGAACTACGTCCCGTGGCAGAAGACGTCCTCAGGGCTGGGCGACGAGCCCGAGCAGTGGATCGGCGTCGTCCAGACCGCCACGGGCGTCGACCTGGATGCCCTCACCACCGCCGACGAGTTCAGAACCGCCTGCGAGGGCGAGGGTGGCGTGTACGTGCCCGCCGACAACCCGGCGTTCCCGGCCGGCAACGCGGTCGCGGACGCCGTCGCCCCGCTGAACGCGCTCATCGACGAGCTGACCAACCGTCCGCTCGACGTCGTCCTCCAGGCCCAGCGCCAGAGAGACCACGTTGTGACGATGGTCAGCGGCCGGTTCGACGAGGGCGTCACGATCCGCCTGCGGATCAGCCAGGCCCTCGCCGACAGGCTGGGGATCGGGCGGACGCTCGACTCGCTCACCCGGAACTTCGGGGACAAGGGAGCGGTGCTTGCGACGCTTACCCCGGGCAACCGGGCCGCGAACGCGATCGGCGAGCTCGGGCGAGCGGTCGACGTCGTCGTCTCGGCCACGTCGGGAGGCGTCACGGAGACGATCACCGGCAAGCTCAGGACCTGAAATCGACAGTGGGCCGGACGCTCCCGCGTCCGGCCCACGAACTTTCCCAGGGAGGTTCTCGGATAACGATGAAGAAACTGCTCATCACAGTCGTACTGGTGGCGCTGCTCGCCGCCCTCTACGCGGCTCCCGCGTCCGCGCACGTGTCGGTCGTGAAGCGGAGCCCGGGCAAGAACGACACCGCCTCGACCGGCATCGGTCGCGCGTTCGTCAAGTTCAACGCTGCGATCCGCAGCGGAACGCTCAAGGTCTTCAAGGTGTCCAACGGCAGTAAGGTGTCCCGAGGGAACGGGGCCCGCGACCCGCGCAACTTCAGG
The DNA here is from genome assembly GCA_963838795.1 of uncultured Actinomycetes bacterium. Taxonomy (GTDB): domain Bacteria; phylum Actinomycetota; class Thermoleophilia; order Gaiellales; family Gaiellaceae; genus JAIBJN01. The sequence goes on from CAWISL010000010.1 coordinate 518,638, forward strand.
CGCATCGTCTGCCAGCTCAAGGGCGGCAAGGGCCCCGGCCAGTACGTGGCTCGGTGGACCCTCGTCGCCGCCGACGGTCACAGTCAGTCCGGCTCGTGGCGCTTCCGGCTCGCGTGATACTCTCCGATGAGGCTCAGACGAGCTCTCCTCGTGGCCGTTGTCGCCGCCGCCGGGGCCCTCGGCGGCGGCGAGGCCGCCCACGCCCACGTTCAGGTGCTGCCCGCGGTCGTGGCTCCCCTGGACGCGGTCAAGTTCTCCGTCATCGTCCCCGGCGAGAGCAACGCGCGACGACGCGCGTCGAGCTCCAGCTTCCGCCGGACCTGCTCCCCTTCGCGTGGGAGGACGTCCCCGGTTGGAAGCGGAAGATCGTGCCGGGGAACGACCCGAGGTCGCTCGGGAACGTCGTCTGGACCGGAAAGCTGGCCACCGACGGATTCGTCGAGTTCTCCTTCCTCGCTGGAACGCCCGAGAGCCCCGGGGAGATGTCCTGGAAGGCGATCCAGACCTACGACGACGGGAGCGTCGTTCGCTGGGTCGGCCCGCCGGGCTCCGAGGAGCCGGCGGCGGTCACGCTGGTCGATGCCGACGCCCCGCTTCAGAATGCGGGCGGGGAGTCCGCCGGCGGCGAGGGGGGCGGTCAGACCGAGCCGACCGAGACGGCCCCGACCGAGACGGAGACGACCCCGGAGCCCGAGACGACGACCGCCGAGGAGCCCGCCTCCCACGAGGAGGGGGAGGCGGCGCCGGCGGCCTCGGAGGACGGCAGCGACTGGATCGCGCGCGGCCTGGCCCTCATCGGCGTCGCCACGGCGTTTGCCGCGATCGCGTTCGTCCTGCTGGCGAGGAAGCCGCGAGGCGGCGGCTGATCTCGCTCAGCCGAGCTCGAGGAGCGGCTCGAAGCGCCCCGGGTCGTCGAACGGCCCGATCACCGCGAGATTGAGCCGCTCCTCGCGGACGATGTCCTGCGCCACTCGGTGCAGGTCGTCCAGCGTGACCCGGTCGAGCGCCGCGAGAAGCTCCTCGGGCTCGCGCGTGCGGCCCTCGAGCACCTCGTCGCGGAGGCCGAAGGAGATCGTCCCCTTGGGATCCTCGAGCGAGAGCACGAGGCGCCCCTTGGCGAAGTTGCGCGCCTTCTCGAGCTCGTCGGCGTCGACGGGCTCGGCAGCGATGCGCCCGAACTCGCGCACGATGGTCGAGACGGCCTCGTCGATCCGCTGGATGTCGACGCCGCCCTGGGCGAAGAGCGTGCCGGCGTCGGTGTAGCCCTGGTTGTAGCCGTAGATGTAGTAGGCGAGGCCCCGCCGCTCCCGCACCTCGGTGAAGAGGCGGGACGACATGCCGCCGCCGAGGACGGTGGCCAGGAGCATCAGCGCGTAGCGGTCCGGGTGCCCGAGCTGGTAGCTGTGGACGCCCATCCGCACGTGTGCCTGGTCCGAGGTCTTCGTGTGCAGCTTGACGCGCGGCGCGTCCTGCTCCCAGCTCACCGGAGCCGGAGAGCCGGTCGCCCCGTTCGGGACGTCTCCGAGCAGCGACGCGACGCGGTCGACGGCGTCGTCTCCGACCGCTCCGGCGAGGCCGGCGACCATGCGCGGAGCGCGGTACCAGCGGTCGAGATAGTCGACGAACGTCTCGCGGGTCGCTCCCCGAACGGTCTCCTTGGTGCCGATGATGTCCCAGCCGAGCGGCTGGTCGCCGTAGAGAAGGTCGTCGTACACCCCGTCGACGTAGTCGCGCGGCGTGTCGTAGTACATGTTCATCTCCTCGACGATCACGCCCTTCTCGCGCTCGATCTCCTCGCCGTCGAACTTCGAGTTGCGGAGCATGTCGACGAGCACGTCGAGCGCCGTGTCTCGGTGCTCGGCCGCGCACTTGACGTAGTAGCCCGTGTACTCCTTCCCGGTGAAGGCGTTGAACTCGCCGCCGATCGAGTCGATCTCGCCGGCGATGTCACGGGCGCTCGGCCGGTTCTCCGTTCCCTTGAAGAACATGTGCTCGGCGAAGTGCGCGATGCCGTTCGTCTCCTTGGTCTCGTAGCGAGAGCCGGCCGCGAGCATCACGAAGCACGCGACCGACTTCGCCTGCGGCATGTCCGCCGTGACGACCCGCAGGCCGTTCGGGAGGGTGGTCTTCTCGAACGTCTTCGTCGTCACGCTCATGTAGCCACAGAGCTCCTCTCTTCGTAGGCGTCGAGACGGGCGCGCCAGTCCTCGGGAACCGCCATGGGGGCGTTCGCCTCGTAGTCGTAGGCGACCAGCACGGACGACGCCTCCAGCACGATGCGCCCGTCTCCGCCCCGGACCTCGTGCTCCATGTCGAAGCTCTTCGTTCCGAGGCGGTTGACGCGCGCCCCGACCTCGAGGGTCTCGGGAAACCGCGCCGGCGAGCGGAAGTCGACCTCGATGCGAGCGAGGACCAGCGAGAGCTCGTAGGCGAACTGCGGTCCCAGGACCTCGATCAGGTACCGGATCCGCGCCGTCTCCAGGAAGGTCAGGTAGACCGCGTTGTTGACGTGGCCTGCAGCGTCGATGTCGCGGAACTCGACCTCGCGCCGCAAGACGAAGCGGTAGCCCTCCATCCCGGCATGGTACTTTCGCGGCTCCGGTGCCCGGCGAGCTCACCCGCAGAGCGGTCTTCGCCCAGCCCGAGTGGCTCCGGGCCGTTTCCGCGCGCGTCGGCGACCGCCGGCTGCCTGAGGGTCGCGTCGTCCTCACGGGCTGCGGCACTTCCTTGCACGCGGCCCAGACGGGTGGCCGTGCGATGCAGGCGCTCGAAGCGGTGCTCTCGCCCCCGGAGGCCGATCTCCTCGTCGTCGTCTCCCACGAGGGCGGGACGGCGATGGCGCTCGAGGCGGTGCGGGCGTTCTCCGGGCCCTCCTGGCTCGTCACCGGCAAGGAGGAGAGCCCTCTCGCCGAGCTTGCCGACGAGGTGATCGTCGTCACCCCCGAGGTGGAGGCGTCGTACTGCCACACGGCGAGCTACACGGCCGCCGTCGCCGCGCTCGCGGCGTTGCGAGGCGAGGACGTCTCAGGGCTTCCCGCCGCCGTCGAGCGCGTGCTGGCGGAGGAGCCGTTCCCGGTCTCCGCCCACGAGCGCATCGCCGTCGTCGGCGCGGGGCGCGACCTGCCGACGGTCCGGGAGGCGGCGCTCAAGCTGCGGGAGGGCGTTCACATCCCGACCGAGGCCCACCACGTCGAGCAGATCCTCCACGGCCATCTCGCCGCGATCGACGAGACGGTGCGCGTCTTCGTCCTCGAAGGCCAGGGCCGTGCAGCCGAGCGCGCTCGCGACGTCGTCCGTGCCCTGGGCGAGATCGGCGCCTCGACGACGCTCGTCCCCACGGAGCATCCGGTCGTCGACATCGTCCGCTTCCAGCTCCTCACGGTGGCGCTGGCGGAGGATCGCGGGATCGACCCCGACGCGATCCGCCGGGACGAGCCGCGCTGGGACGCCGCCCGCAAGTCCTACTCGTAGCGGCACGCGGTCGCTACTGCGAGAGCAGCCAGAGCCCCGCGAGGGTGTAGACGACCATCAGCGCCAGCATCGCGTACTGGCTGATCGCGGCCTTCCTCGGTGACTCGAAGAGCTCGACCGCCTTGTCGTGCGCGAGCACGAGGCCCGCGACGTGGCCGATCACGAGCGCTGCGACCTGGGCGTACCAGATCGTCTTCGGCGCGAGCACGCCGATGTCGGGCATGACGTCGGCCGTGCCGAAGAGATCCCAGCCGAAGCCGAAGGGGTCGGACGCGAACGGCGCCAGGTACTGCACCTCCCGCACGAAGAAGGAGAAGTAGTGGGCGATCACGTACGCGAGCGCGATCGGCACGAGGCTGCCCAAAAAGGCGCCGGTGAGGTCGCCGTCGTAGTTCACCGCGTAGGCGGCGGCCCGCATGGCGAGGATGTAGGCGAGGGCCACGAAGACGACCATCAGGAGCAGGCCCGCGGACGCCAGGAGCATCCCGAGCACGTCGGCGAGGTCGGGCGAGCGCTCGATCACCGAGCGCAGTCGGTTCGCGCGGAAGTCGACCCAGAGCTCCGTCGAGCTGAAGCCGTCGAAGGCGACGGAGCCGAGCATCACCGCGACGAAGGCGAGTGTCCCCGGACGGGGATCGAGCTGTGTCAGCCCGGTGAAGGGCCAGCGGACGATCAGCCGACCGTCGTGCTCGCCGAACGGCGCGATGCGCGCCAGGAGGCCGAAGTAGACGGCGAAGGCCTCCCCGCTCTCGATCCAGCGCTCCCTGCCGTAGGCGAGCATCCCGACCCAGGTGATCGCGGTGTACAGGAGGATGGCGAGGACGAGAGCGCGGGGATCCGCCGGATCCCAGTAGGCGAGCTCGAGGGCAGCGAACCCGAAGAGAAGGACGGCGGCCGGCCAGCGGCCAAGCCCGGCCGGATAGGTGAAGGGCGTCTCCCAGCGCAGGCCGCTCTGCTCGGAGGCCCAGGCCGCCGCGTCGGCTGCGGCGCGCCAGGGGCTGAGCACCGTCCAGACGTCGCCGAAGAGGACGCTCAGCGCCGGAAGGCCGAGCCAGAAGACGACGAAGACGAAACGCGGGGCGAGGTTCTCGTTGGGCGAGGTGTCGCCGATCGCCGCGGCGACGGTGACGAGCACGAGGAGGGCGAACGAGAGGCCGCCGGCGACGATCCGCAGCGCCCGGCTTCGCAGGACGCGCGCGAGCGCGACCGGAAGCGGCCGACCAGCGCTCGCACGCTCCAGCAGGGGCCGCTTCCACAGGGCCCAGAGGGCGACGAACGAGAGGATGAGGACGAGCGCGGCCCCGTAGTAGAAGAGCCACAGCGGGACCGGCAGGTCACTGACCCCGCCGATGCCGTGCGCGAGCGGCTGGCTCACGTGACTAGCTGACGGTCAGCTCCGCGATCGGGACTCCGAGGTCTTCGAGCTCGGCCTCGAACTCGCCGGTCCTGTCCGCGCGGAAGGTGATCCGTGCCGCCTGTCCGGGCGCGACGTCCGCGAAGAGGTCGTAGCCGTGGAGATGCACCTCGTCGGTGACGTCGGCACGGACGACGAGCACGACCTGCGTGCCCTCGTCGATATCCGCGCGCACGATGCCGCCGACGACCTCGCCGTTCTCGAAGCGGACGTTCACTCGCTGCGGCTGGTCGGCCGGCGTCGTCGTGGTCGTCTGCACCGTCGTGGTCGTCTCCTGGGTCGTCACCTCGGTGGTCGTCTGCACCGTCGTCGTCTGGGCCTCAGAGGTCGTGTCGGCGGCGGGCTCGCTGTCGTCGGGTCGCAGCGCGACGAAGAGGATGACGGCCAGGACGACGACGCCGGTGCCGACCCCGAGGTAGATCCAGAGATTCCGGGAGCCTTCGGAGCCGCCGGGCGGTTGTTGTCCGGGCGGGGGCGGCGACTGCGGCGCTTCGCTCATCAGGGTGCCTCCAGATTCGGGGTGCAGCCCATCTTGCCAGCGGCCGCGCCGGCGGGGCTCGCCTACTGCACGGCGAGGCCGCCGTTCTCGGCCGCTCCGGCGAGAAAGGCGAGCCAGTCATGCCAGAGCTTCTCGTCGGCGAGCACCTTCGTCTCGGGCGAGGCCTGGGACAGAGCGAAGTCGACCGCTCCGGGAGGGATCAGGGTCCCCGGCTCGAGGCGATCGAGCTGGAGCCAGCCGCTCATGCCCTGCGCGGCCATCTCCTCCATGAGCTGCTGCAGATCCTCGAGCCCGAGGAAGACGTGCCCGCCCATGCCGTCGTTCTTCGCCCAGTAGAGCCGGAGCATCGGCTACACGAGGTCGTGGAGCGCGGCGAGGAGGCGGTCGACCTCCTCGCCGGTGTTGTAGTGGATGATCCCGAGGCGCAGGGCGCCGTCGGGCAGGCCGAGCCGGGTCATTACCTCGACCGCGTAGTAGTCGCCCCACCAGACGGCAAGATCCTGCTCGGCCAGGCGCGTTGCGGCCTGCTCGGGGGTCAGCCGGGGAACCGTGACGGCAAAGGTGGCCACCCGCCCCTCCATGGTCGGCCTGCCGTAGAGCCTGAGGCCGTCCGGAAGGCCGGCGAGGAGTCGCTCTCCGAGCTCGCGCTCGTGAGCCGCGATGCCGTCCCAGGCGACCGAGTCCAGGTAGGCGACCGCTGCGTTGAACCCGGCTAGGGCCTCGTGCGGGAGCGTACCGGTCTCGAAGCGGGCGCCGACAGGCTCGGCTGGCGCCGGACGGACCTTGTACGGCCGCCAGCGCTCGAGCAGCTCGCGCCGGCCGTAGAAGAGCCCCAGGTGCGGGCCGAAGAACTTGTAGGGCGAGCAAAGCAGCACGTCGGCGCCGAGCTCGCGGACGTCGATGGGACAGTGCGCGGCGTAGTGGACGGCGTCCACCCATGCGAGGGCGCCGGCCTCGTGGGCAAGCTCGACGATCCGCGCGGCGTCGGTGATCGTCCCGACCGCGTTGGAGGCCCACGGGAAGGCGACCACACGTGTCCGCTCGCCCAGCTGGCGCTCCAGGTCGTCCATGTCGAGGCTGGCGTCCTCCTCGTTCAGGTCGACGAAGCGGACGACGAGGTCGAGGTCGTCGGCCAGGTGGAGCCAGGGTGAGACGTTGCCGTCGTGGTCGAGCCGCGTGACCACGATCTCGTCCCCGGCGCGGAGGTCACGAGCGAGCGTGCGCGTGAGCGCGAAGTTGAGCGTGGTCATGTTCTGGCCGAAGCCGACCTCGTCGGGGTCACAGCCGAGAAAGCGGGCGGCCGCGTGGTGGGCGGAGACGACCAGCGCATCGCTTCGCCGGCTGGCTTCGAACGCCCCGCCCAGGTTCGCGTTGAACTCACGTAGGTAGCCGGCCATCGCCTCGATCACGGAGTCCGGCGCCTGGGTGCCCCCGGGGGCGTCGAAGAAGGCCGTCGGCCGGTCGAGCGCCGAGAAGCGCGCGCGAACGGCGGCGACGTCGAAGGCGACCACGCTCATGTTCGGCTCGCTCAGACCTTGGGCCAGCGGGTGATGACGACCTTCTTCTCGGTGTAGAACTCGATTCCATCGCGGCCGTGCGCGTGCAGGTCGCCGAAGAACGAGTCCTTCCAACCAGTGAAGGGGAAGTACGCCATCGGCGCCGCGACACCGATGTTGACGCCGAGCATCCCCGCCTGCGCCTCGTACCGGAACCGACGCATGGCGCCGCCGCTCGTCGTGAAGATCGAGGCTGCGTTGCCCTTCGTCGAGGCGTTGAGGATCTCGAGCGCCTCCCCCAGGTCGGCCGCCTTGAGCAGCGTGAGGACGGGACCGAAGATCTCCTCCCGCGCGATCTCCGAGCCCGGCTCGGACTCGATGATCGTCGGGCCGATGAAGTTGCCCTCCTCCGAGCCGCGGCCGCGCCCGTCGAGGACGAGCTCGCCGTCGCTCGCTCCCTTCTCGATCCAGCCGAGGATGCGCTCCTGGGACCCGGAGGAGATCACGGGGCCGACCTCCGTCTCCGGATCGGCGCCGTCGCCGACGACCATGGCGCCTCCCTTCTCCGCGAGCGCCGCCTTCAGCGGCTCGTAGGCGTCTCCCACCGCGATGCAGACCGAGTTCGCCAGGCACCGCTGGCCCGCGGCGTGGAACGCCGAGGAGAGGACGCCGTCGACGGCGGCGGCGAGCTCGGCGTCGGGCATGACGATGACGTGGTTCTTCGCCCCGCCGAGCGCCTGCACGCGCTTTCCGTGCTTGGCCGCGGTCTCGTAGATGTAGTGCGCCACGGGCGTCGAGCCGACGAAGGAGACACCGTCGATCCCCGGGTGCTCGAGAATCGCGTCCACCGAGGGCTTGCCGCCGTGGACGAGGTTGACGACGCCGGGCGGAACGACGCCGTCGAGGAGCTCAAAGGTCCGCTGCACCGCGAGGGGATCCTGCTCCGACGGCTTGCACACGAACGTGTTTCCGCACGCGATCGCGAACGGCAGGAACCACATTGGCACCATGAACGGGAAATTGAACGGGGTGATCGCCGCGAAGACGCCGATCGGCTGGCGGACCATGTCCGAGTCGATCCCGCGCGAGACGTCCTCGAGATTCGTGCCCTGCATGAGCGACGGGATGCCCGTGGCGACCTCGACGCACTCGATCCCTCGCCGCACCTCTCCGGCGGCGTCCTTGATCGCCTTGCCGTTGTCGCGGGTGACCAGGAGCGCGAGCTCGTCCAGCGCCGCCTCGAGTCGGTACTTGAGCTCGAAGCAGGCGCGGGCGCGCTCGACAGGAGGCGTGGCCCGCCAGCCCGGGAACGCCTCGCGCGCGGCCCTCACGGCCTCGTCGACCTGGGACGGGCCGGAAAGCGGGACGACTCCGAGCAGGCTCGCCGTTGGCGGGGTTCACGACGTCGAGCGTCTCGGCGCCCTCGGCCTCCACCCAGCTGCCTCCGATGTAGTTCTTGAGGGTCTGCGTCGCGACCCCGGGCTTGTCCTCGACCTGCGCCATGTCGTCCTCCTGGTTGCTCCGACGTAGAGTATCGCCGTGGCTGCGCCGTGGGCCCCCGCCGTGCCCGACGTCCTGGCGCCGGGGCTGCGCTGCGTGTTCTGCGGCATCAACCCGGGCAGGCGTTCCTCGGCCGCCGCTGCACATTTCGCCAATCCGAGGAACGACTTCTGGCGACTCCTCGCGGACTCGGGACTGACGCCGCGCCAGCTCGCCCCGTCGGAGCAGTGGTCGCTCCTCGAGCTCGGATACGGGCTCACGAACGCCGCTCAGAGGACGACCAAGGGGAGCGGCGACCTGCGGCGCGGCGACTTCGAGGGCTCGCGCGAGCGCCTCGAGCGGATCGCGACGGAGCTTCGGCCCCGGATGATCGCCTTCGTCGGCAAGGCGGCTTACCAGGGCGCGCTCGGCGTCCCGAACTGCGGGCACGGCCTCCAGGGGCGAGCCCTGGAGGCGACGCGGCTCTTCGTGCTCCCGTCGACCTCGCCGGCGAACGCCGCCGTTCCCTACGCGGAGCGCCTGCGTTGGTTCACGACGCTGGCCGCCGCCCTCGGGCCCCGCGGTCCCACTTCCGGCACGGGCCCGCGCCCGTCTCGACCCATGTCGCGCGCCACGCGTGCGTGAATTGGCGTTACGCTGGAAAGCGGGTGGTGGGAGAGGGGTGCCCCGTGACTTAACGAGGGCTCACCTGTAGGGAGCGGTCGAGCGGCTAGCCTCGCCAGCGGTTCGTGATCGGGATGCGGCGGTCACGGCCGAAGGCTTTCGGGCGTAGCTTCACTCCTGGGGCTGCCTGGCGGCGCTTGTACTCGGCGCGATCGATCATCGCGACAGCCTGCTCCACGATCTCCGGGTCGAAGCCGTCCGATGCGAGCTCCTCGCGCGAGCTGTCCAGCTCCACATAGGCCTCCAGAACCCGGTCGAGCTTCGCGTAGGGAGGCAGCGAGTCCTCGTCCCGCTGGTCGGGTCGGAGCTCGGCGCTCGGGGCGCGCTCGATGATCGAGGCCGGAATCAGCTCCCGACCGGCGCGCTCGTTGAGATGCCGAGCCAGGCGAAAGACGTCCGTCTTGTAGACGTCTTTGAGCAGCGCGAATCCGCCGGCCATGTCTCCGTAGAGCGTCGCGTAGCCGACGGAGAGCTCGCTCTTGTTCCCGGTGGCGAGCGCGAGCCAGCCGAACTTGTTCGAGAGCGCCATCACGATCACGCCCCGCGCCCGTGCCTGGACGTTCTCCTCCGCGATGCCGGGCTCCGTCCCCGAGAACGCTTCGGCCAGGGCTGCGCCGAACGCGTCCACAATCGGGTCGATGGGGATCTCGAGATACCGGGCGCCGAGCGACTCGGCGACGGCGCGGGCGTCCTCGCGCGTCTCCGGCGAGGAAAACCGCGACGGCATGGAGACGCAGACGACATGCTCGGGCCCGAGCGCCTCGACGGCGAGCGCCGCGGTGAGCGCGGAGTCGATCCCCCCCGAGATCCCCAGGACGACCTCGGCGAAGCCGTTCTTGCGGGCGTAGTCGCCGAGGCCCAGCTCGATGGCGAGCCGCATCTCCTCCAGCTCGCCCAGCGGCTCGGCGACTGCCGGGCGCACGGGCGGCCTCTCCGGCGGATCCTGGCGCGGGACGTCGATCACCTCGGCCTCGGGCAGCTCGCGCCGGGCGCGGGCAAGGGAGCGCCGGCGCGCGTCGCGGAGCCTTCGCGCCACGGCGGTCGTCGCGTCGACGTCCACGAGGAGGAGCGCCTCCTCGAAGGCCGGCCCGCGAACGACGACCTCGCCGTTCTCGTCGAGGACGAGGCTCTGGCCGTCGAAGATCAGTTCGTCCTGCGCGCCGACCGCGTTCACGAGGGCGATCCAGCAGGAGTTGTCCCGAGCGCGCGTGGCGAGCATCTCCTCACGCTCGGCCCCCTTGCCGACGTGGAAGGGCGAGGCCGAGATGTTGGCGACGACGTGCGCACCCGCGAGGGCCAGGTCGGTCGCGGGCGGGCCGGGCTGCCAGATGTCCTCGCAGACCGTCGGCCCGATGAGCGTCTCGCCGCAGCGGAGGAGCACGAGGCCGCGGCCGGGCTGGAAGTAGCGGTCCTCGTCGAACACCCCGTAGTTGGGGAGGAACTGCTTGCGGTACACCGCCTTCACGTCGCCGTCGGCGCAGACGGCGCAGGCGTTGAAGAGGTCCCGGTCGAGATGCGGGGTGCCCACGAGCGCAGCGATTCCCTTCGTCGCCGCGGCGATCTCCTCGAGCGTTCGGGCCGCCGCCTTCAGGAAGCCCGGGCGGAGGAGAAGATCCTCGGGTGGATAGCCGGTGACCGCAAGCTCCGGGAAGAGGACGAGGTCGGCCCCATCCTCCCGCGCCTCCTCGAGCCGGCCGAGGATGCGCTCCCGGTTGCCGTCGAGATCGCCGACGACCGTGTTGATCTGGGCCAGAGCGAGCCTCATGGGCCCAATTCTAGCCGTTTATGCCTATAAAGCGAAAACCGCTAGGTCTGGCGGGCCTCGAGGTACTTCTTCAGGCCGAGGAACGGCAGGATGAACGCTGCCAGGAGCGAGGCGACCCAGACGATCACCGTGGCGGCGATCCACGTTCCGATTCCTTCGATCGAGAGGCCGTCCGAGAGGAGGTCGGCGACCAGGAGAGCGACGAACGTCGCGATCAGCGACACGCCTCCGAGGGCGGCCGAGCGTCGTTCCCTGAACTGGCTCGCGAGGAACGGCGTCATAAGCGCGAACACCACGGTGAAGATGACGAGCGCGAGGACGAACCCCGCGGCGTCCAGCTTCACGCCGTCGAGGACCGCTGCCGCGACGAGCAGGCCGACCGCATTCGCCGCCACGACCACGAGCAGCCTGACGAGCAGTCGAATCATGCGCGGACCTTACTGGACCGCGGCGGATGGACGAAGCGCGGCCGCGGCCAGCTCGACGTCCGTCTCGTCGTTGTAGAGGTGGAAGGAGAGCCGAACGGATCCACCCCGCACCGAGCAGGCGATGCCCGCCTCCTGCAGCCGCCGTGCGGCGCCCTCGGCGTCGTCGACCGCGAGCCGAACGATCGGCGACTCCGCGTCGGGTAGGCCGAGCTCGCCGGTCAGGGCGCGGGCGAGGCCGAGGTTGTGCGCGGCGATGCGCCCGATCCCGAGGGAGGCGAAGAGCTCCAGGCTGGCTCGCCCGCCCGCTGCGGGGAGCCAGGGAAGCGAGACGTCGAGCCGGCGCGCGTCGCCGGTCAGCTCCGGAAGGCCGTAGTAGTCCTCATACGGATCCTCGCGCGACTTCCACCCCGCGGTCCACGGCTCGATCTCGAGGCGCCGCTCGGGCTCGGCGTAGAGGAACGCCAGCCCCCGCGGGCAGAGGAGCCACTTGTATGCATGCGCCACGAGGAAGTCGACTCCCTCGACGTCGACCGGATAGGCGCCTACGGCCTGGGTCGCGTCGAGGAAGATGCGGGCGCCAGTCGCCCGGAGCGCGTCCAGGTCGACGACTCTGCCCTCCGCGGACTGGACGAGGCTCACGGAGACGATCGCCGTCCGCTCGTCGACTGCCTCCGGGACGGCTTCGAGCGGGACGAGACGCAGCTCCACGCCTTGCCGCTCGAGGCCCTGCCAGGGGAGCATCGCCGACGTGAAGTCGCGCTCGTAGAGGACGACGTTCGAGCCCGCTTCCACAGGCAGGCTCGCCGCGACCAGGCCGGCCGCGCTCGAGGTGGTGGTCACGAGCGCGACGTCCTCCGGCCGCGCTCCGACGAGGCCGGCGAAGAGCGAGCGGCAGGCCTCGCCGTCCTCCTCCCAGTCCCGCCACCGTCGGCCGCAGCGCCAGCCCTCGAGCGCCTTCTCCATCGCGCGAAGGGTCGAGCGCGGCGGCAGGCCGTAGGTGGCGCTGTCCAGGTAGCCGCGCGTCGGCGTGCCTTCATACTCAGACGGCGCGAGCAATGGCCTCGAGGGATTCGGGGTTCTCGACGGAGGAGAGGTCGCCGGGGTCCGCGCCCAGCGCCTTCGCCCGCACCGCGCGGCGCACGATCTTGGCGCTCCGCGTCTTGGGGAGCGCCGGGACGAAGACGACCCGGTCCGGCTTGAACGCCTTGCCGAGCTCGCTCGCCGCGGTCGCTGCCACCTCGGCGGCCAGCTCCTCGCTCGGCTCGTGGCCCGGGGCCAGCGACGCAGAAGACCCAGGCCACCTCGCCCTTCACCTGATGCGGCACGCCGACCGCTGCGGCTTCCGACACCGCCGGGTGGGCAACGGCGGCCGACTCGAGCTCCGCCGGGCCGATGCGCTTGCCGGCGATGTTGAGCGTGTCGTCGGAGCGCCCGTGCAGGAACCAGTAGCCGTCCTCGTCCACCGAGGCCCAGTCGCCGTGGACCCAGACGCCGGGAAAGCGGCGCCAGTACGTGTCCAAGTACCGCTCGGGGTCGCGCCAGAAGCCACGCGTCATGCCGGGGAAGGGCCGCCGGCAGACTAGCTCTCCAACCTCGCCCGTGCCGAGGAGCGACGCGCCGTCGGCGCCCACGACGTCCATCGCCATCCCGAGCGCGGGCCCGCCGAGCGAGCACTCCTTGATCGGGATCGCGGGCGTGGGCGAGAGGAAGCACGCTGCCACCTCGGTGCCTCCCGAGCAGTTGATGATCGGGCGCTGCCCGCCTCCGACGCGTTCGAAGAGCCAGCGATAGGGATCGGGGTTCCACGGCTCGCCCGTCGTCACGAGAATCCGGAGCGAAGAGAGGTCGGCCTCCGGCTCGCCGTGCGGGATGAGCGCCCGAACGAGCGTCGGCGACAGGCCGAGCACAGAGACGCGCTCGTCCTCGACCAGCCTCCAGAGGCGGTCGGCGGGCCGATCGGGCGCGCCCTCGGCGAACAGGAGCGTGCAGCCGAGCGCGCCGCCTCCGACCACGGCCCACGGGCCCATGATCCAGCCCATGTCCGTGGAGAAGTGGAGCACGTCGTCGGCATCCCTCGTGGGGGTGCTGGGCTGATTCGCAGCGTCGTGGACGAGTCGACGGTGCCGGTGATCGAGACCGGTGTGGGCAACTGCACGGTGTACGTGGACGCCGAGGCCGACCTGGACCAGGCCCTGGCGATCGTCGTCAACTCGAAGACACAGCGGACCAGCGTCTGCAACGCGGCGGAGACGCTGCTCGTCCACTCCGAGGTCGCGGAGCAGTTCCTCCCCTCGGCGCTGACGGCATTGCAGGATGCGGGCGTAACTGTGCACGGTGACGATCGAGTGCGTGCTTATAGCGACGACGTCGAACCTGTCACCGACGAGGACTGGGCGGCGGAGTTCCTTTCGCTGGACATCGCAGCGGGTGTCGTCGACTCTCTTGACGACGCCGTCGCGCACATCCGGCGGTGGGGGAGCGGGCACACCGAGGCGATCGTCACGCGATCGCTGGCCCACGCCCGCAGATTCGCCGCGACGGTCGACTCGGCCGCCGTCATGGTAAATGCGTCAACCCGGTTCACCGACGGGGAAGAGCTCGGCTTCGGGGCCGAGATCGGCATCTCGACGCAGAAGCTGCACGCCCGGGGGCCGATGGGGCTGACCGAGTTGACCTCGACGATGTTCGTGGTAACTGGCGACGGTCACATCCGTCGCTGACAGGTCAGGGCCGGTACGCTGCCCGACATGAGCGTCCTCCACCTGACCGAGCCCGCCGAGCGCATCGTCGAAGGACCGCCGGCTCCGGTGTGGGGCATCGGCGTCGTGGTCCTCCTGATGGGGTTGCTCATCGTGACGCTGATCTTCGGCAAGGGACGCCCGCACGCCTGAAGCCGGTACCGGCGCTACCTTGTCGCAGGTGGGTGATCGCAGGCGACTCGGCGTGATGGGCGGGACGTTCGACCCGATCCACCACGGGCATCTGGTCGCCGCCAGCGAGGTCCGATCCTGGTTCGACCTCGATGAGGTCGTCTTCGTCCCGACTGGTCACCCCTGGCAGAAAACCGAGCGCGAGGTCTCGCCGGCCGAGGACCGCTATCTGATGACGGTGATCGCGACCGCGTCGAACCCACGGTTTTCGGTCAGCCGCGTCGACATCGACCGCGCGGGCCCCACATTCACCGTCGACACACTCCGGGACCTGCAGGCCGAGCGGGGGCCGGATTGGGACCTGTTCTTCATCACCGGCGCCGACGCGCTCGAGCAGATCCTCTCGTGGCGCAACCCGGACGAGTTGTTCGCGCTCGCGCACTTCGTCGGCTGTACGCGGCCGGAGCACTCTCTAACCGCCGCGGGACTGCCCCCGGACAAGGTGACGCTCGTGGAGGTTCCGGCGCTGGCGATCTCGTCGACCGAGTGCCGGGAGCGGGTCGCCCGCGGCGAGCCGATCTGGTACCTCGTTCCGGATGGAATAGTCCAGTACATCACCAAACGTCGGCTCTATTCTGCCGGCCAGACGTGAGACGCTGGACCCCGGAAGGTCCCCGAACGAAAGGCCGTACGTTTGCCCGCCTCCCCCCGCGCGATGTCGCTTGCCGTTGCGGCCGCCGAAGCCGCCGCTGAGAAGCTCGCCGACGACATCGTCGCGTTCGACGTTTCCGACCGGCTCGCCATCACCGATGTCTTCGTCATCTGCTCCGCGCCCAACGACCGTCAGGTCAGATCGATCGTCGACGGCGTCGAGGAACGGCTGAGCGCGCTCAACGCCAAACCTGTTCGCCGCGAGGGCGAACGGGAAGGTCGTTGGGTGCTCCTCGACTACCTCGACATCGTTGTTCACGTCCAACACAGCGACGACCGAACGTTCTATGCGCTGGAACGGTTGTGGAAGGACTGCCCGTTGATTCCGCTGCCGGAAGCCGTGCGAGCCGGCAGGTGAGCCGGCGGATCGTCCTGTGGCGGCATGGGCGGACCGAGTGGAATGCGACCGGCCGTTTCCAGGGGCAGACCGACATCGACCTCGACGAGATCGGGCGCGCACAGGCGTGGGAGTCGGCCCGAAGACTGGCCGCGCTGGAGCCCGACCTGCTGATATCGTCCGATTTGCGACGCACCCGGGACACCATGGCGGCACTCGCCGAGATCACCGGCAAGCCGATTCAACTCGATGAGCGCCTACGGGAAACGTTTGCCGGCGAATGGCAGGGCCTCACCGGCGCCGAGATCGCATCGCGTTTTCCCGAGGAGTACAAGGCCTGGCGCGCCGGTGACCCGCTGCTCAAGGTCGGCGGTGGCGAGACTCGCCAGGACGTCGCAGAGCGGATGGCCGCCGCCGTCCGGGACATCGCGGCGCGACTGTCCGACGACGGCCTTGCGGTGCTGACGACCCATGGTGGCGCGGCCAGACTCGGCATTGCGGCGCTCATCGGCATGCCGCTCGAGCGGTTCACCAATATCGGCGGGCTCTCCAACGGGTCGTGGTCGATGCTGCGTGACACCGACCAGGGCTGGGTCTTGGTCGAGCACAACGCTGGGACGTTGCCGACGCCGGTCGTGATCGAAGAGGGCTGACGTGCCTAGACGGGATTACGGGCTGGACTGCTCGGTCCGTTATCCTTGCTGAGCCGATCGGCACGGGGCTGTGGCGCAGCTGGTAGCGCACCTCCATGGCATGGAGGGGGTCAGGGGTTCGAGTCCCCTCAGCTCCACTCCGACGGGACCTTGTCGCGCTTACTCGAACCCTGTGGTTAATCACTAGTCGAAATGGAGAACTTTTTCACGGTCCGCTTGCGCTTCTGATCGAGCTATGACGAGGCCGTACCAAGACGGCCTAGACACGTGCCGGTCTCACTCTCAGCGGCATGTCCGTACGTTCCTAGCGACAGCTAATCCCGAGGCATCCGCTCGCTCGCCGCCCGGTTCGATCGTTGATCGGCGCGTAAAGTCGCCACGGGAACGACGGACTCTTCCGATGGGCGGTGAGCGTGTGATGCGATGCCGAGAATGTCGGCCACGGGGACAGAGCAGCCGACCGAGGCTCACTGTGCCTGCGACGGAGGAGCCCGTCAGGTGGTCGGCGAATGCTCCATCTTCTTGGTGCGGTGCTAGTCGGCGTTGTTCTTCCTGCCGTCCTGATAGGCGCATTGGTGGGTGAGTTGGGTGTCTCGGCGTTGTTCACCGGGCGTGTTGTGGGGTGCTCTCGGTGCCAAACTCGGCGGGGACACGCCGGATGGTCTACCTGACGCCACTGGTCGGGGTGGTTGCTGGACTGGGGGCGTATACGGCGTACGACTGGTGGTGGGTGGCGCTGCTGGCGACCACGGGAGTCATTGCCGGTGCCGGGTATCGGTTCGGCTGGTTCGCTCCGTTGCTGATGGCTCCTTTTGCCGCCACATTCGTCACGCCGGTCTCGACCGCGACGTCCGCGCTCACGTTCGGGGCGATCGTTGCGATAGGCGTCGGGTACGGCATCGTGATCGCGCGCCGTTTCGGTGCGCCGCCGGTGGTCGAGGGTGCCAGGTACTCGCTGCCAGTCACCGTCGTTATCGCGCTAAGCCTTCGGCGCCGTCATGGGTGCGGCCGCATCGGTCGGGGTGGCGTTGTCGTGGACCGAGCCGTACTGGGTGCCCGAGCCGATCCTCATCCTCGTGATGTACCTGCTGTTGGGGCAGACGTGAGCGCATCCACGAGAAGGCGCTCGGGACTGCGGCTGGGTGCGGCTGCTGCGGTGGTCGTGGCGATCATCGCGCCGCCCTCGTGGGTTCTCACGGCCTTGGCCATTTTGGCGTTCCTGCTCGCGGTCATGCAGCGGGCGACGTACTGGCGGATGTACGGCCTATACACGTTTTCTCTGGTGCTCTTCGTCGCCGCCCCAGACGACGTGGCGTTCGAAGCCGAGGAACGCGGGTTCCAGATTCTCGCGGGCATTGCCTTGTTGATCGTCGGTCTGGCCATCCTCCACGGCATAGGTGACAGGCTGGCCCGGCGATACCCACAACCAGAACTAGCAAGCGACGCGCAGCGTGCCTGATCGCTGAAGGCGTCGAGCGACGGGATCCATCTGGCGAAATGGTGACCCGCCTCGACCCGCGTTGTGGACATCCGCTCATCGGCAGAAGAGGGCGTGTGCGCTCCGCTAGAGTCGCCCGGCAGGGTCTTGCGACATTGGTGACGGGCAGAGTGAGGTTGCGCCCGAGGTAGCGCACCCGCGATAGCTATGCGCTGTAGTAGTGCTTCAGGTTGAGGTCAATGGCGCAGGATGCGCTTGACGCTGCTCAGGCTGATGCCGTATCGCTCGGCCAGTTCTCGTTGTGGTGTGCCGGCACGGCTGTCGGTCAGCAGCTGGCGGATGATCTGCTCGCCCAGTCGGTCGGCGAGCCGCCAGCGTCGGCGAGCCGAAGGAGGGGAAGCGGCGCTGTTGTGGTCGAGCGTTGACATGGGTGACTGCCTGGGCAGCACGCGCCACTATGTCCCGAACCTCAGGGTTCGAGTAGAGGCGCACAAGCTCCACTCGGACGGGTGCTTGTCGCGCTCACTCGAACCCATGCGGTTTTCTGGTGAGCGTCGCGGCCGGCAAGGGATTTTGGGGCGGCGTGCCCGGAGTCTGCCAGGTGCGGGCGAAGCGGCGCAGCCGCAGCCCTTGGGCCAGAAGCAGGATGCCGCTGACCGCACCCAGGCGGCCGCGATCGGCTCGAGCAACCTGGGGTCGACATCGCTGGTCAGTAGCAGCAGGACGCCAAGCGCCATCTCCACCGCGCCGAGCGGGCGCGGGTGTCGGAGCCCCCCGCACGTTGGCAGGTCGTCGTGATCGTCGGCTGGTTGGCGCTGCTGGCCCGCTCGAGTGCGTCCAAGGACGCAGAGCAGCTCGTGTTGCATAACATGGTCGCGGTCCACACTTCGCGACTGTCGCTACGTCAAATGGGGGACGCGGCGACGACCCGTGTGCCGGTAGGGATTCCGCGCGACGACCCCAGTGCGGGACAGTTGAGCGACGAGGCCGCACGGGAGGGAGTCCATGATGGCGCGAGGAAGTCACCGCACCCGGATCGCAGCGACGTTGGCGGCGTTTTGCGCCGTCACAGCGCTGCCGCTCACGCAGGGCGGCTCGGCGATGGCGCTGGTGGAACGAGCTCGACCGGTGCACCTGGAGTTCCGTGGCGAGTCGACGCTCCCCCCCGGTCTCCCGTTCGACGGGACCGTCGTTGGCGGGCTGTCCAGCATCACCTACGACACTGAGCGCGACCTGTACTACGCGATCTCCGATGACCAGGGCTCCTTGGGACCTGTGCGCTTCTACACTCTCGACATTGACGTGGCGGACGGAAGCCTCGGCCCAGGTGATGTGACGGTGGTCGATGTCACCGCGCTGGAGCCGCCCGCGGGTGAGTCCTACGCACCTGGGACCGTGGATCCGGAGGGGCTGACCCTGACCGCCGACGACACGGTGGTGGTCACCTCCGAGGGCGTCGCCGCTGCCGGAGTGAACCCCTGGATCCGCGAGTACGAGCTGGATGGCAGCTACGTACGCGACCTCACCGTACCCGAGCCATTCCTGGTGGGTCCCGGCTCCGGCGTACGTCAAAACCTCGGCTTCGAGGCGGCCGCGGTCGGCGACGGCCCATTCCTGTTCACCGGCAACGAGGCCGCCCTTACGCAGGATGGGCCAGCGGCAACGCCGACGAACGGTTCAGTAGCCCGACTCTTGCGGTTCCGCCTCGATTCGGGGCATATCGACCGCATGTACGTCTATCCGGTTGACCCCGTCGCGGCCACGCCTGTTCCACCGGGTGCCTTCAGCGTCAACGGCTTGGTCGAGCTGCTGCCGCTCAACAACCAGTTCCTGCTCGCGATGGAGCGCTCCTTCTCAGTCGGTGTGGGCAACTCCGTGTCGCTGCATCTGGTCGGCCTGCCTGGTGCCGACGACGTCTCCGGAGTTCACAGCCTGCTCGGCGCTGAAGTCTCGCCCGTGACCAAGACCGAGGTTCTCGACCTGGACACGCTCGGGCTGACGCTGGACAACCTGGAGGGCATGACCTTCGGCCCGAGGCTACCCAACGGACACCAGGCCCTGCTGCTGGTGAGTGACAACAACTTCACACCCGGCCAGGTCTCGCAGTTCCTGCTCCTCGAAGCACGGTGATCCGATAGCACTGCAGAGGTTTGTGAGCACCCGTCAGCCGCCTGCGAGGCGCTCGGCTATCGCCCTCGCCGAAGCGTATCCGGGTGAGCCTCGACAAGCCCCACACTCTCGACGGCTACCTCAGGACCGGCCCGAAGCTGTTCGGTCAGGGGCGCCGCAACTTCCTCGTCGTTGCAGATCAAGTCATCGGTGAGTTCCGGGCCGAGGCTGCCATTAGCCCAGCGTGGCGCGCCGACAACACTTGGGACTGCATCGATGTGCTCAGCACGCTACGCGACGACCTCGAACGCATCGTTATGGAGTATCAGGACCACCTCGACGTACCCCGCCTGAGCTATGAGGTCGGTCAAGCCACCCACACAGCCTGGAAGATCTTGGCGTGTGTTGCTGCTCATCATTTACGCGACGATGGCGAAATTCGAGCCGTTGCCGTCGCCATCACCACACACCCGCTATGGCAGCGAATCGTCGGTCTTCATTGGCAGGCTTGACATGGGTGACCGCCTGGGCAGGATGCGCCACTATGTCCCGAACATCAGGGTTCGAGTAGAGGCGCACAAGCTCCAAGGCCTTCGGCGGGGAGTTGTCTCCTATGGGCACGGATGAATGATGGGCGATCTAAAGCTGTTCCGAATCGGCAACGGCGCTGCGGTCGAACTGCAGGGCATGGCTCTTGCGCTGGAGAAGCCACTCCAAACTCTCATCGAGCGCAACATGGACGCCTTGTTCGGCGTGCGCTTCGTCGCCAGCGAACACTCCACCGGCAATAGCGTGTTCGTCATACCGCGTGAAGTCGCTGGCTACGCATAGGAGCCGTGGGCTGGTCCACTCGATCTGCTCGGCCGCCAAGAAAGCACGGAGGGCGCATCGACTCGCTCGGGCTGGATGAGAACGGCAGCCCGGTTATCTTGGAGTATAAGCGCTCCGTCAACGAAAACGTCATCAATCAGGGCCTGTTCTATCTGGACTGGCTTCTTGACCACAAGGCCGAGTTTGAACTGTTGGTAATGAAGAAGCTTGGGCCCGAGGCCCCGGGCTGGTGCAATACGCTTCGCCCATGGGCCAAACCGACGTGTCTGCCCGCATGATCCGCCAGCGGGCCGCCAAGGCGGCCGGGCAGAAGGTGGTTCCGCACCCGAGGTTGGAAGAGCGGCAAACGAAGGGGCGGGTGGCGCGGGCCGAGATCCCGCATGTCCGGCTGTCCGTCTGGGAGCTGGCGGCGGATCGGGCTGACCCGGTGGCGCTGCTGACGGGTCAGGAGACCTCGCGGGTGCAGGAACTGGTTCCGGTGCGGCACACGCGGATGGCGGTGTCCGCCTTCACCTTCTACCGGGGGGCGGCGCTGGTGATGGCCGCAGACCTTGCCGGCTTGCCCCGCAGCGGGCTGGACGTGCAGCTGTGCGGGGATGCGCATCTGTCCAACTTCGGCCTGTTTGCCGCCCCGGACCGCTCGGTGATCTTCGACGTCAACGACTTCGACGAGACCAACCCGGGGGCCGTTCGAGTGGGACCTCAAGCGCCTGGCCACCTCCTTCGTGCTGGCTGCGCGGGACAACGGGCTGTCAGCCAAGGCGGGCCGGGTCGCCGCCGAGGCCGCCGCCGCCGCCTACCGCCAGGCCATGGCGGGCTTCGCCGCGAAGCGGGAGATCGAGATCTGGTACGACCGCATCGACGTCGGCCGGCTGGTCGGGGCCGTGCGGGACCTCCCGAGTGGCAAGGGGAAGTCCGGGGCCAAGAGGAAGGCGAAAGCGGAGGCAGGGATCCAGAAGGCCGCCGGGAAGGCCCGACTGCGCGACGCCTGGTCGGCGATCGAGAAGATCACGGAAGTGGTGGACGGTCAGCGGCGCTTCCGCGACGATCCCCCGCTGCTGATCCGGTTGGACATCGCCCCGGATGCCGCCGCTCGGATCAACGCGCTCTTCCGGGAGTACCGTGCGACGCTGCAGGACGACTGCTCAAGCGCTACGAGATCATCGACATGGGCCACAAGGTGGTCGGGGTCGGCAGTGTCGGCCTGCTGGCGTTCGTGTTGCTGCTCCGCGGTCGCGACGAGAACGACCTCATGGTGCTCCAGGTCAAGCAGGCGCAGGCCTCGGTCCTGGAGGCCTACACCCGCAAGTCGGCGTTCACCAAACATGGTCATCGGGTGGTCGCCGGGCAGCGGTTGATGCAGGCGGCCAGTGACTCGTTCCTCGGCTGGATCGATGGACCCGCCGGCCGCAGCTTCTACGTGCGCCAGCTGCGGGACATGAAGTGGTCACCGGATCCTGCCTCGCTCAGCAAGAAGAGCATCGGCCCCTACGCGGTGCTGTGCGGCCACACCCTGGCCCGCGCGCCACGCCCGATCCGGTGATGCGATCGCGATCTCGGCCTATCTGGGGACGGGCAAGTCCTTCGACAAGGCGGTCAGCGCGTTCGCTGAGTCCTACGCCGACCAGACGGAGCAGGACTTCGCAGCGTTCACCGGCGCCATCGCCGACGGGGGCCTCAGCGCCCACGAAGACGCCGGCGGGGCCGAGGGCATCCGCGCGGCCCAGGCGCTCAACAACGGCCCGGCCAAACGAAAGCGCACCGCCAACCGACCGACCTGAGGGTTGGACGTGACCCTTCGGCGGCCGTTGAGGCACGCCTAAACAGCAGCCGTGAAATCTCCCGGAACGGCACCACC